>NZ_NPKJ01000009.1 GCF_002284575.1 Mesorhizobium temperatum
CGACACATATGGCGCTTTCCAGTTCAACTTCCGCTATTCGCTCCATGTGTCCAAAAGCCGACAGTCCGATTCCGGCCCCAATCGAGACGCTCGGGTAATACGCGCCAAGCGTCCGCTCGTGGCGCGACCGAGCCGGCCGGCGCATCGGCTCGGATTGTACCGCAACGGAGCGTTCTACGTCGCGATCGGGTGGAATGTCGACGTTCAGGTTGGATTACCCGCGGGCTCTACGCCGATAACATTCTGCTCCGCGTCCGTCGTGAACGTTCCCTTCGATTGATCCAATATTACAAGCACGTTGCCGAAAGGGTCACATACACGGGCGCATCGTCCGATCGCGATGTCGAACGGCGGTTCCACTGCCGTTCCGCCCGCTGCCAAAAATTCTCGAAATGCCGCGTCCACATCATTAACCAGAATATCAGTCTCTGGACCAATACGAAGATGAACTACTAGTTCTGCATCTGCTTCAGGCAACGCGAAGCCGGCAGCTTCCGCGTCCCGCCAGATGAGGGCATGGCCGAGCCGATCCCGATAAAAGGATATGGCTTCGTCAAGATCGCTCACATGCAGTAGATAGTTGTCGAGTTTTCGGAACAACGGTCTTTTGGCGGCCTCGTAAGCCATTGCGGGACCTCGCGCAGTATCACGGGCTCACATCAGTGCCCAAGATTATGGTTCCGCGACGAGTTCCGCAACGGCTCAGCGTCGGCTCCAGCTGATGCCAGCTTGCAACAGCTCTTTGTTATCGCGGGAACGGCAGCTATGGGGTCGATTCCGGGCCTAGCGCGAACGTCCGGTTCGGAGATTCGTCATGAACGACCGGAAGTGGCGCTTTCTGCGCGGTCAGATCAAGGGCAGCAACGTGAACTTTCCACCCTGGCCGGACTTTCCCGAGCTTCATCAGGCAATCTGAAGGCAGAACGCACCAACCGATCACGTGCGCCATTTCTTGACATTCCCGGCGCGTCCCCGAAGCGCACGTTCGCGCTGCGGCGCATTCCTCCGCTAAGGACTACCCCAATGAGCACAGCGAGCGATGCCCGTGCCCGTCCCTACATCGTGGCGCGCAAGAGATGAACTCTACGGCCGGTTGCGACGTAGGGCGCCCCATCGCGGTTTAATTCGAGCCGATGCACCGGCCGGC
>NZ_NPKJ01000012.1 GCF_002284575.1 Mesorhizobium temperatum
GGGGCCGGGCTGATCAGCGTGCCACGGCTGGCAGGCTGATGAGCGGATCATCGCTCATTTGGCTGATGGTTTCCAGCGTCATGTATCTGGCGCGCTGCACGGCCCATTCGTCGTTCTGTTCGAGCAAGATCGCGCCAACCAGGCGGACGATGGCGTCATCATTTGGGAAGATGCCGATGACCTCGGTGCGCCGCTTGATCTCGCCGTTGAGGCGCTCGATCGGGTTGGTCGAGTGCAGCTTGGCGCGGTGCTCCTTGGGGAAAGTCATGTAGGCAAGCACGTCGGGCTCGGTGTCGTCCATGATTGTCGCCAGCTTCGGCACCTTCGGCCGGATCTGGTCGGCGACGGCGCGCCATTGCGTGCTTGCGGCCTCGGGCGTTTCCTGGGCGAAGGCGGTGGCGATGAAAGCGGAGACGACGCGGCGCCCGCTCTTGCCGGCATGGGCCAGCACGTTCCTCATGAAGTGAACGCGGCACCTCTGCCATGTCGCGCACAGCACCTTGGTGACGGCCGCCTTGATGCCTTCATGGGCATCGGAGACGACGAGCTTGACGCCGCGCAGGCCGCGGCGGGTCAGCTTGCGCAAGAACTCCGTCCAGATCGGCTCGGCCTCAGACGTGCCGACCTCCATGCCCAGCACCTCGCGCCGGCCGTCCGCGTTGACGCCGACAGCGATGATGACGGCGACCGAGACGATGCGGCCGCCGCGGCGCACCTTCAGGTAGGTGGCGTCGATCCACAGATATGGCCAGTCGCCCTCGATGGGTCTTTCAAGGAACGCTTTGACCTTGCCGTCGATCTCTTCGCACAGCCGGCTGACCTGGCTTTTGGAGATGCCGCTCATGCCCATGGCCTTGACCAGGTCGTCGACCGAGCGGGTCGAGATCCCCTGGACGTAGGCCTCCTGGATGACGGCGGTCAACGCCTTCTCGGCCATGCGGCGCGGTTCTAGGAAACCGGGGAAATAGGAGCCCTTCCTGAGCTTGGGGATGCGCAGCTCGACGGTGCCGGCGCGCGTCTCCCAGTCGCGCTCGCGATAGCCGTTGCGCTGGGCCGTGCGCAACGGGTTCTTCTCGCCATAGGCGGCGCCGGTGGCGGCGCCAACCTCCAGTTCCATCAGCCGCTCGGCGGCAAAGCCAATCATCTCGCGCAAGAGATCGGAATCCGGAGTCTTCTCCACGAGCGCGCGCAGGTTCATCATGTCGTCGGTCATCGATGGTTCCTTCGAATCAGGTTGGTGTCAGCAACCCGACCTTACCGGCGAACTGTCGATGACCACCGCAAAGCCGCTCGCTCGCTACAGCGCTATCGAGGGCGCGCTCGCGAGCGGCTTCGCTACCGCCGAGCTACACCACCTGTAGGGACGCGACC
>NZ_NPKJ01000001.1 GCF_002284575.1 Mesorhizobium temperatum
GCAAAATGATGCGTGCAGGCTGGAACGATGCTTATCTCTTCCAGCTCATGACTCAAATGCGATAGCCCTGCCTCGAGGGGGGGTGGATCGAAACCACTCATAATTGAGCGGCGCATAGCCAAACGTCGCGTCGCCCCTCTCGGGGCGTGGATCGAAACTTCTTGGAGCCGCGATATTTGCCGCTCGCATTGAGGTCGCCCCTCTCGCGGGGAACCTCTCAACATGCCGCTTACCGGCGGCTTGAAGGTGGCACCCCTCTCGCGGGGGCGTGGATCGAAACGTCAAGGGTGAAACGGAGCTCCTGTTGCGGCAGCGTCGCCCCTTTCGCGGGGGCGTGGATCGAAACCAGGCATCAAAAATCTGGTTGAGCCTCTAGCCGTGGCCAGGAACGGGTATCTGATAACGCGCGCAAGTTGGCCAATCCTCGATCAGAAATGTCGAATTGCTGAGCGAGTGCGGCAAGGGGTGTCGACCAAACAAGGTCATACAATTTTGTCGGGTTACGGTGCGCTGCATTGTGCATTCCGGACGAAATGATGGGTGAGGCAGACCTGTCGCACTTCTCATTAAACCCCAGTAGATGGTGGAAGGCTCAAAGGATATCTTTCGAGACGATCTCATACGGTCGTCTCTATCCGACCTCGCAACGTGGTTTGACGCTATGCGCCAATAGCCAGCATTAGAGTGCGATCGAACCGGAGGGCAATTGGCGCCAGCCTTGTTGCAGTAGCGCTCGACAACTGAGCTAGAGAGCCGCCGCCAGTCCCGCGATTTGCCATCTCGGCCTGCTTCGCTTGGAATTCCCTGCTAGCTGCTAAATAATTCCCTGTTATTGCGCACAGGGAATTTGGCGCTAAAGCATTGAATCTGCGCAGCGATTTCTTATGGAAAATTGGGTCAGGCCCTCAAAAACCTAGAAATTCGCTGTTTTCGGCGCCTATCAGGGAAAATTGGACAGAGACTGGTTCGCCAGAGACTGCGACCACCACCAACACTTTAAGATTTTGATTTTATTGCGTTTTCTGTCTCGTTTTGACCCCACGTTTTGGACTCGAACCCCTTCGGTCTTTCGAGAATCGGAGTTCCACATCGGGTGGTAAGAGCGTCGTGATCGATACCAGCCTCAGGAGCCTGAATGACTGAGCAGGCCCTTTGACGTGCTTCGCTAACCGGAAAGGTGACGAGCGCGGAATCCATCCAGGCACCAGGAAGGCGCGGGTCAACTTCGCAGCGGGTCAAAAGGTTTGATCACGAAATTGGGCTCTGAAGATTCTCTTGCCCAGACGCGCGGTTTGCGTCGCTTGGCGGTGCAACGACACCGATTGACGCGACGCGCCCTTGCGGAAACCGGAAGTTATGACCCTTCTCGGACATTTATCCAAGCAAGATCAAGGGGAAATTCTGATCCGAAGCAGACGTTCCGACAGTCGGCCTCCTGCTGCCTTCACCAATCCATGCGAGATTCATATGAAGGGTAGGGGCTGCCTAACCACCTCTTTATCAATACTTCACCATAGGGATAACGGTCCCGGAAGGTCGCGTCCCTACAGGTGGTGTAGCTCGGCGGTAGCGAAGCCGCTCGCGAGCGCGCCCTCGATAGCGCTGTAGCGAGC
>NZ_NPKJ01000056.1 GCF_002284575.1 Mesorhizobium temperatum
CGCGCAAGAGATGAACTCTACGGCCGGTTGCGACGTAGGGCGCCCCATCGCGGTTTAATTCGAGCCGATGCACCGGCCGGCTCGATCGCGCCAGGAACGGTCATTCGCACGAGGCACCAGAGGGTCATTCGGGTAGACCCGCCATCAGATAGCCATCCACAAAATGCTGACGATCCGCTTCACGGCGGAACGGCTGTGTGCTCGCCCATTGCCGTATAGAAAAGTGCGGGTTAGCGGCGAGGAATTGTCGTGCTTCCTCCTTGGCCTCGTCGATCTGGCCAAGCCGTGCAAGAGCGGCAGCCAGAATCCGCCGCGACCCTGTCCGGTAGGTTGTTTCATGCCGAAGGGTATCGACCGCATCCTCGTATCGGCGGGCCGCGTATTCCACGTATCCACGCACCCAATAGTATCGTCCGGGCGGGTAGGGATCCAGGCGGAAGGCATTTTGAACGCACTCGATCCCCTCAACCGCGTTACCCAGATGCGCCTTCGATTCAGCGAGAAAGATCCAAGCGTCGGCGTGATTGGGGTCGATCCTCAGCGCCGTAGCAAATTCCGCCGCTGCCTCATCAGCCTTAAGGTCGAAATGTAAAATATAACCGAGGATCGTGTGCGCCCCGGCGTTCCCTGGATCAAGCGACACAGCCAGCTGAGCCTCCGCCCGACCGAGTGCACGATGCTCCTCAGTCTCCCCCCAGTGCATCGAACCAAAGACGTGTGACATCGCGAGCCAGGCATGCGCCTCCGCAAAGCCCGGATCGAGCTGAATCGCTCTTTCGAGGAGCGGACGCGCGGTTTTGTTCGCCTCTGGCGACTGGGTCACCAAGGCCCGCCCGCGCACCAGAAACTCGTACGCTTTGAGATTCGACGTCCTCTGCCGGGTCATGAAGCGCGCCGAAGGGAACGCCCCGGAAATCGCACTAACGATCTTACCAACAACCTCGTCCTGCAGGGCGAAGACATCAGCCAGTTCGCCGTCGAAGCGATCGGCCCAGACATGGGCATTGTCGTGCGCGTCGATAAGCTGCGCGTTGATTCGGACACGCGCCGCCGCCTTCTGCACACTGCCTTCGACAACATAGCGGACGCCGAGATCCTTCGCGATCGATCGAACGTCGACCGATCTTCCTTTGTAGACAAACGAGGAGTTTCGCGCGATCACCAAAAGACCGGGGACCTTTGAGAGGTCCGTGATCAGGTCTTCGGCTAATCCCTCGGCGAAGAACTCTTGCTCCGGATCGCTGCTCATGTTGGCGAACGGCAAGACGGCGACGGCCGCCTTGTCGGGCAATTCCAGCGATACCGGTCGCCCGGCCGGAGTGGCTTTCGGAAGCTGTAAGTTCACGCGATAGCAGTAGATCGGCTCGGCTATATTCTTCACCCGCTGCTCGCCCATGGGCTCGAACTCAAACGCCAACTTCTTCTGGACCTCCTTGGACACCTTCTCTGAAACGCAGATGCCACCTGGCTCGGCGAGTTGTTGGAGGCGCGACGCCACGTTCACACCCTCGCCGTAGCGATCCTCCCCTTCGACGATGACCTCTCCAAGGTTGATACCGATCCGGACTTCGAAACGCTGGTCCTCGGCGACACTCGCGTTGCGTTCCGCCATGCCGCGCTGAAGTGTGACCGC
>NZ_NPKJ01000049.1 GCF_002284575.1 Mesorhizobium temperatum
CCCCAATTACGGAGCCCTCCCAAGAATCCACAACCCGGCAATTGGCAAGCCATTTTCCAACTACTCAAATGCGATTCCCCTCCCTCAAGGGGGGGAGATTCCAACGCCAGTTACCCCACAAACCCACGCGCTTGTGCGAATTGTCGCAAAACGGCTTGTTGGCCGAATGGCCGCAGCGGCAGAAGATTGAGCCGGAAAGGGCCGGAGCTACGCCTGGCTGCCCGGCGAGCCTTCGAACGACCTCTCGACGGAAACGGCAGGTCGCTCGCGGCAGAAATACAAAATCGCCAGCATCACCGCGACAAGCAGGATGGCGTAATAGATCGACACGCGGGCATAGACCTCCGCCTTTTCCACCGGGAACGAGCGGCCCTCGATGGCGGCGCGCGCCACCATCGAGGCAATCAGCGCGTCGCGGGAGAAGATGAGGTTTATCGCGGTCAATGGCAGGACCGAGGCGAACAGCAGGGCATTGCAGAGCTTCGCCTTGGGCTCGAATCGCAACAGCATCACGCCACACCAACTGTAAAGGGCGCTGTAGAGCGCAGCGGCCGCGGTCTTCAGCGGCGTGTCCTCCACCATGAACAGGAACGGCGTGCCGTCGTCGCCCTCGGTGAGGCGCAGCAGGTACAGATCCCGGACAGGACACCGAGCGTGCCAAGCAACAGATTGGCCCATTGACGCTGGCCGGCCGGCTGCTCCGTCTGCGCATAGGACAGCAGCCATTCGCCCACCGAGACGTTTGCCACCCGTACAAGGCTAAGCAGGATCAGCGAAAGGACCTGCTGGGCCGCCCATGACGCCGGCTGGCCAAGAACGGTCTCGGCAACGCCGGGAAACAGCCGGTCGGCCAGGACGACGGCCGCGTTCACCCAGACGTAATCGATACAGAGGCTGAGAAACAGCAAGACATATTTGCGCAATCTGAAATCCCCCCAAGCCCGACGAACCGCCGTTCCGGCACATGCACGCACCGGTAGCAAAGACCTAGCATCAACCGAGCGCCGTTGTCGAAGGCCGAAATTGGCGGCGAGCTGGGCCAAGGGAGAGTAATCTCCCCCCTTGAGGGGGAGATGTCGCCGAAGGCGACAGAGGGGGTCGGTACGTCCTGACGCGACCTCGATCGCGGACAGAGGATGCAGGCGCTCCACGCGAGACAATCCCCTCTGTCCTGCCAGACATCTCCCCCACGAGTGGGGAGATTGGCAGCTTTGGCAGCAACGCCAGCCTACCCGACAAACCCCACCTTCTTATGCGTCCCATCACAAAACGGCTTGTTGGCGGAATGGCCGCAGCGGCAGAGGAAGGTGCGTTGGGTGCGGTCGACCGTGTGGCCGGTGCCAGTGACGATTTCGAGATTGCCCTCGAGCTTGAGCGGGCCGTTCTTCGTCGGGGTTACCGTCAGCGGGCCATTCCTCGCATCCAGCGCCGGCGTGTCCTTCAGCGCCGGCTCGCCGGTGGCGGTAAAGCCGGATTTGGTGTGGCTGCCATCGCAGAACGGCTTGTTTTCCGAAGCGCCGCAGCGGCAGAGCGTGGCGCGATAAAACGTCTCCTCACCAAGCACGATCTCGGCATGCAGCGCCAGCGGACCGTTTTCCCTGATGCGGACAATGTTGACCACCGGCGGCTTTTCCTGCGGCCCGCCATCCTTCCTGACATAAGTGATGGCGCCCGACGGGCAGCTTTCGGCGATCGCCACGATCTTCTCGACGCTGGCCGCCTCGGGATGGATCCACTGGCCCTTGGCGTTGGGCACGAAGGCATGCGGATCGCCGAGCACGCAATTACGCGAATGGATGCAGCGTTTTCCCGAAAAGCCGACATCGATGTTTTCGCTTTCGACCATGCCTGCCATAGCTGCGCTCCTTGCTGATGCCTCACGCTATGGCGGTTGCCCGGACGGCGTCAAGCCGGCGTCCGCGATACCCTTCTCCCCCTGTGGGAGAAGGTGGATCGGCGCGCAGCGCCGAGACGGTTGAGGGGTGTTGGAAGAAACTCAACGCCGCGATCCGTCCAGCACCCCTCATCCGACCGAGCTTCGCTCGGCCACCTTCTCCCACAAGGAGGGCTTTGCACGGGGAGCGAAGTCGCGTTTGGTGGGTTAATGGGGCCTTTTTGAAGGCCTGC
>NZ_NPKJ01000016.1 GCF_002284575.1 Mesorhizobium temperatum
GCTCGCTACAGCGCTATCGAGGGCGCGCTCGCGAGCGGCTTCGCTACCGCCGAGCTACACCACCTGTAGGGACGCGACCCCGGCTGAAGAGGGTTGCGGCGAATGGAACATAAAGAAGGCAATCTCCAACCGCCTTGAGAACGATTTCGGATCGCCACCGAATTCCCGACCGATCGAATCCTGAGGCAAAAGGCCCCTTCACTCAAATCGGTATTTGTTCCAGCGAGCCCGCTGAAAAAACTGCCGTCGCCGCGATTGCTGACGTTCAAAATCTCCCGGTCGATGCCGCCTCGCGACGTCGGTAAGATTAAACCTTCGCTTCCTGCTGAACGGCGCCTTGACGGGCTAGAAAATTGTAATCTTCGTGCTGCATATTCGGCCATTCTGTAGTTCGAAGGTTACACAATGCCACGCCAAACAACCCTCCTGCTGCAGTGCGACGCGCGCTGCGCACGCTTGGGGCGGACATCCATGATGCCCGTCGACGCCGGCGGCTGCCAATGGCGGTCGTGGCCAAGCGCGCCTTCACGTCTCGCTCGACATTGCAAAGGGTCGAAGCCGAGGACACCAACGTTCAGCATCGGCATTTATGCCGGCGTCCTGCAGGCGCTCGGCCTGCTCGACGGCCTAAGCCAGGTCGCCGACATCAGCAACGACAGCGTCGGGCAGGCGCTGGCCAGCGCCGATCTGCCCAAACACATCCATCTCAAGCGGCCAGCCGGATCGTCTCGCGATGGCTGACTTTGAGGTGCATATTGATCACGGCCGCACACGCCCGATCGGAATGGCGAGGAGCAATCGCGTCCGAGGCGCGAAGACCATCCTCTTCGAGTATGACGGTGCATGGCTTGAGAATCCGGACCGCTTCTCGCTCGAGCCAGCTCTTGCTCTGACCCGTGGCGCCTTCGCTCCTCCTGCCGGACTGGCGACCTTAGGTTCCATCGGCGACTCGGCGCCGGATACCTGGGGCCGTCGCCTTATGCAGCGCGCCGAACTCCGCCTCGCCGAACACGAAAGGCGCGCCGTTCACACCCTCGCGGAAAGCGACTCCCTGCTCGGCGTCGCCGACGAGACCCGAGTTGGCGCGCTCCGCTTCCGCTGGGTTGGCGAAGAGACTTTCCAGGCACCGATCCGGGCCGCGTCCCTGCCCTGATCGAGCTTGGCCGGTTGCTCCAAATCACCGAACTGATCCTCCGGGACGAGGAAACGGACGAAAACCTGCAGCTCATCTTTGCCCCTGGCTCCTCTCTCGGCGGTGCCCGGCCGAAGGCGTCGGTCAATGTGTTCGCCTACTTGGCACCGGATGGGTATGCTGGTCATTGAAGACGGCGGCAAAGGAGCATGCGGCGAGCAAAAATGCCCGTTTCCTGACGGTGAAGACGGTTGCGGCATCCAAATCCGACGAAGATTACGCCACCCGCGCTTTTTACGAGTCTGTCGGCTTTCTGCCCGTCGAGGAGTTCGCCACACTTTGGGCCTCCAGTAATTCCTGCCTCTTTATGATCCAACCGCTTGAACACCACGCTTAGTGTGTCCTTTCGCCCCTACCGGAACCGACCCCAGTAACGCAACGATTTCTTGCACACGTTTTTGCGAAGCCACTGCGTCAGCAGAGGCGATTTGCAGCTCTCGCAGCAGGGCGGCGCCGTCGCTCGACTCCAGCTCCAATGGACCGGCGCCTATTCCCGACAGCAGCCATGAGGGGCTCACGGCCAGGATGCCCGCCATCGTGGCAAGGCGATTGGATTGCGGCGCGGCGCGGTCGCATTCCCACGCCTTCCAGCATGCCGTCTCGACACCAAGTCGGCATGCGGCCTGTGCCATTGTAAGTTTGATGAGCTCGCGGGCGAACGAAATACGTCCCCCTAGAGTATCGGATGACGCGAAATCATTAGCGTGGGTTTGAGTAAGAATTGGCTAGGTCTCCTATGCTTTGGTTCAATCCCTTTCGGGCGATGACCTGCTGCGTATTTCCACGATGCCGGGCATCGATTCGATTTCAAGCGCCAGTCTGAACAGGACTCGGCCCCTGATCATTAAAGGACACGTATCTTAGGTGCGGGAGGCGCCTTTTTTGTCAAATTCTTGACCTCCGATTTCTCCTCCGAAACTCCTTTGACATCGCGCTAACCCAGGCGGTCGTTGGTTCCAAAAAAATTCGCGAGCGCCGAACTTTTTTCCGACTGGATCCGCGCCAAAGAAAAGGGCGGCGTTGCTGCCGCCCTTCCGTATCTGAAGGCTGATAGGAGTTGGATTAGAAATCCATACCGCCCATACCGCCCATACCGCCCATGCCGCCGCCGCCCATGCCGCCAGGCATGCCGCCGCCAGCCGACTCCTTCTTCGGAGCCTCCGCGATCATGGCTTCGGTGGTGACCAGCAGGCCGGCGACCGAGGCCGCATCCTGGAGAGCCGTGCGCACGACCTTGACCGGATCGACGATACCCATGGCGATCATGTCGCCATATTCGCCGGTCTGGGCGTTGAAGCCGAAGGTCGGGCCCTTGTTCTCGAGGATCTTGCCGGCAACGATCGATGCTTCCGCACCGGCGTTGGCCGCGATCTGGCGGGCCGGAGCCTGCAGCGCGCGACGCACGATGCTGATGCCAGCGGTCTGGTCGGAGTTGGCGCCGACAGCCTTGATGGTCAGC
>NZ_NPKJ01000020.1 GCF_002284575.1 Mesorhizobium temperatum
GATGGGCATAGGGAATGAGAACGATCAAGCCGATCGAACTATTAGTACCGGTAAGCTTCAAGCGTTGCCGCTCTTCCACACCCGGCCTATCAACGTGGTCGTCTTCCACGGTTCTCAGGGAATACTCGTTTTAAGGTGGGTTTCCCGCTTAGATGCCTTCAGCGGTTATCCCGTCCGGATATAGCTACCCTGCTATGCGGCTGGCGCCACAACAGGTCCACCAGAGATCCGTCCATCCCGGTCCTCTCGTACTAGGGACAGATCCTTTCAATATTCCTACACCCACGGCAGATAGGGACCGAACTGTCTCACGACGTTCTGAACCCAACTCACGTACCGCTTTAAATGGCGAACAGCCATACCCTTGGGACCTGCTCCAGCCCCAGGATGCGATGAGTCGACATCGAGGTGCCAAACAACCCCGTCGATATGGACTCTTGGGGGTCATCAGCCTGTTATCCCCGGCGTACCTTTTATCCGTTGAGCGATGGCCCTTCCACGCGGGACCACCGGATCACTATGACCGACTTTCGTCTCTGCTCGACTTGTCAGTCTCGCAGTCAGGCAGGCTTATGCCATTGCACTCAGCGAACGATTTCCGACCGTTCTGAGCCCACCATCGCGCGCCTCCGTTACTCTTTAGGAGGCGACCGCCCCAGTCAAACTACCCACCATACATTGTCCCGGACCCGGATAACGGGCCGCGGTTAGACATCCATAGTGATAAGGGTGGTATTTCAAGGGTGGCTCCACCTGAGCTGGCGCCCAGGTTTCAAAGCCTACCACCTATCCTACACATGCCACTACGAATGCCAATGTAAAGCTATAGTAAAGGTGCACGGGGTCTTTCCGTCTAACCGCAGGAACCCCGCATCTTCACGGGGAATTCAATTTCACTGAGTCTATGCTGGAGACAGCGGGGAAGTCGTTACGCCATTCGTGCAGGTCGGAACTTACCCGACAAGGAATTTCGCTACCTTAGGACCGTTATAGTTACGGCCGCCGTTTACTGGGGCTTCGATTCAGAGCTTGCACCCCTCCTCTTAACCTTCCAGCACCGGGCAGGCGTCAGACCCTATACGTCGTCTTGCGACTTCGCAGAGCCCTGTGTTTTTGATAAACAGTCGCTACCCCCTGGTCTGTGCCACCCTCCTCCACTTGCGTGGAAAAGGGTCACGCTTCTTCCGAAGTTACGCGTGCAATTTGCCGAGTTCCTTCAGCATAGTTCTCTCAAGCGCCTTGGTATACTCTACCAGTCCACCAGTGTCGGTTTCGGGTACGGTCTATAAGGAGGAGCTATTTCCTGGAACCACGCAGCAGCCCTTTCAATCCGATAAGATTGGACTACCTCAATGATCCGTCACTTCCTCCAGGCCCACGAATATTAACGTGGTTCCCATCGTCTACGCATTTCTGCCTCGACTTAGGGGCCGGCTAACCCTGCTCAGATTAGCTTTAAGCAGGAACCCTTGGACTTTCGGCGGGGGAGTCTCTCACTCCCCTTACGTTACTCATGTCAGCATTCGCACTTCTGATACCTCCACCACCCCTCACGGGTATGGCTTCATCAGCTTACAGAACGCTCCGCTACCGCTCGTGATTGCTCACGAACCCTAAGCTTCGGTGTATGGCTTGAGCCCCGTTACATTTTCGGCGCAAAGACCCTTATTTAGACCAGTGAGCTGTTACGCTTTCTTTAAATGATGGCTGCTTCTAAGCCAACATCCTGGTTGTTTTGGGATCCTCACATCCTTTCCCACTTAGCCATAACTTGGGGACCTTAGCTGTAGGTCAGGGTTGTTTCCCTTTTCACGACGGACGTTAGCACCCGCCGTGTGTCTGCCGACTAGTACTCCCAGGTATTCGGAGTTTGGTTAGGTTTGGTAATCCGGTGAGGACCCCTAGCCCATCCAGTGCTCTACCCCCTGGGGTATTCGGTCGACGCTCTACCTAAATAGATTTCGCGGAGAACCAGCTATTTCCGAGTTTGATTGGCCTTTCACCCCTAGCCACAAGTCATCCCGAACTATTGCAACAGTTATGGGTTCGGTCCTCCAGTAAGTGTTACCTTACCTTCAACCTGCTCATGGCTAGATCACTCGGTTTCGGGTCTAATGCGACGAACTGAACGCCCTGTTCAGACTCGCTTTCGCTGCGCCTACACCTAGCGGTTTAAGCTTGCTCGTCACACTAAGTCGCTGACCCATTATACAAAAGGTACGTGGTCACCCAGGACGAACCTTGGACTCCCACTGTTTGTAGGCAATCGGTTTCAGGTACTCTTTCACTCCCCTTGTCGGGGTGCTTTTCACCTTTCCCTCACGGTACTAGTTCGCTATCGGTCATGCACGAGTACTTAGGCTTGGAGGGTGGTCCCCCCAATTTCAGACAGGATTTCACGTGTCCCGCCTTACTCGAGGACGATGACTTGCATTACGCGTACGGGGCTGTCACCCACTATGGCCCTACTTTCCAGAAGGTTCCGCTTGTCTCATCATCGCCACTGGCCTGGTCCGGGTTCGCTCGCCACTACTGCCGGAGTCTCGGTTGATGTCCTTTCCTACGGGTACTTAGATGTTTCAGTTCCCCGCGTTCGCCACTTTATCCCTATGTATTCAGGATAAGTTACCTATAACAGATACTTGGAAACCACAGCAGCAAGTTGCCCTGCTGCTCTGATTTTCCAAGCACCTTAGGTGGGTTTCCCCATTCGGAAATCTACGGATCAAAGGGTATTCGCACCTCCCCGTAGCTTATCGCAGCGTATCACGTCCTTCATCGCCTGTGCATGCCAAGGCATCCACCAATTGCCCTTAAGACACTTGATCGTTCTCATTGCCAATACCCACCGCGCGATCTCGAAGAGATCGTCGCCCAGCGCGATCTCGAAGAGATCGTCGC
>NZ_NPKJ01000052.1 GCF_002284575.1 Mesorhizobium temperatum
GCGTACTCGGCGACGATCAGATTGGCGACTGAACCGAGCAGCGTGAAATTGCCGGCCAGCGTCGAGCTCATGGCGACGACCCAGCCAGGCGCGCTCGGGGTCTTCCAGGCCTGGTATGAACGGCCGCAGCGCCAGCACGGCCGGAACGTTGCTCATGATGTTGGACAGCACTGCGGTGAAGCCGGACAGCCGCCAGACGTCGTCCAGCCCGAGGTTTTTTGCCGAGGCGACGATGTCGGGGCTGAGCAGCGTCTTCTCGGCGCCGGCGACGACGATGAACAGGCCGGCGAACATAAACAACAGCGGCCCGTCGATCTCGCGGTAGATGCGCGCCGGCTTGATGGCGCGGGTCACGAGAAGAATGGCGCCGCCGATCAGTGCGGCCTTGGCGACCGGAACGCCGGCGAAGAAGGCGATCGCCAGCCCGATGCAGACCACCACCGCCTTTTATTTGGCGGCACGTCGCGCGGATCTACATGGAAGCGGATTGCTTTCGTCATGCGCCCTCCCGGCACAGCCGGCGTATCTCTTTGATGTTCTCGAGCGTGGTGTAATAGCGGTTGCCAATCGTCTCGACGGCAAGCTGGCCTCGCTTCACTGCACGCCGCAAGCCGCCGTTCGCCCCATGCTGCCGTCCGGGAACGCAATCCCGGGCCGGAGCGTTTCCGCTATTCCCGGAGCACCTCAGTTGTGGCCCGGCGCGTCTCCCCTTCTCCCTTGCCCCCCGGCGTTGCCGTTCGCGTCGCCTTTGCCGAAGCTTCCGGTTGGACCAAAATCACTGGGTGAGTGAGGGCCTGGGCCCTCGCCGGCGGCTCCGACGCTCTTTTCGTTGCCGGGATTTCCAGCGGCGTCGTCGGACGAACCGTCATCGGTGCCGCCATCGTCGGTGCCGCCGTCGTCGGCGCCGCCATCGTCGGTGCCGCCATCGTCGGTGCCGCCGTCGTCGGTGCCGCCATCGTCGGTGCCGCCGTCGTCAGTGCCGCCATCGTCGGTGCCGCCGTCGTCGGTGCCGCCGTCGTCGGTGCCGCCATCGTCGGTGCCGCCATCGTCGGTGCCGCCATCGTCAGTGCCGCCGTCGCCGGTGCCCCCGTCGTCGGTGCCGGCATCGTCAGTGCCGACCTGGCCGGTCGTAATGGGCGGGCACTGGTCTAGCTCCGCCCTGGTAAGCAGTTCGTCCCGGTTTAGAGCCACGCAGCATATTGCGTAGTTCTGCTCAGTCAGCGGGACGCACTGTTCGGCGGTAAGTACGGGCCTGATGCTGCTCTGGGCAGAAGCAGGCATGGTCGGCATCGAACACACAAGCGCCATAGAGGTAAGCATTGTGCTGCGAGTAAGTATTTGTTTCGCGGTTTGCATCGGAACTCTCCGAAATTATTAACAGATGCTATGTAACGTAGCATCCAAATCATACGTTCCCCTAATAGGTGTAGATTACATCTAAAGATATATCCAATTTCTTTTTGACTAATCCAAATTAATTATGGACTATAAATAAAGATGACTATTGAATTTTTTATTCTTTCACCTAGCGCCGCATTTCCCGCGGTCTCACGGCGTTCCGCGCGTCGACGACCGGAAGGTTGTGAGCGGCATCGTCTATGTGATCCGCAACGGTTTGCAGTGGAAGGACGCGCCTGCCGGCTACGGCCCGCACAAGACGCTCTACAGCCGCTTCATCCGCTGGAGCCGGCTCGGCGTGTTCGACCGCATTTTCGCTGCCCTGGCCGGCGATAGGGAATGCCCACGAATGGGGTTCCCGATGAAAATTTCAACAACCGCTCTTCTCGCATGCGTACTGGCAAGCACCGGCTGTAGCACGACCAGTGGTTCGATTTCTGCCATGTCAACCGGGGGAAGACCGTGCTCAGCACCGGAACGCAGATGCAGATGATTGGCCATGCATTTGCACCCCCGGCCTTCCATGACTTCTGCGCTCGTGAAAAGAGGCTCTGTAGCACGAGCGGTAGTCAGAAGCTGGTCGAGTTGACGAATTCGCGCAGTGCCGAGCTTGCTAGCGTAAACAGTTCGGTTAACCGGCGCATAACCGAAAGTTCCGATATGGCCACAAACGGGACAGACGATGACTGGAGGGTGCCAAGCAGGTATGGCGACTGCGAAGACTTTGCCATTCTGAAAAAGGCGGAGTTGATGAAGATGGGTTGGCCTGCATCGGCGCTCCTTTTGACGGTCGCCCGAAGCGGTTGGGACGGTCATACGGTGCTCACCGTGAGGACCTCGAAGGGTGACCTTATCCTCGACAACAGAAGTTCATCGGTTAAGGACTGGTCTCGTACTCCCTACCGTTACTTCGCCCGCCAGGCGCTTGGGGTTGGCAAACCCTGGGAGCTGATAGGATCGGCAGAGCCAGTCATCTAGCTCTACCGCAATGATCTAAGGCGATCGCGACGGACTCAACCGGCGCTTTCGTGATCGAAGCGCATGCGCTTACTGTCAGTGACAAGAATACGGAAGACATCGTCCGAACGCTCGTCAATGATATCGATGCTCTTGCCGCGTTTGGCGAAGCGGGCCGTGTGTATCAGCCGGTTGCGGGTACCGGTCTGGATCAACCTATCACGAGCCTGCTTCAAGTACTTTGTAAGCCTGTGATTCACGGGGCTGACTGGTTCGACAATGTCGTCCATTTTATCTCCCCCTTGTCACCTCGGCTTGAAATAGCTGTCTTTATCCAACGCTTTCATTCCGCGATAAATTTCCCCGGTTTTGTTGGTCTTTCTTAGTTACCCAACATTTTAAGCAGCCTAGTCGTAACCTTAGCTTTGGTCTATGTGCTTGGCGCAAGTTGTTGCCACCCTGCAAAACATTACGACAGTGGTTCACTGGTTGGTCGCAAAATGCTTCTCACTGAGTTTGGAGGCCCACTCCGGGTTTGCCGCCCCACCGCCCGTCTAGAACCCGAGCGCCAGCCATGCCGTCCCGGCAAGCAGCGTGACCAGCGTCAGCGGCAGGCCGACCTTGAAGAAGGCGGCGAAC
>NZ_NPKJ01000017.1 GCF_002284575.1 Mesorhizobium temperatum
GCTTGCAGAGATGCCGAACGACCCGGCGGCCGAGAAAGCCGGATCCGCCGAAAACGGTTACAATGCGATCGTTCATGGCCGTCGTGGCTCAAATTCGCCAGCTTATGTCGAGCTGTCTCGGCCGTGCTGTTCAGGTCACCTGAACAGCACGGCTACTGACCACCATCTATCACCTGGGCTACCTCGTACAGATTGGGATCGATCTCGTCCGTCAACTGATCGAAGTGACCCCACTCCTTCCGGAATTCCGGCGATTGATGAGCCGATCGCAAGAGATCGCGATTCTGCCATTGGACGTAGTTGACGATGCGCCGCCCGTCGAGGCTGCGATGCAGGCTGATTGAGATGAACCCAGGCTGGCGCGCCATAAAGCGCGCCCGCTCGGTCATGACGGACAATGCCTCGGTCTGCTTGTCGGGTTCAGAATCGACGATGGTGATTTGGGTGACGGGCTGGTTGCCGGTTCGGATCTCTGTCATGGAAACCTCACTAGATTGGCGATGGATTTGCCGTGTCACTGCTGGCGGTCGAGGGGCCGGCCCGAGCGATCGAACACCCGATCGATCTTGCTCGCCATGATGAAATCGTTCTCGTGCAGTCCTTTTATCTTCTTGGTGCTCAGGGAAACCGTCACATAACCCCAGCCGAAGCTGATGTCGGGGTGATGGCTTTCGGTTTCGGCGAGCTCACCGATCTCCTGAACAAGAGCGAGCGCGTCCCGGAAATTGCGGCATCGAAAGCTTCGCTGGATGCGGTGGGCATCGTCACCCAGCTCCCAATCGGGAGCCTGTGCCTGGAAGCGTTGGGCTTCATCACGCGTGAGCGGCGGGACGCCGCCGCGACAAGGCGTACATGTTTTCTCGGCAAGAGTGTCGGTCATGTTCTTGTCTCCAAGACCATTTTTAGCAGCAAATACGACAGCGACGAGCCTATCGATCGATCTCCCCGAACACGATGTCGAGCGAACCGATGATCGCCGAGATATCGGCTCGCATGTGCCCGCGTCGCTGTCTTCCGTCGTCCTGGCTATAGTCTCAGGCGCCGCTCAGTAGTCCATTCCGCCCATTCCGCCCATACCTCCTGCGCCACCCATAGCGGGCGAAACCTTCTGCGGAATGTCCGCGATCATTGCTTCAGCGGTGATCAGGAGCGCGGCAATCGAGCCGGCATCCTGCAGGGCCGTGCGAACGACCTTGGCGGGGTCGACGATACCGGCCTTGATCATGTCGACATAGACTTCGTTCTGGGCGTCGAAGCCCTGATCGTGATCCTTGCTGTCGGAGAGCTTGCCGACGACGATCGAACCTTCAACGCCGGAATTCTCGGCAATCTGGCGGATCGGCGCTTCAAGTGCTCTCAGCACAATCGAAATACCTGCCGTCATGTCAGCATTCGCGCCAGTAAGCTCAGTCAAAGCTGCCTTGGCGCGCAAAAGCGCAACACCGCCGCCGGCAACGATGCCTTCTTCCACGGCTGCACGAGTGGCGTTCAGCGCATCATCGATGCGGTCCTTCTTTTCCTTGACTTCCGTCTCGGTCGCGCCGCCGACGCGAATGACAGCAACGCCGCCAGCCAGCTTCGCCAGCCGTTCCTCGAGTTTCTCCTTGTCGTAATCCGAGGTCGTTTCCTCGATCTGCAACTTGATCTGCTGGACGCGCGCCTGGATGGTGGCTTTCTCGCCGGCGCCGTCGATGATCGTCGTCGTATCCTTCTCGATGAGCACGCGCTTAGCCCGCCCGAGCGTGTCGATCGTGACGTTCTCGAGTTTGATGCCGAGATCCTCGGAAATCATCTGGCCGGCGGTGAGCACGGCAATGTCTTCCAGCATCGCCTTGCGCCGGTCACCGAAGCCTGGCGCCTTGACGGCTGCGACCTTGAGGCCGCCGCGCAGCTTGTTGACGACCAGCGTCGCCAGCGCCTCGCCTTCGACGTCTTCGGAGATGATCACCAGTGGCTTGCCGCTTTGCACCACGGCTTCGAGGATCGGCAGCATCGCCTGCAGATTGCCGAGCTTCTTTTCGTGGATAAGGACATAAGGGTCCTCCAGCTCGACGCGCATCTTCTCGGCATTGGTGACGAAATAGGGCGAGAGATAGCCACGGTCGAACTGCATGCCCTCGACGACGTCGAGTTCGGTGTTGGCGGTCTTGGCTTCCTCGACGGTGATGACGCCGTCATTGCCGACCTTGTCCATCGCCTTGGCGATCATGGCGCCGACGGTCGCATCGCCATTGGCGGCAATGGTGCCGACCTGGGCGATCTCGTCCGAAGATTTGACTTTCCTGGCCCTGGCTTGAATGTCCTTCACCACGGCAGCCACAGCAAGGTCGATGCCGCGCTTGAGGTCCATCGGGTTCATGCCCGCGGCAACGAATTTGGCACCTTCGCGCAGGATGGAAGCGGCCAGCACCGTGGCTGTCGTCGTGCCGTCACCAGCAAGGTCGTTGGTCTTCGAGGCCACTTCGCGCACCATCTGGGCGCCCATGTTCTCGAACTTGTCGGCAAGCTCGATTTCCTTGGCGACGGCGACACCATCCTTGGTGATGCGCGGCGCGCCATAGGCCTTGTCGATGACGACATTGCGGCCTTTGGGGCCGAGCGTCACCTTGACGGCGTTGTTCAGAATTTCGACGCCGCGAAGCATCCGGTCGCGGGCATCGGTAGCGAATTTGATTTCCTTGGCAGACATGATTTTACGTCCAGTTCAGTCTTGAAATTGCGGGATCGGAAATCGCCCGGTCAGGCGGCTTTCTTGGCCGCTTTGGTCTTCTCGACGATGCCCAAAATGTCGCTCTCCTTCATGATCAGGAGATCCTCGCCGTCGATCTTGACCTCGGTGCCGGACCATTTGCCGAACAGGATGAGATCGCCGGCCTTGACGTCGAGCGGGATCAGCTTGCCGCTCTCGTCACGCGAGCCGGGCCCAACGGCGATCACTTCGCCTTCCTGAGGCTTTTCCTTGGCGGTGTCGGGAATAATGATCCCGCCCTTGGATTTGGTATCGCCTTCCGCGCGCCGAATGACGACGCGGTCGTGGAGTGGCCGGAATTTCATTGGGGTTCTTTCTGCCGCCGCAC
>NZ_NPKJ01000061.1 GCF_002284575.1 Mesorhizobium temperatum
GGGGCCGGAACAAGAGCTGTTCAGAATCTTGCGCTAAGGCCGAACGGAAAGTGAACGCCCGGATGTTCGCTGTGGATACGCCATTTGCCTCCTGTACCGCTAGGCTGCTTGGACAGAGGCTTGGCCACTACCGTTCTAGCGTGGAGTGGAAAGTGGCCCGACGTGCGCTTCTCAAAGAACACGAACGAAAGACGCTACTCGACATTCCGATCGACGAAGACAGTCTGATCCGCCACTATTCTCTTGCGCCGGCCGATTTGCTGGAAATCCAGCTACGGCGGCGCGAACACAATCAGCTCGGCTTTGCGATCCAACTCTGCTTGATGCGTTATCCCGGTAGGCCACTGTTGGCTAACGAGGTTCCGCCGAAAGCTATGCTTGACTATGTTGCTGGGCAAATAGGTGCAAGCTCGACCGCATTCAGGTTGTATGCCCGTCGTGAGGAGACCCGCAGCAATCACATTGCTCATCTCCTAGGTTATCTACGGAAGCGAAACGCAACTGCCGAAGATCGGCGTGCCGCATTGCTGACGGCAATCGAGATGGCCTCAACAACAGACGCCGGTGCTTCGATAGCTGGCGCCATTGTGGCGGAGTTCCGCAATCGAAATTCGCTGCTCCCGGCAGCCAACATTATCGAGCGGATGGGGATCGCGGCTCGCGCTATCGCTCGTCGGCGTGCGGAAAAGACGCTGATCGAAGGCCTTTCGTCTGATAGGCTGCAAGACCTCGACCGTCTTCTGGAGGTTGACCAAACGATCGGGCAGACGCGCTTTCATTGGCTGCGATCAGCGCCAGATGCGCCAAGTGCCTCAAACCTGGTCGGGCTGGCCGAACGTATCGCCTATCTGCGGACGCTGGAGATCGATCCGAAACTGCAGGTCCGCATATCATCGGGTCGCTGGGACCAGATGATCCGTGAAGGCAATGCTACGCCGGCCTGGCTGGCTAACGACTTCAATTCCAGTCGTCGACACGCGCTGATCGTGGCGCAGGTCATCAAACTCAGCCAGAAGCTCACCGACGATGCTGTGACGATGTTCATCAAGCTGATGGGAAGGCTGTTCTCTCAGGCCAACAACCGTAAGAAACAACGGCACATGGATTGCAGGCCCGATACCGCCAAGGCGCTGCGCATGTTCCTCGACACGATCACTGCCCTGCAATCGGCGAACGACTACGGCCAGAATGCATTGGAGGTCCTCGATCAAGAAGTTGGCTGGCACCGGTTGCTCCGAATGAAGCCTGAACTTGAGTCGATGGTCGAGGACAACGAGGCATCGCCATTGACCTTGGCGGCTGAGCAATATGCGACCGTCAACAAATATGCCGGTGCGATTCTGCAGGTGTTCACATTCCGCTCGGCGCGTCGCCACGATCCGCTTCTTGTCGCGGTAGATGTATTGAAACGCCTCTATGCCGACAGGCGACGAACGCTCCCAGATCGCGTTCCTGTCACTCATCTCAGTCAAGCCGATCGAAAGCTCATCTTCGGGCAAGATCAGCCTGATCGGCGTCTCTATGAGATCGCCACGCTCGCGGCTTTGCGGGACCGGCTTAGATCTGCGGACATTTGGGTCGATGGCAGCCGATCCTTCCGGCCGATCGACGAGCATCTTATGCCGCGGTCAACATTCACCACCATGAAGGAGGAGGATCGCCTTGGACTGGGCGTCCAAGGTGACGGCGCGCAGTGGCTTGCCGAAGCGCGTCAGATGCTCGACTTCAACCTGAAGCGCCTCGCGCACAGAGCACGGTCCGGAAAGCTCGAAGGTGTTCGACTTGAAGCCGGAACGTTGATTGTTACGCCAACGGCTGGCGAGGTTCCCGCTGCAGCCGAGGAACTGAACGCCGAGATCAGCGACATGTATCCGCTGGTCGAGGTTCCTGACCTCCTGAGGGAAGTGCACGATTGGACCGGCTTTGCGGATCACTTCATGCATGTCCGCACGGGTGACTCTCCGAGGAATATCTCAGCCATGCTGGCCGGAGTTTTAGCGGATGCGACCAACCTGGGGCCGAAGAGAATGGCGAGCGCATCCAAGGGCATCAGCGCTCACCAGATCGGCTGGATGCGTACGTTCCATGCTCGGTCGGAAACCTACCGCGCGGCGCAAGCGTGCATCACCGATGCGCATACCCGGCATCCGCATTCTCGACTTTGGGGCAACGGAACGACCGCGTCATCCGACGGGCAGTTCTTTCGCGCGAGTGATCGAGCCGCAAAGCGCGGCGACATCAACTTGCACTATGGCAGCGAACCCGGATCGAAATTCTACAGCCATCTGTCAGATCAATATGGTTACTTCAGCATCCTGCCCATCAGCCCGACCGAAAGCGAGGCGGCCTATGTGCTTGATGGGCTGTTCGATCAGGACACGATCCTCGACATTCAGGAACACTTCACCGATACAGGCGGTGCAAGCGACCATGTCTTCGGACTGTTCGCCTTGATCGGCAAGCGCTTTGCGCCACGGCTACGCAACCTCAAGGATCGGAAGTTCCACACCTTCGAGAAAGGCGATACATATCCGGCGCTGTCGAACCATATCGGGGCACCGATCAACGCAACTCTGATTCTCGATCATTGGGATGATCTGCTCCATTTGGCGGCGTCGATCACGACGCGATCAGTGGTGCCGTCTACAATCCTGAAGAAGCTGTCAGCATCACCGAAGGAAAGCCAGCTCGCAAGGGCGCTACGGGAACTTGGCCGGATCGAGCGATCGCTGTTCATGATCGAATGGTACTCAAGTCCAGCGCTACGCCGGCGTTGCCAGGCCGGCCTCAACAAGGGTGAGGCGGCGCATAAGCTGAAGCGCGCCGTCTTCTTCCACGAGCGTGGCGAAATCCGTGATCGGTCGTTCGAAAGCCAAGCCTTCCGCGCCTCCGGCCTCAACCTCGTCGTCAGCGCCATCGTCCATTGGAACACGGTCTATATCGAACGGGCCGTCACCCACTTGCGCAAAATGCGTCGCGAGATTCCGGATCACCTGCTCAAGCACATCTCGCCGCTGACCTGGGAGCATATCAATCTGACCGGCATCTACACATGGGATAGCGATCAGCATCTGCCGGAAGGGTTCCGGTCGCTGAGACTCCCGGTTGGGCTACGGCGTGCCGCATAAGTTCTCACTCCGTTCGACCTTAGCGCAAGATTCTGAACAGTTCTTGTTCCGACCCC
>NZ_NPKJ01000063.1 GCF_002284575.1 Mesorhizobium temperatum
CAGAAGCCCTTCGGTGATGACCTGGCCGACGGTCATGCGCGGCGACAGCGAACCGAACGGGTCCTGGAAGACCAGCTGCAACTCACGCCGCAGCGGCCGCATGTCCTGACGGTCGGCGGCGGAAATACTGCCGGGTGGAGTAGCGACGGTCGCTGATACGGGGCCGCCTTCCATCCCGCTGATGGGAGAAGCAGATAAAGCTGCAGCGCCTTCCAGCGCAATCGGCGATTTTGTCAGAAAGATATCCGTCACAATCAAGGCGTGCGCCGCAACCCAGTTGTGAGCACGCTGCTCAATTGACCTGTCGGGTTGGCGATGGCCGAAGGCACAGTCAAGTGGTTCGATCCGCCAAAGGCGGCGTAGGACCAAAATGACGGCCGCACGGCTCCTCATACATATCAGGAAACGGCGTTCACGCCCGACTGCAGTTTGCGCCAGGCCATGGGGGGCATGTCGAATGCCCGTCTGAAGGCCCGATTGAACGCGGCTTCCGATTCGTAGCCGATCTCAAAAGCGATACGGGCGATGGATTCATGGGAGCCCTTCAATCGCTGGGCGGCGACCTGCATTCGCCAATTCGCCAGGTAGCGCATTGGCGGCTCGCCTATGAGGCTCGTGAATCTCTCGGCAAACGCGGAGCGCGATAATCCGATTTCCTGCGCAAGCTCCTCCGTGGTCCAGCGGTGCGTCATACGGCTGTGGAGAAGTGCAAGCGCCCGCCCCACCGCGGGATCGCGCAAGCCGGCGAGCCATCCGTTCGCCTCTGGTGGCAGCGACCTTACGTAACGGCGCACCGCCTCCACGAACAGCAGTTCGGCAAGCTTGGCAAGCACGGCCGGCGACTCGATGCGGCCTTCCGCCAACTGATGCGCGGCAAAGCGGAACGAGCTTTCGATCCAGCTGTCAGAAGCGCCCTCCTCCACGCCAATTTTGAGCATCCTGGGCAAGATACCGCAGATCGCCGTGTTGGGTGTATTCGTGCCGAGGTAACCGCACAGGATTTGCGTCCGCTCGCCACCGCCTCCGTAGACGATGCGCGCCATTCCCCCTGCTCCTGCAGGCTGGATCAGGAAATGGGCGTTGACCGGCCTGAGATTGGCCGCACTGCCGAGAACATGCCCGTCGTTGCGCGGCATCAGAATGATCTCGCCGGCCTGGACCAAAACTGGCGCATGCCCATCCGTCTGCAGGACGAGGCGACCGGCAGTCACGTAATGATAGGCAATCAGCTGGACCGGGGGCGGCATGAAAGGGCTGCAGTCTTCGGGCGCGACCTGCGAGGTCACGCACCAGGGTGCGGTGAACTCGGCCTCCAGAAAGACACCCCCCGTAAGCTCCATCGTCCTGCAGATATCCAGCAGCGTATCCATGACCACCTCGTATTCCGGCGGATCGGGCAAGAGAACCGGCGTCCCCGCCATTCTAAAAGGACGCGAGCTGCATCATAACCCATCGCAACAGGACCGTAATCAATATCCGCGCGAAGAGCTCGTGACGGATCCCGCGCGCCGAATGCGTCAGCGGTTATGGATGCTGTCGCCCATCAGAGGACACATAGATGACCGACTTCAGACATCGTCTGCCGCAGCTCAGTGGCGACACCTTTTTGACCGATGCCGGGATCGAGACGACGCTGATGTTCCTAGAGGGTTTCGACCTCCCCTATTTTGCGGGCAGGCCACGGAGCTGGATGGCGGGAACCGATCGAGCTTGGCCTTCAATATCGAAACCTCGGCAGTCGCTTCCGCCACATCAACGTGCTGGGCGGCTGCGGCACCGATCACCGACACATTGAACAGATCTGCATCCACTGCCCGGAAGCGGGTTGAGAAGGATCACACAGGGCGAGATCGCCCTCAGGGAGGACATCATGAGCGACAATTTGAGATCATATACAATCAGACTCGACAACGGACTTTCGTTTCCATGCGTTGAGCACGGCAATCCCGCCGCGACGCCGCTGCTGCTCCTGCACGGATATACGGACAGTTGGCGTTCGTTTGAGCCTGTGCTGCAGAAGTTCCCGGCTTCGGTCCGCGCGATCGCGTTCACGCAAAGGGGGCACGGCGAAGCGGGGAAACCCGCCGAAGGCTACACCCCCAGAGATTTCGCTTCAGATGCCGTGGCGCTGCTTGACCGATTGGGCATTGGCCGCGCGGTTATCGCCGGCCACTCGATGGGCAGTTTCGTCGCGCAGCGGATTGCGATCGATCATCCCGACCGGGTCGCGGGGCTCGTCCTCGAGGGCTCGTTTCCGGCAATGACGGGCAATGCTGGCGTGGATGAGCTCTGGCGGGAGGTTGAGCATTTCACAGATCCCATCGAAAGGGACTTCGCCTTTGCTTTTCAAAGCAGCACACTCGCGCAACCAATCCCGCGCGCGCTTCTTGAAACCTTCGTCGACGAAAGCCTAAAGACCCCCGCTCGCATATGGAAGAACGCATTGAGGGGGCTGATGGACGCCGACCATACGGCGGAGCTTACACTCATCCGGGCGCCAACGCTGGTCATGTGGGGCGCGGCCGATGCATTGTTTCCGCGCTCGGATCAGGACGTGCTCCTCGCACGGATTCCAGGCGCCCAGCTGTCGCTCTACGACCGGGCCGGCCACTCGATCCATTGGGAGGAGCCGCTTCGCTTCGCTTCGGATGTCGCTGCGTTCGTCGAGGCCAGGACTACGTCCCAACAAGCCGCCTAGGCGCTGACAAGCGCAGCCAACAGGCTCCCGCTGCAGCCGCGGGCGCCGGCATTTCTTCACCAATCATCCTCCCGCGGACGCGCCATCGCTTCAGCGACGGGGAAACTATGACCGAAAGGAAAAGAACATGCAGTCCAACAGGAAAATTTCATTACGTGCCTTGGCCGGTTCTTTGATGCTTGCCACCTCGATGCTTGCCGTGACCGCATCGGCGCACGAGCAGACCAAGACCGAGTTGTACAAGCCTGGCGTCAGCTATGCCGCAGGCAGCGGGAAACCGACCGAAGGCGAACGACCGCCGCTCTACCAAGGGCTCGGCGACCTCACCATGCCGATCACCACAAAGAGCAAGGAGGCACAGGCCTATTTCGACCAAGGCCTGCGGCTCACCTGGGGCTTCAACCACGCGGAGGCGCGGCGCTCCTTTCAGGAGGCCCAGCGGCTCGATCCGGAATGCGCGATGTGCTACTGGGGCGAAGCCTTCGTGCTCGGGCCGAATATCAACGATGCCATGCACGAAGAAGCGAAAGCCCCTGCCCGTGATGCGATCCAGCGGGCCGAAGCGCTGAAGGCCGGCGTGGGCGGCAAGGAACAGGCGCTGATCGAGGCACTGGCCAAGCGTTACGGCGCCAACCCTGCGGCGAGCCGGCCGCCGCTCGACCGGGCTTGGGCGGAAGCCATGGGCAACTTGGCCAAGGCCTATCCTGACGATGCCAACATTCTCGTGTTTTATGCCGATGCGCTGATGAACCTGCAGCCATGGGACTATTGGGAGGCTGACGGGCTGACGCCCAAAGGACAGGGAGGTGAGATCGTGGCCGCGCTGGAGCGTGCGCTCGAAATCGATCCGAAGCATCCTGCAGCGGCGCATCTCTACATCCATGCCGTCGAGGCCTCTGCCGATCCGTCGCGCGCGGAAGCCGTGGCCGACCGCTTGCGGGGCTCCATGCCGGCGGCAGGTCATCTCGTACACATGCCCGCCCATATTTATGCGCGGGTCGGTCGTCACGCCGACTCGATTGCTGTCAACCGTGATGCCATCGCAGCGGACGAAGCCTTCTTGGCACAGTCAGGTGAAGCGGCGAGTGCACTCTATCGCTTCGGCTATTACCCACACAACGTCCACTATCTGCTTGTCTCGGCCCAAATGGCGGGCGTGCGGGACGACGTTATCGGCTCAGCGGAGAAGCTCGCCACGATTACCTCGGACGACGTCTCGCAGAAACTGGCATGGGTACAGGCAATCAAGGCCGCGCCCTTCAGCGCGCATGCCCAGTTCAGCGATCCGGATACGATTCTGGCACTTCCCAGCCCAGGTGACCGCTTCCCCTTCGTCAAAGGCTACTGGCACTATGCGCGCAGTGTGGCTCTCGCCTTCAAGGGCGATCTCGAAGCGGCTTCGTCCGAAGCAGAAGCGATCGAGCAGCTCATCGACAAAGCCGATATGAGCAGCCTTGAAGAGCAGTACCTCCCTGCAAAGGACGTGCTCGGGATCGCCAAGTTCGTCGTCGAAGCCCGCATCGCACAAGCCAGGCGCGACTATGTCGAGGCGGAGCGTCACCTGAACGAAGCGATCCGCCTGCAGGACGGGATCTCGTATATGGAGCCGTCCTACTGGTATTATCCGGTGCGACAGACACTCGGTGCCGTGCTCCTCCAGCAGGGTCGCGCAGAAGAGGCGATCGCCGCCTTCGAAAAGGCGCTTCAGGAGTCGCCGCGCAACGGTTGGGCGTTGTGGGGCCTGCTGAAGGCGCAGACAGCAGGAAACCGAGATACCACCGACACGAAGGCGGCATTTGCCCAAGCTTGGCTCGGCGATGAGAGGCTGCTTTCTCTCGGCCGGCTCTAGCAGCCGGAACACGTTGCAAACGCGAGCGCAGCGCCATCACGGAGGAGTCCTTCGCTTTCACGATGGCCGCTTTCACGATGGCGCGGCCCAATCCAGCCGCGCCTATCCGAAATGACGTTCTCCAAACTTTGCATAACAGAGAGTAGCGCAGTGAATGAGTTTCATCGGAGCCCTGAGCAGGCCGATACGCTTTCCACCATTCATGCGCTATCGGATCGACATTTGAGGGATATCGACCTGAGTAGATCGGGGACCACGTTCGCGGTCTCGGAGGCAACCGACAGCCAAGCGCCTGCGAGCCAGCCGCCGGCAAGCCGCCGTTGGTGGACAAAAGTCAGCAGCGGCGCGCGCAAACTCGCGATGCTTGTTCTGTTGGCGATAACGCTCACGGTTCTGATCGCATTGGCCGCCTTGGCGTATTTGGCTAACGTTTCCATAGTTGACATGCGTCTGTAGCTCCATGGATCGACCAGTCGCTGCGACCCGGCCGCGCTATGCGCTCAAGCGAAACCGTGTGACGTCGATGGCCGCGGCCATCAGCGTCTGCGTGTAGGTAGCTTGCGGATTGCTGAAGATCGCCTCAGTCGGCCCTTCCTCGACGATCTTGCCCTGCTTCATGACGATGATGTAGTCGGCCATGGCGCGCACGACGGCGAGATCATGGCTGATGAACAGGTAGGACAGTTCATGGTCGGCCTGCAGCTTGCGCAGCAGCTCGACGATCTGCTTCTGGACGGAGCGGTCGAGCGCCGACGTCGGCTCGTCGAGGACGACCACTTTGGGCTTGAGGATCATCGCCCGCGCGATGGCGATGCGCTGGCGCTGGCCGCCGGAGAATTCGTGCGGGTAGCGATTGCGC
>NZ_NPKJ01000010.1 GCF_002284575.1 Mesorhizobium temperatum
AAATCGTACGGAAATTGAGCTTTCGATTCCTTGTCTGCTACCAATTCAACCGCGTATAGCAGCCCAATTCCGCGCACATCGCCTACGATAGGTGAGGTGTTCATGAGCTGCCGCAATGTTTGTCCAAGATGCTGGCCAGTTTGCGAGGCGTTGGTGATCAAATCGCGATCTTCATATTCGTCCAAGACCGCGAGCGCGGCGGCACACGAGATAGGGTTCGCGCCGTACGTATGTGAAAAGTTAAAACCGGTGAGCTTTGCCAATTCATCAACGGGTTCTGCAGGGAGAAGCACCGCACCCAAAGGACTGTAACCTGCGGCAATTCCCTTTGCCATGACAATGACATCTGGAATGCAGCCGCTCAAATGGTGTGATGCGAGAAACTTACCGGTTCGGCCGGCGCCGCACAGAATCTCATCGAATACGAGAAACACGCCGTATCGGTCGCACAACTCACGGATGCGTCGAAAATAAATGGAAGGCGGCACGAGGCATCCGGTTGCCACACCGCCTACTGGTTCAACCACGTACGCGAGGACGTTTTCTGGGCCTAGATTTACGATAGCATACTCAAGTGCCGCTACGCTTTGCTCAGCGATTTCTTCAGGCGACAAGTCCGGCTCTCCTCGATAGGTCATTGGAGCCGGCACTTTCGCGCCTCTAACTGCGAAACCAGATAGAAAAGGCTCTAACGATTCATCGCCCGAAATCGCGAGCGTGCCGATGGAAGCGCCATGATACGAAGGCATGTTGGAGATCAAAATGCGCTTGCTCGACAAGCCTTTTGCAACCGCGTATTGCCGCAGGAACTTCAGCGCAAGGTCCATAGCCTCGCTTCCGCCTGACGTGAGACCGACCCGTTCGAATGGCGCCCCCGCTAGACTGCAAAGCCGCCCTGTTAGCGCGGCGTTGCCAGCGTGACGCGCAACGCGCGGATAAGCATAATCAAGCGTCATTGCCTGCTGATACATCGCATGCGCTACACGCTCATTAGCATGCCCGATATTGCTGGCGATAGGACCCGACGATCCATCGATGTAGGCCTTCGCATGCTCATCGAACATCCAAATCCCTTCCGCTCTGATCATAAGCGGAACGGGCGCAGATCCATCTCGGCTAAAAAACGCATCCTGAAACATTCCGGAGCTTGCGGTAAAATTCGTGACCAACTAACATCTCCAGGTGGTATTCTGCATTCAGACGGCAAATGGAAGGCTACTCTTTAGCAGCCAAGTCTATCTATTCGAGTTGACCTGAAAGTAGCGTTGGCAGCGTCGAAACTATCCACTAAAGGCTATGACACCTGGGGTGGAGGTTCGCACCAAAAAGGACTGCCGGCTGAAACGGTTGTCGCATACAGTGGCGTGGTTTGAAACAAGCAGGATCCGCGGCACACTCTTACTGTGCGGCTGGAGATGCGGGGACAAGCGGGTTTCTGGGACATTGACGAGCGCTATTTTGAGGCTGAGCGAAGCCTGCGATCCCCTGGAAAAGCCGAACGCGCTGGTTCCGTGGGGGGTTCGGCAAGCCACTCTCCGAGGCGGTGAAGCTTGAAGCGCTCCGATGGAGCCAAGGGCGGTCGTCCACCCTACATGGTGTTCCAACATTGGACCGAAAACACCAACGATGCTGACCTAGTGCTCGGCTGCCAGGTGCTGGCTGATGCCGCCGTGATGATCCTGCGTGGCGAAAGCACGTAGCGGTTGACATCCGAATCGGTCATGAGAAGCGATCGATGATCGATGCTTAGACGCGTAGCATTGAGCACCGAGCCTGGACCGATCCGACCGAGCAATACTCATTCGGCAGAGTCATCGGTTCGAAATGCTAGACTAAGACTAGAGTCCGGCCGGTGCTGGCCTCTGGCTAATTTTCGTCCAAAAACGGCAAACAATTTATTAGGCATCGACTCCGCGGTTGAGCAGGCTCAAGCGCGGAGTCATGAATAGGGCCAAGTGAAGGATTAGGGGTGTTCCGGCAACGGCCGTACTGCCGATGCCCTCTACCGACAAGCGGACCTTGTACAGCTAGGGCTCGCCAGGAGCGATCGTCGCTCCAGTCCGCCTTGCGCCGTCCGGCCCGGAAGTTCGGCGCCCTGCGCCACCACGCCCACGCTGAGGCATCGCTACATGCCACGTTGGGCCGTGCTGGGTTGCAGTCGGATCAGTCCAACACCGTTCTCGATGGTGAATTGGGTGCCATACGGCTCCGAGAGCTTCTGTAGCCGCTCCAGAATGGCAATTGCTTGCGGCACGCCAGCGAGACGCGGCACGCCCCGGTTGGCAAACCTATTTGAGCGGCGTAGCTCAATCGGATAGAGCCGCAATTCAGCAAGCTGGTTCTGTTCGAAACGGCTAATGGTGACCACGCTCTCATAAAAGATCGTATCAGATTGAGAGCCTGCTAACCCTGCCGCCGTATACGGATACCCTTTTGCCACTTCGTCGACCGTGACTTCGGCGTCTGTATCGACCTTCGGATCCTTGCCGTATACCTCGTACATGTCAGCGCCTACCGGCGTTCGGAGATCCTGACAGAAGAAATTACCCAAGCTGTAAAAGATAGGCCGGCCTTTGTAGATCTCGATCCCTCGCAGCTGATGAGGTCCATGCACGACGTATGCGTCCGCCCCGGCATCGATAACCTGTCGGGCAAACGCCTGTTCGCAGTCAGGCGGTTCTTGGCTCCATACCCCAGGCTCGTGCTCATGATTTGTTGCGATGCAGAAGTCGGAGATCTGCTTGCCCCGACGAACGTTGCGCAGGATATCGGAGATGTCACGCGAGTTGGGCTCGAAGCTGTAACTGGCTTTTTGGCCAGCTTTGAACGTCACCTCGTCGAGGACTACGCGGCTTGGATCCTTTCCAGCGGGGTTGTAACCGGGTAGCACTTCGCGCACTTGTCTCAAGCTCTCAAGCATCTCCGGCGGAACAACGATGCTCTTCTCCAAACGAAGGGCGTTGAGCCCTGGTCTGCCTGGCGCCTCGCCAGCGGGATCACACGCACGAGCCATCGGCATGAACGTCGTGGCAAATGACACCAACGCTACCCTTCCGCGCGGAGTCTCCAGGAATCGGGCGGCTCCAGCTTGTGCAAGGTTTTCGCCTGCGCCTGCATGGATGATGCCGTTTTGATCGAGCGCCCGGCTCGTCTCGCGCATGCCTTCAAGGCCCCAGTCAAGTGTATGGTTATTCGCGCGACTGACCATATTGAAGCCCATGGCCCTTAAGTCAGCTCCAAGCTCCGGGTCGCTGACGCAATACGCCCCGCCGTACTCAGCCTGCGGACATCCTTTCGATAGGACATCCAAGATGTTGGTTTCCAGGTTCCCGAAACTGACGTCGGCCTCTTTAAACATGCTGAGGACATCGCCCAGACCGGGATAATTGCCCTTGGTCACTGGCCGCGCAAAGAGCAGGTCGCCAACTGCTGCCATTGTGAAGCCGTTTTCAACATTTGTGGCAATTGAACCGACCGTATCAAAGCCACCATCGTGCTGGATCGAATGGCGACTGTGCGAATCTCTATCCATATGATCTCCTACTTTCCGTGTGTTTGGATGAATGTCTGGATTTGACTGATCACTGTATTTGGGTAACCGGGATAGTTCGCCGGTCCGGCAAGCCCGGCGCGGTTGCTTTGCCCGTATCGAACGTTCGGCAACTCATACCGTCCGCACGCAGATCGACTGCACCTCTACATCGCACAGTTGCTTAGGCGAAAAACCCCAATCTCAATGCCGGGCGTGCAATGACGGTTTCAAAACGCGGCCTCGGGTGAAGATTTCAGCGCGGCATGCTCAAGTCTACACCGTTACCCGCGGCTCGAACTTGACACGATCAAGCGCGATCATGCTCTGGTATTTTCGGACGTTGGGGTTGGTAATTGCTTCCTGCTCGAACTTCTGGTCGCCGGCCGCTACACGGCCGCGCCTCTTCAATATCACATGCCAAGCGAACCAGTGCGGCTTCATCACCAAAGCGGCTGACGATCTAAATGCCGATTGGTAGCCCGCTGCAGCGTCTCGAACAGACCGGCATTGGCGTCAAAACAGGATGAATAGAGAATCGTGTCTTCCATCTTGAGGAATGAGGAGATGCGCGCCTCAAATTGTTTGTGCTCTTCCTGAGTGCCGCAGATGAAGCGGACCGATGCCATGCTATATCCATAGCGGTCGAGCGCAGCCTTAGCCGCATCCCGCAGATCTTGATTGTCAGCGAGACGAGATAATTGTTGGCGCAGAAATTCAGAACCGTGCTGCCATCCGCGAGTTCGATCTCGGACGATTGGGGCGAGGTGATGACCCGCTCGGATTTGGAAAGCCCTGCAGACTTCAACTCAGCCAGTTCCGTCGACAAATAGGCAGTGAAAGCGTTCTTCATCGGCAACTCCGCAGGAACGGCATCGAGTAGGCCATGCACAAGTACATGCTCATCATCGAGTGGTAATCGCTGCCGCGAAAATCGAGGGGCCGGTCGCCTCGATGAGGTAAGCAAAGCCGCTCCGAAATCGCTCTCGCATGGCTCATTTCCGATCATGGGTAGCTGACAGCATTCGACCATGCCGGATCATCGTGCTTTTGCCAGTAGAGCTCCATGAGCCGGCGGGTGATGGATCCGACAAGCCCGTTAGCGATCGCGGTGTCGTCGATACGGGTCACGGGCATAATGCCACCGGCCGTGGAGGTGATGAATACCTCGTCAGCCGCTTTGATCTCAGCACGACTAACGTCAACAGTCGTGGCCGAGAGCCCGATCTCGGCGCAAAGATCGAACACAGTCCGGCGCGTGATGCCAGGCAACACCCCAAAAGCGGGTGTCCTCAGCGATTCGTCCTTTACAACGAACACATTGAAGCCAGGCCCCTCCGCTATGTGCCCGTTTGTATCGACGATCAGCGCTGTCTCCGCCCCTTTGTCGTAGGCATCGAAAAGGCCCTTCACGAGATCGAGCCAATGATAATTCTTGATTGCGGGATCGATCGATTCGGGCGGGATGCGAACTGTCTCGCTGATTGCGACGTGCAAGCCTCTTTCCAGCTGTTCCTTGTTGGCAACCGACCCAAAAGGGATAGCAAGCGCCATGAAGCGATTCTCCGCCTGGCGGGGATCGCGGCTGAATGTTGGCGATGGTAGGGTCGAGGACAGGCGCGTTGGTTTGGGTCGAAGTTTTAGTTCCTCGCCCATGCCACGTTTCCTGTCCCCTCCACGTCGAACGCAGCTTACGGATTGCCCGCACTACGCTCCCCCATTTGCTTCATGTCGAGGCTTATGGGAAACCTATCCTGCCGGAGCGACTTTCAGCATGTCTCGCCGCACTCGATAGCCGTTAAACAGCCGTAGAGTGTCGTAGAGCCACCGCCTATTCCACCGCGTCCAGCCGAAGCCCTTTCGTTTCTGAGCATGCGCCAGCTGGCGCCTGACCTTCTTCTCTGTCCAGTCCTTGATGAGCGCATAGCGCGCATTCATCACCGGCACGACCAGCTGCGGCCCCGCGATAGTCGCGATCTCTGGATCGACGTTCTTCGTCGAAACGCTGAAATCCGGCTCTTCCGGCACCAGATAGCCGATCTCCGCCAGGAAGTCCCTGTACTTCGCCAAATGTTATAGTAAACGCCCGGCGCCTTCCCTTTGCCGACACGCGACATCATGTTCGGCATCATTGGACGGAGGCCGGCTTATGGCACAACGCGGTTCGTGTTGACGCCCGGGAAGAGCTGCCGCGTCCAGTCTACCAGAGGTCTTACCCGGTCATCCCTTATGTCCCGGTTCTGGCCGTTGAACTCTGCGGTCCCGGCCACTCGGAAGCGCTCTGCGCCAAGCCGGCTGGTCACGATTTTGGCCCGGTCGTCGAGGATGCTCACCCATGGAGCGGCTTCCCGCGCCGCATCGTCCTCCAGGTGGACCGTGATCGAGTAGCCCTTGACAGGATAGATGTTGAGGCGATCGCCCAGCATCGCCGCGAAGTCACGGCCGTTCGAACCCGCGCATACGACGATCGCGGCCTCGATAACCTGCGCCGTGGCAGCTTGGCTCGAGTACGTCAGCCTGAACCGGCCGCGTCGTTCAATCTTTGTCACCGACGCGTCGTAGTGGAAACTTCCACGGTGCCGTTCGCATGCGCGGGCCAAGCCGGTGGTATACTTGTGGATGTCACCGGTTGAATCCGAAGGCGTGTAGAACCCTCCATAGAAAGCGCCCGGCAAGGCCGGCTCAATGGACGCGATTTCGCCCGCTGTGACCGGCCGCCTGTCAAGGCCTCCTTCGACGAGGAGTTGATTGACTTTCGTGGCGTGGTCGAAGCCCGGCTTGTCCCAATAGACATGAAGGATCCCGTGGCGAACGTGGTCGAAATCGATGCCCTCACGCTCGGCGATGTCAAACATGTGCCTGCGCGCAGCGATGGCCACACGGGCGGCGGCAACAGTGTTCTCACGGTACTTCGCGATATGGGATACAAATTCCGCAAGCCAGCTGTACTTGTGCCATGCGGCGCCGGGTTCATGAGGAGTGGCGCGACGCCCTCGCCATCCACTTGATGCCCTTTAAGATCGTCGACCAGTGGTTCCAGACTTCCGCATTGCTCGCCGAGAGCTGGCCGCCGTTTGCAAACGAAGTCTCCATTGCGGCATAGCGCTGACGCTCTAGCACGGTGACGTCATAGCCGTGTTCCAAAAGGGCATAGGCTGTCGACACGCCGGCAATGCCGGCACCAATCACAACAATCTTGGGCATTTCGCTCTAATCTTGGGCATTTCGCTCTCCAGACAGGACAATGGGTTCGGGCCAGCCGGCCCGCGGCTCTTCCCCAAATCTGTCACTGTACCTGAGAGCTTAACCGGGAGCCCCGGCTTTCCCCCTTCGGTGGACGCTCCGGCGTCTCTCTCCAGATTGTTCGGCAGGACGGTCGCTTGTACCTGAGAGTTTCCTTGGGGGGTTGCTCCGTCGGTGTCGGCAACGTGCCGATCTCTCCCGTACTGCCTATCGAACAGTCCGTTTGTAGCTCCGTTCAACGATAGTTACAGCCCCTACTTGCGCCTCAATGGTGAAAAGTCCCATCATTTTCGCCGACAAGCTGAAACGCGCGAACCAAGTATGCTGGTTTCTTCGGCAACCAGTCATGGAGCATATTTGAGGCAACCGAACCGCGGAGCCCGCTTATGTCAGTGCGCCAGCGCGGGACACCCTCTCGCCGGCTGCACGAAGTCGAATCGCAGTTGGCCTTGTCGCCCGGTCAACAGAACTACTCCAGGTACTCCACCGTACACCTCGCGTATGATGGAACGTCGACAGTTGGCGCTCAATACCTTCCGCGCACCTGCCGGGTGGCCAGATGAGGTTATCAGGATCCTCGAGGTTCTGGGCACGGCCAGTAATCGGCGCAGTGCTACCCGGATCGAGACCGGTAATTTCTTTGGTCAGGCGGCGCGCAGGAGTGGCGGTTGGGCTTGAACAGGGGAGGCACGTTCGGTTGTGGCAAAGGTGCGCAGACACTCAGCGAATTGAAAGCCCGGCAGGAGACTACGCTCGCTGCCGGGCCGGTACTGCCTTGGGAGGAGGCAGAAGTCAGTTACTCGCGCACCAATTCCTGATCGCCTCGCCTAACCCACGGCCATCGTGTCGTGAACATCGATCACCCTTTGGACCACGACGTAGCATTGGGCGTTCTTTCGAGATCGAGCCCGCTGGTTCAAAGTCGCTAGTCATGCATCCGAGCCGCGTCATCGCCGCGACCTGGACGTCAGTCAGACGACACCAATGACGTTCTCGGTCCTGTCCCGCCCGGAGAAAGATTCCGACGACCGACGCTGAACCCTGGCAGGGAGCTATGGGCTTTATCCGATCGAGCTCAGTCACTTGAAGCGGTCATTCGAGAGACGAAGCCTCATCTCCTTTGAATTAATGGTGCGGTTGATGTGCACCTACAACTATAAATGCATAGAGGAGGACGGTTTGCTCCAAAATGCGTCGACTGGTGAAACGTGGACCGCACAAGGCGGCTTGGTTTGAAATATGTGCGCGAAGAGGACCCCCGTGGCGCTCGATCCTCGCGTTCAAACATTCGAGCAGCGCTGCGAGACAGCCCGTCCAGCAAGCCATGACGGAGCCCGTTTCTGGGTTAGCGGGTGCGCAAGTGTGGCAGCTTGGCTTGAATGGCGAGGGTGCCCCAATCACCCTCACATAGCGCATTAAAAAAAAGTGCCCTGCCGGTGGGGAGTCACACCGGCAGGGCGCGCCGCGCATACGTCACGGCCGCGTGGCGGCCCGAACAGCAGCAGCAGATCATAGCGTTAGATCGCACAGTCCCGCCGGGGAAAAAGATCAATCCGATGCTGCGCGCGAAATAGGGAATCCAAAAAGGGGCCCGAAGTGATGGGTTGAGCGCACCTCGTCGAAAGCTACGTTGTGTTCCTGGGCTCGAACTTGACGCGATCAAGCGCGATCATGTTCCAGAATTTTCAGACACCGCCGGGTGCGGCTTCGCAGACGAGCCACCTGTAGAGCGGTCCAGATCCCATGGATTACGGGTGATCCCATGGAGAATCGTTTCACTCAATCCAACTCCAAATTCCGAAGTTGTCGCCTACCGAGAGTCCTTGGCCCTCCAGATCGGGCGAGATGAAAACAAGCTGTTGGTATTTGAACAGTAGCCGTTAAACAACCGGCTTCCTCTGACGGCCGCCTTCGATGGCTCCGAGATCCTTCCAAAGCAATGGAACAGCATGGAAGAGGCCTGCATCTGCATCAGCAGCGGTTTTCCGTATCGTCGTAGAATTCATTTATAGCATTGATGCGCGAATTGACCTCATCGTGCGGCTGGCGGGCCAAGCGCGTCAATTCCAATGGCGTCACGTCGCCGGCACTCAAACCGGTGGAATCGTATTCTACATATTCATTATATTCATTCAGTGTCATTTGCGGCTATCGTAGCGCGATCGTACGCGCGAGGATGACCATTGCCGGTCATGCTCAGAGTTGTATCTAGGCCGGCCGTAGCTTGCCTTGTACGGTCCGGGCGACAACAGTGCCGAAGCGGCCCGCGACCAACTCATCATTCTGCAGCTAGCTCGGCCATCATCTTCACCAGGGGATCACTGAAGGCGCGGTCGAAGGCACTCTTGTTTTCGA
>NZ_NPKJ01000067.1 GCF_002284575.1 Mesorhizobium temperatum
ACCATCCCGACCGCGGCCGCAAAGAAAGCAACGGAGACCGGTAGCAGCCCAAACGCAGTCGCCACCATAGCCAGAGCAAGGTTACCGGCACGATACCCTTACGGACGCTACCAAGCAGGATAGCCCTTTCTGCCAGCGGCAGGCAGCCGAGTTCGCGCAATATCTCGGGTATCGTCGCTGGCCGTCGAGACCAACGAAAACTGGATGGAGGCCAACCGCTACATCAACATGGACGACCTGCGCGAGCACAACAAGCTCGCTCGACGCCAAGCCGCATGACCAGCGCCATGGCCGCCCCTTTTTGCAGAACTTGACGCACACAACCTGCTTCAAGTCTGTTGCAAGCTTTGAACCTGTCCGTTTACTTTGCCGCAAACCAAGAGTTCTTCGACCTCCCGCGCCGCGATGCAACGAGAAGACGAAGTGGAATTTCGCATCCATCGGCGGACGCGCCGCCGGCCTCATTTTGGTCAATTCGCCCACTTGAGGCATGAGGAATGCAACATTTTGTCTAAAATTATCAAGATAGTTCAAACCAGAACCTAAAGTCCTGTGGGTACAACGCACTCCAGAACAATAAGATTGGAGGCTAGCACATGACGTTTTCTACTGCACATCGGAACCGTTTTAGAAGAGTGGCGATTGCAGCGATCGGGCTTGCTGTTTCCGTGGCTCTCGGCGCAAACGCGCAAGCAGGCGAAATGCGTAAGCCAGAGGGAGAGACACGGTCCGTCTACCTTGTCAAATATCGAGTTAACAACGATGTTCGCTACAACAAGAAACCCGTCGGCAAGGTCGTTAAAATATCAGCATCCCGGTACTTGAACAGCAACACCTATGTCTGCACTCCGAGCGGCTTTGGTCAGAAAGCGCGTTGCTACACTCGGAGGGTCTCGAATCAGCCAGGCGTTTAATGTTGGACCTGGTTTTGACAGAAGCCGCCGCGCCTGAAGCCGCGGCGGCTCCGTTTTTGCGCGGTTATCGAGAATTCGCCTTAAGATGCGAAACTTCTTTGCTTACCCGATTACCTTTGACCAGTTTGCGCGCCTCATCGTCCCGGCGAGCGGGATTGTGACGAAAGACATACCATTTCCCACCGATGAAAGGCTTCTGATAAACGACGCCATGTTTTTCACGGTGCAGGAAACATGTGATTGCACCGCTTCTTGCCAGACTCCCTTTCGCTACTTTGCTGGTCCAGAGAGCGCGCATGCAGAGCTTGCCCCCATTGGTCGCATGCCAGTTTCCCTCCGCATAGGACCATGCTGCCCGTTTGCGCGACCAAGCGGCGAACGGCTTCCTATTTGCAGAGAACAGCCCGCGAGCAGTTGTCTCCGCAGAATAGAACCCACCGCCGTTTTGCCATTTCCAGGTGCGGCCGGCATAGAGCTTTTCAACCGCTGAGGCCTTCATCGGCGTCGCGGCAGCGGCGCGTTTTTCTATAGCGTCGCCCGCCGGTTGTTTGGGAGCGGCGTAGGCATTGCCTGCAAGCAAGAACACAAACAGCACCGCACTTGAGATAATCGAACGGATCGAAAACATTTTACTTCCTCTCCACCAAGGCAATTCCAGTAAGACTGCGTAAGAGTCCTGCGTTGGAACCGCATAGAAATAAAGGGATGGAGCGGTTCGGCCATCTGGTGAAAGCCGAACCACTCTGTCGAACGACTTGGATCAGTCCAGCGGATGGTTGGCCACGCGCCAATCGGGCCGGCCGACATTTCTCGGCCATGGATAGACTTCACGATCGTTGAAGTAGACAACGGCTGTCATGTCCGGGAACTCGGCATGCGGCTTGTTTGCTTCCGCGGCCCAGTCACGAGCATATTCGTCGTTACCTTCGTAGCCAAGCTCCGCAATGGCGATTGGTTTGCCGAAGCCCGTCACACGGTCATAACCCGGCTTTGTGCGCTCCACAAAAGTCGTATCACGACCGACCTCCAGCTTGTCATAGGGCTGATAGCCAAAGACGGACAGACCGATAATGTCGACATACTTGTCGCCAGGATAGAAGGCTTCCAGTCCTTCTTCTCCCTTCGGTGACCACATGTATTGGGCCGACGGAAGATGCTTGCGGCATATGTCGATGACATGCCTGTAGGCGTTCACATAACCTTCAGGCTTCCAGAAAGCCCAGGTGAATTGCCCGTCATTATCTTCCATTTCCTGCGCCCAGCGGATAGTGACGGGGCTTTTCAGCTGCGCCGCCGCAGAGCAGACCGCTGACATATTGGCATCGTAGCGCCCGCCCAAAATCCCGGCGAGCAAATCCTCAGGACCTACACGCCAGTCCCGCGCCCAGGACCACGGCTCGACCGTGATCAACAGGGAACGTCCACGCTCACGCGCATAGGCATCTGCGGCGCTGAGCGTTGCCAGATCCACATCTTCCCAGGGAAGAAAAAGGTGTTCGATTTTTGAGTTGGAATCGTTGGTATAATCCGCGTGCGGATCGTAGGCGCCGGGGGTTACGGAGTCAGCCGTGATGATGGGACGCTTGTCCCGAAACTGATTGCGGCTGTCGACACTCGCTCCCGACACGCCGCTGGCTGCATAGACACCACCGGAAATGCATGCGCTGCAAAGCAAGGCTGCTGATAGTTTAAAGAGACTTTTCAAGGCCCCCTCCCTTTCTTACTGTTCAGATTGCTGTGCCGCACCAAGCGCGGCTTTGATGGCATCGAGTTGACGGGAAACCAGATCGGTGGACACTAGCTTGCTGGCCTCGTCGTCTTGGTGGACCTCGGCGTTACGGAACGCATACCACTCACCACCGGGCTCGCGCTTCTGATAGATCGTTCCATTATCGATGCGATGCGAAAAGCAGGTCTTGGCGAGAAATACACCCTGTTCGGAATGCCATGTCGCGTTGAGACACATCCAACCTGTCTCGGTGATGATCCAGCGGCCTTCCGCCCAGGATTTGCCCGTCTCACCGTCGGTCCATGCCGAAAATTGCCGGTCCGCGCCCACCATTCGTCCGGCTCCGCTGTCCCACTGCCAGCTCTTGTCTCTATAGAGATCGTAGATTTCGCCTGCTGTCATGCGACGTGCCCCGTCCGGCAGAACGGAAACCTGTGAGGAAGAGGCAAAGGCCGGTGCAGCAATGCAGGACACTGCCCAAGCGACTGCTGTCAGCATCCGGAAACCTGACAGCAATAGAGCCCTTTCAGATTTAGAAAGTGCCACCGGAACCTCCTGCCATCTCGAGATGAGCGGCGCCCGCCGTTTGTCCTCGATGGGCGTGTCCGGTCGCATGAGGCAGCGCGGCCGGGGTATTGTCATGCTGGGTCGTAGCTGAGCGACCGATGGCCGAAACACGGAAGCCAATCTTTTCCGCAACGCGTGGTTCAAAGGCATTCCTGAGATCGATCAAGACCGCCTGGCGCATGGTCTTTTTCTGGCGCACGAGATCGAGCTTTCGAATGCTGTCCCATTCCGTGATAACGACCACAGCTTCGGCGTTGCACGCGCATGCATAGGGATCGTCAAAAAATTCGACTTCGGACAGGAGGTGACCCGCATTCTCCATGCCCACGGGATCATGGGCACGGATCTTGGCGCCGAAACGCTGCAAGGTTTCGATAAGCGGAACAGAGGGCGCATCGCGCATATCGTCCGTATCGGGTTTGAAGGTGAGACCCAGAACCGCGATCGTCCGCCCTTCGACGTCGCCGCCCAGAGCGTCCATCACCTTCAGCGCCATGCGGCGCTTGCGTGCTTCATTGGCGGTCACTGTTTCCTCAACGATCCGAACCGCTACCCCATAATCCTGCGCTGTACGCAGAAGAGCCATCGTGTCCTTCGGGAAACAAGAGCCCCCGTAGCCCGGGCCGGCATTGAGGAAGCTTGTGCCGATGCGCTTGTCGAGACCCATGCCCAGCGCGAGTTCTCCGACATTGCTGCCGACTTGCTCGCAAAGATCGGCCAATTCATTGATAAATGTAATCTTGGTCGCCAGGAATGCATTGGCAGCATATTTGATCAGTTCGGAAGTGCGGCGCTGGGTGACGACGATCGGCGTCTTTTGTGCTTCGAGAGGTGCATCGTAGAGTTCCATGAGAACGTTGCGCGCACGCTCATCCTCAACACCGATCACGACACGATCGGGTTCCATAAAATCGCGGATGGCGACGCCTTCGCGCAAGAATTCCGGATTAGACGCAACGGAGAAATGTCCGGCCGTACGTACAGATCCAATGATCTTCTGAACAGCATCGCCGGTGCCCACCGGAACGGTGGACTTCACCACCACCACGGCGCCGTCGTCGATCAGCGGCGCAAGTTCACGCGCGGCCATATAGGCAAACGACAGATCAGCATCCCCATGACCGGCTCGCGGTGGCGTCCCAACCGCGATGAAAACGACCGATGCCCCCTTGACCGCCTCAGCCAGGTTGCACGTGAAGCTCAACCGGCCTACCGCTGAATTGCGTTCCACCAGTCCATCCAGACCGGGCTCGTAAATCGGTACGATGCCGCGTACGAGGCCATCTATTTTCTGAGCGTTCTTGTCCACGCATGCAACTTGGTGGCCCCAGGCCGCGAAGCATGTGCCGCTGACCAAACCGACATAGCCTGTTCCAATGATCGCGATCTTCATGTGTTGATTGCCTTCTATCGCTGATTTGAATTGCTGGGAGCATTGGTGCGCCAACGTGGATTGAAGATGGTTTTGTGAACAGCGCGACCACCGACGCCTGCCCCGGCAATTGAGAAGCTGTCGTCGAACAGGGAAAAGCTTTTGGTTCCCCAGGCGAGCGCCTCGATGCCGTCGCGTCCACGCTCGACCGTGGCGAAGCTGGTAACCATCAAAAGGGCCATGAAACTGCTTGCCAGCGCGGGGCGATAGGCGCGACTTTTCATCCGCACGTCATTCTCCCTGCCATGCTGCAGCAAGATCATGAAAATCAGCAGCAAGTAAAAGCATGCATTGATGATGGCGAAGACGAAAAAGCCGCGCGTTTGATACGCATCCTGCACGAACACGACCGGCAGAATGGAGATCAGGACCACGAAGGCATACGGCGCCAGCACGCGAAACGGTAGCGGATCGACTTCGGACGTGCCTTTTGGCGTGACGCGAAAATCAACAAAGGATCCGGTCATCCAGTCACGAAACGCGGCAAAGGTTCCAGCCAGAACCCACGGCCAGCGCGCCAGCAAAAACAGCATCGCTTCCCAACTAAAAATCTTGCCGTCGATAGGCCGAAATGTGCGACTCGACCGCCACCAGAATGCCAGAAGCAGGATCATAAGCGACTGCGGCATGAAATGGAGCAGAAACTCTGGGTAAGTGACGTTGATGAAATTATCGCCCTGGATCAGTACGATCACGGGCAACAGGAATGTCAGAGCAAGAAAGAAGGCGTAAAGCGGGTACCAGAACTGCGAAAATAGGAATTGAACCTTCAAACGCAGCGGCAAATGTCCGATCAGTTTTGGTGAGTATTGCAACAGGATCGTCACCAGGCTCCGCGACCACTGGAACTCCTGCGTTACAAGATCGACAAACGTCCGTGGGCCGTCGCCATGGGCGATGGCATCAAGCGCGTGAGCCCCTCGCCAGCCATGGGCATTCATGAAGAGCGTTGTGGAATGATCCTCGGCGAGTTCTGGCCCCAGCCCACCGATTTCCTTCAATGCCGCTGTGCGCACCGCATAGTGCGATCCGATGCATACGGGCGCGAAGCCATTATTGTATCCGGCTTGCAGTGACCCATGCATGCTCGCTTCGATGTAGAGGCGGCCACGCGCGGACCAGCTTTCATGTGCATTGCGATCGCAAATGCTGGGCGCGGAAACGTAACCGATTGTCGGGTCGGCAAAAGGCCGCAACATGTTATATAGGTAGTCCGGTTCGGGAACATGATCGGCATCGAGCTGCGACACAAAATCATATCGGTCGTAGCCATAATGATCGTAGAAGAAAGCTAGGTTGCCTTCCTTGCAGCGTGTGCGGCGAGGCCAGGACTGGCGATGGTAATCGGCGCGACTTTTGCGGGTGGAAACGAATACGCCATGTTCGCGGCACCATGCGAGCGTTGCGGGCGATGGATCCTCATCGGCCAGCCACGTGTCGTGAGGCACGTTCTGGGCTAACATGGCCCGCAAGGTTTCGGCCACCACCTCAAAAGGTTCTGATGGAGCCTTGGTGACCACCATGGCCACGCGACTTCCTGCGGAAATACGCAGCCGTCCGTGCGGCCGGCGTGCATTGAAGAAAATGGTGATGAAGTAGACTGGCAAAAGCGTTATCCACGCCAGAAGCGCCGTCACCAGAATTGAGCCGACCATGTTGGTGTGGGTGGCTCCGAAAACCCACCATTGCCAGAAGAATGCGACGGCCATCGCCCACAAAACCGCACCCATAATGTACTCGACGCGCTTTCGGCCGGTGAAGACCGGCACCATCAGGGGTTCTTCCCTGTCAACAGACAGCGCGATGCGCGGCGTTCTCATGAGCGCACCTCGAGCCCGAAGAAGGGAGCCGCTGTGCGAATTATCGTATCGAGATCGGAATAGAGCGCCTGAAAGCCAAGTTTTTCGGCAGCGAGCGCCGGATCGGCATAAAGCACCGGAGGATCGCCCGCACGACGAGCGCGCATCTCGACCGGCACGTTACGACCTGTCAGCCGGCTGATCGCTTCGAGAATTTCCTTAATGGATGTACCACGCCCGCTGCCAAGATTGACGGCCAGATTGCCACCGCAGTTGATCAGATGTTCGAGCGCCAGCACATGCGCGCGCGCCAGATCCGCGACATGAATATAGTCGCGAATGCAGGTGCCGTCGGGCGTATCGTAATCCTGGCCATAGACTTCGAGAAAATCGATCCTGCCTGCAGCGGCCATCATGGCTCGCGGAATGAGATGCGTTTCTGGATCGTGGGTTTCGCCGATTTCCCCGTCGATATCCGCGCCGGACGCATTGAAATAACGCAGCGCCACGTAGCGCAGCGCATAGGCAGCCGAATAATCGGCAAGCATTTGCTCCGCGATGAGCTTCGTGCGTCCATAAGGATTGATCGGGCGCTGGCTCTCGCCTTCGCGGATCGGCAAGCGATCCGGAATGCCATAGGTGGCGCAGCTTGACGAGAAGATGATATTGCGCGTTCCGCTTCTCTGGCAGGCGTCCAGCAGCGATTGGGTCCCGTTGACGTTGTTCTGATAATATTTTGCCGGTTTCTCTACGGATTCGCCGACATAGGCCGATGCAGCAAAATGGATCACCCCGATAGGGCGATACTCATCCATGACGTGGGTCAACCGCTCCGAGTCAAGGATGTTGCCTTCAACGAAGGCGCCCCATCGGACGGCTGACCGGTGACCCGTGGATAGATTGTCGTAGACAATCGGATCATAACTCTGCCTGGCCAAAAGCTTGGCTGTATGGCTGCCGATAAAGCCGGCGCCACCAACGACAAGTACGTTCTTGCCGGACATCAGGCGGCCTCCGCCAGCTTTCCGGAGGGCTTCCTCAACTGCCGTTCGAAATAAGCGATCGTCGACTTCAGCCCATCGGCCAACGCCACGGTCGGCTCCCATCCAAGTTCTCTCTGGGCCACTGTGATGTCGGGCCGACGCTGGCGCGGATCGTCCACGGGCAACGGGTGATAGACGACTTTGGAGCTCGAGCCGGTCATTCCCACGATCTGCTCGGCCAACTCACCGACTGTAAATTCGCCGGGATTGCCGATGTTGACAGGCGTGTGGATCGCCTGAGGGCTGTACATGAGCCGGTAGAAGCCTTCGATCAGATCGTCCACGTAACAGAAGGAACGGGTCTGCGACCCGTCGCCGTAAACGGTGATGTCCTCGCCCTTGAGCGCCTGCACGATGAAGTTGGAAACGACCCGGCCGTCATCCGGGCGCATGCGCGGGCCATAGGTGTTGAAGATGCGCACGATACGGATGTCGACGCCGTATTGCTGATGAAAATCGTAGAACAGAGTCTCGGCAGAGCGCTTTCCTTCGTCATAACAAGAGCGCGGACCGAAGGAATTGACATTGCCCCAATAGCTTTCGGGCTGCGGATGCACATGGGGATCGCCGTAGACTTCCGAGGTGGAAGCCTGGAAAATCCGCGCCTGGTAATGTGCTGCCAGTTCCAGAAGATTGAGCGACCCGATCACGCTCGTCTTCATCGTATGGACCGGGTCGGCCTGATAGTGCGGCGGTGAAGCCGGGCAGGCGAGATTGTAGATCTCGTTGACCGGCAGATCGAGCCGTTCCACGATATCGTGGCGCACAAAGCTGAACGTGTCGTAGTTCAGGAGGTGGCGCAAATTCTCTAGCCGCCCCGTGGAAAAATTGTCTACGCAGATAACAGAATGGCCGTCTTGCAAAAGACGTTCGCACAGATGTGATCCGAGAAAGCCGGCCCCGCCTGCGACAAGTACCCTCCGTTGCGAGGAAAGATCAGATTGCAACTTTGCAGACTGAAATGCGATACTCACGGGAGCCCTCATTCATAAAAACCATCAGTGCCAAAAGGAAGACATGTAGATGTCTAAATGCACTGAGACTTCAGGTTTTCTTCCTGTAGTGAATCTGATGATTTCCAATACCTCCCCGGTTCCTACGTTGCGATATCAGGGAATCCGGAAACTTTTCGAAGCGTCCATTTTTGCAGCTGACCCGCTCGACCGCACCATCGCCTCCGGCCGAAACCTTTTCATCGATCATTCTGATGAAGCGGCGATGCTGCCAAAGGTCTTTATCTCGAAGCGAGCCAAGAAACCCATTCATGGCCGGTTCAGGATCGAGCCGCTAAGGGTTAGCTTTGTTGACTTGGTGCGATAAACTTAACTACTCTACAAACAGTTAGCCTTAAATGTATCTAATGATTTTGTTTATCTTATAAACAATACACTTCGGAGGTGACGTGAGGTTTCTGCAGATGGATTTCTGACGTTATCGTCGTTATATTACTGAATTCCATGACTGTCTGTGTAATCTTGGCTGCGGTTGCCGTGACCTGTCGTGATTTCGTGCCTTCCCGGATTCGGCTCACCTCAGTATTTCTGACCTTTATCGGAGGGATCGTTCTTTCCATTCAGGGTAATGAAGGTGCCTTCTGGCCTGCCGCCATCGGCAATACCATCATTATCTATTCCTTTTGCCTGACCTGGATCGGCGCGCGCTATTTTTACGGCAAGAAGGAGGTTTGAGAGCGGCGCTTATCATTTCCATCGCAAGCTTCCCCTTCATGTCGTTTTTCCATACAAGCTGGCAGGGTCGGAATGTTGTCTATGCGGTCGGTCAGTTCCTCCCCATGGCGATGACGGTGGCATATCTCCTGAAGCAGCGCGACGTCGCGGCCTTCCGGGTCGTGGCTGGAGGCAGTGATGTCGGATAAGACGGTCCCACCTAACGACAGGGAGCCGACATCTGTCGAACGTCGCCGCTGGCCGCGCATGTCGCAGGATCCACTCGGTGAGGATGAGGTGGAGAAGGCCGTCCTGACGTCGTTGCGCTTTGAGACGGAAATCCTTCCACCAATCCAGCAGTTTGCTGCCTGGCGGGAGCATATGGCGGTATTGATGGATTCGCGTCTGCCGAACAATGTGGATCCCGAGGATGGATTTGTCGTCCAGCAGGCGGTGTGGAATCTGGGCGGCATGCTTTTGTTGCAACAAACCGTTCCGGCCTTCAGTTACGAACGCTCGCCAGATACGGTGCGGTTCAGTCCAATTGACCATTGGCAGATCACCGTTCTCCGCGCCGGTCGCACCTGGACCGGAGTTGACGGACGTGTCGCGCAAAATGAACCGGGCATGATTGAAATCCGCTCGCTCGGGCATCCGTTTAGCGGGCGGGCGCTGGCAACGGAGTCGATCAGCCTGATCGTTCCCGTCGATCTGTTTGCCGATGGAGGTAGCTTGCCGGCGGCGAGCAACAACGTCGTTTTGGGTGGACACCGGGCCAAACTGCTGATCGATCTTATGTCAAGCGTTGAAGCCAATCTCGATCGCTTCACGCAAGACGACCTTCCTAGAATCAAGGACCGTTTGCGGAAAATGGTATTCGACGCGGTTACACCTTTGGTGGATCGTGATGACGGCAACGATCAGATCTCACAAATCGGATTGATGACGCGGGCGAGACGCTTCATTTCGAGCAATCTTGCCTCGCCCGACCTGACACCGGATGCTCTCGCCCGGGAACTGGCGACCTCGAGGACACGGCTCTATGAGCTTTTCGAAACGTCCGGCGGCGTTGCGAATTACATTCGTCGACGACGTCTATCCGCAGCTCATGCAATGTTAGCGGATCCTTCCGACACCCGAAAGGTCGCCGAAGTTGGTCTAGCAATCGGCTTTGATTCAGCGGCGAATTTCAGTCGAGCTTTCACGCAGCAGTTCGGGTATAGCCCGAGCAACATACGCAAGCAGTCGTCCGAAGACTACATGTACCCGGATAGGCAAACAGGTAAGAAACCAAAGGTCACATTCGAAAGCCTGCTGCAAACGCTCGGCCTCTTTTGAGGATGGCGAGGAGCATATATAAGATGTACACTAAGGACGTTCGATGACGACTTCGGGCATCTAAGCAATCGACCAACCTTCTATCCCTATAATTGGAAAATTTTCGAATAAGCCGCACGTCGCCGATAGTAGAAGAACACCTCTTCCATAGTAAGCCTCGCGATGTAGCGGTCTTCCGGCTCGAACCCCGAGAGCTGGCAAACGCGACAGCCCAAGTGGACCTCTCTGTCGTGAACCGCTGAGGGGATCTAGAGAGCTAGTGCGTCAATCAAGCTTGTCCCATAGCGTGTTCAGATATCCTGGTCTCTTTCACAAACGCTCGCAATTCGGCTGGAGGTGCGAGACAAAAAGTTCGAAAAGCATCCAGGAACCCCAGCCATCGCTCACTGGGTCCGTTCCGGACACATGTGTAGCAGCCGTTTAATAGTGCGACAGTTGAGCACGTTAGTGGTGCGACAGTTTTCGCCGGCCGGCGAAAGTTCGAGCCGGATTGGTCCGTCCATCGCATATCAGTTCATTGGCCATACGATCATTAGCATCGGCACAGCAACAATGACGACGAGGAACGATAGCGGCAGTCCCAGACGTGGATAATCGCTGAAACGGTAGCCGCCCGGTCCCATGACGAGCGTGTTGCACTGGTGGCCGATCGGGGTGAGAAAATCGCAGCCGGCACCAATGGCGACCGCCATCAGAAATGCTTCCGGCCTGTAGCCGAGATCGCCAGCAAACTCGGCGGCGATAGGCGCCATGACC
>NZ_NPKJ01000024.1 GCF_002284575.1 Mesorhizobium temperatum
CATCCACGAACATGCCAGCTTCCCTATGGCAATGGACGGAAGTGGGCGCGCTGTGACGGATCTCTTGCCGTAGTTCCGGAAGGCCTAACGTCCTCAACAGGGATGTCGGCTTTCACGCGGCAAGGGTTCGTAGGTGAACGGTCGATTTGGCGGCGCGTTGCTGACAGTCAGCCTTGGGCCGTTGGCGGACTTGCGGCTTAGAGGCTCGGAATGTCAGAAGCGGACCTTCAGTCGGGCTGCGTGCATCGACGTGAACTGACCCATTCCGGTCATCGCCTCCTTCCACCTGAAGGTCGCGAAAAGGGTGCGAACCCGGGCTTCACACAAACGCCCATCGTCTCAGCGTTTAAAGGTTTGGCGATCTCCTCGAGACGTTCGCAGGGCGCGTTTCCCGATGCGGCCGGCTTTGCAATGCGCTACACTCCCAGACCGCCGCGTCCGCGACGACGGCACCGCCTGCTGGGGTGATGATACCGACGATTGGTCGCCCCCTGAAGGAGCTTCGCCCATGAAGCGCAGAATGGCCGCCCTGATGGTAGGCGATATCGTCGGCTATTCCGGAATGATGGAGCGAGCCGAGGAGCAAACCGCGGAACGCTTGGCTAGCTGTCAGGCCCTCATTTCGGAAAAGGTCGATCTGCTCGACGGCCGGGTTTTCAAGACGACGGGTGACGGGGCCCTCGCCGAATTTCCGAGCGCCGTAAACGCCGTGCGCAGTGCATTCGAGATCCGCAGCGCGCTTGCAGGCGCGCAAGAGCCCGACACCGAACCTTTCAGGATGCGGTTCGGTCTCCATATCGCGGATGTCGTGGTGCAGGGCGATGATCTGGTCGGAGACGGCGTCAACCTCGCGGCGCGCATACAGGCGGCAGCCGAACCAGACTCGATCTATGTGAGCGGTGCGCTCTTCGATCATGTCCGCCGCAATTCTGCGTTCATATTCGACGATATGGGCGAGCGGGCGTTCAAGAACATTACGGAATCGGTGCACCTCTATCGGGTCCGCGGCGAGATCGGAGCGCATCGGCTGCAGTCGGCGCCGACGCAACTGGTCATCACGACGGAACGGCGGCCGGCATCGGTCGCGGTGCTCCCTTTCCGGGTTTCGGGCGACGACGAGAACCAGCGCTATCTCGCTGAGGGCCTCACCGAGGAGCTTATTGTCGAACTGGGGCGGTTTCGGCGTCTTTCGGTCAGTTCGCGGAGTGCGAGCTTCGCGGTTGCGGACTCCCACCCGGATCCGGTGAGGGTCGGCGAGGCTCTGGGCGTTCGATATGTGCTTGAGGGACAGGTGCGCAAGATCGGAGAGCGGGTTTCGATCAGCCTCACGCTGTCGGAAACCGACCAGGGGACGGTGGTCTGGAGCGACAAGATCCAGCGTCCGTTCGAGGAAATCCTCGCTTTGGTTGATGGAACCGTCGCGAGGATCGCCGCGACGGTATCCGGACGGATGGAGGACGCAGCCATGGTGGCGGCGCGCCGAAAGCCGCCAGAAAACATGACCGCCTTCGACTGCCTCTTGCGCGGGCTCGATCATCACCGCCTGGGCGGCGTCACCGACGACAATGCTCGCCAGGCCGTCGGCTGGCTTTCAAAGGCGATCGAGGCCGACCCGCACTACGCGGCCGCCTATGCGTGGAGGGTCTGCGCAGCGTCAGGGCTGCCGGGTTTCGACCCCGAGCAAGGTCGACGGGACATTTGCCGCGCGCTCGAGCTTGACCCCTGCGATGCCGAGGCAAACCGGATCATGGGCGCGTTTGAACTTATGGGTGGCAACTTCGACGAGGCCCTGGCGCACAGCCGCAGAGCAATGGAATTGAACCCGACGGATGCCTACATCAAGGCAAGATGCGCCGCGGTCTTTACCTTTGTGGGCGAAGCAGAGCGTTCATTGTCCTTGCTCGACGAAGCCGAGATGCTCGACCCGTTCCTTCCTGTGTGGTGCGTCGAGGAACGGGGTGTGGCTCTTTATGCGCTCGGCCGCTATGCCGAGGCTATTGAATCCCTCCGCAAACTCACGTTTCAGACCACTCGATCGCGCCTCTATCGGGCGGCCGCGCTCGTGGCGCTCGATCGATCCGACGAAGCCGGCCGGATGGTCAGGGAAGCTGTCGGCAGCGAGGCAGCTCTAACGGCCTCCAACTTCACCAGCCGCGAGTGTTACCGCGATCCTGAGAAGGCTCGGGAGCTTGGCCGCTTGCTAAGGGAAGCAGGTTTGCCGCCATAAGATCGGTGGCGACGGTCTGCCGCTAACGACAACCCGTTCAGCACACACACTGTCGAAGTCTGCAACGGGTCGACTCCGGTCGTTTGCGATCGAAAAGGGAATGGCCGCTCATGACGCGACTACGATGTCCAGGGTGGTCGCCGGCAACGTCTGCTATCGGGCAACAGCAAAGATCACCTCAACGGCCGACATTAGGCGCAAAACTGCCGTCCACCTCGCGGTAGACGTCAGTCGTCTTTCGGTCATGAGCGCTGGCTGGACCGAATGTCGGGTTTCTGGAGGGAAAATAGGTCCCGAAAGGTCCGATCAGGGTCAAGTTTTGCCGTAGGCTGAGCTCGGTGGAAGGGCAGAGAAGGGTCGACTCCGGCCGGTGGCTGAAGGTCAGCTAACGAGGCGCGCTGCGAATGACCGGTAGTGGCGCTCCCTGCTCGTTCCAGTCGTCGAAACGACGGCAGTTCCCCACCGTCTCGGCCATTGGCGGCAGCCAGATGATTGAGTTTGATCCTAAGCTGCGCCCGGCAGTTCCGGCTGTATCAGATCACCGAATCGGTCCAGCGGACGATGTCCTTGGCGGCATCGCCGAATGCGCGGTCGAGCGCGCCGACATAGGCCTGGTTGCCGCCGCCGGAGACGGGCGCGGTCGCGGTAAAGCTCTTCGAGGCGCGCACCTCGCCATTGCGGTCGTTCAGTATCCGCACGAACAGCTCGACCTCGGCATGTTCGCCGCCGTCGACCCGGACGTCGAAGGAACGGACCTCGACGATCACCTGATAGTCGATCGCCAGCCCCTCGCCCGGCTTGCCGACACCGGCGAAGCTGCCCGAGCGCTGGAATGTCTCGGCCAGCCGCGCCTGCACGATCAGCGGCAGCCGATCGGCCCATTGCGCGCCCTTGAGGTACTGGATCGAACGCACGGAAGGCTTGATGACGATGTTCTGGCTGTCCAGCGCCTTGAGCGCGGAGGGTTGGGCAATGAGGATCTGGCGGCGGCTGCGGCCGCGCGCATCGAGCGGCGGCGCCGACAATTCGAATGTGTCCAGGGGCGCCGGCCCGCCGCCCGGCAAAAACGCGCAACCGGCTAGCGAAAGCGTAAGCAATGCCACACCCGCTTTGAGCCCGCCCGATTTGACCCCGCCCAATTTAAGCACCACCGACTTCACACGCGATCCCCGTTATCCCCGAATCGTATGAGCAATCCGCTTCCGCAGTGCACTTGCCTGCTGTTCTTGGGGCGGGCGAAAGCCGAAGTCAACGCCGCGCCCTGCCGTCGAATTGCCGAACCTCGCCTTCGCCGCCTGACAGGATCCGCTGCGGATTGCGGCTGAGATCCGTCACCGCCTCTTCGATGCGGCTGATCGAACGGCGGCTGTCCTGGACCAGCGCCTCGACGTCCTGCAGGCCCTGGCCGGAGAATCGCGCGAGATTGTCGGTGATGGTGCCGAGGCGGGCGTTCAGGGTGTCGGCGACCTGCTTGAACGATCTCAGCGTATTCCTGGCATCGGCTATCATGCCGTCGGCCTGGCCTGAGCCGAGCAATGTATCGACCCTGGCGAGGATGCCGTCGACGCGCACCGAAGCGTCGTTGAGACGCTCCGCCAGTTGCTGCGCGTCCTTGATCGTCTGGTCGATATCGTCGGCCCGGTTGGCGAATTTGTTGGTCACCTTTGCGATATCGGCGGCAGCCTCGTTGGCGTTTTCGCTGGCCTTCTGGATGTTGGCCAGCGCGGTGCGAACCTGTGCCGGGTCGATGCCGTCGAGAACGCCGTCGACTTTGGCCAGCGTGCCTTGCGTCCGTTGGGCGAAATCGTTGATCGATCCCACCGCGGTGTCGACATTCCTCACGACCGTGTCGAACTGCTTACTGGTTTCCTTCAGGTTCTTGGTCACCGTATCGACATTGGCGACGATGCTCTTGATCTGATCCTTGTCGACGGCGTTGAGCAGCCCTTCCGCCGCCTTCAGCGTACCGTCGAGCTTGCCCGAGACGCCCCTCAACTCGTCCGACAGCGAACTGACGCTGGCGAGGAATTTGTCGATGCCGTCGGAGTTCTTGGCCAGCGCATCGGAGAAGGTCTGCACATTGTTGACGGTCTGCGTCAGCGGCCCGCGAACGTCCCTGGTGAAGCCTTCGAGCTGGGTGAGAACCGTATCGGCGCGGGTGAAGATGTTCTGCGCCGTCTGCAACAGGTTGGTGACCGCCGACGGGTTGGCGACGATCTCGGCGACGCGGCCCTCCGCCTCCGCCTGGTCGAGAAGGTTGACCTCCTTGAGGTCGGCGCCCCTGAGTTCGATATTGGCCTGACCGGTGAGGGTAGCAAGGCCGATATCGGCCTGCGTCGATTTGGTGATTGGCGTCGTGCGGCCTATTTCGGCTTCGGCTATGGCGGCGGTCGGATTGGCGAGGTCGATGTAGACGCGCCTTACATCCCCAACCCTGACGCCGTTGAACAGCACGAAACTGCCGCGGCCGAGGCCGGAAGCTGATCCCGGAATGCGCACCCGCAGCATCGCCGTCTCACCCCTCTCGCCGATCGCGGCCGTCCAATAGACGAACGCGAATGCTGCCAGGATCGCAGCTAGCGTGAAAATGCCGACAATTACGTAGTTGGCTCTGGTTTCCATTTATCCACTTATGGCTACGCGCGGGCCGCAAGATCAAGTTGCCGCGCACGTTTTCCGCGAAAATAGGATTTCACCCAGGGTTCCTCGCTTCTGAGCATGTCGTCGATCGTGCCTTCGACCAGCACTTTCTTGTTGCCGAGCACGGCCACCCGATCACAAGCGGTGAACAGCGTGTCGAGATCGTGCGTGACCATGTACACGGTCAGATCCATGGTATCGCGCAGCTTGACGACCAGTTCGTCGAACTCAGCCGCGCTGATCGGATCGAGGCCGGATGTCGGCTCGTCCAGGAACACGATGTCGGGGTCGAGCGCCAGTGCGCGCGCCAGCGCCGCACGCTTGATCATGCCGCCGGAAAGCTCGGACGGGAATTTCTGCGCCGCATCCGGCGGCAACCCGACGAGTTCGACCTTGAGCATCGCCAGCTCGTCCATCAGCTTTTTCGGCAGATCGAGATATTCGCGCATCGGCACCTGCACGTTTTCGAGAACCGTGAGCGCCGAAAACAGCGCGCCGTGCTGAAAGAGGACGCCAAGGCGCATGTCGATGCGAAGACGCTCCCTCTCGCTCGCCTTTTCGACATCGACGCCGAACAGCTTGATCGTTCCCGACTGCTTGTGCACCAGGCCGAGGATGGTGCGCAGGAGAACCGACTTGCCGGCACCGGAGGCGCCGACAAAGCCGAGGATCTCGCCGCGCCTGATATCGAGCGACAATCTGTCGAGAATGACCTTGTCGCCGAAGGACACGGTGATGTCGTGCGCGGAAAGCACGATCTCATCTTCGTCGGCCCCTTCCGCAACCCCAGTCGCCTTTGTGCTGCCCTGCGTCGCCATGTCAGAACTCGATCGCCGCGTAGAACATGGCGAAAAGCCCATCGAGGATGATGACCACGAAGATCGACTTCACCACCGAAGCGGTCACGTGTTGTCCCAGCGATTCGGCGCTGCCGCCAACCTTCATGCCTTCGACCGAGGCGATCGTGCCGATGATCATGGCCATGAACGGCGCCTTGATCAGCCCGGCAAAGATGGTGCTGAGATCGATGGCGACGCGCAGCCGGTCGATGAAGGCGGCCGGTGCGATGTCGGAATAGAGCCATGCCGCCGCGATGCCGCCGCCAAGTGCGGCGAAATTGGCGATGATCGTCAGGCAAGGCAGTGCGATCACCAGCGCGACCAGCCGCGGAAACACCAGCACGCCGATTGGATTGAGCCCGATGACCTTCAGCGCGTCGACCTCCTCGCGCATTTTCATCGAGCCGATTTCAGCCGTAATGGCGCTGCCCGAACGGCCGGCGATCATGATCGCGGTCATCAGCACGCCGAGCTCGCGCAGGATCAGCACGCCGACCAGGTCGACGACGAAGATATCGGCGCCGAAATAGCTGAGCTGATAGGCGCCTTGCTGAGCGACTATCGCCCCGACGATGGCCGACATCAGCACGACCACCGGGATGGCGCCGACGCCCATGCGGTCCATCTGGTTGAAGATCGCCGCCGGATTGACCGCATGGCCGCGGCCAAGCTTCATCTGCGAGCCGCGTATCGTGGCGCCCAGTATGTTCATCGCGGCCAGGAAATCGTCACGCATCTCATAGACGCGCCGGCCAACCGCCTCGAGCGCGCGAATGACGATATTCGGCGGCCCAACGGCGCCGGAATCAGGTTCGCGTCGAACCGCGTCACCGACGGCGCCGAGCAGGATCGAGGCAATCTCGCTTTGCCCCTGCATCGTGATTTCCACACCCTTCTTTTCGAAGGCGCTGACCAGACGGTCGATCACCCAGGCCCCGGCAGTATCCATCTTCTCGATATGCGAAAGGTCGAGCGCCAGCGTCTGGAAACCGCTGCGTTTCTCGATCTTGCGCATCTCGGCGTCGACCAGCGTCACGGTGCGCGTCGTCCAGTTTCCGGAGAAAGCGCAGCCGAGAACGCCGTTCTCCTCGCCGACCACAACGCGCGGCTGGTGGTCGGCCTCCTTGGCAGTCGTACCGCTTGCGAAGCGTTTGCGGATCGTCAACATGGCGTCCTGTTTAGCCTGACGGGCCAATCTGTTTAACCTGACAGAACCCACCTGTCGATTTGCCGACAAGCTTGTTGTCGCACAGCCGGAGCAGAAAAATATGGCGCGTGTCATTTCGGTCGAGTCCGAGCGCTTTCCCATCGCTGGGACCTTCACCATTTCGCGCGGTTCGAAGACCGGGGCCGAGGTCATCACAGTGACGATCAGCCAAGCCAACCATAGCGGGCGCGGCGAATGCGTGCCCTATAAGCGCTATGGCGAAACGATGGACGGTGTGCGCGATGCGATCGAGGCGATGCGGAAGCAGATTCAAGGCGGCCTCAGCCGGGCCGCGCTGCTCGACGCCATGCCAGCGGGCGCGGCGCGCAACGCCGTCGACTGCGCGCTATGGGACCTGGAGGCGAAGATCACAGGCAAGCCGGTCGCTTTCAGCATCTGCACGGCTCCGCCGAGGGCGCTTGAGACGGCCTACACTCTGTCGCTCGGCGAGCCCGAAGCGATGGCAGCCCAGGCCCGCGCCAACGCCCAGCGCCCGCTGCTCAAGGTCAAGATCGGCGGCGACAACGATATGGCCCGTATCCGCGCGGTTAGAGAGGCGGCACCGGCGAGCCGCATCATCCTTGACGCTAATGAGGGCTGGAGCGACGACAACATCGTTGCAAATCTCGCCTTTGCCGCCGAATACGGCATCGCCCTGATTGAACAGCCGCTGCCGGCGGGCCGTGACGGCATCCTTCGCCACATCGCCCATCCGGTGCCGATCTGCGCCGATGAAAGCGTGCATGAGGCAGGGGGCCTTGCCTCGCTTGTCGGCCTTTACGATGCCGTCAACATCAAGCTCGATAAGTCGGGCGGCTTGACCGCTGCTCTCGTCCTTCGCGATCGCGCCCGCGAACTGGGTTTTGGCGTCATGGTCGGCTGCATGGTCGGCACGTCATTGGCCATGGCGCCGGCCGTACTCTTGGCGCAAGATGCCGATTTCGTCGATCTCGACGGGCCGCTGCTGCTTGCCCGCGACCGTGTTCCCGGTCTCGTCTACCAAGGTTCACTGGTGTCACCGCCCGATGCGGCGCTGTGGGGCTGAACGCGCCGCAAGTCCGATCAGCGCCAGGCCGATCAGGGCGATCGGAACCATGGCAAAAAAGCCGTCCACGCCGAAGCGGTCATACAGAGGGCCGGACATCAGCGTCACCACAGCCGTGAAAAAGCCGTTGGAGAAATAGGCGATGCCTTGCGCGGCCCCGGTGCGTTCCTCCGCGACCGTCTCACCGATCATTTTCTGCAGGCCGATCAAAACCAGCGCCACGGAGACCGCATGCAGCGTCTGGACAGCGAAGAATCCGGCAATGCCAAGGCCGAGCGGCCAGATCATGGGGAAGGCAATCCAGCGCACGATCGCGCCTATCCCGGCCATCAACATGATCGACACGACCGAGAAGGAGCCGAAAACCCGGGTAAAGACCATGAACATGCCGATCTCGGCCACCACACCCCAGCCCCAAAGCAACCCGACAACCTGATCGCCGATGCCGATCGATTTCCAGTAGATCGAGACGAAGCCGTAGAAAAACGCGTGGCTGGCGGTGATGACACCGACGCCGATGGAGAAATATAGGAAATAGGCGTTGAGGAGTTTTGGCGCCGATTGCTGGATGTCGGCCGCCGAAAGCGGCGAGGCACGGCGCGGACGGCCGAGCCGCGGCGCGATCAATCCGACGACAAGTGCGGCGCCAAACGCCACGAAGATGATCATCGGAACAGCCTGGGCGCCGGTCGCCGACAGGATGAAACCGCCCGCAAGATTTGCGCACAGATAGGAGATCGATCCCCATTTGCGCATGCTTGCGTAGTTGGAGCCGAAGCGGCGCACACCCGATAGCGCCAGCGAATCGGCAATCGGCGAATGCGGTGTCCAGACCACGGTGAGCGCCAGCGAAACGGTGAGCACCATGGCGTAGGTCGGCGTCAAGAAATAACCGGCGGACGCAGCCACAGATGCGGCCACCAGCGCGACATAGACATGGGCGCGGTCGCTCGCCCTGTCGGCCAGTGCTGTAAGCAATGGCGTCGTCACCACGCGCAGGAACATTGGTGCTGCGAGAATGACCGCTATCTGCTCGGCATCGAAACCCTCTGCCTGCAACCATAGCGGGAAATATGGCAAATGTATTCCGAGCGGCACGAAAAGCATGAAGAAAATCAGGCCCATGCGCAGTTCGAAATGACGCGGCTTAACGAGCTGTTCGGGTGAAAGCGGCGGCAGGGAGGACATCAACAGGCAATCCGTCGGCGCAGCGTTCAGCCGAGTCGGCCTGCGGCGCACGCCAATTCCATAACATGCTGAAAAAGTCGGCGGAACCGCTTGGACTAATCGATTAAAGCGAGGTGAGGTCGGGTTTGGTCAGGCAGCCTGGACTGCCCTGCCCTTGATGTCGATCGGCACCAGCACTTCGCCGCCGACCGGAGCCTCCGGCAGGACATGCGCCCAATGCAGGATCTCCATCCGGCCGTCGAAATGCTCGACCACCGCGGTGCAGCTCTCCACCCAATCGCCGGTATTGATGTATTGCACGTCCTCATAATTTTCGATCGCTGCATGGTGGATGTGCCCGCAGATCACGCCGTCGACATGCGAGCGGCGCGCTTCCTCGGTCAGCATGGTTTGGAACGAGCCGATGAAATTCACCGCCTTTTTGACGTTGACCTTGGCCCAGGACGAAAACGACCAATAAGGCAGGCCAAGCAGTTGGCGAAGCCGCGTCACCACGCGGTTGACGAGCATGGCCGCGTCGTAGGCATAGTCGCCGAGATAGGCCAGCCAGCGCGCATTGTGGACGACAGTGTCGAACTGGTCGCCATGGATAACAAGAAGACGTTTGCCGTCGGCGGTCTCGTGAATGGCGCGGTCGGCGACGACGATGCCGCCGAAATGCACGCCTTGGAACTGGCGCGCGAACTCGTCGTGATTGCCGGCGATGTAGGTGATGCTGGCGCCCTTGCGCGCCTTACGCAGCAATTTCTGGACGACGTCGTTGTGGCTCTGCGGCCAGTGCCAGTTCCGTCTCAGCCGCCAGCCGTCGACGATGTCGCCGACGAGATAGATGATATCGGCGTCGTGATGGCGCAGGAAATCGATCAGGAACTCGGCCTTCGCCGCCTTCGATCCGAGATGGACGTCGGAGATGAACATGCTGCGGAAAGTGCGGGGCTCTGCGCCAGGCATTGGATTCTCACCGTTGCTCTCGTGCAGCCTATGCCCCGATTCATGCAACAACCGTATGACGGTTGCGATTGGTCCAGCCTCAAGAGTAGGTTGCCGCGCCAATCAGAGGAGAAATCGCCATGGATCTCGGTATTCGCGGAAAAAAGGCCATCGTCTGTGCTTCGAGCAAAGGACTTGGGCGCGGTTGCGCCATGGCGCTGGCCGAGGCCGGCTGTGATCTGGTCGTCAACGGGCGCAATGCGGACCAATTGGCGAAGACCGCTGCCGAACTGCGCGAAAGATTTGGCGTCGAGGTGACCGAAATCGTCGGCGACGTGTCGAAGCCCGAGGTGCAGAAGGCGCTGCTTGCCGCCTGTCCCGATCCCGATATCCTCGTCAACAACAACGGCGGACCGCCGCTTCGCGATTTCCGCGAACTCGACCGCGAAAAAATCCTCGAAGGCGTCACCCAGAACATGGTGACCCCGGTCGAACTGGTTCAGGCTGTCATCGACGGCATGGCGGAGCGTGGCTTCGGCCGCATCGTCAACATCACCTCGCTGTCGGTCTATGTTCCCATTCCCGGCCTCGATCTGTCGTCCGGCGCACGCGCCGGCCTGACTTCGTTTCTGGCCGGCGTCGCGCGGACGGTGATCGACCGCAATGTGACGATCAACAACATGCTGCCGGGCAAGATCGACACCGACAGGCTGCGCCCTCCGCATGAAGCCGGCACCCCCGAAGATCCGGCTGCTGCCGCCGTGCGCAAGACCCAGGCAGCAGCCAATGTTCCGGCCAAGCGGCTCGGCACGCCGGAGGAATTCGGCCAGATCTGCGCCTTCCTGTGCTCGGTTCATGCCGGCTACCTGACCGGGCAGAACATACCGGTCGACGGCGGCGCCTATGTCAGCGCGTTCTAGTGTCTAAAGCTTGGTGCCGCTGGTAACGGCGGGAAGCGACCCTTTGCAGCCTTGATGCCATGACGCTGATCACTACGGGAGCACAACTCGATTGAAGCAACCTGCCCTTCTCTGCGGCTTTCTCAGCATCCTGATGGTGTCCGTCCCGAGTGCACTCCTGCTGCTCGCGCTAGTTCGGCCTTGGAATGGAAAACTTGCCGCGTCGGAATTTTGGTTCGCCTTCGGTTTAAGTCATGGTCCAGGATTGCTCGTTCTAGGTGTTTTCGTTTCGCTCTATTCGCTTCGACCTCACACCAAATGGGCTTGGATGATCGGTTTTGTCGGTTGCGCTTTCCTGAATGTTGTTTTGTGGGCTGGACTGGCGCTCACTTCTCCTCCCCCGCCACCTAATGCGTGGGAGCAGTACATTGACGTAACTGGCGTGCTTGCTATCGTGGCTGTTCCAAGTGTCGCAATTTCTGCGATAGCCGGTATCCTCTTTGGTCGATTGCAAACGGCGCCACGACCAGCTAAGGCATCGCTAGAAAGTCGGCCGTGAACTATCCGCAAACCGTTGATCTGGCATCCTGATTAGGGCGGAGGTCGGCTTTGGAATTGCAGGATTTGC
>NZ_NPKJ01000054.1 GCF_002284575.1 Mesorhizobium temperatum
TGCAATTCCAAAGCCGACCTCCGCCCTAATCAGGATGCCAGATCAACGGTTTGCGGATAGTTCACGGCCGACTGATTCGTCTATGGTACGCAGGACCCGGCCCGGATTGCCGGACGCTGGGATTCGGGCCGAGATAGCTGACGAGGTTCGGCGGTTCGTTGAAGCGCGATACTTCGCCGATCGCCGCCTTCATGTCCAGCGCATGCGTTCATATTCCGGTACAGCAATTTTTGCCCCTGCCTTCTGAACAATAGGGGCTCCCCAACACTGATCTCTATGATGGTGGGTATGCAACACCAGTCGGCTCGTTCGATACAGATAGTGTGACTGGAAAATTGCGCCGGATCCTGTATCGATCAGAAGGCACTCGTCGCCGCTTTTCAGAACACAAACATAACAAGTATCTCGAAACTCCCAAAGGCGATCGGAGAGTTGGGTGAGAGACATTTACCTTCCTTCTCGGGGCGCTGATACCGACGAAGCAGCTATGCGCTCGGCCGGCGTGTGCCGTGCTCGAGCGCTTCCTCGCCGACGGCTGCATCGAGCTCGAGTCCAACACTGTCGAGCGTGCGATCAGGCCAAAGACAAGTACGAAAAGAACAGCCTCTCCGCGGGCAGCGACGGCGGTGGACGGACATAGGCTACGATCGCCACGCTGCTGGCCACCGCCAAGATGAACCAGGTCGATCCGCACGCCTGGCGCCAGGCTTACCCAAACCCTCGAGCGCATCGTCAATGGCTCGTCAAACGATCAAACAGCAACATCGACGCCCTCATGCCCAGTGCTGAACGGCCTGAGCTGCCCGCTCACTACCGAATGCTTGGAGTGCGCGGAGCGTGCTCGCGACGCGAAGACGGATCTGCTCAAAGAGAAAGTTGGGGGATAACCGCTGCCGCCAAAACCCGCCTTATCCGCTCCGCGATTCTCGCTTCAAGCTGCCCAAACCTGATCTGTTGTACTGGAATGCATCGCCGATCGAAGGTGTGGAAACAAACTACCGTCGAAGATCTGATCGAGGTTCTTTGCCACATAATCGGGAGCGCCGTTCTCGTCTTGACGCAACTCGCCGCAGTTGTTGAGGCCAGTGGTTACGAGAAGTGCGTCGAGCCCGGCAGCCTTTGCGCCGTTGATATCAGTATCAACCTGATCGCCGACCATCAAAAGACGGTCGGTACCGGCCCGAGCGATGCACTCTTCGAAAATCGCTCTTCCTGGCTTGCCCATAAACTCTACTGAGATTGGAGGAGCTCCGAAGGGCGCTAGTCCTGCCTGAAGCATTGGCCCTATTATGCTTGGTCCAAAGACGAGTGAGCCGTTCTTGCTAGGATAAATGATGTCCGCGTTTGCCGCTATAATACGGGGCATTTCGCCCGTCTCGATCAGTCTGCGTTGAAAGGTCGACAGGATGTGATCGGCAGCCCGTTTAAAATCGAAACCTTCGTCATCGAGCACTACGAGTGTGTCGAATGTCTCGGCCGTGTCAGTGCAATGAAGATTTGGATGCTTGCCGAAGATGTCATGGGCAGCGTGTGCACTGCCCACATACGAAACTAGCCGCCCGGCCGCCAGCTCTTCGAGTACGCGATGTCGCGCAACACCTCCCGCGGACACGATACGGTCGACCGCCGGAATCGGAAGTCCCGCGCCGCGGAGACGTGCGAATATCGTTTCATCCGATCCACTGCTGATATTCGTCACGATGTAGTATGGCTGACCGGACATATTAAGTCGGGCCAAGATATCAGCAGCGCCGGGGAGGGCTTCATTTTCGCTGATCAGGACCCCCATCGCGTCGAAAAGTATCGCGTCATAGCAATCTACCAGTGTCTGAGGAGGACGCTCGAGCGTTGGTAGGCTGTCGAGGGCCGCGGTCAGAGCACAGGCCGACTCCGTCCCTGGCTGAACCGCACGCGCCTTAAACGGCGGAAAGTAGCCGTGATAAGCCTCTTGCAACGCTCTGATGCGCCAGTCGTCGCGTGTAATCTTGCCGCGGCAGAGTGGGGCGCCACACTTACAGCCGGAAAAGCCGCCCGCCGGAGATCCGGTCATTGCGTAATCGATCAGGAGCTCGACGGGCGCCTCCTTGCTCGCAACGATATGTTGCATCGCCACAAGCGTGAGTGCATCGGAGAGGCCGACATTCGGTTCACAGCTATGATTGATCGCTCCGATCCGTGAGATCTCATCAGCGTTTTCGGGGCAAACATACCAGCGCGGATGAACCTGATGGCCGAACTTGCCCACCTTGGCCACATAGGCCTCGATCGAATCGGCTGGAACGAGGCGGCCACCGAACCGTCCAATGATTTCACCCTTGCGGACGGACCTTATCGCGAAAAGGCCATGTCGAGCGGGGACAATGCTGCGTTGCATCTTGACGACCCCTGGGGCCCATTTGCGCGCTGGGGGCAAAATCTCCTCCGGCAGTTGGACACGAAAGTACAGACTTGCAGTATGTTCTGAGTAGATCCGCCGCCTTTGTTGAGTATCATTGGTCATGATATCACCCCTGAACAAGCTCTCTGTCACGCACGCCTATCGCTTCGGGTGGTATGCTGGCCTCGCACGTCTCGCTATAAGCCCAGGCCAGCCACTCGCATAAAATCGCCAAGTCATCTGCCTCGACCGTAGGCCCCGCCCATATCCGAAATCCCGGTGGCGCGTCACCGTAGCTCCAGATGTCAAAAGCCGCGCCTTCGGCTTCGAGTAGACGGATCATCCCCGCAACGATTTTACCGTCGTCCTCTTTCTCACCGGCAGCGAGCTGCTCTCGTACAAGCCGAAGAGTAATTGAACAGGTGGAGCGTGCTGCCGGATTGGTGCAAGTCCAATCAATCCAAGGGGTAGAGTTCACCCAGTCGGCCATCACAGCATAGTTATTGGCAACCCTGTTCAGAAGCGCGGGTAGTCCGCCGCACGCTTCGGCCCAGTCGAGCGCAGAGTGGATATCCTCGACGGCGAACATGCTGGGGGTCGAGATCGTCCGGCCGCCAAAGAACGCTTTGTTCACAGATCCGTCGGGGTTGTGCAGTCTCATGAGCCTGGCTACAGGCTTACGTCCGCCGGCTTTCAGCCGTGCCTGGGCTCGAGGCGAGAGCGCGATCATGCCATGGCCGCCTTCGCCGCCAAGCGCCTTCTGCCATGACCAGCACAGAACATCGATCCGATCGAAGTCGATGTGCCTCGCAAAAGCTGCCGAGACGGCATCTGCGATCACAAGTCCGGCACGGTCAGGAAGAATCCAGTCAAGATCCGGTGGACAAACGCCGCTGCTGGTGCCGTTTAGCACTAGAACGATGTCGTGATTGGGGTCGATCCTGCTAGTGTTCGGAAAATCTCCGTAAGCACAAATGTGCCGCCTTTGGGGGGCAAGAGCCAACGTATCGATCTCATTTGCCCAATACTGCGAGAAGCTGTCTGACAAAAATGTCTCGACTGGAAACGGGCCGAGTAGATTTTGTAAGGCCATGCTGCAGGCCCCAGTGCCCGAACCGGGCACGATTCCGCAGAGCCAGCTATCAGGCAGCTCTAGCAAAGAGGCCATGCGCCTGATTACCTCTCCCAGCCTTTCTGCTCCCTCGCAGCTCCGGTGACTTCGTCCAACATAGCGCAGCATAGTTGGGCGCACGCTCCAACCAGGATGTTTACGGCAAGGGCCTGATGAAAACCGCGGATCGGACGGGAGGAGCGATGGTTTCACAACCGCGTTTGGTAGAGTCATGGCTTCCTCCAAATTGGGAAAAAGGGGGCACCTCAACGGAAATATCTGCGATCAGGCGATGTCCTGCGCCATCAGCGCCGACAGCTTTTCATTGGCAAAACTCATCCGTTCATCGGCGCGAAGGTCCGAAAGGCGCCTGATAATCGCGGCGTCAGACAATGCCCCGCCTTCACGTAGCTTTTGAACATAGGACGGATGGATAAAGTTTGAGCCCGCGAATTGATATGCCGCGCTGCTGCCCCAGCCATACCGTTTGCGAAGCGGATCGAAGTGACGCAGGACGTGCTCGAGGAGTGCCCGTTCCTTGGATGTTTCGAGGCGAGTGAGAATCGGTAGGAGTTGCTCACTAGCCGTATTTCCCGCCCCGCGGCCCATGCCGCCCATGGTGCAGTCTATCCAGGTCGCTCCCGCCATCGCGGCGGCCACTGAATTGACCAGGGCATATCCGCGGTTGTCATGGCCGTGGAATCCAATGTCAGCCTCAATTCGACCCGCGAACCTACCGATAAATTCCTGAACGCGAGTCGGCTTCATAGAGCCAAAGGAATCGGCAATATAAAGCACGTCGATGGTGTCGATCTGCTTTACCTCCTTCAGGCACGTCTCAATTTCTGCAGCATTTGCTGCATCGATCTGCATGAGATTCAAAAACACACGGAAGCCCCTGTGAGACAACTCAGCGCAAATGTTCCGGCAGGCAGCCAAGTTGCTGTAATGCGCTGCCACGCGGACGGTCGTGATATGCCCTGGGACTAGTCCTTCTGTCAGGCGGATCACGGCAAGGGGTATCGGCAGTTCGCTCGCAAGCACATCCTTGGCATCGATCATCACGCATGCCTTGACCAGGAGACCCGCAGCCACCTTTTCGGCCTTAGAGCTCGTCACACTGGCGAAATATCCGTGGCTCTCAGGCTTTCCGGCGAGCCCCAGCTCGACCATGCGCACTGGGAGAGTGTTGATAGTAGCGACATAGTCCGACACCAGTTCCGGCGCGAAATCCCAATTTGTGTAGTAGCCACCGTCGCGCAAGGTGCAGTCTAGGAAGTTCACTTCATCTGGTATTGTGTTTAACATTGCCCAGCCTCCTCCAAATACCGCCACAACATCGAAGCATCCTGCATCAGCTCGCGGCGTAGCCCCCATCGACATAGAGAATTTCGCCTGTTACGAACGATGCAGCTGGGCTCGCGAGGAAAATGTAAGGCCCGAAATATTCGGACAAATTACCGCGGCGTCGCATCGGAGTGAGTTCCATTGCGCGGCGCTGATAAGGGCTATCGAGATTAGGATGCACCCCATCCATGAAGTTGTTGATGAATCCAGGTGCGACGGCGTTTACACGAATACCCTTATTGGCCCATTCTACCGCCATGGTGCGCGTCAGTTGATTGACGCCACCCTTGCTCGCAGCATAGACAGTCAGGCCCGGTATGCCGAGCGAACTGGCGACCGAAGAAGTCATGATGATGCTGCCGCCGCCTTGATCCAGCATTGCTTGGGCGGCAAACTTGGCACAATAGTAGTAGCCACGCAGATTGGTATCGACAATTTCGTCCCATTCCGGCTCTTCATATGAATGCGCTGGCTTAATGATGTCGGTACCTGCGTTGCAGATCATCACATCGATCTGCCCAAACCGGTCGACCGTGCTACTGATCAGTGCCTTGCAATCGTCGTGCGACCGCACATCAGCGCGGATAGCCGTCACGTTGATTCCTTGGCCCGCAAGTTCGGCCTCTGCTTCGGTCAGCTCTTCAATATTGTGCGAGGAAAGGACTATCTTCGCGCCCAACCGTCCAAAGCAGGTGGCGAGCGACTTCCCTAGACCGCGGCTCGAGCCTGAAATGCAGACTACCTTGCCACCAATTCCGAAGAGCTCCTGGTATCCTTCTGCACCGATTTCAGAATTACGAGTTGTATCAGACATAATAGATTACCAATTCCAGCTATGATTTTCGCTTTAGTTCAAGTCAAGATCATCGTTCAGCAGGCAAGATCAGCATGAGGCAAATCGCAAGAGCGGCGATGCTCGCGACAGCAAAGTAAATATCTTGGGGGACCCAACGCTGTTTTGAAGATGGCCGCCCGTGAAGTTCCCAAAGGTTGTACAGAACCCTAGAAAGACGTTGGCGATAGCGAATATACTCATGGCGTTTTCAGGCGTGGCCGTCTTGCTGATGTAGGCCGGGATCAAGCCATAGACTGCATAGAAGACCAGACCGGAGCAAATTGCTGCCAGCTGTAGCACCAATGCATTGTCCTGCAGCGCGATAAACGCGCCACCCGCCATGAGCACACCATAGTAGAAGAAGACATTGCGATGCTCCTCCGTCGTCCCAGTCTGGCTCATTTCGAACTTCACAGCCGCTATCGGCACGCTGACGACAAGGCGCTCCTTGAATGAAGCTTCAAGCCGGTAAATTCGGCCACCATCCGTCGCTTTGCCGGCTTCTCCAATCTTCACCGTGGCGCAACCTGCCTCGAAAAGACGCGTGCCAAGGTCAAAATCGCCCTCAATGCCTTGGTTTTCCGGCACAAGCCGCGTACGAGTGATGCGAACTCCACTTGATTCAAGCTTTCGGACAGCATCCGAGGTCTGCACCATCGTCCAGTAATTGCGAGGGTTGAGGAACATACCTCCCGTGGTCGCCCCTTGCTGTTCTACCGTGTTGCAGGCCTCGAGAGCGCAGATACCCGGATCCCGCGAGACCCGCTCCACGTTAGCAATGCTGGGCATGTTGAGGAGTCCATAAGGCCCGGTCAGAAGGGCGTGGTTCTCAGCTGTAAAGAGCCGCGGCACCAGCCGTGTGGCAATAAATGAAGTTAGCGCTTCCGTATCGCGGGACATCGCCTCGTGCACGCCAATCCAGGCGCGTGTGGGATAGAGATCGACCGTTTCGGCATAAGCAAAGGCGCGTTGAAACTCAGGAAGCGTGTCGACTCCCTCAGCTGCGTCAACCACCTCTTCAGAATTCATTTCATACCAGTAACCCGACTCGCGCTGTGAAAGATCGACTACCTTGAATTGATCGCGCACTGTCAGGCGCGGCGTCGGCCGGTTGGCGGAGTAATTTTCAAGCGTCAGAAGACTAAATGGGAAAGTGAGCTCCTGCTCAGGGTGATCGCGAATACACGCATGTGCGATTGAACGGCCGAGATCGATGACGGCTCTGTTTGCGTTGGCTTCGTTCATGCGACGGCTCCTAGTGCGACGAATTGTTCAGACGGTTGCACTCAGCCCACCATCGATGACGATCAGGGCGCCGCTGACATAGGCCGCGCGGGCGCTGGCCAAGAATGCAGCGACTGCTGCGAATTCCGAGGGATCGCCAAGGCGTCGGGCCGGGGTCCTATCCTCGAGCGCACGGATGGCTTCGGCGTGGTCGCCGAGGCGATTGGCTTCGTGAATCGCGGTGCTGTGTGCTCCAGGAGCGAGCACGTTTACGGTGATGCTCTCCCCCGACAATTCTTGTACGAGCGTGTGGCAGTAGGGCACTAGCCCTGCCCGTGCGACACCCGACAGCGCGAAATGTACTGGGGTCCGTACAATAGCCTCGGAAGCGAGCATTAATATTCGCCCCGCCCGCGAGCGCCGCAGATACGGCAAGGCAGCCATAACTAGATTTATGGAAGGTAAAAGCACTCGGTCAAACGCATCGTCGAAATCCTTAGGCGTCATGGCCGAGGGTGGCCCGGCAGAAACGCCGCCGCAATTCGTCACCAAGATGTCGATACACCGAAAATGCTCTGCTGTTTCGGCAACCCAAGCTGCTGCATCGGCGCAGTCAGTTACATCGGTCGCGCGCGCCAGCACTTCGGCGCCTTTGCTGCGCAACCGATCCACTGCTCTTTCTAGCCGCCCCGGATGCCGCCCACAGATGGACAGGCGGCAGCCTTCGTTGGCTAACTCCTCAGCTGTGGCCAAACCCAAGCCGCTGGAGGCGGCCGCGACCATTGCCACCTTGCCGTCAAGCCCTAAATCCATTTTTTACCCCCAATTAACATCACCACGCTTCTTGGCACCGTTGCAGACAGCCAAGCATGTACCGTGCCAAACGAAAAAATTCGCTCAAAACAGTAGGATAGCTCCGCTGATAAAACTTCGGTTTGCTATGGCCGTGCATGATGATGAGACAAATGTACGGAATCCGACGTAACTCTGGCGTCCTTCCGATAGGGGATCGGTCGCCTTCCGGTTCTGAAGACAGCGCTGGGAAAGCAACTTAAGGCGAATTAGTCGTGTACAAAATTGGCCGCAGCGTGCCGCTCGACGCTACCAAGCCTCGCCGCGCCAGTATCACGAAACTGTCGAGCCATTCGAATACGCCAAGGGCGATCTTCTGCGTCGCGTACAGCAGCATGGCTTCGTCTCCACTCTTGGCCGCACTATGCGTTTGTGCAGGGCCTTCGCTACAGGCCAACCGCCACAGACGGCGTCTTCGACGCCTGGTTCAGACATCAGAAAATAGAAACCATCGACCTCAATGCCTTGGGACGATAGCATGCAAAACGGTTCGCGATGTCCTCGCACACCTGTTCGCGATGTCCCGGTCCAAACACGCAGGAGGCGTGGTGGTGAGCCATTTCGAATGAGTGAAGAATCTGACCCACAACTCTTTCGGCTTGATGGAAAGGCGGCGGAGGGAGCGACGAAACCAGACAATCGCCACAGCGCTCGAGAGGATGACAGGCAGGCCGGTTCCAGCCGATATGCGCGACGAATTTCTTGAAGGGGCGCCGAGATCGATCTCGTGCGGTCCCCTCCCCTTATGAGGACGTCATGCACAGCACTTGGGCCCGTATCCCCCAACCTCCTTGAGGAGCAGCCGGAACTCGGCGACTAAGGGAAGCCGCCTATGTCGCGTCCATTCGACAGATCGCTAGCGCTCTGAGGCCATTCTAAGGCCTTCTCTGATTGGGGTTTGAGGTCAAGCTCCTCCTGCTTTCTTTTCCGGACGTTCGTGGGTCGGCGCAGGGCCGCACGACCCGACACTTTGCCGCCTGGCTCGGCCTAACGCCGAAGGATCATTCAACTGCCGGCCGGGTCAAGCTGGGCGTGATCACGCGCGCCGGCGACAAAGCCTTGAGCAGCGTGCTGGTGGCCGGGGCTACTGCTGTCATCCGGCATGTCCGACGCGGCCGAGGCGCCGTCTCACCCTGGCTTGTCGACCTACTCAAGCGCAAGCCGCCGAAACTCGCTGCCGTGGCGCTAGCGAACAAGATCGCGCGCATCGCCTGGAAGCTTATGGTGAGCGGCGAGATCTACAAAGCGAAGCCTATGCCGCCAGCCTTGGCGCGCGCCGCATAGAGATCGGCCAGACACGGGAACATCTCTACTGTTTCCGTGCTGAGCTGGTGCCGGAACTTGCAAGAGAATGAGCAGTTGGTGTGATCGATCGATCCGAGATTCGAGACACTCCGTTAACCCCATTGGTCGTTGTAGACCGCCATGTTGTTGGGAACTCGTGTCGCGGAAACCATCTTGGCCAGCAGTCACGTGCGACCGCACACAAAGGCCGGACATATGATCGCAAGCGATGGGATCAAATCACTACCCAATATCTCGCAGGGAGGAGGCCAATGGTATGGACCCCGCCCTCCAGGCGAGGTGAAATCTCGAACGCCAACTGCAACGAAGGAGGATGTCATGCAGATCGTTCGAATAGGCCTGGATCTAGCGAAATACGTCCTCGAGGTTCACGGTGTCGACTGCCTCGGGAAAGTCGTCGTGCGCAAAACGTTACGCCGCGATGCGGTAGCCCGCTTCTTCGCCAATCTGCCACGATGTCTGGTCGGCATGGAAGCCTCGAACGGAGCGCATTATTGGGCGAGGGTGCTTTCCGATCTCGGCCATGAGGTTCGGCTGATCAGCCCTCAGTTCGTGACGCCATACGTCAAGTCCAACAAGAATGACCGGAATGACGCTGAAGCGATTTGCGAAGCCGTAGGCCGGCCGACGATGCGTTTTGTTCTGCCGAAATCAGCCGATCAATTGGCAATTCAAGCGGTTCATCGCATTCGCAGCCGTCTGGTTGCAGATCGGGTCAAGCTCGTCAATCAGGTTCGTGGACTTCTAGCCGAGCATGGAGTGGTCATTGCCCGCGACATCCCACGGCTGCGCCGGGTCCTTGCTGATAGCGACGATGGTCTCAATGAATTGGTGCGGGTGATGATCCGAGAAGTGCAAACGGAGTTGGTCGAACTGGACCAACGCATTGCATCCTATGATCGGCGGGTTCGGGAGCTCTTTCGCAACAGCGAACTATGTCAGCGGCTTGGAAAGATCGAAGGTATCGGCCCTGTGACCGCGACAGCCTTGATCGCTGCCGTAGGTGATCGAACTTGCTTCAAGAACGGCCGCCAGTTTGCGGCATGGCTCGGTCTCGTGCCGAAACAGCGATCCAGTGGAGGGCGAGCCCGCCTGTTCGGTATCAGCAAGCGCGGCGATCGCTATCTGCGCACATTGATGATCCATGGCGCTCGCGCTGCGCTCGGCAAAGCAGCGGGCAAGCAGGATCCTCGAAGCCTTTGGCTTAGTAAGTTGCGGCAAAGGCGGCATCCCAATGTCGCGGCTGTCGCGCTCGCCAACAAGAATGCGAGGATCGTGTGGGCCATGCTCTCGGGCGGCACAGTCTACGAGCACGCACCATCGGTGAAAGCAGCTTAAGGCGACGCGGCAAACGAAGGAATAACAGAAGGAGGTCTCACCCCAGCAATTGCAGCAAAATGGTAGGAGATGGTGAAACGGTCATTCCGTCGCTTCCCGAACCTGGTGTGTGGACCGGCTTGGCTTTGGCCAATGTCTAGGGGCCGATGAGGTGGAAGCGCGCGAAAATCCATCGGGGCTCGCGGCGACGACGTTGTCCAGCCGCATCAGGAAGCCGGATATACGTCAGCAGTTGTGACCGACGATCTTGATCTAGCCGACCTGTTGCGATCGGGCGGGGTCCATATACGTCCACATATGGGCTCAGTAGAGCGAGGCGTCTCAATCTGTTGAACGACCTTGGGGGAGTTCGCCCCAGGATCGTACCTGCTAGCGAGATCGCCTAGCCATCGTCCCACGGGAACGATCCGGATCGCCCTTCTGGGCGAAACCATTCCTTCTTCATCTGTCCGTTGTCCATTTCACGCCGATACGGGACCGGGCTCCTTGCCGTAGCGGAATTCTGTCGCATCAACCCACATGTGATGCAGGATGACGGCGAGTGCAAATTCCGAGGGAAGTCGCCTCCCGATTCCGAAATGATCTCGCCCCCTTGTTCCTCCGGCGCCAGCGCCAGGCTCACAAATTCTTCCTTCTGGATCATCACGCGCCTGGCTTCGAATGGCACCACGAATCTCCCCGCGCAGAGCGCACGAAACTGGTCGCGATGTCTTCGCACACCTGTCCGCGATGTCTCCGGTCCAAACAGGTCCCTTGTCGGGGAGACGCTCACATTGCCCAAACCGCAATCCTTGCCCTTCCCGAGGCCACTGCTCATCGCCATAAATGTCGAATTTTTCTCTCGCCGATCGAGGATTTATCAACACCCTCTACGAACGTTTCCCTCTCGGAATCCAAGCTACGTCGTCGTTTTCGACCTGCCCGCCTGCAAGAGAGCGAAGGTCGACACCATGGTGCGGCTCCAGGGAGGGCCAGGATGATCCTGGCGAGCGACAGCCCCCGTCGCAACCCGTTCGAAGTCGCCAACGCACCACTATGACTGCGGCTTCGTCAGCTTGGCTCGGTACTCCTCATCCAAGATGGCGGGCAGTGATATCTTCTTGGTTCGCGCGCCGTCGACGGAGATCATTTCACCGCTAACGAAGCTGGACTCATCGCTGGCCAGCCAAAGGACCGCATTGGCTATCTCCTTTGGAGCGCCTATCCTTCCCACCGGGTGAAGTTGCCCCAATTCCCGCTCGATCAAGCTTCGGTCCGGGTGCATCTCGACATAGGCACGATTCAGCTCGGTATCGATCCAACCGGGGCAAACCGTGTTGCAACGTATACCATCCGGCCCGAGGTCAACTGCCAGTCCCAGCGTAAGACCATGCACGCCGGCC
>NZ_NPKJ01000059.1 GCF_002284575.1 Mesorhizobium temperatum
CGCGTGAACCGCTTCGACGCAAAACGGAAGCGGACAAATGATGTGCTACCAAAACCGGACAACTTGAAAAGCTACCGACACTGGATTCAATGGAGGGCATGGAGAAGGGCATGAGCCCCTCAATCCTCCAGCGTTCCCGACCTTGCATCGGCGCTCTTCCTGTCGCCGACCAGCTTCAGCAGATCTTCGCCGGCACGGATGATGCGCCGGGAACGCCGTGTCAGGATGATGCCCGCCTGCGGCGCGAACACTTGCGTGCGGCCGTCGGCTTCACCCGGCGCATGAACGATGGTGGCGAGCAGTGCGCCTTTTGCCACACGGTCGCCGGGCTTCACGTTATAGAGGACCGCGCCCGCCCGCGGCGCCGGCATCATGTCGATGTTTTCGAGCGGTGCAACGACACCGGTGAAAGAATTGGGCCCGGTGAAGCTGCCGGGCGTGGACAGGGCCTGGTCCAGGACCACGCCGCGGCCCACCAGCAGCCGATAGAGCCCTTCGGCATCGGGGCCGGCCAGAGCGCCGTCGACATCGAGCATGCCGCGATACTCGACCGTGGTGGCGACGCGCCGGTCGAACCGGGCCACATCGGCAGGGAGGTTCAGATACGGTGTGATCGAGGCGCCTTCGAAGGTGCCGTCGGTGTCCTCATTCCACAGGATCACCATGTCTACGCCCATGGCCGCCGCACAATCCGCCATGGCAGGCCATAGGCTGGCATGGACATAGAGGTAGGCGAGGCCGTCGTCGTCGCAGTGCAGGTCGAGCACGATGTCGTGGCCGATCGACAGCTGCAGCAGCCGCGTCTTCAGCCGCTGGTCGGCCGTGCCAAACGTGGCGTCCGGCAAGCGCGTCGTGTCCGGCGCGGCCAGCAGCGGAAAGCCGCGGTTGAAGTTGGTGCGGGTGCCCAAATGAAAACGGCCCTGAAGCTCGCCGAAATGATACTGGGCGCGGCCGATCGGATTGGCTTGCGGCACGATGGTGATATTGCCCTTGACGCGGCCTTCCGCTTCGGCCTTTTCGAGCATCGGCATCAGCGCGTCGATGGCGACGACGCCCGGCAGTTCGCCGGCATGCAGTGCCGCCTGCAGATAGGCCGAAGGCGCCGTGCTGTCCGCACCCTCGAAGCGGAGCACTGGGAATTCGTAGGAAACGCCCTCGCTGTCGCCGGCAATGCGCTCGATCGATTTCTGCTTGATACGACTCCTGGAAAGAGGCCGAACACATGCCCTTTCGCCGATACGCTGTCGATTGGTCCAGTCTGCTGCGCTATGGGCGCAACTATTGCGCGGGGTGCGTCACCAGCAGCTGGCGGTCCAACGTCTGCGACATCACCGCCACGGCGACCGCCAGCGGCGCCAAAGCCGCGCCGTTGTGCGCTTGCCGCTTGCGGTCGTAGCCTATGCCAGTGGCTTCAACTCCTGGGCGATGGTGGGCAGAAGTTCCGAGACGTTGGGGTGGATGTGCATGGCCCGCGCGAGCGTGCTGACCGGCGCCTTGGCGTACATCAGATCGAGTACGCAGTGTATCGCCTCGTCGCCGCCGGGGCCGAGCACCGAACAGCCGAGGATTTCCTTGGTGTCGGCGTCGACCAGGATCTTCATGAACCCTTGCGTCTCGCCTTTTTCGACAGCGCGGCCGACGCGGGTCATCGGCCGCTGGCCGACCAGCGCGCGACGGCCGGACTTTCTTACCGCTGTCTCCGTCATGCCGCAGCGGCCGAGCGGCGGGTCGGTATAGAGCGCATAGGCCTCGACGCGGTCGCTCACCTTGCGCGGATCGTTGTCGAGCAGATTGGCGGCGACGATCTCGTAATCGTTGTAGGAGGTGTGGGTGAAGGCGCCCTTGCCGTTGCAGTCGCCCATCGCCCAGATGCCGGGCACGCTGGTACGCAGCTGATCGTCGACGACGATGAAGCCGCGTTTGTCGACCTCGACGCCGGCCTTGTCGAGGCCGAGATCGTCGGTGTTGGGTGTCCGGCCCACTGCCAGTAGCACATGTGAGCCGACCGCCGGCGCCTTGCCAGCGGAGAAGGACACGGCAATGTCGCTGCCCTGCCTGGCGAAGCTGATGTCCCCGGCGCCGAGATGGACCGTGATGTCTTCGTTTTCGAAGATGGACAGAATGGCGGCCGAGACGTCCTCGTCCTCGCGGCCGATCAGCCGCGGGCTCTTTTCGATCACCGTGACCTCCGAACCGAAACGGCGGAACATCTGCGCGAACTCGAGCGAGACGTAGCTGCCGCCGACGACGACGAGATGGCGCGGCAGCACATCGAGATCCATCATCGATGAATTGGTCAGGAACGAAATGTCGTTGATGCCTGGCAGGTCGGGCACCGAGGCACGGCCGCCGGTGTTGAGGAATATCTTCTCGGCACTCAATAGGTCGTCGCCGACGCGCACGGTATTGGCCGACTCGAAGCGCGCATGGCCGCGATAAAGCGTGCATTTGTCCATGCCGGCAATCCAGCTTTCGAGGTTGCCGCGAGCGTCGTTCGACACCTTGTCTTTGCGCGCCTTGATCGCCTTGTAGTTGACGCCGACCGGACCGGAGAGCGTCACGCCGTAGTCGGCGGCGCGGCGGGCAAGATGCGCGGCATAGGCGCTGGCCACCATGGCCTTGGTCGGCATGCAGCCGGTGTTGACGCAGGTGCCGCCGACCAGTTTTCGCTCGATCAGCGCCACGCTCATGCCAGCTGCCGTCAGCCGGCCGGCGAGCGACGGGCCGGCCTGTCCGGCGCCGATGATGATGGTGTCGAATGTCTTTGCCGTCATGCCACGGCCGCCACGATCAGGAGGCCACCGGTGATTGCCACCGCGTCCTCGATGAAGGCAGCGGGCTGGTCCTTGCCGAAAGCGATCGCCAGGCGTTTGCGCAACTCGGCGCCGCCCAGCGTGCCGATCACCGCACCGATGGCGCCGGCGATCAGGCCGCCGAGGGTGGCGCCGCCGGTCGCGCCGATCACCGCACCGGTGAAGGCGCCCACGGCGATGCGCGCGCCGAACTGCTGCGGCACTTTGCGGCTCGGCGTCGACGGCAGCTGGTCGGTGACCAGCTCGGCGATGGCCAGAATGGTGAAGATGCCCACGGCGATCCCGTGGCCCATGAAACCAGCCCAGGTTCCGGCGACCGGCAGCCAGCCGAGCCAGGCGCCCCAGGCGACGGCGGCGGGCGCGGTCATGGTGCGAAGGCCGGCAACGACGCCGATCAGAAGTGCAAGACCATACAGCATGATCGATCCCCTCGTTTGTATGGCTCAGGACAGCCCTGCCAAGGCAGGCTAGCATAGGCGCGGCGTTTGACTAGAGGTCGTAGCAGCGCTGTGCGTTGGAACGATCTTGAGACAGGAGGCACCGCCATGGCCGGAAGCGAACGCACAAAAATGGCGGCGGGCGAGTGGTATACTTGCCTCGACCCGGAGCTGGAGGCACTGCGGGTCATGGCGCACGACGCGGTGTTCGAGCATAATTCGCTGCCGCCCCGGCAACGCGGCGACATCGGACCGGCGCTGAAGTCGCTGCTCGGCGCTGTGGGCGAGGGCGCCCGGATCGAAGCGCCGTTCCATTGCGCCTACGGCTTCAATCTCTTTCTCGGCGACGGTGGTTTCCTCAATGCCGGCTGCACCATTCTCGATACGGCGCCAGTCCGCATCGGCAAGGGAACGCTGCTCGGCCCCAATGTGCAGATCTACTGCGCCGAGCATCACAAGGAGGCAGCGGGGCGACAGGAAGGCCTGGAGATCGCCAAGCCGGTCGAGATCGGCGACAATGCCTGGATCGGCGGCAGTGCGATCATCCTCGGCGGGACCAGGATCGGCGACGGCGCCATCGTCGGAGCGGGTGTTGTGGTGACGCGCGACGTGGCGGCAAACACCACGGTCGTCGGCAACCCGGCGCGGCCGGTCAGGCGCGGCTGAGCATCCTTTGCTCCGCTGAATCAGCGAAGCGGCGAGATAAGCACGGTCACTTAGTAGGGGGCGGATGCAATCGCGTATCGAGCGCAAAGGCCTCCTGGACCTTCACGGCATAGGCGCCCTTCGCGACGCTCGCGTCGAAGATCAGATTCCAGCTATTCTGGGATACTGCGCTCGGAATCACCACAAACCGGTGCCGTTTGAGAAGATCGTCGCCGAATGCCTGTTGCCCAGAGCTCGGGATGCCCGGACGCAGCCAGTTAAGGTTCGGAACGGCGGCAGGGTCGACGATATGCACATCCGTGACATCGCTGATTATCGCCGCCGTCATCACATGCGCGATCGTGTCGAGCGCCTTAAAACCTTTATGGACCGCAACTTCGAGAATCGCAGTCGAAGGATCGATTGAGCAGTAGACTGAGCGCACGCCCCTGCTGTTCCATCGTCCGCCGACCCTGTATGCGCCCTCGCCACTGTCCCATGTAGGCGCGAACGCGGCCTGATCGAGACGCCAGCCAATGAGGTCGGAGCCGCCAAGCGCCGCCGGCAGCGGCGTCATGCATAAACGCCGTATTCAAGCCGCTCGAGATAGTCTTCCACAAGCTCGACACCCGCCGGAGTTGCCAGAAGATCGATGGGACGACGCTGGTCGAGCCCGATCGCCGGGCGCTCGAGCCATTGCTCGGCTTCCGCCTGTGAACCGAACACGTCAGTCGCTTTCGACAGGATCTCGGCGAATTTCCAGGTTCGTCCGCTCTGATCCTGGCTGAGAGGCTTGGAAGGAGCATCCTTCCGACGCTGGTAGGTGCGCAAGCTCATGCCGACGGCCTTCTCAAGCGAATCAGTCTTCTGGATGAAGACGAGCTGACCAATGAGATGGTCCAGCGCCGAGCCCGGCAGGCCGTGCACAAGCAGCTCATGGGCGTCCAACGCACTCCGGAGGTGTCGCGATAGAATGCGGGTGCCGCCCAGCAATCTGGCCACCTTCTGCAGTTCATTGTTTTTTGCTGCTGGTGCAGCCTTTTCCAATCCTATCGTCATGGCTCGCCTCCTCGCGCCATCTGTCGCTTTTATATATGACAGATGACGCAAATGTTTTCAAGAACGGGCAGGATCAAGCGCGGGGCAATCGCTTCAAGAGAAAAAATAGCCTACAACTCAGGCTTGATGGCAATTTGACGTTGGCGCCGCCCTCATCTGCGTGCCGGCATCTTCACCCCGTACAGTGACGGGGAGAAGGGGCCGGCCGCACCTCCGCACCCTTTCTGCAACGTTGGTGATTGGTGAAATCTTTTGCGAAGGCGTCTTTCTCCTCGTCACTATACGGGGAGAAATGCCCGGCAGGGCAATGAGGGGCAGCGCAAACCTGAGCGATTGTCCTGGGATCGAGCGACAGTCGAATCTCACCTCGGCGCCTGCGCCACGCGCTCGTCCTGAGCGTTCTTCGAGAATTCGCGCCGGTACTGCGCGGGCGTGGTTCTGAGCCGCGCCGAAAAATGCTGGCGCAGCGAGGTGGCGCTGCCGAACCCGGCCTCGAAGGCAACCGTGTCCATTGATTTTTCCGTTGCTTCCAGCAGCCGCTGCGCCAGCGCGACGCGCTGATCGGTCAGCCAGTCGCCGAAGCTGGTGCCGATCGATTTTTGAAAGCGGCGCGTGAATGTCCGGCGGGTGAGGCCGGCGGCATCGGCGACACTGTCCAGACTGTGCGTCTCGCCCAGCGTCTTGCGCACCGCGTCGAGAGCCTGTGTGAAGCGGTCGGCATTGCCGGTCCTGGCGATGGGGCGTTCTATGAACTGCGCCTGCCCGCCCTGCCGATGGGGAGAAAGGACGATCTGCCGGGCGAGGCGCAGCGCCGCTTCGGCCCCGCAGCGGGCCCGCACGATGTGCAGGCAGCAGTCGAGCCCGGCGGCGACACCGGCCGAAGTCACGACATCGCCATTGTCGATGTAGAGCACCTCCGGCTCGACGAGAATGTCGGGATAGAGTGCCTGCAGCTGATCCGTGTAGGCCCAGTGCGTCGCGGCTCGCCGGCCCGAAAGCAGTCCGGTCGCCGCAACAGCGAACGTTCCCAAGCACAGTCCGACAATCAGCGCGCCGCGCCGGTGCGCGCGACGCAGCGCCTCGTTCAGTGCCGCTGGCGGTGGGACTTCGAGATTCTTCCAGCTAGGCACGATGACGATGTCGGCGCCATCGAGCGCGGAAAGCCCGTGGGGGACGCTGATGGTCAGCCCCGCATCGGTGCGGATCGGCCCGTTCTCAATCGCGCAGACGCGGAAGTCGAAGCGCGGCAGGCCGAGCGCTGTGCGATCCTCTGCGAATACAAGGCACGGCACGGAAAGGTGGAACGGACTGATGCCATCGAAGGCGATGGCGGCAACGATCGGATCGGCCATGATGAGCACCAATGAGGGTTAGATCTGGATTGTCCCAATTCTTTCTAATAATGTCAATCGGGACACTTTTGCGGGCCGATGCCGAGCCTATCCTCGACCCATCAATGTCAAACGGGAAAGGAAAACCCCATGTCGGAATCAGCCAACGGCAAAGCGCCACGCCGTGCCCTCATCGTCGTCGACGTTCAGAACGACTATGACGGTGGCAACCTCGCCATCAAGCACCCGCCCTTCCGCGACAGTGTCGCCAATGTGGCGCGCGCCATGGACGCGGCGGCCGAGGCGGGCGTTAAGGTGGTGGTCATCAAGCAGTTGGCGCCGGAAACGTCACCGGTGTTCGCCAAGGGCAGCCATGGCGCAGAATTGCATCCCGAGATATCAAGGCGAAGCCGTGACCACTACATAGAAAAGACCTTGCCAAGCGCCTTCACCGGTACCGACCTCGAGGAGTGGCTGCGCGCCAACGCTATCGATACGATTACGGTCATCGGCTACATGACGCATAATTGCGATTTGTCGACGGTCATCCACGCCGTCCATATGGGCTTTGCGGTCGAGTTCCTGTCGGATGCAACGGGGTCATTGCCCTATGCCAACAGCGCCGGCTACGCCTCGGCCGAGGACATCCATCGCGTGGTGACTGTTGTCCTGCAGTCGCGCTTTGCGGCCGTTCTCAAGACCGCCGAATGGATTGACTGTCTGAAGACCGGTACGCTGCCCGAACGCGACACGATCTTTGCATCCAACCAGCGCGCGCTGGCGCGGAGCGCCGCTTAGAAAATTGTCGCGGAGAAGCAAAGAGGGCGCCGCAGCGATGCGTCGCCCTCTGTCGTGTCCGGTCTCAGAACAGACCTTCGATCTGGCCCATCTCGTTCAGGAAGATCTTTTCCGAAGACGGCGCCTTGGGCAGGCCGGGCATGGTCATGACCTCACCGCAGATGACGACGATGAAGCCGGCGCCGGCAGACAGCCTGACCTCGCGCACCGGCACGGTGTGGCCAGTGGGCGCGCCGCGCAGGTTCGGGTCGGTCGAGAACGAATATTGCGTCTTGGCCATGCAGACCGGCAGGTTGCCGTAGCCGGCGTGCTCCCAGGCGTGGAGTTGGTCGCGCACCGACTTGTCGGCGATCGCTTCGGAACCGCGATAGATGCGCTGGACGATGGTGTTGATCTTCTCGAACAGCGGCATGGCGTCGGGATAGAGCGGCGCAAATTGCGACACGCCGGATTCGGCAAGCGCCACCACCCTGCTGGCGAGTTCCTCGATGCCGGCCGACCCCTTGGCCCAGTGCTTGCACAGGACCGCCTCTTCGCCCATCGAGGCGACATAGTCCTTCATCGCCTGGATCTCGGCGTCGGTGTCGGAATAGAAATGATTGATGGCGACCACCGCCGGCACACCGAACTGCCTGATATTCTCGACGTGACGGCCGAGATTGGCGCAGCCCTTCTTGACCGCCTCGACATTCTCCTTGCCGAGGTCTTCCTTCTTGACGCCGCCGTTCATCTTCATCGCCCGCACGGTGGCGACGATGACCGCCGCCGCCGGCTTCAGGCCGGCCTTACGGCACTTGATGTCGAAGAATTTTTCGGCACCGAGATCGGCGCCGAAACCGGCTTCGGTGACGACATAGTCGGCGAGCTTCAGCGCCGTCGTAGTGGCGACGACCGAGTTGCAGCCATGCGCGATGTTGGCGAAGGGGCCGCCATGGACGAAAGCCGGATTGTTCTCCAGCGTCTGCACCAGGTTGGGCTGCATGGCGTCCTTCAAAAGCACGGCCATGGCGCCGTCGGCCTTGAGGTCGCGGGCGTAGACGGCCGACTTGTCGCGGCGATAGGCGACGATGATGTCGCCGAGGCGCTTTTCCAGGTCCTTCAGGTCGGTGGCAAGGCACAGGATCGCCATGACTTCCGAGGCGACGGTGATGTCGAAGCCGCCCTCGCGCGGAAAGCCGTTGGCGACGCCGCCGAGCGAGCAGATCATCTCGCGCAGTGCGCGGTCGTTCATGTCCATGACGCGGCGCCAGACGACGCGGCGGATGTCGATGCCGAGCTCGTTGCCCCAGTAGATGTGGTTGTCGATCAGCGCCGAAAGCAGATTATGCGCCGTGGTAATGGCATGGAAATCGCCGGTGAAGTGGAGGTTCATGTCCTCCATCGGCACGACCTGCGCATAGCCGCCGCCGGCGGCACCGCCCTTGACGCCGAAATTCGGCCCGAGCGAGGCCTCGCGGATACAGACGATCGCCTTCTTGCCGATGCGGTTGAGACCGTCGCCGAGGCCCACCGTCGTCGTCGTCTTGCCTTCGCCGGCCGGCGTCGGGTTGATGGCGGTAACGAGGATCAGCTTGCCGTCCTTGTTTGCCTTCACCGACTTGATGAACTCGGCCGAGATCTTCGCCTTGTCGTGGCCGTAAGGCAAAAGGTGCTCGCTTGGAATCCCGATCTTCTGGCCGATCTCCTGGATCTGCTTCTTGTCGGCGGCGCGCGCGATCTCGATGTCGGACTTCACTTCGGCCATGGCGGCTTTCCTCTGGATTGGACGGTGGAGGGGACGGGTGTGATCAGTGTGGTCGCAAGCCTGTTCGAAACAGCCTGGCACTGCAGGCGAGGGCACGTTCTAACCCTGTCGCTGCCGTGGCGTCAACTTTCATGCAACTATGTTTCCTCTAGAGAAAGACGGCTCTGTTTCCCGGTCGACCTGTCCCGGATCTTCGCGCCCGGTTGTCGCGCCGTATAGAAGCCAGAGCACGCGCCGTCCTGCCGTCTCAAAACAGCCGCGGAATGCACGGAATGCGACAGGGTTCGAGCGCCGGTCGGCGCTTCGAGCGGTCGCGCTAGAATGCGCCGATCTGGTGCATCAGCCCCAAGCCGTCAAGCTGGCCGAAATGTTCGACCACGATGCCGTTCTCGACGCGATCAATGTTAATTACACCAACCGAGACGCAATTTCCGCTCGGTTCGACGCCATGGAAGATGCCGGTGTGCGTGCCCTGAAAGCGGCCGCGCGTGACCACCTTGTCGGCTTCGCTGACATAGTCGTCGATGACGTGATGTCCGTCCGGGAATCCGACAAAGAACTCGGTCAGCGATTTTCGCCAGTCATCGAAGCCGATCGGATTGGCGCTGGCGAGATGAACGGCGAGATCTGGAGAGACCAGACTGGCCAGTTTATCCCAGTCTTGCGTGTCGATCGTGGCATAGAAAGTTCGAGCAACTTCCCGGATATCCATCTCGTGTCCTCGCTGGCTGCCACCCAGCGGTTGAACGACGACGAGGCAGTCAGGTTCCGCTCTCCCGTGATATGCGGCCGAACTATTGCCTCGGCACTTTGCTGATCTCGATCAGGGACAGCGGTGATTTCAAGCCAAGACCTCTTTCACCATTCGCTTCCTTCACCGATCCAGGACAGACCTGACCTCGACGAGGTTCGATCGCACCCTAAGCACATAAAAACCCATCGTGGTGAGGTGGGTGGGCATGATCCAGCCGTCCTCGCGGCCGTTGGAGATTATCAAAGGCTGGATGGCGAGCGCTGCCTTGAGCTGGCCTTCCACGCTGTTCCACAGTGGTGTGAGGCCGCGATTGTCGAGGATCTGCTGGAAGTCGTGATGCGCCGCCGTCAGGATGCCGTAATACCCATAGAGCTGGCCGTAGGCGAACCAGAAGCGGTCGTCAGCGCGCGTGTCGAACCAGCCGCTGTTGAAGTTCTGCGAACGGTCGCGGATCATGTCGGACGTCGAGCCTATGTCACTCGCGATCCGGTCGACGAACTGCAGCAGATTGTCGGCGCGCGCGTTGAAGACGACTTCGCATTTCATCAGCCGGTCGTTGAAGGCGCGAAGGCTGTTCGCCGCCGTGCGATAGAAACTCGGCGTCGGGGTTTTCGGACCAAAGGGCCGGAAGCCGAAATACCAGGTTTCCTCGTCGAAGGTGATGGCGCCGCGCGCATCCTGCAGGTTCTGGTCGATCTGGCTGGTGCCGCGAACGCGGCCCAGTGTGTCGACAAGCTCGACAGCGGTGCGCCGGATGGCCTGATTGACGCCGCGCTGGAAGGAGGCCTTGTTGTCGAGAAACGGCGTGCGGTCCCAGTCCATGCCGAAGAACCCGAGCTTGTAGAGTATCATCGACGAGATCCAGGCGTTCTCGTTGACGTTGAAATCGATGAGATCGGCCGCGACCTGGACAATGGCCGAGTTGGTGCAGGTCTTGACTTCTCCCTCGACGCCAGCGGTTTCCCCGGTGGCAGAAGGAGCGGGCTGCGGCGGGGCGGTTCCGGCCGGCTGCGTGAAATTATATGCCTGCGCATACGCGGGATTGAAATTGCTCCAGACCTGCGTGTTCCAGATGAAGTAGCCGTAGAGGCCGACCAGCATGAGCAGAGCGAGGCCGAGCACCGCCTTCAGGATCCAGCCGCGCTGCGTGTACCAGCGCCCAACCCACATGAACGGCCACAGGATCACGCCGATGGCGAAGCCGATACCGCGGCCGATCCACTGGAAAATCCGTGTGAAGAAATTCACGATCGGATCAAGCATGGCGATGTCACCCCCTCGTCAGTCAGCCGGTCATTCAATCGGTAAGGCCGTAGAGGCGTGTGCGAAACGCCACCTTGTCTTTCAGATATGTGGTTTTCAGAACGTCCACAACATGCGATCGCCAGGCGTCGCTGAAGCCGTCATAGTCCCTGTAGAAACCCGGTTTGTTGAACACGTAGCGCGAGACGAAGTCCTGCGGCACGAAATCCGAGATCAGCTGGTTGGTCAGCCAGGCGTCGGGATGGCCGGGCTTGGCCCGGATCGCCAGGAAACGCTGCTGCGGGAACACGTCATCGATCTTGAGATAGCCGAGGTGAGCGATCTCGCGCTTGGCGGCGTTGAGAAAGGGAAAATTACCGTCCCTGGTGATCAGGTCGGCATGGCCGTGGATCCAAGTCTGCAGCCAGACCTTGTCGACGTCGGTCAGGTTGCGGTCGGGCTCGGCGTCGCGGATCAGCGCGCGCACCACCATCTCGGCGCGATGTTCGAGATAGCCTGATGTTTCGATCCATGAGGCACGCGGCAGTTCGATACGGCCGGTCGCGGCGAGGAACTTGAACACCCTGTCGGCATCGTTGATCGAGAGGTAGCTCACTTGCCACGGCCGCGAGCGGCGGAAGCCGGGTGCTGCCGGGTCGCTGATCACCGTCGTCATATCGGGGTCGATGAACACATAGAGCCCGCCGAAATGGCTGGTCCAATAGGCGCTGTGGCGAAAGATCACCTGATCCGGCACCAGCGCGTTCTCGCGGATGTCGCCGCAGATCTTGGCCAGCTCCACCATGCGGTTGAGCATGGCGCTGTCGCGCCAGGCGTCCGGCTCCTGCTTCAGCCGGTCGACGAGTTTGCCGAGTTCGGCGGCCTTGCCGAGCACGTCCTCCGCCGACAGCACCTTGAACTCGACCTGGTTGATCGACAGCAGATCCTCGATGTCGTCGACCTTGGGGACCGAATCCTCGATCTCGCCGTAGATGACATCCTTGATGGTCAGCGCGTCGATGGCGCGCTGGTTCGTCGACATGAACTCGAACATCAGTTGCGACGTGTTGGAAAAGGCGGTGTGGACCACCGGCAGGTCGATCTGCGACGGGGTCAGGATGATGAAACGGCGGTTGATCTTGTTGGGATCGAGGTAGTTATAGTCGCCGCATTCCTCGGCCACCTGCGGCGAGAAGCCGGTGCGATCGATCTCGAAGCTTTTCAGCTTCGTCGGCTTCAGGCCGAAGGCGACCAAAGCCTTGTTGTAGCGCTGGATGAGATGCGGCTCGTCGATGGTCAGCAGCCGGCCATAGATCAGCTCGTTCTCGCGCAAAAGGTCGGATTTCCTGGCGGGGCTCATTCTTCCTTCTCCCCGTTTACGGGGAGAAGGTGCCCGAAGGGCGGATGAGGGGCGGCGCAGACGCTCATCATCTTTCCTCTGAAGTTGCTGACGGCAGAAATTTCGCGTCGACAGCGATCATTTTTTTATCCAGTCGACCGTCCAGGACCGCTACGATCGTATCCAACACGCTTTTGCGACTCGCTAGGACATCAGCGTGCCACACCCGCAGCACCGACCAGCCGTTCCGGTTCATCGTTTCGTCCCTGTACCGATCCTGAGATCGATTTGCGTGCTGGCTTCCATCAACTTCCACAACCAGATTGGCTTCACGGCAGGCGAAGTCTGCAAAATATGGACCGATTGGCAGTTGACGAACAAATTTATGGCCATTCAATCTCCGTCCACGCAGTTCGCTCCAGAGTTTTTCCTCGGCGTCGTTTTCAACTTTCCGAAGTTGCCGGGCCTTTGATACTTTCGGTTCGTTTCCACCACGCATTGCGCTGCCCCTCATCCGCCCTTCGGGCACCTTCTCCCCGTGAACGGGGAGAAGGAAGAACCTCACGCATTCCACAGGCCCTTCTTCTTCAACTCCTCGATCTCGCGGACCGCGCGGTCGCGCAGGCGGGTGTCGCGGATCATCTTGGTCACCGCCGCGTCGTCGGACTTGTCGGAGTAGCGGAACTCCGAGTCGGCGTAGCGGTTGACCTCCTGCATGACCATGTCCATCGAGAACGGGCCGCGCAGTTTCTCGATCATCGCCTTCTTGTCGTCGTAGCTCTTGTGCATGAAGACTTCAGGCTTCTCGAACCACTCGTCCGGCAGCTCGATGTCCATGGCGCGCATCTTGATCGCATCGGTGACGTTCTTGATTGCGCGGCCGGTGAAGCGCGGCTCGGCCTCCTTGATCATGTGCAGATAGGTGCCGATGTCGGCCATCGACTTCGGTGCGCCGTTCTCCTTCATGTAGCGCTCATAGACCTTCATCAGCCCGTCCTCCCTGGGCTTCTCATGCCCTTCGTAGGCTTCCATCACTGCGCGCTGGATCTCCTGGGCGGCGTAGAGCTTGTGGTCGCCGAGCGGGATCTTGTGGTTCTTGCCGGCGAGCAGCACGAAGATGTCGATGTAGTCGTCGCGCGTTTGGGGCCCATCGACCAGCCAGCGGGCGCCAGCGCGCTGGCGCAGCGCGTCGTCGACGTTTTCGGGATAGTTGGAGAACATGCCGAAGGAGCAGTTGCCGCGCACCACGGTGGCCGCACCCCCGAACGCGTCCATCAGGACGCCGGTGATTTCCTGCTGGCCGGCCGAGGCGCGATCGTCGGAGCGGCGCGCCGCCACCTGATCGATATCGTCGATGGTGCCGAAGCCGATGACGCGCGGGTTCAGCACATTGTTGATGAACTGGCGGCAGTTCTGGCCCGACTTGCCCTGATAGGAGGAGATCTGGTCGACGCCGAAATTCTCGTAGGCGAAGGGATAGCCGGCGACCTGGCAGTAACCGTTGACGAGACCGGCGATCATCTGGATCAGCGTCGTCTTGCCGGTACCGGGCGCGCCGTCGCCGATGAAGGTGAACAGGAAGCCGCCGAGTTCGACGAACGGGTTCAGCTCGCGCTCGAAATCGTAAGCCATCAGCATCTTGGCGAGCTTCACCGACTGGTACTTGGCGATGTGGTTGCCGACAACCTCTTCCGGCTTCTTGAAGGTCATCACCAGCGGCTTCGACCGCTTGCCCGGTGCGACGTCGAAGCCGTCGAGGGTGAAGTCGTCGACGTCGATGCGGATATGCGCGTTCTCGAACGGACCGATGCCGTCGAAGCGGCCCTTTCGCGCCAAAAGCCCGTCAATGGCGACACGGGCGAAGGCGCGCGCCCGGGTCATCAGGTCGGCGTCGTCCTTCGCGCCTGATATCGCCCTGTCGAGACCGGCAACAATTGACTTCACCGCATCCTGCGGCGTGTCGAACAAGAAGTCCGGCTCGGGCGTATCGTTCGGCGCCTCGCCGTCGCTGTCGATCAACTGGAACAAATAGGAGGCGAGGCTGAACGCCGAAATATAGGCCGAAGCCGACAGCAGCTTCTTGAAGGTGGCAGCCTCGTCGCCTTCGAGCGGCGCGCGGGCGTTTTTCGCCTTCAAGCTCTCGAGATCTGAGCCTTCGGCGAAGACATCAGCGATGGCCAGCGCGATCGCCAGCCCGCGCCGGGTGCGATAAAGCAGCATGTGCTGTGCAATGCTCAGCAACTGGTCGTCGGGATGGACGGCGGCGACGGTCTTGGAAAGCTCGACCTCGCGGGTGCGGCGCACCGAGCCGACCGAGACGGTCGAGACGAAGCGGCGGTTGGTGCCGGCCAGCGCGGTTCCGGAGGAACTAGACGGGTCCTCCAGCACGACGACGCGGGTAATGAAGCTCTGCGCCGTGGCGCGGTGCTTTTCGATTGCCGCTTCCGAAATCGTGGTCAGGCCGGTGTCCATGAAGGATGCTCCGTGGTTTGACGGTCAGACGTCACTGATGACCTGTCCTTTGGACAGGATGTGGACCTTGTAGCCGGAAAAGATCTTCTGCGCCTCGCCGGCGGCGTAGAGCGCCTGGTAGGCCTCATGCGGGATCAGCGCGTGCTTCTCGTAACTCGATACGCCTTGGCGCGCGGCCTCCAGATCGTTTGTGTCGATGAAGAATTCCTGCGTCGCCTTCTCGCTTGAGAAAAGGCCTTTGCGACCTGGCTTCTCGGCCTTGGAATAGACCTCCTGGATGGTCCAGGTCAGCAGCCAGGCGTTTTCCGGCTTGCGCACCTTGGCCAGCACTTCGCTCACCGTCGAATTGTTGTCGGTAATCCCGGCCGAATAAAAGGGCCCGAGCACGACGCGGCGCAGTTGCTTGGGGTGGAGCGGCTCGAAATCCTTGTCGAGGTTGACGGCGATCGTCGCCGGCGACAGCGTGTAGGCGGAATTCTTCTCGGTGAAGTCGTCGAAGCGGTGGGCAAGCTCGGGATTGAGCAGCCCTTCGACGGGAAGCGGGATGTCGACCTTGTCGTTGAGCTTGCCGTTGCGGTCGACAAGCTGCCCGATCATATCTTCGGAGGAATCCTCGACCGTCACCATGTAGACCAGCGGCAGGTTGGCGCTGCCGTCGAAGGCGGCCCAATGGACGAGGTAGTAAGGCCGTCCGGTCTTCGGATTGACCGAGACTTTTGCCGTCTGCGCCAAGGTGAACGGCCCGAAGGTCGTCTCGCTCCTGACGCCCTCCAGATATAGCCGCTCGGCCATCGACTTCTGCAGCGCCTCGGGGAATTCCTTGTGGCGCAGGATGAAGTCGGCCATTTCCTCGCGCAACTCGTCGGCCAGCGGTATGTTGGCGAGACGCGTATCGGCCTGGCGGCGATCGTTTTCCAGTTCGAGCACGTTCTGGAAGACTGGAAAGCCGCTTTCGGCGCGCGAAATGCGGAACGTCTCCATGAAACCCAGCCGGTTGCGCCAGCAGGAAAAGGAGTTGTCGAGCCGCGCAATATATTCGGCGACGATCTTGGCGACGATGCCGTGCCGGTAGAGCGGCGAGCGATCGTCGCGCATGAACACTTCGAGGCCGCTGAGTGCCGCCGTGATCGCCGAGAAATAACGCGTTGCCGCTTCGTTTTCGGGGGTCATGCAGCCAGCCCTTTGGAGCGATGCGGGTGCAGCAATTACGACTGCACGTAGTTTGCCGCATTGTGTTTCTTCAGCACGTCGTCGAAGCGGCGGGCAAAGGCATCGTCGGCCAGCTTCTTGCGGCGCTGGATGTCGGCGGTCGCTACCATGTTCTTCTCGTGCATTTCGAGGAGATCGCCGATGTGCTTCTGCGAGGCCGCGCCGATGCCGGCCATGGTCTCCTCGGCGGTGTTGTCGACCTGGCTGCCCAGCGTGTTGATCTTGTGGGCGACGTCCTGCTGGGCGGCGGTCTTCAGCGAGTCTTCCAGCGCCTTGTAGAGGACGATGCGCTGCTCGGTATCGATGGTTAGCTTGTTGATCAGCGTCGACTGCGCCGCGATCTGGTTGTTGAGCGAATCGACGAAGGTCTGGAACATCGAGGTGTAGCGCTCCAGCGTCTGGCTTTCGGCCAGCAGTTCCTGCTCCTTGGCCTGCTTCTCGTTGTACTCCGTGGCCAGTTTCGAACGTTCGCCTTCAAGCTCGGTGCGCTCCTTCTGGCTGGTCGAGGCGGCGATCTTGTTCTCGATGTCGAGCAGCATCGGATTGAGCTCCTCGATGCGCTTCTGCACAGTCTCCAGACTGGACATGGTTGCCTTGCGGCGCTCGATCACCTGCGACAGGCTGGCCTCGGAGGTCTTGTAACGCTGGTCGAGGATCTGCTTCTGCGCCTTGAGGATGCCGACGATGGTGTCGGATTTCGCCAGAAGCTCCTGCAGATTGCCGGCCAGCGACATGTTGCGGACGCGGTCGGTGCGCATGCGTTGCTTGCTCTGGTCGGAAAATATGCCGACGAAGCTTTCCCAGCCGGTGTAGTTCTTCATGCTCTCGAATTCGGCGCCGAAGACGTTGGTGGCGTCTTCCAGCCCGATGATCAGGTCGGCGATGTTGCCTTCCATCACCTTCTGCTGCTTCAGCACATCCTCGATGCGGGCGTTCTCGAGGTCGAAATTGGCGTCGCCGATCTTCTTGTCGGTCTTGGCGAGCGTGTCGAGCACCGTGCCGGACTGCTCGATTTTGGTGCGCATGTCCTGCACGACCTGCTTGGTCTTGGCAATTTCGGCATCGAAATTCTGCAATGTCGCCATAGGGGCCTCCCGCTTCGGCATCTGTTTCGTGTCGCGAACCGCCGCGAATATATGTGTGGCATGGGGGGAAGGGAAGGCGGAAGATTAGCAGCCTGATAAAGGATGGCGCCGAAAGCCGACACAAAAAACCCGCCTCGGCGGCGGGTCGTCGGCACAATCAGCACCGTGGCCAAACTACTAGCATAACTGCCGTCACAAAGCAACGAATAGCTCACCGATCGCGGTTCTTCTTGCCGCGGTCTTTCCCCTCCTCCTCGCACCGCTCCATGCGCACGCAACGCGGAATAGCGCTGGTCAGGCTTGATGCATGTCGCCCAAGACTGAAGCGCGTCGCGTGAAGACGCGACGCGCTTTAGGTGAAGCCGATGAAATCGTCGGGCGCGGCGCGGCCCATTTCTTCTTCCCAGTGGCGGCGGCAGAGCGAAACATAGACATCCTTGCCGATCGCCACCTGTTCGCCCTGTCTCGCCACCTTGCCGTCAGCGCCGAGGCGCACGACCATCGTCGCCTTGCGGCCGCAGCGGCAGATGGTGCGCACCTCGCGCAGATCGTCTGAGATCGCCAGAAGCGCGCGCGAGCCGGAAAACAGCTTGCCCTGGAAATCGGTGCGCAGGCCGTAGCACATCACCGGGATGTTCAGCCGGTCGGCGATGCGGGCGAGCTGCCACGCCTGCTCCTCCTCGAGGAACTGCGCCTCGTCGACGAAGACGCAATGCACCGTCGTGTGGTCGTGATGCTCGGCGACCCGGGCGAACAGATCGTCGCCGTCGCGGAACATTTCGGCTTCCGTCTCCAGGCCGATGCGCGACGAGATCAGCCCGGTATCGCCCTTGCGGTAGTGGCCAGCGACGAACAGCATCGTCGTCATGCCGCGCTCGCGGTAATTGTACGAGGCCTGCAGCAGCATCGTCGTCTTGCCGGCATTCATCGTCGCATAGTGGAAGTACAGCTTGGCCATGCCGCCCTTTTAAGCCGAGTTGTCTCGGCGCGGGGAGGGGCGTCCTGACATTTCACCAGAAAAGCGGCGAACGTGTCGCTGATCGGCCAGCCCGCGCCGTTGGTCGCGATTGTCTTATCGCTTGAAACCGCACCAGAATGGTGTTTGGCTGACGAAACAAGGCGGAGACAAAACCGCAACTTCGCTCGCCGATAGATCACAATGGGAGAATACATGATGTCGCGTATGAAACTATTCGCCGCCGGCTTCGGTCTGGCGGCATTTCTTTCCGCGGGCGGCGCACTCGCCGCCGAGCCGGAAAGCTGCAAGCCGGTGCGTTTTGCCGATGTCGGCTGGACCGACATCACCGCAACCACCGCTACCGCCAGCGTCATCCTCGAAGCGCTCGGCTACGAGCCCGACGTGCAGGTTCTGTCGGTTCCGGTCACCTACACCTCGCTGAAGAACAAGGACGTCGACGTCTTCCTCGGCAATTGGATGCCGACCATGGAAGCCGACATAAAGCCCTATCTCGAAGACAAGTCGGTCGAGACGGTCGTGACCAACCTCGAAGGCGCAAAGTATACGCTCGCCGTGCCGCAGCACACCTATGACGCCGGTCTCAAGGATTTCGCGGATATCGCCAAGTTCAAGGACAAGCTCGACAACAAGATTTACGGCATCGAAGCCGGCAATGACGGCAACCGCCTGATCCTCGACATGATCGCTTCCGACAAGTTCGGCCTGAAGGATTTCGAGCTCGTCGAAAGCTCGGAGGCCGGCATGCTGTCGGCGGTGCAGAAGGCGGCCGCATCGGGCGAAGACGTGGTCTTCCTCGGCTGGGAGCCGCATCCGATGAACGCCAACATCAAGATGGCCTATCTGTCGGGCGGCGACGAGGTGTTCGGCCCGAATTTCGGCGGCGCGACCGTCGCCACCAATGTCCGGGCCGGCTATACCACCGAATGCCCGAACGTCGGCGCGCTGCTCAAGAACATGGTGTTCTCGCTCAAGATGGAAAACGAGATCATGGGTGCGATCCTCAATGACGGCGCCGACCCGAAGGCCGCGGCTACCGAATGGCTCAAGGCCAATCCGGACGCGATGACGCCATGGCTCGCCGGTGTGACGACCTTCGACGGCGGCGATGCCGCGGCCGCCGTGAAAACCGCGCTGGGTTCGTAGCAGACTTACACCTCCCCCTGCTGGGAGGGTCGGCGCGGCACGCGCCGCGGTGGGGGTGGTGCAGAACGGAGCATAACCGTGACCACCCCACTCCGCTGCGCGGTTCGACCCACCCGTCAGCGGGAGGGTGAAGAAGAATGAGGGGACATTTGCCATGGATCCGGTTTCTCAACTGATTTCGAGCTTCAAGATCCCGATCGGGCGGTGGGGCAAGACCTTCTTCGACTTTCTGACCACCAATTTCGAGTGGTTTTTCGACAGTATCGCCGACGGGCTCACCGTCGTTCTCGACGGGCTGGTCGACCTTTTGCTGCTCGTCCCGCCGGTTCTCCTGGTTGCCGCCATAGCCGGGCTTGCCTGGTACCTGCAGAAATCATGGAAGCTGGCGCTTGCCGTCGCGCTCGGCCTCCTGTTCATCGTCAACCAGGATCTCTGGCAGGAAACCGTCGAGACGCTGGTGCTGGTCGTGGGCGCCGCTGCGGCCTCCATGGCCATCGGCGTGCCGATCGGCATCTGGGCGGCGCATAACGAGCGTGGCTACCGCTATCTCCAGCCAATCCTCGACCTTATGCAGACCATGCCGACCTTCGTCTACCTGATCCCGGTGCTCATTCTCTTCGGCCTCGGCATCGCTCCCGGCCTCATCGTCACCGTTATCTTCGCCGCTCCCGCGCCGATCCGCCTGACGCATCTCGGCATCACCTCGGTGCCGAAACCGATGATCGAGGCCGGCGAAGCCTTCGGCGCGACAAAACGCCAGCTCCTGTGGAAGGTAGAGCTGCCGGCGGCGCTGCCGACCATCATGGCGGGGCTGACGCAGTGCATCATGCTTTGCCTCTCTATGGTCGTGATCGCTGCGCTCATCGGCGCCAACGGCCTCGGCAAGCCGGTGGTGCGCGCGCTGAACTCGGTCAACATCCCGCTCGGGCTCGAAGCCGGCCTCGCCATCGTCGTGCTCGCCATCATCCTCGACCGCATCAGCCGCATCGGCACGGGAGCCGCCAAATGAGCGCTGCGGTCGATTTCAAGAATGTCGACATCGTCTTCGGCGCGGCGCGCAAGGAAGCGCTGGCGCTCGTAGACAGGGGCGCGACGCGTCAGGAAATCCTGGAGAAGACCGGCGCCGTGCTCGGCTGCGCCGGCGCCAATTTGACCGTCAACGAGGGCGAGATTTCCGTCCTGATGGGCCTCTCCGGCTCCGGCAAATCGACGCTGCTCCGCGCCGTCAACTTGCTCAACGTGCCGGCGCGCGGCAACGTCATGGTCAAGGACGGCGACCGCATGATCGATGTCGCGGCCTGCGACGCCGCCACGCTGCGCCACATCCGACAGACGCGGGTCGCCATGGTGTTCCAGCAGTTCGGCCTTCTGCCCTGGCGCACCGTCGCGGAAAATGTCGGCTTCGGCCTAGAGCTTTCCGGCGTGCCCGAAGCCGAGCGCAAGGCGCGCGTCGAGCGCCAGTTGAAGCTCGTCGGCCTCGACCAGTGGGCGTCGAAATACGCCCACGAGCTTTCCGGCGGCATGCAGCAGCGCGTCGGGCTGGCGCGTGCGTTTGCCACCGAAGCGCCGATCCTGCTGATGGACGAGCCGTTCTCGGCGCTCGACCCGCTGATCCGGACCAAGCTGCAGGACGAATTGCTGCAGCTTCAGGCCGAGCTGAAGAAGACCATCATCTTCGTCAGCCACGATCTCGAGGAGGCGCTGAAGATCGGCAGCCACATCACCATCATGGAAGGCGGGCGCATCGTGCAGACCGGCGCGCCGGAAGACATCGTGCTGCGTCCCGCCAATGACTATGTCCGCGACTTCATCGCCAATGTGAATCCGCTCTCGGTGCTGACCGCCTGGAACGTGATGCGCGACCGCCGCGACCTCGACCACGGCGAGGACGGCTGGGTGTGGCTCGACCGCCGCAAGACGACGCGTTTCAAGATCGACGAGCACGGGCTGGTGGCGGCGGCCGAGCGCGACGGCAAGCCGGCGTTCTGGGTGTCGTGCGCCGATGTCGAGGCGCAGCCGGAGGAGACGACGCAGGTATTCTGGGCCAATCCCGGCACCTCGCTGAAGACGGTGATGCTGGCCATGCACCGCTCGCAGACCGCACCGGTGGCGCTGTTCGACGACCGGTCGCGCTTCGTCGGCGCCATCGGCGTCAGGGACGTGCTGAGTGCGGTGTTGAGAAGGTAGTGCCTTCTCATCGGAGGAAGGTCGACTCTAAGCCGCCAGCGGCAATCTCAGACTTGTGAACGGCCGCGCCCGCCGGGAGGGCGGTTTGTGCGCGGCTCAAAATGGACGCCCGCTTTTGCCTATGTCAGAATAAACGCGAAATTTTTTGCGCGCAGTTGCCGGTTCCGATGCCTGAGATCGTCACCAAACCCCGCACCAAAACGAAGCCGCAAATCGAACGGCCGAAGCTCTACAAGGTCATTCTCCTCAATGACGATTTCACGCCGCGCGAGTTCGTGGTGACGGTGCTCAAGGGCGAATTCAAGCTGAGCGAAGACCAGGCGCGGCGGGTGATGATCACCGCCCACCAGCGCGGCGTCTGCGTCGTCGCAGTCTTCACCAGGGATGTCGCCGAGACCAAGGCGACGCGGGCGACCGATGCCGGTAAGGCGAAGGGCTATCCGCTGATGTTCACGACGGAACCGGAGGAGTAGAGCCCGCTTTTCCCTTCTCCCCTTGTGGGCTAGCGTGCGCACATATTTGCTTCGAGTGGTTTAGTTTGGATTTGCAAGAGCGAAGCCCTCGGCGATGGCGTGGAAGC
>NZ_NPKJ01000036.1 GCF_002284575.1 Mesorhizobium temperatum
CGGTCATGGCGATGCATTATGCCTGACACGATTTCCAGCGGGCGCAGATGATAGTCAACACGTCAGGCTCAGCCCGCTGAACGCGGGTCCGGCGCGCCTCGTGGACCCGCCGCCAGTCGAGACCTTCGAGCAGCGCCGACAACTGCGCGGCCGTCAGCCGCATCATGCCGTCATGCACTTTCGGCCAGCGGAACTCGCCGTCCTCCAGACGCTTGGCATAAAGGCAGACTCCGGTGCCGTCCCAGAAGATCAGCTTGATCCGGTCCGTCCGCTTCGCCCGGAAGACGTAGACGGCCCCGCTGAACGGATCGGCCCCCATCGTCTCGCGCACCAGCGCAGCCAGCCCCTCCGCGCCCTTGCGGAAGTCCACCGGCTTCGTCGCCACCATGACCTTGACCGCACCCGTCGGCCCAATCACGTCGTCGCCTTCAGCGCGCGGATCACTGCGGTCACGGTCTTCGCATCGGCGCCACGGCCAACGCGCATGGCGATGCCGTCGATCTCAAGCTCGATCACGCCGGCGTCTCGGGTGGCTTTCCGTTTCCGCTGCTTCGATGGACGCCTAGCTACAGGTTGCGGCGCCGCCACAACCGCCGGCACGAAGGCAGGAGAATCTTGCTGCACCGAAGCAGCCTGTTTGCGCGCTTCCCGGCGCCAGGCGAAGACCTGCTGCGGCCTGAGGCCATAGCGGCGGGCGACCTCGGAAATGATTGCGTTCGGCTCCAGCGTCTCCGCGATGATCCGTGCTTTGTCATCCACCGACCACTGACGCCGGCCGCCAGCACCGTTGATCACCTCGAAACGTCGAGGTTGCCGCTCCGGGTCAAGCGTAAAGTCAAGTCCAGACACAAGTCGATCTCCGATCCCAATGCAGAACCGGCAACCTCACAGATCGCGACCACTCCCGAAAGGTGGTCCCGAAACACCGCTTACCAACGAGAACGCTCACCTTGAAGTTAAAGGCCGGCATCACCATCCATGATGGCATGCCCTGCGATGCCGAACCCGTCGCTTGTGACCGTCGCACGCCACCTCACACCCGAGGCCGCCTCGCCGAACGCATTCTTCCTTGAGCCCCACGAAATCTACCAGAAGCAGCGACCTGGCTTCCTTCGATACGTTCCAAGAGCTGGCGAGATTTCAAACTGCACCGCCTTGTGTCATGCACGTTTCAAAGGCGGTGTTTGGCGGAAAGCTCATCTCAAAAAGGGCTCCATTGATCCTCTGTCCTTTTCTTACCAGAACGTGGCCGGAAAAGACCATCGAAGCGGTTCGGCGCAATGCGTTCAAAAGAGGGCCTGTGGCAACATGAAAAGTCTTGAAGCGTTCGGAGATTTGCAGCGCGAGGCAACCGAATGGCGCCACTATCTCCATGAAAATGCCGAGCTCGACTATCGGTTACACAACACAGCAAAGTTCGTCACCGAGAAACTAGCCTCCAGCGGCGCTCTACTACCCCTCGCGCGATCGACGACAGGAGCATATCCCGAGTGGGACGAAAATCGTGGCTCTTCGCCGGTTCCGAACGCGGCGCTGCCCGGGCAGCTGCCATGTCCACGCTCACTACGCGCCTCGCCAAAATCCTGGGCCGCGATGGATCTACTAAGTCCGGCCCGCCGCGGTCCCTACCGGCCCGACCGGATGCTTACGTCAAGTAACCCGACCTTTCGCTCGATCCGGCAACTTATGCAGGTCTCCTCCCTTGGCTGGCTAACGCTGACTGTGGCCGCCAGCAAGTCCTGACTTCCGACCTGGTGGACGCGCTGGAGCAGACTTCATCGAACTTGCCCGCGTTCATTTGTCTATCTTCGTCGGTGCCATCGCTGGTACCTTCAGCCGTCGCCGGGTAATGTTCGCCGGCCTGGTGCCTTATGGCGATAGCACCTGCGATGCTGACGCTTCAGTGGCGCTCAGCTTCTTGGCCCGTGGACAATCCTCGGCTTCAGCTTCTTGGTCGCATGCGACGCAGCTCTCGACGATCCCGCCTGGCAGGCCTCTGTCGACGATATCGTGGACCGACGTAGTGTCCCCTTCCTTGCGCGAAAGATTGCGGTCCAGTTCCACGATCATTGACAGCCACTCGCAAGCGGATCGTCTCGATGCAACTATCCTCGAACTCTGAGGTACGCGCAAAAATGCGTCGGTTGCTGAAATACGAATGACACAAGCCGTGCGGTTTTGAAATGTCATCAGCTTTGACCCACCTCGGACCGACTGAGGTTAATCCGGAATGGGCGCGTTCGATCACCTGCCGGTCCAAAAGCGCCCTGTTTGTTTCAATTGTGGGCCTAATTGCAATGAACGTTGCGAAAATTCATGCGAATGTTAAAGTTCTCAAACGATTATTTAATCTTCGAAATAGCGGCTGCATGGTGGACGACCTAGACCGAAGAATCCTTACGGCGCTCCAGAAGAACAATCGGTTGTCCTTTGCCGAACTCGCGGAGCTTGTCGGTTCTTCGGCTGCCTCATGCATGCGTCGAGTGAACAAGTTGCGTCTGGATGGCGTAATTGTTGCGGATATCTCGCTCGTGGATCCGAAGGCTCTTGGCAAATCACTTACCGTTGTAGTGACCGTAGAGCTTGACCGTGAACGTCTGGACCTTGTCGACGATTTCAAGCGCGCGATGCGGGCGGCCAAGGAGATTACCCAGTGCTATATGGTCACCGGCGACGCCGATTTCGTCCTGATCGTGGCGGTCGAGGACGTCGAGGCTTTCGACGTCTTCGTCAAGACGAAGCTCTATACCAATCCCAACATCCGAAAATTTAAGAGCATGATCGCGCTTGATCGTGTCAAGTTCGAGCCGCGGGTTACGGTGTAGCATGGGGCGGGTTGCGCCGAAGCCTTCACGGTCGTGGTCGAGTAGCACCATTCGGCTTTCACCCTCACAGATCCGCGGGCGGATTTCCCGCACCCGGCTCTTCCCGAGGGTAACCCGCGGCTCGAACCTGCGCTTGCGCCCAAGTTCGAGTGATGCGCTGAGTTGGCAGGGGGGGCGCGCCGTCAGGGTCTCGAACTACGACCGGCCCATGCGTCGACGTTTCTGGCTGCGCCGTCTCGGACACCGTAGCCACACTTGCCGATGGAATCCATTGAGCGCTGGGTAGTTGTGCGGCGTGCCGTAGTAGCCGTAGTGTCCGGGCAGAACGACGCCGAACCACTGCGAGCAGCCAGTGGCATATGCATGAGCCGCCTGGCCTACTGGCGCGCAACGGCTTAAACTTTCGCGTCAGGCGTTTCCCTTGTGCTTCACGATGAACCGGCCATCCCGGGTCCGCCCGCAGTAGTGGGTAAAGCCCAGAAAAGGCGAAGGTCTCGGGCCGCCGCTCGCCACGCCGCGCAGGCCGCGACTGTCAGCTTGCGTGGGACTCCGTCCAGATCGGCTCGCCCTCCGACGTGCCAACCGCCAGCTACACCACTTAGCGTAATCGCGGGTGGCGCCGTTCACATGCCGGGGGCAGTTCGCTAATCTGACCTTGTCGATGAATCAGTCAGCGGCGCAGCGCGAGGAAGGAGAACTGCCATGATGAAGTGGGCGGCTCTGGATGTCTCGATGGAACAGACGGCCATCTGTGGGGAAGGTTCCGACCGATCCAGACGCGATTGCAGACTGGCTGGCCGGGAAGGCGGAAAAGGTTGCAGGGATCGGCGTGGAACCGGTAACGAGTTGGTCACGCGCTGCTTGTCGATCGTTTGTCTGGATGCCTGTCATGCCAGTGCCGCCCTCTCGATGAGGCCGAACAAGACGGACCGGCACGATACGTGCCGAACCGGCACAAATCCTGCGGACAAGATGGTTCACGGAAGTCCACATCGAGAGCCACGGCGCCTCTATTGTCGGGGCGACTGGTGTATCAGGTGTCGCCAAGGTCAAATTGTATGTTGAACCCACGACACCGATCGTCAGGAAAGGCAAATTGCCGATAGGACATGTCTTTGCCGCTTCACCCAGCCGTGCTCACACCGCTGCGATACTTCAGCGTGCCGTCAACTTATTTGATTGGTCGATCACACCATTTGCGACCGTTGGCGAATGGGAACAATCTGCGGCCCTCATAGCCGACAGCCTCGTTCGAGAACCGTCCGATCATCGTCCCTCGTTGGCACCGTCTCGACAGTGGGCGGTTTGGTTGCTCGCTAGACAGCCAACAAGACAATTGCTTGCGGCGATGCCGGCGGCGAAACCGATCGTGTGAGTTATACTGAAGTGGACCAAGCGTCGAGTGAGAGATGCCCATTTTCCGGAGGCCGACACCGGGCGCTGCGCCAATTCCGCATTTTCGCGGTGTGGCGACTAATCTCACCTTCCTCAAAGCGATCATCGGGCGCTCGAAGTTTCGCGACAACTCCTATACGACGAGGTTTATCGACTCGACACCATAGCTCTTCACGCAATGGGACACATCTTTGGCGAGCTCAGGCAGGAAATTTAGTCGATAGCGACCGGTAGTAGGATCCCGCTTCGCCCAACGTTCATCACAGGATCGAAGCTTGCGCGCGACTGAAAACCTGCCAAGCGGCCACCGAATACATAACAGTCAATTCCATACGCCATTTTCTTGATCGACCGGCTTGGCGGGTGCAGAGCCGTAACCTCTCCGGGTCTGACGTACTCTTGAACAACGTATGGATTGCGGGCGGCCCGGTTAATGTGTTCCTGCCACACCTCTGAGGACGTGAGACGCCCAACCAAGACATGCTCGCCACGGGTTGCATTAGAGGGCTTCAGAACAAGATTGGCCTTGTTCTCCCGGATGTAGCCGATGAGCTCAATCCGACGCCGATCGGGGTCAGTTGTTACTCCTGCTGTAACAAGACGGGTCCATGGAACGTGGCGTGCAATGAACTCGATCTGCTCGGCGTTGAAGTTCGAGCTGAATCGATCATCGCTGAGTACAGCAAGGATGGCCTTGTCAGATAATATCCACTGGGAGATCCACGGGTTTATCGAAACCACCTCTTGAGACGCGCAGGCGTCTAAGTAGTCTCTTAATTCCCCGGCCTCAATGATGTCCCTTGGATCGAGTTTATTGTAAACAAGTTGGATGAGTTGGCCGTCCGGGCCGGTTAGTCCACGAGGTGTTCGCTTTATCGCGCTAGCATCTAGCAACGCTGTCTTGGCGCCTGCGTCTCTTAGACCGTTCACAATCCAGTCTACTTCGTTTGTGTACCGACCGCGAAAGTTGATCACAGCGGCGCTTCTGAGTTCGCTGCCGGTCGCTGCATAATAGGCAGACACCAGCTCCCGGACAAAGCAGTTCGGATCTTTCGCGAAAGGCTGCTTGCTCACGTCGAGTGACAGGCCATGTGTCAATGGGTTGGGTATACGGCTCCAGACTTCTGCGGCGAGGCCATTCTGAATAACGCCGCCAGGCGATTCGGTATTGGTTTCGATTATTTTATAATGGCCATTGCTGTCGAAAAGACCATCCAATCGGCATATTGTTACAATCGGACGATGTTTTGGGAGACAATTGATCCAATGCCGCAAATGTTTATAGGCAGGAAATAAGTCTTGTACATCTTCATTGCAGCAATACAGCTCAGCGGCGACATCAAGAAGCTTGACCACAGCCTCAGCGGTAGCACTGAGGTGATTTGCCAGACAGCAGTCTATCGCAAGGGGCCGGAGACATACGGGATACGCCCCGCCCTCGAAGTGCATGCCCGCCTCTGCAATAGCGCGGGACAGTTCGTCTTGAGCCTCCCAGGTCGAGCCTGAATCGCAGATTGCGAGCTCGCGAAGTCGGCGTTCAATTCGCGCATCGGCTTCGCTGACTGCAGGCATCGTCGCAATTGTCATGGGCAGGTTCCTATCTAGTGGCCTTATTGGAGTTTGCACGACCCCGCAGATTATGGGCACAGTGCGAATTTAGCTCTGGGATCGATCCGGTCAGCCCGTAAGCAGGCCGCCGGAGCGCCGTAAATCTCATCTTCGTTTAGCGTCGTGTGGCAGGGCGATTTTGTGGCCGTTTGTCGCTGACAGGACTTGAAGATAGTGGGTTGACGTTTTTCAGGAACTGCCAAATCTGGTGGCTTGACGCTGCCGCGATACCGCGGTGGCACTGTTCGACCGTTCATCTCTGCGGGGACAAAGTTACTGTAGCTCTCGACCCTATCGAGCAGGATCTGCCTCTCTTCGCTGGTCGAACCAGGTCGGCCGCCTAGACCTGCCGCGGGGAATTTCACCCAGTGGGGACCAGAGCTCGGGCCGTTTGAGGGCGATGGAATTCACGTCGTGAGTTAAGCGAATAGTTGGAAGGTGAAGAGGAGATCGGCAGCGCACAATTCGCCGGTAAAGACCGACCAGATGTAGGTGAAGTCGGCCGCCCACTTCTGGTTCGGCGCTGAGGCCTCGAAGGCGCGGTCGAGGATGTTCTGCGATACTGACGCGACCAGCCGCTCCCCAACATCCTTCGGCAGGCCACGTCGGGCGTGGCCGGGCTCGCAGGCCGTTCTCCGGCATGAACCGTTCGATGCTATGCAGGCCGCAAGAGAGCCCCTCCGCCAGGCATCGTGCCAGACCCGGCGTGTGCCGTAGGTGCGGTCGCTGCTCTTGAAGCTTCGGTCTATCTCGACAAGAAGAGCCACGTCATACCGAGACCGGGTGCTGGGGTTTCGCTTGAGCCAGGCATGGAAGCCGGAACGGGACACATCCAGTGCGCTGCACAGCCATGCTACCGGCCAGATGCTCCGGTGTTTCGCGATCAATGCGAACCTCATGTCATTTCCCTCGCGAAGTAGGCTGCGGTCTTTTTTAGGATGTCGCGCTCCGCCTTTCAGCTTCGCCACTTCGCGTAGCAGCTTGTCGATCTCGAGCTGCTCCGGCTTCATTTGGCCGCGGCCGGGAAACGCATGCTGCGGATCGATCGACAGATCACATATCCATTTGCACAGCACATTCTCGTGCAGGTCCAGATACCGCAACACCCCGTTCCTTCACCAGCCTAACAGCCTCAAGCTTGAACTCCCGGCCGAACTTTCTTCTCTCCATGGGAAACTCCGGTTCCATCTTCAACACCTTAACTCGGTGTCCATGGAACCGGCAGCAGGCCAGACAGATGAAGCACTTCAAGTCAGCCCGAGATGTTCCGCGTGCCATCTGTTTCACTCGGGGCGCCATCGCTTGAGCGCAGCTGACGACCCTGGAGCGCGCGAACCGCAGCCCTCAAAATGTGAGTGACACCTCCTCTGTGGCACTCGGCGCCTGAAAACTAACCTCTTTCCGGCCGCCTGCCGAATGCCGGTAATGTGACGACGCCGTCGAAATGCTCTGTGCCACACCGTCGATAACTAAAAATGCTGCAACAGTTCCTTCAAATAAATTTACCGAAGCTTTGCGACCGCAAATTGCTGACAATGATACGTTGCTACAAGGTCTGAAGTCAGGCACGGCTAAAAGCTGATGCTGATTCATGCTTGGGCCGCTGCACAGCACGCAAGAGAAGGTCGAGACGAATGGCAAGAAGAGCGCTCATCCTGGTTGAAGGCAATATAAGGGGTCTTGGCCTGCTGTTCGTCCAAGCGGCCCAGCGTCTTGGTCTTCATCCAATTACACTGTCGGCTGATCCAGCTCAGTACGACTATCTTGCGGCTGAAAGCAATGAGGCGATCCGTGTCGATACAGACAATCTCGACGCGCTGATCCGCGAATGTTCCCGGCTATATGCGACCTATGACATTGCTGGAATTACGTCCGCGACAGAGTCGTTCTATGCGACAGTTGGCAAACTCTGTCGGTATTTCGATCTTCCGGGACCGAACGCCGAATCCATTGAACGATGCTGCGATAAATTCGCTCAACGTCAACTCCTCGCGGAGGCCGGTGTTCCAATACCTGCTTATCGCTTGGCCACGAATGCGACGGATATAGAACGCTCTGCCGCGGAGATCGGTCTGCCGGTGATTCTTAAGCCAGCGGTAGGCCTCGGCAGCAGAGGTGTTCGATTGTGTGGCAACCTTGATGAGTTAGCCGAACATACGACCTATCTGTTGGGCGGGAAGCACATATGGCGGTCCCCGCCGAGGATACTGGTCGAAGAATTCGCACAAGGCTCGCAGTATTGCATTGACATAATGGGAAATGAGGTCATTGGGATTGGCGCCCTTGGCTTCTGCCGCCCACCCCATTTCGTCTATCGTGAGCTCGCCTATCCAGCCGTGCTGACTGATGACGAGCATAATCGTATCGTCGATGTTTCGCTGAGCTGTTTGCGAGCTCTCGGCCTTGGCTGGGGGCCAACGAACGTTGAACTCCGGTGGACGAAGCGTGGCCCAGTCGTCATTGAAGTCAACCCGCGTCTTGCTGGCACGCCCGCTCCTCAACTGGTCCAGCTGACTTACGGTGTCGATCTCGTCACCGAGCACATCAACCTTGTCATGGGCGATGAATGGAATTTGCGCAGAACGCATTCGCACACTGCGGTCGCGCGGTACCTAGTTCCTGATCGCGATGGCACGCTCGATTGGATCGACGACAGTCGGGCCACTGCTATATTAGGTGTCGCCGAGGTCAAATTGCACGTCAAGCTCAAGACACCGATAGTCAGGAAAGGCGATCACCGAGACTGCATCGGACACGTCATCGCCACTTCACCCAGCCTTGCTCAGACCGAGGCGATCCTTCAGCGAGCTGTCGACTTAATCAGTTGGTCGATCACGCCATTTCCGACCCCTGGCGAACAGGAATAATCTACGGCACCTGCCTCCCCGCACCGACGCAGAAGTCAAATCTGAGGTGATTGTTGCCGGACATTGGTGCAGTGGAGAGCATGAGAGAGACGCGTTGCAACTGATCCTGCGATATTCCTGGATTCTGCGCTCCCCTTGCGCTCGCTTCCGGATTCAACCTAGGTCGGTCCGAAGTGTGTCTCAGAGGCTGACACATTTCAAACCGCCGCACTTAGTTCGGTCCGCGTTTCAAAAGGCGATGCATTTTGGCGCAAACCTGCCTCCCCTATGCATCATATTTCCTGAAGGCGATAATTTCGTCGAGACCAATTTGGATGGCGTATGGCTGCGCGTTTTCGGCGATTCCTGCAGGCCGGCGTCCCTTTCCCGAGATCAGAGCACGAGCGGCGTAGCAGAAGGCACTAGAGGCAATGGCGCGTGCGGATCTCGATGCAGTGTTGGTCACCGGCCACTGCCATCTTCGGTATCTCGCCGGGACACCATGGGTTTGAGGGTACTTCGCGCCGTTCCTGTTGATCCTCACCTGCCGCTGGACAGAGGCGGAACGGCGCCGAAGGTCCGTCGTGCGACATTGATCGCCAATGCCACTTATGGGAGAGAAGAATGATAGATCTGCTCAGCGATACCGTAACCCTCCCCACCCAGGAGATGCGGCAGGCGATGTTCGACGCGGAAGTGGGTGACGCCGGTTACGGTGAAGACCCGACGGTTAATCGGCTGGAAGCATTGGCGGCGGAAATGCTCGGGAAGGAAGACGCCGCTTTCCTATCGAGCGGATGCCAGGGGAACCTTGCTGCACTGCTCGCGCATTGTCCGCGTGGGCATGAGGTGATCGTCGGCGATCACTCCGATCTCTACGACTTCGAAGCCGGCAGCGTTTCGGTGGTGGGGGGTCTCGTTCTGCACCCCGTGCCGACGGAAACCGACGGACGGCTGTCACTGGATAACCTGCGCTCGGCGATTCGCGACAAGAGGGATTACCAATGCGCGCCGCCAGGGGTCATCGTGCTGGAGAATCCGCACTGTCAACGTGGCGGGCGTGTCCTGCCTGGGTCCTATATTAAGGAAGTGCGCGAGCTTGCCGACAAGCACGGCCTGCCACTGCATCTCGACGGCGCCCGCTTCTTCAATGCGGCAATCGCGTCGAAGAGGACGCCGGCGGAGATGGCGAAGGACTTCGACTCGATCATGTTCAGCTTGTCGAAAGGACTCGCCGCTCCATTCGGCTCCATGGTGTGCGGAACACGCCCCTTCATCGACCGGGTGAGACGCTATCGCAAGCTCTTGGGAGGCGGACTTCGCCAAGCCGGCTTCATGGCCAGTGCAGCTATCGTGGCGCTTCAAACCATGGTGGACCGGCTGATTGAAGACCACCGGCGCGCGCAGTTGCTGGCGACGAAAATCCGCGACATTCCCGGCATCCGCCTCGAGCCCTCAGTCATCGACACGAATATGGTGTTCTTTCGGCTTGAACGGGACGGTCTGTCGGTCCCAGACTTCCTGGCGGCACTGTCGCAGCGGGGCGTGCGGATGGGAACGCTCCGCGAAGGCGTCGTTCGCGCCGTGCTCCACTATCTCGTCAACGATCACGATGTCGATACGACCGCAAACGCCATTCGATCGGTTCTGCAGGCGGAGCCACAATGACCGGGGGGCTTCATCGAGGTCTGCGCAGCTTGTGCCACCGCCCTAGGCCTCCCTTACCTCCAATTCCGGAGATGTGGCTATGAAAATACTCCGGCGGCATACCACGCCTTATCGCGCATGACGTCCTGCGATCGAGGAATCGATTGTGATATGACGACGGCCTTCGCTGGTGATTCAACATCCACTTTGATGAGGTTGTCTAATCACCGCTGGGACGGCAAGCATGTAATTGCGTCGAGACGACGCTGCCGGGTGCATGGTTGTCTTCGCGGTAGACATCAGTCGCCGCATGAGGGAGCTCCGCGGACGAGCCTTCAATGTGGACGACGCACTTTGCTGAGACAGCGGTGCAACCCCATCAGCGGAATGGCTCGGCTCACGTCCCGGCAGGGACGTCTTAGGCGCTCAGATCCTGAACGCTATTCGCAAGATTTCATGCTGTGGCGCCTGCATTTCGATCAAAGAACTCACCGGTCTTGAGCATCGAATGCATTATCACCGCCATTGCGCGCCACAGCCACGGCAGCTCGTTTGAAGCCAACCCTCTCCCGGAGCTTGAGGCCCCACGTGCGCAGGCTGCTGTCGATCGAGCTGGTGTCAGGATGACCGCCGCAGCCTCATAGAGAAGTCCCCGCAAATGTCGATCGCCGCGTCGGGATATATGGCCGTCATAATCGACTTCTCCCGATTGGTAGCGGCGCGTGTCAGGCCGATCCAAGCGGCAACAGAGCGGGACTTCTTGAAGTTGCCCGGATCTTCAATGGCAGTGACGAAAGAGGTTGCGGTAATGGCGCCGATGCCGGGGATCGACATGAGTATGCGGGCATGCTTGGCTTTGACGTGCATCTGCGAACAAGCTGGCGCCCAAGCTCGGCGGCACGGATGCCGAATGCCGCGCCAAGCTTCCAACATCGGTAGCACGACAGGAGCACGCGCTCGATCGATCGATAAGAAGGCTCCGGACATTCTTTTCGAATGTAGTTCCCTTACTGGCGGGAACGAGCAAGCCGAACGTTTTCATGATCCCTCGGATCTGGATGGAAAGCTCGACGGTGATCCGGACCAGCCGGGTGCGAGCCGCTACGAGCGTGCGGGTCAACATACTGTCGAAGCCTTTCACACGCGCACCTCGCGAAAGAACCCTGCTTCAGCAAGACGCGCCAAACCATCGGCGTCATTCGCATCCGTCTTGTTCGCCGCCATATCGAGAGCGGCTTTGGCATGGCGCGCATCGATGCAGATTGCCGGCAATCCCTTGGCGCGTAGCGCATGATAGAACCACGTCGAACGCGCAATCAGACCCAAACAATTACGAGAAAGAATAGTCTATTCGCTGGAAGCGAGGGCGGTGGACGAACCTGGGCGACCGTGGCCACACTTCTGCACACGGCCAAAATGAATGGCGTCGATCCGCTCGCCTGGCTCTCCCAGACCTTGACCCGCATCGCTCAGCGCTGGCCCGCAGCCGAAATCGAAATGCTCATGCCCTGGAACTTCAAGCAAGACGCCATCAGCTAACCGCTTACTTTAAAACGGAACTGACAAGCGGAAGATCGTTGTCGCCCTGATCGCAGTGGCGCCCTACATCGTTTCCCTCCCGTTCTCCACTTTCCAATTCAGACGAGATCACGAGCAATCTTCTTCGACCATGATTTGCAGAAGATGCGCTCGCCGTTTTCGAATGCGTTGAAATCAAAATGTAGGTGGAAGTCCGATTTGGTCACGGTCAACACGGTTCTCCCCTCCACTGCCGTCTGCCAGGCTCCGCGGCCCCGGTCGAACCGCTCATAGACCTCCGTGCGGGCTGTCGAGGGATCATTTTCGGCGACCGAATAGATCATTTGCTTCTCGTGCCCAACCACCGTGCCGATAGGATCGAGACGCACTAAGCCATCGTCTCTCTTGACCGTGAGGCTGACCCTACCCGACACTAGGTCGATCCGAATGAATCGCTCGACACTTCCAGGTTTCAGCACCGTAGTCGCCATTGGCGCAGAAGCCTCCGGTGCGTCGAAGGCCCGTAAGTCGAGGTCACTGGGTTGAGGCATTCGGATGGGCAGATGCATATGGCTGGCTGCCGCCTCTAGGGTCAATTTAGCGCGCTCGGGCCCGGGAAGTGCGATTGGCCAATAGGTCGTTGAAATAGACAGCCTAATCCGGTGACCCGGCGGAAAGGTATATCCGACCTCGTTCATGGCGAGGCGGATGCGGTACGATCTTCCAGCCTCCATAGGCTGTACGTCTTCATGTCCGTCGCGGTGGGAAAGGTTCAGGAGCCCGTATGTGACCCGTGTGACTTCACCTGATGGGCTAACATCGGAAAGACGAGCCGCTAGAATGGCCGTCGGCTTGTCGCAAGTGATCTCTAATTCAATGTCAGGTGCGCCCAGGATTGGCGTGGCTTCCGTCAAGAGTTCGCTGTCAAAAATCAACGAGCCACCATCGTCCCAGCGCTGGTCCAGCGGATGCTCCGGACCGACTCCACCGAGTCCATAGGGGCACCACTCGCCCCCCGCGATCCCAACCGTCGCGGGGGAGCTGATTTCAAGGGTGGCTTCAGGGAGCGGCTGCTGAGATAATCTGCCGAGGCCCAAGCGGTAAATCCGTGGCGACACGTGAGGAGAAGGCCAGTTGGGGTCAGCGACCCAGTGCCCAGGCCGCTCATCATAGTGGGCAGCAGGCTCGACCGAGTCGAGCATCCAGCTACGCAACATTGGCTCCTGCATAATGCCGGTATCCTCCCCCTTCAACCAGTGGTCCCACCAGCGAAGGCATTCTTGCAGGAAACCGATGGCGGGACCGGGGACACCCACATGAGGGTATTTGTGACCCCAAGGTCCAATCAGCCCTTTACGTGGTGCGTCCAGGTTTGAAAGGAGCCGGAATACTGCGTTTGAGAAGCCATCTCCCCAACCACCGACCGCGAAAACCGCGCAATCGATTGCACTGTAATTCTCGCAGACTGAGCCATGCTTCCAGAAATCATCCCGGCGCTGATGAGTGAGCCAATCAATCATAGTTGGTCGAGCACTTTCCAACCGCTTCATCCACATTGAGTGCCAGCTCTCCTTGCCGACAATGTCGGGATCCGGGGACTGGGACATCATCACGAAGCACGTTGTGCCCCAAGATACTGTGTCAGTGAGGACGCATCCGCCCATGTAGTGCCCATCCTCGGCGTAGCGATCGTCGGTCGAGCAGAGTGTGACGATCGCCTTCAGGCCTTTGGGTCGGCGAGCGGCGACTTGCAAGGCGCTGAACCCACCCCACGAGATGCCGATCATTCCCACCTTGCCACTGCACCAGGCCTGTTGCGTGATCCATTCGATTGCCTCGACCGCATCGTCCTGCTCTTGCTTGACATATTCATCCTCGAATAGTCCCTCGGAATCGCCAGTGCCCCGAATGTCCAGACGAATGCCTGCGTATCCATGCGAGGCGAAATAACGGAATACACTTTCGTCCCTCAGAACCGTGCCATCACGCTTGCGGTATGGAATGTAGTCGATAATAGCGGGAACCGGATCGGAAGCCGCATCCTCGGGCAACCAGATTTTTGCGGCGAGACGTGTTCCGTCGGGAAGCGGTATCCACACGTTCTCCATGAGCACAACGGGTCTCGGCCCCAGGGCAATTTTCATTGTTCACCATCCAGCTTTCCAGACTTACACATTTTCGATTTCCCTTTGGGGTTAGGAGATTTCTCGTTCGGAGCCGAGCTGCTTCCGTGTCGTGTCGGCGGGCTGGTGTCTGGACGAGTGCAGAAGCTTTGATCCATTCGTCCGCGGCGCGATCCCTGGCGTAACCTCGTCGAAGGCTCTCTGAATTGGTCCTGCAAATCTCGCGGGATCGCGTGCCGAAAATGGCCCATTCATCAACACATTGACGAGACTTCTGTCCGATTGAGACCGTCAGCACACGCAAAACAACGGTGTTTATTATCACGATCTCGAAGAGCAGTGCGGTGGGGCACCAAACCAAATCGAGCTGCTCGGTCCAAAAGACTCCTCCTCCTGCCGAAATACTCGCCGATCTAACCCGATCGAGCACCTCTTTGCCAAGCTTAAGCACTGGCTCAGGAAGGCGGCGCGCCAACTATCAAAACCGTCTGCCGCGCGATCGGCGAAAGCCTCCAATGCCGGCTCCGCAACCGAATGCACCATCTACTTTGCAAATGCCGGATACAGGTCAACCTAAAATCATCCGACTCCAGTAGATGTATGATCCCAGGCTTGATGACGCATCACTATCCTTCCTGGATATGCCCTCAAGCTCCCGACGGCAAAAGCTGGTGCAGATCAGGACAGTTGCTTGTCCTGCACCAGCCATGCCAACAAGTGCGGCATGAGTCGCTCGGTAGGACGCATCGGAATATCGTTGGTTCATATCACCTCATAATGTAAGTAGAGCGGCGCGCGCGAAGTGCGAGAAGCGATTATTCCCCTGTATTGGCGTCCGGTCTCTATACGGGGTCTCATTACGGGGTCTCATTAGATTGCGGTCGCAACGGCGTATTTGTGTTTCAAAGGCAAGGCCCTGTTGAAACAGAGCCGTCATAATTCGCGCATGTTTGATCCAATTGCGGAGGAAGAAGGTCACTATATCCCGTTGGTCGGAAGTCGTTCGTTCGTCGGTGACATCGAAGAAGCGGAGATCGACCGCGCGGTGAATGTCGATCACGGCTGCCACTCAGGGACGCGCTCCGTGGGGCTGGCCTGGCCGGCGTTTCCCGATCTCTGGTGAAACCAGAACTATCTGGAAGCACACATAGAACAAGGCGACGCGCTGGAAGCCTCGCGCAAGCGGATCGGTGTTGTTACCAGCATCGTATGGTTCTGGCAGTATTCAATCACCTTCCAGACGGGACTACTAGCAGGCTGTTGAAAAAGGAACTCGCCACAGGTCTGCAACGATGATTCATTGTCTGCGACGGGACGGAACCGATGCATGCGAGGCGGGGACGAACAGACAGGCGAACTGTTCAGCTACGTGGACCTTGAAGCGCGGGTACGGCGTGATCATCCTTTACGCGCAATCCGGCTGATTGTGATCGAGGCGCTGTCAGCGCTGGAGCGAGAGTTCGCGGCGCTGTATTCGCCGATCGGTCGGCCGTCGATCCCGCCCGAGAAACTGCTGCGGGCGATGTTGCTGCAGGCATTCTATTCGATCCGCTCGGAGCGGCTTTTGATGGAACGGCTGGAATACGATCTTCTGTTCCGCTGGTTCCTCGGGATCGGCGTCGACGACGCGGCGTGGGACCATTCGGTGTTCTCCAAGAACCGCGACCGGCTGCTTGAGGGCGACATCGCGGCGAAGTTCCTGGCGGCGGTGCTCAGCCCAAGGTGAAGAGGCTTCTGTCGACCGATCACTTCTCGGTCGACGGAACGCTGATCGAGGCGTGGGCGTCGAGAAGAGCGTCAAGCCGAAGGACGGCTCTGGCGAGCCGCCGGCTGAGGGTGGCGGGCGCAACGCCGAAGCGGACTTCCATGGCCAGAAACGATCGAACGAGACGCATGCCTCGACCACCGATCCTGACGCCAGCTCTACCGCAAGGGCAAAGGCAACGAAGCTCTGCTTCATGGGGCATGGGCTGATGGAGAACCGCCACGGCCTGCTGGTCGATGCTTGCCTGACACTGGCCGACGGTCATGCCGAGCGAGTGGCGGCATTGCACATGATCGAGCCCTTGGCCGACCGGCCGCGGGCGATCACGCTTGGCGCCGACAAGGCCTATGACGCGGAGGACTTCATCAATGAGTTGCGTTCGATGAGGGTGACGCCGCATGTGGCGCAGAACACGAACGGGTGAAGTTCGGCGATTGACGGGCGCACGACCCGGCACGGCGGCTATGCCGTCAGCCAGCGTATCCGCAAGCGCATTGAGGAGGCGTTCGGCTGGATAAAGACGATCGCCGGGCAGGAGAAAACCAAGTTGCGCGGCCGCGGCCGGGTTGGATGGGCCTTCACCTTCGCTGCCGCCGCCTATAATCTGGTGCGGCTGTCGAAGCTCATGGCGGCGCCGACATGACCGCGCCCGCGGGCTGCCAACGATCGGCCGCTGGCGCATCATCGAGGCCGACTGTGGGATCGCGGCTATCTCGACCTCGGCGGACCCGCAACCATCACCATCGGAGCCGACAACCAAAGCGAAATCGCCTTTGGCGCCCTGCAAGCCGGCCTCGATCTCAGTTACAGCCCCTCGACGATCTTCTTCACATGGGCCGGCTTCGACGAGATGGATGAAGTCACCGGCGACGGCTCCGCCGAATTGCTCGACGACGGTTCGATCGAGATCACATTCGCCTACCACAACGGCGACGAAGCCATCCTCAAGGCAATACGGCAGACTTCTTCAACAGCCTGTTAGACCAAATGGTTTAGGCGGCTGCCTGACCGATTCATTTCACTTCTTTCCGACGAATGACTGTTGCAGCTCGCCGATCGTCTGAATTTGGTGCCCAACGTCGCGTCTCCCGCGTCACCATCGCTGGTGCCGTAACGATGCCTTCCAGCGATGTCATACGAGCCACTTTCGAGCGCAAGCTCTAGGGCAATTCTTGACCTGGCCGAGTAAACGGATCGGAAAGATAGACAAATGACCCAGCTCTTACCTGTTCTTCCAACCGTCGATGAGCATCACGTTGATGGACGTCGGTATCCGCACGGAGTCGCTTTCATGGACGGGCAATATCTGCCGATGTCCGAGGCAAAGATCTCCGTTTTGGATTGGGGTTTCCTGCACTCAGATGCCACCTACGACACTGTGCACGTCTGGAATGGCAGGTTCTTCAGGTTGGACCTGCATCTTGATCGTTTCTTTGGGGGGGTTGAACGCCTTCGAATGAAACTTCCCTACGATCGCAAGAAAATCGAATCGATTCTCGCAGCCTGTGTTGCTTTGTCTGGGCACAAATCAGCATACGTGGAGATGATCTGCACGCGCGGTTCATCGCCGGCATTCAGCCGCGATCCCCGCCAGGCGGAGAACCGCTTCATGGCGTTTGCTATCCCTTTTGGGTCGGTTGCCAACAAGGAACAGCTGGAAAGAGGCTTGCACGTCGCAATCAGCGAAACCGTCCGCATCCCGCCGACATCGGTCGACCCGGCGATCAAAAATTATCATTGGCTCGATCTCGTGAAGGGTCTTTTTGACGCTTACGACGTGGGAGCGGAGACGGCGCTGATACTAGATACGAATGGACACATTGCGGAGGGGCCCGGCTTCAATGTGTTCGTTGTAAAGGATGGATCCCTGAGGACGCCAGCTTTTGGGGTGCTGCCGGGCATCACGCGCCAGACTGTGTTCGACCTTTGCGCTGAGATTGGGCTGTCGGCCACGGCTGCAGGTATTAGTCGTGCTGAGTTAAAAGGGGCTGACGAAGTCTTCATCACATCCACTGCCGGTGGTATTATGCCCGTGACTCGCATCGACGACACAGCGATCGCCAATGGGCATGTCGGATCCATCACCCGTCGGCTCACCGATCTCTACTGGCAAAGGCACGATGATCCGGCATGGTCGACTGCGGTCATCTACCCGTGAGCGTAATGAGTAAATGAACTGCGAGAGCGATTTGGCGAGCGGCGTCCTAGCGATCTCGATGAGCTGTCGTCACACAAATTCCCGAAAGTCGAGCAGGCGCGCTTCGGGGGGCGTCGCCGTGGATATCGTGGATTGGCCGACACGCATCGACTTCTCCGGCTGGGAGACCGGACGGAGGACGAGCGCAATTCGCGAGGGCGCCGCAACTTTCTGCACCGCCGGGCTCGCGCCACGCGCCGACGACGCTTACTCAACGAAGCGACCGACTCGTCGATCTCCCGGGAAGTGATGATGTCGATTTGCTCGTTGTCACAATCCCTATGAAATATGACGGGCTCGGAGCTGGGACGTTACCAAATGCCTCGTGGCGCACGAGGCTGAGCGAAATCCAAAGCGGTTACCCCGTCGATGACGAGCATCGAGCCGTCAGGGATACATGTACTTGTTTAGGGCGTACTCAACGCCATTTCCTGCGGAGTTGCAGATGAAGAACGCTTTCATTGCCCATTTGTCGGCGGAACTGGCTGCGTTGAAGTCTGCAGGGCTCTACAAATCCGAGCGCGTCATAGCCTCGACGCAGTCGTCCATGATCGAAGTCGCGGGTGGCAGCAAGGTTCTGAATTTCTGTGCCAACAATTATCTCGGCCTCGCCGACAATGAAGATCTGCGGGACGCAGCAAAGGTTGCGCTCGACCGCTATGGATACGGCATGGCGTCGGTCCGCTTCATCTGCGGCACGCAGGAAGTGCACAAGCATCTCGAGGCGCGCATCTCCTCATTCCTCAAGATGGAAGACACGATCCTCTATTCTTGCTGTTTCGACGCCAATGCCGGTCTGTTCGAGACGCTGCTCGGCGAAGAAGACGCCATCATTTCCGACGCGCTGAACCACGCCTCCATCATCGACGGTGTACGGCTCTCAAAAGCTAGGCGCTTCCGCTATCCCAACAACGACCTGGCCGCGCTGGAAGAGGAACTGAAGAAGGCCAAAGGCAGCCGCTTCAAGCTGATCGCGACCGATGGCGTCTTTTCGATGGACGGCATCATCGCCAATCTTGCCGGCATCTGTGATCTGGCCGAAAAAAATGGTGCAATGGTCATGGTCGACGACAGCCATGCGGTCGGCTTCGTCGGCAGGCATGGGCGCGGCTCGGCGGAGCATTGCGGCGTCGAGGGCCACATCGACATCATCACTGGCACGCTCGGCAAAGCGCTTGGGGGCGCGTCGGGCGGCTACACTTCAGGCAAGCGCGAGATCATCGACTGGCTTCGCCAGCGCTCGCGGCCGTACCTCTTCTCCAATACGCTGATGCCCGCCATTGCAGGGGCGTCGCTGAAGGTGTTCGACTTGGTCGAACGAGGCGATGTGCTGCGCGAAAGGCTCTACGCCAATGCCGACCGCTTCCGCTCGAAAATGTCGAAGGCGGGCTTCACGCTGGCTGGCGCGAACCATCCGATCATCCCTGTGATATTGGGCGACGCGCCTATCGCGCAGCAGATGGCCGAGAAGATGCTCCAGCGCGGCATCTATGTGATCGGCTTCTCCTTCCCCGTAGTGCCGAAGGGGCATGCCCGCATCCGCACGCAGATGTCTGCCGCACACTCGAGTGCGGATATCGACCGTGCCGTCGAGGCCTTCACGGAGGTAGGCAGAGAATTGGGAGTCATCTGATGTCCAACATTTTGAGACCGGAAAGCATGGGAGGCGATTGTGGTTGGAAGGCGTAGCGTCGACGCCGGCTTGGGACCTCGGCTCGACCTTCATTGCTCATGCGCTATCGAGACGTAGTAGCCTCAGGATATTGCGTTCAATGGCTTCCAGAGCAGCCATGATAGAAAAGCCCAAAGTTGTAGTTGACATGCAGAAAATGCCGAAATTCTGTACTGACGCTACGGGGGCCTATGGGCTATCTTACGATTGACTTATGCGCTCTCGGTCGCAATTATGTGAAGCTTGCCTCGATGCTGACGCCGGCCCGCGCGGCCGCCGTCGTGAAGGCCGATGCCTATGGCTTCGGTGCGAAGCGTGTCTCAAAAACCGCCTACGTCATAGGTTGCCGGCATTTCTTCGTTGCTGCGTGATCACCAGCTAAGCCCGTAGCAACACCCGCCCCGGGACGATGGCGTCGGTGATCTCGTACATGGGGAGGCAGCCCTAACCTAGGTACTGCGTCGATTACATTGAGACACCCACGTCCTGAACTCTAACATGCGGTGACCCAGTGTTAACCGCGAAGAGAACCACAGAGCCGGTAGGAACTCGGACAAGGCAAAAAGGAGCTTGCGGTCAGCTCGGCGATCAGAGAACCCCATGTGGACGGCCAACGTCAAATGAGGGCCGCCACGAGGATAAAACGGGCGTCTCCGCATCTTCAGCACCCTCCCGGCGTCGCGGGCCGCCGACATCTAATCTCATTGGCGGCTCGAGGCAGAGCGGCTTGTTCGCGGATACCCACCAAGTCTCCGTTGGTTGAGCAATGCGCCGAAGGACCCCAGCACGACTCACCGGGCCTTCCCAACCTGGGAATAAGGGATCGGTAGTGGTCGATGAGCACCTCAGGCGGTCCGACACCCGGTGAAAGAGGATCGTGCCGCAGGGCGGAAGGGTTCCGTCCAAGACTATGTTCTCCCCGCCATGCTTTCTTCGCCGAGCGGCCTAGGTGAAACGGTAACACAGCTCTTATTGTTGCGTCGCGCACTGGGCAACCTCGTGGCCGCGCGCACTGCGCGCTTGACTTCGTCGATAATGCCAAGAGGCTCACGGTCGAGCTCCACCGTGACGATCCCGGAACATGATTGCGCTTGATTGCGTAAACTTTGAGCCGCGGATGACGGTGTAGCTTTCGGCGAGTTGCGCTGAAGCCGTCAATCCGGGCGGTTTTTTTGGAACGCCCATTGCACGTCCAGGTTCGGATTGAACTTTTTCCCGTGGGAAGCTGTGCTATCTACAGAGGCAGCCGACGCCGCGTTTAGGAAGGTCATTCGGGAGAGACCCGTCGTCTTGCGCCGATGAGCAACTACCCCGGCAACTCTCCCGAACCGCAGGGAAAAAGGACGACAACAACATAGAAACTTTGGGCATGTATTAAGCGATATTGACTGCTTCTGGAGCGGTGAGGAGGATCCACATGAATTTGCATGAGTATACCAGTTATGATGCTACCGGGCTCGCGGAGCTAGTTCGCAGTCGTGAAGTCACATCTGTTGAGCTCACCCGGCTTGCACGTGAAGCTAATGATCGGATCAACCCTACGATCAATGCCGTAATCGAGTTTTATAACGACGCTGAAACCGTGCCCGGCTCAGAGGAAGGGCCCTTCGCGGGAGTGCCCTTCCTGCGAAAGGACATAAGTTCGACTGAGGCTGGCCGACTTTATGAATGCGGCAGCCGACTATATCAAGGCTATCGTCCTACCATCGATAGCTATTACGTGGAGCGGGTCCGTGCCGGAGGACTTCGCATTGTCGGACGCACGACTACGACCGAGTTAGGTGCATTTGGCCTAAGTGAAACTGCGATGTGCGGGATTACGCGCAACCCCTGGAATCTGGATCGAACTGCAGGCGGCTCGTCCTCTGGATCAGGAGCGGCAGTGGCTGCCGGCATCGTGCCCATCGCATCGGCCAGTGACGGTGGTGGATCCACTCGTATCCCGGCATCCTATTGCGGGCTTGTGGGTTTTAATCCTTCGCGCGGTCGCATCTCCGGTGGGCCAAATGAGCAGGACCCAGGCTACGGTATAAGTCGACGGTTCGTTCTCTGTCGGACAGTTCGCGACGCGGCGGCGGCGCTCGACGTACTCTCGGGAAGCTACTCTGGTGATCCGTTCCTTATTCCCCGACCTGAACGCCCATATGTCGACGAGCTATCAGATTCGGGCGGTAGGTTGAAGATCGGCGTCGCAATGAGCTCGTGGACGGAGATGCCGCTCGACCCAGAGATACGCGACCGGGTTTCGGAAACGGCCAAAGTGCTGGAGCAAATGGGGCATATTGTTGAGGAAATTGGCCCTCCGTTCTCTGTGTTCGACCATCGTGAGACTATTGTGTCCAGCAGTTACCTTAGCTATACGAGGCTAGATGCCATTGCAAACTCTCTCGGCCGAAAGGTGGATGAGAGCACGCTCGAACCTCTCAACCTGGAACGCTACGAGAGGTCAAAGAAACTTCCGCTGTCCCACGCGGCGAAATCATTTGAGTATGCCCGCAAACTTTGCTTCGATGTCGGTGTGGCAGTGCAGAGTTATGATCTCTTGCTCACCCCAACTATGCCGTGTACCGCTCTTCCACACGATGCCTACTCTATGGATCTCAGGAACATGTCGGCTGATGAGTATACTGATCTCGATTTCGCCGAACTTTGCCAATACATATTTTCATTCAGCCTAACCGGCCAACCTTCTGCGTCGTTGCCACTGTTTGTCAGCGCCGAGGGGTTGCCGATTGGCATTCAAATTGTAGGTCGGTTTGCCGATGAGGCGACCGTTATCCGGGTGGCGCGGGATTTAGAAAATGCATTTCCTTGGGCAAAGCGGCGCCCGCCCGTTTTTGCACGATAAAGGGGATAAGACGGCCACCCCGCAGCTAACGGCAAGGTTGAGCGAGAGTTTCAGGATGTAATTCGGTGAAGGGACCTGGAAAGTGGCTTTAATAGCGGCCAGGTCGCAGCCAAGGCTTTCCTGATTCCGGTGTCGGTCTCTAGCAGGATTGTTTGAGATACTGGGATCACTGAAGGGGAAATGATGCAGCAATCGCAAGCCTATGCTGGGGAGTGACTCGACGCAAATGAGCCCGCGGTACATCAGCCGGCTCTGTCGAGGTGGTCCTCTCAAGACCTGGCATCGGTTGCTGGTGGTGAAAGGCAGTCGATAGACGCAACGGCTCGATCGTCCCACGACTTGCTCACAGTATCGAAGTGATGGCGACTGCGTACCGCTCCGAGGCCATCCAAAAGGCGGAATGCTCCGTAACGGACTTCAGAAAGGTGCAGCAATGCCAAAGATCAATCCCGGGCGGTTGCTCTCGGATCTTAGACGTTTTGCGCAATTCGGCGCGTACCGGACCGGTGTTCATCGTCCGACTTATTCCAAAGAGGACATGGACAGCCGACGCTGGCTTGCCCAACAATACGAAGCCGTGGGGCTCCAGGCGCATATCGACGGTGTCGGCAATGTGTTCGGCATGCCGCATTCGGAGCGGCGATCGCTGCTCATCGGGTCGCACGCAGAGTCCCAGAATCATGCCGGATGGCTCGACGGAGCGCTCGGCGTAATCTACGGCCTTGAGATCGCCCGGGCCTTCGCGGAAACGCCGGATTGCTTCGGTCTTCCCATTGCCCCGGTCGCGTGGGCGGATGAAGAAAGTCACTACATCCCGCTGCTCGGAAGTCGTTCGTTCGTCGGTGACATCGAAGAAGCAGAGATCGACCGCGCCGTGAATGTCGATCACGGGCTGCCGCTCAGGGACGCGCTCCGTGAGGCTGGCCTAGCCAGCGTTCCCCGATCTCTGGTGGAGCCGGGACGCCACGTTGGCTATCTGGAAGCACACATAGAGCAGGGCGACGCGCTTGAAGCCTCGCGCAAGCGGATCGGTGTTGTTACCAGTATCGTAGGAATCTGGCAGTACTCAATCGTCTTCTACGGCATCCAGAACCACGCCGGTACGACGCGCATGGCTATCCGAAAGGATGCGGGCGTCGCTGCAGCTACGCTGACCATGGCCATTGCCGAGCGCTTTCCTGAAGTCGCCGGCCCGCGTTCTGTCTGGACCACAGGCCGCATCACGCTGGAGCCGGGGGCCCGCAACATAATTCCGGGCAAGGCAGAGATGCTGTTCCAGTTCCGCGATTCAGAGATGCCGGTGCTAGAGCGTCTTGATGCGGTGTTAGGGGAGCTGGTCGAAGAGACCGCGATCAAAACCGGCTGCCGCGCCGACATTGAACGCACCGGTACCGGCAAACCATGGCATATGGATCCGGCATTCCAAGCAGCAATAGAGACTGCGGCGGCGCTCCATGCACCCGGCGCCTACGTGAGGATGCCAAGCGGCGCCAGTCACGATGCACAGGTCGTGGGGCGTAAACTAAGGTCTGCTATGCTTTTCGTGCCAAGCATCGGCGGTATTAGCCACCATTGGACCGAAAACACCAACGATGCTGACCTAGTGCTCGGCTGTCAGGTGCTGGCTGATGCCGCCGAGACGATCCTGCGTGGCGAAAGCACGTAACGGTTGGCAATCCGGATGGGGCCATTGCTCGGTGCGTCGATGAGCAAAGCGCCGGCAAGCGTCCGCAGTGGCACGATGATCAATCCGGCTTTGCCGGAGAGCACGTCGACCAAAGCCGTTAGTTACGCCACGCCAGTGGGCACGATCAGTTACGGCGTTTGAATAGCCATCTGCCCATCTACCGACCGCGAAAACCCCACAATCGAAGGTCAATCAAGCGCTGTTCATTATAACGAGTTCGCCGCGAGAGCCCGGCGCCGCGTTTGCGTATCTCGGCAGCCGCCTAACCCAGACCAAATGGGTTAGGCGGCTGCCTGATCGAACCGGGCTGAGCGGCAGGTTCCTGGCATGCCGCAACGATTGCGACAGGCCCGCATTTTTGAAACAGGTGCGACTTCATCGGGCCGCCTTTTGTGAAGAATAACCCAGCAGCCGGCCCTAACCTGCGTGCGCGGCGACAATCAAGGTAAGACTCAGCGTCAATCGGGATGAGACTCTCAGAGCGCGGTCACGGGCAAATTATCATGCTGATTGTCGCGCTACACCTGCGGTCCCATCGGAGCAAATCATCTCTGACGCCGCAGGTGGGACAAGCCGCAGCGCTATTCCACATTATCAGGAGAAACGATCATGAACCAACAACCTTACGCTGATGTGTCCTCCCCGGCGAATCCGTCCACGGCCTCATCGTCTGGAGCGACGGAAGAGCAATCTTTCATTGACAAGTACCTGACTCCACGCGTCTTCGAGGTCTCAATGCCACAAGGCAGGACCGTCCGCGCATACGAGGTTGGGCCGCCCGACGTCCCGGTTGTCGTTGGGATTCATGGGACCCCCAGCTCGGGCCTTGACCACGTTGTGAACTACGTGGCCAACGGGGCGCTCTTCTGCCGGCTCGTTTCGTTCGATCGTCAACGCTACGGTGGCTCAACCCCTCAGCCCGGGCGTAAGGTCCGCGACATCGTCCCGGTTGTGGAAGCCATCCTCGATCATCTATCAATCGAAATCGCAGCAGTGTACGGCCATTCCGCCGGCGGGATGCACGCGCTTGCCACCGCGGCACTGCTGCCCAAGCGCATTTCGCGGGCTTTGTGCAGTGGCGCCAACGGCCCAGACTTTGATCCAGATTTAGACGGGCTTTCCCCCCTTGTGCGTGAGGAGATCATTGAGACGCGAAAAGGCCCAGACGCGTCACGTGCATTTTATCGGCGTTTGTACCCTTATTTTCGCGATCCGGAATTTGAGAAGCAGTTCTTTTCGGAGAATGACCGGATCGTGTCCCAGGGAGTGGTGTAGCTGACGGCTTGGTCGCCGCGCTCTCCGGCATGGGGCCGGGCTGATCAGCGTGCCAC
>NZ_NPKJ01000008.1 GCF_002284575.1 Mesorhizobium temperatum
CGCTCGCTACAGCGCTATCGAGGGCGCGCTCGCGAGCGGCTTCGCTACCGCCGAGCTACACCACCTGTAGGGACGCGACCTACGCATTTCGGGTTCCTGGAGAGTTACGCAGGCTAGATTCGGAGTAGCCGAGGCGCACGAATGCAGAACATTCGGGCTTTCACTTCGGGACTTTTTCGGGACTCCGGGTTCCGAAAACGGGCGATTTGAGCGCCTTTCGTTCCGAAAATGGAAAAGGCGCCAGAAGGCGCCTTCAATAAAAACTAGGGATCTCAAGGATTTAATGGTCGGAGTGGCCGGATTCGAACCGACGACCCCTTGACCCCCAGTCAAGTGCGCTACCGGGCTGCGCTACACTCCGGACCGGTCGCGATGTATCGTGATAACCCGGTTCGGGTCAACCGAATTCGGCGGCCGTCGCGCCGATGCCCGGCATGGTGGATTTGAAGTTCCTGCTCTGTTGGGGCGTCGTCAGCATTCAGGAACTTCAAATCCAGAATCACACTCGTTTGTCTGGCTTGATCCTCTGGCGTCGCTGTTATGAGACGGGCCGTCGATTTTCCACGGATTGTGTCAGCACGGCTGTATTGATCAGCGCGTCTTCCGGAAGCCGGAGCGCGGAGGCTATTCGCCGAAGCTTCGATAAATCTGCATTCTTGCCGTTCTCGATGTCCGCGATTTCATCGACCGCCAGGCCGCATGTCAGAGACAGCTCTTCCATGCTGTATCCCCTGGTTTCTCGGATGGCCTTGAGGGCGCTGTGGTCGGGGGCAGCTTCGGTTGCCGACAGTTCGGAAAAAGCTTCGCTTGTTGCTATTTGGGGCATTTGGCAACTCCGTGGATTTAAAGAGTTTGATCAAATCAAGAAGTTGCCTGAGACGGCGCAGAGAATGCCCTCTCAATGGTGATTTGCCAAGCGCCAAAAATGCCGTCACGGCATCGTGATTCCGATCGGCGCAGCCCGGCACAGGCCTCGGCAGCACCGGCACGGGACCGTCATTCCGATCGGGTTCTTTGACTGGCCGATCGCCGAATTGTTCGACGGTTCTGAGCCGCTCCCTTGTTAAGCGGCTGTCGCTGGCCGTCAGCCGTTTTGAACGGATCGAATCAGCGGCGGGAGCCTGATGCAGGCAGAACGCGCCAGGGGGCTGCGAATATTTTTGAACCGACGCGTGAACCTTTCCTCTCCGGGCCGCACCAAGACGGTATGGACGCCACAAAGGCGGTCCCCAACCAGAAGGACGCCCTGACGGCGATCCTCGATCCAGAGAAGGAAATGCTCAAATGACTGATATTTCGAACTTCAAGCGCCTTTCGCTCGCCGCTGCCATCGTCGTCTCGGCCTTCGGCTCGATTTCAGTTCCGAGCTCGGCCTTCGCCAACGGCACGCATCCCACCAGCGACGGCGGCGCGGTTTGTAAGGGCGCGGGTCACTGTCTGGTGCTGGAGCTCGACTGCAAGGGTACATACACGGATGCTACCGACCCCAACGGCACCGTCTATGGCAAATGCAGCCAGACCGCGCAGGTCAGCCCGAAGAACAAGCTCAAGCTCGCGCGCTGATCGACTTGTTGTCAACGAAAATGGCGGCCGTCCAGGCCGCCATTTTCTTTCATCTCAACGTGCCGATCTGGATGTCGCTCGCGACGTCTTCTGCTGTCGGCTGAGCAACAGGCTGGCGACGAGCCCGATCACAACCAGCCCGACAGCGGCCGCTGTCGCGGGATGATCGCGGGCTGTCTTCTCTATCACCCTGCTATGCCTCCTGATCGCAGGCAGAGCGTCACTGATGCGCTCGGCAAGGTCCGAGTAATAGTCCGACGCGGTGTCACGCCCGTCCTCGTAATAGGCGCTGCCGCGCCTGGACACGGCTTTTCTCAGCGCCGCCAGTTCCCTGGAGAGGGATGCGACCTGCTTTTCAAGGTCGATGTCGGAGAGGGTCGAAAAAGATACCATGACATGCTTCCTTCCTTTGCGAAAAAGAACGCATGATTTCGGAAGCAGTTCCGGTTTTTGCCGGCGATCGATCGGGCCTTAAAGCACGTTGCGTCTAGGAATTCATGCGACCCACTTTTTCTTTTTATGCGTCGTTGTCCCAAAACCGCTGCGCATCCGGCTCAAGCCCGAGGGTAGGCTTTTAGGCGACATGCACTACAGCGCCGCGCGTCCTATTGGACGCGCAAGGGTCGCTGTAGCACTTAATTTTGCGCATGATCCTTTCCGAAAATCGATTCCGATTTTCGGGGTCATGCGCTAGCGCACCTGATCGAGCAGGCGCTTGCATTCCAGAAGGTCGAACAGCGCCTCCTGCAGCAAAGCACGGTTGTCGCGCGAGAGTTTCGACGTGCCCGGCTGCACCGGGCCTTCGTCGTCGGTCTTGCCCAGGCCGAAAAAGCGCCGGCTGGGTTTCACCTTGGGCTCGCCGACCAGCATCTCGTCATCGGCGCCGCGCGGCTGGGCCGCCGGCGTCAGCGGCACCGCATCGGCCTGCCGGCGTTGCGAGATCGCCTCGACGGCCGCCATGTCGCCACTGCCGATGGCGACCAGGAAATGGTTGCCGTTCTCGCGCAGCAGCTTCTGCACGCCCTTGATCGTATAGCCCTGGTCGTAAAGCATGTGGCGGATGCCCTTGATCAGTTCGACATCCTGCGGCCGGTAGTAGCGGCGGCCGCCGCCGCGCTTCATCGGTTTGATCTGGTTGAAACGCGTTTCCCAGAAACGCAGAACATGCTGCGGCAGGTCGAGATCTTCTGCGACCTCACTGATGGTGCGGAAAGCGTCGGGGCTCTTGTCCATGGGCGAAATCCTCACGCTGGAGCATGATCCCGAAAAGTGGGAATCGGTCTTCGGCCAAGATCATGCTCAACAAAGAGTCATTCCGATCCGGCTTGTTCTGCCGAATCGAGCCTTATTTCAGCGGTTTATGAAACAATATTCAAGCCCGGCGTCAAAGGGGGCGCCCGTTTTCAACCGGGCTTTGAAGCGCAGCCGCTATTTGCTGCCCTTGGCCTTGCTGTTCTGGTGGGCGCGCAGAATGCGGTTCTTCAGCACATTCGACGATTTGAAGGTCATCACCCGGCGCGGCAGGATCGGCACTTCCTCGCCGGTCTTGGGATTGCGCCCGATGCGCTCGTTCTTGGAGCGGACATGGAACGTCGCGAACGACGACAATTTCACCGTCTCGCCGCGAACGATCGCTTCGCAAATCTCGTCCAGAACCGCTTCGACGAGCTCGGCCGATTCAGTGCGCGACAAGCCAACCTTGCGATAAACGGCTTCAGCAAGATCGGCGCGCGTAAGTGTCTTTCCCCCCATGCGAACCGTCCCCATCAGCTCAAAAACATAACTCTATACAAGCAAAGATAGAGCCTAAGTAATTGATCCGGCAAGGTCAAGGACCGAACCTGTCAGTTCGGCACTTACCAGCGAACCAAAACCGCGCCCCAGGTGAAGCCCCCGCCCATCGCCTCGATCAGCACCAGGTCACCCTTCTTGATGCGGCCGTCGGCGACTGCCACCGACAGAGCCAGCGGCACGGAAGCAGCCGAGGTGTTGCCGTGCAAATCGACCGTAACCACCACCTTTTGCTCTGCTATCCCGAGCTTTTTGGCGGAAGCGTCGATAATCCGTTTATTGGCCTGATGCGGCACGAACCAGTCGAGATCCTCAGCGGTGATGCCGGCAGCTGAGAACGTCGCCTCGATGACGTCGGTGATCATGCCGACCGCGTGCTTGAACACTTCGCGGCCTTCCATCCTGAGATGGCCCACCGTTCCGGTGGTCGACGGTCCACCATCGACGAACAGCTTGTCCTTGTGGGCCCCGTCGGAGCGCAGGCTGGCCGCCAGCACCCCGTGGTCGGCAATGCTGCCCGCCCCCTCTCCTGCTTCCAGCACCATCGCGCCGGCGCCGTCGCCGAACAGGACGCAGGTCGAGCGGTCGCTCCAGTCGAGGATGCGCGAGAAGGTCTCCGAGCCGATCACCAGCACGCGTTTGGCCAGGCCGCCGCGTATATAGAGGTCGGCTGTCGTCACCGCATAGACAAAGCCCGAGCACACCGCCTGCATGTCGAAGGCGAAGCCGTGATGCATGCCGAGCCGGTTCTGGATGTCGACGGCGGTCGCCGGAAAGGTGTTGTTGGGCGTCGAGGTGGCCAGCACAATCAGGTCGATATCGGCCGGCGTCAGGCCGGCATTGTCAAGGGCTGCGCGCGCCGCCGCCTCGCCGAGCGAAGCCGTCGTCTCGTCGTCGGCCGCGATATGGCGCTGGCGAATTCCGGTGCGCTGGGCGATCCATTCGTCTGACGTCTCGACCATGCCTTCGAAATCGGCATTCTTCATGATGCGGCGGGGCAGCGCGGCGCCTGTGCCGCGCACGACTGATCTGATCAAGGCTCTTTCCTATTCCTCTGCGTCGGCAACGACGTCGGATTTCCGAGATGTCTGGGCATGCGGATTGCGCGCATGGAACAGGTCGAGATCGGCTTCGATGCGATCGAGCAGATTGTTGCGCACCATGTCGTACCCAAGCTCGATCGCCGCCGCGAAGCCGTCCGAATCAGCCCCGCCATGGCTTTTCACCACGATGCCGTTCAGACCCAGGAAAACACCGCCATTGGAGCGGCCGACATCCATCTTTTCGCGCAGGCGATCGAAGGCGCCTTTCGCGAATATATAGCCGATCCTGGCCATCAGCGTCCGGTCCATCGCGGCACGCAGATAACCGGCGATCTGTCTTACCGTGCCTTCCGCCGTCTTCAGCGCGATGTTGCCGGCAAATCCTTCGGTGACGACCACGTCGACCGTGCCCTTGCCGATGTCGTCGCCCTCGACGAAACCATGGTAGTTCATCGAGGCCATGTTGGCCTCGCGCAACATGCGGCCCGCCTCCTTGACCTCTTCCTGGCCCTTGATCTCCTCGACGCCGACATTGAGCAGGCCGACGCTCGGCCGTTCGATGCCGAAAACCGAGCGCGCCATGCCGGTGCCCAGAATGGCAAAATCAACCAGTTGATGCGCATCCGCGCCGATGGTGGCGCCGACGTCCAGCACCACGCTTTCGCCGCGCAATGTCGGCCAGAGCGCCGCGATCGCCGGACGGTCGATGGTCGCCATGGTGCGAAGGCAGAACCTCGACATCGCCATCAGCGCGCCGGTGTTGCCGGCCGAGATGCAGGCGTCGGCAGTGCCTGCCTTGACCGCCTCGACCGCTTTCCACATCGACGACTTCCAGCGGCCATGGCGCAGCGCCTGGCTCGGCTTGTCGTCCATCCTGACTGCTATCTCGCAGTGAATGAACTCGCACACTTCCGCCAGCTTGGGGAGTTTTGCGAGTTCGGGGCGCACTGCCTCCTCGCGACCATAGATGACGAAGCGGATGTCGGGACGCCGCGTCGCGACCGTCATGAGCGCCGGGATGACCACGCTTGGTCCGTGATCGCCACCCATGGCATCGATGGAAATCCTGATCACGCGGTGTTCATCTCACAGTTTGCTTGAGCGAGCGCCTGGCGCTGGCAACGGTTTTGGGGCTCGCGAAGGTTCGGCGAAAATAGCGTTTTTGGGCTGCCGCACAACCGGCTTTCTCCGATTGGGTCGGGTTTTCAGGATTTTCCCAGCAGGGAACGCAGCTTTTGCTGGAATTCGCTTTCCGCAGTCCCGGCATCGTCGGCAGCCTCCATCGAAACGCCTTGCTTGCGCGGATAGGGATCGATCGCCAGCCCAAAGAACTGTTCGGCGAGCGCCCCGACATCGATCGTATTGCCGGAAAATGTTTCCGGGCTGTCCGGCCCTTCGGCATCGAGCATTATCTCGCCGCCGCCCTCGAAACCCTGCCGCCCGAGCTTGGACTGCTCCGGCAGGAACAGTCCGTCGACTGCCTCGTCGATATGCGCCTCGACCGGGTCGAGGGTGACGATGCAGGCCTGGGTGATATCGGCCTCGACGCGGCCGCTGACCTTGACGCCGTTGCGCTTCCATGGCGTCACCAGCAGTTCGGCACGGTAGTTCTCGACCGAGAGCAACTCGTGCTCGCCGGCCAGCGTGGCGCGCTGCGCGGCGTCGGCCTCGATCACCACCGGCAGTCCCTTTTGCGGCAGCCTGGCGACATTGGCCACGAAGGACACGGGGCTCTGGGAATCGGCGTGCTTCATCTTTTCCTTAGATAGTCTTGGCCACGGGGAATGCCACCGTGCCGGAAACAATCGATTCGGTCGGCTGTTCCGCGAGTCGCCTGGAGACATCGGCGACGTAGCCGGCCAGTTGCGTTGCTTGCGGCCAGGTGGCGGCATCGGGCCTGACATTGCGGGCAAGGGCGGCGACGAGTGCATCATGGTCGTTTCGTTCCAGCGCATCGTCATAGGCGGCGGTGCGGCCATAGAACATCTTCGCCAGTTTCTTCATGCGCTTCGGCACGCCGACGTCGCCGATGCCCAGTTCACGCAGCGAATGCTCGACATCCATGAAGAATTCGTCGATCAGCACCTGCGCGACCTCCCCGGCAACGCCGCCCTCGCCGCGCAGCCGGTGCTGAAACAGGAACATGTGCAGCGACAGCATCTCGAAGCGGCCAAGCGGCGTGTCCGGTACATTCCAGTCGGAATAAAACACGGTTTGCCGCGCCGCTGCCACGATTTGTGCGTAAAGCGCCTCGGTGATAGCGCGGTTGGCGTGACGTTCGCGACCAAAAAGGCGCTGGAACATTGAGGGTGGTCTCCCGGGGACCGTTTGTTGAATTGGCCTTGTTGCATCGGCGAGCAAGCTGGTTTACCGGTTTTGCGGCCCAGCGCAAGTTGCGGCCAGCTAATGGAGTTGTAGTTGCGCGCGCTGAAAATCAAGTCGACTTTTCTTCCCAGGTCCGCTTTTCCGAGATCCGCCGGCGCGATCTCGCTGCTGGTGGTTGCTTCGGCGCTTTCCGCCTGCAACTCGTCGAAGATGATCGGTGATCTCAATCCGAGCGAGACGCTGACGCAGGGCTACGTCATCGACCAGCAGGCAATCGACCTGGTGCCGGTCGGCTCGAGCCGCGAACAGGTGCTTCTGGCGCTCGGCACCCCGTCGACCAAGGCGACTTTCGACAACGAGGCGTTCTACTACATCTCACAGACGCGCAAGCGTTACGTCGCCTTCGACAAGCCGCGGCTGGTCGACCAGAAGGTGCTGGCCGTCTATTTCGGCGAGGACGGGCGCGTTACCCAGATCGCCAATTACGGCCTGAAGGACGGCAAGGTGTTCGACTTCATCTCGCGGACCACGCCGACCGGCGGCAAGGACCAGAACTTCCTCAGCCAGATCATCGGCGGCGCCAGCAAGCTGGCGCCCGGCCTCCCCGGCGGCGGCGGCGGCTCGCCCGGCACCTGATCCATCCCGGCAGAATCGGCTTCATCCCTTCCTTTTGCTTCCCTGGAAGCAGCAACATCTCAGGCGACCGAAAACCCGCGGGAGCGATCCTGCGGGTTTTTGTTTTGAGACAGCAAGCCAGCGTCGCGGGCTGCGGGCCGCAGACGACTTGAAGGGCGTCAATGCCTTGATGCTGGACGTCCAAAATAGAAGAACCCGCGGGATCGCTCCCGCGGGTTCGGTTCTGGATTTTCGGCCCCGGAAGGGCCGAGCGGCCTCAGCCGTGCGCGAGCACGGCCAGCAGCAGCAGGGCGACGATGTTGGTGATCTTGATCGCCGGGTTGACAGCCGGACCGGCGGTGTCCTTGTAGGGATCGCCGACCGTGTCGCCGGTCACCGAGGCCTTGTGCGCCTCGGAACCCTTGAGGTGCTTGATGCCGTCCTTGTCGGTGAAGCCGTCCTCGAACGATTTTTTCGCGTTGTCCCAGGCGCCGCCGCCAGAGGTCATCGCGATGGCGACGAACAGGCCGTTGACGATGACGCCGAGCAGCGAGGCACCAAGTGCTGCAAAGGCGGATGCCTTCGAGCCCGAGAGCAGCAGCACGCCGAAATAGACGACCAACGGCGCCAGCACCGGCAGCAGCGACGGAACGATCATTTCCCGGATCGCCGCCTTGGTCAGAAGATCGACCGCACGCGCATAGTTCGGCTTCGACGTGCCGGCCATGATGCCCGGATCCTCGCGGAACTGCTTGCGCACCTCTTGGACGATGGCGCCCGCCGCACGGCCGACGGCGGTCATGGCGATGCCGCCGAACAGATACGGAATCAGACCGCCGAAGATCAGGCCGGCGACGACGTAAGGGTTGGAGAGGTCGAAAGAGACTTCGCCCATACCCTGGAAGTAAGGATATTTGTCGCTATTGGCGGCAAAGAACTTCAGGTCGTTGGAGTAGGCCGCAAACAGCACCAGCGCACCGAGACCGGCCGAACCGATGGCGTAACCCTTGGTCACCGCCTTGGTGGTGTTGCCGACGGCGTCGAGCGCATCGGTGGACTGGCGCACTTCCTTGGGCAAGCCGGCCATTTCGGCAATGCCGCCGGCATTGTCAGTGACCGGGCCGAAGGCGTCGAGCGCAACGATCATGCCGGCAAGGCCGAGCATCGTGGTGACTGCGATCGCGGTGCCGTAGAGGCCGGCGAGCTGGTAGGTCGATATGATGCCGCCGACAATGACGATCGCCGGAAGTGCCGTCGATTCCAGCGAGACCGCAAGACCCTGGATGACATTGGTGCCGTGGCCGGTGACCGAAGCCTGGGCGATGGAGTTCACCGGGCGTTTGCCGGTGCCGGTATAGTATTCGGTGATCACCACGATGAGGCCGGTCACTGCGAGACCGATCAGGCCGCAGATGAACAGGTTCGTGCCGGTGATGGCCATGCCGGCGACCGTGCCGATCTCGCCCCAGCCCAGCGTTGCCGAGGTGGCGATGCCGAGGCCGACGATCGACAGCAGGCCGGTGACGATCAGGCCCTTATAGAGCGCGCCCATGATCGAGCCGTTGGAGCCGAGCTTGACGAAGAAGGTGCCGACGATGGAGGTCAGGATGCAGGCGCCGCAGATGGCCAGCGGATAGAGCATCGTGGCGCTGAGAACGGCGGTGCCGCCGAAGAAGATGGCGGCGAGGACCATGGTGGCGACCACGGTCACCGCATAGGTCTCGAACAGGTCGGCGGCCATGCCGGCGCAGTCGCCGACATTGTCGCCGACATTGTCGGCGATGGTGGCCGGATTGCGCGGATCGTCTTCGGGAATGCCGGCTTCGACCTTGCCGACCAGATCGCCGCCGACGTCGGCGCCTTTGGTGAAGATGCCGCCGCCGAGACGGGCGAAGATCGAGATCAGCGAGGCGCCGAAGCCGAGCGAAACCAGCGAGTCGATGACGACACGGTCGTTGGGCTGGAGGCCCATGAATTGGGTGAGGATCAGGTAGTAGATCGAGACGCCGAGCAGGGCCAGGCCAGCAACCAGCATGCCGGTGATGGCGCCCGACTTGAAGGCGATCTCGAGGCCGGCAGCGAGGCTGTTGGAAGCCGCCTGCGCGGTGCGGACATTGGCGCGCACCGAGACGTGCATGCCGATGAAGCCGGCAGCGCCCGACAGAACGGCGCCGATCAGGAAGCCGATGGCGGCGGTGATCGAAAGCAGCCACCAGGCGAGCAGCAGGACCACGACGCCGACGATGGCGATGGTGGTGTACTGGCGCGCCAGATAGGCCTGCGCGCCTTCGCGGATGGCCGCGGAAATTTCCTGCATGCGTGCATTGCCCTGATCGGCCGCGAGGACCGAACGTGTCGCCCAGATGGCGTAAAGGACTGAAAGCAGACCGCAGGCGATGACAGCTGAAATTATGGTCATTGCCGAATTTTCCTCGCTTGATGACCCAAAAGAACCCCTCCCTGGGCCGTTGAGACAGGGGAGCGGATTCCGCGCGCAAAATCCGCTCCCTTCGCACCGGCTTATGCGAAACAGGGTTGCGAACGTCAAGATATTGTTCGGTTTTTGCCCGGCTTTCGCCCAAAAGCCTCTCGGTAGAGCCGCTATTCTTTCACTTCAGAACCCGGTCGGGTCATGGAATCGCTGTTTGGAATCCATTTCCGCCGAGATGAGCGAACGCGATATCTGAATTTTGGTGACTACGCCGTCTCCTGCCCCATGCGACGCGCGGTGTAGCGCTCGATCGCCGACAGCCCGTCATAGATCAGCACGGCAAGGGCGGCGACGATCAGGCCGCCCTGCAGGACGAAGGCGAGGTTGTTGGACAACAGACCGGCGATGATCACCTCGCCCAGCGTCCTGGCCGCCACGGTCGAGCCGATCGTCGCGGTGGCGAGGCTGATGACTACCGAAAGCCGGATACCGCCGAGGATGATCGGTGCGCTGAGCGGCAGCTCGATCTTGACCAGCCTTTGCCAGCCGGTCATGCCGGCGCCGCGCGCCGCCTCGACCACATTGGCCGGCAGCGTCGTCAGCCCGGTCAGCGCGTTCTCGAAGATCGGCAGCAGGCCGTAGAGAAACAGCGCGATCAGTGTCGGCTTCTCGCCGAAGCCGACGGCCGGCACGGCGAGCGCCAGCACCGCCACCGGCGGAAAGGTCTGGCCGATATTGACCAGGCTGCGCGACAGCGGCAGAAATTCGACGCCGGCCGGCCTGGTGACCAGGATGGCGAGCGCCACGGCAACGATGGTCGCCGCTACGGTGGCGATCAGCACGGTCCTCAGATGCAGCAGCGTCAGCGTCAAAAGGCTGCCCTGATTGTAGATCGCCGGCGCGTTGTTCTCGGTCAGCGGCTTCAGCAGCGGCTCGAACCAGCCGGGATTGGTCACGAAGGCAATGAGCAGCACCACCAGGACAAGCCTGAGCAGCGACGGAAGCCAGGCTTTTACACCGGCCTCCTTCATGCCGGCCTCGCCGCGCGTTTGACCAGTCCGTCCACCGTCACGCGGCCGAGCGGCCTGCCGTCGGCGCCTTTCACCGGCAGCGCCGGGCGGCCCGACCAGAGGAGTTCGGCCAGGGCATCGCGCTGGCTGGCGTCGTCGGGGATCGCCTCGCCTTCGGCAGCGCCCGTCTCCACCGCGTCGCGCACGCGGCCGAGCGACAGCAGCCTGAACGGTTTTTCGCTGGCGCCGACCAGGGTCTCGACGAAGGCGCTGGCCGGCTTCGCCAGGATCTCGGCGGGCTTGGCATATTGCACCAGCTTGCCGGCATCCATCACCGCGATCTTGTCGCCCATATGCACCGCCTCCTCCATGTCATGGGTAACAAGGATGATGGTGGTGCCGAAGCGCTTCTGGATCGCCAGAAGATCCTCCTGCGCCTTGTTGCGGATGATCGGGTCGAGCGCGCCGAACGGCTCGTCCATCAACAGCACGTTCGGCTCCGCGGCAAGCGCCCGGGCGACGCCAACGCGCTGCTGCTGGCCGCCGGAGAGTTCGTGCGGATAGCGCGGCCCGAACGCCTGGGGATCGAGCTGGTAGAGCGTCATCAACTCGTCGACACGGCGCTTGATGCGGGCCGCTTCCCAGCCGAGCAGCACCGGCACGGTGCCGATGTTCTGCGCCACCGTGCGATGCGGAAACAGCCCGTGGCCCTGGATGGCGTAGCCGATGCTGCGGCGCAGTTGGTAGCCGGGCAGCGAGCGGTTGTCGGCGCCGTCGAGCCTGATCACGCCGGAGGTCGGCTCGACCAGCCGGTTGATCATGCGAAGCAGCGTCGTCTTGCCGGAGCCTGAGGTGCCGACAATGACGGCGATGGTGCGCGGCTCGATCAGCATCGACACGTCATCGACCACCGTTGTCGCGTCATAGCGCTTGGTAATGCCTTCGATCTCGATCATGCCGGTTGTGCCTCGCGTCTCCTGGTTGAGGTCATTTCGATCACCGCGTCGAGGATGATGGCGGCAGCAAAGGCCATAGCCACCGTCGGCACGGCGCCGAGCAGCACCAGGTCCATCGCCGTCTGGCCAACGCCCTGGAACACGAACACTCCGAAGCCGCCGCCGCCGATCAGCGCGGCAATGGTGGCAAGGCCGATGTTCTGGACCAGCACGATGCGTATGCCGGTGAGGATCACCGGGAAGGCCAGCGGAAATTCGACGCCGAACAGGCGCTGGCGATCGGTCATGCCCATGCCGCGCGCGGCGTCGTTGGCGGCGCGCGGCACGCCGGCAAGACCGACCACGGTGTTGGCCACCACCGGCAGCAGCGAATACAGGAAGAGGGCAACGAAAGCGGGCGCGGTGCCGATGCCGCGAATGCCGAGCGCGGCTGCGCCGGGCACATGCGTTGCGACCCAGCCGAGCGGCGCGATCAACAGGCCGAACAGCGCGATCGAGGGAATGGTCTGGATGATGTTCAGCACGTTGAGCACGCCGGCCCGCAATTTTTCGACGCGGTGGCAGAGGATGCCGAGCGGCAGGCCTGATATCACCGCCGCCGCCAGCGAACCCAGCGCCAGCGTCACATGCTTGGAGCCTTCCGCCCAGAAACTGTCGGCACGGTTGGCATATTCCTTGAGGATCGACAGGCTGTTCCAGCTTCCCGAGACCAGCAGCAGGCCGATGGCCGCTGCGGCGACGACGAGCACGCCGACCCGCGCCCATGGCGACAGGTTCAGCCTTGTTAGCACATCGGCGAGCAAGAGCGTAAAGGCGAAGATGAGCAGCCAGAAACCCGAGGCCGGCGAGATGCGGGCAAAGGTATTGCCCTCAGGCGTCAGGAAGCTGCCGGAGACGCCGATCAGCAGCGCCAATGCTGCAAGCGCGACCACACTGGCCGCAAGGCGCAGGATCAGCGGCGTCTTCAACAGCGCGATGAGCGCCGCGCCGACAACGATCGCCAGCAGCAGCGGGCCTGCCGCCGCAGGCAGAGCGTCGAGGATCGAGCGTGCCTCGCCTGGCACGATGCGATTGGCGCGGAAGGTGGCGAAGGGCGCCGCGAAGGCAGCATAAGAAACGATCGCGGCGATGACCACGCCGAGCTTGTCGAAGCGGATGGTCATGACGTGCCTTTGCGATGGTGGCGACTTGAGGACCTGACGTCAGGACCGTCGCGCTCCGTCGCGCCCCTCTCTGTCCTGCCGGCCATCTCCCCCTCAAGGGGGAAGATTGGCGGCTTCTCTGGGGGCGGGTTTTCTGCAACGTGGGCGATTGGCGAAAGCCGTCGTGACATCTGATCTCCCCCCTTGAGGGGGAGATGGCCGGCAGGCCAGGGAGGAGCGTCGCGCACCGGTGGCTGACTACTTCAAAAACCCGTTCTTCTTCAAAAAATCTTCGGCGACGCCCTTGACCGGCTCGCCGCCGACCTGCACGCGGCCGTTCAGTTCCTGCAGGGTGACGAGGTCGAGCTTGGCGAAGACCGGCTTCAGCAGCGTCTCGATTGCGGGATGCTCCTTCAGCACCGCCTCGCGGATGATCGGCGCCGGCTGGTAGACCGGCTGCACGCCCTTGTCGTCTTCGAGCACGACCAGGCCGGACGGCGCGATGCCGCCATCGGTGCCGTAGACCATGGCGGCGTTGGCGCCGTTGGTCTGGTTCGCCGCAGCGGCGATGGTCGCCGCCGTATCGCCGCCGGACAGCGTGATCAGCTGGTCCGGCTTAAGCGTGAAGCCATAGGTGGTCTGGAAAGCCGGCAGCGCGGCAGCCGAATTGACGAATTCGGCCGAGGCCGCCAGCACCACCTGGCCGCCGCCGGAGACATATTTGCCGAAGTCGGACAGCGTCGCCAGCTTGTTGGTCTCGGCGACATCCTTGCGCAGCGCAATCGCCCAGGTGTTGTTGGCCGGCGACGGCGACAGCCAGACGATCTTGTTGGCGTCGTAGTCGAGTTTCTTGGCCATTTCATAGCCCTTGGCGGCATCCTTCCACACCGGATCGTCGGCCTTTTCGAAGAAGAAGGCGGCATTGCCGGTGTATTCCGGATAGATGTCGATCTCGCCGGCGGTGATCGCCTTGCGCACCACAGGGGTGCCGCCGAGCTGGATGCGGTCGGTGGTCTGGATGTTGTTGGCGTTCAGCACCAGCTGGATGATGTTGCCGAGCACGCCTCCTTCGGTGTCGATCTTCGACGACACAACCACCTGAGCGCTCGCCGAGGCTGCGGTGATGCCAAGCGCCACTGCCGCGCCGACCAGAACCTTGACTGAAAACATTTCACAAATCCCTTGCTGAGAACCGGATTACGGCTGCCGCATATGAGCATGGCTTCAATGCCCCGTCGGGGCACACGGTTTCATAAGAAGGGGGATGGGGGCAATAATTTTGTTCGGATGCGGGTGAATCCGCGGCTGTCTGATCCCGACAGCGTCATGTCACTACAGCGCCGCGCGTCCGCTTGGACGCAGCACTTTGATTTTGCGCATGATCCTTTCCGAACCTTCGGTTCGGGGTCATCCGCTGGTCGGCCGCGCGCTCGTCATCTTCAGCACGCCCAGCGCCACGAAGCACAGCACCGTCACCGGGAAGATGATCCAGTTCAGCATCTCCCAGCCCCAGGCATTGTAGACGGCGCCCGACATCAGCGAAGCGAAGGCGACGGAGCCGAACAGGACGAAGTCGTGAAAACCCTGGACCTTGCCCTTTTCGGATGGCCGGTAGCTGTCGGCGACCATGGCCGTGGCGCCGATGAAGCCGAAATTCCAGCCAAGGCCGAGCAGGATCAGCGCCGTCCAGAACTGCCACAGTGCCAGGCCCGACAGCGCCACCACGGCGCAGCCGACGAGCAAGACAAGGCCGGTTGCGACGATCCGTTCGGCGCCGAAGCGATAGATCAGCGAGCCGGTGAAGAAGCTCGGCGCGAACATCGCCATGACATGCCATGAAATGCCGAGCGTGGCGTCGTCCGTCGACAGGCCGCAGCCGACCATGGCCAGCGGTGCGCCGGTCATGACGAAGCTCATCAGCGCATAGCTGCCGACGGCACAAAACAGCGCCGCCACGAAACGCGGCCTGGTGACGATCTCGGCGAGCGGCCGCGCGTCGCTGTCGGCGATTTCCGCTTTGCCCGTCGCCTTCGCCGGGATGCGCAGGAACGACAGGATGGCGGCGCCGACCGCCGCCAGCACCAGGATTGACGCAAACGAGCCGGCAAACATCACCGGCGCAAACAATTCGCGGGTGAAGATGACGATCTGCGGCCCGAGTATGGCGGTGACGATGCCGCCGGCCAGCACGAAGGAGATGGCGCGCGCCTTGAATTCAGACGGCGCGTTGTCGGCGGCGGCGAAACGGAATTGCTGGACGAAGGCACCGCCGATGCCGATCACCAGCAGGCCGAGGGCAAACAGCCAAAAGCTGGCCTGGAACAGCGCCAACGTGGCGACCAGACCGCCGAGCGCAGTGACGATCGTGCCGGTCATGAAGCCGTCACGCTGGCCGAGCCGGCGGATAATGGCTGCTGCCGGCAGGGCGCCGAGCGCCACGCCGACGTTGAAGCCGGTGATCGGCGCCGTCGCCAGCGACTTGTCGGACCCGAGCAGATAGTGCCCGGCCAACCCACCCACGGAAATGGCGATGGGTGCGGCCGAGCCGATGATCGCCTGCGAAGCGGCAAGGATGAGCGCCGTGCGGCGCGCTTCCCTGCCAGCCTCGGCGATAGCGACGGCCGTCATGAAGCGTCCTTGCCACGCCCTTCGCCGCGCACCCGGCGCGACACGCGATCGAGCACCGCGTTGACCAGCTTCGGCTCGTCTTCTTCGTAAAACGCCTTGGCGATATCGACATATTCCGAAACGATGACAGCCACCGGCACGTCCTCTCGCTTCATCAGTTCGTAGACGCCGGCGCGCAATATGGCGCGCAGCGTCGAATCGAGCCTGGACAACGGCCAGTCCTCGGTCAGCGCCTGGCGGATGATCGGATCAATGGTCTTCTGGTTCTCGACGACGCCGGCAAGGATGGCCCGAAACCATTGTGCGTCGGCCTCGCGATAGAGCGCACCGTCGACTTCCTTGCCGAGCCTGAACGCCTCGTATTCGGCGGTGATCTCGAAGACGCCGCTGCCGGCCACATCCATCTGGTAGAGCGCCTGCACGGCGGCCAGACGGGCAGCACCGCGCTTGTTGGCGTGGCGCACCGCGGGCTGGCCGGGTGATGCGGGTTCGCTCACGATCGCTCCCCCAACTGTTGCTTGAGGGCAATCATGGTCAGCGCCGCACGCGCGGCAAAGCCGCCCTTGTCGCCTTCCGAACGCCTGGCCCGCGTCCAGGCCTGCTCGTCATTTTCGGTGGTCAGGATGCCGTTGCCGATGCAGACCGCTTCCTGCACGGACAGGTCCATCAGGGCACGGCTGGATTCATTGGCGACGATGTCGAAATGATAGGTGTCGCCGCGCACGATGGTGCCGAGGGCGACAAAGCCGTCATAGCTCGGCCCGCCTTCGGCGGCGCCGTCGAGCGCGAAGGAAATCACCGCGGGAATTTCGAGCGAGCCCGGAACGGTGATGACGTCGTATGTCGCGCCCGCTTCCTCGAGCGCGCTTGTCGCGCCTTCGAGCAGCGCGTCGGCAAGATCGTCATGGAAGCGTGCCTCGATGACAAGAAGGTGGGCCTTCTTCTTCGGGCGAATGAACGCTTTGCCGTGTTGGGATGTGCCAGCCATAGATGTCTCCGGGATCGCCGGTGACTTAGGCCGAAGCCGGTTTGATCGCAAGCAGAAGATTGGTGGAGATGCGGGAGGTCTGCCGAAACTATTTTATTTCCGCCGCGGCGTCTGACGCGGATCACTGGCGTCAAGGCTCAACGCCCAAGCACGACATGGGTGGTCAATCACATTACCGGCGTCAACATCGGCCAAAGCTTCGCGCGTTAGTTGCTCTTCCTGTTTGGAAGTCCTTCTGCCCTTAATCATCAAAGTCCCTCTTTCGCCGCCTCGGCCAAGCGCGCCGCGTAGCGGGCCATGGTATCGATCTCCAGATTGACCCTGTCGCCGACCTGGCGTTCGCCCCAGGTGGTCACGGTCAGCGAGTGATGGATCAGCAGCACGTCGAAGCGGGTACCTTCGACCTTGTTGACGGTGAGCGAGGTGCCGTCGAGCGCGACGGAGCCCTTGGGCGCGATGAATTTGGCCAGGTCGCGCGGCGCTTCCAGCGTGAAGCGCACCGCGTCACCCTCCTCCTTGCGCGCCACGATCTCGGCCGTGCCGTCGACATGGCCTGAAACGATGTGGCCACCGAGTTCGTCGCCGATCTTCAGCGCCCGCTCCAGATTGATCCTGGTGCCGGATTTCCAGCCCATCGCCGTCGTCAGCCTGAGCGCCTCCTCCCAGGCCTCGACCTCGAACCAGCGCGCATTGGCGCCGCTTTCCGGCAGCGCCGTCACCGTCAGGCAGACGCCGCCGCAGGAAATCGAAGCACCAATGGTGATCGTCTGCGGGTCATAGGCGGTGTCGATGCGCAAGCCGAGCCCCTCTCTCAGCGGCTTCACGGCAGCGACGGTGCCGACATCGGTGACAATCCCGGTAAACATCAGATGTCCCTTATCCATTCCGCGTAGCTGTCTTCGCCGAAACGCATGTCGCGCAATTTGCGAAATCCTGCCGGGATATGGTTGGTGTCGATGGGCGATACAATGCCGCGCTTGCCGATCGGCTCCTGCCCCTGGAACAGCACGATGCGGTCGACCAGCCCTTCGGCGAGGAAGGCCTTGGCCACCTTGGCGCCGCCCTCGACCAGCACGCTCGCCATGCCGAGCGCCGCCAGATCCTCGAGCAGTTCCGGCAGCGCAATATCGCCTTCATACGTCTCGGTGCCGATGAAGCGCACGCCGGCGCGTTCGAGTGCGGCGCGCCGGTGCGGATCGGCTTCGGCGCAGGCGGCGACATAGAGCGGAACCCGGTCGACGCCTGACACCAGCTTCGACGTTTCCGGCAGCCTGATCTGGCGGTCGAGCACGATGCGCGTCGGCGAACGGTTTTCCAGCCCCGGCAACCGCACCGTCAGCGCCGGATCGTCCTCCAGCGCCGTGCCGATGCCTATCAGTACGCCGTCGGCTTCGGCCCGCATCAGATAGACTTCGCGCCGGGCGATGTCGCCGGTGATCGAGACTTGCCCCTCGCCTTCCATCCCGATCTTGCCGTCGCTGGAAAGCGCAAGTTTCAGAATCACTTCCGGACGTTTTTTGAGAGATCGAATGAGATAGCCGGCCATCTGCTCGGCGGCTTCTGCCACCAGCACCTTTTCGACCACTTCGACACCGGCGGCACGCAGGATCGCATAGCCGTTGCCGGATACGCGTGGATCGGGGTCGCTCGCAGCGCCAACCACCCGCGTGACGCCGGCATTGATCAGTGCATTGGCGCAAGGCGGCGTGCGGCCATGGTGGGCGCAGGGCTCCAGTGTGACATAGGCGGTGGCGCCGCGTGCGAGCTCGCCGGCCTCGGCCAGTGCTTCCGTTTCGGCATGCGGCCGGCCGCCGACAGCGGTGACGCCTGTGCCGACGATCATCGGTCCGGTGCCGTCATCGCGCACGATCAGCGTGCCGACGGACGGATTGGTCGAGGTCCGTCCGGCATTTTTCCGCGACAGCCTGAGTGCTGCCGCCATGAAGCGGCGATCAAGAACTTCTTGTTCGGCTTGGCTGCGCCTTGCCATGCTCAGCCGGCGTCCTCTTCCTTGAGCTCGTCACCCTTCAGTTCGCCCAGCACGTCGTGGAAATCCTTGGCCTCGCGGAAATTGCGATAGACCGAGGCGAAGCGGACATAAGCGACGTCGTCAAGCGATTTCAGCGCCTCCATCACCAGGCGGCCGACCTCGCCCGAGGCGACTTCGGTCTCGCCCGAGCTTTCGAGCTGGCGCACGATGCCGGTCACCGCGCGGTCGATACGCTCGGGATCGACATTGCGCTTGCGCACCGCGATCTCGACTGAGCGCAGCAGCTTGTCACGGTCGAACGGCACCTTGCGCCCGGACTTCTTCACCACCACGAGGTCGCGCAACTGCACACGTTCGAAGGTGGTGAAGCGGCCGCCGCAATCGGGGCAGACGCGCCGCCTGCGGATCGCCGCGCCATCTTCGGCGGGGCGCGAATCCTTCACCTGCGTATCTTCGGACTGGCAGTAGGGACAGCGCATGGACAGCCTTGTGTTCGCGATTCTCGTGGAGCGAAAGGCTTAGAGGTTTTTGCCGGGATGGCAAAGCACCGGGGTGGTCTCTCGCGCCTCAGAGATAGCGAGGCGCGAGAAAAATTGCCAGCATCATACGAGACGGCAACACCGGCCGATTACGGAGCGACGTCACCGGTCGGGAACCCACATGACACGCCGAGGCTGCGATAGGCCTTGGTGAAGCCGTCCATCGATATGGTCGCGACCGGAATGTCGGCGAAGATCACCTCGAGTGCGCTGGCGCGGCGCATGGCACGCAGCAGCGCCAGGCTGATCTCGGGCTTGTTGTTCAACATCCATTTTCCGCCGGCACCGGCCATGGCATTGACCGTCGCCTTGACCTTGCCATTGCTGTCGCCGAATACCGCCGGAATGTTCTCGCCAGTCGGCAAGTCCTTGTTCTTCATGGCGATGACAAGGGTCGGATAGCCATTGGGCGGCAGTGCATCGCCGTTCGAGATGGCGAGCGTGAGAGTGCCGCTGGTACCGCTCGCGTCGAGAAAGGCGGTCGAGGCGACGCAGGTCTTGCGCAGATCCTCACCGGTATCGATCTCGTCCACAGTGGTGGACCACATGCCGAAGGTTTCCGTCTTCGGTGCGGCTGGGGTGGACGCGGACTGTGCCAAGGCGGCGGACAGCGGCAAGGTGGTCAGTGTGGCCAACGCGCCAAGCGCGGCAAAGCCAGCGACACGAAAAATCTGCATCATCGTCAAGGCTCCTGTCCGGACTCCGTCCCCACTGAAACAGTGCTTCTCATACCGCCGATAAGGGATGACACGTTGCGTGAGCTCAACCGAGATAGGGATAGAGCGGAAAACGATCCGTCAACGCCGCCACCTTCGCCTTCACCGCTGCCTCGACGGCTGCATTGCCCTCGTCGGAATTCGCGGCGTTGAGCCCGTCCAGCACCTCGGCGATCAGCTTGCCGATCTCGCGGAACTCGGCCTGGCCGAAACCGCGCGTGGTGCCGGCTGGCGTGCCGAGGCGCACGCCCGAAGTGACGAACGGCTTTTCGGGATCGAAAGGAATGCCGTTCTTGTTGCAGGTGATGTTCGCGCGGCCAAGCGCTGCCTCGGCGCGCTTGCCGGTGGCGTTCTTCGGGCGTAGGTCGACCAGCATCAGATGGTTGTCGGTGCCCCCGGAGACGATGTCGAGACCGGTTTCCTGCAGGCTGGAGGCCAGCGCCTTGGCATTGGCGGCAACGCTCTCGGCATAGACCTTGAAGCTCGGCTTCAGCGCTTCGCCGAAGGCCACCGCCTTGGCGGCGATGACATGCATCAGCGGTCCGCCCTGCAGGCCCGGAAACACTGCCGAGTTCATCTTCTTGGCGATGTCCTCGTCGTTGCACAGGATCATGCCGCCACGCGGGCCGCGCAGCGACTTGTGCGTGGTGGTGGTAACCACATGGGCATATGGCAGCGGCGACGGATGCACGCCACCGGCGACCAGGCCGGCGATATGGGCCATGTCGACCATCAGATAGGCGCCGATCGAGTCGGCGATCTCGCGAAAACGCTTCCAGTCCCAGACGCGTGAATAGGCGGTGCCGCCGGCCAGGATCAGCTTCGGCTTGGTCTCGTGGGCGGTCTTCTCGATCGCATCCATGTCGAGCAGGTGATCGTCCCTGCGCACGCCGTAGGAAACGACTTTGAACCATTTGCCGCTCATGTTGACCGGCGAGCCATGGGTCAAATGCCCGCCCGAGTTCAGGTCGAGCCCCATGAAGGTGTCGCCGGGCTGCAGCAGCGCCAGGAACACCGCCTGGTTCATCTGGCTGCCGGAATTCGGCTGAACGTTGGCGAAGTTACAGCCGAACAGCTTTTTCGCACGCTCGATGGCCAGGTCCTCGGCCACGTCGACGAACTGGCAGCCGCCATAGTAGCGCTTGCCCGGATAGCCCTCGGCGTATTTGTTGGTCATGATCGAGCCCTGCGCTTCCAGCACGGCGCGGGAGACGATGTTTTCCGATGCGATAAGCTCGATCTCGTGGCGCTGGCGGCCGAGTTCGTTACGGATCGCGCCGAAAATCTCCGGATCCGCATCGGCAAGCGTGGTTTCGAAGAAGGATTCGAATTTGTTCGACACTGCCGCTGCTGTTGCCATGCTTGAGATCCTTGTCGTCCGGGGGGTCTGCCGCGCCATTAACACAGTTGCTTTCGCCCCGCCACGTTTGCAGCGCGAAATTTGCTGGCCGGAATGCGGCAGCGGGGCGAAATAGCCATCTACGGCTTCTGTGAGCTACGGCCGCACGCTCCGGGTGATATCGGGCTTCGGGTAAGTTGGCCTCCAAGTCATCGGCCGGATACCACCCCGGCCAAACCGTGCTTACGTCACCACGCGCCATGCCTGGCGCACATCAAAAAAGGCCGCCCTCAGCGGCGGCCTTTCAGCAATAAGATCAGTGGCTTAGAGCGCGGAGGTGATCTGCAGCTCGTTGGCTCCGTCGAGCCCGTAGATGTCGTCGCGGAACTGCACGACGCCAGGCCCCGTTGACCAGGCCGAGATGTAGAGGAAAAAGACCGGCACCGGATTGGTGACCTGCACCGGGATGTTCTCGCCGCTCTTAATCGCCGCCTCGAAATGCTGGCGGCTCCAGCCCGGCGTGTCGCGCAGGATCCAGGTGACGAGGTCGCGTACGTTCTGGACGCGCACGCAGCCCGAGGAATCGAAGCGCATCATCTTGCCGAACAGGCTTTGCTGCGGCGTGTCGTGCATGTAGACGCCGTCCGGGCTCGGGAAATTGATCTTGACCGAAGCCATCGCATTGCCGGCGCCCGGATCCTGGCGGAAGCGGTATTTCTCCGCGTCGTCAGTCGACCAGTCGACGGTCAGCGGATCGACCTCGCTGCCGTCCGGTGCAAACAGACGGATGTTGCTGTCCTTGAGATAGTTGGGGTCCTTCCGCATCAGCGGAATGATGTCCTTGCGCACAATCGAAACCGGCGCGTTCCAGTAGGGATTGACTATGATCTCGTTGATCTTGGAATCGACGATCGGCGTCTGGCGGTCGATCTTGCCGACAACGGCGGTGTGGCGCAGCACGACGCGGTCGTTCTCGACCGCTTCGATCTGGGCGCCCGGGATGTCGACCAATACATAACGGTTGCCCAGCGTGCCGGCGCGCTCGTGCAGCCGCTGCAGATTGGTCTGTAGCTGACCAAGCCGGACCTGCGCCGAAACATTCATCGCCGCATACGAATATTGGCCCAGTGTCCCGTCGGAAGGCAGGCCATGGCGCGCCTGGAAGCGTTTGACTGCCGCATCGACATAGGAATCGAAGGCCTCTGAAAGGCCGGCGCTCTCCGCCAGGTCGCCCGAAATCATCAAGCGCCTGCGCAATGGCACCACGTCGGGATCGATGACGCCGAGCTGCAATTTCTTGGTATCCGGAACCGGCTCCCAGCCGCCCTGCGCGACAATATTCTGATACTGCGCGATCGCCTGCTCGGTGAACGCAACGGTCTGCAGGCTGACGATCGGCAGCGTCGAGGCCACCTTGCCGCCCTGGCTGGCGCGGGCGTCGAACTGGTCGTCCCAGTTGCCGCGGCCCGAGGATTTCAGGATATCCGCGATCACGTCCTGCGCTCTGGCGCCACCGGCAATCATCGTCGCGGCCAACGCGGAGGCTCCGGAAAGGAAGAAACGGCGACTGGTTCTCATGTACGCTCCAGATATTCCTGTAACAATTTTTTCACCGGGCGATCCCGCCCGCACTCTAGGGTTGGCGTCCTTAACAATTAGCCAACCATGGCCCCCATTGCTGCTGTGTGAGAACGCGCCGGGCGCAACGCGCGTTCAGAGGAGACGGTTGGCAGGGAGACGGTTGGCTCTCGCCGCAACATCACCCGCATTCTCGCTTTCACCGGGAATATGGCGGCAACGTGACCCTGACCGCGATTTGGATCGGCTGGCGTGACGAAACGGAAAGACCGGTGCTTTTCGGCACCGGTCTTGAGGTCGCTCCCGACCGCGCTTCTTCGGCGCGGTTCCCCTACATGCTGCGGATTTGCGTTACATCCGGTAAGCGATGGTGTCGTTCCAGAAGCGGTCGAGGCGCTGCAGGGCGCGGTTCATCTGCTTGAATTCTTCCGTGTTGATGCCGCCGACCTGCTCAATCGAGCCGACATGGCGCTCGTAGAGGCCGGCGACGACTTCCGCCACCTCACTGCCCTTCGGCGTCAGCGAGACCCGCACCGAACGGCGGTCGATGCGCGAGCGCTGGTGGTTGATGAAGCCGAGATCGACCAGCTTCTTCAGATTGTAGGAGACGTTCGAGCCGAGATAGTAGCCGCGCGAGCGCAGTTCGCCGGCCGTCAGCTCCGAATTGCCGATGTTGAAGAGCAGCAGCGCCTGGATGGCGTTGATGTCGGAACGGCCGTTGCGGTCGAATTCGTCCTTGATCACGTCAAGCAGACGGCGGTGCAGCCGTTCCACCAGCTGCAGCGATTCCATGTACAGCGAACGGATCGCCTCGCGGCGGTCATCGGATACGTTGGCGGTCTTCGCCGCCGGACGGGAATTGATCATTGTCTTTGCCTCTCGTTTGTCGCCTGGTGATTTTTTGTTTTTCACCTTGATCGCGACACTATCGAATACTCATAAAATTCGACTTAAACGCTAGGGCTAACAAGAGCTTACCGGTAATAGGTCTCGAAAGAGGCTTAACGAAGGGTCACCCGAACAAGGATGATTAACCTAAAGATTTAGCCAATGATTCCGGGCGGAAATTTGCCCGTCCAACCGGACGCGCGGCTATTCTTGTTGAGCATCGCTCCGATGCTCTATTGCCGCGTCTGGCGCTTCTGCATCCAGATCACCACGCGAAAGACGATGTAGAGCAGCGCCACCGCCGCATGCGAGGCTAGGATCAGCGGCCGGTGGCCGAAGAGCTCGGGAAAGCCGGCATACATGACGGTCTCGGTCGCTGCGCAGATGAACCAGATCACCGGCCCCCAGGAGGCCAGCATCCACAGACCGGCGGCGGCGAAGGGAAAGAAGACGGCGAGCATCACCGACGCCACCTGCCAATGCACCGGCATCAGGTCGAAGCGCCACAACGGGCCGGGGTAGAAGCCAATCAGCCGGATCCAGTACAAAATTCCGAACAGCAGGCAGTAGCCTGATACGACGCGCTGGAACCAGGCGAAGATGACCTCGATCATCGAGGGCTGGAGCACGACGCGTCTCGACGTGACCTCGCTCACAGTTCGAGTTCCCGTTCGCCGAGCGGAGCGAAATAGGCATCGACGTCGGCAGCGCCTACGTCGTCGATGCCTGCCGGCCGCCATTGCGGCGTCGAGCCCTTGTCTATGATGGCGGCGCGGATGCCTTCGTAGAAATCGTGGCCGGCAAGCATGCGGTTGAGGATGCGGAACTCCACCCGCATGCATTCGTCCATCGACAGCGTCGATCCGGCGCTGATCTCGCGCCAGGCGATATGCAGGCTGGTCGGCGAGCGGGTGCGGATCGTCGCCAGCGTCTTGGCCGCGAACGCATCGGAGGGTGCGGCGCGCTCCAGGCTACCGATGATGTCACCCAGCGTCGGTTGCGCGAAATGGCGGGCGATCGCTTCCAGCGTCGGACTGTCCGTCTCGCGCCGGGCCGGAATGGACAAACCGCGCAGCGCCGATTCCGGGTCGCCGGTCGCCACCAGCCGGTCGAGAAAACCGGTCTGGTCCTGCGCCTTGATCGTGTGCGTCGCCAGGCCCGACCACAAAGCGTCCCCGTAGCGGATGCGGTTGCCGGTCAGGGCCAGATACATGCCGAAGCTGCCGCCAAGGTTCGGCAGGAGATGGCTGGCGCCGACATCCGGGAAAAAGCCGATGCCGACTTCCGGCATGGCGAACTGGGCGTTCTCGGTCAGCAGCCGATGCGAGCCGTGGAACGAGATGCCGACGCCGCCGCCCATGACGATGCCGTCGATCAGCGCGACATAGGGTTTTTCGACCCGCGCGATGCGGGCGTTCAGCCGGTATTCGTCGGCGAAGAAATCGACCGGCGGCTTTCCGGCCCGGCCGGCCTCATAAATGTGGAGGATATCGCCGCCGGCCGAAAACGCCCTGCCCTCGGCCTTGACGACGACAACATCGACGCTGTCGTCGCGCTCCCAGGCGCGCAACGCCTTATCGAGCGCGTTGACCATGCGATGGGTGACGGCATTGAGCGCCTGCGGCCGCGTCAGCGTGACGACGCCGGCCCTGCCCGATCGTTCGAAGCGGATCTCGTTGCCGCCGCCAAAATCCATCGCCTAAGAATCCCTCCCCGCGCCGCCGGGACTGAAGTGCTAAAGCGTGGCGCATGGCTGCGTCAATGGCGGGGCGCAATCCTGCCGCCTTGGCCACCGCCGGCAGCCGATGCTAGAACGGACCATCTTGATGACGGGCTTTCAAACCGGACTTTGAGCCATGCTTGGATTTTCGCGTCTTGCCCTGGTGGCGATCGGCCTGATGGTATGCGCGGCCGCTCGTCCCGCATTGGCCGGGGACGACCTCTATCGCGCGAAGACCATCGTCACCGGCCAGGGCGAAGAAAACCGCCGGATCGGCTTCAAGGCCTGTCTGGATGCGGTTCTGGTCAGGGTCTCCGGCGATCAGCGGCTGCCGAAAAAGCCTGAAATGGCGGCGCTGCGCGACAAGGCTGGCAGCTTCGTTGCCGAATTCCGCTATCGCGACCGGATGGAAGGCATTCCGATCCACGACGAGCAAGGCACGCATGACCGGCCGCACGAACTTACCTGCCTCTACAGGCCTGGTGTGATCGACCCGGTACTGGCCTCGCTGGGCAGCAAGCCGTGGCTTGCCAAGCGGCCGCGGCTGGCGATCTTTCTCGCAACGGAGCGAGGCGCCAGACATTTCGCGCTGGCCGCCGACGATGAGCGCGGCGCACCGATGCGCGAATCGTTCGTGAATGCTGCCGACCCGCTGGCGATGCGGATCGCATTTCCCAAAGCGTCGCTGCTCTCCGAATCCGGGCTAGACGACAAGGCGCTGCACGAGACGGATATGGCGGCTCTGGACAAGGCCGCCAAACAGGTCGGCGCCGACCAGGCGCTTGCCGGCAGGATCGTCTGGAGCGACAAGGAATTGGGCTGGATCGCCGACTGGCGGCTGGCCACAGGCGGCAGGACCTACAGCTGGCAGGTGCGCGGCGTCAGCTTCGACGAGGCGTTCCGCGTCGCCATGCAGGGAGCGGCACAGATCCTGTCCGGCAACGGTCAGCCTTGAAACGCACTCCCCTTGTGGCTCCCACAGAGAGGAGGCAACGAGGTGTGGCACGACCCTTACAAGTCCTGGGTTCCTCGCCCCGGCGAAGCGGGGGAGAGGTGGCCGCCCACGGTCCTGCCATTGGCAACCCCGAGGACAGGCTACGCGGTCGGAGAGAGGGCCTTTTCGCAGGGCGCAGTTCCCCCTCTCCGTTTCGGCTTCGCCGAGCCACCTCTCCCCCCACTCTCGTGGGGGCGAGGAACCCAAGCTGAAAAGCCTGGCACAATCGTGTCGCATTGGTCAGCGGCGGAGGCTCGTGGTAAAAGCCACCCGATCCGGAGTTTTGGCGATGAACAAATTTACCCCAGCAAAACCTGCCGGCGCGCGCAGCGTCGACGAGATCACCGGCAGCCGCCGTTTGCGCCGCATGCGCAAGGCCGACTGGTCGCGCCGCCTCGTCCAGGAGAACCGGCTCTCCGTCGACGACCTGATCTGGCCGATCTTCGTCGTCGACGGGAAAAACATCCGCGAGCCGATCGCCGCCATGCCCGGCGTCTTCCGCCTGTCGCTCGACCTTGCCGTCAAGGAAGCCGAACGCGCGGCAAAGCTCGGCATTCCGGCGATCGCCACCTTCCCCAATGTCGAGCTCGGCCTGCGCGACCAGACCGGTTCGCACATCCTCGATCCGGAGAACGTCATCAACCGCGCTACGCGCGCCATCAAGCACGCGGTGCCCGAGATCGGCATCATCACCGATGCAGCGCTTGATCCCTTCACCTCGCACGGCCACGACGGCATCTTGCGCGACGGCATCATCGTCAACGATCGGACCGTGGAGCAGGTCGCGGCGGCCGCCGTCATCCAGGCTTCGGCCGGCGCCGATATCATTGCCCCGTCCGACATGATGGACGGCCGCATCGGCGCCATCCGCGATGCACTCGATGCCAATGGTTTCCAGGATGTGGCGATCATGTCCTACGCGACGAAATTCGCGTCCGCCTTCTATGGACCTTATCGCGAGGCGGTCGGCACCGCCGGGCTGCTCAAGGGCGACAAGAAGACCTATTATCTCGACCACGCCAATTCCGACGAGGCGCTGCGCGAGGCCGAGCAGGACCTCGCCGAGGGCGCCGACATGCTGATGGTCAAGCCCGGCCTGCCCTATCTCGACATCATCCGCAGGCTGAAGGACGAATTCCGGATGCCGACCTTCGCCTATCAGGTGTCGGGCGAATATTCGATGATCAAGGCGGCCGACGCCAATGGCTGGATCGACGGCGACAAGGCGATGCTGGAATCGCTGCTAGCCTTCAAGCGCGCCGGCTGCGACGGCATCCTTACCTATTTCGCGCCCGAGGTGGCGGCGATGCTGAAGGGTAAGGCGCATCCGTAGCGCCCACATCGGGTAACGTTCCTTCGTCCAAAGCGCGATATGGCCGTCGCAGAGCACTCGCTTCAGGTTTGCGCTGCCCCTCATTGCCCTGCCGGGCATTTCTCCCCGTATAGTGACGGGGAGAAAAGGCGCGTTCGCAAGATTTCGCCAATCTCCAGCGTTGCAAAATAGCGCCGAGGTTGCGGCCAGCCCCCTTCGCCCCGTCACTATACGGGGAGAAGGTGCCGGCAGGCGGATGAGGGGCGGCGCCGACATTGAGAGTTGGTCATTTCAACATGAGTCGGAACTTCTTTTACTGAGCCCCGGCGGCTGCCGGCCACTCGCCGCTCTTAAAATACCGCTTGCAAAATGCAATCGGCCTAGCTAATAACAACCGCTTGCATTTCACAACTGGTTTAGAGGTACTCATGTCCAAACTTCGCGTCAACGCTTTCACCCTGTCAATCGACGGCTATGGCGCCGGTCCCGACCAGGACCTGAAAGAGCCGCTGGGCATCGGCGGGGAAGCCCTGCACAAATGGATGCTCGGCACCCGAACCTTCCGCAACATGTCTGGCGAAGATGGCGGGACCACGGATACCGACGACGCGTTTGTGACGCGCAGCTTCGAAAACATCGGCGCGTGGATCATGGGCCGAAACATGTTCGGGCCGATCCGCGGACCTTGGCCCGATGACACCTGGAAAGGCTGGTGGGGAGACAATCCGCCCTACCATGTGCCGGTCTTCGTGCTCACCCACCACCCGCGGGACCCTATTGTCATGGAGGGCGGCACGACCTTCTATTTCGTGACCGACGGCATCCACTCAGCGCTGGAAAAGGCGAAAGCAGCGGCTGACGGCAAGGATGTGCGGCTCGGCGGCGGGGTCGCCACGATCCGGCAATATCTCCAGGAAAAGCTCATCGACGACATGCATCTGGCGATATCGCCGATGCTGCTCGGCTCGGGTGAGAATCTTTTTGCCGGCATCGACATGCCCCGGCTCGGCTACCGCTGCAGCGAGCAGATCGCGACGCCGAATGCTATGCATGTCATCATTAAGCGCGCTTGAGCTTGGTTAGGTTCCCACTTCCCCTTGTGGGAGAAGGTGGCCGAGCGAAGCTCGGTCGGATGAGGGGTGTTCCAGCTTGGCGGACAGCCTCGTCCAAATCGGGCGCACAGCGACAGGATCGCCAGCGCCTCATTTCTTCCAGCACCCCTCATCCGGCTCGGCGCTGCGCGCCGATCCACCTTCTCCCACAAGGAGGGCTTTGCACGGGGAGCGAAGTCGCGTTTGGTGGGTTAATGGGGCCTTTTTGAAGGCCTGC
>NZ_NPKJ01000005.1 GCF_002284575.1 Mesorhizobium temperatum
GCTGACCATCAAGGCTGTCGGCGCCAACTCCGACCAGACCGCTGGCATCAGCATCGTGCGTCGCGCGCTGCAGGCTCCGGCTCGCCAGATCGCGGCCAACGCCGGTGCGGAAGCATCGATCGTTGCCGGCAAGATCCTCGAGAACAAGGGCCCGACGTTCGGCTTCAACGCCCAGACCGGCGAATATGGCGACATGATCGCCATGGGTATCGTCGATCCGGTCAAGGTCGTGCGCACGGCTCTCCAGGACGCGGCCTCGGTCGCTGGCCTGCTGGTCACCACCGAAGCCATGATCGCGGAGGCTCCGAAGAAGGAGTCGGCTGGCGGCGGCATGCCTGGCGGTATGGGCGGCGGCGGCATGGGCGGCATGGGCGGCATGGATTTCTAAGGAAATCCATAAGCCTTCAGATACGGAAAGGGCGGCCAGAGGTCGCCCTTTTTTCGTTACCGTGGCGATCATGCTCTGAGGTGACCCGTGCGACGTGTCGGGATTGAGGAGCTTGATCACAAGCAAGGGGCGCATTCTACACGGACGCGTTCCTTCGACCACTGTCACGGCATGGATCACACCTAGGATCCATGCCGTTACTTCAAAGTGTCGGGGCGGCGTAGAATATGAATCGCCGAGCGGTATCGGCAGGGCTCCGCGCCGGTTTCGATGCGATGAAGGCCATAATATATCAGCTCGCTGTTACAGCGACCTCTTTCGGCGGCAAAGCGCCTTCAATCAGCGCGGCGACTTCATCGGCCACCGCCAGCACCGGCGCACGGTCGCGGGTGGCGCGCGCGATCACCATCAGCCCTTCGAGCGATGATTCGACAAGCAGCGCCAGGGCGCGGGCGCGGCGCTCGGGCACCCCTGCCCTGACGAAGGCCGCCTGCAGCAAGCCTATCCATTGCTCGAAGGCCGACCGGCACAGTTCGGCCAGCTCCGGCACGTCGGTCGGCGAGTCCAGCACCACGGGTGCGATCGGACAGCCAAGTGTGAACTGGTTGTCCTCCAGCATGCGCGCGACCGACTGGTAAATGTGGTGGACAGCTACCGCCGGGTCCTGCTCGGCGGCAAGTGCCTCACCCAGCGTTTGCGTGACCTTTTCGACGCTGTCGCGCGTCACCTCGATGACCAGTTGGTCCTTGCCGCCCGGAAAATGAAAGTAGAGCGATCCTCTTGGTGCACCGGAGGCGCTCAAGATGTCGTTGAGCGAGGTGCCGTGATAGCCGCGCTGCCTCAGCAGCAGTGCCGTCGCCTCGATCATGCGGGTGCGGGTATCGTTCGCCATGTCAACCTCTGTCAGGAGTGAGCATTATAGGCCTTGCCTCGAATATGACAATCGGTTTACATAATAAGTAGATCAGTCTATATATTCGACGCCGTTTCATCGAAGAGGAGAACGACAAATGACCATTCGTGAAGCAGAGGCCCAATGGCAGGGGTCGTTAAAAGAAGGTTCGGGCCGGCTGCGGCTCGGCAGCGGCGTCTTCGAAGGCGCCTATTCGTTCCCGTCGCGCTTCGAGAACGGTCCCGGCACGAATCCCGAGGAACTGATTGCGGCGGCGCATGCCGGCTGCTTTTCGATGGCGCTGAGCGCCATACTGGGCAGCGGCGGTCATGTCCCCGTACGGATCCACACCGTCGCCAAGGTGCATCTCGGATCGAGCACGGCTGGACCGACGCTCACCCGCATCGACCTTGAAACGGAAGCCGAGGTCCCGGGCCTGGCGCCCGAGGAATTCCAGCGCCTTGCCCAATCCGCGAAAGCAACATGCCTCGTCTCCCGGGCTTTGGCCGGCGTGGCTGATATCAGGCTCAAGGCCGACCTCGTCACAGCCGCCGCTGCGGAAAAATGAAATCAGGAGATACTGAGATGAAACAGGATAGCATCATAGTCGTCCATCCAGACGACCAATCCAGACAGACGGCCGAGATCATGCGGCGCTTCAACGACGTGTTCCAGCTTCATGATCCGTCGGCACTCCCGGACCTGGTGGCCGAGGACTGCGTCATCGAAAATACCGTGCCGGCGCCGGATGGCGCCCGCCATGCCGGCCGGGAGGCCTGCGTCAACCTATGGTCGGCGATCGCCAGCGAACCAGGCACGCGCTTCGATATTGAAGAGACGTTCGTCGCCGGTGAACGGGCGACTATCCGCTGGCGTTACTGGCCTGCCGACGGCAACTCCATTCGTGGCGTCAATCTGATGCGCGTAGCGGACGGGCTGATCGTCGAGGCGATGGGATACGTCAAGGGCTAGCGCCGACAGGCGCTACCGCTCAGTCAGCGCCAGTTTTGCGCCGAGCGCGACGAAGGCGCCGGCGAAGGTGCGGCGCATCCAGGTCAGCACCATCGGCCGCGACACGACATGGCTGCGGATCGAGGCGGCGAAGATGCCATAGCCGGCAAAGACGACGAAGGTCAAAAGCATGAAGACGGTGCTGAGCTCCAGCATCTTCGACAGCGCATGCGGTTCGGTGGTGCTGACGAACTGGGGCAGGAAGGCAAAGAAGAAGATCGACAGCTTCGGATTGAGGATGTTGATGAGGATGCCCGAGGTGATCACCTTGCCGGCCGAGCGCGGCGCGACATCCTGCCCAACGTTCAAGCCGCCGCTCTCCTTCAGCGTGTTCCACGCCATGTAGAGCAGGTAGGCGACGCCCAGATATTTCAGCGTCTCGAAGGCGAGTGCGCTGGTGTGCAGCAGCGCCGCCAGACCGGTGATGGCCGCCGCCATATGCGGAATGATGCCGAGCGTGCAGCCGAAAGCCGCGATGATGCTGGCGCGCGCGCCACGCGAAAGCCCGGCGCTCAGCGTATAGAGAACGCCGGTGCCGGGCGAAGCCACGACAATCAACGACGTCAAAAAGAATTCGATGCTCACCATGCGTCCTCCGGTGACCTGCCGCTGGCAGGTTAGCCAGCGAAACGCGCGGGCACAAGCCAACCCGAGGACCGGTAGCGTCTCATTTCGAATTTCGGGTCACGACCCAAAGCGGAATCCCTCGGCGGAATTTTACACCCAAGACCCGCAGGCGAGGTTTCGTCAGATCGTCTGCTCGCTTCCTAAGGCAAACCTCGCACTGCTAGCCCCTGGCATCATCGCAATCGGCCTGACTTTCGGCACGACCCTTCACTGGGAACGAGGCCAGTCCGGAACACTTCTTGACCCCGATGCCGTATAAGCTAAAAACTTGTCCTTGCGCCGTGACCACCTCTCCTCCTGAAGCGGGATAATCGTCATGTGTCACGAATCCTTTGGATCGCAGGAGCTGACAAAAGGCAAGGTTGTGGCGCATGCCATGTCCTGCGCCGCTGTGCTGTTCTTTCTTGCGCGCCCAGTTTTCACGAAGCTTCGCTCTGGCCGAGAAATGCTTGCGGCGGCTCTCCTGCTTGGACTTTGCGCCACCGCGAGCGCCGATGACATACTTTTCGAAAACGTCCGCATCTTCGACGGAAAGGGCGCCGCACTTTCGGCTCCGTCGAATGTGCTGGTCCAGGGCAACCTGATCGCGCGGATCTCGACAAGTCCCATCGCGGCCGAACGCGCGCAGCGCATTGCCGGCAACGGGCGAACGCTGATGCCGGGGCTGATCGATGCGCATTGGCACGCAATGCTGATTGCATCCACCCCGGCAGAGGCGATGGGCGACATCGGCTTCGCCAATCTTGCGGCCGGCGACGAGGCGACGGACACGCTGATGCGCGGCTTCACCACCGTTCGCGACGTGGGCGGGCCGGCGTTCGGCCTCAAGCGCGCGATAGATCAAGGCATCATCGCGGGACCGCGCATCTATCCGTCCGGAGCCATGATCACCGTGACCAGCGGGCATGGGGATTTCCGCCAGCTCAGCGACTTGCCTCGGACGATCGGCGGCTTGTTCACCCCCATGGAGAGGAACGGCGGCAGCATAGTCGTGGACAGCCCCGACGAGGTGCGTTTGCGTGCCCGTGAGCAGTTCATGCAGGGGGCCGCGCTGCTGAAGTTGACAGCGGGCGGCGGCGTGTCTTCGCCCCACAGCCCGCTCGACGTCACCACCTTCACCGAGCCCGAACTGCGGGCCGCCGTTGAAATTGCCGAGAATTGGGGCACCTACGTCGCCGCGCACGCCTTCACCTCGGATGCGATCCGGAAGGCTATCGCGGCTGGTGTTAAGTGCATCGAACACGGCTTCCTCATGGACGAGGCAACCGCCAAGCTGATCGCCGAAAAGGACATTTGGCTGAGCTTGCAGCCGCTTCCCGAATTGATGAGGACAGGCCTCCAAGAGGGTTCGGTCGAGCGAGCCAAGGCCGATGAGGTGTGGCCGGGCATCGGCAGGACCTACGAACTCGCGAAGAAATACAAGATCAAGACGGCATGGGGCACCGATGTCCTGTTCTCCCGCGCGTTGGCGAAGCAGCAGGGGGCAATCCTGGCATCGCTTGTGCGTTGGTACACGCCTGCCGAAGCGCTCGTCATGGCGACCGGGACCAATGCCGAGCTGCTCGCGCTGTCGGGCCTTCGCAACCCCTATCCGGGAAAGCTCGGCGTGATCGAAGAAGGCGCGCTCGCGGACGTCCTGCTCGTCGAAGGCAATCCGCTGGAGAACCTCGACCTGGTGGCCGATCCTGCCGACAACTTCAGAATCATCATGAAAGACGGCCTGATCTACAAAAACACGCTGACCCAGTGAGGAACGACTGAGCCGCCTGTCTCTACTGGACGCCGCCGATGGCCTGCTGCCCGCAGAGCGCTGGCATTCCACAGGCGAGCGACAAGGAATGGCCGCTTCCAACCCCGAGGTGGAAATTCAAACTGAGACACTATCTGGGGCCGTTATCACAGCGTCGGCAATCCGTGGGCATGGCGCGCCATCAGGCAATCGTCGCCACCGGGCATGCAGGCGCGGCAGACGTCCGGCCTGACCTCGTAAATGCCGCAAATGGTCGACTTGCCGACCTCGCCGGCAAGCGCCGAGCAGCGCACGCCGTCGCAGCGCATGCCGGATTCGTCGGCGGCCACATACTTCTGCGGGATCAGGTCGAGCTGCGCGTCATCCTCGGTCGAGAAGCGCGGCCATTCGGCCGAATAGGAACAGCAGGCGCCGCAGCTCTGGCAGTCGAAGAGAGGGGCGGCGCTCTCCTCCAGTGACGAAAAATTCCCGGCGCTCGCCAAGGCAAGCAGCCCTGACGCAACGGGATTCAGGTCAGCGTTTCGCGGCAAAGGCGCTATTTTTTCTTCCTGGTCTTGCGCGACGCTACTTCCGCCGGCGACTTGAACAGATCGGTCGCGTCCTCGGCGGGTTCATCGGCTTTCGGCGCGGCGGCCGGCTTGGCCAGCTTTGCGGTGGCAGCGGATGCCGCCGGCTGGTCCTTGGCAGAAAATTTTATGGCCATATCAATCCTCGTCGGAGAAACGCGATGATGGCGCATTCGGGTTGCGAAGGCGGCCGATCAGCGCCGAGACCGCCGTGATGTTCATTTCCTCGGGCGACCAGTTCCTGGCCTCCTCGATGTGCCGGGGCGCCAGCTCGCGATGCGTGCTGCCGCTATAGGCGGCATCCTGATGGGTGACCCGCTCATTGGTCTTGGCATTTTCGCGGACATACTCGATCAGATAGTTCGGGCACTCGGAGCGGCCACGCACGCCGAGCCTGACCTGGGCATCGCCATGGGCGCGCCTACAGCGCTCGAGCTTTTCGAGCACGCGCCGGACATATTCGACCGGCTTGTCAAGCTCTCCTACGACATCGGCGATGGTCGAATCGGCGGCGATCGCCTTTTGCGGGACGCGCTTCGTGGCCATCAGCGTTTGCCCACGCGCTTCGGCGAGGCGGCGAGCGCGGCGGCCGCAGCCATATCGTCGGCTTCTTTTTCCAGGCGCAGTTCGCGCAGCCGCGCGGTCTTGGCTTCCCGGGCCTGGCTGGCGGCATCCTGTTCGGAAATGATGCGGTTGAGCGACATGGACTGGGTCTGGGTCTTGCTGAAGATGGATTCGGCGTGGTCGCGGGATTTCTTTGAAGTGGTGGCGGTCAAGGTCTTTCTCCCGGTTCGGAGCGTAATGCCGAAAAATGGCGAGACCGGTCTTTCGACCAGGGCCACGCACAAAGCAATACGGCAGTCGAATTCAAATTGCTGGAACATCCTTAACACGTTCAAGCGAACGCGCGGTGCTCTTTTCGAACTTTTGAAGCGCCCCAAACGCAAAAGGCCAGGCATTGCCTGACCTCCGCTGGAGCGCCGCGCGTCCAGTTGAACGCGCTGACACTTTCTCATTCTGCGCATGATCCTTTCCGGAAACTGATGTTTCCCGGGGTCATGCGCTGGAATTAGCCATTCACCAGTGCCAGTACATCCGTGGTCACCGGCGAGGCTGAATTCCGTTTTAGGCCGCCTTCAACTGATCGGCGGACATCTTGCCCGACTTGTTGTCGCGGACCATCTCGTAGCCGAGCTTCTGGCCCTCGACGATGTCGCGCATTCCGGCGCGCTCTACGGCCGAGATGTGGACAAAAACGTCGGCCGAGCCGTCGTCAGGCTGAATAAAACCGAAACCCTTGGTGGCGTTGAACCATTTAACTGTGCCTGTGCTCATAACGAACCCTTTCCGTGGCAAATATTCATTCGCCGTCATGCGGATGCACAACAACGTTTGTCTCGATTTTGATGGGGGAAGTTCGTCAAAGGCGCGCCTAGACACGCGGATAACAAAAGTCGGTCAAACAAATATCGACGAATTGCTTATAGACTTCTTTTGGCGCCGTGTCAATTTTTTGCTTTCGCCGCCCGGCGAACCGGCCTCCGCAGCCTGGCTGCGCAGGCAACCCGATGGCAGATCTGGCGCCGAAACCGGGCCAGCGCCAGCTGTTAAAAAAAATTGCACCATGCCGGGAACCATTTCGGCGTCCGTGCATTTTGGGTATCGTCAGCAGTTCATGAGAGCAATCTCAGGAAAGGCTGACACAAAGGACGCCTCCCGTGCAATAAAACGCGCGAGGGGCGTTCTTTTATGGCGAGCGGCGATCGCCACTTAGCCCCGGCGGCCAGGGCTGTCGCCTCACCGATGCCCGACGGCCGCTTAGGTGATCAGCGCAGTTGCCATTCGGGGTGGACTGGCTCCGGCCATTTCTCCTTCGCCGCTTCCACGGGCCAGTGATCTCGGAACCGAAAAACCAGCCGCCCGTTTCCCAAACGGCAAATTAATCCTGGGAGATGCGGCCATGGTGAACAAGGATCAGGTTGCAGGGCTAGCCAAGCAGCTCAAAGGTTCGGTGAAGAAAGCCGCCGGCAAGGCCACCGGCAACAGGCGCGTCCAGGCTGAAGGCGCTGCCGATAAGATCGTCGGCAAAATGCAGAAGGCCTATGGCGACATGAAGGACAAGCTCAGGAAGGTGCTCTGATCCCTGCGCTGCCGTTTTTCAGTAGCGATGAGGAAAGCGGCTTAGGTGGTTTTCTGTTCGCCTCAGTTGTTGCCGTTAGAAGTTCAGGCTCTTGGAGAAAGCGTTGGTGAAGGCGACCTCGCCATGGTCACCGATGGCTTCGCCAAGCACCACGTCCATGCTGTCGCTGGTCACCCGCGCCAGCGCGAAGCCGCCCATATAGGCGGCCTTCGGCTTGAACAGATCGAGCCCATCGCTGCGGTAGATCATCGGTGTCTCGTGCTGGTGGCCATGGAAGATGCCTATGACATTGTAGCCCTTCAGCGCCGCCAGCAGCGCCTGCCGGTCCGCCTCGCTCCACCAATGCGGCGCACCAGGTCCGTCATCGTCGAAGGTTCCTTTGGCGGCATCCCATCTTTCGATCGAAAAAATATCCCAGCCATAGTGCTGGAACAGGACGACGGGGCGGCCGTCCGCCGCGTGGGCCGCCAAATCCTGCTTCAGCCATGGCAGGCTGGAGACCGCACCGTGGCCGGTGTCGCCGGCAAAACGATGCGTCTGGACGAGATGCAGGCCGCCCCAGTCCCATGAGTAGCAGTCGGTGTCGACATCGTAGTCGGTTACCGGCACCGACGGCTTGAAGAACACGCCGGCACGATGGTTGACCTCGACATAATCGCGCATTTCGCGACGGTACCAGTCGACGTGGTTCGGCGGGCCGTTCTGGTCGAGATCGTGGTTGCCGAGCCCGACATAGACCGGCACATGCACGCGATCGGGGCCGACGCCCTCCTGGTAACGCTGGCTGAACTGGAGCAGCTGCGTGCCTTCGCTGGGCTGGGTGACCTGGCCGCCGCCGTCATCGGTCATGTCGCCGCCGACGACGAGGGCGAGCGGCGCGCCGATACGGCTGCCGGCCGAGCGCAGGCCGGTGGCGATGCCGTTGATTGCGGCCGGCCACTCCTTCTCGCCAACACCGTTCAACGCGGCGACGCTGCGCAGCAAGGCGGCGTCGGTCTTGCCTTCCTGCTGACAATTGGGGCTCAGTCCGCTGGCCATGCGGCAGGCATGGACATCGGCGACGAACAGGAAGGTGGCTTCGACAGGCGGAATGCGCTGCCCGGTCTGTCCGAGCGCCGGTCGCGCAAGCGCGCCGGCCGCAGCAAATCCCGCCGCCTGCGCCAGGAATCTGCGCCGGGAAAGTGATCCTGCCGAGATGCGATTCATGGCGCGAAATTCAGCACAGCCGGCGCCTCTTCGTCCAGTTCCCTCGAACGGTATGTCGACACGGCGCCGCAGGTCTGGCATTGCTTTCGGTGTCAGGACTCAACTTGCGCGGGCAGACGAGGACGCTATGAAGACTATATCCATCGGCACGGCACTCACCATCCTGGCGAGCGCCGCTCATGGTGCCGAGTGCATTGACGCCAAAGCCGCCAAGGCCGGTTTCATTCTCGAAAGGCCCGGCATCCACAGCGAGTTTCGACCGGCGGCGGGTGGCATGGTGTCGGTTGCCAACGAATACCAATCCCAATCGCCGCAGACGCAGTTTCTGTTCGGCGGCCTGATCGAGGTGTTTCGCGACAGCGAGACCGGTCAGCTTGCCATGATCCCGTTTTCCGATCTCAGAAAGGTGTTTCCGCTCAAGGCCGGGGCGAAGAGCAAGACCCTGTTCGTCCGTCTCGCAGCAAACAAACAACCGAAGGGCACCGAGACGCTCGAGATCAACGTCAAGGGCAAGGAGACGTTCAGCCTGGGCGACTGCAAATACAGCGTGCTCGCTGTCAGGCAGACGATCAAGAACGAGGCCGGCAAGACACAGGATGAATTCACCGCGCTCTACGCGCCCGAGCTGCAAGCCGTTCTGGCGAGGCGCTATGACGAGGGCACCAACGCCGAAAGCGTGGTCGGCTACGAGGTCATCAAACCGCTGCCGAATTAAGTCCCGCAGGGCAGAGGGCGACTGGCGCTCCGGTATCAAAAGGCCTTGTACTGCCGCAGCACCCTGCGACGTCGCTTCGCAACTGCTTCGCCCTTGGATGACGAAGCTGGGGAAGCTCCCTGCTCCAGCGCGTTCAGGCAATCGCGCAGCACGCCTGAATCCTGCGCTGTCTTGGCCATCGACATGGCGCCGGAATAGGTCGCGACCGCAAGCGCGGCGAAGCGCTGCGGATCGGTGTCCTGCTCCCTGCCTGCTTGCTGGTCGGCCCTGACCTTGTCGGCGATCGCCTGGCGCCATGCCGAAAAGATGCCGGCAAGGGCGGCGCGAAAATCCGGATCGGCGAGCGACAGCTCATGCGCCAGGTTGTTGAGCGGGCAACCGCGCACGAAACCCTGTTGCTCCAGTTCCGCCGCCACGGCCTCGAACACGTTGCGAACGCCCTCGCGCGCCGAGCCTGCCGCCTGCACCGGGGCGATCCATGTTGCTTCGACGGCCGCCGCCACCCGCTCCTCGATTACCGCCAGCGCCAGCGCCTTCTTGGTCGGGAAATGATGATGCAGCGCGCCGCCAGTGACACCCGCCGCCGCCATCAGGTCGCCGAGGCTGGAAGCGTGGTAGCCGCGCGCCTGAAACGAGGCTTCGGCGACATCGAGCACGCGTTTGCGCAGGCCTTCCGGGTCGTTGTTGCGTTTCCCGGGCCGCACCTTTGGGCGAGCGGTAATCTCTGCTGACATTTCCACACGATAGCAGATTGACAAAACAGGACAACCGGTCTGTTTTAAAACAGGATGAATACCCTGTTTTGGAGATTCCGCAATCAGCCTGCCCCCGAATGCCCCGTCGAAATCCCGCCTCAACGCCTCGCCGGTCGTCGAACTCCGGCAGTACACGCTGAAACCCGGCCGGCGGGAAACGCTGATCGACATCTTCGACGGTCACCTGATCGAAGGTCAGGAAGCGGCAGGGATGACCATCATCGGTCAGTTTCGCGATCTCGACCGGCCTGACATGTTCGTCTGGCTGCGCGGCTTCGACGACATGGTCGCGAGGAAGGATGCGCTGGCCGCTTTCTACGAGGGACCCGTCTGGGCCGCCTGGCGCGATGCCGCCAACGCCACGATGATTTCCTTCGACGACGTGCTGTTGCTGAAACCGGCATGGCCGGGCGCCGGTTTCGATCTGTCGGGATCGCAACGAGCAGCCTTGCATGGTTACGAAAAGGCAAGCGGAGACAACCGCTTGTCGGATATTGTTGTCATCAAGATTCATCATCTGCGGCCCGGCACCGAAACCGACTTCGCCAGCCGTTTCGAAACCGACGCGATTCCCGTGTTGGCGGCACTTGGCGCGCGGCCACTTGCTGCTTTCGTCACCGAGCATGCCGAAAACAGCTTTCCCCGCCTGCCGGTTCGATCAGGCGAAAACGTCTTCATCAGCGTCGCCGCCTTCAACAGCGCGGACGCCCATGCCCGCCACGAGGCAGCCCTTGCCAGTTCCCCGGAGTGGCAGGCATTCGAGCGGGAGGCCCATTCATGTCTGGCTAGATCGACCGAGACCTTGCGCCTATCTGCAACCTCACAGTCGCTGCTTGGGCGGTGAGAGGCGAGCCTCTTCCTTCTCCCCTTGTGGGAGAAGGAAGTGACGTTCCTTCAACCGATTTGCATCCTTGCCGCCCGCAATCTCCGCTTGAAGCCATTTGTGCAACGCGATACGCCGGTGCCGAATTCGACAGATCGGAGAGACATGTGAGCGCGCCAGAGACCAGAACCGAAACCGACACGTTCGGTCCCATCGAGGTCGCCGCCGGCCGTTACTGGGGCGCCCAGGCGCAGCGTTCGCTGGGCAATTTCAAAATCGGCTGGGAAAAGCAGCCGGCGTCGATCGTTCGCGCGCTCGGCATCGTCAAGCGGGCGGCGGCCGAAACCAATATGGAGCTGAAGCGGCTCGACCCGGCCATCGGCAAGGCGATCATCGAAGCCTCCCAGGAAGTCATCGACGGCAAGCTCAACGATCATTTCCCACTGGTCGTCTGGCAGACCGGCTCGGGCACGCAATCCAACATGAACGCCAACGAGGTGATCTCCAATCGGGCGATCGAACTGCTGGGCGGCGTCATGGGGTCGAAGAAACCGGTGCACCCCAACGACCACGTCAATATGAGCCAGTCGTCGAACGATACCTATCCGACGGCCATGCACATCGCCTGCGCGGAGCGCATCGTGCACGACCTGTTGCCGGCGCTGAAGCATTTGCATGCGGCGCTCGAAGCCAAGACCAAAGCTTTCGCCCACATCATCAAGATCGGCCGCACCCACACGCAGGACGCGACGCCCCTCACCCTTGGCCAGGAATTCTCAGGCTATGCCGCGCAGGTCGCCTCGTCGATCAAACGTATCGAGATGACGCTGCCCGGCCTGCAGGAACTTGCGCAAGGCGGCACCGCCGTCGGCACCGGCCTCAACGCGCCGGTCGGTTTTGCCGAGAAGGTGGCGGCGCGAATCGCTGACATCACCGGCATCGCGTTCGTCACCGCGCCGAACAAGTTCGAGGCGCTGGCGGCCCATGATTCCATGGTGTTCTCGCATGGCGCCATCAACGCCTGCGCCGGCGCCCTGTTCAAGATTGCCAACGACATTCGTCTGCTCGGCTCCGGCCCGCGCTCCGGCCTTGGTGAACTGTCGCTGCCGGAAAACGAGCCGGGTTCATCTATCATGCCGGGCAAGGTCAACCCCACCCAGTGCGAGGCCTTGACGCAGGTCTGCATCCAGGTGTTCGGCAATAATGCGGCTGTGACCTTCGCCGGCAGTCAGGGCCATTTCGAGCTCAACGTCTACAACCCGCTGATGGCTTATAATTTCCTGCAATCGGTGCAACTGCTCGCCGACGCCTCGATCTCCTTCACCGACAATTGCGTCGTCGGCATCGAAGCGCGGGAAGACAACATCAAGGCCGCCCTCGACCGCTCGCTGATGCTGGTGACAGCACTGGCGCCGACCATCGGCTACGACAATGCCGCCAAAATCGCCAAGACCGCGCACAAGAACGGTACAACCTTGCGCGAGGAAGCACTGGCCACCGGGCTGGTCAGCGAAGCCGATTACGACCGCCTGGTGCGGCCGGAGGACATGACGCATCCAGGATGATCTTGCGCTGATCGCAAAAACGTTACCGCGGTGAACAATCTGTAACCAAAACTACATCTTTGGTGAACAGTCGCCCTGCTCTATGTGGATGGGCAACGCAACCCTTCCGGAGAGAGCCCACCATGTCCACCAACACGTCCGTTGCCGGTTCCGGCACCGTTTCCAACGCCTCGGCCACCATCCTGCTTGGCCGCGTCCTGCTTTCAGTCATCTTCGTGCTTTCCGGTTTCGGCAAGCTCACTGCGATCGCCGGCACCGCCGGTTACTTCGGCAGCATGGGCCTGCCGATGCCGACCGTAACGGCGATTGTCGTCGGCCTGATCGAGCTGCTCGGCGGGCTCGCCATCCTCATCGGCTTTCAGACACGGATCACCGCCTGGGTGCTGGCAATATTCACCGTCGCCACGGGACTGGTCGCCCACACCGGCTGGGCCGATCAGATGCAGATGATCAGCTTCATGAAGAACCTGGCGATTGCCGGCGGCTTCCTCGTGCTGGCTTCCTCGGGCGCCGGCGCCTATTCGGTCGACGCCAGGCGCGGCTGAAGCGGTCCAGGAACGATTTGCACCAAGGGGCGCGGAATTTTCCGCGTCCCTTTTTCGTTGTCGATCTACCAGACTTTCGATTCGCCGGGCCGAGTGGCCTGGCTCGAATTTCTGCTAAGATCGAGGCGTCGGGGAGGAACAGGCCACCCGGCCTGGCCGACATCGGAGGTGACCAATGCCCCGCAATGCGCTGCTTCTGTTTTCCCGACTGCTTCTCGCCGCGTTATTCGTTCCATCCGGCTTCCACGTGCTTACCGACATTGCCGGCACGGCTGGCTATTTTGCCGGCCTCGGCCTGCCGCTGCCGACGCTCGTAGCCTGGGCAACGGGCCTGTTCGAGTTGATCGCCGGATTGCTCATCCTCGTCGGCCTCAAGATACCGATCGCGGCACTCCTGCTTGCCGCCTTCTGCATCGCGGCAGGCTTCATCGGCCATTATGGCCAGGGCGGCGACGATCCGACGCTGACCTTTATGCATTCACAGATGCTGATGAAGGACATCGCCCTATCAGGCGGTTTTCTAGCGCTGGCGATGGCTGGCGGAGGCGCCTATTCGTTCGATGGACGGCTACTTCGGATCGGCCCTGAGACGACGTGATCGACACAAGCCGTTTGACTGAGCCAGATTACTTGGCTGGCATGTTAGACCCGCCCTCGACCGCCAGCACCAGCCGGCGATTGGTAACCCTCGCCAGTTGTGCCAGCCGGCCGGCCGGTCGCTCGCCGTAAAGATCGGCCAGCGCCGCCGGCAGCACCAGTGCAAGCACGCCATTGCCGCGGCTCTCCCATTTCAGCCGCGGCATGACGCCCGGCATCGCCGCCGTCAGCAGGTAGACGACGCGCATCACCGCGGCCAGCACGCGGGCGCGCTCGATATAGCGCGGCGTTGCCAGTGCCTTGATTTCCGGCGCAATCGATTCGTTGAAGATGCCCTCATGACGGTAGGCGTTGGCCAGCGCCAGGAAGGCGCGGCCGGGATGGTCGACGCCGATGAAGGAGGCGTGGGCAATGATGTTGAGCGACTGCTTGCCGCGATATTCGGGATGCGCGCGCCAGCCGATGTCGGCAAGCAGACAGGCGGCCTGGCGGTAACGCGCCTCGTCGACGGTCTCCTCGATGCCGAAGGCGGCGAATGTCTTGCCCGTCCACTCGACAAGCTCATGCGCGTGGGTGACCGAGCGCGAACGCAGCCGGGCGAGTTCCTCCGAGGCCGAGATCAGCGGATCTGCCTTCTGCTCGGCTTTGTCGAGCAGCGAATAGAGAAAGCCCTCGCGCACGCCCAGCGCCGAGACGATGATCTTGGACGGCTGCATCGCCGCCATGATCTCCTGCAGCACGATGGCGCCATAAGGCAGCAGCGAGCGGCGGTTCTTTGAGACACCCTCGATACCCCTTATCTTCTCGATCTCGCCCTTGGCGACCTGCTTGAGGAAGTTCGCAGCGCTGTCGATGCCGATCTCGTAATGGTGCATGACGCTCAGCGGATAGCTGGTCATTTCCATGTACAGCCGGGCGAGGTTTCGCCAGGTGCCGCCGACCGCATAGAATGGCCTGCCCTGCCCGCCTTTCAGCAGCCTTGCCTTCGCGAGCTCGTCGCGCGCTATCTTTCCCGCCTGGGCCAGTGAGTTCTTGGCCATGTCCTGCAGGCGCAGGCCGCCGAGCGGCAGCGTGATACCGTCGCCGATTGCCTCGCCGTCGACGTCGACCAGTTCGAGGCTGCCGCCGCCGAGGTCGCCGGCGATGCCGTTGGCCGGGTGGAAGCCGGAAATGACGCCGAGCGCGGAATAATGCGCTTCCTGGCGCCCGCTCAGCACCTGGACCTCGGTCTTGAGCACATCTTCGGCGCGGTGGATGAAATCGGGGCCGTTGACCGCCTCGCGGGCGGCGGCGGTCGCCAGCACATACATATGCTCGGCACCGGCCTGCTCGGACAGCGCGCGGAAACGCCGGAATTCCTCCATCGAGCGGGTCACCGCCTCGGGGTCGAGCCTTCCGGTCGAAACGATACCGCGACCGAGGCCGGCCAGCATCTTTTCGTTGAACAGCGTGGTCGGCGAGCGCGCCAGCCCCTCATAGACGACAAGACGGATCGAGTTCGACCCGATGTCGATGATGGACAGCGGTCGGCGGTCCTGAAGCCGGCCCTGGGACGTTGAAATCATCAGCCGGTCGCTGCGCCGTTTTTCTTGCGGCGCTTGAACTGCGCGATGCGCTTGGGCGCATGCGATTTCAGCGCATCGCCGCGTCCGGAAAGGCTCGGATTGGTCATGAAATATTCCTGCGCGTTGAACGGTTCCTCGCCCTCCTCGAGCGTGGCGCGCCGGGAGGTTCCGTCAGCCAATACGTCGAAACTTTGCTGGTTGTCCATGATGTTGCCCAGCATGATCTGACCGAGGACTTGTTCATGCACCGTTGGATTGGTGATCGGCACCATGGTTTCGACGCGGCGGTCGAGATTGCGCGGCATCAAATCGGCCGATGAGATGTAGACGACCGCCCCGTCCGACGGCAATCCGTGGCCGTTGCCGAAACAATAGATGCGGCTGTGTTCGAGGAAGCGGCCGACGATCGACTTGACCCTTATGTTTTCCGACAGGCCCGGCACCTGGGGCCTCAGGCAGCAGATGCCGCGCACGACGAGATCGATCTCGACGCCGGCGCGGCTGGCGTCATAGAGCGCGTCGATGATGATCGGGTCAACCAGCGAATTCATCTTCATCCAGATGCGGGCCGGCCTGCCCTCCAGCGCATGGGCAATCTCGTCCGAAATGTGCTTGAGGATGCGCTTGCGCAGCGTGAACGGCGAGATGGCCAGCCGCATCTCCTCGGTCGGCTCGGCGTATCCGGTGATGAAATTGAACAGCTGGGCGACATCGCGGGCGATCGTCGGAGCGGTGGTGAAGAAGGACAGGTCGGTGTAGATGCGCGCGGTGACCGGGTGGTAGTTGCCGGTGCCGAGATGCACGTAGTTGCGCAGCTTGCCGTCCTCGCGCCGCACCACCAGCGACATTTTGGCATGGGTCTTCAGTTCGAGGAAGCCGAATACGACCTGAACGCCGGCGCGCTCGAGGTCGCGCGCCCAGCGGATATTGGCTTCCTCGTCGAAACGCGCCTTGAGCTCAACCAGCGCGGTCACCGACTTGCCGGCCTCCGCCGCGTCGACCAAAGCGCGCACGATCGGGCTGTCATTCGAAGTGCGATAGAGCGTCTGCTTGATCGCCACCACTTCCGGGTCGGCCATCGCCTGGCGCAGGAACTGCACCACCACGTCGAAGGATTCGTAGGGGTGATGAACGATGATGTCCTTCTCGCGGATGGCGGCGAAACAGTCACCGCCGTGCTCGCGGATGCGCTCGGGAAATCGCGGATTATAGGGCGTGAACTTGAGATCGTCGCGGGCGATGGCGACGATCTCGGAAATCTGGCTGAGCGCCAGCGGACCGGTGAGCACGCTGATGCGGCTCGACGAGACGGCAAGCTCGCCGGCGACGAACTCGCGCAGTTCAGCCGGCATCAGCTTATCGAATTCGATGCGGATGACCGAGCCGCGGCGGCGGCGCTTCAGCGCCGTCTCGAACAGGCGAACGAGATCCTCGGACTCTTCCTCGACCTCGATGTCACTGTCGCGGATGATGCGGAACGTGCCGGAGCCCTTGACTTCGTAGCCGGGGAACAGCTTGCCGATATAGAGACCGACCGCCTCTTCCAGCGGAATGAAGCGGACATGACGCTTGCGGTCCGGCAAGCGGATGAAGCGCTTCAGCGCCACCGGCAGACGCAGCAGCGCGCTCATCTCTTCGCCATTCCTGCGATGGCGCAGTTGCAGGGCCATCGAGAAGCCGAGATTGGGAATGAACGGGAACGGATGCGCCGGGTCGATCGAAAGCGGTGTGAGCACCGGAAACACCTGCTCCTGGAAATGATCCTCGAGCCAGGTCTTCTCGTCCTTGGTCAGCGCATCGCGGCTGATGCTCTCGATGCCTTCCTTGTCGAGCAGCAGCATCAGCGCGGAAAGGCTCTTCTGCTGGTCCTCCTGCAGGCGCTCGACCTCGCGCAGCAATTGCTCCAGCTGTTGTTCGGGGGTGCGGCCGTCCGGGCTCTTCAGCTTGATGCCTTCGCGAACCTGGCCTGCGAGACCGGCGACACGGACCATGAAGAACTCGTCGAGATTGGCGGCCGAAATCGACAGGAAGCGGACACGCTCGAGCAGCGGATGATTGGCGTTCAGCGATTCCTCGAGGACGCGGCGATTGAATTGCAGCCAGGAAAACTCGCGGTTGACGAAGCGGTCCGGGTTGCCGCCCTCTGGGCTCGCCACCTCGACAGTGGTGAATTCGCTCTGCACCGGCTTTAGTTCGTTCATGGTTCCTGCTCGTTTCGCACCCGCTGGCCACAGCGTGGCGCGTCCTTTGGACGCGCAAAGGACGCTCCCACCACTTAAGCTACGCATGATCCCCAGCGAAACCGAATTCGGTTTTCGGACCATGCCTTAACCGGCTTAGCTTATCCTGTGACAGGCTTTTACGACAGTTTGATTTCATCGATCTTGCAAAGAGACAGCTTATGATCCAGATGCAATCCAGGCTACAGCGCGGCGCGTCCTTTGGACGCGCGAAGGACGCGGTGGAATTTTGACTTTGCGCATGATCCGGTGGTCATGCGGCAAATGTAGGAGACGACGATGGCTGGCGGTTCCATTCCCCATTTCCAGAACGATGCGGGCTATGCGGCGATCGACATCGGCGTCAAGGAATTCATGTGCACCGGTGCCAACCCGCCTTTCGACCATCCGCATGTGTTTCTCGACATGGGCGACGACAATGAAAAGGTCTGCCCCTATTGCTCGACGCTTTATCGCTATTCGCCAAAGCTGAAGGCGACGGAAACGCAGCCTGCGGGATGCCTCTATATCGAACAGGCCGCCTGACGCGCACGCCATCCCCATGGACGACACCCGGTCCCGGCAGGTCGTTATCGCCGGAGCCGGCGTCGCTGGACTGACTGCGGCGCTGGCGTTTTCCGAGCGCGGCTATCTGGTGCGGCTGTTCGAACAGGCGCCGCGCCTCGAAGCGGCCGGCGCCGGGATCCAGCTCTCACCCAACGCGACGCGCATCCTTCGCCAGCTCGGCGTGCTCGACCGGCTGTTGCCGGCGGCGGTGCGGCCGGAGGCGGTCGTGCTCAAGGACGCCGCCACGCTGCGCGAGCTGGCGCGGGTGCCGCTTGGCGAAGCAGCCGAAAGGCGCTGGCAGGCGCCCTATCTCGTCGCTCATCGGGCTGACCTGCAAGACGCGCTGATGGCGCGCCTTGCCGAGCAGCCGGACATCAGTCTCGCCACCGGCGCGCGCGTCAGGGGCGTCGCCGCAGGACCGCGCCATACCACCGCAACAGTCGAGATTGCCGGAAAGACGGTCGAAGCCGACGGCTTTCTGCTGATCGGCGCCGACGGCGTCTGGTCGGCGATCCGCGCTTTTGGCAGTCTTCAGGCCAAAAGCCGGTTTTCGGGCGAGCTTGCCTGGCGCGCTACGATCAGTGCAGACAGCGTCGCGGGAGAAGCCGTTGCGGCGGTCGGCGCCGCCAATTGCGTGACCACCTTCCTGCATCCTGGCTTCCACCTCGTCGCCTATCCGGTCAGCAACGGCACGGCGTTCAACCTGGCCGCCTTCACCAGGGGCGAGATCATCGCCGAGGGCTGGTCGGGCCACGCCGACCCCAATATCCTCGCCGGCGCCATGCGTGGCACGGCGGCAGCACTGGCCCGGCTTGCCGAGGATGCCGGCCCGTGGACCGCATGGCCGATCCATACGGTCGACCAAGGACAGCCATGGACGACGCCCGCCGGCATCGCGCTGATCGGCGACGCGGCGCATGCGATGACGCCGTTTGCGGCGCAGGGCGCGGCGATGGCGATCGAGGATGCCGCAACCCTTGCCGGCTTTGTCGCCGCCTCGCCTGCCGATCCCGGGAGCGCACTTGCCGCCTGGGAAAAGGTGCGGCGCCCGCGCATCGCCAAGGTCGCCCGCCGCGGTGCCGTCAACCGCTTCGCCTGGCATGCAGCGGGGCCGATGGCCGTCGCGCGCAACCTGTTCCTGAAGCTGCGCTCGCCGGAAAAGCTCGCGGCCGATCTCGACTGGCTCTATGGCTGGCGGCCGCCGGAAATCGTCGATCGGCGATGAAAGCTCGACCGTCTGGCGGGACAGCGCCGGAATGAGGCGCTGATTACCCGGAGCCATCAATTATAAATCCGCATCGACAGGTCGAGCGAGGCCGGCAGCGGATTCCACCAGCCCGTCCGCAGGCCGGCGATACGCAGAGCCGCCGCCGTCCAGGTGTTGCAGCCAACCAGCGCATTGAAATGGCCGTTGGCTTCGTAGAAGCGGTCGAACCTGGGATAGGCAGCATTCTCGATCAGGATCGGACCGTTCGGCCCTTGCTGAAAACTTGCGGCGATGAAGTCGAGCAGCGCTGCAAAACGCTCCTCGCTGATGTCGAAGCCGGCGACGTCGGGGTGCGGCTCGACAATGTTGCCGGCGACATCGACATGCATCACCGAAGCGTCAAGGGTCAGCGCCTTCATCACCGGCACCACCTTCAGTTCCGACCAGGTCGGCGTCTCCAGATAGAAGGCGCGGCCGCCCCAGCCGAAGACGATGTAGCGGACCCCAGCCATGTCGGCCGGAATGCCGCCATCGACCAGAAAATGGAAGCGCTTGCGCACATCGTCATCGACCGGGATGGCGATATCGGTGTGGATCGGATTTTTCAGCACCAGGATGTGCCTGGTAGCGACGAGATCGGCGGCCGCCGCCGGCAAGAGCGGCCGTGGAATGACTGTGCCCAGCATCACGGCAAGCACGATTGCCACCACCAGAATGGCGAGAAAACGCCCAAGCTTTTTCACGAGGGACGGCTTTCTCATGAGAGACGGCCTCGCAATCGGGGCGCAATCGCCTGCCGACGGCTCAGACGCAAAAGAGCCCGGCAGGATTTCGGCCGGGCTCTTCTGATTTGCGTGAGAGCAATCAGTGCAGGATCTGCGACAGGAACAGTTTTGTGCGCTCGTGGCGCGGATTGTCAAAGAACTCGGCCGGCGTGTTCTGCTCGACGATCTGGCCCTGATCCATGAAGATCACCCGGTTGGCGACCTTGCGGGCAAAGCCCATCTCGTGGGTGACGCAGAGCATGGTCATGCCCTCTTCGGCGAGGCCAACCATCGTCTCCAGCACTTCCTTGATCATTTCCGGATCGAGCGCCGAGGTCGGCTCGTCGAACAGCATGATGCGCGGGTTCATGCATAGCGAGCGGGCGATGGCGACGCGCTGCTGCTGGCCGCCGGAAAGCTGGCCGGGATATTTGTTGGCCTGTTCCGGGATCTTGACGCGCGTGAGGAAGTGCATGGCGATTTCCTCGGCCTGCTTCTTCGGCGTCTTGCGCACCCAGATCGGCGCCAGTGTGCAGTTTTCCAGGATGGTCAGATGCGGGAACAGGTTGAAGTGCTGGAACACCATGCCGACCTCGCGGCGCACCTCGTCGATCTTCTTGAGATCGTTGGTCAATTCCTTGCCGTCGACGATGATCTTGCCCTTCTGGTGCTCTTCCAGCCGGTTGATGCAGCGAATCATCGTCGATTTGCCGGAGCCCGAAGGGCCGCAAATGACGATGCGCTCGCCGCGCATCACTTTCAGGTTGATGTCCTTCAGCACATGGAATTCGCCGTACCATTTGTGCATGGCGATGATATCGATGGCGACATCGGTGGTGGAAACCTGCATCTTGGCGGCATTGACCTTGATCTCCTCCGCGCTGACTGCATTTTCTATGACCATGGCAGGTCCCCTTCTTGTTCTTAGCGTTTGTGGCCGGTGTCGAGCCGGCGTTCCGTGAACATCGAATAACGCGACATGCCGAAACAAAACAGCCAGAAGACGAAGGCAGCGAAAACCAGGCCGGACCTGGCCGTCTGCGCCGTCGCCCAGTTGGCGTCGGAGAAATTCTGTTTGACGACGCCGAGCAGGTCGAACATCGAGATGACGATGACCAGGCTGGTGTCCTTGAACATGCCGATGAAGGTGTTGACGATGCCGGGAATGACCAGCTTCAGCGCCTGCGGCATCACGATCAGGCCCATCTTCTGCCAGTAGCCGAGGCCGAGCGAATCGGCGCCTTCATACTGGCCCCTGGGGATCGCCTGCAGGCCGCCGCGTATCACTTCGGCCATGTAGGCAGCGGCAAACAGCGAGACACCGATCAGTGCCCTGAGAAACTTGTCGAAGCTGACGCCGGCCGGCAGGAACAGCGGCAGCATGACGCTGGCAAAGAACAGCACGGTGATCAGCGGAATGCCGCGCACCGTCTCGATGAAGATGATGCACAGCATTTTGACGATCGGCATATTCGAGCGCCGGCCGAGCGCCAGCACGATACCGACTGGCAGCGACACGGCAATGCCGACGAAGGATAGGCTGAGCGTCACCAGCAGCCCGCCCCACAGCGAGGTTTCGACAAGTGGCAGGCCGAACATGCCTCCGACCAGCAGGATGAAGGCAACGACCGGCAGCGCCCCAAAGAGAAGAATGGCGTTCAGCCCCTTGCGCGGCACCTTCGGGATGAGCAGCGGCACCAGAAGTGCCACGAACAGGATGGCGACCAGGATCGGCCGCCAGCGCTCATCGATCGGATAACGGCCGAACATGAACTGGCCGAACTTGGCGTTGACGAAGGCCCAGCAGGCGCCGGACCAGCCGTCCGGCTGGATGCCGCCTTGCGCCACGGTGGCGCAGACCGTGCGGTCCGTGCCGGTCCACTGGGCACTGATGAAGGCCCAGTTGATCACTTGCGGCAGGATCATCGCGACCAGGACGATGCCGATGATGGTCAGGATCGTGTCACCGGTCGACGCGATCAGGTTTTTGCGTATCCATGCGCCCAGTCCGCGCTCGCTTGGCGGCGCCGACTGTGCCAGCGCCATTTCGACGCGAACGAAAGAAAGATCGTGTTCCTGCATGACCCTACCTCTCCACCAGCGCCATCCTGGCGTTGACCACGTTCATGATCGCCGAGGTCAGCAAGCTGAGCGCGAGATAGACGGCCATCATGATCACCACACCCTCGACCGCCTGGCCGGTCTGGTTCAGCACCGTTCCGGCGATTGCAGTCAAGTCCGGATAGCCGATGGCGATGGCCAGCGAGGAGTTCTTGGTCAGGTTGAGATATTGGCTGGTCAGCGGCGGAATGACGATGCGCATGGCTTGCGGAATGACGACAAGCCGCAGGATCGGTCCCGCCCGCAGCCCGAGCGCAGCGGCCGCCTCGGTCTGGCCTTTGTTGACGCCCCTGATGCCGGCGCGCACGATCTCGGCGATGAAGGCGGCCGTATAGCATGACAGCGCCAGGTAGAGCGACAGGAACTCCGGCCTGACCTGGAAGCCGCCAGTCAGGTTGAACGTCGATTGCTTTGGATAATCGAAGCTCAGCGGGAAACCGCTCAGCGCGTAGGCCAGCAACGGCAGGCCGATGATCAAAGCCGTCGATGTCCAGAACACCGGGAATTGCTGGCCGGTCGCCATCTGCCGCTGGCGCGCCTTGCGGGCGACGAACCACGCCATGGCGATGCCGAGAAGCAGAGCAACCAGGATCAGCCAGGAGCCGTCGCCCCACACGGCGCGCGGAAAATAGAAGCCGCGCTGGTTGAGAAAGGAGCTGAACGGCAAATTGATGCTCTCGCGCGGCGGCGGCAGCACGGCAAGCACGCCGGAGTACCAGAAGAAGATGACCAGCAGCGGCGGGATATTGCGGAAGACCTCGACATAGATCGTGCAGATCTTCCTGATCAGCCAGTTGTGCGAAAGCCGGCCGATGCCGATGATAAAGCCGATGAGGGTCGCGGTGATGATGCCGACGACGGCAACAATCACTGTGTTGAGAAAGCCGACCAGAATGGCGCGGCCATAGGTCGAATCCGACGAATAAGCGATCGCGCTCTCACTGATGTCGAAGCCGGCGCGGCTGTTGAGGAAGCCGAAACCGGAAGCGATGCGCAGGCGCGTCAGATTGGCAATGACGTTTTGGGCGATCCACCAGACCAACGCCACCAGCACGATGACGACCACCGCCTGGAAGAATATGCCGCGGATCTTCGGATCATTGATGAAGGAGCCGCGGCTTGGCTCCTCGCGAAGAATTTCCTGCGATGCCATTCGACCATCCCCTGGAAAGAGAAACCGGAAGGCAGGAAAGCTGCCTTCCGGATCACATTTCGATCAGCGGATCGGCGGAGCGTATTGTAGGCCGCCCTTGGTCCACAACGCGTTGATGCCGCGCGCGATCTTCAGCGGGCTGCCCGAACCGACATTGCGTTCGAACATTTCGCCGTAATTGCCAACTGCCTTGACGATGTTGACGACCCAGTCGTTGGAGACACCGAGATCGGTGCCGATCTTGGTATCGGCCTCCTGGCCGAGCACGCGCTTGATCTCGGGATTGTCCGAGGTCTTCATCTCGTCGACATTGGCCTTGGTGATGCCGAGTTCCTCTGCCTGCAGCAGCGCGAAGTAGGTCCACTTGACGATGTGGTACCACTGGTCGTCGCCTTGCCGGACCGCCGGTCCGAGCGGTTCCTTGGAGATGATCTCGGGCAGCACGACGTGGTCGGCGGGCGAGCCCAATGTCAGCCGGATGCCGTAGAGGCCCGACTGGTCGGTGGTGTAGACGTCGCAACGGCCGGCGTCATAGGCGGCGTTGACCTCCTCCAGCTTTTCGAAGACGACCGGGTTGTACTCCATCTTGTTCGACTTGAAGTAGTCGGCAAGGTTGAGCTCGGTCGTGGTGCCGCTCTGCACGCAGACCGCCGCGCCCGAAAGCTGCAGCGCGGAATTCACGCCCGGCAGCTTCTTGGCGTTGATCATGAAGCCCTGGCCGTCATAGTAGGTGACACCGACGAAGTTCAGCCCAAGCGCCGTATCGCGGTTGATGGTCCAGGTGGTGTTGCGCGACAGGATGTCGACTTCGCCTGACTGCAGCGCGGTGAAGCGTTCCTTGGCGCTGAGCGGCGTGAACTTGACCTTGGTGCCATCGCCGAAGACGGCGGCCGCGACAGCGCGGCAGAAATCCGCATCGATGCCTTGCCAGTCGCCCTTGTCATCCGGCGCCGAGAAGCCGGCCAGACCGGTCGAGACGCCGCATTGGATGAAGCCCTTGGCCTTGACGTCGTCGAGCGTGGCCGCCGACGCGGCCGAAGCCACCAATCCAAGCGCGGCGGCGCCCAGAATGCCGATTGCAATGTGTTTCATAACCCACAGACCCTTTTCTGTTTTTTTCAGGCGAACCTGACTTTTTCCGTGTGAACGCAGCTTCCCGTTCCGGCCCATTCCCGGAACCCCGCATCGCAACCGACGCGCTGCCTCCCATTCACGAACTGCATCGAAGGCGATTATTTCAGTGAGGTCAAGGAAAATGACCGAAACCGAAAGAGTTTGAAAACCAATTGCCGCAAATGCCTGAATTGCAGACAAACGCGCCTGGAAATTAGCCAGGAGTGCGAACAAAGCCGGCAAAGCCCGGTCAACGCAGATCGAGGCTGGGCCTTTGAAAATCGGCCTTCGGACGCTACGCATTACTGAGTTGTCACGGAATCAATTGGCATATCCAAAGTCCGCCGGCTGGCGGATGGCGGACGGTTGCGCGGCCAATGCCGCCGCACTATGGCTAGCGCTTCATCAGAGGCGAAGCGCAATGACAAAAGACGGCAACGAAATGGGCATCAATACGCGGCTTGCCCACTCGGGCAACAATCCGCACGACTATTTCGGCTTCGTCAATCCGCCGGTCGTGCATGCCTCGACTGTGCTCTATCCCAACGCGGCGACGATGGCGGCACGCAGCCAGAAATACACCTACGGCACGCGCGGCACACCGACCACCGACGCGCTTGCCAGCGCGATCGACGGGCTGGAAGGCTCGGCCGGCACAATTGTGGTGCCGTCTGGGCTGGCGGCGGTGTCGCTGCCGCTGCTCGCCTTCCTGTCGGCGGGCGACCATGTCCTGATCGTCGATTCCGTCTATCACCCGACCCGCAATTTCGCCGACACCATGCTGAAACGGCTGGGCGTCGAGGTCGAGTACTACGATCCGCATGCCGGCGCCGGTATAGCGGCGCTGATCAAGCCCAACACCAGGGTCGTGTTCACCGAATCGCCGGCCTCCAACACTTTCGAGGTGCAGGACATACCGGCAATCGCCAGCGCGGCACACGCCGCCGGCGCAATCGTGATGATGGACAACACCTGGGCGACGCCGCTCTACTTCCGCCCGCTCGACCATGGCGTCGACATCTCGATCCATGCGGCGACGAAATATCCGGCTGGCCATTCCGACGTGCTGCTCGGCACCGCGTCGGCCAACAAGGCCTGCTGGAAACAGCTTTGCGAGACCTTCTACACGATGGGCTGCTGCGCCGGGCCGGACGATGTCTATCAGGTGCTGCGCGGCCTGCGCACCATGGGCGTGCGCCTCGACCACCATCAGCGCAGCGCGCTGGCCATCGCCGGCTGGCTGGAGGGCGAGCCGGGCGTGGCGCGCGTGCTGCATCCAGCGCTTCCCAGCCATCCCGACCACGAGCTCTGGAAGCGCGACTTCTGCGGATCGAGCGGCATTTTTTCGTTCGTCCTTGCGGGCGGCGGCCAGAAACAGCAGCATGCTTTCCTCGACGCGCTCAGGATATTCGGCCTCGGCTATTCCTGGGGCGGCTATGAGAGCCTTGCCGTGCCGGTCTTCCTCGGCGACCGCGTCGTCGCCAAGGGCCCTTATGACGGCCCGCTCATCCGCCTGCAGATCGGGCTCGAGGATGTCGAGGATTTGAAGGCCGATCTGGCGCGCGGCCTCACTGCGGCGGCAGGTGCTTGAGCGACGGCAGGGGTCTTCCAACAGGCGCATCCTCGGCCCGATCACGCAGGCCGATCTGCTGGTCGTAACGGCGCGCGCGCAAACTGCAGACAAGCTGCTGGAGGAAGCGGTAGCGTAGGCGGTGCTGGCCGCCGGGAAAAATGTTCGGGAACCTTTTGCCGGTTAGGCCGTCCAATGTTTCGATCGGAGGATTTGCTTCCGGTCAGGAGATTGGCTCGCGATGAGGAAACCGGTCATGTCTGCGACCGTCATGCCCGCCGCATCTGGCGAGATGCAGCTTGTCGGCCGTGCGCTGGCGCTCGAGGGCGGAGCCTTCCACACGATTATCAAAATGCACAACCAGCGACTCTATCGTATCGCCCGCAGCGTCGTCCGCAACGACAGCGAGGCTGAAGACATCGTGCAGGAGGCCTATGTCAGGGCCTTTGCCCAGCTCGGGGATTTTCGCGGCGAATCCTCTCTCGCCACATGGCTGTCGCGCATCGTCATCAACGAGGCGCTTGGGCGTTTGCGCAAAAGGCGGCGAACGGTAGCGATGCCGCAAAATCTACAAGCCGAAATCATCAAGTTCCCCCTCAATCCCAGCGACGATCCGGAGCGGATGATGGCGCAACGGCAGATCCTCGAGCTTGTCGAACGGGCGACCGATCGCCTTCCCGATGTCTACCGGACAGTATTTGTGGCGCGGGTGATCGAGGGTCTCAGCATAGACGAGACCGCCGAATTGCTTGATGTGCGGCCCGAAACCGTCAAGACCCGGCTGCACCGCGCCCGCGCCCTCGTCCGCAAGGCGCTGGCCGATCAGATCGGCCCAGTGCTGCTCGATGCCTTCCCCTTCGCCGGCCGCCGGTGTGAACGGCTGACCGCCGCGGTGATGCGGCGGCTTGGCTTTACAGACTGATTTTCCCGAATTCCCGGGAACGTTTGCCCCCTTCCGGCATCCAATCATCGTCAACTAAAAATGCCCGGAGCCAACCGCATCCGGCGAGGGAGAACGTCATGTTTATTCGATCGACCACCGCACTGGCAGCGCTTTTTCTGCTCAGCGCAGCGACGTTGGCGCAAGCCTCCGACAAGCCGAGCGACCCGCAGATCGCCCACATCGCCTACACAGCCGGCGTGCTTGACGTCGAGGCGGCCATGCAGGCGCTGAAGAAATCGAAGAACAAGGAGATTCTCGATTTCGCCAAAGACATGGTGCGAGACCATGAAGCCGTAAACAAACAAGCGCTTGACCTGGTTAAGAAGCTCAACGTGACGCCAGAGGACAACGCCACCAGCAAGGCGCTGACCAAGGCGGCGGACGAGGAACGGGCGAAGCTCGCCAAGCTCGGCGGCGCCGCGTTCGACAAGGCCTATGTCGACAACGAGGTCGCCTATCACAAGCAGGTCAACGGCGCACTCGAAACCCTGCTGATCCCCTCGGCCGAGAATGCCGAACTGAAGAGCCTGCTGGAGACCGGCCTGAAGCTATTCCAGGGCCATGAACAGCATGCCGAACATGTCGCCGGCATGCTGAAATGAGAACAGCACCGACGGTGTCGAAACGGCATCTGTGGCTTGCAATGGCGCTAACTATTGCTGCCGCACCAGCCAAGGCCGAAACGATTGAGGTGACGATCGAGAAGCTGGTGTTTTCGCCAGCCACTGTCGAAGCGAAGGTCGGCGATACGATCGAGTGGGTCAACAAGGACGTGTTCGCCCACACGGCGACCGTCAAAGGCGGCTGGGAGGTAACGATCCCGCCGAAGAAGGCGGCGAGCCTGACGCTGAAGACGGCAGGTTCAATCGACTATTTCTGCCGCTTCCACCCCAATATGAAAGGCCGTCTGACGGTGACGTCGCCCTAGCCATGCCAGCGGAGACCGCCCTGCGCGCGCAGGGCGGTCCGGCGACGTCAAGCCGCCTGGTAGCGAGGCGCCGGCTCGCCGGTCTGCGTCGCGGCGAACAAGGTGGCGCGGGCGGCGTCATAGGTTTCCCACAGCGCACGGTCGTGGACCGACGGCAGCGTGATGGCTTCACCCTGATCGAACCCAGCCAGGGCCGCATCGACCATGTCTTCCGCGGTCATCACCACCGCCGGGTCGAACGCTGAAAGCGGCATGCCGGCGAACTCGTAGAATTCGGTGGCGGTCGCGGCAGGAAGAACGAGCTGCAGCCTGACGCCGGTTCCGGCAAGCTCCTCCTGCAGGCCACGGCTGAAGTTCACCACATAACCCTTGGTGCCGCTGTAGAGGGAGGTGATCGGCAGCGAGTGCAGCGCCATGACCGAGGCTATGTTGATTATCGCCCCGGCGTTGCGCGACAGGAATGCCGGCAGCGCCGCCCGGGTCAGGCGCGTCAGCGCCGTGATGTTAAGCGCGATCGTCGACGCGGCATTTTCGTCGGACGTGTTTATCGTCGATCCGAGCGTGCCGTTGCCGGCGTTGTTCACAAGCAGGGTGATGGCGGGGTTGGTGGCGAGCACCTTCTCGACACGCGCCAAGCCCTCCTCCTTAGTCAGGTCGGCGCCGATCACCTCGACCTTGGCGCCATAGGCCCGCAACAGCTTTGCCGAGAGGGTTTTCAGGCGTTCGGCGCGGCGCGCCACGAGCACAAGATCATAGCCACGGGCAGCGAGGCGGTCGGCATAGACGGCGCCGATGCCGGCGGATGCGCCGGTGACGACGGCGATCGGCTTGGAAGCGGAGTTCGACATGGGTTATCTCCTGAATGTTGAGCGCTCAAATGTTGAGCACTCAACCAACTAGCCAAATCTGTGCCCCTTTGCAATGCTTCAGCCCTCAACTATTTTGTAAGGATGAAAAAAACAGTCGAATCGTTCGCATCGCTAGAAGATCGGGACGAGCCAGATGCAGAAGCGCCCGGCATGCCGAGCGATTTCGTCTGCATCAATTCGTCGCTGCGCCGCGCGGCGCGCCGGCTTGGCCAGTTGTATGACGCGGCACTGGTCCCAACCGGGCTGACATCAACGCAAACCCTTCTGCTCGGCCAGATCGACGGGCTCGCGGCCGCTTACGGCGAGGATGGGCCGACGCTGCAGGTCCTCGCCGGCCGCCTGGCGATCCAGATCTCAGCGCTGACGCATGCCCTGCGGCCGCTTGTGCGCGACGGTCTGGTCGAGGTCCGCCACGATACCCACGATCGGCGAACCAAGCATGCTGTGCTGACGCCGCTCGGCAAGGCGCGATACCAGCAGGCATATGTCGTGTGGGTCGAGGCCAACCGGCGCGTCGAGGCGATTTTGGGGGCAGCCGCGGCCGAAAAGCTGAGGAGCCTCGCCGACGATGTCGCCTCGCAGGACTTTCTCGACGCCTATGTTTCGGGCGCGAAGCCGGCGAGCAGCACCGAATCGTCGGAGCGTTAGAGCGCCGCGCATCCTTTGGAACGCGCCACGGACGGTCCGGCCCAGTCTTTCTACGACCAGCGACCGCCGCCCGAATGCAGACGGACGACAATCTGTGCTAAAGTAACCCTATGAAAGCATGGCTGGAAGCGGCAAAGAGCCGGGCCCGCGACATCAAGCTTGATGTCGTCGCCCTGTGGTTCGCCGCACGCGATCCTCGAGTGCCCTGGTTTGCGAAGTTCGTTGCGGGGATGGTGGCGGCCTATGCGCTTTCCCCGATCGACCTGATCCCGGATTTCATTCCGGTGCTCGGTTATCTCGACGACCTGATCATCGTACCGCTCGGCGTAATCCTGGCCATAAGGCTTGTTCCGCCGCCGCTGATGGACGAGTTTCGAGCGCAGGCTGCCGCGCTCGAAACTCACCCGCAAAGCAGGACGGGAATGTTCTTTGTCGTGGCGCTCTGGCTGGCTTTGGCAGCTTTGCTGATCTGGGCGTTCTGGCCCACCCACGCCAAATAGTCCGATCAGGCTTGCACTTGAAACCGCCTAGGCTGCTGCGCCGGCGGCCTCAAACCCGAGCGCCAGCCATGCCGTCCCGGCAAGCAGCGTGACCAGCGTCAGCGGCAGGCCGACCTTGAAGAAGGCGGCGAAC
>NZ_NPKJ01000069.1 GCF_002284575.1 Mesorhizobium temperatum
GCACGCTGATCAGCCCGGCCCCCATGCCGGAGAGCGCGGCGACCAAGCCGTCAGCTACACCACTCCCTGGGACACGATCTCAGCCGGACATTGCCGCCGCGCGACTTGAACTTCTGAACGCCAGGGCACATACACCCTGAAACCGGATGCCCGGCAGGAGACTGAGCTCACTGCCGGGCCGGGTACGCCTTGGGAGGTGGCGTAAGTCAGCGGTTCTTCGGGGCCATGAGACGACTTCTCCTCAGTCCGAACGCCTTTTGCCGCAAGCGTTGCATGTACCGTGCCAAGGCAAAAAAGCATTTAAAAACAACTGATGGATCAGATTCTGTTACGTATCCGACATTGTCGGGTATCGGACAACGCTGAACGTGGCTGAATGGTGCGTGCTTTCCCGCAGGGTTTGTGTCCGCTATTCCTTGAGACAGCGCCGGGCAACCGGGACCTGCTGCACGCCAGGCACACCGTTCGACGCTGGCCTCATGCGCCAGCGCCTCCTGTGATAGCCTCTTTGTCTGTCGATGCTGTCGCAGATTACGGGCAAAGACTTCTCGAATCTCCATACATGAGAGGCCAGCTCCTTGTAGAGCATCTCGCCACGCGAGCATTTTCGACAAACGGGCGTGGTGGAAGCTCAGTCTAAAATGGTGAAGGCAAGAACCAATGCACGTAACTGGGACGCCGCGTGTCGTCGACGACGTACCCTGGGCAGAGAGCCTCACGGCCTACGACAGGTAGCATTTCACGATCTATCTGAGGATCCTGGACGCCTGCGCCGACAGCGAAGAGGAAATGGCCGATCTTATTCTCGGCATCGTCCCAGCAGTTGAACCGGTCCGCGCCCGCAAGGCGCTTCGCAGCCATATCGACCGGGCGAACTGGATGGCGACGACCGGCTACAAGGAATTGTTCGCCGGCTGACGCACAGCGCGGACTGTCACTTTTCAAACAGGAAATCTCTATACCCGCCATTCATGAGCGCGCGGCCACGAGAGACGGCGCGGCGGATACGGTCGCGCAGGTGATCGCGAGGATCCCTCCAGTCGGCGTGGACGCGCCGTTGACCGATCAGAGCTTCAGCGAGCTCACGATGTGACGCTCCGGCGAGCGATCCGTCGAGCGCACGAAGAACGAAGGTCAATCGGGGGCCGCGTTTTTCCGGCGGAAACAAGCGGGCGGGCAGCTGTTGACCCAGACTAAGAGCGTTGAGGCACTCGAGCGCCCACAAGCGATGCTTCGAAAGCATCGCGGGCCGCCTCGGCCCGCAGGTGAACTGGCTGAAGGATGTCCGCGCCCGAGACGGCGAGCTGAAGGCTGCGCTCCGCATGGCGAAGAAGAACGTGCTGGCTCTTGTCCGGCGCCAGCACGACCGTCGCACGACATGGCAATGCCGCGAGCTCGAACGGCGATGTCGTCGAGGATGCAGACAGCTGTTCCGCAATGGCCGGCAGCACATGGACGCACCGGTGCGGACACCAGAACATGGCCGCACTGCGCCCGTAAGACTCGGCGAAACAGAACGCCCCAGCGCGACAGGTCGCCGGCCCACGCGATCACGTCGAGAAAGGATTCGCGAGACAGAGCATTGGCCTGCTGGCGCGCAGCGAGAAGATCACGCTGGAATGCCGGATTGCGGCGCAAGAACTCCCAGGCCCAGCCGCGCAGCGTCAGACGAGCGGTGTAATCGTATGAACTTTCATCCTGCCACTCAGCCTGATCAGCGCCAGTCACAAGAACTGTAGGCATGGCTGTGCTCCCCTGCCCCGAGGCCGTCCAAGGTCATGGCCACTTGGCGAAGCGCCGGCGCCGAAAGAACCGGACCGTCAATGCCACCGTTTCGTCGAACCGTGTGCCATTGGCACTGTCGAGGACAGGAGACGCACGAAACGGCAACCCGACCGTCGAAACCGCGCAGCAGCAACCAGCGCGGCCTGAGCGGGTCAAAGGAATCGATTTCCTAGCGGCTATCGGCTCCTGCGCCCCGTTCCAGACGTCCCTTGAAGGCTCGATAGAGCGGACGGTGGATTGCACGCCCTTCGTCGGCAAAGTTGTCGTAGAGTCGGGCGCAATAGGGTGGGTCATTAAATGCCTCCTCGGGGGAATTCCCCGCTATTGGAGACGAACCTTCACGCTATGGCATCCTGTGCAGTTGCACAGGTGAAGCCGACTTATCAGTGAACCGAAAAAGCGAAACCGGCGAGACGCGCAATGGCCTGTTTGGTGATGCTCGCCGAGCTTTCTCTGCGGCCGATATCGAGATGGAGCACGGCCGTGCGCTGCTTGAACCTGGGATGCAGCCGATTTCCCAGGCCGACTTGCCCCGCACTGCCCATTGCAGGCAGCGTCAGCGAGACACCACGACCATTCACTGGCAGGAGAGTTTGCGGCAATCGGAAATATCAAGACAGGTTGCGAGGACCTGAAGACCTTGTTCGTAGCGGTCCGCGCCCGGAAACGCTGGAGTGCGCTCTTCGGCGGCAAAGGTCATGGCGGCAACACTGATGATCGGGATTCTCACACCACAGCAGGTGCCAAACTGCGCGCCTTTCTTGGAAAACCTTCTGACGGGCGGATCTCCATGGAATAGGATCCGCCACAGCATGCACGCGAGAAATCCGCCTCTCCTGGATGCCTTCCGTGAACTGCTCCCCATTTCGACCGGATAGTCGGCGTAAGCAGAAAGGCTCAAGCTCAGGCCTGAGGACAGGCTTATGTCCAACGAATACGGCTTCCATGATGCGTGTCGTCGCTGTCATCCAGGATCGGTATCGACCGCAAATGTGTTGTTTGCATATCGGTTTGAATCGCTATGTGCGATTCCCCGGTCTTCCGGAGACACGAACTGCGCCGCTAGCAATCAGCGCATCAATGCGATCTCGATTGATTCCAGTCTCGCGCAGAACCTCCACTGAATGCTCGCCGAGATCGGGGGCAGGCCGATCGAAAACGAGCGCAGAGCCTGAAAGCTTCAGCGGCTCCACGGCAACGCGATAGCGGCCGCCGTAGCTGTGTTCGACCTCGCGGACCAGTTGGCCAGCCACATCGGGATCCGCCAGCGCCTGATCAATGCTGCGTACAGGGGCAAGCAGGATACCTGTGGGTGCAAGGCGCGTAAGCGCATCATCGCTCGTCAGCTGACGCAGACGACCTGACAGGATACCGGCGATCTGGTCCCGGTTTGTCCAAGCGCCCTTCCCCTCCAGCAGCGGTATGATCTGCTTACTGAGGCCCAACGCGGCGGCAAGATCGGGGAGGGATGCGGGGTGAGCCACCAGGGCAATCGCGCCGTCCAAGGTGGAATAGATGCCGTAAGGCGCCGGCTGGTGACTGTGGCTAATGCCATTTCGCCCTCGACTTGCCCGCTCCTGTGCGTTCAGCGCATAGCAAGATTCCGACGCCAGCAAGTGAAGTGCGCACGACATCATATCCACACGCACCCACTGACCAAGCCCTGTCTGATCGCGCTGGCGCAACGCCGCCTGAACGCCGATGACTGCTTGTGACGCCGTGTAGGTATCAACAATGTAGGCACCGGCAGGAACGGGCGGGCCATCGGCTGCCCCACCCAGGCTGGCGATGCCTGACAGGGCTTGAATGATCAAATCCAGTGCCGGCTTGTTTCGGCTTGGGCCTGCCGGATCATAAGCAGCTATCGAGCAATAGATTATTCCAGGATGCTCCGCGAGAACCGCCGAACTGCCTATACCCATCCGCTCCAAGACCCCGGGTCGGAAATTTTCCAGAATGACATCCGCCCGGGAGATCATCTCGCGGATGACCGCTTGCGCCTCAGGCCTTTTCAGATCAATGGACAGTGAACGCTGGTTGCGATTCATGCCGAGGAAATAGGGACTGGGTGCGTCCGGATCGGCCGTCGGTTCCTTGATCCCAGTACGCTGATAATCGCCGGCCGGAGCCTCAATCTTGACGACTTCCGCCCCAAGCGAACCAAGATACTGCGCTGCGATTGGTCCTGCCGCATAGTGCGTGAATGCCAAGACGCGAATACCCTTCAGTGGACGCACCTGTTCGTCCTCCTGCGGGCGGGCGTTCGCTCCTATAGAAGTATTTTGCATTTGAGTGCCTCCGTTCGCCTGTTCCTTGCCGGTTTATAGTTGCGGTTGTTTGTCGAGATGTGCTCGCAGACTCCACCGACTCGCGCCCGTCCCGAACCCAGGCGGCAAACGCGGCGCACGCGTCAGCGCCAGCGCGGCACCAGCATGTCGCCGCGATATGGACCAGCGTGCATGGAATGCCTATGGCCGAGCCGTCGGGGAACTGCTCAAGACGCGGGCACTCCGAGGAATACAAGAGAAGCAGCCAGCGGCTGATCAATTCGGGCGGTGGAGTCGGGTCCCGCTGGATTCGCAACGAGACAAGATTTCCTGAGTGTGCTCGCCGAGCTCAGGCGCAGGAAGCCGAATTCCGGTTTTGTAACAGTCGAATTGCAGCGGCTGCTTCACGTGCCATTCGCCGCCGTCCTCTGGGCTAAGCCGGACAAATAGGTCTCGTGCGCGCAACTGCGGATCTGTTGCGACTTCATTTAGGTGAAGCACTTCGCCCCAAGGAATTTCGATCGTACTGAAAATATCTGCCCACGCCTCTCGTGTTTCCTTGGCGATAGCGGCAGCAAGTTGCGCGCGATAGTCAGAAGCGTATTGCACCCGGTCCTGATGGCTTGCGGAGGCCAGTTGTGCCAGACCAGTCGCCCGGCACAAAGCCTGCCAGTAGTGATCTTCCTGCACGATGCTGAGCGTAATGAGCTTGTTATCTGCGCAAGCGAACGTCCCATTGGCGGGTTCGTCCGTGTATACCTCTGCCATTGGTCTTCCGTTTAGGCTCGCATAGAGATACGGCGTCATCCATGACACCAGACTATCGGTCATAGCCAGATCGATGTAGCAGCCGTGTCCGGTTCGCTCCCGCGCCAGTAGAGCCGAAACGACACCCAGTGCTGCCAGGGTACCCGAGGCGAGATCGGCAAGGGGCAATTGAAACTGTGTCTCGGGGTGTCCGGTTCGACCCTGCTGAAATAGAACCCCGGCCAACCCTTGGCAGGAGAGGTCGTGGGCTGGGCGCCTGCGGTAAGGGCCATTCTGACCGAAGCCAGTCAATGAGAGATATATCAAACGGCGATTTACTGGACTGAGTTCCTCGTAACTCAATCCGAGTTTTTTCATTACGTCCGGCCTATAGCCTTCGATGAGAACGTCTGCAGTTTTACTCAACTCAAATAAGGATTCCTGACCGGCTGCTGACTTGAGATCAAGGACGACACTTCGCTTGTTGCGGCTCAACGAGGAAAAAAGGCTTTTCTGCTTTCGAGCCGGATCACCTCCGTTTGGCCTTTCGATAAGAGTGACATCTGCGCCTAGATCTGCAAGTAGCAAGGTGGCATAAGGGCCAGGGTATTGTTCCGCCAGGCTGAGTATCCTCACTCCTTCGAGTGGTGATGCGGTCACTAGAACCTCCTGCCAATTTTTTCCAAATGTTGAACACCGCGTTTGTGACGCACCGCTATTACGATGGAGGTTACCCTATTCGATGTTGCAACAGTGATAAGAGTTCGTTAAACATCGTAACTCTGCGATCAACAACGATTGTCTTCTGGTCCATTCACGTATGCACGTATGGAAGGTCGATGGTGAGATCTTGTGTCTCCCAGCCACCTATGTGTTCGACAGGGCTATTGCCATTACGGCTGGCCGACACGATCGCCAAGGCCAAAGCACTTCTTAGTCCCCGTCCCAATTCAACATGGGGCTCAAGATGCTCGGCAAGCGCCCCGTAAAGGACGCGCAGGGCGGCGGCTCTACCGCTCTGCACGATGCCGAGGTGAGCCTGGCCAGCAAGAGCCATCGCAAGCTGCCCATTGCCCTTGCGCCGCTTCACCGTGGAGCGCCAGGGATCGATCGCGCCTCATGTCCATGATGTGCCTGGACACTCCTGCCCTGGCGGTGTGTAGATCATATGCGCAGCCGGTCTTCGTCGCTCAGATCGTCCGCCAACAAATCGGTATCTGCCGATCGAAGCCGGATACGGGATGCATTGCAGCAGATGGTCCCAACCAACTTCGGTGTGAGCTTCACTGCTGGAGTTTGCAGGGTCTCCTGCGAGCTCACACACGAGGTCGATCAGGCGCTTACCCGTGCAGTCATTGTCGGATCTATGACAATGTCGGACATGAGACACAGCGCGATCAGAGCGATCGCATTGTTCTGAAACGATTTTCCTGGTTGGCACGACACATGCAGTCCTATGCGCAAACGCACTGCCGCGCCGCACCAACTAGAAGAACTCATCCATGATCACGCTCGCCGAGCCTGCGGCCGTCGCCGCAAACACTGAGCTTTCCCGAGCGGACGGAAGCCTTTGCGCTTTCATTCTTCAGGTTGTCCGGACATGACTGCATTCGATTTCCGTCCAACTCTGAATGCTCCCGACGATGATCCCTATCTTTGGCTTGAAGATATAGAAGGCGAACGGGCACTTGACTGGACCGCCAGCCAGTCGGCCAGGACACTGGGGCACTTCGGTGGAACGCAATTCGAGCGCGACCGCGCGGCCCTGACAGCGATTTTCGACCGTCCCGACAAGATTCCCCCGATCAGGCGCCGCGGTCAGTACCTCTACAATTTCTGGCAAGATGCCCGTAATCCGCGCGGACTGTGGCGCCGGACCACCCTTGCCGCCTACATGAAGGCGTATCCCCAATGGGAGGTACTGCTCGATCTGGACGCCCTCGCCGTTAGCGACGGAGAGGACTGGATCTGGGGCGGCGCGTCGATCGAGCCGGAGAGACGGGAAAGAGCCGTTCTGCGCCTGTCGCGCGGCGGCAGCGATGCGGTCGTGCATCGCGAATTCGATCTGGGGTCTCTGAGCTTTGTCGCCGACGGTTTCAATCTCCCGGAGGCCAAGGGCGGCATTGAATGGCTCGACCCTGACACGCTTCTGCTTTCCAGTGCGCTTGGTGATGGCATGGCCACCCGCTCCGGCTACGCGCGCACCGTTCGGTTGTGGAAGCGTGGCGCGGATCCGCTCACCGCAGCGGTAATCTTCGAGGCCGATTCCGAATCCCTCGGCGTATCTGGTCATTTGGACCGCACCGCCGGGAGCGAGCGCCTTTGGTTCATCGAGACGCCGGCCTTCTTCGAAATGATAGGTCATATCGGCGACAGGAGCGGGCCGAAGATGCAGATCGACCTTCCGCGGGACGCCCGGTGGAATGGATTCGGCGACTGGCTCGCGGTAAGGCCGCGCAAGCCCTGGACTGTGGGAGGGACGACCCATGCCGCCGACGCGCTGATCGGCATCTCGCTTTCCTCTTTCATCGCCGGCGAGCGCGTTTTTAGCACGCTGTTTGAACCAGGCGACAGGCGCGCCCTGCAGTCATGCTTCTGGAAGAACGGGAAGCTCATCATCTCCTACCTCGTCAACCTCGTTCCGCGTTTCGAGCTGTTCATACCTGGCCGCCAGGAGTGGACGCGCCAAGCCCTGGACACCATGCCCGCCGAAGGGACTGTTCACCTCTGGCCGCTCAATCAGGAACGTCTCGACACCAATGGAGAGATCCTCGTTTCGGCTCAGGACCCGATCACGCCGCCGCAGCTTTTTCTGTTCGACCTCAATGCCGCGCCACCTCTCGGCGCCCCAGTGATCCTGAAGCGCAGTCCGGAGGATTTCGACGCATCCGGACTGGTGGTTACGCGCCACGAGGCAGTCTCGATTGATGGTGAGATGATCCCCTATACGCAGGTCGGCCCAGCGAACGGGAACGGGGATGCACCGGTTTACCTCACCGCCTACGGCGGGTTCGGCATATCGCTCCTGCCCTACTACAACTCCTCGCTCGGCAAGCTGTGGCTCGAACGCGGCGGCACGTGCGTGGTGGCGAACATCCGGGGCGGCGGCGAGTTCGGCAGCCGTTGGCACGACGCCGGGCGCAGACAGGGCAAACGTCTCGCCCATGACGATTTCGCCGCCGTTGCCGCCGACCTCGTGCGAAGGGGCATTACACGGCCGAGGCGGATTGCCGCCGAGGGCGCCTCAAATGGCGGCCTCCTGATCGCCAATATGCTTACCCGCTATCCTGAGCGTTTCGGCGCGCTGTTCTGCACAATTCCGCTTATCGACATGCGCCGCTACACCAAGCTTTTGGGCACAGCCGGGATTGACGAATATGGCGATCCCGACAAGCCGGAGGATTGGACTTTCCTCAAGGAAATCTCCGCCTATCACGCCGCGACGCCGGGACAGCCCTATCCGCCGATCCTGCTCGCCACCACAAAGCGGGACGACCGAGTCCACCCGGGCCACGCGCGTAAGATGGCCGCAAAGCTGCAGGCTCTTGGCTATCCCGCTTACTTCTATGAGCCCAGCGCGGGCGGGCACAGCTACGGCAAGGACAATCGCGAGAGAGCCGCATTCATTGCCCTTGGCAACAATTTCCTTCGCAGTGCCATCGGCTGGCAAGACGATCGCGTTCGATAGGTAGGCGCAACCCAGACAAAGGCAACGTTTCACGAAGTCAGCACAGATCGATTATTGCGGGAACGCGCAAACACAGTCTCAGGTAAGAGGAGCATTGGCATCCGCAATCTCAAGTAATTCTAGCAGTATTCGTAATAGTACATCGCATCATTTCTGAAGATAAAGGAGAGAGAATATCATGGCGACAAAGCGAATGGGCGTGGCGCGGGGAGTAACAGCGGCCGTCGTCCTCATCGTGGTAGGACAGCAGGCCGTCGCGGCGGAGCTTGCGCAAGCCGCAAGCGTCCCGCAGGCAGGAGCCTCGGTCACCGAAGCGCCAAGCCCCTGGCAGATCCGCCTGCGTGGGTTGGGGGTCATCACTAAGGATTCGGGCTACGTCAATGCGGTGCCCGGCTCCGGTCTTTCCTATTCGAACACGGTGATCCCGGAGCTCGATATCTCCTATTTCTTCACGGACAACATCGCCGCCGAACTCGTACTCGGCACCACCTATGCCAACATCTACGGCCAAGGAACGATCGGCGGGTTGGGCAACATCGGCAAGGTTTGGCTGCTGCCGCCCACGCTCACATTGCAGTATCATTTTACCGATTTCGGCGCCTTCAAGCCCTATGTCGGTGGCGGCGTAAACTACACGATCTTCTATAACCAGGGTGTCGGCAGCGCCGATGCTCTCAAGGTTAAGAACACGTTCGGCGCCGCGCTGCAGGTCGGGTTCGACTACATGGTGGATCAGCACTGGGGCGTCAACTTCGACGTGAAGAAGCTCTTCCTGAAACCAGACTTCGACGTCACTGTGGACGGTGCGAAGCTGACGGGGAAGGCCGCGCTCGATCCCTGGTTGATAGGCGCAGGTGTCACCTACCGCTTCTGATAACGAAAGGCGAACGCGGCCTGCTTGATAGCCGATCTGAAAATGAAGGGCGCCTCGTGCGCCCTTTTTTTGCCGTCGGCCCTACACAGGCGACCCAGATCATTCGAGGAGGCGGCCTTGTTGCCCGTGGGCGAAGAAGTGTCCGAAATCGGAGGAACGTTCTGATCAATTTTATCGATGACCATCCGACACATAGCAGCCGATCGTGGGGCCACACTTGAGTAAGCCGTTGTCGAGGGGGCGGCTTCCCCGCTTCCACCGGACCACGAAGAGTCCCCTGATCAACGGGGCCTCGACTAAGGCCTAAAGTGCTTAGACTCACCTTGGAGCAGGATGGCTTTGCCGTTGCTGATGGAATGCTCCGGATAGCACTCCTTGCCGACATCATTTCCCCGGACGTCATGTCTGAGCTTGTGCGCCTGTTGGATCATTATGGGCTTACTACAGCTGGCCTGCCACGGAACTTTATCCGGTGGCGATTACAGCCTCGGTCGTTTTAATTGCCATGGGTTGGGCTCTTTGTTGCTCCCGCTGCAAGCATATGGCTGAGGACTGCCTGAGCTTGCCGAAGAAAAGCCGGCTCGGTTCGCGATCACCCGGTGCGCGTCGTCAGGCGCGCGAGCGCCGTCAAGAGCCGGCCGAAGTTCCCGCTTCGGCAGAAGCCGATCGCGAATGCTATACCTTGCGCGGTGGTTTTATTAGCTCGCAGGGGTCAACACTGAATGCCTCCGCAAGTCGTCCGAGCACGCTGACGCTTGCGGAGACGCGGGCACGCTCGATCGAGCCCACATAGCGCATGCTAAGGTCCGCGCGTGCAGCCAACTCTTCCTGCGTCAGATCTTGTTCATGGCGCAAGCGACGCATGTTGATCGCCATGACCTCTTTGAGATCCACAGCGAGATAGGCGCTGAAAAGGAATTATCGTTCTAGGAATGATCGTTCCTATTCTTTATAGTTTGGCCTGTCGGAGAAGATGCTCAGCCGGGCCGCAACCGGCCGACCGCCACCATCTACTCACATCAAACAGGCAAAGAGCGCAAATGAAGCCAAACATCATGGACGAAGTCCCCTGGTCGGAAAGCCTCACGAGCTACGACAGGGAGCATTTCACCATTTACCTACGGATCCTGGACGCCTGCGCCGACAATGCCAGCGTAGAAGAGATGGCCGATCTCATTCTTGGCATCGACCCGGCTCTTGAGCCGGTACGGGCTCGCAAGGTTTTTCGCAGTCATCTCGACCGTGCGAACTGGATGGTGACGACCGGCTACAAGGAAATTTTCGCCGGCTGACGCACAGCGCGGACTGCGATGCTTTTTCCGACGTAGAAGTCTCGATAGCCACCATTCATGAGCGCGTGGCCACGGGTGACGGCGCGGCGGATGCGGTCGCGCAGGTGATCGCGAGGATCCCTCCAGTCGGCATGGACGCGGCCTTGACCGATCAGCGCTTCAGCGATTTCGCGATGTGACGCTCCGGCGAGCGATCCGTCGAGCGCACGAAGCACGAAGGTCAATCGGGGGCCGCGTTTGTCGGGCGGAAACAAGCGTGTGGGCATTTGTCCGTGCGCACAGAGGGCATTGAGACACTCGAGTGCCCACAGGCGATGCTTCGAAAGTGCTGCCGGCCAGATCGCCTCGGCGCGCAGGTAAACAGGCCGCAGGATGTCCGCACCCGAGACAGCGAGCTGGAGACTGCGATGCGCATTGCGAAGAAGAACATGCTGGCTCTTGTCGGGCATCAGCAGGACTGTCGCACGACATGCCAACGCCGCCAGGTCGAAAGGCGACGTCGCCGACAATGTGGACAGCTGTTCCGCAATGATCGGCAACACATGTGCGCACCGGCGCGGACACCAGAACACGGCCGCACTGCGCCCATAAGCCTCAGCGAAACAAAACACCCCAGCGCGACAGGTCGCCGGCCGACGCGATCACCTCGACGGGGGCGCTACGCGACAAATTGTTGGCCCGTTGGAGCGCAGCGAGCAGATCCCGCTGGAATGCCGGGTTACGTCTTAAAAACTCCCAGGCCCAGCCCCGCACCGTTAAATGAGCGGTGTAATCGTACGATCTTTCGTCCCACCAGTCTGGCGTAACGTCTGTCGCAACAGATGCGGGCATGACGGTACTCCCCTGCCCGCCCCCGTTGTGTGGAAAGATCATGCCACCCGCCGAAGCACCGGCGACCATAGCACCGGACCGCCAATGCCGCCGTTTTGTCGAACCACCTGCAATATTTCTTTCGACACTTCGAGATAGCCGGCCAGCGCGCGGGTGACGCCGATCGTTTGCGGCTCGCCGATTCGCTCAAGCGGCCAGCCGGCGCGGCGAAGGATGCGCTCCAAACGCAAATCGGTGACTGTCACGATGCGGCTGAGCTGGCGCGACAGGCCGAACTCGATCATGCCGGCGAAGAGTTCGTAGGTACCGAGAGCAATACCTCCCGCCCCCTTCGGTGCGGACGAAGCAATGTCGAGCGCGAAACGGCTGCTTTCCCAGATGCGCGAGTCCTCGGGCGCGGTCTTGCCCTCCAACAGCATCGGAAACGTGTCGCGAAGCATTGTCGGGCCTGTAGAGGGCAAAAGGCGCACGCAACCAGCGACTCGAGCGCCGAAACTATGGAGCAGCAGGTAGTGAGGTCTCAGCGCGTCAAAGGTATCAATCTCATACCCGCCATTCACTCCCACGTTCCAGTCGAGACGTTCCTTGAAGACGCGGTAGCGCAGGCGATGCATTGCATGCAGTTCGTCGGCAAAATCATCGTAGCAGTCGGGCGCAATCAGCTGGATCATCGAAGGCCTCCTCGCCGGGATATCTCCCCGCTATTGGAGGCGAATCTTCACGATCTGGCAGCCTGTGCAGTTGCGCAGGTCAGCCTGACTTGTCATTGAAGCGAAAAACCTGAACGGGCGAGACGCGTAATCGCCTGTCTGGTGGTCGTCAATCCAAGCTTTCGGCGAGCGTTGCCCAGATGAAACGCGGCTGTGTGCCGCGTGATCCCAAGGATACAGCCGATATCGCGGGCCGACTTGCCCTTCGCGGACCATTGCAAGCATTCGTATTCGCGCGGCGTCAGCGACACACCATCCACCATTCGATGGCCCGAAAGCCTGCTGCGAACGAACATATGAAAACTGGTCGCGATGAACGGGAGACCTTGTTCTAGCGTTCCTCGACTCGGAAAAATGCAGTATCGGGCTTGTCAGCGGCAAAGGTCATCGCCGCAAAATTCCCTCGGAGATCTATAATCGGGATCGTCACGCCGCAGCAGATGCCGAACTGCGCCGCTTCTTCGAAAACCTGGGCCCCTGAAGCCTCGCTGCCCTTCAGATCGGATCCCCATCGAAACGGGCATCCACCACAGCGTGCACGCACAATGACCGGGTCGACACTCTGGTACCGGTTTTCAAGATAGCGCGATGTCCAGTGCGCCGGATAGTTCGAGATCAGCGTGGGCTTGCCATCAGACCGCATTGGCAAGGATAGGTAGGCAAAAGCGAGTAGATCGAGTTCCGAAGCTACATCGGCCAGGGCACCGCGAAGATCGGCCTCATCGATGCTTTCCGACAGCCGTTCCAAAAATCTCTCGAAGACAGCTTGCACGTCTCTCGCCCCTACCTTGAACTCACCCCCGATCCACACGCTGCGAAGCGCTGCTACGGCGCATACCGCCGGGCAGACAGCGGGAAGACAAGCGGCCTAACTCGCCGGGAATGCAGCACGTCATAAAATCAGACCCAACGCCGCGAAGTCGGCACGATGTCGCGCTAACCTTCTGCCTGCTCGAACAAGGACGCTTCGAGACATTTGCCAGCAGCGCAATGCCGGCGGACGACTTGGGCCTGTTCATACGGAACCCGCGATCTCCCCGCCGGGACGGCGTTGTGGCGACCTTGGTCAAACGGCTGAGACCGGAGCAAGAAATCTCGTTGGGAAACGTTGAGGCGTCCGACCCGGACTTCTCACGTTCGCGCCCGATGTGAGTGTGATCCCGATAATCTGGCCACGATGACACTGCCCCAGATCGTAGTGCATGAAATTGATTTTGCCCTCATTCTGTGTGCCCGAATGCTGAAACGGTCGGAATTTTGATTAAAGCTTCGCGATTTCCTCGCCTGTTTCGGAAGCGCGACTCGAGTAGGCTAAGATGGTCGGCTCTCTCTCGTCCAATACTTCAAACAGAAATAACTTGGTCCGGAATTGGCAGAGCCATGGATGCAAGAACCATTCATGTGGTTTGCCGCACATGAGGACCATGAGGGGCTTCTGATTACGCGCTGCCGGTGTCCTGATGATCGTCTTCAGGCATGCTCGATCCGTCCAACTCAGGCGGTTCGAAACGGCATCCGGGTGTGTGTGCCAGTCCCCAAGATACGTGTCCAACCTCCCGGAACGTTCATAGTGCTTCGCGATCTCCGCCTGCTGCCAGCTTTGATCAGGGAGAAAGCTGCTTCGCTCATGAGATGCTTGGGGCCCGGCCGGTATCATTGCTGTTACGACGGCAACGTTGCTTTCGGCCCAGTACCCCATGAAGGTCCCACCCGTTTCCCGATCATACCAAAGGTCGGCATCGGTCTGCATGTCCTGCATGATCGCTCGAGGCAGCCATACTACGGGTTGCATCCGCATTCCTGCATGGGAGGCAACACGTCGACCCGCCAAGACGGCGGCACCCGCTTGATGCCGTGATGTAATGTGAGGGTGTGAACCAAGGATTCCTTGAAATCGTCTGGCTGCGAAAGAATGTCCACGGTCAAGCGGACAGCTTCCAAAGATAATTCATGGAGATCGAATGAAGCCCCAGTGAAGGTCAGCTCGGCGCATCCAGCCGGCTGATTCAGCCCTGATGTTTCTCCTGATCCAGGAGCTTTATCGATCAAATCTTTCGCATAGGCGAATTCGCGGCAGGTTGGACAGCCGGATTTCGGCTGGTAGGCAGCAACGACACCTCCCTTCAATGACAGCGTCCCAAAAAGAGAGATCATCGGTTTGCCCGCGGACTTGCAGTGATCAGCCAGCAAACGTGAGATTCCGGAAGAGGCCGTCGCGTCGATGACGATGTCCGCCTTCCCAAAGATCGGCGGTAGAACTGAATGGTCTCCTCCGTTCCCGTGGGCAGCCGTGGCTATCCCTACGGTGTGATCGATCGCCTCGACCTCGACCCCTGGGTATTCGGATTCCACATGCTGCTTGACGGCAGCGGTCTTTCGCATTCCCCAGGCCGTCGCACCAAGCTGCCATCGGATGGAGTTTCCTGGTTCGACGATGTCATGGTCAATGACGGTGAGATGGGAACAGCCGTTGCGGGCAAGCTCGATCGCAACTGGGGCACCAATAGCTCCCATTCCGAAGATGGCGATCACCTTGTCCTTCAAGATGCCCACCGACGGAACTCGGGCACCGATGTCTGTGGTCCCGGCGCGGAGCGTGGGCACGATGATCATCGAGGGGCGGGTACCTCTCTGCCCCTGCTTCACTGGCCGGAACGACTTTGCGGGTCCGTAACGCAGTGGAAATAGCCAGGTGTCGCCGTCAATACCGTGGCTGAGTTCCGTCGCCTGGACAGTGACCGACATCGAAATGGCGGGCGAGCCACTGGTGATCGAGCGGCCTCCGAAGGTAAGCTGGTCCTGCACCTTCCGATCACGCCCACCCTCGGGCGATGGCGGCGCGAAATAACCTACGCGCCGCCATGGAAATGTGCCCGTGACCTTCTTCAGTTCAAGTCCGCGGGGAAGCGGAAATTTTCGGGCAGCTAGAACGGATCCGTCCTTAGCCCTGATTTCGTCTACGGCACCTTGGAACCTGATTTTGTCGTCCATCTTCTGCAGGGAGTAAGACGCCCGCAGCGTTCCCTCAGTTTCACCTCCTACGTTCCAGGCGGTGTCGATCAACATGTAGCTGCCGTCGACATAGCCATCGAATCCGGGGGCGATGGCGTTCCACCAGAACTCCATCGGTTCGCCCTGTGGATCCTCCACGCCCGTGCCATTTAGAGCATTGGCGAGTTGTTTCTCCAGAAGTTTCGCCAACGTCCACGCGATTGACCACAGTCCCGTGTCACGGCCCAACAAGCAAAGATTACCGTCAGTCGGTGAGCAGTGCCTGCGCGGAAAGCTTTCTGGGTTTCCTCGAAGGGCGACTTGCGGGCGGACGAAAGGATAGCTGTCGGGGAATACTGCGCGAAGCTCGCAGCTCTCCCCGGATGCCAGCGGCCATTCGAACTCGACGCAGAGCACCCCGTTTTTCAGTTGGTCTTCGTCGATTCGCAGCGAGTCTCGGGCAAAGAAAGCGAGGTCACGCAGTTCGAAATCCAATCGTCCTAAGCAGGCATGCTCCCAGTGGGGGAGCATACCTGCTTTCAGATCGCCACAGCCTATCCAGGTCATCCTACTGGACGATCCGGCGGCTGAGGTGGGTCCTTCGGGCCAGGCGGAACGCCGGGCGGACGACCCGGCGGGCTTGGGACCCAGTCGGGCGCGCCGGGCGGGGTGTTGCCTGGATTGCCGGGGGTTGGGGGCCGTGCCATGTTGATTCTCCATTTGCGTTTGGTGGAAGATACAGATTTTCACATCGCGGCGTTCTCAGCTAAGCTGAGAGTACGATTGCTTTATTTCCGTTGAGCATAATCCGCCGCTCCAGATGCAGCTTGACGGCGTGCAAGGACCCGGCTTTCGATGTCGCGGCCCGTCGCCACGAAATCCTCCGCGCTCGATGACCTTCGAATCCTTCATGCCGGCAAGGTGCTGGATGGCGCCGGAGATGCCGACAGCAATGTAGAGATCGGGCGCCACCACCTTGCCGGTCTGGCCGACCTGCCAGTCGTTCGGCGCATAGCGGCGTCGACCACGGCGCGGAAGCGCCGACGGCGGCACCGAGCTTGTCAGCGACGGGCAGGATGACTTCCTGGAATTTCTCCGAGGAGCCCGGCGCGCGTCCACTGGAGATGATGATCTTGGCCGAGTTCAACTCCGGGCGGTCAGTTTCAGAAAACTTGTTTTCGATGAAAATGGAGAGACCCGGGTGGGCTGCCGCCGAGATATTCTCGACGGCAGCCGCATTGCCTTGGGAGGCGCTTGGAAACGAAGCGGTGCGCACGGTGATCACCTTCTTGGCGTCGCTCGACTGCACCGTCTGGATGGCGTTGCCGGCATAGATCGGCCGCTTGAAGGTGTCGGGCGAGATGACTTCGATGATCTCGGAGACCTGCGCGACATCAAGCAGTGCGGCCACGCGGGGCGCGATATTCTTGCCCGACGAGGTCGCCGGCGCAATGATCGTGTCATAGGCGCCGGCTATGCTGACGACTAACGCCGCCAGAGGTTCGGCAAGGCGTTCGGTGAGTTCGTCGGCTTCGGCGAGCAGCACCTTGCTGACGTCCTTGAGCATGGCGACGGCATCGGCAGCGGCCTTGGCGCCCTTGCCGGCGACCAGCGCATGCACGTCCGAACCGATCTGCAGCGCTGCCGAAAGCGCCTTGGCGGTCTGGTCGGAAAGCGTCGCGTTGTCGTGTTCGGCAATCAGAAGAATAGCCATGCTCTTGTCTCCGTTCTGATCGCTTACAGCACGCCGGCTGTTCTCCCGTTGAGATACGGCCACTCATGGGTCGCGAAGCGAAGTCAGCCTGCAAAGGACCTATTCGCGTCCCGCGCGCCATTCTCTGTATGCGAGGTTCAATCGTGCACCCACGTCGGTAAACGGCTGCGGCGGCAATGCCTGGGGCTTCTCGAATGAGCGGAATATTTCGCCGAGCTGGGACCGATGCCCCACCACGAGCTCCGCCGTTGCGATGCCCGCGGCAGTGGCCTTGGTCGCCCCTATGCCGTTGCACGCGCATGCGGCGAAGATGCGGTCTTCCACTTGGCCAAACAGTGGCACCGAATTCCACGTAAGCGCCATTGCGCCCGCCCAACGATACTGCATCTTCAAGTGACGATGATCGGGAAAGCGGTCCGCGAACTTGCGGTCATGGAGGTCGCTCGCACTCTGGATCGAGCCGGCGCCAACTTCGATTTTTGGGTTGTAGGTATAGCGCGAGCGTATGAGGATTCGGTCGCCATCGGCACCGTTGATACGTCGCACAGTCGTGCCCATCGGCGCGGCCGGTGTCGCTCCCCATTTCCGCGATCCGGCAAGCGTAGAGGGATCGAACGGTTCGGTCATCGAGGCGTAGGTGAAGACGTGGAGAAGTTCACCGCTTCCGAACCCGAAGCTCTCCGCGTGGCCGTTTGTCGCCAGGATCACCCGCCCTGCCCTGACCTCCCCCTTTGGTGTCTTCACCGTGCAGCCGCTTGACGAGGTTTCTATGGACAGGGCGGGCGTCCGCTCAAACAGCCTGACGGGCTCCTGAAACAAATCCGCAATGGCCCTCACCAGCGCTGTAGGCTGCACCATGACCGCACCGGGAGTGAAGAGCCCGGACTTGAAGGATCGCGTGCCCGTGACTTCCTCGATCTCCTCGGCACCGAGAAGCTGGTGCGGTTCGCCCAATGAATTGAGCTTGGACGAGTACGTCGCAAGATGCTCCGTGCCGGCATCGGTCATGGCCACGCTGTATTTGCCACTACGATCGAACACGTCCTTGTCCCAGCCATTTTCTTCCGCCAGTCGGGCGTAATGTTGAATGGCCGTCCGTGCTACCACTATCTCGTTGTGGCTTTTGGAAACAGCGTCCACCCCGAAATTGCCCGACGAAATGTCGTGGGGCAAATCAATGATGAACCCGGAGTTCCGGCCACTGGCCCCGTTTCCGACCACGTCGGCATCGATGACGGCGACGGAAAGCCTTGGATCGAGATCGGCCAGTTGCATAGCGGCGGCCAACCCGGCGAAGCCCGCGCCGATGATGACGACATCGACAGTGATGGCCCGATCCAGCTCGGGCGTTGGCGTCCTCGGAGGAAGCAATGCCGCCCAGCCGGACTCCACGCCATGGGCGGGAAGGCGACGCGCACGAAAGGTCTTGCTGGTCATCATACCGCTTCTTGTTCGACCAGTGCGCCGAGCGCCGTTCGAAGCGCAGCGATGCGGTCGGGCGTAAGGGGACGGAACGGCTTTCTCGCGTTGCCGCAGCCATATCCAGTGAGTTCGGCGGCCGCATACACGCTTGGGACATAGTCGCCGTCCCAAAGAAGGGACATAATTGGCTCCAGTAACTGCCAGAGCGACTGCACGTCGTCCCATCTCTTTTCCCGAGCGGCCTTGACGATCGCCACGCAGGTGCGTGGCGCAATGTTCGCGCCGCCCCAGATCAGACCGGAGCAACCCGCGAACAGGGAGAACGGGACGAGCGGATCGGCCCCGTTGATGACGTCCAAGCCGGTGCCGATCAGCCTGACCTGCGCAATTAAGTCTCCACTGCTGTCCTTGACGGCGCGGAATTCGGGCAGTTCGGAAAGTTTGCGGAGCAGGTCCGGGGTTATGCGTACACCGACCGCCTGGGGCACATTGTAGCCGATGATGGGCAATCCGACCTTGGCGACTTCGGCGTAGAAGTCGAAGACGCTGTTGTCGTCCGACGGACCTTCGAAGAAGGGCGGAAGGATCATCACACCATCCGCACCGGAATCCTTCGCAAACCGCGTCCTCTCGACGACGTCGGTCGTGAGCAATGCCGAGGCCTGGGCGATCACCTTGGCCCGTCCGGCGACGATGCGCGCGCCACGTTCGATAAGGGACCTCGATTCATCCGGCGACAGATAAACATGCATGCCCGTGCCGGAGCTGAACACGATACCGTCGACGCCGGCAGCCAGATACCGCTCGATGAGTTCCTGGAAGCGATCGAAATCGATACGCCCGTTCGAGTCGAACGGAGCCGTGATCGCAAGATTGAGACCGGAGAAAGCAAATGATGACATTTCAGAAACCCTCGTTTGAGCTGCTCAGGTCGATCCAAAGCGTTTTAGTCTGGCAATATTGATCATGCGCGTGGAAAGCCTTGTCCCGGCCGCCGAAGCCCGATTGCTTGTAACCGCCAAACGGCGTGGCGGCGTCCCCCTCCCCGTAGCAGTTCACAGTGACGGTCCCCGCCCGGATCGCCCGTGCGGCCCGAAGCGCCCGTGTGCCGTCGGCGGTGAAAACGGAGGCCGCAAGGCCATATTCGGTCTCGTTGGCCAGCGAGACCGCTTCCGCGAGGGAGTTCACCCCAATGACAGAAACAATCGGCCCGAAAATCTCCTCCCGCACGTGCTTGCTGTCGTGATGGTCGAATTCGATGATCGTGGGCTCGATCGTGGTCCCGTTGAAGACCTTTCCGCCTGCCACCACCTTGCCATCACCTCCCAGATAGGCGCTAACCTTCTCGAAATGCGTGGCAGAGATCAGCGGACCGATGCGGGTCTCTGGATCAAGCGGGTCGCCCACGGTCCAGGTTTTAGCCACTTCCGTCAGCTTTTCGAGGAGGCGGTCCTTCACCTCCTTGTGGACGAAAACTCGCGAGATGGCCGAGCAGTTCTGCCCCATGTTCCAGAACGCGCCGTTGCCAATGTGGGAGGCCACGGCGTCAAGATCGGGAACATCGTCCATCACGATGCAAGGGTTCTTGCCACCCATTTCAAGAACCACTTCCTTCAAATTGCTTTCCGAGGAGTACTTCAGGAAGCGGCGGCCGGTGTCGGTGGAGCCCGTGAACGAAACTGCGTCGACGTCGGGATGGCGGCCGATCGGCTCGCCAACCTCGGGACCGTCACCGGTCAGCACATTGAATACGCCAGCTGGCAGCCCGGCATCGAGGGCGAGCTCTGCGACCCGCAATGTGGTGAGCGAAGTCTCTTCAGCGGGCTTGACGACGATCGTGCACCCCGCGGCAAGAGCAGGGCCAATCTTCCACGCGAGCATGAGAAGAGGGAAGTTCCACGGAAGGACGAGGCCGACGACGCCGATCGGCTCGCGCACGATGAGGCCGAGAGAAGCGTCGTTCGCAGGTGAAACCTGATCGTATATCTTGTCGACGGCTTCGGCATGCCACTTGAGGCTGTTGATAGCCTCGGGCACGTCAATGTTGATGCAGTCGCTGATGGTTTTGCCGCTGTCCAAGCTCTCCATCAGCGCCAGCTCGAGTGCGTTTTCCTCGATGACGGACGCCAGCTTGAGAAGCACCTTTTTCCTATTCGCCGGGGCAAGCTTCGACCACCGGCCGTCCTCAAACGCCAGCCGGGCAGCCGCGACGGCCCGGTCGACATCGGCTGCCGAAGCCGCCGGAAGCTCCGCCAAAACCTCGCCCGTCGCCGGATTGAGGGTTGCAAAGGTTTTGCCCGACAGGGCTGCCACCTGGACCCCGTCCACGATCATCTTGCTGGGCAGTTTGAGCGCAGTCGCCTGCGTCTTGTAGTCGACTTTATTGAGCATTTCTGTTCTCCCTCGTGTCCTACTGACACCGACTGATTATCCTTCGAGTTCGCCTTGCATGCCGCTGGGCACGGCGTAGAGCGCCACATCGCTTCGGAAGACTTCGAGATGGGCGCGCACCACGTCGCCCGCCCGCTCTGCATCATGGGCTTCGATGGCCTCGATCATCTGATCGTGTTGCCGAGCAGCGGTTTCCTGGCCCTTCTGGATCCGCCGATCGCCGTTTTGGCGGTAAAAGATCTTCCCGATCCGGGCGTGGTCAATGAGAAGCTTCTTGAGACTGGGAAGGAGATACTGGTTGCGCGCCATCTTCCCGATGTTCAGATGGAACTGGTGATTGAAGATCACCCTGTTCTCGACGTGGCCGTCGGCAATGGCCTGCCGGAACTTCTGCTGAGTCTGCTTGAGGACTTCGAGGTCCCGAGCGTTATGGTTGAGAGCCGCAAGCTTCGTCGTTCCGACGTAGATCATCGGAGCGACGATCAGGAAATCCCTAAGCGTCTGATAGGACATGATGGACACGCGCGCAGCGCGATTGGCTTCAAGGTCGACATAGCCCTCGCCCGCCATCTGTCTCATGAGTTCGCGGACCGGCGGGCGGGACAGGCCGAATTCCTCACTGAGAGCGACTTCGTCGAGAACCGCCCCCGGCTCGAGCTGCATTGTCAAGATACGATGCACCAGTGTTTCAGCAAGAATGCCCTTTCGGTCCGTCGAGGCAGCGGGATCATTCAGGATCATAGCGGCTCCTTAATTTCAAAGAAAGACATATTGTAGACAAACAGCATGAGTCAAGATAGATAAACGAAATTGCCACCCTGCGGCGACTAGTCTAAGGGGACGGCAGCTCGCAGGGTGTTCCAACGGGTGGAGGCAAGAACGGTGTTTCATTCATCACCACGGCGCAGACAGGCAAGATCCGTTCGGCTCAAGGTCGGGTTCATCCTGGCCCGCTCCTTCACGTTGACCGCCTTCGCCATGTTTATCGACACGCTTAGACTTGCCAGCGATGAATCCGACAGGTCAGGTCGGATCAACGCGGACTGGGAGGTGCTGTCGAACACCCGGCATCTCGTCACGTCGAGCTGCGGCGTCCAGGTCTCGCCGACGTCGTTATTCCTCGACCCAATGGAGTTTGACTACATTGTCGTCGTTGGGGGACGATTGACCGACGGTCAGGCGGTCGACAACGAAACCCTGAGGTACCTTCGGGATGCTGCGTCCAAAGGAGCGCGATTGATCGGAATCTGCACCGGAACGTTCATTTTGGCTGAGGCAGGTCTTATGGCCGCGCACGAGACCTGCGTCAGCTGGCTTCACTACGTCGGCTTCCGGGAGCGATTTCCTGATTTACAGGTTCGGGCGGACAGAATCTATAACTTGGATGCCACGCGGGGATCATGCGCGGGCGGCAGCAGCACTGCCGATCTGGCGGCAGAATTGGTGCGACGGCACATTGGAAACGCGGCCGAGCGGAACGCGCTCGAAGTGCTGCAGATCGACAAAGTTCGGAACGCAGAGTGGGTGCAACCGCGTCGGCCGTTGACGATAGAGACGCACGACCCGAGGCTCCGCGCTGCGCTGATCCTGATGGAGCAGAACATCGAGAACACACTGTCGGTTTCCAGGCTGGCCGCAGCATTGGGCATTTCCCGGCGACAACTCGAACGCCTGTTTTTCAAGGAGGTGAACAGCTCTCCTGGGTTTGTCTACCGCCGGGTGCGGCTGGAGCGCGCAAAGCAACTTCTCAGGAAAAGCGACACCCCTTTGATAGAGGTTGCTATTGGGTCCGGTTTCGAGAACGCCTCTCACTTTGCAAGGGTCTTCCGAAGGGCTTACGGTCAATCACCCTCTGTCTGGAGGCGTTCGGAGTTGACTTCGCCAAGTGTCGAACGTGGAGCTTTGCAGGATACGTACTCACTGGGCGCCGACGCGGTTGAATAACTCGGTGATGGACGGCCGTCTTCCCGTCCACGTCCGCGACGCACATTACGGCGATTACGCCTTGCGACGGGTGCCAGGGTGTTAGCATCGGGTCCTGACAACCCAGTTGTAACGGCCGAGATGAGGATTAGACTAGCAAGAGTCGCAGGGTCGCCCCCTCGAAGAGACATATTGTAGACAAGCTATTTTGATAGGCTATGGTGATGGGCGATGACGAATAGCCTGCCGCGCCGCTCACTTGCGCTTTGGCCCTGGTCGTTTACGAAGCCGATTTTTCCGAAGTACAGGGCGCGTTCGAACACATGCTTCGGGTGCGCACACGGGTTTTACTTCTTCTCAGGGCTGGAGTAATGGTAACTCATGTCAAATTATCGACGGCTTCCGTTGAGTGCGCTGCGCGCATTTGAAGCTGCGGCACGGCATTTGAGTTTTACCAAGGCTGCCAATGAGCTTTCGGTCACTCAGGCGGCAGTGAGCCGCCATATCTTGACGCTGGAAGACCACCTCGACACCCAGCTTTTCAACCGCGGCAACCAGAAGGTGTCATTATCTCCCGCCGGCGAGGAGTTATTTGAAGCTGCGACCCTCAGCCTGGCGCATATTGCAGCGGCTTTTGACAGTGTGAAGAGAGGGCAGAAAGCCCGACGGTTGACGGTCGGCATGCCGATGTCGTTCGCAACGCTGTTTATGAGCCATCGGATTGGAGATTTCGTTGCGAACAACCCAGAGGTCGACCTGCACTTGGTCTCCCTCGAACGCAGCCCGGCGCCGGCGACGGACGGTTTTGATGTGTCCGTGGTAATGGGGTATCTGGCGCGCCCGGGGTTCACAGCCACCGAGCTCTTCGGCGAGGAAGTCTTCCCGGTTTGCAGTAAATCATATCAGACACACTCCCCGCGTATTCTCACTCCGGAGGACCTGGTAAACGAGGTCCTCTTGGATATGGACGATCAGCATTGGTCCGCCTACCCTTGGTCACCCTTCAATTGGGCCCACTGGCTTGGACAGTTCGGCGTTTCGTCCGACTTCAAACGCGCCATCACGTTCACTAGTTATCCAACGATGATCCAGTCAGTGATCAAGGGCTACGGCATCGGGCTGGGCTTCCGTCATTTGGTAAGCGATTACCTCAATGAAGGCACCTTGATAAGGCCTCTGAGTGAAAGCTATCTGACCGGCCGAAAACATCATTTGGTCATTCCGGATACCGCAATTGAGCGAGACGACGTCCAGATCTTCCGCAATTGGCTGATCGCACAGGTCGCAGACCTTAATCCGGTCCCGCCAGCGTCGGCTGCGGAAAACATCAAGGCAGCACCAGTTGCACCCAGCGAGATATCAGCTGGCCATCCAGACCTGACATCCGTCTGATAACATTTAGTCCTGCGGTACATGACTTTTTGTACGGTTGTTTTGCAGCCGCCCCGCCGCTAGCGTTTCTGGACCAATCCGACGCGACAGCCTCTCAAGCCGTACTGAAGGCCCCGTCAGACGGAGAGTCTAATTCCGTAACCAGGTGATGTATGCGACGGCAGCTGACCTATGACACACAGTCGGGCTCGCATCAGCGCTCCGTAGTTATCGCTCACATAGGTCCTGACTGAAAGGAAGTCTAGTGAAGCCCGAAGACGTTCTAGATCCTTTCAAAACCTGGCACTTACCGTTTGGTGAGTGGGTTGATGTTGGGTTGGGGTGGATTGTACAAGAATACCGCCCATTGTTTCAGAGCTTGAAGTGGCCAATTGACCAGCTTCTGAGGGCATTTGATCTCGCGCTGAATGGCATCCCGCCGGTCGTTATAATTTTATGCTTCGGATTGGTAGCGTGGCAGATCGCCGGGTGGCGACTGGCAGTTCAAGTCGCTGGTCTTCTGCTGATTATCGGCTTTCTTGGCATTTGGGGTGAAACGATGACGACACTGTCTCTCGTTTTCACCGCAGTTCTTTTCTGCACGGTTGTTGGCATTCCGGTGGGGGTAATTGCCGCTCGAAGTGACAGGGCGGCTGCCATTTGCCGGCCAATCCTCGACACAATGCAGACGATTCCATCATTCGTCTATCTTGTTCCCGTGGTCATGTTGTTTGGTATCGGCAACGTGCCTGGCGTGATTGTGACGATCGTTTTTGCACTTCCGCCGGTTATCAGGCTGACAACACTAGGCATTCAGCAGGTTTCTGAAGAAGTCGTCGAGGCTATGCGTGCCTTTGGAGCGACCAACAGTCAGATCCTGTTCAAGGCTCAGCTGCCGCTGGCTCTTCCGAGCATAGTGGCAGGCATCAACCAGACGTTGATGATGTCACTATCAATGGTTGTTGTTGCCTCCATGATAGCCGTTGGGGGACTCGGCCAAATGGTTTTGCGCGGCATCGGTCGCCTCGACATCGGGCTGGCTGCAACGGGTGGAATCGGCATTGTCATTCTCGCAATCATTCTAGATCGCCTGACCCAATCCGCGTTTTCTACGCGCAAACGCTTCGCCCACATTGCCTGGCACAAGCGGGGTCCAGCTGCGCTATTCACCGGTATCGTTAAGACCTTCCATGCCTCTCCGGCGCGGCGTGGAGGATTGGAAAGTGGCCGGCAACGGACTTCTAGCTAACAAAGAATGGGAGCGACTATGAGCTATCGGTTTAGAATAAATGGGCATTTTCGGGGGCTTGCCGCCGCTGTTACAGTGCTTGGCACTTTGGCCCTGTCTCCTGGATACGCGGCTGCGGAGGACCTCCCGGGGAAAGGCGTGACCGTTAGGCCACTATATCTTGGCCAGGCGGAAGAATTATTCGAAGCCTACGTCGTTAAGCTAGGCCTCGAGGATCTGGGCTATACAGTTGACGAACCCTCCGCAACCCAGGTTCCACTTGCCCATATAGCGGTAGGGAACGGTGATGCGGATTATTATACGCCGCACTGGTACCCCTTACATATTGCGTTTGCCGAGAAGGCTGGCGGTGATGCCAAGCTTCGTCGCGTCGGGACGCTCGTAAAGAACTCGATCCAGGGGTACTCCATAGACAAGGCCACAGCCGACAAGTACGGCATAAAGACGATCGATCAGTTGAAGGACCCGAAGATTGCCAAGCTGTTCGATGTGGATGGGGACGGTAAAGCAGACCTGTATGGCTGTGATCCGGGCTGGGGATGCGAACGTATCATAGAACATAACCTTGATGCATACGGCCTTCGGGATGCCGTCACGCACAAGCAGGGTGAGTATTTTGCTCTGCTTCCTGACGTCATCCAGCGGATTCAGTCCGGCAGTCCAACTTTGTATTACAGCTGGACACCCAACTGGCTACAAGGGGTTTTGCGCCATGGAAAAGAGGTTGTCTGGCTGACGGTTCCGTTCACGGCGTTGCCCGACGAACAGGCTGGCGCGAACACGACGGTTCCAGGCATTGGAAACCTGGGATTTTCCGTGAACAATCATCACGTGATTGCCAACACACCCTTCCTCGAGAAAAACCCCGTCGCAAATAAATGGTTCGAGCTCGTCGAGGTCCCAATTCAGGATATCGACGACGAGAATCTTCTTATTCACAAAGGTGAGAAGTCCAACGAGGACATCCACGGTCATGCTGAGGCCTGGAAGAAGGCCCACCTCGACCAGTGGAATACTTGGATAGCTCAAGCAAAACAGGCAGGTAAGTAACGCTGGACTGCGGAAAGCATGCTCGCCCGGTAAGCTTTACGCTGCCGGGCGACACCTCTCAACCGTGGAGCTTATCTTTGGAAGCGCATGCCATTGAATTCAAGGATGTTTGGAAGGTCTTCGGGACGAACTCGAAGTTCGACCTTGCGAGTATCCAGCGCGATGATCTTTCGAAGGCCGCACTCTTGGAGAAACATGGGTGCGTAGCCGCCGTCGCCGGTGTCTCCTTTAAGGTAGAGGCCGGTGAGATCTTCTGTGTCATGGGACTGTCCGGGAGCGGAAAGTCAACGCTGGTCCGACATGTGAATCGTTTGATCAAACCCAGCGCTGGCCAGATCATTGTTGGCGGCGAGGATATCAATCGGAAGTCCGAAAATGAGATGCGAGAACTCCGTGCCCGGACAATGGGGATGGTTTTCCAGAATGTGGCGCTCCTGCCTCACCGAACGGTCCGCGACAATGTGGCTCTGAGTCTGGAGCTACGAAAGGCAAGCGTCCGACAACGCTGTGAGATTGCGGAGGAAAAGCTGGAGTTGGTGCAACTGGCGGGCTGGGGAGATCGTTATCCTGATGAGCTCTCTGGCGGAATGAAGCAGAGAGTAGGGCTTGCCCGAGCCTTGGCGGCTGATCCTGCGATTTTGTTGATGGATGAGCCATTTTCGGCGCTGGATCCGCTCATACGACGCGACCTACAGGACGAGTTCAAAGCGCTTTCGACGAAGTTGGGTAAAACCACGCTTTTCATCACTCACGATCTGGATGAAGCAGTCCGGTTGGGACACCAAATCGGTGTCATGAAAGACGGGAAGATGCTTCAGATCGGCTCCGCGGATGACATTCTCGGAAATCCCAAAGACCCGTATGTTGAAAGATTTGTCCAAGGAAGCAGCCGGTTGAAGCTTCTGAAAGCCGAGTCCGTGATGTTGCCGCTTACCGAATTTGCGAGTGTCGGTGACGGCATGGCCTTGGCGGATGCCCCACGGCTCAGTCTTGATACTCCGATCAAAGAAATGCTCGACCTGTCTCATCGACATGGGAATTTGCCGTTAGTGGTTGTCGATGCAGGCGGAGTTGATGTGGGCATCGTGACCGCATCCTTACTTTTGCGCGGTGTACATGACAGGATTTAGCTAGGCTAAAACCGTTTAGAATAGACCGAAATCATAAGTACGTTACTATTTGTTGTTAGTCGTGGACGAGTGTTTCTGCTATATAAGTTCGTGCTCGATGCTGAGCTGACGGCTAAAAGAATTGTGAGCCACGAATCCCCGAAATTGGTTGTTGAACAATGAAGAACCCTGAAAAGAAAACCGTGGTGGTAACTGGAGCTGCTGGCGGAATGGGCCAAGCAATCTGCAAAAGGTTCGTGGCTAACGGATATTTTGTAATCGCCGGTGACGCCAACGCGAAGCGGTTGATTGACACGACTGACGAGCTCAACCGAAGTGGGCAAAATGCTTTGGCCAAGCCTGGCGACCTGAGAAGCAAGGCGTATTGCGAGGATCTCATCGATACCGCTATCAGCCTTACCGGTCGGCTGGACGCCCTCGTTAACAATGCGGGCGTCATCACGCGCGGTACAATCCTCGAAACAAGCGACGAGGACTGGGACAGAACCTTCGATATCAATCTGAAATCGATATTTTACACCTGCAGACGGGCCGTGGCCTTCATGAAGGACCATGGTGGCGGTTCGATCGTGAATATCTCCTCGACCTGGGGCATTTATCCAGGGCCGACCCACGCAGCTTACTGCGCGAGCAAAGCAGCCGTGGCAACGTTTTCGAGGTGTCTCGGCCGTGATCACGCAGGGGATGGGATAAGGATCAATGCCGTCTGCCCCGGCGAGATAGATACACCCATGCTTCGCTCAGGCTTTATCCATCGCGGTTTCGATCCCGACACAGCGGTTGCCGAGCTCAGCAAGTCAAATCCGCTTGGCCGACTTGGCGACCCGGAGGATATTGCTGATGCGGTGTACTTCCTGAGCTCTGACGCCGCTCGCTTCATCGCGGGGACCGCACTCGAAGTCCACGGTGCCAAGGCCGTCTATTAAACAGTCCCTGCCCCTGCCTACCAAACGGTGCCCGATATTGTGACTTTGGGTCTGGGACTGCAAAAGGTCGGCGTGCGTGTTGTCCCTAAGAAGCGGCTTGTCAAATCGACATGAAAACAGGTCGCTATTGTGCGTCAACGGCGCGCTGGGTCGACCTCGGCATTGTCACGCATACTCGTTTTGCTCGGCATTCAGAACTGGCTTTAGGCTGGCGGTCATAACCTCAGTTCATAAGTTACATTCCTTTTTATTGTTAGTTCCCGCATTTGTTATGCCCTATATTCTCGCCTCAAATCAGGGATTATAAAAATGTCCGCAAGATCTGGAGGCCGAGACGCTCGGCAAAAGCTACGTTCTGACAGGACGGTAACTTACTTGCCGTCGCTGGAGCGGGGTCTGCCTTATATGGATTTGCTGAGCCCGGATGATTTGCTTAGGCTTCACAACATTTCGATGCAAATACTTGAAGAGATAGGCATCGAATTCCGAGATGACGAGGCCGTCGAAATGTGGCGGGCAGCCGGTGCCGACGTGACCGGTCAGCGCGTTAGGATCGACAGAAACCAGCTGCTGGAACTTGTGGCAAAGGCCCCAGAAACCATCACGGTTCACGCTCGGAATCCCGCCAGGACCGTCACTCTCGGCGGTCGAAAGACCATCTTTACCCCAGCGTACGGTTCACCGAATGTACTTGACCTTGAGGGCAAGCGACGGAACGCGACAATTGAGGATTTCGTCAATTTTGCGAAACTCGCCTACCAAGCCCCCGCAATGCATATGACGGGTGGAGTTCTTTGCGAGCCGATGGATATTGCCGTCCCGAAGCGCCACCTGCACATGAACTACAGTTTGATACGGTACTCCGACAAGCCATTTATGGGAGCTGTGACCTCGCGTGAGAGGGCAGAAGACACGGTCGCTATGGCCAAGATTGTCTTCGGGGACGAGTTCGTTAACAACAACACTGTGATGGTGTCGCTTGCCAACTGCAATTCGCCACTCGTTTGGGACGCGACCATGCTCGATGCGGTCAAGGTCTACTCCGCAAACAACCAGGCCATGATCTTCGCGCCGTTTGTCCTTGGTGGCGCCAGCACCCCGGCCAGCACTGTAGCTGCAGTCGCGCAGCTTAATGCCGAAGCACTTGCTGGCGTTGCCTTTGCGCAGCTGATCCGGCCGGGAGCGCCTTGCATTTATGGGCAGTGGTTGGCGACCGTTTCAATGAAAAGCGGCGCGCCAATGGCAGGAACACCCGAGATCTGCCACATGAATATGTTGGTGGGTCAACTGGCCAGACACTACAAGCTGCCTTGGCGCTGCAGTGGCAGCAACACAAGTTCAAAGCTCGTCGATGCCCAGGCAGGCTATGAGGCCGCCCGCAATATGTACGGCGCACTTATCGCCGGTGCGAACTTTGTGCTTTCGTCCACCGGTTATCTCGAAGCAGCTTTGACCCAGAGCTATAGCAAGTTCATGCTCGATGCTGAGCAGATGGTGATGTTCTATAAGCTTGGGCAAGGCATAGTTATGCGCGAGATGGATGAAACGCTCGATGCGATCCGACAAAGTGAGCCAGGCAGTCATTATCTTGGTACCGAACATACCCTGAAGAATTTCGAGCAGGCCTTTTTCGTACCTGACTTGATGAACCACGACAGCTTTGAGCAATGGTCCTTCGCCGGCGCTAAGGATGCCAACACGCGGGGACGCGATGCAGCTGTGCGGGCCCTGAAGGAATATGAAGCACCGCCGATCGACGAAGCAATCGACGAAGAGCTCCTTGACTTCATGAAACGTCGGGAACTCGTGATCGGTGACGCTGTACTTTAGGCGCAGGATAACACCAGTGGCTGTTTGGATGAGTGGCGTCCACACAGCGAGCATCGAGGACGAGAACTGGCAGCACCCTCGGCTAGATCGCCTACTAAAGCTCGCAGGGCGCATGAACCTACCCTCGAACGCGCGCCCAGCAATAGCCGAAATCGCCCCAGGCTTTTCCGGGTTCGACAACAGCTCGGTCAGCCAATTGCGAAAGGTATGGAGGAATCCTAATGAACGCACCTCCCAATATGAATGCCATGAAGTCATTATCCACGCCTGAGGATCTGGTAAAGGGCGGCCGACCAATTGAGCTGGTGGTTCTGGTATTGCCGGGATTCTCGCACCTGGCGCTTCACGCCTTCATCGAACCTTTCCGGATCGCCAATACGGTATCCAAGCTGACCCTGTTCCGGTGGCGGATCGCGGGATCCGACGCCCAATCCGTCAAGGGGGCGAGCGGCCTCTCGATCGCTGTTGATGTAACGATTGACGAACTGAACTCTTGTTTAGGCGGACGGGGGCCACATCATCTCGCAGTTTTCGCGGGCGAGCCGGTGGGCCGGCGACTGACGCCACAATTCAATAATTTCTTGCGCACGATCGCACGCCGCCGGGTTCCAATATCCGCGGTTGGAACAGCGACATGGCTGCTCGCGCAGACCGGTCTGCTGGCAGGCACACGCTGCACGATTCACTGGTCGCGGCTGGCCGCCTTCACGGAAGTATTCAGCCAGCCGCAGATTCGCGATGCTCTCTTCGTCAAGGATGGGCAGTTTTCGACATGCGCGGGGGAACTGGCAGCCTTCGACTTGGCGGTCGATCTGATCGCCAGCCATGTCGGCGGGTTTACCGCACAGGAGGTTTGCCGCTACGCGACCGTCGACGGTCAGCGCTCAGGTTCCAACCGTCAGACCGGGCCGTCGGGTCTGGCTTTTGCGGGTGTAAGCGATAAGTTGCTGATGGCTATGAGGCTCATGGAAGAGAATATTGAATACCCGCTGACGATGACAGAAGTTGCGCAACGGGCTGGCCTGTCGCGGCGCCAATTGGAACGCTTGTTTGCTGCACACGTGCACATGCCGCCGGTACGCCACTACCTCCGGATCCGTGTCGCTCATGCCAAGCGCCTGATTGAAGGCACAAGCATGCCCATTATCGATATCGCAATGGCCTGCGGATTTTTGTCGCCTTCACACTTCGCAAAGTGCTTCAGAACTTTCAACGGCCTCTCGCCGCAGCAGTGTCGTGCAACGACGCCGGCATGGGTCGGACCCGGCCTCGGCTAGACAACACGAAACCGCAGGATGGCTGCGATCCAGTTCGTCTAGCGTTTATTGGACGTGCCCAGCCGAGACCAAGAAGGGCCAGCCCTCCCGCGGTCCACCCGACGAGTGTGTGCAACGACATACCGAACAGTTTCGGGCGCGTTGCGCGGAGACGTTCGTGAGGCCTCCTAATGCCTAGACCGCTATCCTAGGCCTTCCCGAGGCCACCGCCACCACATGTGCCTCGATGAACATGCGCTGGCTTTCGACCGTGGAAACGCGGCATTCGGTGGTGACGTCGATCTCGGCGCTGTCGGTGCCTGCATCTCTGGCGCGCTCTGCAACGATGGCGCGGACATCGGCCTCGGCCGCCGCGATCGCCGCAGCCTCATCGAGGAAATCGCGAACCTTTCCGCCAGAGGCAAGCCGGAACAGCCCTTCCTTGGGTTGGCTGACCTGTGCTTCGGCGGATACCCGCACCTGGCCGACAACGGCTCCGAGCGCATTGGCGACGTCGGTATCCTCCGGCACCACGCAGTCATTACCGACCAGTTCGGCTAGGCCGGCATAGTGCAGCGGCGCCGAGGCGCCTAGACCGATGACCGGCCGGTCGAGCGCGACGCTCAGGCGGGCGATGCCGGGATGGGCGTCGACGGCACGCTGCACCAGCGCGTGGGCCACCGTCGCCGCGCCGTCGAGCCCGTCTTCGGCAAAGGCAGTCTCCAAGATATATTCGGCCGACCAACGCGTCAGGGTTACCAGCACCCGTTTCGACAGTGCTTCCGGCGAAGGGGCTATGGGCTGGCCGCGCCTGTCACGCTTGCGGGCAAACAGTTCGGCGCCGAGCCGGGCGGTCACTGGATCCCAGTTCGCCTGCTTGCCCATCACATGGGCGGCGTCTGACGGCGTGAACCCGGCGACATGCACCAGCCCGCGCGACACCAGCCGGTCGAGCGTCGCATTCTGGGAATTCGAGGTGAGCAGTTTGTCGAGAGCGACGGCCACGGCACCGATTGCCTCGTAGAGCCGCGCTTCGGGAGCGGTGAGGCCGGCGGCAAGCCTGTCCGGCACGCCGGTGCGCACCGCGAAGCGGCCGTCCATACGGCCGGGATTGGGCGCGCGCAGCTGACGTTCCAGTTCGACGGTCACCGCTTCGCCATGCGCCATGCCCGCTAGCGCCAGCGGCACGAGCCGGCGCGGCCCGAGCAAAATATTCGGGATGAGCGCGCCGTCCTCCAGCGTCACTTCCGAATCGCCGCCAAGGCCGAAAGTGCGCATGGCGACGGCCTCGACCATGGTGCGGAAGGTGCCGACGGTGGCGCCTTCCAGGTCGAGCCGCGGCCGGCCCTTGTCGAGCACGGCGACGTCGGTGGTGGTGCCGCCGATGTCGGACACCACGGCGTAGTCGAGCCCGGTCATGTGGCGGGCGCCAACCAAACTGGCGGCGGGGCCGGACAGAATCGTCTCGATCGGCCGCTGGCGGGCAAACGCCGCCGAAACCAGCGCGCCGTCGCCACGCACCACCATCAGGGGTGCTGCGATTTTGCGCCGCTTGAGAAAGCCTTCGGTCGCCGCCACCAGCCGGTCGATCATCGCGATCAGCCTGGCGTTGAGCAGCGTCGTCAGCGCCCGGCGCGGACCGCCAAGCCTGGCCGAAAGCTCATAGCTGGCGGTGACCGGCAAGCCGGTCCTCTCGCGGATCAGCTTGCAGGCGGCGGTCTCATGCGCTGGATTGCGGGTGGCGAAATAGGCGCAGACGGCAAAACCCGATACTGACGCGCCGAGTTCTGGCAAAGCCGCTTCGAGACCGGACAGGTCGAGCCCAGCGGTGTTGCCGTGCACATCGTGGCCACCGGGGCAGAACACGACCGGATCGGTGCCAAGCGCCGCCTTGAGCCCGTCGCGGGCAAGATCGGCCTCGGAAAAGCCGATCATGACCAGCGCAACCCGGCCGCCCTGGCCCTCGACCAGCGCATTGGTGGCCAGCGTCGTCGACATCGACACCAGTTTTATATCGGCTGGATCGGTGCGGACCTTCTGCAGCACAGCGTCGACCGCTCCGGATATGCCGACGGCGAGATCGTGCCTGGTGGTCAGCGCCTTGGCCTTGGCCAACACCTTGCCCTTGTTCGGCCCGTGCTGCGGGCCTTCGGTTTCAGACCACAGCACGGCATCGGTGTAGGTGCCGCCGGTGTCGATCCCGAGGAACAGCGGCTTTGGCTTGGTCTTGGCTCTCATTGAGGATGGCGGTTCGGCTGAAGTGTGTCTGTTCCACGCCTCAGCCGATGCGGAGCGAGCTGCGCGCCCGCAAGAGAGCGAAGGTCAACACCATCGCGTGGCTCAAGGGAGGGCCAGGATGATCCTGGCGAGCGAGAGCCCTTGTTGCAACCCGTTCGAGTCGCCAACGCACTACTATAGCTGCGGCTTCGTCAGCTTGGCCCGATATTCCTCGTCCAAGATGGCGGGCAGGGATATCTTTTTGGTTCGCGCGCCGTCGACGGAGATCATTTCACCGCTAACGAAGCTGGACTCCTCACTGGCCAACCAAAGGACCGCATTGGCTATCTCCTTTGGAGCGCCAATTCTTCCTACCGGGTGAAGTTGTCCCAATTCCCGCTCGATCAAGCTTCGGTCCGGGTGCATCTCGACGTAGGCACGATTCAGCTCGGTATCGATCCAGCCGGGGCAAACCGTGTTGCAACGTATACCATCCGGCCCGAGGTCAACTGCCAGTCCCAGCGTAAGACCATGCACGCCGGCC
>NZ_NPKJ01000018.1 GCF_002284575.1 Mesorhizobium temperatum
CCATCCCGAATCTCCCTGCTGCGACCATCACCACAGAATCACCGTTCGGCTTCTGTGCAAAGGTCTCACAAGGGGAGAAGGGAGCCGTGCCTCAATACTTCTCCGGCACGTACAGCTCGCGCGGCAGCACCTGGCGCTCGTATTCGGGATTGAAGACGCGCTCGGGCAGCGTGATCTCTTCGTGCGGCACCTCCTCATAAGGCATCTGCTTGAGGAGATGATCGATGCAGTTCAGCCGTGCCCGCTTCTTGTCGTTGCCCTCGACGATGAACCAGGGAGCCTCGGGAATGTTGGTGCGGGCGAAGGTCTCTTCCTTGGCCTTGGTGTACTGCTCCCAGCGCACGCGCGACTGCAGGTCCATCGGCGACAGCTTCCACTGCTTCATCGGATCATGGATGCGCATCTGGAAACGCATTTGCTGCTCCTCGTCGGTGATGGAGAACCAGTATTTGACCAGCGTGATGCCGGAGCGGACCAGCATGCGCTCGAACTCCGGCACGTCGCGGAAAAACTCTTCGACCTGATCCGGCTCGGCGAAGCCCATCACCCTTTCGACGCCGGAGCGATTGTACCAGGAGCGGTCGAACAGCACGATCTCGCCGCCTGCCGGCAGATGCGGCACGTAGCGCTGGAAATACCACTGCGACTTCTCGCGCTCGGTCGGCGCCGGCAAGGCGACGACGCGGCAGATGCGCGGATTAAGCCGCTGGGTGATGCGCTTGATGACGCCGCCCTTGCCGGCCGAATCGCGGCCCTCGAAAACCACCACCAGCTTCTTCTTGGTGTAAGCCACCCAGGACTGCAGCTTGATCAATTCGGATTGCAGCGTGATCAGGTCACGAAAATATTGCTGGCGATCCATCGAGGGCGGATGCGCGTTCTTGTAGATCTTGGCGATTTCCAGCGACAGCGCCGGTTCCGACATTTCCAGCTCGTAGTCTTCGTCAAGCGTGTCGGCCAGTTCCGCCTCCAGCCAGTCCTTGGCGGGAGAATTCTGTTTTGCTTCGGTCATTTATGCTGCTCCGCGTGCACGCCCGTGTCGGCGTCCGGCCTGCCGGCCAAGATCGAACACCTTGAGCCGACTTGCATATAGGCCGGCAATGACGGTTTTATTGCAGCCGGCCCGTGCGCCGGTCCGTGAGATGTGATCGATCAGCCTCCATGGCATGCACGACAAGCGGCTCGAATTGTCCTACAAATGCCAGGCTCCATCGGGCAGCCTTCGAAGCAGCCCTTCTCAACGCAATTGCGAGGATCTGACATGGAATACCGCACACTCGGCCGTTCCGGGCTGAAGGTTTCGACGCTGACCATGGGCACCATGACCTTTGGCGGCGCCGGCGCGTTTTCGGCGGTCGGCAAGACCGATCTCGACGAGGCGCGCCGGATGATCGACCTCTGCATCGGTTCCGGCATCAATCTCATCGACACCGCAAATGTCTATTCGAACGGGCTTTCGGAAGAGATCATCGGCGAAGCGCTCGGCGGCAAGCGCAAGGGCGATGTGCTGATCGCCTCCAAGGCGCGCATGCGGATCGGCGACGGTCCCAACGACGAAGGGCTGTCGCGCTATCATCTGATCCGCGAGTGCGAGAAGAGCCTGAAGCGCCTCAGGACCGATGTCATCGACATCTATTTCCTGCACGAATGGGACGGCACGACGCCGCTCGAGGAGACCATCGCCGCGCTCGATACGCTCGTCAGCCAGGGCAAGGTCCGCTATGTCGGCTGTTCCAACTATTCCGGCTGGCAAGTGATGAAGGCGCTGGGGATCAGCGATCGCCAGCACCAGCCGCGCTTCGTTACCCAGCAGATCCACTACACGCTGGAGGCGCGCGAAGCCGAATATGAATTGCTGCCGATCTCGGTCGACCAGGGGCTTGGCGTGCTGGTGTGGAGCCCGCTCGCCGGTGGACTGCTGTCCGGCAAATACAACCGCGACCAGGCCACCGCCCGCCAGCTCAGCGGCTGGTCTGAACCGCCGATCCGTGATGAGGACCGACTATGGCGGATCGTCGACGTGCTCGCCTATATCGGCAACAACCATGGCGTGTCGGCGGCGCAGGTGGCGCTTGCCTGGCTGCTCGGCCGGCCAGCCATCAGCTCGCTGGTCATCGGCGGCCGGACCGAAGCACAGTTCAAGGACAATATCGCCGCTGCAAGCCTGGTGCTGACCAGCGATGAGCGCGCACGCCTCGACGCAGTCAGCCGCCCGCCCGTTCTCTACCCCTACTGGCACCAGCAGTTCACGGCAAAAGACCGGTTTGGTCCGGCCGATCTGGTTCTTGACCGGGAAGGTGTCTGACTACGGATCCGGATCAGGTCGAAGGTCGCTGCGGGCTTAGCCGGAGATAAAACGCCAGACCTCGGGATCAGGCTCGATCTGACCGCTGAGCACGAAATACTTGTAGAGCACGAGCAAGCAGATCGCCTGCTCGGCCCGTTCGTCGGCGAACTTGCGGCAATAGGCGTTGGCGGCGGCAACGATGCGTTCGGCCTCAGTCGAATGCCGTTCGAGATACTGCACCCGCTCGGCAAGATCCGTGAAATCAGGTTCGAGCGGCACATAGTGGACGTTGGCCACGAGATCGCTTTCGGCGAACCATGTCTCGTATGTCGGCGGCGGCATCAGGCACAGCGAATTTGAACTCATGATCCATTTTAGGTTGGTCGCCACATCGTTGCCTTCGAGCGAAATGATGTAGCGACAGCGCCGCTGCTGGTCGATACTCAGATAAGGCTTGCGATATTCCGGTGCTGCCGTCGGTTTGGGCGTGCCGACATCGCAAAAGGGCAGCTCGCGCGCGGCCTCCAGAAGCAAGGTCCTTATCGGGTTGTTGAGCTCGCCGCGCCACACCGCAACCGGCAGCTTGTCCGCGAAGGCTACATCGTCGGCGGGCATGTGGAAGTGGCGGAACTTGTTGAGCTTGAACAGGACCCCGTTCCTGTTGTCGCCGGCGATCGGCCGATCCTTGACGATCGACGGCATCGCAGGCACTTCGATGACGTCGCCGAATTCGAGGTCGATGCGCAAATCGGGATCGAAGTAGCGGGCAAATTCTTTCAGATCGTAGTAATACATGCTCCGGCCTCTCGGTAGCCGGCTGACCGGCACGGCCCCGGCGCTCGGCGCGAAAGCCTCCTGCAATCTGTTGTAGTAGTTGAGACGCGCGCGGACCGATCCGTCCGAAAGCCTGGCCTGATCGAGCAGCCCGGCGAGCCTGCGGCGGAACAGCGCCTGCGGTGCGATATCGCGCACGGCATTGCGCGCATAGTAGAATAGCTTCTGTGCGTTTCTTTGAAGGGTGGCCATCGGTCACTTGGTGAAAAGTCGGCTTGTGATTTGCCCCCGGTCCCTCCTACACCATTGTGCCGGCTATCTTGCAAGCCACGGAACCGTGTTCAGCCGGCCTGCCGGCTGTGTATGGAGCCGATCGCCCTTTGCGGTGTTGTGTTTGCTGCCCAATGCTCCTAGGCAGGGCTAAGAAACCTGTGGGATTGTGAAAGGAAGAGATATGGCGCGAGCACCGAATTACGGCCAGGAACGCAAGGAACGCGACCGGCAGAAGGCCGCCAAGAAGGCGGAAAAGCAAGCGGCCAAGGTCGCAGCCAAGGAACGTTCGAAGCCCGAAGACGAGACCACGTCCGAGACCGAAACGGAAACGGCAGAGTAAAACGCATCCGGCCGGCGAGACTGATCGGATTAGCCGAGGAATCCCGCTGCGTTCTCAGGCCGGCGCCTTGTCGCTGACGAACACGTTCACTTCACGCGCGGCGGCGATGAAGGCGCGCCTTGCCGTCATCGCCGGTTTGTCGCCGGCCAGCGCATCATGGCAGGCCTGCAGCGCTTCGCGATGCTTTGGACTGCGCTTGCCGGGCCAGTTGTTGAGGAGGTAGTCGGAAGCCTCGCGGACCGTACGCAAGAGCTGAGTGGTACCTTCCGCGCCCGACTTGACGGTCACGGGTGTTTCAAATCGGTTGTTTTCCATCGCCGCTCTTACGCCATCGGCGCTCGCGAAGCGAGGGCGAAAGTGGTTGCCTCCGCAATCACGCCGCGACGACGGCAAATCCCCTGGCACGCAGGCCGCGCCGGTCATTGTGCAATGATGTCACCAGCCGGTCGCGGCTGCCGATGATATGAGCCGAAAGCCGGTGTGCCGCCTCATCCGCATCGCCGGCCCGCACCGCCGCCAGAATGGCACGGTGTTCGGCCCAGGCACGGCCGAGTGCCGCCTCGTCGCGCACCTCCAGCCAACGCGCTCGCGACAGGCGCGTCATCGCATCGCGAACCGCCCTGAACAGGAACTCGTTGCCGGACAGCCGTGCCAGCTCGATGTGAAAGTCCATGCCGACGCGATGCCATTCCTCGCGCGGGGTGCCGGCGTCGCAGGAGTCCAGCATCGCCTCGACGACGTCGACGGCGCTCCTGTCCTCCAAGGCACAAGTCAGCTTGATCGCCGCGACCTCGACCGCCTCGCGGTAGACGGCGATCTGCTCGATCTCGGCGAGGTTGATCGGCGATACCGTCCAGCCGCGCCCGTCGCGGCACACCAGACCATCGGTCTCGAGCCGCAGCAATGCTGCCCTGACCGGTGTGCGCGACGCCCCGAAGCGGCTTTCGATCCAGCGTTCCGTCAGCCGCTCGCCGGGACCGATCTCCAGGCCGAGGATCATCTCCCGAAGCTGCTTTTCGACATTCTGCATCTGCGACATGGCGGTTCCGTTCTGGCCGTTTTGCTGGCGATCGGCTCGACTACCATCGTTTGCCGATCACGTTTGAGAGCGCCGCATTGACAGCCGTCGAGCTTGCGTCCATGACGGATACCAACTTGGTATCCCAAAATGGTATCCGGAACAAGTCGCCCAGAGACTTGCCGGACAGGACAGGACATGCCGCAAGAAGCCACCCCTGCCATGCAAGGTGCCCACAACATCCACTGGCGCCGCAATCTCGCCGTGTGCTTTGCCGGCTCGTTCAGCACACTAGTCGCCATGACGCTGCTGTTACCCTTCCTGCCGCTTTACGTCGAGCAGCTGGGTGCCGAGGGGCACGCGGCTGTTGTGCAGTGGTCCGGCATCGCCTATGGCGCGACGTTCTTCGCCGCCGCGCTGGTGGCGCCGCTGTGGGGACGGCTGGGCGACCGCTACGGCCGCAAGCTGATGCTGGTGCGCGCTAGTTTCGGCATGGCCGTCTGCATGTCGCTGACCGGCATGGTGGAGACTGTCTGGCAATTGGTGCTGCTGCGCCTGCTGATCGGTTTCGCCGGCGGCTATTCCTCGGGTTCGACCATTCTCGTCGCCATGCAGACGCCGAAGGACCGGTCGGGCTGGGCGCTGGGCGTGCTGTCGGCCGGCATCACCGCAGGCGCCCTCGTCGGTCCCCTGCTCGGCGGGGCGCTGCCGCCCTTAATCGGCATCCGCGCCACCTTCCTGCTCGCCGGCGGCGTCATTTTCCTGGCGTTCCTGGCAACGACCTTTCTCATCAAGGAGAACCCTCGCCCGGCAGCCGACAAATCAGCACCGACTGAGAAGCCGAAAGGCGGCTGGTCGCAAATCTCGGACAAACGCCCGGTCGTCGCCATGCTGGTGACCGGCATGCTGTTGAGCTTCGCCACCATGTCGATCGAGCCGATCATCACGGTCTACGTCCAGCAGCTCATCGAGGACCAAAGCCTGCTAACACTGACCTCCGGCGTCGTCATGTCGGCGGCGGCACTTGGCGCCATCCTGTCGGCCTCACGGCTCGGCAAGCTCGCCGACCGCATCGGCCACTGGAACGTCATCATTGGGGCGCTTACCATCTCGGCGCTGCTGTTGATCCCACAGGCCTTCGTGACACAGGGCTGGCAGCTTGTCGGCCTGCGTTTCCTGATGGGGCTGGCGCTTGGCGGTCTCTTGCCCTGCATTACCAGCGTCATCCGTCACAATGTTCCGGACGGCGTCGGCGGCAATGTGCTGGGCTTGTCGATCTCGGCGCAATATGTCGGACAGGTCGCCGGGCCGTTGCTCGGCGGCTTCGTCGGCGGTCATTTCGGCATGCGCGCGGTGTTTCTCGGCACATCCGTGCTGATGGCAGGCGGAGCGGCGTATAATTGGCTGGCCCAGTCGCGCCGCGCACGCGACATGCTGGTGCAGGCCGGCAAATCCTGACACGGTTTGCGGGCCATCACTACTTTACGGAGTCCAAGACATGAGCACGGCCGACCACCCAGCAAGCGGCAGCGGCCGCGCCCTCGTTTTCACCGGCGGCCTGTGCGGCGCGGCCGGCGTGGCGCTCTCTGCCGCGGCGGCACATCTGGGCGGCGCTTTCGTCGGTACGGTCGCGTCGTTCCTGCTCATGCATGCGCCGGTCTTTCTTGCCGTCGGCCTCGTCGGCGCAAACCGGATCCTGCGAAGCGCAAGCCTTATTCTTCTTGTCGGGCTTGTGTTGTTCTGCGGCGATCTCCTCGCTCGTGACTTCCTCGGCTCGCGGCTTTTCCCGATGTCGGCGCCGATCGGCGGCACCTTGCTCATCGCCGGCTGGCTGGCGGTTGCAGCCTCGGCACTGGTGCGCCCGCGCTCCTGAAACGTCATTCCCGCACCCATCGGGGGAGCTCGGTTGGTATCACCGATTTCCTGCTCAGGATAATTGAGACTGGCGATGCGGTCATGCTCAATTTAGCTGAGACGGTGCTCACATTATTTGCACCGCGCTCGCAATCATCTTCTTGTGTTCAGATTAAGTGAGTAGGCACTCCAACGCTGAAGTAGAGCGAGATAAGGGAAAGTGGAATGCGGGCCGGTCTCCCCCGATGTCGCTTCGCTGAAATGGCCATGCATGCAGTCTCGGTGGCCAGCTCAGTCAGCGGCTTCCGGCTCGTCGCGTGTGACACATACGATGCGGGGATCATCAGCAAGCCGCAGCAACTCGTCCTTGGCGAGTTCTGCGACGACCAGAGGCTGGCCGCTGATCGGTTCGGCCGTCACCGCCCCCGCTCGTCTTAAGGACGAGGCGAAGGCGCTAGTTTCCTGCTCGATGGCTTCACTATCCTGATCTCCCTGAATTCTAATTATTACACGGATTAGGTTTGTCTTCATATTCTCGGCCAGCGTCACGATGGCATCGGCCGGGGTCCGGCCGTTGCACATTGTTCCTTGCGAGAGCGCCGTGTCCGGCACGCCAGACATGCAGACCACCAGACCCCAGATCAGGTTGACCGACAAACGGCAATCCATAGAGCTCATATACACTAGGCCTTCAACGCGCTCAATCTGTCTTAGCGCCCGGCGTATCCGTGACTAATAATGTTCCTGTCGTTGGCACAGCCGGTTACGAACACGACCATCACCTTATTCGTCGCGAACGCTGTTAACGCGAGCGCCACCGTCTCCTTGAAGTTGCCACTGGTCCTCTGGATGTGAAAGTATTTCGACCCGCATCGGCCGGCTTTGTCGAGCTGGATCACGAAATCTCCCGGATCGGCGGCAAGGATGTCGATGTTACCAGTGACTGCGTCCTGCGCACGCGCGAGTTTGGTCGAACCTGCCACTCCAGCTATAGTCAGCGCCAATGTGGCCACAGAAATACTGATCTTGGAATTCCGTCTCATCACTTGCTCCTTTGTATAACCAGGTTCATTAGGTACTAAACTAGTGTGTTTGCAATCAGCAGCCTTTATGCTTGCGCTACTCAGCCGCCTTGATTGCGTAGTCGATTATCGGCGCGATCGCCCGGACCCCCAGCGGCTCATCATCTTCCAGGATGTATTGAACAACAGGAGCGACTACCTCTCCGCACACCGGTGTCGTCGTCGGCAAGGCACGCACCGCTGCCTCGAGATTGATCCGCGGCCGCGTCAGATTGTTACGTGTGTCCGTAATCGAGATACCAGTACACTTGAGAACTTGCTCGATTTGGTCGACCGTCAGATTGTTCCGCAGCGACCGTAGTGCGGCGACTGCACCCGCAACATGGGGTGCCGCCATCGAGGTGCCGGTTTTCGCACCGAAATTGCCGTTCAGTATGGAGGATGTAATGTTGGTGCCGGGGGCGAGCAGATCGACAACGGCTGCGCTGTCGGACGTTGTGGCCACCGTGTCGGTCTTCGTGGTGTTGCCGACCGTAATGGCCGTGGTGATGCAGCCGGGAGCCCCGACGCCTGTGCTCGAACCGCCGTTGCCCGACGACATAACAGTCGCGATGTCGGCGGCGCGTAATTGATCGACCAGTGCCTTGCGCGGATCGTTATCGCACGTCGCGAAGTCGCCGCCGCCGAGACTCATGTTCACGGCCGCTATGGTGAAATTGTTGCGGAGATCGAAGACGCGCTGGAGTCCGCGGATCTGATCCGACTGGAAGGTGAGGATGCAGGGCGAGGGCCTGCCATTGTTGGCGCAAGACTGGGGACCACCCGGTGTGGTCGAGTCAGTGAAGAGTGAAAACACCTGGATCGCGATGATGTCGGCCTGCGGCGCCACGCCACGCCTCGCCGTATCGCTGCCAGCAGCGATCCCAGCCACATGCGTGCCGTGATCACATCCGGCATTGCCACACGGAGCCGCTGATCCTGCAGCCGTTGAGTTGGTGACGCCTCCGGGGCAGACGCTGGTCGCGCCCGACGCGGTGGAGTTCGACGAGAAGCAGGCTTCCGAGACCACGCGGCCGCCGAAGAACGGGTGGGCGGCCTCCACCCCCGTATCCAAGATGGCGATAGTCTGACCCGCGCCGTTGACGCCGAGGGTAGCCGCGTCATCGGCGTTCACGAGAGGAATGCTGTCCTGCAGCGTCGGTGGTTCGGGGACGTCCTCGACGATATGGGACACGAGGCCCGCCGCGGCCATCTGGCGCAATTGTTCAGCCGTCACTTCGATCACGGCTAGTGGAAGACCGACTATCGGTTCTGCGCCCGCGACGCCTAGGTTCTGCGCGCGATTAACGAACTCATTTGTCGCCGCCGCTATTTCAGCGGCTCCGATTCTGTCAGTGGGAACGCCTGCCGGTCGAGCGACCCTCGCGATGACACGCACGAGACCCTGAGCTCGCGCGGTGGTCATCAGGTCATCAATCTCGGGCGCATCCACGTCCATAGGTGCTTCAAGGGTCTGAAACGCCCCTATATCTGCGGGTTGCGCGGGGGCCGGAGTTAGATTGGAAATCGACGCCAGCAGGGCGATTGCCGTGGAACGCGTAAAGCCCGTAACAGGAGTCACAATGCTCATGATCTTCCTCCTCATTCCTGGGTGGCCGAGCGCTCGACCGATGCTCGGTCGCGGCCGCCAACTAACTATCGCCTGCATGATCTTCACGCAGCCGCCTGACCTGTCCTTGCCTCGGCTCGGCGATCCGAGACACGCGGGCATCCGCTGGAGCAGGCAGTTCAGCCCCGCGTCGTCGTAAGGTTATCGGTCGGGTGAAAACTAATGGAGCCGAGCTTACGTATGGCTTACGGATCGCCCCGCGCGGAAATTACTTTTAGAATCGACATGCCAGCGCAACGATTATCGGCGACGGCTCCCGTCCTGCGGACTCGAGCACGCGCAGATACCGCTGATAATCCTCGGCCGCGCCTGCGAAATCATCCTGCCTTTGACCGCAGTTCGGTCAGCACGCTGTGTAGACGGTCGGATTCGGGAAAATGGTCGAGCGCCCGCGCGTATGCCGTTCTCGCCCCGAGGCCATTTCCTGCCTTTTCGTGCGTTTGCCTAGACGCATCGCAAGGTCGACGTAGCTGTAGCGAACCCGGTCGTCGGCCGCGATCGCCCATGCCGGTTCGGCTTGTCCAAAAAAGGAGTGGACCAGGAAAACTGGCGAACAGCTGGTTCAAGGCCGTTTCAGGAATCGTCTCGCCTGCGGCGACGATTTTCTTGACCTGCTTTTCCCATTCGTCGAGATCGACCCAGACTATTTCCGGCGAAAGCCGCAGTTTGCCTTCGCGCAGCGTGATAAAGTCCGATCGCCCAAGCAGTTTTCGCAGCCGATACAGCGCCTGATCGAGGCGGCATTGGCCTGCCCGCCGTCAAGATCCGGCCAGAGCCAATTCTGCAGCGTTTCGATCGAACAGACATGATCCTTTGACAATGTGAGAATGCGCAGGACATCGAGCGCGCCTCGGCGGCTTGGGGCCAAGTTCGAGCTCCAGACCGTCGCGATCGACCCGAAAGCCGCCGAGTACATTCGTTTGCCATTTCGCGAGAAGCGTCTCAGCAGCCATGATGCACAACCGCGTGCGACGGTCAGTCAGACGATGGCCGATCTTGCCGGTGTTCGGGCCGGACCGGCAGGTCGCGATTGCGTGCGGCCAGCTTGGTCAGACGGCGCCGCTCCGGCCTATCAGCGGCCGGCGAGATGCCCCAATAGTTGCGATAGATGTCTTCGAACAGGTGCTTGATCGGATGCATGGCTTCGCTCCTTTTTTCAACTTGAATCGATCCAATCGACAGGCCCGATAATGCCGTGCCGATCAGCTCCGCTTGCGCTCCACGAGAAAACGCAGATCGCGAATCCACGGGCCGGCCCTGCCGCGACGTGTCCGGGTCACCTCGTTGGAGGTAATGCTCCAGTCGTTGCGATAGACGTCCTCGAACAGACAATTGACGGGGTGCATGGCTCTCTCCTTCCTGAATCGATCCAATCGACAGTTGGGCTAAAATTGGATCGATTCAAAAATACACCCGACCGCATCATTGTCAAGCAAAAATTTGAATCGATCCAACGAAAGTGCTAAGCAGGACTCCGCAGGCAAAAATGGCGTCATCCACCGAAGGCAATACAAGACCCGTCCGGCTGGCCGACATCGCCAAGGCCGCCGGGGTTTCGCACGGCACCGCCTCCAACGTGTTCAGCCGTCCCGAGATCGTGCGCGAGGAAGTCCGCGAACGGGTCAAGGCGGCGGCCGAGGCGATGGGCTATGCGGGTCCGGATCCCAAGGGCCGACTGCTGCGCGCCGGCAAGGTCAACGCGATCGGCGTCGCCACGACCGAGCCGCTGTCCTATTTCTTCGAAGACCCCTTTGCCCGCACGATGATGGCCGGAATTTCCGAGGCATGTGACGCCACCGGTGCCGGCATCGCGCTGGTATCGGCCGGCAACGAGGAGAAGCTTGCCTGGAACATCCAGAGCGCGCTGGTCGACGGCTTCATCCTGTTCTGCATCGAGGGCGGCTTACGCCTCGTCGAACTGACGCGCGAACGCAAACTCCCCTTCGTCGCGCTTGAGCTCGGTTTCGACGACGACACTGTTTCGGCAATCGGCGTCGACAATGTCGCCGGCGCCCGCCTGGCGGCGCACCATCTTGCCAAGCTTGGCCATCGGCGCTTCGCCGTTCTGTCGCTGCCTTTCGCCGACGACAGGACCGGTCCTGTCTCGCCGGAGCAGGTCCGGACGGCCGTTTACCCCGGCACGCGCGATCGCCTCGTCGGCTATTTCGAGGCGCTTTCCCGGTTCGGCATCGATACCGCCGGGATTCCGGTATACGAGACCGAAAACGACGAAGCCAGCACCAGAGCCGGCCTCGAAACGATCTTCGCCTCAGCAGAGCCGCCGACCGCCATCCTGGCGATGTCGGACCGGATCGCCATGGTCGCGATCGAATGGTTGGCCGCGCGTGGCATCGCGGTTCCCGGCGACGTCTCCGTCATCGGCTTCGACGGGGTGCCTGACGCCGCACTTTGCAATCCTCCGCTCACCACGATCGCCCAGCCGATCGCCGAGATCGGCCGCCGGGCGGCGCGAACGATCCTCGATTTCGACGGCACGGTGCGGCGCGAGACGCTCGGCGTCGAGCTCGTCGTCAGGGCATCTTCCGGATCGCCGCCCAAAACAGCCTGAGCCCGGACATCTGGAGCGGGATGCATTCAAATTGAACTGGGCATCCCGCTCTATCTATTCGTTTTAGCCGCATTTCTGCGACGCCATGCGAAGCCAAGTGATTCCACTTGGCTGCAAATGCTCTACGGGTTGGTAGCCGCCATGCCGCCCACGCCGAAGGACGTATGGACAGGCGACGCCTCGCTGCGGACCGGCCTGCTCATGCCGGACCGCCCAATACCCGACAGCCATTCGAGATAATAGGCGAGCGCGAACTGCATGGCGATGCCGGCGGCGATCAGCAAGCTGTCATAGGCAAACCCGCCCGGGTTGATCAGCTTCATCACCTGCGCCGCCATGGCGATGACCGTGCCGGCGATGAAAACCGGCAGCGATCGTTTGCCCAATATGGCGAGCGGATGGTCGCGGCTGGTGCGGAACAGGTTCGAGACAGAAGGAAACGCCACGATCAGGTAGCTCACCGCCAGGATGTGCAGCAGCCTCGGCAGCGACAGGAACGTCTTGTCGAAGCCGGTCAGCACCACGGGCAGGTTCAGCCACGACACGTGCCCCCATAGCGGGCTGTGCACCCAGACCAACGCCGCCGCGACATAGACCGCCGACGCGCCGACCAGCCAGCGATTGACCGGAATGGTGCCGCCACGCCTGATATGCAGCATGCTCGCCAGGCCGATGTTGAAGAGGAATTGCCACGACAGCGGATTGAGAAACCAGAAGCCGGGCTCAGGATAATTCGGCGGGGCGATCTGGTAGATCCCGGCAACCAGCCACAGAGCTCCGGATAGGGCGAGTGCCGTGAAAGGCCTGCGGCTGATGAACAGCAGGAAGGTTGGCGCCATCAGCAGCAGCACCGCATAGACCGGCAGGATGTTGTTGTAGCCGAGCTGATGGCCAAGCGTGACGATGCCGATCAGCGCTTGCTGCGGGTTCCTGATCAACGGCTCGATGTTGATCAGCGTCAGCATGTCCGGCCGCTTCGCGAACACCGCCGCCGCGCAGAAGATGGCCAGCACCGCCATCGTCGTGACAATGTGGGCGACATAGAGCACACCGGCGCGGCGCCACAATTTCAGTGTGGCCATGAGCCGGTTTCCGGACCGGAATTTTGAGCCGTAGGCGAGCGCGACGGACATGCCGGAGATCAGCACGAAGGCCTCGGCGGCATCCGAAAAGCCGAAATTCTTGTAGGTCAGGGTTTCGAAAACCGTGCCCGGGACATGGTCGACAAATATGATCAGCAGAGCGAGGGCGCGGAACACATCGATGCGCGTATCGCGATCCGGGATACGCGTGACGCGATCCGGGATACGCGTTCCGCGATCCGGTGAAATTGGCATGGTCATCGATAAAAGGCCTCAAAGCTGGTTGTTCATGCCGGCGATCGATGCGACCGCCGGACGCACCGCTTCGATTCCTCCCGCGGGAGCATATCGGCGAACAAACGGACTGAAATGCGCCCGGTTCAATCAACTTTGAAGGAGCCCGAAAATATTCCGTTTTGAAGCCGGCAAATGAACAAAAGCGACGCGAAATCAGAAGGATGCAACTATGGCCGAAAAACCTCCGGAAGACGGCTTTTTGCGGCGCGACCTGCCGTTTTTCTATCGCCTCTACAGACCAGCAGAACCAACCGGCGAATGCCTTTTTCTGCTGCATGGATCCGGTGTCGACGAGACGACTCTGGTGGCGCTCGGGCAGCAAATCGCACCGCACGCGGTGCTGGTGGCGGTGCGTGGCCGTATCGACCAGGAGGGCGGTTTCCGCTGGTTCGCGCGAATTACCCCGACGCGCTTCGAACAGGAGAGCATCCGCACCGAGGCGGACGCTTTCGCCGGCTTCATCACCGCGGCCGCGAAGCGCCACGGGCTCGATCTCTCCCAAACGATCTTTCTCGGCTATTCCAACGGCGCCAACCTGGTTTCGAGCGTGATGCTGCTGCATTCCGGCCGCATCGAACGGGCGGCATTGCTGCGCCCGATGCCGGTGCTCGACGAGGTCCCCCCGGCCGATCTGTCCAAGGCGCGCGTGCTGATCATCGCCGGCGCCGCTGACCTGACCTACGCGCCCTTCGCGCCGGCGTTGGTCACATTGCTCGAATCACATGGCGCCGCGGTCGACGCCCACACCATCGCCTCCGGCCATGAAATCGGCGACCGGGATGCTGAAATCGTCAGGCAGTGGCTGGCGGGCCCGGCAACGGCGATCGCGCAGGCGAATTGACGAGCCCGTCGCCCTATGCCCGCCCCATCCGGTTCCAGGCATCCAGCCCGGCGATCTTGTAGGCTTCGGCCAGCGTCGGATAGTTGAAGGTGTTGTTGACGAAAAAATCGACGGTGCCACCGAGATTGATCACCGCCTGGCCGATGTGGATCAGTTCGGTCGCGCCCTCGCCAACGATATGCGCGCCGAGCAGCCGGCGCGTTTCGATCGAGAACAGAAGCTTCAGGAGGCCGGTGTTGACGCCCATGATATGGCCGCGCGAGGTTTCGCGGAAGCGCGCCACGCCGACCTCATACGCGCCGCCGCTCTCGCGCACCTGCTCCTCGGACTGGCCGACGGTCGAGATTTCCGGCACGGCGTAGATGCCGTAGGGAAAGGTTTCCGGCGGCGGCGGCAAGGGCACGCCGAAGGCATGGCAGGCGGCCACCCTGCCCTGTTCCATCGAGGTGGAGGCGAGGCTCGGAAAGCCGATGACGTCACCGGCGGCATAGATGTTCGGCGCGCTGGTCCGGAAGGTCTGCGGATCGACCTTGATGCGGCCCCGGGAATCGGCCTCGATGCCGACCGCGTCCAGGCCGAGCGCGCCGACATTGCCGGTGCGCCCCGCGGCATAGAGCACCATCTCTGAGCGTATGCTGCGGCCGTCGGCAAGCGTCACCTCGGCGTAGTCGGGTTTCGAGGCGATCTCCTTGATCGCACTGCCCAGCCGGATCGTCATGCCGCGATCGCGCATCTGATGGATGAAATCGTCGACGATCTCGCGGTCGACGAAATCGAGGATGGTGTTGCGCGGCTCGACCAGCGTCACCGGCACGTCGAGCGCCGAAAAGATCGTCGCGTACTCGACGCCGATGACGCCGGCGCCGATCACCGTCAGTGTGCGCGGCAGGCGCTCGAGTTCCAGCATCTCGTCGCTGTCGAAGACACGGACCTTGTCGAAAGGCACGTCGCGGGGGCGGTGCGGGCGGGTGCCGACCGCGATCAGCGCATGCGCGAAACCGACCTCGCTATAGTCCCCGGTGTCCGTCGTCAGGCTGGCTCTGTTGGGACCGAGAAACTTGACCGCGGCGCGCGCGCTCTTGACCGTGTTGCGCATAAACTGGTGCTGCAGCACCTCGACCTCGTGATCGAGCGTCTTGTGCAGGCGCTCGATCAGATCGCCGACCGAAATGTCCTGCTTGACCCGGTAGCCGCGCCCGTAGAAGCCGCGCTCGCGCCAGCCGGAGAGGTTGAGCACAGTTTCCCGCAGCGTCTTCGACGGGATAGTGCCGGTGTGCACGGAAACACCGCCAAGGCGCCGGCCCCTGTCGACCACCAGCACGGATTTGCTGAGCTTGGCCGACTGCACCGCGGCGCGGCGCCCGGAAGGCCCGCTGCCGATGACCAGCATGTCGTAGTCCATGTTGCCCCGTCCCTCGCCTGCGCTTTGTTGCATTGCAGCAAACTAACGTCATCCGTGCTGCAAATTCAACCGATCCGGCCAAGTTCGGCGCCTGCCTCCAGTCGCATGCCGAAAACGGCTCAATCTTGATTCCGCCGCAAGACTTCACCATTTCAACGTCAGGCGGCCCGCAACCTATCCCGGGCCTGATTACGAGGAAATGACATGAACGCGCGCGTTCTCGACGGCGAAATCATCACCTCCAGGCTCGATGATATCAGGGCCTATGACGGCGTGCGCACGCGGCGTGTCCTTGCCTTCATCATCGACTATTGCATCGTCGCGCTGCTCACCATCCCGTTCGCGATCCTGGTGTTCTTCCTCGGGCTTCTGACGCTCGGCCTCGGCTGGATGCTGTTTTCCGTCCTCGTGCCGGCCGTCGCCATCCTCTACATCTGGAACACGCTTGGCAGCACCGACCAGGCCACGACAGGCATGAAGATGATGGGGATCCGGCTCGACCGTCTGGACGGCACCCGTATCGACGGGCTGACGGCCGTGGTGCACTCGGTGCTGTTTTGGGCGGGCAACGTTATCCTGACGCCGCTGGTGCTTCTGGTGTCGCTGTTTGCCGACCGCAAGCGCACGCTGCACGACCTGCTGCTGGGCACGGTGGTCAGCCGCAGTGACCGCTGAGACAGCTTTTTCACCAGTCCCGCGAGCATTTGTGTGCAAAGTGAAGGCATCCGATGCCCACGCTTTCACAATCCTGTTGAATTTTTCGCCGTGCGCGCCAAAGGTATGATGATTCGCAGGAGTGTTTCCAAGGTTCGATGACGCACCATCCTACCCAGTCGCCGCAGTTCTTCCTGACCGCGCCGTCGCCGTGCCCGTATCTTGAGGGCCAGTTCGAACGCAAGGTGTTCACGCATCTGGTCGGCGACAAGGCGCCGGAGATGAACGACCTGTTGACGCAAGGCGGCTTCCGGCGATCGCAGAACATCGCCTACCGGCCGGCATGCGAGACCTGCCGCGCCTGCGTTTCGGTGCGCATCCTGGCCCAGGAATTCACCGCCAGCCGCAACATGAGGCGGGTGATACAGCACAATTCAGACCTCATCGGCGCGATGCACGACGCGCAACCTTCCACCGAGCAGTATTCGCTGTTCCGCAGCTATCTCGATGCCCGCCACCGCCGCGGCGGCATGTCCGACATGACAGTGCTCGATTACGCCATGATGGTCGAGGACACCCATGTCGACACCAAGGTTATAGAATACCGGCGCCGCGGCCCCGACAGCTTCATCACCGGCAAGGGCCAGGGCGAGCTGATCGCAGTCGCCCTCACCGACAAGATGGCCGACGGCCTGTCGATGGTCTATTCCTACTTCAATCCGGATTTCGAGGACCGCTCGCTTGGCACCTTCATGATCCTCGACCACATCGCCCGCGCCAGGGCGATGGGCTTGCCCCATGTCTATCTCGGCTACTGGGTCAATGGCTCGCGCAAGATGAACTATAAGATGCGCTTCATGCCGCAGGAGCATCTCGGCCCGAAAGGCTGGGAACGCTACGACCACGAAGCGGTTTCGCGCTGAATAGTTTTTCCAAAATCCAACCTTAAACTGTTCCCAGGGAGAGCATGCTGGCTTTTCCGCCATTACAGCGCCGCGCGCCCTTTTCGGGCGCGCAAAGGACGCTGTAACGCTTGAACTCGGCGCATGATCCTTTCCGAAAATCGATTCCGATTTTTCGGGTCATGCGTCTGACGGAGAGTGTGCAATAGCGCGGCTGGCCGCCTCCAACTTCATTGCGAGAACTGCCATGTCGTCCCACAACGATCACCAGAAGGGCCTTCTCATCACCGCCATCGGCGGGCTGACGCTGACCATCGACATTCCACTGATCCGGCTCGCCGACGGCGGCGTGTGGACGATCCTCCTGCTGCGCACCGGCACCACCTTGGTCGCGGCGCTGATCATCTGGGCCGTCTGGCGCTCGCTGAGCAGGAACGCGCCGCAGCTCATCCCCGGCTGGTCGGGGCTCGTTGTCGCCATATGCTACGGGCTGACCTCGGTCACCTTCATCACCAGCATCTATTACACCACGACCGCCAATCTGGTCTTCATCCTGGCCTTCAACACCGTGTTCGCGGCGCTGCTGTCCTGGCTGTTCCTGAAGGAGCGGCCGCGACTGGTCACCGTGGTCGCGATGCTGGCCATGATCGTCGGCGTCGCGATCATCGTCGGTGATTCGATCGGCACCGGGCACCTGTTCGGCGATCTTATGGCGCTGTGCTCGGCTTTCTTCATCGCGCTGGCCATCACCATCTCGCGTGCCAGCGGCAAGGACATGGGGTTCACATCGCTGATCGGCGTGATCCTGCCGCTGGCTGTCGCGGTGTTCATGGTCTCAGGCGAAGGCCTTCAGGTGAACGCGCCGTGGTGGATCATCTTCAACGGCGCCGTCATCATGCCGATCTCGTTCTTCTGCCTCGCCAACGGGCCGAAATATATTTCGGGACCGGAAGTGGCGATGTTCTATCTGCTTGAAACCGTGCTGGCGCCCGTCTGGATGTGGATGATCTTTGCCGAGATGCCGTCGCGCAACAGCCTGGTCGGCGGTGCGATCCTGATCGTCACGCTGGTCGTCCATTCGCTATGGCAGCTGCATGAGGGGCGCAAGCGCCGCGCAACCCTTGCGGTCAGTCACCCGGCCTGAGACTTCTTCTCGGCAACGATTTCGATTTGCGGCGGCGGCGCCCCTTCCAGCTCCGCCGGTGCTGCGGGGGCAAGTTCGTCGGCCAATTCCACCTCGCGCAGCCATTCGCGCCAGATTGCGACCAGCAATGCCATCAGCACCGGGCCGATGAACAGGCCGAGAAAGCCCATCGTCTTGACGCCGCCGATCAGGCCGAAAAAGGTCGGCAGGAACGGCAGCTTTATCGGGCCGCCGACCAGTTTCGGGCGCAATGTCTTGTCGACGATGAACAGTTCGACAGCCCCCCAGATGAACAGCGCCAACCCGGCCATCGGCGAGCCGCTGGCGGCGAGATAGATCGAAACAAGCGTGAAGGACAGCGGTGCGCCGCCGGGGATCAGCGCCATGATGCCGGTCAGGGCGCCGAGCGTCACAGGCGACGGCACGCCGGCTAGCCAGTAGGCCACGCCCAGCACCACCCCCTCGCCGATGGCGATAATGGTCATGCCGGTTACCGTCGAGGAAATCGTCGCCGGCACGACGCGTGAAATCCGCTCCCACCTGGTCGGCAGGATGCGTTCGCCGAGACGGTCGACCTGCCCGGCAAAATGCTCGCCGTCGCGATAGGCAAAGAACAGCGCGATCATCATGAACAGCAGCGCCAGCAGAAGGCCGAAGGCGCTGCCGCCGGCGGCCAGCACGCCGCGATAGATGCTGCCGATGTTGGCGCCGCTGATCAGCTGGATCAGTTCGCCGATGCCGCCGGGATGGCCGAGATTGCGCGTCCACTGCTCGTTCAGCCAGTCGCCGACCACGGGCAGCGTGGCGATCCAGTGCGGCGTCACCGCGCCTTCGCGGTTGGTCTCGATCGCCCAGCCGACCCATTCGCGGACTTCGTTGCTGGCGTAGGCGCCGGCGAGCGCGATCGGCACCACCAGGAAGGTGAGAATGAACAGGATCGCCAATGTCGCGGCGATCGTGCGGTTGCCGCCGACAGCAGCGAGCAGTCGCCGATAGAGCGGCCAGCTGGCAAAGGCGATGACCAGGGCGGCCAGCACCGGGACCAGGAAACCATGAAAGAAATAGACCCCGGCGGCAACGATCAGCACCAGGAGCCAGCGCGCCGCCGACAGCGGTGGAATGACGGCGGATCTGACCGGCGTCGACAGGCCGAACAAGCGCTGCTGCCCTTCCGGTTTCTTAATCCTGGTTTCTTTCAAATGCCCATTTCTCCCAAAGGCGTCTGTCCGCGCGCCTTATGTAGCGATGCTTATGCACCGACATAGTGCAGCAATCGTGACGACATTCCAAATGTTTGCATGGAGGCGCTAATCTCCCCCCTTGAGGGGAGATGGCCGGCAGGCCAGAGGGGGTCGGAACGTTCAGACGCGACCCCTTACCACGAACAGAGGAGGCTGGAGCTTCACGCGGCGGCGACACCCTCTGTCGCCTTCGGCGACATCTCCCCCTCAAGGGGGGAGATTAGCAACTACCCGAATTTCCCCGTCCTCGGGAATCCCTTTGGCACCATGCGTCCGGCCGAGGCTCGAGCACCGATCCATTCGACCAGCTCTTCGCGTGATTTGATGAAGGTGCGGTCGGCCGAATCCTGCCAGGACAGACCGCTGGCGAGCGTGAAGGGCTTGAGATCGAGGACGCCGCCATCCTTGTATTTCTGCAGGCGAACGCCCTTGCCGCGACCCATCTCAGGAATCTCGGCGAGCGGGAAGACCAGCATCTTGCGGTTTTCGCCGACGATGGCGAGATGGTCGCCGGCGACCGGCACACAGCGCTGGGCCTCGTCGGGCGCCTTGACGTTCATCACCTGCTTGCCTTTGCGGGTGTTGGCGACGACCTCTTCTTCCGGCACGATGAAACCATTGCCGTCGTGCGACACCAGCAGCAGCTTGCGCTTGGGATCATGGACAAAGGCGGTGACGATGTCCTGGTCGTTGTCCATGTCGACGATGATGCGGATCGGTTCGCCATGGCCGCGCCCGCCCGGCAGCCGGTCGGCGCCGATCGTGTAGAACTTGCCGCCGGTGGTGAAGACCAGCACCTTGTCGGTGGTCTGGGCGTGGAAGGCGAGCTTGAGGCTGTCACCCTCCTTGAAGGTCAGCAACGAATGGTCGGTCATGTGACCTTTCATCGCCCTGAGCCAGCCCTTTTCCGAAACGACCACGGTGACCGGCTCGCGCTCGATCATGGCATGGGCGATGTCGGTCAGGTCATGTTCGGGCGCGTCGGCGAACTGGGTCCGGCGCTTGCCGAGCTCGGTCTCCGGTCCGAATTTCTCGCGGATGCTGGAGACTTCCCACTTGATCGTCGACCACTGCCTGGCGTCGGACGCAAGCAGCGCCTCGATCTGCTTTTTCTCGATAGTGAGGCCGTCGAATTCCTTGCGGATCTCGAATTCCTCGAGCTTGCGCAGGGCACGCAGCCGCATGTTGAGGATGGCTTCGGCCTGGTTGTCGGTGAGCGACCAGCGCGCCATCATGACTTGCTTGGGCTCGTCCTCCTCGCGGATGATCCTGATCACCTCGTCGATGTTGAGATAGGCGATCAGATAGCCGGCGAGGATCTCCAGCCGCCTTTCGATCTCGCCGAGGCGATGTCTGGAGCGGCGGATCAGCACCTCGCGGCGGTGCTCCAGCCATTCCTTGAGCACGCCTTTCAGCGACAGCACGTTGGGTATCTTGCCGCGCGACAGGACGTTCATGTTGAGCGGAAAGCGGCTTTCGAGCTCAGTCAGCTTGAACAGCGATTCCATCAGGATTCCGGGATCGACCGAACGGCTCTTCGGCACCAGTACGACGCGGACGTCTTCGGCGCTCTCGTCGCGGATGTCTTCGAGCAGCGGCAATTTGCGCGCCATCAGAAGCTCGGCGATCTTTTCGATCAGCCGCGCCTTCTGGACGCCGTAGGGGATTTCGGTGACGACGATGCTCCAGGTGCCCCTGCCCTGGTCCTCCTGGCTCCATTTCGCCCTGACGCGAAAACCACCGCGACCGGTTTCATAGGCTTCGAGGATCGAGACACGGCTATCGACGATGATGCCGCCGGTCGGGAAATCCGGACCTTGGACGAAGTCCATCAATGTCGTCACCGGTGCATCCGGATGCTCGATCAGATGCAGGGCGGCGTCGCAGAGCTCGGCGGCATTGTGCGGCGGGATCGAGGTCGCCATGCCGACGGCAATGCCGGACGAGCCGTTAGCGAGCAGGTTCGGGAAGGCGCCGGGCAGCACGACCGGCTCCTCGTCCTCCTCATTGTAGGTCGGTCGGTAGTCGACCGCATCCTCGGTGATGCCGGACAGCAGCTCGGTCGCCACGTCGGTCATGCGCGCTTCGGTGTAGCGCATGGCGGCGGCGTTATCGCCGTCGATATTGCCGAAATTGCCCTGCCCGTCGACCAGAGGGTAGCGCATCGAAAAATCCTGCGCCAGCCGCACCAGCGCGTCGTAGATCGACTGGTCGCCATGCGGATGGAACTTGCCCATCACTTCGCCGACGATGCGGGCGCATTTGGCGAACCCCTGGTCGGGGTTGAGCCTGAGCAGCCGCATGGCATGCATGATGCGGCGATGGACCGGCTTCAGCCCGTCGCGCACATCCGGCAGCGCCCGGTGCATGATGGTCGACAGCGCATAGGCGAGATAGCGCTCTTCCAGCGCTTTCTTCAGATCGACCGGCTCGATGTTGTCGCCACCGCCATCGCCAGGCGGTAAAAGCCTTTTTCCCATGGGGTGGGACTAGCCGAGCGGGTGATTCGCGGCAAGAGGCGCTGAATGCGCCGCCCCTTCCGCAACACGAACTGGACGCCGACCAACATCAATCGGTTACATCCCGGCTCTAAGGCAATGGATCGGATTTGCCTTTCGCAGTGATTTTCGACCATTGTGCGGGAGAACGCCTTTTTCCCGTCCAGTTCGTCACGGAAGGGTGACGGCGCAACGAATTGAAAAGACAATCTTCAGGACACGCTCAGGGGACTCGCGATGACGATCAGACGCTCGACACTCAACAAACTTGCTTTTTCGACGTTTTTGCTGACGCTGCCGCTGAACGCGGCCTTGGCGCAGGATGCGGCGGTCGCCGACCGGCTGAAGGCGGCTCTCGCCGCCCAGGGTGTCGACATCTCCTGGACCGCGGTGACGGGCGATGCCTCCAGCATGGTGTTGCAAGGCGTGGCGTTCAAACCGGCGGCCGAAAAGGAAGCGTTCAAGATCGGCGACATCAAACTCGAAGGCGTGACGGAAGCCAATGGCGGTTATGAAATCGAAACCGTCTCGACTTCGGCATTCCAGCACAGCGAAGACGGCGTCACGCTCGACCTCAGCCCCTTCATCATCCACGACATGACGGTTCCGGCCGACGGCGCCACGGGCCCGCTGGGTTCAATGATGATGTATAAATCGGCCGAACTCGACAACATGACGGTCAAGGTTGCCGACAAGACCGCATTCTCGATGAACAGGCTCGCCATCGAAATCACCCCACCTGCCGACGGCAAGGCGATGGAATTTTCCGGCACCACGGAAAAGTTCAATGCCGACCTGACGCTGGTCGAGGACCCGAAGTCCAAGGAGGTGATCAACGCGCTCGGTTACCAGAACATCACCGGGAACCTTAAAATGGCGGGCACCTGGCAGCCTGCGGACGGCAAGATGGAGCTATCGAAATACGACATCTCCGTCGACAATGCCGGAACGCTCGGCATGACCTTCGGTCTCGGCGGCTACACGCTGGACGTCATCAAGTCGCTGCAGGAGATGCAGAAGAAGATGGCGGCGCAGCCAGAAGGCGCCGATAACTCGGCGCAAGGCATGGCCATGCTCGGCGTGTTGCAGCAGCTTTCGTTCAACAGCGCTTCGATCCGCTTCGACGACGATTCCTTGACCAACAAGGTGCTGGACTATGTCGGCAAGCAGCAAGGCATGTCCGGCAACGACATCGCCAACCAGGCCAAGGCGATCGTGCCTTTCGGCATGGCGCAGCTCAACAATCCCGAATTGACGGCGCAGGTGTCGGCTGCGGTCGGCAAATATCTCGACGATCCGCAGAGCATCGAAATCTTGGCCGAGCCGCCGGCAGCGGTGCCGTTCGCGCTGATCATGGCGGGCGCCATGTCCAACCCGGTGGACCTGACGAAGACGCTTGGCGTGACGGTCAAGGCGAACGAGGACTGACCGGCACGTCTCTGGCCGGTTTGCAAAATGCGCTCGCATTGGAAGTGTCAGCGCCGCCCCTCATCCGCCTGCCGGCACCTTCTCCCCGTATAGTGACGGGGAGAAGGGAAATGGCCGCGACCTTGGCGCGCATTTTTGCGACGCTGGCAGCTGGCGAAATCATTCGTGACAGCGTCTTTCTCCCCGTCGCTATACGGGGAGAAATGCCCGGCAGGGCAATGAGGGGCAGCGCAAACCGACAGCGTTTAGAGTCGGTTGCGGGAGGTTTTTAACCCTCTTTCTTGGTCACCGCGACGCGCAGCGACAATTCGCGAAGCTGCTGCGGGCTTGCTTCCGACGGCGCGCTCATCAACAGATCATAGGCCTGCTGGTTCATCGGGAACATGGTCACTTCGCGCAGGTTCCTGGCGCCGACGAGCAGCATGACGACGCGGTCGATGCCGGCCGCCATGCCGCCATGCGGCGGCGCGCCATACTGGAAGGCGCGGTAGAGGCCACCGTAGCGCGCCTCAACCGTCTCGCGATCCAGGCCGACGATCTCGAATGCCTTGACCATCGTTTCGGGCAGATGGTTGCGGATGCCGCCCGAGGCGATCTCGAAACCATTGCAGACCATGTCGTACTGGAATGCCTTGATCCCAAGCAAATCCTCGCCGTTGAGCGCCTCGATGCCACCCTGCGGCATCGAGAACGGGTTGTGGCCGAAATCAACGAGCTTCTCGTCCTCGTTCCATTCGTAGAAGGGGAAGTCGACGATCCAGCACAATTCGAAACGGTCGCGGTCGACGAGGTTCAGCTCCTCGCCGGCGCGGGTGCGCGCCGCTCCCGCGAACGAGACGAATTTCTTCGGGTCGCCGGCGACGAAGAAGGCGGCGTCGCCATCCGCAAGGCCAAGCTGGAGGCGAATCGCTTCGGTGCGCTCCTCGCCGATGTTCTTGGCGAGCGGACCGGCGCCTTCGAGCTTTTCGCCTTCCTTGCGCCAGAAGATGTAGCCGAGGCCCGGCTGGCCCTCGCCCTGCGCCCACGAATTCATGCGGTCGCAGAAGGCGCGTGAACCACCGGTCTTGGCCGGAATGGCCCAGACTTCGGCCTTCGGGTCGCTGGCAAGGATGTTGGCGAACACCTTGAAGCCGGAATCGCGGAAATGATCGGAGACCGCCTGCATCTCGATCGGGTTGCGCAGGTCCGGCTTGTCGGTGCCATATTTGCGCATGGCGACGTCATAGGGGATGCGCGGAAACTCCTGCGTCACCGGCTTGCCGGCGGCAAAGGTCTCGAACACGCCCCGCATCACCGGCTCCATTGTCGCCAGAACGTCGTCCTGCTCGACGAAGCTCATTTCCACGTCAAGCTGGTAGAATTCGCCCGGCAATCGGTCGGCGCGCGGGTCCTCATCGCGGAAGCAAGGCGCGATCTGGAAGTAACGGTCGAAGCCCGAAACCATGATCAATTGCTTGTATATCTGCGGTGCCTGCGGCAGCGCGTAGAAGGTGCCGGGATGGATGCGCGACGGCACCAGGAAGTCGCGCGCGCCCTCAGGCGACGACGCGGTCAGGATAGGCGTCGAGAATTCGGTGAAGCCGACCTCGCCCATGCGCTTGCGCATCTCGGCGATGATTTTCGTACGCGCCACGATGTTCTTGTGCAGCGTGTCGCGGCGCAGATCGAGGAAGCGGTATTTGAGACGGATATCCTCGGGATAGTCCGGCTCGCCGAAGACCGGCAGCGGCAATTCCTTGGCCGCCGACAGCACTTCGATCTCGCGCGCGAAAATCTCGATCTCGCCGGTCGGCAGGTTGGCGTTGGCGGTCTCGGCCAGGCGCGCCTTGACCTCGCCGTCGACGCGGATGACCCATTCGCCGCGCACGGTCTCGGCAATCTTGAAGGCTGGCGAATCCGGATCGGCGACGATCTGGGTCAGGCCATAGTGGTCGCGCAAATCGATGAACAGCAGGCCGCCATGGTCGCGTACGCGATGCACCCAGCCCGACAGGCGAACGGAAGAGCCGACGTCGCTCTTCCTCAACTGGGCACAGGTATGGCTGCGGTAACGATGCATTGTCATTGGTAGGTCCGGATGTTTGATTGCGGCAAGGCATGATGGCCCGGCCCGAAAATTTGCGCGAAAAGCACATGAGAGGCCGGCTTTGTCAAGGCAGGCGGCGCACGGGCAGCATCTCTCGGTTTGAACTTCGGCTTGTAAACCTCGCTGTGTGAAAACTCCACACCACAGTCAAAGTGTAGAATTTCCTCTGCCTTGATCGTGATCAGCGTGGTCAAGCCGTGTACAATGGCCGTCATACTGACGGGAGGACTACCATGCGCATTCGCACATTGACTGTCCTGATGACGCTGCTTGTTGGCACCTGCACATTTGCACACGCTCAGACAAAGCCGATGTCAATCGAGGTGTTTCCTTTCGAATTGGAAGACAAGAGCGCTGGCGCAGGCATAATTCCGCCGGATGAACACGATAGGCGCTATCTGTCCGAGTCGGCACAAATGGCGAAGGACATGCTCTCCCAGTCCGGACGTTTTACAGTGGTTGATGTGCCAGAGGGGGATGAGCAGGCGGTTGCGCCGCACGGATTGCGCAACTGCGGCGGCTGTGAAGGCAAAATCGCCAAAGAACACGGCGCCTCTCTTGCCTTGCTGGGCGTTGTGACGCGCGTCAACCGAACAGAGCATACCATGTTCATTCGCATCCTCGACGCTGAAACCGGGAAACCTGTTTCCCAAGGCTTTACCGATCTTCGCATGGGTGCGAATTACGCGTGGCCCCGCTCCGTGAAATGGCTGATGACAAACAGAATTCTGCGGTAGGACGCCCACCATCCAAGCGCGCCATCGGGAGCGCGAAAGATCGCCCCTCAGCTAAAAATCAAAATGAGAAACTGATTGTCGGTGCTGGCCTGCTAACCGCCGGGAATTGCCGCTGGCATTGGCGCGGGCGATGGTTCAAGAAGGGTCAACGACAGGCCTTCCTTCATGTCCTCCATGCGCCCGCTGATCCCGCTCCTTATTGCCGCCGGCATCCTGCTCGGCGGCAACGGCCTGCAGAGCACCCTGATCGCGCTGCGCGGCGCGCAGGAGGGGTTTTCGGCCTCGACCATCGGCCTGATGGGCACGTTCTATTTCGCCGGGTTCCTGCTCGGCTGCCTCGCCGTCACCCACATAATGAAGGCTGTCGGCCATGTGCGCGCCTTTTCCGCGCTGGCGGCGATCGCTTCGGCCGGAACGTTGCTTTTGGTGCTGGTCGTCGACCCGGTCATGTGGTGCGCGTTGCGCCTCGCCGGCGGGTTCTGCTTCGCCGGCCTGTTCACCATCATGGAAGCCTGGCTCAATTCCGGGGCCGCCAACAAGGACCGCGCGCGGGTGCTGGCCATCTACCGGATGGTCGACATCGGTTCGGTCACAGGCGCACAGTTCCTGATCCCGATCGTCGGCGCCGGCGGCTTCGCCATCTTCGCCGTCATGTCGATCATGATCACGCTCTCGCTGGTGCCGGTGTCGCTCGGCGACCGCTCCAACCCGACCCCGCCGGAAGACGTCAAGCTCGACCTGGCCCGCGTCTGGCGGATTTCGCCGCTCGGCTGCTTCGGCTGCATCGCCGTCGGTGTCACCAACAGCGCCTTCCGCACATTGTCGCCGGTCTATGCCGAACAGATCGGCATGTCGGTCACCGACGTCGTCACCTTCGTCAGCGTCGGCATCTTCGGCGGCGCCATCATCCAGTATCCGCTCGGCTACCTGTCCGACCGCTGGGACCGGCGTTCCGTGCTGCTGATAACGACGTGCTGCGCGCTGCTTGCATCGCTGGCGCTGGTGTTTTGGGCGCGCAGCGACCCGTCCCTCAACTTCGTGATCGTCTTCGTCTTCGGCTGCTTCGCCATGCCGCTCTACTCGCTATCGGCGGCGCATTCCAACGACCGCGCCGACAAGGGGGAGTTTGTGCTGATCAACGCGGCGCTGATGCTGTTCTATTCCTTCGGCGCCATTGGCGGGCCGTTCGCCGCCTCGACGGCGATGCAGTATTTCGGGCCAAGCGCGCTGTTCGTGTTCACCGCCACCGTTTACGCCATCTTCGTCGTCGTCATCCTGTACCGGATGCAGGTGCGATCCGGCGTGCCGGCCGGCCATCGCAGCCGTTTCATCGGCCTTTTGCGCACATCGACGGTGTTCGCCCGGCTGGCCAAGCGCAACGATGATTCCGACGGGCCTGCGAAGCAATGATGACGGTCCCATATGGTTTGAACCCGGACAGCAGCTTGACGAAAGCCCGCGCGGCTGAAATTGAAGGAGACCTTACCCTTTTGCCAAAGCGATTTGATGCACGTCATCACCACCCAAGTAGAACTTGAGACCGCTGTTGCCGCGTTCGAAAAGTCGGATTTCGTCACCGTCGACACCGAATTCATTCGCGAGACGACCTTTTGGCCGATCCTCTGCCTGATTCAGATGGCGGCGCCCGGGGTGACGGCGCTGATCGATCCGCTGTCACCCGATATCGACCTGAAGCCGTTCTTCAGGCTGATGGCCAACGAGGCCGTCGTCAAAGTCTTCCATGCGGCGCGCCAGGATATCGAAATCATCGTTCATCTCGGCGATCTGGTGCCGCATCCGGTGTTCGACACCCAGGTGGCGGCGATGGTCTGCGGCTTCGGCGACAGCGTCTCCTATGACCAGCTCGTCCAGAAGATTACCGGCGCTCGGCTCGACAAGTCCTCACGTTTCACCGACTGGCGCCACCGGCCGCTTTCCGAAAAGCAGCTCGACTACGCGCTTGCCGACGTCACCCATCTGATCGAGGTCTACCAGCACCTCAGCGCCGAGCTGGTGCGGGAAAACCGCGCTCACTGGCTGAACGAGGAGATGGAGGTGCTGACCGCGCGTGAAACCTACGATCCGCATCCGGAGGACGCCTGGAAGCGGCTGAAGATGCGGCTGCGCAAGCCGCAGGAGCTGGCGATCGTGCAAGCAGTGGCGGCATGGCGCGAGCGCGAGGCGCGCGAACGCGACGTGCCGCGCGGCCGGGTGCTCAAGGACGACGCCATCTACGAGGTAGCGCAGCAGGCGCCGCGCGATGCGGCAGCACTCGGCAAGCTGCGCACCACGCCGAAAGGCTGGGAACGCTCAGTGACGGCAACGGCGCTGCTGGGCGCGATCAACACCGCGCTTGCCTTGCCCAGGGAAGAGATGCCGAAGCTGCCGAAAAGTTTTCAGCCGCCCGAAGGCTCCAATGCAGCCGCGGAATTGCTGAAAGTGCTGTTGCGTATCGTCGCCGAAAAGGAGGGCGTCGCTTCGAAGGTGCTGGCCTCCAGCGACGACATTGACCGCATCGCCGCCGAGGGCGAGGCCGCCGACGTGCCGGCTTTGCAAGGCTGGCGACGCGCCGTGTTCGGCGAGGCCGCGCTCAAACTGGTGCGCGGCGAACTCGCCATCAAGTTCGACAAGCGCAAGATCGCGCTGTTCGACGTGCAACCCTGACAACTTAGTCCACTTTTGGGTCCGATGGCCTTTGTCCGGGCGCGGATTGTCCCTGCTCAGCGCTGTTTCTGACCCGTCAGATGAAAAGCCGCGATGACGATCACCGGTATCACCAGAAGCGCGAACTTGGTGACGATCAGCGCCGAGGCAAACGACAGCGAATCCGGATTGGCCGACAGGAAATCGGAGAGCATGCGGGCGACCGCGATGTTCTGCGCATAATCTGCAAGCGTGTAGGGCAGCACTAGGACGAGCGCAAACAACGACTGAAGCTGCGCGGACAGAGCCCGGAAGGCCTTCAGCCGTCGCCCCGTGGCCAGGATCAGGCTGACCAGTGTCAGCGACAGCAGCGCCGGGAACAACAGGTCGAAGGTCAGATAATGCCAGACCAGAATGATCTCGCTGCTGCGCCGGCCGAGTGCCGTCAGCCAGGCCATGCCCTCATCCGGGGTGAAACCGGTCCAGCGCAAATCGAGCGACGGCAGGCCGCCACTCAGCTGGCGGAAATAGAGGAACTCCATCGCCGTCATGGCGACGAAAACCGCCGCGCAGACAAAACAGAGCGCGGCAGCGTGACGTGACAGCCGCAACATCATTGCCGTCAGGCTTCGTGCGAGCTGGTTAGGCTCCGCCGGGGTAATTCGGGCTTTCGCGGGTGATCGTGACGTCATGGGCGTGGCTTTCACGAAGTCCGGCGTTGGATATGCGTACAAAGGTGGCGCGGTCGCGGAAATCGGCAAGGTCGCGCCCGCCGACATAGCCCATAGCGGCTTTAAGGCCGCCCGCAAGCTGGTGCAGCACGCCGGACACAGGTCCTTTGTAGGGCACCTGCCCTTCGATGCCTTCCGGCACCAGTTTCAGCGTGTCGCGCACCTCGGCCTGGAAATAACGGTCGGCGGAGCCGCGCGCCATGGCGCCGACCGAGCCCATGCCGCGATAGGCTTTGAACGAGCGGCCCTGGTGCAGATAGACTTCGCCCGGGCTCTCGTCGGTGCCGGCCAGCAGCGAGCCGATCATGGCGGCGCTGGCGCCGGCGGCGAGCGCCTTGGCGAGATCACCGGAATATTTGATGCCGCCGTCGGCAATGACCGAGACGCCCGACTTCTGCGCCGTCTCGACCGCCGACATGATCGCCGAAAGCTGCGGCATGCCGACGCCGGCGACGATGCGGGTGGTGCAGATGGAACCCGGTCCGATGCCGACCTTGACGGCGTCGGCGCCGGCATCGATCAGCGCCAGCGTGCCTTCTGATGTGGCGACGTTGCCGGCCAGGATGCGGACCGAATTGGACAGTTTCTTGGCCCGCGTCACCGCATCGAGCACACGTTGCGAGTGACCATGCGCGGTGTCGATCACCAGAAGGTCGACGCCGGCATCGATGAGCCGCTCGGCGCGCTCAAAACCGTCATCGCCGACGCTGGTGGCGGCCGCCGCGCGCAAGCGCCCCTGCACGTCCTTTGTGGCGTGCGGATTGAGCTGCGACTTCTCGATGTCCTTGACGGTGATCAGCCCGACGCAATTGCCGTCGCTGTCGACCACGACCAGCTTTTCGATGCGGTGCTGGTGCAGGAGCCGCTTGGCCTCGTCCTGGTCGACGTTCTCCTTGACCGTGATCAGGTTCTCACGGGTCATCAGCTCGTAGACTTTCTGCGCCGGGTCGGAAGCGAAGCGCACGTCGCGGTTGGTCAGGATGCCGACCAGCCGTCCGACCTTATGCCCGCCGGCACCGCCATTCTCGACCACCGGAATGCCCGAGATGCTGTAGGTGCGCATCAATCCCAAGGCGTCGGCGAGCGTCGCGTCGGGGCCGATGGTGACGGGGTTGACCACCATGCCGGATTCGAATTTCTTGACTTGCCGCACCTGCTCTGCCTGTTCGGCCGGCGAGAAATTGCGGTGGATGACGCCGATGCCGCCGGCCTGGGCCATGGCGATGGCGAGACGCGCCTCGGTGACCGTATCCATGGCGGCGGACAGGATCGGCACATTGAGGTCGATGTCGCCGGCAATGCGGGTGCGGATGTCGGTCTCGCCCGGCATGACCTCGGAATGACCCGGCTGCAGCAGCACGTCGTCAAAGGTCAGCGCCAATGCGCCCGTGGACGTTTCGATAATTTTTGCCATGGCCAGCCCTCGGAATGCATGAAAAGCGCTGGACCGGATGGACAGCGCCGACTCGTCTTCTTCCCTTTCAGGATTGGCGCTGGCTCGTAACACGTCCCGTCGCCGATGAAAAGCCGATTGCTTGTGCACGACAGCGCTGCGAACTCAGCTTAATGCCTTTTCGCCGTGACGGATTGGTGACCGTGAAGTTCGAGCGCCGGCAGGCGATGGCTGGCCTAATAATAATCGTAAACGCGCCGCTTGCCCCGCTTGCACTTGATCTCTTCCTTGTATTCGTCGCCTTCCCACTTGCGCTCGATCTTGCAGTTGCCGCGCCGATATTCCTCTTTGTAGCTGTAGCGTTCCCGCTTTCGCTCATAATCGTCTTCGTATCGGTAGCGGTCCTGCCATTTGCCATGGCCGCTCTCGTCCTTCCACGGATCGGCAGCAGCCGCGCTGATGCCTCCGACGATTGCCACCCATGCGGCAAGGATGGTGCCCAGCAACTTCATGGCGTATCTCCTTCAAAGGGGTTTAACCCGGTTGATCCAGTTCCGGTTCCCGGCGCGTCCGCGCTCGCGAATCGGTTGCTTTGTGACGGCAGTCATGCTAGGAATTTATTCCTGGTGCTGATTTGCGCCAACCACCCGCCGCCGAGGCGGGTTTTTTTTAAGCGCTATTCTTCGCAGAGTTCCGCACTGGCACGGCTGCCCAGGGTCGCACAAATGTGACGGCAAATTAAGGCGACATCCGACCCGACCCGTGGTAACCGCCCTGCGTGTCGGCGCCTTTGCCCCCGAGGGCCGGCAAGCAATCGGCGGCGCAACATTCAAATCCGGACGCGCTCCATGAACCGCACCATTCCGCTTATCCTGGCGGTCGCTCTTTTCATGGAAAACATGGATTCGACCGTTATCGCGACCTCGCTGCCGGCGATCGCCATCGACCTCCAGACCAGCCCGGTCGCGCTCAAGCTGGCGCTGACCGCCTACCTGGTGTCGCTGGCGGTGTTCATTCCGATCAGCGGCTGGATGGCCGACCGCTTCGGCGCCAAGAACGTGTTTCGGGCGGCGATCGACGTGTTCATCGTCGGTTCGGTCGCTTGCGCGGTGTCCAATTCGCTGCCGGCTTTCGTGATGTCGCGCTTCCTGCAAGGCATTGGCGGCGCCATGATGACGCCGGTGGGACGGCTTGTGCTGGTGCGCGCCACGCCGAAAAGCGAGCTTGTCGCCGCCATGTCCTGGCTGAGCATTCCAGCGCTGGTCGGGCCGCTCGTCGGTCCGCCGGTTGGCGGTTTCATCACCACCTATTTCACCTGGCACTGGATCTTCCTGATCAATGTGCCGATCGGGCTCATCGGCATCTGGCTCGCCACGCGCTTCCTGCCGGAGACCGGGCCGGCGCAGACGCCGCCGCTCGACTTCATCGGCTTCGTGCTGAGCGGGCTGGCGGCATCGGGCATCGTGTTCGGCCTGTCGGTGGTCAGCCTGCCCGCTTTGCCGCCGATTGCCGGCTTCCTCACCGTCGCTGTCGGCCTGGTGTCAGCCGCGCTTTACCTCCTGCATGCGCGCCGCGCCAAGAATCCGCTGCTGGCGCTCGAGCTGTTCCGCAACCAGGTGTTCCGCGCCTCGGTCCTCGGCGGCGGACTGTTCCGCATCGGCATCGGCGCGGTGCCTTTCCTTTTGCCGCTGATGTTCCAGATCGGCTTCGGGCTGACGCCGTTCCAATCGGGAATGATCACCTTCGTGGCGGCGGTCGGCGCCATCGGCATGAAATTCGTCACTGCGCTGATCTTCAGGATCGCCGGGTTCCGCCGCGTGCTGATCTTCGGCTCGCTGATCGCGGCGGCGTCGATCGCCATCAACGGCCTGTTCACGCCCGAGACGCCCTATCTGCTGATCCTCGCTGCCTTGCTCGCCGGCGGCTTCATCCGTTCGATGTTCTTCACCGGCATCAACGCGCTCGCCTATGCCGAGATCTCGACCGCCGACACCAGCAGGGCAACGCCGATCGCCGCCGTGTTCCAGCAACTGTCGATCGCGCTCGGCGTGGCGCTGGCCGGCGGCATCCTGGAAGTGTCGACGACAATCCATGGCGGGCCGCTGACGCTGAGCGACTTCCACATCGCATTCTTTATCGTCGCGGCCGTGTCGGCGGCCGCATCGCTGTCGTTCATGCGGCTGGCGCCCGATGCCGGCAACGCCGTGTCAGGATATGGCGGGCTGACTGCGCCGAAGACGCTGGGGGTGTCTGGTCCGCAGGGCGGTTGAGGCTCCTTCCCTTCTCTCCTTGTGGGAGAAGGTGGATCGGCGCGCAGCGCCGAGACGAATGAGGGGTGTTGGAAGAAACGAGGCGATGATAACCGCAAGCGTGTTGCCAAGTGGAACACCCCTCATCCGACCTCGCTTCGCGAGGCCACCTTCTCCCACAACAAGGGGAGAAGGAAAAGACGCTAACCTTTAAAATCCTTCGCCAACAAATAAAGCTCCACCGATTCATCGCGCGAGGCCGGCGGCTTGACGTGATGGACCGAGCGGAAATTCTGCTTGAGCCTGGCAAGCAATTCGTTCTCGGCGCCGCCTTGAAATGTCTTGGCGAGGAAATGACCCCCCGGCTTCAGTACCGAAAGCGCGAAATCGGCCGCCACCTCGCACAGATACATGGTGCGGATGTGATCGGTCCGGCGGTGGCCGGTGGTCGGCGCCGCCATGTCGGACAAAACGATGTCCGGTTGGCCGCCCAGCGTTTCGGCGAGCTTTTCCGGCGCCTGCGGGTCGAGAAAATCCATCAACAGCACCGGCGCGCCGGGCACCGCATCCATTTCGAGATAGTCGATGCCGACGACATGCGGGTGTTCGGCCGTCGATTTCGTGCGCGCGGCGGCGACCTGGCACCAGCCGCCGGGCGCCGCGCCAAGGTCGATGACCTTCATGCCGGGCTTGAGCAGATGGTGCTTGTCGTCGATCTCGATCAGCTTGTAGGCGGCGCGCGAACGGTAGCCGTCGGCCCTGGAGCGCTGGACGTAAGGGTCATTGATGTGGCGCTGCAGCCAGCGGCGCGACGATTCCTTCAGGCCGCTTTTCTTCTTGATCCGCGTCTTCAGCACACGAATGCCGGCAGAGCCTGGTTTTTGCGGTTTCTTGGTCATTGCCTGACTTCTTGTTTGAGCATGATCTTTTCCGAAAACCGATTACCACTTTTCGGGATCATGCTCTGCCACGCCCATTGTTGCGCCAGACACCGTCGTCGGCCATCAATTCGCTCAATATGCCCTCGCGCAGTCCACGGTCGGCGACGCGCAGGCGCTCCGACGGCCACACCGCCCGGATCGCTTCCAGGATGGCGCAGCCGGCCAGCACCAGATCGGCGCGGTCGGCGCCGATGCAAGGGTTGGCGACGCGCTGCTGGAAATCCCAGCCGACCAGTTTTTCGACCATGCGGTCGACGCTGTCGCGGTCCATCCACAGCCCGTCGACGCGGCGGCGGTCGTAGCGTTCCAGGTCAAGGTGAACGCCGGCCAGTGTCGTCACCGTGCCCGAGGTGCCGAGCAGGTGGAATTTCGGGCTGGCGAGCACGTGGCTCAGCCGATCGCGCCCATCAAAGGCGTGCAGGCGCACGGCCACATCCTCGACCATGGCGGCAAAGATCTCGCGGGTGACGGCGCGGCCGCCGAAGCGCTCGGCCAGCGAGACGACGCCGACCGGCAGCGACGTCCAGGAGACGATGTGGTTGGCGAGCCTCGGCGAGCGGTGGCCGGTGAGATCGATCAGCGCGATCTCCGAGGAGCCGCCGCCGATGTCGAACAGGACGACGCCTTGCGTGTCGCGGTCGACCAGCGAGCCGCAACCGGAAACCGCCAGCCGCGCCTCGGTCTGGCGGTCGATGATTTCGAGCTTCAAGCCGGCCTCGCGCTCGACGCGGTCGAGGAACTCGGCGCCGTTTGCGGCCGTGCGGCAGGCTTCGGTGGCGATCAGCCGGGCCTTCCTGATCTTGCGGCTGCGCAATTTGTCGCCGCAGATCTTCAGCGCCTCGACCGCACGGTCCATCGCCGGCTGCCCGAGCCGGCCGTTGGCGGTGAGGCCCTCGCCCAGCCTGACGATGCGCGAGAAAGCGTCGATGACGCGGAACTGGCCGTGGCGCGTCGGCACCGCCACCAGCAGGCGGCAATTGTTGGTGCCGAGATCGAGTGCGGCAAACACCGGCAGTTCCTGCACCGGCGGGCGGCGGACATCCTGCTCCGGCCTGCTTGGCGCAGCTGACGGCAAAGCCGCGACGATCGCCTCGGGCGGGCGGCTGGCTGGAGCGCTGCCGGCGGGCACCGACAGTCCGGCCGCTGCGAGGTGAGCGTCATCGCGCGCGAAAACCTTGCCGCCGCGCCGACGTTTTCGCCGCTTCCTGGTCTTGGCCTTCTGATTCTGGCCATTCTGATGCTGGGACGCGTCGCCTGCCTGTCCGTGACCGGACCAAGGCTGCACCGGGCGGCCATTGTGCCGGCCGGCGGATGGGCTTGCCTGGCCCGAAGGCGGCGGCGAAGCCCTCGACACGCCCACTTCCGGCGCGGCGGCGCCGGTGTCGTGGTCTTCCACTTCAGTTCCTTCCGGCGCCGCGCGAACCGGAGACCGGACGCAGCAGGCGCTTTCACGTGTTCTAAGTTACCGCCAGACTAGCAGCGCCGGGCCGGATCACCAAGACATGAAATTCGTTCGCGGGAGGGGCGCCGAGGTGGTGACCCCTTCTCCCCTTGTTGTGGGAGAAGATGGCCGAGCGAAGCTCGGTCGGATGAGGGGTGCTGGACGGATCGCGGCGTTGAAGACGTAATCACTTAAAATTATTCACTTTTTTCAAGCCGAGTTTCTTCCAACACCCCTCATCCGGCTCGGCGCTGCGCGCCGATCCACCTTCTCCCACAAGGGTGTTTGGACTGGGGAGAAGGGAAGGCGCCGGCGCAGCAGCGCGCCTTCGCGGTTGAATAGCCGGCTTCGATAAGGCATTTCTGAAATGGCGGGAATGGAAACATTCGGAATCGCGGGCAGTTTTCCTGACGCGAACCGGAGATGGGCAACGGGGCTGCAGCGCATGATCGTCACGCCATGAATTGGAGGCGCTATTTCTGGCCGGTCGTCGGCGTTGCGGCGGTCGTCTTCTCGCTGTGGCTGCTGCTGCACGAACTGCGCGGCATCTCGCTCGACGACGTCTGGGACGGGATCGTCGCCATCCCTGCCCGCGGCTGGGTGCTTGCCGCGCTGAACTCGGTCATCGCCTATGCGTCGCTGGCCGGCTACGACCACATCGCGCTCCTGCATATCGGCAAGAAAGTGTCGTGGCTGTTCGTCACCTTCTGCTCCTTCACCACCTATGCGCTGTCGCACAATATCGGCGGCTCGGTATTTTCAGGCGCGGTGATCCGCTACCGCGCCTACGGAACCAGGGGTCTGACCGGGCAGGATGTCGGCGTCCTGGTGGCGATCTGCTGGATTACATTCGTGCTGTCGACGATCCTCGTCTCCGGCCTCGTGCTGGTCTTCGAGCCTGAAATCATCGACCGGTTCTCCGGCGTACCGCACCATGGCCTGACCATGGCCGCCGGCGTCGCCATGCTGCTGCTGGTGGCGGCCTATGTCTTCGGCAGCTGGCTGCATCTCAGGCCACTGAAGATCGGCAGTTTTCAGGTCCATTATCCGGCGCTGCCGATCGTCGCGCGGCAATTGCTGATCGGCCCGATCGAGCTTTTGGCAGCGGCGGCGATCATCTACTTCGCCCTGCCCGCGGCTGGCAATCCCGGCTATTTCGTCGTGCTCGGCGTCTTCCTGGTGTCGTTCTCGGTCGCCCAGATCTCGCATGCGCCGGGCGGGCTCGGCGTGTTCGAGGTGGTCTTCCTCGCCGGCCTGTCGCATATGGACCCGGTCGGCGTACTGGCCGCGCTGCTGGTGTTCCGGCTGTTCTACCTGATCATCCCGCTGCTGATAGCGCTCGGCGTCGTGCTGTACTTTGAGCACTCGCAGCTCGGACGAAGGGAGAATTGAGGGGCACCGCCCCTTCTTCCTTCTCCCCTTGTGGGCTAGCGTGCGCACACATTTGCGTCTTGGGGATGTCAAGCGGGAAGGTCGGCGGCTGCGAAAGGGGCTTGAA
>NZ_NPKJ01000039.1 GCF_002284575.1 Mesorhizobium temperatum
TGGCACGCTGATCAGCCCGGCCCCATGCCGGAGAGCGCGGCGACCAAGCCGTCAGCTACACCACTCCCTGGGACACGATCTTGAGGAGGCGTCATGAGAAACTATATTCCTGCTCAGGTATAGCTATATGATTTCAGGCGCCTGCCATCAGAATCGCATCACAACGGCATAGCCGTCATCGTCTATTCCGTGCTTTCGGAAGCACCTGGTGACCATTCGCTCATATGGCTTCGTGCGGCACTTCAGGTCGTCTCACGAAGCCTGTCGTGCCTTGCCTCCAGTCAAGACCAAGTGTCAGGTGTATCTGGCAGGGAGACCTGCCATCGTGAGTGCCAGAATACGCCGCTGCATCGCGTTGTCCCGGTAAGTCGCCGAAGACATCCTGCGTCCAGTCGAGTTCCGAGACAGGCGTGCAGGAGAGCGAACTTGCCAGCACGGCGATATCATGGGCTGCCTCGCGGCCGGAGCATCATGCGGTGCGGCTGGAGCACGAGAGGGCGTGCGTAGCGATAGGTCGTGCGGTGATGGATCGCCAGTCTCATCTGTGCCAACGAAAGGTGGCCCGGCGCGCGAACGTCTTGAACAGAACTCTCATTGAATTTCTCAAAGACCATGCCGAAGGGCGCTGGCGCAATAATGTCAACTCTGAAAGCGGTGCGGGGTCACTTGCCCGAGACCATTCTGCCGGATCAAGGTGGCGGCAATCGCCTTACCCCCGCTTGGGTTCAAACCCCGCATCCCTAACGAAGTCCGTGATCGCTGCTCCGGGCTAGAGCCTCGTTACAGCCTGCTAGATCAGGTCGTTTCGATCTTTCGTCTCTTTGACGCGCCGCCTTGCACCGCTCGTCTCATTGTCGATCATCCGTTGCGCCTCAGTGCGCGGACGGCGGCCAATAGCACCGCCTTCATTGTCCCATCGGTCGAGTGATTTCTGCTTCAGCGTGTTTGAAGCATCGCCTGCGCACGCTTCCACATCGAAGCCCGCTGTCGATGCTTCGCTGGTGATGGCATCCACTAGGTCTGTATCCGAGATATCCAGATCAGGAAAAACGCGTCGCACCGCGCCCAGCGCTTCCGACGTTGCAAACGGTCTTGCCTCCTTCTGGCATGCGTCCAGGAACGCATGGATTGCAGCCCGCACGTCAGCTGGAATGTGGTGTGTTGCGTCAGTGCTGGCCATGGTGTCGTCCTCACGATTCAGCAGCTTGACATGACTCAACGAAAGCAGCGCCTTAACGTTCCTTCGCATGTGCATGATGGGCGTCCTGTCACCAACACGGATTCCGCCGTTAAAGGAATCAGAAGAAGACGCAGGGGCAGAGGTCCTTGATATTGGGGAAAGACCAGGTTCGGCTGGATCAACACGTTGTCATACTGTGCGACAACTGCGTCTCGATCGAGACCCCGCCCTCAAGATTGCCGGTATGGAAGCCTTCCGGCAGCGAAGCCATTTGCACACAGAGGGTTTACAAGCTGAGCGGCAGCAGCGGCTCTCAGACAAGCCATTCAGGCGCGGCGATCCGCAGTGTCCGTTTGTGGCGCGCAATCACGACCTCCAGCGTCATCATCGGCGATGACTGCTTCCAGGAAGTGGCAAAGCTGATCTCTATGGCCGACATCAGGCGCGTTCCAGACCTTTATTCATATCTGCTTTTGGATCACTAGCAGTTGTCTGCCGCTTGCAAACATAGCCTCTGTCTTCTGCCAAGAATTGGCTGGGCGCTGCCGCGTTCGCTTGAACTAACGCTTGCTGTTCGCAGGCTTGCGATTATGGTTGGTGAAGTTTCTGAGGCGGCAGGGGAAACAGCATTTGCCTCGTCGATCAGCTCGATCGCACCTGCTTGGTCTGATCGCGGCCGCGGTGATACCCGTCTGGCTCTTCGCGGCCTATCTGCTGGTCCAATATGCTGTGCATGAGCGGTCCCGCTTCGAACAGGAGGCACGCCAAACGGCCCGGCAGGTTTCGCTCGTCGTCGAGGGCGAACTAGCCAATCTTCAAACGACTCTCAACGGTCTGTCGAAATCGCCTGCTCTGGCCAATGGCGATCTGGAGGCCTTTCGCGGCGAGGCGCTCAGCCTGGTCGAAGGGACGGACCGGATCATTGTCCTGCGCGATTTGGGTCGCAATCAACTGTTGAATACAGAGAGGGGGTACGGTGCTGATCTGCCGCCCGTCGAACCGATGCCGGCGGGTGATCTGGAGAAACTCAGAGCGTCTGGCAATTTCGTCAGCGATGTCTTCGCCAGCAAGGATTCCAAAAACTACCGCATCGCCGTTGCCATACGGGTGCCGGCTCCGACGGGCGAAGACCTGGTCCTTTCGATTTCTGTCCCAACCGCGCGCATTCGCAACGTGATGATGCCTGCTGTGCCTGAGGCGTGGACTGTTGGTATTGGAGATAGCAACGGAAATTACGTGGCACGTTCCAGCTCGCACGAGGAGATGACCGGCAACCCCGGATTGCCGGAATATCTGGAAAAAATCGTTGGCCGCTCCGGCAGCTTCACATCCCGCAACTTCGAGGGCATCACGCTGCTGGCAGGCTACTACCGATCCTCTTATTCCAATTGGTTCTATACCGCCAACGTGCCACTTTCGGAGGTGCAGGCGCCGCTTTGGCGTTCGCTCGCGGCAATTTGCGGTATAGGCCTCCTGGCGCTTCTTGTGTCGATCGCCCTCGGATACGTCGTGGGAAAGCGCTTCACTGGAGCGACCACCGACCTTGCTGCCCGCGCTGAGGCGCTTGGACAAGGCCGCACAGTTGAGCCCATGTCCACCACGGTTACCGAGTTCGGTGCTATTGCGCAGGCGCTGGTAGACGCAGAGCGCGCCATCGCCGAGCGCCGGTATGAGTTGGAGACAGTACTGGAGACGGTGCCGGCGGCGGTCTGGTTTACCTATGACCCGAAAGCCCTGCAGGTTATCCGCAATCGCTTCGCGGCGGAACTCATGGGTTTGCCGACCGACGTCCGCAAATCCTTTGGCAGCCCGGATCTCGTGATCAACACGGTGGCGGTCAAGGACGGTCATACCGTGAGCCGGGAGGACCGGCCTCTAAGCCGGGCAATGCGCGGGGAACTGACCGACAATGAAGAGTTCGCATACACCCTTCCGTCGGGAATTGAGCGCTTCCTGCTCTCCAGCGCGCGCCCAATCCGCGGCCCAGGCGGTAACATTATCGGCGCTGTGCAGATCAGCCTTGACATAACCGACCGCAAACGCGGCGAAGAGCATCGCAAATTGCTGGTCAACGAACTGAACCACCGCGTCAAGAACACGCTTTCGGTGGTCCAAGCCATCGCCAGCCAAACGATCCGCAACGCAACCACTTTGCCCGAGGCAGGACGGATCCTGTCCAGCCGGCTGATCTCGCTGGCGAAGGCGCACGATATCCTTACGCAGAAGAACTGGAGCGGCGCCGATCTCGATGATCTGATCACAGCGTCGATCAAGCCACATGTTCCGATCGAACGATTTCAAATCAGCGGAGAGAAGGTTTGGCTTCCGCCAAACGTCGCCCTTTCATGTGCTCTCGCGCTTCATGAACTTACGACCAATGCGATCAAATATGGGGCGCTGTCGAATGCAAACGGCAGGGTTTCGATATCCTGGAAGCTTGTTGGTCAGCAACGCCGACTTGAACTCGAATGGCGAGAGACTGGCGGCCCAACCGTCGGCCCTATCGAGCGCAAGGGGTTTGGCACCCAGCTTCTGGAGCGCATATTCGATTCCGATTCCGGGGGCCGAGTGGTACTGACTTTCGAAAGGTCAGGACTGGTCTGCGTTTTTCGGGTGAACCTGTCTGAGCCGAATGAGGCTGAAGCACATTTCCCAAGCAGGGAAACTTAGACCTCGCCGGTTCAGTCCGAACTATTTGCATAGGAAGAAGCTCCAATCATTAGCCAGACTGTATCTTGCCGTTGGCCGCTACTCGGCCACGCCAAAGTCGAATGTAGTGGCTATACCGGGGGGCAATGGCGATAAGGGTAATCGGAACGGGCTTTGGCCGGACAAGAACGGATTCGTTTCGATGCGCGAGGCGCTGACGATCCTTGGCTTCGGCCCCTGTCACCACATGTTCGAAGTCATGGCCAATGAAGTCCAGAAGCGGCTTTGGCGTGCGCTGGCGAAGGGCGCGGCACCAGGCTGGAACCAGCTGTTTGCGGGCTACGCGTCCTGCATCGACTGGCCCTCGGCGCACTATTGGCGTGACCTGATTGAGTTCTATCCGGACGCCCAGGTCATCCTGACATACCGATCGCCGGAAAGCTGGTGGAAAAGCTTCGAGAAAACGAACCTGGCAGGCATCAGCCAGAGCACGGATCAGGAATCGCTGGGCCTTGCCTTGATCTCCAGGCAAGGTCTTCGGCCGCCGGCCGCACGATCGCGCTAGTGCCATAGCCGTCTACGAAGCCAATGTAAGGGCGGTCATTGCGACAGTGCCGCCGGGTCGGCTGCTGGTCCACAATCTGGGAGATGGGTGGAAGCCGCTCTGCCGCCATCTCGGTGTGCCGGTGCCGGACCAGTCCTATCCCAATCGCAACAACACCAAGGACTTTCAGTCGGCTCTTGCACAGAACTAGTCTGACCGTTGGCAAGGTCACGAGTGGACATCGGCAAATAACTGCTTCTGGCCGAATGTACCTCTAATCACTTCGTCCGCTATGGGGCGCATTGTTGCTCGACAGAGTATGGGCCGAATGCTGACTGGCAGCTTTTGAGGCTCGGATTATAATGAAGCGGACCTTCGGCACCCCGCGAGTACCGACGTGATCTGACCATTGCTGCCATTGAAAGTGTTGTGACGTATGGCAACTCGCGTAGCGTAATGGAGACATTGCGCTTCGTGGAACACGTTGGCAGCGAAGATCAAAATAGCACCAGAAGAACGGGTTTGGCGCGAGCTATCCTTGGATACGGCGATATACCCGGTCGAGCGCATCCGTTAGTGCCTTGGTTCCGCCTTTGCGGTAGAAGTCCTCAAAAACCTGCTCATTCAGCCCACCTTTGGTGGAGAACTTCCGCCTGATGTTATCGAATGTCGCTTGATCTGACTTCGATGCAGTATGGGAGAGGCTAGCAAACAGGGGCGCAATGTATGCCCGCGCCTTGGAGGCGGGCATACCTTTGCTGATGAGCCACTCCGTCGTACGGTCAAGAATTCCGAAGTAAGTGCCCATGAGCGAGCTGGCGACGGCAAGAAGGTCGTATTCTTCCTTCGTTTCACACTGGACCGTGCCGCCAGTTGCGGAAAAGATGGAAGCGATCTGAGAACTAGGCGGGTAGATCGCGGTTACTCCTTCGCCATCAGCGACGAACGGCAACGGGATCGCCAGGGTGAGTTCAACATCCTGATCAATCCAGCTCCCGATTGTGCTGCGGTCGGTTGCCGCGATGACGCTCACGATGGCCTGGCCCTGACGGAAGCGAAGAGCCTTGATGACATCTTCAGCAACCTGTGGCCGAACGGCGAGGAAGAGTACGTCCGAGGCGTCGACGACGGCCTGGTTGTCATTTGCGATCTGAACTAAGGAGAAACGGGCAGCGAGACGGGCGGCGGTTTCGGCGCTTCTTGGCGAAACGATGACTTGGGATAGTTCCAACTTCGAGCCGAGGAATCCCGTCACCATCGCTTCGGTGATCGCACCGGTTCCAACGAAACCAAATTTCATACGCGACTCCAGATCACTGTGCCGCCTGAAGCGACCCTAGTGTGACATCCGTCGTGTAGTTTTCCCGCATGAAGTTGATGAAGTTGTCCTGGAACTGGCGCGTGTGGGCGTGGGCCAGTTCATCCGCCAGCTCTACATCTTTCGCCTTGATGGCTTCGAGCATCAGCTGATGCTCGTCGGTCAGCAGATAGCCTTCATGCGTCCGCTCCAGATACTCGAAATGCAGGTGCAGCATACGCTGCCCCTGGTTCAGCAGCCGCTCGTAGAATGACGCCAGGAATGGGTTCTTGCCTGCATTGGCGACTGCCATATGAAATTGCTTGTTGGCTTCGGACATCTGGAGATGGTTGCCCGTCCGAACGGCGGCTTCGAACTCCTTCTGACGCCGCGCGATGATCTTGAGATCGGCATCGGTACGCAATGCGGCTGCCAGGCGCGTGTTCATGCGTTGCGCGAGATCAAGGGCTTCCACATACTTTGGGAAGGTGGCGATCTCAATTGGCGCAACGATCGTGCTCCGGTTTGAGAGCGTGATGACGAGGTCTTCGCCAGACAGGCGGATCAACGCCTCCCTGACAGGGGAGCGGGACATGTCGAACCGCTCTGCAAGGGTCGTCTCATCAAGAAGCTGCCCCGGCTGCAGAGCCAGGGAAAGAATTTCGTTCCGTAGCGTGTCGTAGACGCTCTTCCAGCCAGTTCCCCTGGCTCGCTTCACTTCCAAGTCGTCAGACACTTCGATCCCTTTCGCTGCCTGAGGAACACATAGGGCTGCAGGCCACTTACCGGCAATGTAATTTTTACGCTTGACTTTGTCGACACGTAGACGACATAAATTCTTCTGTCGACACGTAGACGACAAGAAAATGACCAAGAGCGGCTCCAAGCCGACGAGTGGAACCACGCGCTTTGCGCTTGAAAAAAGGGAATGACGATGCTTTCGAAAATGCTTTCGCCCGTCATGCGGGCGCTGTCCGCACTTGCTTTGCTTACAGGTGTTGCAACGACTTCAGCTTTCGCCCAGACCGGCGGCAGCTATTGGCAGGGCGTCCAGAAGGCGGGTGTGCTGCGCTGTGGTGCGGCGGTCGCTCCACCTTACGTGATGCGCGATCCTGCAACCGGGGAATACTCGGGTTTCTTCGCCGACCTTTGCCGCGGATTTGCCGATGCCCTGAAGGTGAAGCCGGAATTCGTCGACACGACCTGGGACAACATTGTCGCTGGCCTTCAGGCCGGAAAATGGGACCTTTCGCTGGCGCTTAACCGGACGCCTGCTCGCGCCATGGCCGTACAGTTCTCCATCCCGGCCATGGAGTACCAGATCTCGCTCGCCTACAACAAAGAAAACCCGAAGATACCGGCGGGTGCTGCCTCCGTCGCTGACATCGACAAGGAGGGTGTGACGCTTGCCGTGATGTCCGGGACTGCGCAGGACAAGGCGATCTCGGCAGCGGTGAAGAATGCAACGATCCTGCGCCTGCCAGGCAACGACGAGACCCGTCTGGCCGTCGTTTCCAGGCGTGCCGATATCCTGGTGGATGCATCGGACACCAACCAGCTTTTCACCCAATCCAATCCCGACTGGGCGGTTGCGATGAACCCGACGCCGGCGCTGGCAAAGCAAGGCGTAGCTTTCGGCTTGCCGCATCAGCTGACTGCAGCGGACGTTGAGGTCGTCAACATCTTCCTCGAGGAGAAGGTGGCTACAGGCGAAGTCGACGCGCTGATCCGCAAGGCCGTCGATGAAGTGCTCAAGGGAGCCCGGTAACCAGGTTGGGCCGGGCTTTGATTGAGCCCGGCCCTTTCCGCTTCTGACTTCGCTCTCAGGATTGGTTCAATGACAGCTCCCACAACTCCGCCGCTTGTGAGAATGCAGAGCCTCCACAAAAGCTACGGGCCTGCGATCCAAGTCCTCAAAGGACTCGATATCGAAATGCAGCCCGGCGAGCGGTTGGTCGTGATCGGGCCGAGCGGCGGCGGCAAGAGCACGCTGCTCCGCGTCATGATGGGTCTGGAGAAAATCGACCGCGGATCGATCACGTTCGGCGGCAAGCCTTACATTTCGTCGGACGGCCTCGACAAGAAGACAAACATCGACACCGAAGTGCGCCGGTCCATCGGCATGGTGTTCCAGCACTACACGCTGTTTCCGCATCTGAACGTCGTGGAGAACCTGATCCTGGCGCCCTGCAAGGTTCGCAAAGAGCGGAAGTCGGACGCTACGGAGCGGGCCGTGGGCTTACTCACCCGGTTTGGACTGGCCGCGAAGGCAAAGGCTTATCCAGCACAGCTTTCCGGCGGCCAGAAGCAGCGCGTGGCGATCGCCCGCGCGCTGATGCTCGATCCGAAGTTGATGCTCTTCGACGAAGTGACTTCGGCTCTCGATCCGGAACTCGTTGCCGAGGTGGAGCAAGTCATCCTTCAGCTCGCTGCGCAGAAAATGCCGATGATGATCGTCACCCACGACATGTGGTTCGCGAAGAACATCGCCTCGCGTGTGATTTTCTGTGCCGGTGGCGTCGTTGTCGAAGACGGCCCGCCAGAGCAGGTGCTCGGCTCTCCAAAGGAAGAGAGAACCAGGGATTTCATCGACCGCGTCTTCCACATCCGGCAGTAGGGGACGGAGATGAACTATTCGTTCGATTTTCAGTCTATTTCCTTCGCTCCCCTGTGGGAGGGGCTGATGGTCACCCTCGAACTCACCGCTGCGGCAAACATCATAGGCATCGTCGGCGGCTTCCTGCTGGCTTTGCTGATCATGAGCCCCATTGCCGTGATCCGGCTGCCGGCGATGCTGTTCGTCGAGTTCTTCCGATGCACCCCTGCCATCGTGCAGATCGTCTGGTTCTTCTACTGCGTGCCGATGCTGTTCAATGTCTTCCTCGGGTCGATGACGATGGGCATCCTGGCGCTTGGATTCAACCTCATGGCGTTCAACGCCGAGGCCTACCGCGCCTCCATTCAGGCCGTGCCGCGGGAGCAGATCGACGCTGGAATCGCTCTTGGTCTCAATCCGTTCCAGCGAATTCTCTACATCGTGCTGCCAACGGCCTTTCGCGCGTCGATACCGGTGCTGCTGACGAACGGCATCGGCATTTTCCAGCAGAGCGCTTTGGTCGCCATCGTAGCCGTTCAGGACCTGATGTATCAGGGCAAGACGCTTGCCACCGAGACATACCGGCCTATCGAAACCTTCACGGTGGTCGCACTCATCTATTTCGCCGTCTCTTTCCCGGTGACGCAAGTCGTTGGCTATCTCGAGCGTCGACGCCAGCTTCTGATGAACTGAGGAAGGTATCATGGCTTTGGATTTTTCGATCATTCTTCGGTTTCAGGATGCGCTGCTTCTTGGTCTTTGGATGACGCTCAAGCTTACGCTGATCTGCGTGATCCTGGGCTGCACACTCGGCTTTCTAGTGGGCCTTGCCCGCACATCGCGAAGCGTAATGCTGCGGGCTATCTCCAGCATTTACGTCGAGTTCTTCCGGGGCACACCCGTCCTGATCCAGCTCTTCTGGATATTCTTCTGCCTGCCGCTGATCCTTGGGATAGAACTGTCCAACCTGGCGTCTGGCGTGATCGCCCTGACGCTTTACATGGGTGCGATCACCAGCGAGACTTTCAGGGCCTCGTTGAAGTCCGTGGGTCCCGAGCAGCTGGACGCCTGTATCGCGCTCGGCCTGCCGCGCCGCATTCAGGTCATCAACGTGATACTCCCTCAGGCTGTACTGCGCGCCATCCCGACGCTTCTGTCGAACTGCGTCAGCCTCTTCAAGGAAAGCGCTCTGGTGTCCGCTGTCGGCATGGCCGACCTGATGTTTGTCGGTCAGAACATTTCGAACAACACCGCACGGCCCGTCGAAGTCCTCACCATCGTCGCGCTGATCTACTTCGTCATCGCATTCCCGCTCACGCGTGCGGTCTCGCTGATCGAACGCCGCATCCTCGCGAAACTCGCGATATGACGCCAACCGAATTCTGTAAATGGAGACTTCCCATGAAACTTAAAGGCGTGATGCCTGCTCTCGTCACCCCGTTCGATACGGGCGGCAAGGTCGATTTCCCGGCGCTTGAGAAGCACATGCTGAGCCTGCGAGCGGCAGGCGTGACCGGCTGGGTGCCCTGCGGTTCGACCGGGGAATATTTCTCGATGTCCAACCAGGAGCGGGAAGACGTGCTGAGGTTCGTCAAGGATTTCGCCAGTGAGGATGAAGTGCTCATTGCGGGCACCAACGCGCCGGCGACCCGCGAAGTGATCGAAAACACGGCGCGCGCCAAGGAAATCGGATACGATATCGTGTTGCTGGCGACGCCGTTCTATACTCGCCCGACGCAGGACGAATTGCTGAAGCACTATCGCGCCGTGCTCGATGCCGTGGACGTCAGCCTCGTTCTCTACAACTATCCTCCCAAGGACGGGGTCGAAATTTCCTTCGAGCTGATGGACGCACTAGCCGACCATCCACGCGTGATCGGTATCAAGGAAAGCTCGGGCATTCTGCAGCGCGCCGTCGACATTTACTCCCGTTACAAGGGACGCATCGACCTTATTTCCGGATCGGACGATATTGCGCTCGACTTCATGTTCTGGGGCGCCGACTGCTGGATATGCGGCCCGGCGAATTGCATGGCCAAGGCCTGCTGCGATCTGGACCGCACGTTCCGGTCCGGTGAACTCGACAGAGCGCGTGAGCAGATGGCTGTTCTCTACCGGGCGATGAACATCCTGGAGAGCGGCAAGTTCGTGCAGAAGATCAAGTATGGCTGCGAACTCCAGGGCACGTCGGTCGGCGAGTGCCGTGCCCCGCTTGGACCTCTGACAAACGAGGAAAAGGCCGAGTTCAAGGCGGCAATGGCGCCGGTACTGAGCCGGTAACCGGAAGGGTTCCCGGAATATCCCGCTGTACACCCGCTGCGAGGGCATGTCGTGTCTCATATCGCCGTGATCGGGGCCGGCATTGTCGGCGTTGCCACAGCTTTCGAATTGCAGCGGCGCGGATTCGCCGTCGTCCTGATCGACAGGGACGCGCCGGGCAAGGGCGCGTCCTATGGCAACATGGCCAGCATTGCGGTCACCGAGTTCTTGCCCGCGTCCCGGACATCGGTCTGGGCGCAAATGCCGAAATGGCTGCTCGATCCCGAGGGTCCGGTGCGGATCCGGCCCTCCTACCTGCCGAAGCTCACTCCCTGGTTCCTTCTTTTCCTCGAAGCGAGCCGACCGTCTCGCGTAAAAGCGCTCGAGGCCGCAGGTGCGGTTCTCTGCCGGCGGGTATACGAAGATCTCGACCCCCTGCTGAAAGCCGCTGGGCTCTCCGGCCTGCTCAGCACGGAGGGATGCCTCAGCCTCTATGCCGACGAAGCCGAGTTCAAGGCGGACCGGGAGCATATAGAGGTTCTCGAGCGGTTCGGGTTCCGGCACGATATCCTTGCAGGCGGGGCCATCCGCGATCTGGAGCCGGCGCTGACCACGAAGATTGGTCGTGCCGTTCTTTTTCCGGATAACCGTTCGGTCGCCGACCCCTACCGCTTGGTCGTAGCGCTGGCCGAGAAATTCCAGGCGCTCGGAGGAAAGGTCGAAACGGGTGAGGTCGTCGGCTTCGAGGAAGGCAATGGCAGCGTCACCGCAGTCCGGCTGAAGGACGGCCGGCGCATGGCCGCAGCTTCGACCGTGCTTTGCGCCGGGGCCTACACCGGAAGTCTCTCACGCCTCCTCGGCGAGCCGATTCCGCTGGAAACCGAGCGCGGCTACCACACCCAGATCATGTCTGCGGGTGTGTCGATGCGCCACTCCATTATTTGGCCGGCGCGGGCTTTCATGGTCACGCCCACCGCTGGAGGGATTCGGGTCGGCGGAACGGTGGAGATGGCAGGTCTCGATGCGCCCCCGGATTATCGGCGTGCAAAGGTGCTGGTGAAGCGCGCGAAGGAAGCGCTTCCTGACCTTCGCGCGGATGATGCCTCCGAATGGATGGGACACCGCCCGGCAATGCCGGATACCGTTCCCGTCATCGGACCGTCGGCGAAGCGCCGGGGTGTCTTTTACGCCACCGGTCACGGCCATCTCGGACTGACCTATGCGGCGACCACCGCGCGCCTGATCGGCGATCTTGTTGCGGGTGTAGAGCCACCCATTGATCTCAAACCGTACCGTGTGAACCGCTTCTGACAACGACGCCGGTGCAACGAAGAACAGGAGCCGAAATGCGTAGCGAACTCTATATCGACGGCAGGTGGGTTTCGCCGATCAAAGGCGGAACCTTCGACGTCGTCAACCCAGCCACCGAGGACGTTATCCACAAGCTGCCCGCGGCCACAGCCGAAGACGTCGACGCAGCCGTTGCGGCGGCGCGCCGTGCGTTCGACAAGGACGGCTGGCCCAAGCTCTCCGGGGCTCAACGTGCCGCCTATCTTCGGGCGATCGCTGACGGAATCCGGGTCAGACAACAGGAAATCGCCCGGCTGGAGGTCATCGACAACGGCAAGCCTTTACCGGAGGCTGAGTGGGACATCGCGGATGCGGCCGGCTGCTTCGACTACTATGCCGGGCTTGCCGAGCAGCAAGACAACGATCCGGGAGAGCCGATCGAGCTGCCGGATGCGCGCTTCACATCCAGGGCCGTCAAGGAGCCGATTGGCGTTGCTGGCGCGATCATCCCCTGGAATTATCCGCTGCTGATGGCGGCATGGAAGGTCGCGCCGGCGCTGGCCGCCGGCTGCACCGTCGTGCTGAAGCCGGCCGAGCTGACCTCGCTGACAGCATTGGAACTTGCGGCCATCGCCGACGAAGCAAAGTTGCCGCCGGGCGTGCTGAACGTCGTCACAGGTTCCGGCTCGGTGGCGGGACAGGCAATCGTCGACCACAAGGGCGTCGACAAGCTCGCCTTTACGGGATCCGGTCCTGTCGGCTCGAAGATCATGGCGGCCGCTGCCCGCGACATCAAACGCGTCAGCCTCGAGCTGGGCGGCAAGTCGCCGTTCGTGGTTTTCGACGATGCGGACATAGACGAGGCAGTCGAATGGATCATGTTCGGCATTTTCTGGAATCAGGGACAAGTCTGCTCGGCGACATCGCGCGTTCTCGTGCAGGAGGGCATCTATGGGAAACTCCTGCGGCGGCTTGTCGAGGAGACGCAGAAGATCACCATCGGCAATGGCCTTGAGGATGGAATCCTTCTTGGGCCTCTCGTTTCAAAGCGCCAATACGAGCAGGTCCTCGGAGCAATTGAGGCGGCCAGATCGGCCGGTGCGACGGTCGCCTGCGGCGGGCGCCGTCCTGAAGGTTTCGAGAAGGGTTACTTTCTGGAGCCGACCGTCCTGACTCACGTGCCCCTGGACAGCGATGCCTGGCGCGAGGAGATTTTTGGCCCGGTCCTGTGCATCAGGCCTTTCTCTGACGAGAACGAGGCCATCGAGCTTGCAAATGAGTCCCGCTTCGGGCTTGCCGCCGCTGTCATGTCGAAGGACGAAGTCAGAGCCGAGCGGGTAGCCGCCGCCTTCCGCGCCGGGATCGTCTGGATCAATTGCTCGCAGCCGACATTCACCGAAGCTCCATGGGGCGGCTACAAGGAATCGGGCATTGGCCGCGAGCTGGGTCGCTGGGGCCTGGAAAACTATCTCGAGACGAAACAGATCACCAAATTCGTGAGCGAAGAGCAGTGGGGCTGGTACCTGAAACCTTCAGAGGCGGCTCAATGATCTGGGCGCGCGCGATCGATCTCATTCAGGTTCATTGCCAGGGCGAGATCGGCAAGGTGATCGTCGGTGGCGCGCCCGAAATCCCCGGCGCGACCATGCTCGACAAGATGAATCACATCAACACTATCGATGACAGCCTCCGCCGCTTCGTCACCTTCGAACCGCGCGCTCATGTCGCGATGTCCGTCAACCTGCTGATTGCACCTACGCGAGCGGACGCCGACGCGGGGTTCATTGTGCTGCAGGCCGACAGAGCGCATCCGATGTCGGGCAGCAACTGCATCTGCGTGGTCACCGCCCTGCTGGAGAGTGGAAGAATTACGATGCGGGAGCCGGAAACGGTCGTGAGGCTTGATACTCCGGCCGGGCTCGTCATCGCGCGCGCGGCATGCCGCGGTGGCCGCTGCCTCTCGGTCAGTCTCGATAATGTCCCCAGCTTTGTGGAGTTCCTGGACAAGATGGTCGACACGCCACGGTGGGGCCGCATCAAGATCGATGTGGCATTCGGCGGCGTCTACTATGCGATCGTCGACGTCGGACGGATCGAACTCGACATTGCGCCCGCGCATGCACGCGAGCTGGCGGAGGCGGGGATCGAACTGAAGTCGCTGCTCGCAGAACAGATCCAGGTGAAGCATCCGACGCTCTCAGGCATCGACGAGATCGCCTATGTCATGTTCAGGAAGAGGGAGCCGGACGGCGCAATCCGGACATGCACGACTTTGCGGCCGGGCCGGGTCGACCGCTCCCCCTGCGGCACGGGAAGCTCCGCCAACCTCGCTACGCTTCTTGCCCGTGGCGAGATATCGGTGGGAGACCGGCGCACGTCGCGCTCCATCATCGGCGGTGAATTTCTCGCGGAGGCTATCGGCGAAACCGAAGTGGGAGGACGAAGGGCGGTCCTGCCGAGAATCACCGGGAGCAGCTGGGTCTACGGAACGGAGCGGCTCAGGATCTCGGATGACGATCCGTTCGCACGCGGCTTCGCCCTGTCGGACAGTTGGGGCCCGCAGGTAAATCTGTTGGGCTAAAGAGGACCAGGTCGACGGGTCGGACGATTGCCGATCTCGAGAAGCTGGTGTCGTTCGAGGGCATCGGCAACCCGAGAACGTTGCCATCCTGGTTGCTTTCCGTGCATCGGATGAGGCGGCTTTCATGTGCGGATCGCTCGTCGATATTACCGGCGCGCAGGCAATCGCGTTGATCAGTCAGCGGCTGCTTTCTGTTGCCAAGTTGTCGTCTGTTTTTGAAGACTGTACGTCTGCTCATGGGCGCAATCACGACCCTCAGCATGTCGCTCGGGATGTCGGCTTTCAGGAAGCGGCAATGCTGATCTCAATGTCCGACATGCTGAAGGGTTTCGGGTGCCGTCAGGCGTACGAAAGTCTCTCATGCAGGAACCCGCGGGCCGCAAGCGGTGGGCTATGGGGATTTGTGTTTCGGGGCGTGCCAGAGCCTGTCGGGACCTGCCGCATAGAGTGCCGAGGGCGAGTAGAGCAAGCGGCTCCCAGGCGTAGTTGCAGAGCTTGCCGCAGTGATTCCGACGGGGTTTGCGTGCCTGACGACTCGCGCCCCAGTGCCGGGCGCGGCCCATCGTGTTGGCCGGTGCCGACGTGGCACGGTCGTGCGGGCAATTTGGCCATGACGGGTCATGGAGCGTTCTCCGGTTCGGCGTCCTTGTGGCAGGCGGTGCACGAGGCTGGTACCACCGGGCGAAGGTCTCGATGATGATCATGGTGCCGCCGCAGCAGGGGCATGGTGGTCGCGGATCCACGGGCTCTTCGATGGCGGTGTCTTCCGGTTCCGGCGCGACTACGCTTGAAGCGGCTACGAGCGTTCGCAACAGTTCCGACTTCGATCCCATGATACGAACTTCGGTATCGGCGACCTCGACGCGCTGCGCCAATGTGCGCAGGTGATCCCGCCAATAGCCACCTCCCTCAAGCCGCAGCCTTTCGCGAGCGACATTGGCGAAGCCCTCGATCATGTCCGGCATCACCGCCTGATTACCGGTGCTGTCCAGCATGGCCTGGGTGCGCTCGACGTCGGCTGTGGCCTAGTCCCGAATTACTTTGAGGCCAGCCTCGCGGGTGATGTTCTCGTCAAGGCTGATCTCGTGGGCGTCGTTCTCGGTATCCAGAACGGAGCGCACGGCTTCCGTCTTCCCAATTTGCTTGCGCTTGGCGCGCTGCAACTGCGCCAGTCTGCGGCCTTCGCCGATGGTGACGAAATAAAGCCGGTCGTCTGGCCCTCCGCATCCACCACCAGATTTTGCAGCATTCCCTTGGCGCCGATGCTGGCCGCCAGCGCCTCGATATGAGCTTCGCCGTGCAGGGTCTTCCGGGCGTTCCTGGGCGACTTCTTGAGCTTGTTCAGGGACACTGACATCACCACACCACGCTCGGCGGCGAAGGTTGCGGCGGTCGTCTCAATTGCAATGGTCAAATCGGACCCGATTTGGAGAATTCGTCGCCACGATCCTCGGTCAATAGCGAACAGCGCGATGAATCTCAATATTGCATCAAATTTGAGAATTGCGTTCCCTCGCGTCTCATAATTGAGCGCAGCAATCGTGACGACCGCCGCATTCTCGCATTTAAATGCAGTGCGACACACCTCTTCTGCGCGCTGCCTGACCCAGAGAAATCACCGGTCTCTAACCGAAACGACAGCACTCTCACAATTAATGGCCAAGCGACAACCGTTGGTAGCGGCGCTGGCTAGCGAGGACAGCGTCGGGTCTACAACGAATGTCGGAGGTCGGACATAGATGGGGCGGCTCCCCACGTTGTAATTGAAAGCTTTATTCCTTTGGCACGATTAGTGCTGCGGATGATCCGCAAACGTTGCCCGGAACCGATACAATGAGAGGTGAGCGTCATCCGGATTCTTGCGTTAACGGTCCACTCAGTCTTCACGGAGTGGCAGCAGCGCAGGCGCTGGCGGACGCCGGCCATCCCGATAGTCATCGAGTCTGCGGAGAACAGAATCAGGATGGGGCGAGATCAGCATGAACTCGAATTTGAAATGTTTGGCCCAAGCAACTGCCATCGCCTTGCTCTGGACGGTCACCGCTACGACGGCGGACGAAGGTATGTGGATGCCGGGCCAGACTGCGGAAGTGGGCGCGGCCATGCGCGCGGATGGGCTCCAGATCGATCCCGCCCAGCTGCGCCGTCTGGACGCTGACCCGCTCAACGCGATCGTATCACTGGGCGGATGCTCCGCCTCCTTCGTCAGTCCACAAGGGCTGGTCGCGACCAATCATCACTGCGTGTTCGGATCGATCCAGTACAACAGCAAGGAGGGCCAGGACTATCTCACAAACGGCTTTCTGGCGAAGAGCCTGGGTGAAGAATTGCCCGCGGCGCCCGGCAGCCGCATCTATGTGATCGAGGATATGCGGGATGTGACCGCCGGCATGCTCAAGGGCGTTTCGGACAAGCTGAACGGCTTTGCCCGCAATGAGCGGCTCGACACAAACCGCAAGGCGCTGATCGCCGCATGTGAAGAACAGCCCAATCGCCGCTGCGACGTGGGGGCCTATTATGGCGGCGCCTCCTACTATCTCCAGCAGAAGCTCGAAATTCAGGACGTGCGCCTCGTCTATGCGCCCGCGCTCGGCATCGGTAAGTTCGGCGGCGAAACGGACAATTGGATGTGGCCGCGCCACACAGGCGACTTCGGCTTTTATCGCGCCTATGTCGCTCCTGATGGTTCCTCCCGGCCTTATGCGCGCGACAATGTGCCTTACCGGCCGAAGAGCTGGCTGCGCATCGCCCGTGAAGGCGTCCAAGAAGGCGATTTCGTGATGGTCGCCGGCTTTCCGGCGACGACCAATCGGTTGCGCACCGCCGGCGAAGTCCGGTTCAACTTCGCGCACTACGAACCGCTGCTGCAGCATTTGTTGTCGGACTATGCCGCCCAGATCAAGCAAGCCACCGTAGGCAATCGCGACGCGCAGATCCGCTACGCCCCCATCCTGCGAGGCGTGGAAAACTACGAGAAGAAGCTGGCGGGCGATCTCGCCGGCGCCGATGCGATTGGGCTCAACGCTCGCAAGGCCAACGAGGAGAAAGCTTATCGCGACTGGGTCGCTGACGATCCCGCGCGGCAGGCGCGCTATGGCGCAGCAATCCGCGAACTGGACGCCGTGGTGGCCGAGAACAGCCGGGCCTCGCTCGAGGGGCTGCGGCAGGCGCTGCTGGACCGCGCGCAAATCCTCTCATCCGCGCGCACTCTCTATCGCTGGGCGAAGGAGCATGAGAAGCCCGATGAAGACCGCGAAAGCGGCTTTCAGGATCGTGACCGTAACGGGACCGTGGATCAACTGAGGCAGATCGAACGCGGTTATCTGCCCGACATCGATCGCAAGCTGTTCGAGGCCGCGCTCGATGAATATCGCCGGCTGGACGCAAAGGACCGCGATACTGCGTTCGAGACCGCTCTGGACCAAATCGGCCTTGACCGACTTTATGCAGACACCAAACTCGCCGACGCGGCCACGCGGCTCGGCTGGCTCGGCAAGCCGGCTGCTGCCTTCGAGGCGTCGGACGATCCTTTCATCAAGCTGGCGGTGGCGCTCTATCCCGGCGACATAGCTGCGGAGCGCGCGGCGAAGGACCGCGCCGGCCGCAGGCAAGCGGCGCGCGCGGCCTATATGCAGGGCCTGCGTGCCTATCGGCATGCGATCGGCCGGCCGGTGTATCCCGACGCGAATGGATCGCTGCGCATTACCTGGGGCAAGGTGACGGGGCGAACGCGCGACGGGCAGATCTGGACGCCCTTCACCACGGCCGAGGGACTTCTGGCCAAGCACACTGGCAAGGGCGAGTTCGATGCGCCGGATGCCGCCGTCGCCGCGATCCGGGCCAAGGATTATGGCCCATATGTCGCGCCGGCGCTGGGCACGTTGCCGGTCGACTTCATGTCCACGGTCGACATCACCAATGGCAACAGCGGCTCGGCGACGCTGAACGGGCGCGGCGAGTTCGTGGGTCTCGCCTTCGATGGCACGCTCGAGGGCGTGATCTCGGACTGGGCCCCCGACGCGGACCGCAATCGCAGCATCCATGTCGACAGTCGCTTCATGCTCTGGACCATGGACAAGATCGACGGCGCGGGCCGGTTGCTCAAGGAAATGGGAGTGCGGCCGGCGTCGCGCTCCTAAGCGGATAGAAAACGTTGGTAAATGTCAGCTGCGCATGTTGCCAATGGACGAGCAGGATGTCGGGGTCAGCCTCAACCTCGCTCTGCCGGAACATCAGGAGCGGCTGGAGGATGTTCTTGGCGCTACGGCGCTTCTAATCCTCGACAACAGATCCACTTTGGTCAGCGGGGGCGCGAGAATGATGCCGAAAGCTGGGATACCATGCAAGCTTGGTTCCTAAGACTACGCCGTCGCGGCGTCAGCGTGCTGCTCGTCGAGCATGAAGGTCGTGGGGGCAATCCGCGTGGGACGAGCAAACGCGAGGACATCCTGGACACCCTCATCAACCTGAAGCGTCCCGATGACTACGACGTCGAAGATGGCGCAAGATTTGAGGTACATCTTGGCAAGGCGCGCGGCGTGTATGGCGAAGCAGCAAAACCGTTCGAAGCGAAACTCGAGGTCCATGACGGTAAGGCAAGATGGTCGGTTCGTGCCATCCAGGACCGGGAGTTTGACAAGGTGCAAACGCTTTCCGGGTCAGCTCTGAGCGTCCGTGAAATTGCCGAGGAGACAGGACTAAGCAAATCCAAGGTCAGCCGGATCCAGGCACAACTGAAGGCCGAGGGAAAGCTATAGGCGCAATCCGTGCATCTGGACTGTCCCACTGTCCCGATCCCTAGAGAGTGGGACATTGGGACAGCTTAACCCCAGATGCATCCAGGCGGGTGGGATTTCGGCGCTGCGACTGACAGATGAGCGCGTTCGTCGTGAGTATTCAAAGAGCAACAATCTGTTGGTTTCGGACCGCTAACTAAGATGGATGCCTCGAGCCTCGAGGCCCTTTTGGCCCTTGGCGTATCGGACAACCACCTTCTGGCCCTCTTCGAGCCTAGTGAGGCCAGAGCGGGTCAAAACTGATGCGTGAACGAATACATCCTTCCCGCCGCTTTCAAGGCCGATGAAACCGAACCCTTTGTCCGGGTTGTACCACTTCACGGCGCCGGCGCTCTCATGATCTCCTGCATTTGGGTCCGGTAGTAACGTTCAGGTCCGGCCGAGTTGGGAGTCCGGTGCTGAGCGGGCGCTCGGCGCCGCCGGTGACCGTCAGCACTTGCGCAACCTGCGCCCTTTTGGGCCAGCCTCGGTCCTGACCTTAAGCCGCATCCCCTCGGAGACATTGTCATGTCCGGCAGCTTCCAGCGTCCTAATGTGCAGGTAGGCGTCTGAGCCATCCGTCAGCTAGACGAAACCAAAGCCTTTCTGCGCATTGAACCACAGCACTTCGGCTTCAACTGAATCCGCGATTGTGGCGGGGGGCGCTGGAAATAGCTGGGTTCCGGACCGTGATCATCGGTTTGGTAGCTGTCGTATTGTTGGCGCCGCGATTCGCGATGTCGACTTTTGCTCATACTCGTACCGGCTTATAGGAGAGGCGTAGGAATATCATCCCGATAGCCTCTGATCAACGTGCTGCAGCTTACATCGATAGCGCTTACTCGGTCGCCTTAGCAATCGTGGTAGACCAGCGAATTCGCTCGTACTGACGCGAAGAACTGCAGCGATTACAGCTAGATAGCTATGTGTTAAGATCCGGACAGACCGCAGGCCCTCCGATCGCGCCGCCGCCTGCACGAGAGACAGTCCATGCAGACGGAATCCGCAGGCCATGAAATGGATCCTCCCTCCCTGCCTGCTGACGTCCGCTCTAAGAGGCGCTCGTCACTTTTGCAGTCACCTGATCAGCTCCAGGCTCACCCTCTTCGACTCGAGGTGGAGTATCGTCCTGCCACAGCCCTGATCCCATTCGCCAACAACGCCGCACGCACAGCGATGCGCAGGTGGCGCAGATCGCAGCCTCTATTCGTGAGTTCGGCTGGACGAATCCCATTCTGGTCGACGGAGCGAACCGCATCATTGCCGGTCACGGACGGCTTTTGGCGGCCAGGAAGCTCGGGATGGGCGAAGTGCCGGTCATCGAGCTGGCTGGCCTGACCGAGGCGCAGAAACGGGCCCTGATAATTGCCGACAACAAGCTCGCGCTGAACGCCGGGTGGGACACCGAACTGCTGGGTCTCGAACTCGCCGACTTGGGTGAGCTTGGCTTCGACCTGTCGCTGACCGGCTTCGACGATCTGGAAATTGGCGCGCTGACCAGTGCCGGCACTGAGGGACTGACCGATCCCGACGACATTCCCGAGGTTCCGGAGCAGCCGACCACCCTCCCTGGGGACGTCTGGATTCTCGGCAGGCACAGGCTGATCTGTGGCGATAGCACCAATGCAGCCCACGTCGAGCGAGCGCTCGCCGGGGTCAAGCCGCATCTGCTGGTGACGGACCCGCCTTATGGCGTCAGCTATGATCCGGCCTGGCGCGAGCGCTTTGGTGACGGTGCCAACCTCGCCAAGGGAACGGTGTTGAACGACGATCGTGCCGACTGGCGCGAGGCCTGGGCGCTGTTTCCCGGCGATGTTGCCTATATCTGGCATGGCCCTGCATGCAGCCACGGTGGCCGCCAACCTCGAAGCGAGCGGCTTTGCCGTCCGCTCGCAGATTATCTGGGACAAGACTCGTTTGGTCATTGACCGCGGCGATTACCACTGGCAGCACGAACCGGCCTGGTATGCCGTCAGGAAGGGCAAGAAAGGCCACTGGTCGGGAGATCGCAAACAGACCACTGTATGGGCCATCCCCCACCGGAAATCCGACACGGGCCACGGCACTCAAAAGCCTGTCGAATGCATGCGACGTCCGATCGAAAACAACTCCTCGCCCGGCCAGGCCATCTACGAGCCGTTCTGCGGTTCCGGCACCACGATCATCGCCGCTGAGATGACCGGCCGGTCGTGTTATGCGATCGAACTGAACCCTGCCTATGTCGATGTCGCGGTTCTTCGCTGGCAGGCGTTCACAGGCGGCGACGCCGCGCTGGAGGGAGATGGCTGCAGTTTTGCCGAGGTCGCAGCCGAGCGGGCGCCGAAGGCTGCCTGATGGCCCGGCCCAAACATGCAGCCGATGCGTTTCATCGCCGACAGGTGGAGGCCTTGGCCGGCTATGGCGTGCCGGAACCAGATATCGCAGGCATGATTGGCATCGATCCCAAGACCCTGCGCAAGCACTACCGCTATGAACTCGACCAGGGTCACACCAAGGCCAACGCCAAGGTTGCCGAAAACCTTTTTCGAAAAGCCACCGGTGAGGGTCGCGAAGCCGTCACCGCCGCCATCTTCTGGTTGAAGTCGCGAGCTCGCTGGAAGGAGAGGGTCGTTACCGAACACACCAGTGAACCACTTCAGGCAATTACGAAGATTGAGCGCATCGTTATCTCGCCACCCGATTGGAAAGCGATCGAAGCGGCGCGTGGGACGGCTCTAGACGATCTCGGCGAAGAACCTGCTTGGTCGAAGTGGAAGCCGCAATGACAGCAAAGGACACCCACTATTCGAAGCCGCACAGCGTGCAGGTTGAGGCAATGGCCGGATATAGCATCGCGCCATCCGATATTGCTCAGGTGCTCGGCATCGACGTCGAGAGGTTGAAGGCGGATTACCCATCTCAGCTCGACGGTGGTCAAATCAAGGCCAATGCACGCGTTGCAGAAAGCCTTTACCGCAAGGCCACCGGGGAAGGACGCGAGGCCGTCACGGCCGCGATCTTTTGGCTGAAGACCCGAGCGCGTTGGAAGGAAACGTCAGTTCAGGAATATGCGGCCCAGTTGTCTTTCATACGATCTACGAGGAAGCACCGAAGGCCTTGGAAGGGCCAGGAGCCGCGAGGCCGATCGATAGGGCAAAGTAGAATCTTCGTCGAAATCAAGTGCTTGGACTTGCTAGTTGAGGCCTTGTGAGCAAACTGCAAATGGTGGTTTGCAGTTTGAACACCCCGGGAATTAGCAACATGCCGAGCGCGGTCGCCTACTATCGGGTCTCCACACAGCGGCAAGGACGTTCAGGCTTGGGCATCGTGGCCCAGCGTGCCGCGGTTGCCCGCTTTGCCGAGGCCGAGGGCATCGCCATCATCCAGGAGTTCATCGAGGTCGAAACCGGAAAGGGCGCGGATGCTCTTGATCGACGCCCGCAACTGACCGCTGCCCTCGCCCTTGCCCGGCAGCTCAAATGCCCGGTCGGTTGTGGCGAAGCTAGACCGACTCTCGCGCGATGTTGCCTTCATTGCTGGCCTGATGATCCAGCGCGTTCCTTTCCATCGTGGCCGAACTCGGTGCTGATGCCGATCCGTTCATGTTGCACCTCTATGCGGCTTTGGCCGAGAAGGAGCGGCGAATGATCTCGGAACGGACCAAGGCCGCCCTCGCCTCTCGCAAGACCACTGGAATGAAGCTCGGTAATCCGACCAACACAGCGGAAGCTGCAGCGAGAGGTCGGAAGGTCTCGATCCGGGAGGCTGACAGATTTGCCCAGACCCGATCATCGCCTCCATCCAGCAGTCCGGCATCACCAGCCTGCGTGGCCTGGCCATTGCCCTGAACAGCCGCGGCGTTCGAACAGCGCGCAATGGCCGATGGCAGGTGTCGAACGTGCGCAACATTTTGGGGCGGCAAGCTTCTGCGAACTTGCTTTTATAGGCGGGAATTTGCTGACCAGCATGCCCCCATGGAAGCGATCTTTGATGACCGTTCCAAAGCCGTTGCGCACCCTCGCAGGGTCGTGCGGGCGCTAGTCGGCGTCATCGCCCTCAATCTGGCTGGCAATCTCGTTGCCGGCCTCGTGAACGCGGAAGCTTGAACGGCCCGATCTCTAAACGGAAGAAAATCGCCATCGATAGACTCACGGCCCGAAGCTGATCGCGCGAATGCGGAGCAGTTCGCTGCGAGAGTGGCTGGAAACCAACGCCTACTGCTAGTGCGCGAAATCGACGGAGAGAGCGAAACCGACGGGAACGCGTAAGAGCGACCTTTTCACGATCAAGCCATGACACCTCAGCTAACGCTAACGCGCGCCGACCTGTCGCTTCCTTCGATGGCGATGGTGCGAGCAATCGGCACCATCGGCAGTTTCAGCTTCTTCGCAATTTGCAGCGCTTTAAGTTCGGCAATCTCGTCATCCCGCCTGGCGATGCGGCTTTCTAGATTGGCGATGCGCTCCGTCAAAAAGTAGCGCCCGACTATGAAGCCTCCGCCTCCAAAAAGGACCGCGAACGTGGAAAAGGCTATTGGGTTAGCCAGCACCAGCGCGGAATTGGTTTGGAGAAAGTCAATCAGGTCCTGCATATTTCATATCCTTTCAGTTCCTCGGTAGCTTGTGTACCTCCAGCCTGACCGGTCCGCCCCTGTCGCAACTCGTGCAGAGCAGCGCCCTCTCGACGGTGCTGAACAGCGCGCCTTTGCCGTAGCGCCTGGCGAGAGCCGGCGCCCTTACCTCCGCATGGTGCGAGCAGTTTCTGCACCAGGCGCGCAACGTGTGCCATTCGCGGAGATCGCCTAGCGATACGTCTAATCCGGCATGTACACTGCCCTCTACGATGGTTTGCGGCGCCACAGTCGGCTCGCCGGGCGTGATGATCTTCTCCATGACATGCCGGCTGTTGTAGTGAATCAGGAGCATCCCCGGTCGGCGCCGGATAGCGACTTGCCATGCAGCTTGGCTGATCGAGCAGTCCGGCGTTCGACAGATTGTCTCGACGAGCGCCTTCTCTTCGCGGTCCCAAACCTCGATCCGGAAATTGTCCTCCGCTGTTTTCGCCATAGCTTTGCCCGTCGGCGCGGTTGGCGCTTCGCCATCGTTCCTTTCCTACTCAGATCAGAACAGGAATAAGGAACATATTCCTCGTCCGTCAAGGGCGCCATTGACTCTTTGTTCCTATTTCGTTCACTATTGGCCGGATAGCAACAGGAGGCAGTTCTATCGGGTGAGCCGGGACGTGAATACGTCTGCTTATGACCGAGTTCCGAAGACAGCCCGCACATGATCGAACCTGCTATGAGAGACGAACTGATCCGCCTTCCGGGTGCAATGGAGCCCGTCACGCGCCCCGGCATTCAGCACCATAGGTGCGAGCACCCCGATTGCGGCAAGAATGCAGGATGAGGCTTCGCCAAGCCGAGACAGGCGCCCCGTTGGTTCTGCTTCGAACACCGCGCCGCCGGCGAACGGTATATCTGAAAGGAGACGCCCTATGTTCTATATCACGTAAGGAGAGCAGGCCGAGCTCGACGCGATCATTCGCAAGGAGATGCCTGCCATCGAGCGTGTTGCCAAAAGGGTAGCCAAGCTGCTCAACGGCCTTTCGCCCGAGAGTGCGGTTTATGCGCATACGATGCTGGGCGCCGAATTGATCGGCAGTCTGATTGAAGACGGAGACACCGCCATCGAACTGTCAAAGCATCTGCAACGCACGACCGAGCGCGAGCTGCGCAAGAACCCAAAGTATGCCGGACAGATGCGGGTCAACTGATGATCAATTCGCCCCGACGACAGGACGATTACCCAGACCGCGAGATCGACTGCCAGGAAGCCATGGAACCCGGTTTTCAGGCGATCGTCGATTGCATGCTGGAGGCAGGCTGGGCGCGCGGCGAGATCATGCGGTCATTGAAGCGTCTCGTCGCGGCGGACAATGTGGCGCAAAAGGAAAACGCCAAGCTTGAGGCAGAACTTGCCATCATCCGGGCAATGACACGTGCCGGCCGACCGCTCTAGGGCACGGCTCAGGAAGCGCGGGCTAAAGCAATCGAGATCACATTGTCCGTATCTGTTTCGGGCAGGTCGAACAGCATTGGCAATTGACGCGTCATGGCCATCTCGATGATCAGCTCTTCGATCGATTCAGCCGGAAGCCTAGCGTTAAAACGCTGCCGGATTATCAACGCAAGCTTGTGAACCGGGACCGGCGTCGACTTCGGCCTATCATCTAGAAATCTGCTGATTTCGATCAGAACGTCTGCGTTAATGCTCTTGGGCAATTCGCGCATTGTGGTTGCCTCCCTTCCCCTGCGCCGAAGGGGTCTTGAGTCTCGGACCGTAACGTTTTTATTTTAGCAATGCATTGGCGCATCGGCACGAATAAGCGGCGCGTAATCGACACTCAATATCATTTGTGTGTCAGTGGCCCTCTCGAATATTAGTTCGACAACGAGAAGGAAGGCGTTCACGCCTGCCGATCCCGTACAGCCACGAGCCGCCGGAGGCAAAGGGCCATGCTGACGGTCAGCTAAGGATTAGACCTGCCAGCAGAACCGTAAGGATAAGCGACAGCGGAACGGCAAGAAGGCCGCACACCTCCAAAGTGTTGGTTTGCCAAGAGTTCATGCGAGCCTCCCATCTGAGTTTGTTCGGGCAGGCCGGGACGGCAGTTCCGCGTAGCCGTCGAACTTGACCTCATGGCTCCAGCCGTCGCCTTCGGGAGGCTTGTCCACAAGGGTCGGCATCAACGGCTCGATGAACTTCAAACGCATGAACGGCACTCACGGAACGCGATTCAATCCGCTGAGTTACATTAGGTTCCACGAATGAAGGAAGCCTGCCATGGATCGCGAGCGCGTAAGGGAAAAACGGCCCACAATGGCAGCGAGCGACCGGGCCTCAAACTGATCCGCATGGCGATCGAACAGACATGCCCCGCCGGCGTCCTGCCCAGCGAGGAGGCCGTGTTGCTGCTCTACGGTCCCGAACCGATCGACGAGGCCGAAGCCCTAGCGAAGGCGATCATCGAAACCGTCGAGAAGCTGAACCGGTAGGCAAACGCGAAAAGCCCGCCTACCGCCCCAGCGGCAGTTTGGACGCCGAAACAAGCTCTTCCTCCTCCGTCACTCCAGCCATTTAATTTGCAATGATCCGGGACGCGAGCGCTTCGCGTCGCTGCTCAGATTGCCCCTCGATCTTCAGCCTGTCGAACACCCGGCCCAGTAAGGCGACCTCGGATGGATTGAAGACGCCAGCCTCTTCAGCTTTTCGATGGATCGGCATTCAACCCTCCACCCCGATGACACCCGCGCAGCTAATCCCAATCAGGCACGACGCAAAGAAAAAAGCCCGCTGCGTGGGCTTGAGAGCAACGGGCAGCGGGCTTTAGCCCGGGGGGCGGCGGGCGTGGGAATGCCCGTCGATGTGGATCGTGGGCGCGACAGGTGACCGGGACCTTAACGGGATACCGACATATTTACGGACCGCGTGAGGCGCCTGTGGACAAAAAACCCTTTATTCCGGCAATCCCTGATCGAAATGCACGATGGCATCGAGGATCGTTCGGTAAAGACTGTCGACTTCTTCCCCAATTTCGTCGCTCTTGATACCGAGCGCCTTGGCATCGGCAATCAGCTTGTGCGTGAGTTCATCGATCGAAATGACGTCGGCTTTCGCCGTCTCGGGAACGTTGTTCGAAATCCACTTGTGCAGAAAATTGGCGCCGCGCGTGCTCATGACGATTTTAAGCTGGCACAGACCATTAGGTTCCATGCACGAGCACGCCTAACAAATGAGGTAGCGGACCCCTCAAAAGGGCGTAGCGTCCGTCAGGTCGTCCGTTCCATCCCGGCCCGCGGGCGCTTGGAAGTCAAAACAGGTGCTTTCGCCCATTACCAGGGAGAAAGTACATGGCTGCTAACGAAAACATTGCTCCTGCCTCCGTTGAGATCACCGAAAACATGGGCGAGTGGTTTGTCCGCGTCGTCCAAAACGGCGCGGCGCACATAAGCACTTTCGAGGTTGAATCTTACGCGCGGGCTTTTGCAGAAGGGAAGCGGCCAAGTCTAAGGCATCCCGCGGGCGCCAATGAGAATAGGGAATAGCCGCCGTGGGCAAAGGTCGCGCCAACCCAGACCCTCAATCTTACGATCACCCATACGAGGCTGGCGTCTTCGCGCAAAAGCACGGTCTCACGCAGAAATCTGCTGAGGTGATACTTTTTGCCAACGGACCTTCGACGATTGCCTGCGATGCTGCGGCGCGCGCATTTCAGCAGGCGGTGGCGTTGAGAAACAAACAGTGGCAACGCGATAGATACTAAAGTCGTCTCGGAAATGCCGACATCATCCTACGACTGCGGCCGCCCCAACCAGTCGAGCGGGTCTCAGTACCTTTGCCCGGAACATATTGAAGTTGATGGTGTTGATGAGGCACCGAGAATTACCCAACTCGGACTTTTCGTTTTGCGCCTTGCCTCTTCGGGTCGGCGCGGTTTTCCAGCTTGGAGGAGTTCTCAGTGGTTGATCGAGATACGACCGGCCAGGATGTGCCATGTTCGACTGCCTGATCATTGGCGGCGGGCCGGCCGGTCTGACGGCCGCAACCTACCTTGGACGATTTCGGCGGCAGGTGGTGCTCGTCGACGCAGGCGAAAGCCGGGCAAAGTGGATTCCGTCGACGCACAACTGTCCTGGCTTTCCGGATGGCATCACGGGCACCGACCTGCTTGGACGCCTGCATTCGCAGGCCGTCCGGTATGGGGCAAACCTGGTCGAAGACACGGTCCGATCCGTTCGGCACGCTGGGGCTAACTTCATAGCTACTGCCTCGCTTCCTATTCGAGCTCGCACCGTGTTGATGGCCACAGGCATCGTCGACAAGCTTCCCGACATTTCGAATGCCGCCGACCTGATCAAGGCGGGCACCTTGCGGCTGTGCCCCATCTGCGACGGGTACGAGGTGATCGACAAACGTGTGGCCGTAATCGGTCCATTGAAAAATGCGATGAAAAAGGCGTTGTTCATGCGGACCTTCACTCGCAACCTCACCCTACTGATGACGGATCCCGAAACCGGGGACGACCCGCACGCTCTTGCGATGCTAGCGCGCGAAGGGATCGAGGTCGCAGCGTGTACCCGAGATGCAATTCGCGCCTCCGGCCCAGATGCAATTGTCGAGTTCTCCGACGGGAAAGTGCTCGCGTTCGATACCATTTATCCCGCAATGGGCTGTACTATGCGGTCGCAGCTGGCAGTCGAGCTTGGTGCAAAATGTGATGAGGTCGGTAATCTCGTTACGGACTCGCATCAGCGTACAAACATCCTGGGCCTCTATGCTGCTGGCGATGTGGTCGACGAGATCAACCAGATCGCCGTGGCATTCGGCCATGCAGCGGCGGCCGCAAGTGACATTCATAACTACCTGGCTAATAGCGACCGAGATGCCTAGCGCGTACCCCTTCCGTCTCGCAGAGCAGCCGGATCTGCCGCACCCCAGCTCCCTTCCGACGGGCCGTGATGCTCTTTCGTGATGCTACTAGTGGATTGAATCCAACGTCTGGTGCCCTCGGTTTGCGGCTGCGATGATTTTGTCGGGGTCGGCTTTCCAGCGGAAGGGTTTGGGGTCGGTGTTGTGGTCGGCGAGGTATCGGTTGATGGCGGCCTGCCGATCGACGACGCCGACGAAGGCGCCGCGTCTGAGGCGTCGCTTGGTCAGCGCGGCGAAGAACCCCTCCACCGCGTTCAGCCATGAGGCGCTAGTCGGCGTGAAGTGGAAGGTGACGCGGGGATGACGGGAAAGCCAGGCGATCACCTTCGGGTGTTTGTGGGCTGCATAATTGTCGAGGATGTGGGTCCCAATCGGCTTCTGTGTCGATCGAAAGCGCCCGAACCTCTATGCCACGTTGCGCAGCCATGAATTTAATGCCCATGACTGGACAGCTCCCAAGCGCTCCAAGAATATAGAATCCAGGCGAAGGGCCTTTACGCGTGCAGTTACGAATGGGCATCCCAAGGAGGCGGCCATGAGGAGCGATACCGAATATCTACGTCTCGCCGTGGAGATCGCCACCGAGAGCCGGGCCAGTGGCAATCATCCCTTCGGGGCGCTCCTAGTCGGGCCGGAGGGCGACGTGCTCCTTTCGTCGGGCAACACCTACGCGCGGGATCGCGGCGTTGGCCACGCAGAGGCAAACGTGGCCCGCGCGGCCGCGCAGCAATACGACCCGACCTTTCTCGAGCGATGCACGCTGGTGACCTCGGTCGAGCCGTGCTGCATGTGCGCCGGGGCCTGTTACTGGGCTGGCATCGGCACCGTGGTCTACGGACTCAGCGAAAGGCGGTTGGCCGAGCTGACCGCAGACAATCCGGAGAATCTGACCCTCGATCTGAGCTGTCACCAGGTGTTCGCCGCCGGACGGCGCCATGTAGCGATCCGTGGCCCATTCCCTGAACTCGAAGAAGAAATCGTAAACGACCACAGGGATTTCTGGTGACAGAACCCATCATAAAGGGACTGGTGTCGATGAAGAGTCCGTAGCCTCTGCGGCGCCATTAGCTCCAGTCCTTTTGAGCGGTACTAGTGGATTGAATCCAACGTCTGGTGCCCTCGGCTTGCGGCTGCGATGATGTTGTTGGGGTCGGCTTCCAGCGGAAGGGTTTGGGGTCGGTGTTGTGGTCGGCGAGGTATCGGTTGATGGCGGCCTGCAGATCGACGGCGCCGACGAAGGCGCCGCGTCTGAGGCGTCGCTTGGTCAGCGCGGCGAAGAACCCCTCCACCGCGTTCAGCCATGAGGCGCAAGTCGGCGTGAAGTGGAAGGTGACGCGGGGATGACGGGAAAGCCAGGCGATCACCTTCGGGTGTTTGTGGGCTGCATAATTGTCGAGGATGACGTGGACGGCTTTCTTCGCCGGCACGGCTTTTTCGATGGCGTTGAGGAAGCGGATGAATTCCTGATGGCGATGGCGCTGCATGCACCGGCCGATCACCTTGCCCTCCAGCACGTCGAGAGCTGCAAAGAGGGTAGTGGTTCCGTGCCGCTTGTAATCGTGGGTCATGGTGCCGGCGCGGCCTTTCTTCATGGGCAATCCCGGCTGGGTGCGATCCAGCGCCTGGATTTGGCTCTTCTCGTCGATCGACAGGACCACGGCATGGGCCGGCGGGTCGACGTAGAGTCCACGATGTCGCGCACCTTCGCCGTAAACTGCGGGTCGTTGGAGAGCTTGAAGGTTCGGATGCGGTGCGGCTGAAGCCCGTGCGAGCGCCAGACGCGCTGGACGTAGGCTCACGCCTGCGGCCTTCGCCATCGCGCGGCCGGTCCAATGGGTCGTCTCGCCCGGCGGTTCGGCCAGCGTCAGGGCGACGATCCGTCCGGCCACTTCCGGCCCAAAGGGCTTGACGCGCGAGGGCCGGGTCTTGTGGCGCAGAAGGCCATCGACGCCTTCCTCGCAAAACCGCTCCTGCCAACGCCAGACCGCCGTCCTGCTCATCGCCGTGTTCTGCATGATCGCCATCGTGCCGAGCCCATCCGCTGTGGCCAGCACAATCCTGGTGCGCCAGACGTGCTTCTGAGGGCTGTTGCGGTCCGCAACAATGGCTTCCAGCCGGTCACGGTCCGCGGTGGTCACTGTGACAACGATCCCGGTGCGCATCCTCAAGACTCGCACGCAAAACCGCCGACGGGAATCCACATTCGGACTCGACCGTCACATTCATTCCACTAGCGAGGTCACCTTAGCAGGCCGACGGCATTAAACCGGAACATAAACCATACAAAAGAGTTGAGGGCGCCAGCAGGCATTTTTTCTCACGGGTTCGACCGCCGAATCTAGATCGCTTCACTCGCAACTGCCCAAAAGGGCTTGACTCAAAGGAACTAAGCCATGAGCACTTTCTCTCACGAAGACACCAACGTCCGTCCCAGTGTTTATGATGCCGATTCCGTTGATCAAACGATACAGCTTAACAAAGTCAGTTGGGGGGCTATTTTTGCTGGCGTTGTAGTCGCGCTCGTAGTGCAGGCCCTGCTTGCGATGCTAGGTCTAGGAATTGGGATTGCGACCCTCGATCCCGGCACATCTGATAATCCTGACGGCACTACATTCTCGATTGTTGCTGGCATTTGGTACGTCGTCGCCGGGATCATTGCTGCCTTTGCCGGGGGTTACATATCCGCGCGGATGTCTGGTAAGATCGTGCCGACCACGGGCGCTTTACACGGCCTAACTACTTGGGCATTGACCACGCTGCTTGTGATCTACCTGCTGACCAGCAGTGTCGGCAGTCTGGTTGGTGGTGTGTTCAGCGGCGTCGCCAGCGCCCTTGGCGGTACAGGTCAGACAATCGCCCAAACAGCCGCGCCAATGCTCGCAAATTCCAATCCGCTTGAGGCACTTGAGTCGCAGGTTAGGGCCACCGGCACCGACTCAGACGCTCTGAATGCCGCTGCCATGAATGCAATGCGAAGTCTTGTCATGGGAGATGCAGCCAGTGCTGACGCGGCGCGGAAACAGGCGGCGGAAGCTTTAGCGACCGCTCGAGGTATACCGTTGGACCAGGCCACGCAGCAGGTCACCAACATGGAAAAGCAATATCACGACACCGTAGAGTCGGCGAAGCAGCAGGCGATTGAAGCGGCCCAAGCCGCCGCATCGGTCGCATCGACTAGTGCCATCCTTGCTTTCGTGGCGCTTGTCCTAGGTGCCTTGGCCGGCTGGTTTGGTGGCCGCTCGGGCGTCGTCCATCCGATCTATGCTGATCGAATTTTACCTAGCCGCCGCACGACACTCCGTGACAGGGAATGAAAGTGCTGCCGAGATGAAAATTTCGCGGCCGGATCTCATTCAGATCGTGCTGCGCGAATGGCTGGAAACCAACGCCTTCCCGGTCCGGGCGATCGACGAGGAAAGCGAGACGGACGGCAGCGCGTAGGCTGGGACGCGACCTCTATGTAGAAGACCCGCCGCTACATTTGCGAAGCGACGGGCCTCCGCCCCATTCCCCCATACCTGACCATGCAAGTGCGGTGCCAGACGCATTGACCCATTCCGGGGCACCTTATGGCTTCTACACAGCGGAATTACCGCCACGTACTTCATTCGCATGTTTCGATTACATTAGATTGAGATCATATATCGCCAGCTAGGCGAGCACCCCCAAGGCTCGCTGGTCAGGCCTAGCGGTCTCCCCCCACCGCAAGCCGCTGGGCCGCTCGAACTTGCGCAACGGATGGCGCGGACTTCATGACCCGGATTAAAAGCGGGTCGATTGAATGTCGACGTTTGCCGTAAAAAGTTTCGGGCCGGAACGCTTGCTCGTCTCGACGGTTGGGATGCAGGAGATGCAGGCGTGGCCGAGAAGCCTTCTATCGCCGAAATGTTACGACGAACCTCTGACCAACTGAAGAGGATCCGGAAAGGCGTCGCCAATGGCGGTCACGTGGACCAGATGCAAGAGGTCGATGCCCTGGTGGGCCTCGCTAAAGAAATAGCCGACCGGCAACTGGCCGGGTTAGAAAGCCCGGCAGATGAAAACGATGGCTCTGTGCAAGACGGTGACGATGCAAAGGACTGAGCGTCGTCGACCGCCTCCTGACATTCCGCGATCACGGAAGTTACTTGAATCGCCACGGGCGGTACCTTCCAAGGGCGGACCCCAATCCGCCCGTCCGGCGCCCTACAGGCAATCTACCCCAACGCCCCCAAGCGGCGCCGGCCATTCAATAAATGGTCACCCTCGAAATCTTTCCGTGTGCCAAACGATCTTGCCATCGATCTTCATAGGCTTGTGGATCATCAGGCGCTTCGGCAGATGCTCGGGGTGGACCTCGAGCAACGTGATCTTGATCTGCGGCTTGCAGCGGCTGCAGTCGAACTTGAGCGACAGTGGATCGACCCCGCCGCCGTAGACCATCATCAGGTCCGCTGAACGGCAATAGCGAACATTGCCGCAGCTGCATTCCGCCTTGACGAGCATATTGTGCCGGGTCGCCTTGCCCAGCGTATCGATCGGATCGTGCGCCATCGGCCTGCCGGGCTTCGCACCCATATCCTGGTCTGCGTGGCAGCGGCTACTTTCGGTATTCTGACGATTGAAATCGTTCACGCGCCGATGTTTCTGCAGGAATCCGTGAAGGTCGATCCGATTCGTGTTGTCGAAGCGGTTACCGCTGGCGTCGCGTTCCTTGCTGCCGGATCGATTTTGTTCTCGAGAGGCGAGATCCACGGGCTGACGACCGGTGCAGGCATGTGGCTGTCTGGCGCAATTGGCGTGGCGTGCGGGCTCGGTCTGTGGCAGGTGGCGGCGCTCGGCACGCTTTTGGTGCTTGTCGTGGCAGGCCTTCTTTATAGTTTTGCAGCCAAGTCCGGGATTGGCGAGAACACCGGACAAGGAAAGCCCATGTCGGAAGAAGATGTGTCCAAGCGGCGCAAAGGCTGAGGACAAACGTCATGGAATTCGCAAGTTGCTATGACCAGAGCGGGACCGTTCTTGCGTCGTCGATCCAGGCGCGAGTTCTGTCGAACAGCTTCAGACCGCGTAAAACCCCCGCGCAAGCTGGACTCTCGCCCTCAATGGAAGCATTCTCTCTTTCGGGAGAAGGGGCGTGGGCAAAGTCCGCCGATATCAGGGTGCCAATCAGGCTGACCGGTGGCGTAAGCGCGCCGGCAGAAGAATGCCGTCACGGCGTCTCCCGCGACCGCTCTTGGGGCTGATCTTCCTCGGCGTCGCCACGCTTGCCGCAGCAGTCACTCAATTCGCGATCCAGAGCACCGCCGGCCAACAGAGCACTGCAGGCCTCCAGAGCACGATTACAAACTGGACAGAACCATTGCTTGGCCCAATGAAAGGCCGAGCGTCGGTGATCGATGGCGACACGGTCGAGATTGCAGGCCAAAGGATTCGTTTCAACGGCATCGATGCGCCAGAGAGCCGGCAGTACTGCGACGACGCGAAGGGCTTCGATTATCCATGCGGGCGCCGCGCTGCCCAAGCCTTGGACGAGTTCCTGGCAGCTTCGCGACCACTGCATTGCAGTTTTGTCGACCGTGATCGGTACGGGCGTCTTGTCGGGAACTGCAATCGCGCCGACGGCCGAAGCGTTCAGAAATGGCTCGTTGAACAAGGCCTCGCTCTAGATTGGCCTCGCTATTCGAACGGGGCATTCGCCGCCGAGCAAGTCTCAGCCAAGGCCGCGCATCGCGGCGTCTGGCAAGGCAGATTCGATCCCCCGTGGGACTGGCGGGCTGCGAACGCCGACAAGGTCGAGACGGTCAGCGAGCAATCGACCGGCTTCGGTCTTCTCGGCTCCGGTTGCAACGTCAAAGGCAACATCAGCGTGAACTCGGGTGAGCATATCTACCATCTGCCTGGCCAAGAGTATTACGACGAGACAGTGATCACGCCGAGCAAAGGCGAGCGCTGGTTCTGCAGCGAGGCCGAGGCGCGCGCGGCCGGCTGGCGTAAGGCAAGGCGGTAAAGGGTCGACGGGCAGCGTCACGTCGGCAAATATGCCAACGCGTGCGTCGTCTTCAATCCTCATCCCAGAAATCCTGCAGTGAGGCGTGGCGAAGGTCATCCTCGCCGCGCAGGTGCTTCACGCGAGCTTCCCCGGTTTGACCCACTGCGTTGCCGGCCGCTTTGGCATGTTCTTGGGCGCCGGCCCGGCGTGATCCTGGACGCGCTTCCAAAGCCGCTCCCGCATCTCGCGATTGACGCTGACGAAAGCGCTGCCGACGTATTTGCGGGTCCCTGGCTCGGCCATCAGCGCGAATGGCGGCTTTCCAGCCTCACGCTCGACGCCGAGCAGTTCAAATTCCCCGACGGTATAGCATTTCGTCTTCAGCCAGTTGGTCGAAGGGCCGCTGCGATACTTGCTGTCTCGACGCTTGGACACCATTCCCTCAAGGCCGGCCTGATCGACCAGGTGATAGATCGCCTTGGCATCGCCAGGAAGCGCCTGGCTGAACTGGATGCGGATGTCAGGCGGGATGATGCCGGCAAGGATATCGCGGCGCTCTTGCAGCGCCATGTCGCGCAGGTCGTGGCCGTTTAGGTGCAGCAGATCGAAGGCGACGAAATAGAGGTCGTGCTGGCGCCGCGTGATGGCCTTGCGCAAAGCCGCGAAATCCGACAGGCCGGCATCAGTGAGCACGATGATCTCACCGTCGATGATGGCGCTGTCCGCATAGAGCGATTTCGCTGCTGCGGTCAGGTCGCGGTATTTCGCCGTAGCGCAAGGGAATCGTAAAATCGAATTGCAGGAAAACAGCGCCCAAACACCGCAAATCCTGCAATTCCAAAGCCGTCGTCCGCATTAATCAGGATGTCAGATCAACGGCTTGCGGATAGTTCACGGCGACTCCATACGTAGGAACAAAAAAGCCCGCCCCACCTTAGAGCGCGACGGGGCGATCAAGCGTTCACCGAGCGCGGGATGGGTCGGGATTTGCCCGGTGCGCGGACCGTAAAAAATCATAGGCGACCGACTGCATCGCGTCTACCAACCGGCGGTTGGAAGGATCTACTCGGTAGCCGCTGCTTCATTTGGCGGCGCCAGTCCGCCTATTAATCCCGGCCGATCAGGACGCTTCCTGCACTTCCTCGACTTGTGGCGTCACCGGTGCAGAATTAATGACGTAGGTGTTCGAGGTCAGGTCGCTAGTAGATCGGATGATGATGCCGTCGTCTCTTAATCGGGCAAACGTCGCCCTTGCGATACGCAGGGGCTTGCCTTTGGCATCTACGGCGGTGACTTTGTTCGACCAGGGAACGTGGGTGATGGTGTCAACGCGCTTGAGAAAGCGCTTTTCCTTCTCAGTCAACTCGATCACGCCCGTTCCTCCATATCATTGGCAGCGTTTGGTTGGCCGGGTAACGCCGATGATGCGACTCCGTTCCAAGGACCCACGCGCCAAACCGGGGTGGGGAGCGAGCGGGTCCGCCGACCATCCCAGCGGCTGTCTGGAAGCTGAAAAAAGCTCTTCCTCGTCCACCACTCCGGCCATGTAGTTGGCGATATTCGGGACGCAAGTGCTTCATGCTGGTGTTCCGATTGGGCGTCAATCTTTAAGCGATCGAACACGCGGCCAAGCAGCGCCAGCTGGGATGGAGGATCGCATCTTTCCCGACACCATCCGGGACGAAATCCTACGCCGCGCCTGGAACATTAGCAGTTACTAACTGCTGTTTGAGCAGTGGGCCTACCCCCGTTTAGCCCGCTGCAGATCGGGCAGCAGGCCCGCGCTCGGAGGAGGGGCGCGGGCTTCTCCTTAGCGGTCCCCGGGGGGGCGTGGCCAAGTACGCGTGCTTCTGGAAGATAGCAATCTTGTCGGGATAGGTAATCCGGATTTCGCGTCCGCACCCCTCGCACTTGTAATGGGAAACGACCTGAAACCAGCTGCCGTTCTTGATGACGGTGAAGTTGCACTGCGGGCATTGGAAAGTCAGACCAACAGAGAACAGGCTGGGAGAGAGGGACATTGCAGCGCTTCGCATTCTGGAGAGCTTAAAGGCAGCTTGGTTAGTCCAGCGTCTCGACGACGAAGGATGCGGCAATCAAATCGTCGGCATCGATTCTGCCCTTGCCGCCCTCCATGACGGCTGCGACCTTTCGAAAGATCTTCAGTTCATTCTCGGTAATCCGGGCGCCGCGCATCCTCTTGTTGAGGTCAGTCACGCGCATTCGGAGTGCCCGGGACGCTCCAATCTCACGGTTCGACATGGTGATCACATTTCTCCTTGCTGGCTTCCCGCCGCACCTTGCGGCACGGCGGGCTGTCCTCCCAGTCGCTTAGGTCACTCGATGATTTTGATAATCTTGCGTGTGCCTGGATCAACGACAACGGTCCGGTTGTCGACCACCACGTAACGATATTTGACGTCGGGTACTTCATGAAGCTCGACCGTCTCGGGCAGCGCCGAGCCGATATTGAGCTCTACCCCAGGGATCTTCACCGATGCGAGCGGCTGCTTCTTCACATATTCCCTGATGACCGTCTCCTGCTCGGGCTCGATGATCACGTCCTGAGCGGCAGCGGCGCCGATACCTGCCAGCAGCAGAAATCCCGCGGCTGCAGTGGAACGATGCATTCTCATAAGTGCCTCCTTTATGTGAGTCTCTTGCGTTGGGACGCATCTTCGTCGCGCCAGGCTCACCAAACATGTGGCAGCCGCAAACGTTCCTCGGCTGGGCTTCGGTCCGACTCCAGACGCCTTGCCGTTGGACCTAAGTCTGACCTGTTGGGCGCAGAGGGCGAGGATGGGGTGCAGCCCGGAACCGCGACTGCCAGCGCTCGTTGCTCGCCGTACGTTCACGGGAGGAATCCATGGAGAATAGTGTCCACCAGGCTCGCTGGTTACTTGCATCGGTCTTCGCTATCTCCATCGCTTTCCTGGCAATTGGGATGGTTGTTAGCTGACAACCGGCCGACTTTAACTATGGGACTGAAGAACGAATTGATATCTGCGCAGCTACGTCCCTTCCTGCGTTGATAAGGGACCACCCGCCATTCCTCGATTTGGCGAGTGGTCCGCAATCACGGCTGACCAAGTCCGCCCAGGGGAGGCCTGTCAGCGGTTCAAGGCGGCGAGGGGTCGCGTCCCTACAGGTGGTGTAGCTCGGCGGTAGCGAAGCCGCTCGCGAGCGCGCCCTCGATAGCGCTGTAGCGAGC
>NZ_NPKJ01000070.1 GCF_002284575.1 Mesorhizobium temperatum
TTGCGTAAGGCCTTCACGCGGCGCCAGCACGATCTCTACTTTGTTGCCTTCGATCTGCTGCACCTCAACGGCCACGACCTGCGCGACATGGCGCTCCAAGAGCGCCGCGACATCCTTGCCGGCATCATCCCGCCTGACATCCGCATCCAGTTCAGCCAGGCGCTCCCGGGCGACGCCAATGCGATCTATCACCTGATCGACCAGGCCGGCCTTGAGGGAATGGTGTCCAAGCGTCGAGACACTAAGTATCGCAGCGGCCCGTCGACCAACTGGCTGAAGACGTCGGGGAATTCGAACTGCTCGGCGACCTTCGAAAGTGAAGGGCTCGAAACGCGGGAACCTTTCATCCGCGAGCCGCTTTGTGTGCATGTCCCAAGCCGTGCAACCACCCATATTGCCAAAGGGTAGCCCAGATCGGGACGTCAACTGTGAAGTCGCCTTGGAAGTCGCATTTGCAGCCTTGGTGACCGCCTCGGAAGCGAAGGGGTGGACGCCGCGCGAAACGGCTGCAGCCCTACTGAAACTCGCAACGGAGCATGCCCAGCGGTTCAGGCTTGTGCCGGCTGAGCCGCCAAGGTGGCGAACGCGAAGAGGTATGTTGATCGCGTGTGCCGCGCTCGTGTTTTTGCTGTGTGCAGCCATCGTTTGGTGGGGTGCTTAGATGACGATCAACGTTTCGCCCCCGGATACGGCCGTTGCCGCGGTCGTAGTGATGGCGTTGCCGCCTATACGTTGGATTGCGCGACGCTCGCCTAAGTTCATCCGGCCTGCGCCATGCCGACGGCTATGCCTATGCCCATCACCAGCCCTGCAGCGAGTTCCCGCCATATTCGACGGCGATGGCTAAGACCACCACTCGCTACGCCCACGTGCTGGACGAAGAGGTGGCCGCAGCGATGGAGTTGCTACAAAACGCTGTCGCGAAGTCCCGAAAAAAGTCCCGAACTAGGAAGGGGAAAACGGCATAACGCAATGAACTTTAATCGAAATCCGCGTTGCGCCCAATTTCCTCGGGGTCAAGGGGTCGTCGGTTCGAATCCGGCCACTCCGACCATTTCAAAACTTAGACTTGCCCCCGAAATCCATCATGCCTTAGCCTTCGGCGCAGGCAGCGCCAGCGGCCGCAACTGCCGTTGATGGCGGTATTCCAGCGCGATGGCGCCCCAGATCAGTCCGAGCAGCAGATAGACGTGGCGCCAGTGATCGATGTCGATGAAGGTGCCCAGCGCGATATTGCCGATGAAGGCGACATAGGCGCACAGAAGGTAGGGCTGCCACGGCCTGTCGCGCAGGAGAATGCGAAAGCCGGCTGATATCGTCCAGCAGGTCAGCGTCAGGAACGACACGAAGCCGACCCAGCCATAATCCATCAGCATTTTTAGCCAGATGTCGTGCGTGTCCTCACCGAAAATCGTGCCGAAGACGAGCGGGCCGATGCCGAGCGGATGCTCCAGCGCCATCTGGAAACCGATCGTGTAGCGGGCGAAACGGCCGAGGCGGGCGGTATCGTAGCTCTGTTCCAGCTGGGCGCGGCTGGAAAACATCTCCGAGACGCCCGGCAGCTGCAGGATGATGAGCATCGCTATGACCAGCAGCGAGATGGCGGCGATGGTCATGACGACGACACGCAGCCGGAATTTTCCGCTGGCGCTCTGCAGAAACAGGGCGCCGGTGAGCAGGATCGCCGAAACGCCGAACATGCCCCAGGCGCCGCGCGAGAAGGAGAAGAAAATACCGGCCGTGATGATCAGCAGCGGCACCGCCAGCAAGGGCATGCGTGAGACGGGGCCTGTAAGCAGGAGGTAGAGCAGGTAGACGCCGGGCAGCACCAGGAACGGCCCGAACACGTTCGGATCCTGAAACGCGCCGGTGGCGCGGTCGTATTTGGTGAAGATCTCCGCCCCCGGGAAGGAATGAAAATAGCCTGCTATGCCGAGCAGCGAGGTCAGCACCGCCGACATCACATAGGCCAGGAAGATCACCCGGTAGAGATTGGGCTGGACTGATGTCACCGAGGCGAAGAACACCGCGGTGAAGGCAAGGAACAGCGACACGCAGAGATAGAGCGGGGTGTTGGCAATGTCCGACATCTGGGTCATCGAGATCATGCCGCCGATGTTCATGACCACCAGCAGCACCAGCAGCGGCGCCGCCGCGCGCGATATGCGCAGGCCAAACAAGCACCACGCTATGATCAGCCCGACCATGTAGAGGTCGTATGGCGCCGGCTCGGCGATGACGAAGCCGGACAGGAAGACGCCCAGGAAAATCGCGCCCGACGCAATCAGCGCGATCAGCTTGGCGTTGACGGCAGCCGGCGGCAGCTCACGCGCGACGGCGCTCAATAGGCATTTTCCGTATTGAGCAGCCGGATCGGTGTCAGGAACAGAATCCTCAGATCGAACAGCAGCGACCAGTTTTCGATATAATAGAGGTCGTATTCCGTCCGCATGCGGATCTTCTCGTTGGTGTCCATCTCGCCGCGCCAGCCATTGATCTGCGCCCAGCCGGTGACGCCTGGCTTGACCTTGTGGCGTGCGAAATAGCCGTCGACCACCTCATTGTAGAGAAGGTTGTGCGACTGGGCGGCAATGGCATGCGGGCGCGGCCCGACCAGCGAGAGCGAACCGAAAAGCGAGTTGAAGAACTGCGGCAACTCGTCGATCGAGGTCTTGCGGATGAAGCGGCCGACGCGGGTGACGCGCGGGTCGTTCCTGGTCACCGTCTGCTTGGCCGTCGGGTCGGCCTTGTCCGTGTACATCGAACGGAACTTGTAGACCTCGATGATCTCGTTGTTGAAGCCATGCCGCTTCTGGTGGAACAGCACCGGTCCCTTGCTGTCGAGCTTGATAGCGATCGCGGTCACCAGCATGACCGGCGAGAACACGATGATGCCGATGATCGAGAAGACGATGTCGAAGGCGCGCTTGGCGACCGAATCCCAGTCGTTGATCGGCTTGTCGAAGATATCGAGCATCGGCACCGAGCCGATATAGGAATAGGCGCGCGGCCGAAACTGCAGCGCGTTCGAATGCGCCGAGAGCCGGATATCGACCGGCAGCACCCACAGCTTCTTCAAAAGCTGCAGGACACGCGATTCGGCGGTCAGCGGCAGCGACACGATCAGCATGTCGATGCGGGCGATGCGGGCGAACTCGATGAGCTCGGAAACGGTGCCGAGCTTCGGATATCCGGCGACGATGGGTGGCGAGCGCTTGTCGCCGCGGTCATCGAAGATGCCGCAGATGCGGATGTCGTTGTAGGGCTGCTTTTCGACGGAGCGGATCAGGACTTCCGCCGCCGTGCCGCCGCCGACGATGACGGCCCGGCGCTCCATGCGCCCGTCGCGCGCCCAGCGCCGGATCAGCTTGGACATCATTAGCCTGAGACCGAAGATCAGCATAAAGCCGACAACGAACCAGGTGCCGAAAAACAGGCGCGAATAGTCTTCCGACATCTTCATGGCGAATGCCGTCAGCGCCATCAAGGCGAAGGTGCCGGCCCAGACCAGCAGCAGACGGCCGAAATTGGCGAGCGGCCGCATCAACGAGACGACCTGGTAGCAGTCGGTGACGTCGAGCAGCACCACGGCGAGGAACGAGGCGGCGGCGATCGTCAGCGGGTATTGCCAGGCGAAATGGCTGAGGAAGCCGACATAATAGAAATAGACGCAGAGGCCCGACAGGAACAGCAGCGTGAATTCGACCATGCGCAGGACGCCGCTGACCATGATCGGCGACATGGTGTCGCGCCTGTATTGCGACGCGACCTGACGGGCGACGTCGTTCATCCCGCCAAGCTTATCGCCGCTGGCCGGGCCGTCGAATTTGCGCACCGCGTCTATCGAAAAGCGGCGTGCGGGATCGATCTCGTTCATGGGTGCATCCGCAAAGCTTCCCTGAGGTGAATAGCAAAAGAGAGCTAAGAAACCCTTGAAACAACAGGTGGCTTTGGAGAAGCTTTTGGGGCTAGCGCCCTTTGGGGCTAACGCTTGAGCGCGGCGAAATAGGCCGTCTCGATCGCGGCGGCCATCACGTCGGCGCCGAATCGCGTCTTGAGGTCGGCGGTGTCGGGCATCAGGCTGCTATACGCTTCGGGGTCGGCCAGCGCCGCGCTCATCTTGCCGGCGAGTTCGCGCGGGTCAGGCCGGATCAGGGCAGGGGAACCGGCTCCGAAGATTTCCGGGATGCCGCCGACGGCGGTGGCGATCATCGATTTGCCGGCGGCGAGCGTTTCCAGCACGATGTAGGGCATGGCTTCCGCGCGCGAGGGAACGACAACCAGTTCGGCCATCGCGAAGGCTTTGCGCGCCGGCATCGGCGGCAGGAAGCGCATATGGCCTTCGAGCCCGAGCCGCTTCACTTGCGCATGGTAGCGCGGCAGGTCGTCGCCGTCGCCGACCATCACCGCTCTCACCGGGCGGCCGAGCCGCGTTCCGGCAAGGACCAGCGCATCGATGAAGATGTCCGGTCCCTTGAGGTCGCGCATCATGCCGATATAGAGGACGTCGGCCGCATTCTGCTCGGTCCGCACCGGCTCGAACTCGGCGGCGCTCAGGCCGTTGTAGACAAGGTTGTTCGGGATGGGCGGTTCGCCGACCTTCCTGCGATATGTCTGCCTTTCATAATCGGAGACAAACAGAAGATAGTCGGTGAAGCGCGCCATGAATCGTTCGAGCGCGAAGAACAGCTTCCCCGTGGCGGTGGTCTCGTCATAATGAAGAGAGCCGCCGTGAGGCGAATAAAGGCGGGCTACGCGAGACCTTGATACCCGCAACAATGAGCCGAACAGGCGGGCATAGGCGCCACCCTTGGCGCCATGCCCGTGGAGCACGTCCGGCCGCAATTCCTTGATGATCCCAAATGTGCGCCAGGCCGAGGCGAGATCGCCCGGTCCGACATGCCGCTGCATCGGCGTACGATGGATGCCGAGCGCCATTGTGCCCTTCATCTGTTCGAACAAATGTTCCTCGAAGTCGCCGCCCGTCGTCGAATCGCAGACGATGCCGACGGCATGCCCGGCGGCGACCTGCGCCTCGGTCAGGTCGCGCACGTGACGAAAAATCCCTCCGACAGGTGAGCGAAAGCAGTGAACGATCCTGAGTGTGTCCGCCACGTGGACTAGAACAGGCGTTCGCGAACATAGACCGTGTCGCCGGGCAGGAGCGGGTCGGAGGTGGCCACGCGACCGGTCATGACCTTGCCGTTGATGTCGCGGGTGATATCGACGCTTTCCTGGTTGGCGCGCGGGCTGAAACCGCCGGCGATGGCAATCGCCTTTTGTACGGTCAGGCCCGGAACATAGGAGTACTGGCCCGCGGCACCGACTTCGCCCATGATGAAGATCGGCCGGTAGCGGTCGATCTCGACCGAAACGTCCGGATCGCGCAGGTAACCCTGGCGTAATTTGTCGGCGATCTCGCCTTCGAGTTGCTGTGCGGTGTGGCCGCGCGCCGGTACGGCGCCGACGAGCGGGATGGACAGATAACCGGATTGGTCGACGCTGTAGACGTTGGTCAGCCCTTCCTGCTCGAACACGGTCACGCGGACCCGGTCGCCGGCGCCGAGGCGATAAGGCTGATCGAGCATTTTATGAAAGGCGGCCGGCGCCGGCCGGTAGCTGGAGCAGCCGGCAAGCAACGACACGGTGAGCAGCGCGCGGAAGAGGGAAGCAGTGCTTTTCATGGCCGGACACGTACCTTCGACTGGCCGCTGTTACACCGCGGCAAACTTTGGGAGTCGAGGTCCGTTATCATCCCGTTAGGGTTAATGGCCGGTAAAGGCGCGCGGCCGAAGCGGCGGCAACCGACAGAAGACGGCCGGTTTTGATGTTTTTGTTGCCGCTTGCAAGTAAAACCTAACAGATGCTTACCGCGATATTAACGGCTGAGTTACCATAGTTGTTTACGGTGCATCCTGACCAATGCATGTCGCCCCAAAAGTGCGCAGCGGTTTTGGGACAACGACATGCATGAAAACAAGAGCTTAAAGCGCGTTGCATGAACCTGTTCAAGGCGACGTGTTTTAAGTACCGGAGCAGGATGCATGTCCGTTCAATCCGCGGCCGCAGATGTCGACGTCGATCTCAGGCAGCTCTTCGCAAGCCTTGCGAGGAATTGGCCGCGCATTCTTGTCGTCGCGCTGGTCGTAACCGGCCTGGCGTTCGCGCTCACCTGGCTCGCCACGCCGCATTACAGGGCCGAAACACGGCTTTTGATCGAAACGCGCGAATCGGTTTACACGCGCCCCGACGGCACCAATGACAACGACAAGCCGATTCTCGACGAGGAAGGCGTGACCAGTCAGGTCGAGGTTATTTCCTCGACCGACATCCTCAAGCAGGTGGCGCAGAAGCTCAATTTGTCGCGGCTTGCCGAATTCGACGAGACGGCGGACATGCCGGTGTCGAGTCGTCTGCTCGTCATCGCCGGCCTGAAAAGCGACCCCAACGAGATCCCGCCGGAAGAACGCGTGCTGACGAAGATGCGCGAGAAGCTCAACGTCTATCGCGTTGAAAAATCTCGCGTCATCGTCATCGAATTCTCCTCGGAAAATCCCAGGCTCGCTGCTGAAATTCCGAACGCCATAGCCGACGCTTACATCTCCGTCCAGGGCAATGCCAACATCGAATCGAATTCCGCCGCGACCGACTGGCTGGCGCCGGAGATCGCCGACCTGTCGAAGCGGGTGAAGGATGCCGAGGCCAAGGTAGCAAGCTACCGCGCCCAGTCCGATCTTTTGATGGGCGGCAACAATTCGGTGCTTGCCACGCAACAGCTTTCCGAATTGTCCAGCGAACTGTCGCGGGTGCGCGCCAATCGCGCCTCGGCGGAAGCGACTGCCGACAGCGTACGCAGGGCGCTGCAGAACGGCGGCTCGCTGGATGCGGTACCGGAGGTGCTTTCTTCCGAACTCATCCAGCGGCTGCGCGAGCGGCAGGTCGAGCTCAAGACCAACATCGCCGACCTTTCCACCTCCTTGCTCGACAATCATCCGCGCATCCGGGCGCTGAGATCGCAGCTTGCCGATCTCGACCGCCAGATCCGCATCGAGGCGGAAAAGATCATGAAAGGGCTGATGACGCAGGCGCAGACTGCCCAGGCCCGCGAAAACCAGCTTGTCGGCGACGTCAACACGCTGAAGGCCGCATCGGCGCGCGCCGGCGACCAGCAGGTCGAACTGGACGCGCTGCAGCGCGAAGCGACCGCCCAGCGGCAACTGCTCGAATCCTACCTGACCCGTTACCGTGAGGCGTCCTCGCGCAAGGACAGCAACTATCTGCCGGTCGACGCCCGTGTCTTTTCGCGCGCGGTGGCGCCGTCCGAGCCCTATTTCCCGAAGATCCTGCCGATCGCCGGTGCGGCCTTCGTCGGCTCGTTGCTGGTCATGGCGATCGTTACGCTTCTGCAAGAGCTGTTTTCGGGTCGCGCCATGCGGCCGGCCGCCGGCGCCCGCTTCGAGCGGATCGAACAGGTCGCGATGCCGGTTGCCCACGAACCCTCCAATCACGAACCGACCGATTTCGAGGACGTCGAGGATCGGGCGGCGGAAGCGCAGGTGGAGCCGCAAGCGGCTGCCGCGGCGCCGGCAACTGCCCCAGCAACTGGCGAGGACGTCGAGCCGGTGCGCCCCACCCTTGGCGAGGTCGAAATCGACAGCGCGGTGGAAAAACTGATCACAAGCGGTGCGGCACGCGCCATATTCGTGTCGCCGGAAGGCGACGAGGCGGCCGCCTCGGCGGTGCTGGTGGCGCGTGAGGTTTCCGACGCCGGCCTGCGTGTGCTCCTGCTCGATCTCACCGCTTCGGGCGCCGCTTCGCGGCCGATGCTGGACAGCGGGCTTTTCCCGGGCATCACCAATCTGCTCGCCTCCGAAGCGCAGTTCAGCGACGTGATCCACCCCGATCTCTATTCGGACTGCCACGTCATTCCCGTCGGCACCGCCGATCCGGTCCGCGCCATGCGCGCCGCCGACCGGCTGCCGATCATCATGCAGTCGCTGACCACCGCCTACGATCTGGTCGTGGTCGAATGCGGACCCGCAGACGCGCAAGGCATCAGCCGCCTTGTCGGCGAGGGCACCGAGGTCTTCCTGTCGCTGCTGGAGCCGGACGACGAGGTGGCTCAGGCCGCAGTCGAACTGATCGAGAGCGGCTATCCCGACCTGACGCTGGTGACGCCGGTCGGCCATGAGACGCCAGGGACGCCGATACCCGGACGGCGCTCCGCCGCCTGAGACGGTTCGACAATTCTGCTCAATGCTCCGGAAATCTCGGCAGCGGTCAGCTGTCATCTTCGCCCGCCGCAGGTGCTGCCTGTCCGGCCGTCTTGCGGCGCAGCATCTTGGTCAGCTTCCAGATCGTCGGGCTGTTCTTGACGAAGGCTTTCAGGCGCGCGCTTTGCCGCAGGACAAACACCAGAGCGCGGCCCGTCAGCGTCAGCGGAATCAGGACCTCGAAATGCTGGGTCTCGATATCGCACCACAGCCGCTTGTAGGGTTCGTCGCCGACCGAGAAATCATAGACATCGAACCCCCTCTCGCAGGCTTCCTCGATGTTGTCGAAGAACAGGAAGTCGCCGGGGCTGGCATGGGCGACGTCGTCGTCGGCGATCGCTCCGAACTCGCAGATCAGGCGTTTTCCCGAGCGGCTCGATCCGGTGACCGCGCGAAGCTTGCCGGCGACTTCGAGCCCATGCAGCACGAAGGACGGCTTGTCGTCGGAAAGCGCTTCGACGAACAACGCGCGGAAGAAAGCACGAACCTCCGGCTCGCCGAAGACGTTGGCGACGCCCATCTTGCGGAAGCGGAACTCCTTCATCTCGAAAAACGCATCGAGCAGTCTGTTCACCTCGCCGGCAGTCTGCGCCTCGATGCGGCGGTGGCTGCCGACGGCCTCGAATTTGCGCGCCTGCGAGCGGTGCCTCTTGCGCCTGCGCTTGCCGCTCGCGCGGGAGAGCAGTGCATCAAAACCTCCCGCCAAGTCGACGGCCAGCGACAGGTTGGGGCTTGGAAAATGCGCAAGCGAGGCAAGCGGATTGGCAATGCCGTCGAGATCGGGCAGCAGCCGTTCCAGTGCGACGAGGTCGATGTCCGGCCGCGCCTTGGCGACCGCCGCCAGCATCGAGCGGATTGCCGCGCCATCCGCCTTGGTCAGCCAATACGGGTCGGCGGCGGCGAAATTGCCGTTGGCATGGCGACCGCCCATGAAACGGGCGACGCGGAACGGACCGCTGCTGGTGACTTCCAGCGCCAACGAAAAAGCCGGCCTGCCTTCAGCGTTCAGCGTCGCCAAAACGGTGTCCGCTTCGGCATATCTGGCCCAGTTCAGGACCCAGGCCGGGCTCTGCGCCGGCGCGAACAGCGCCGAACGGCAGAACTCGGCATAGGCCGCAAGTGCCGCACCGTCGGCGACCGAGACCGACAGGCCGGCATGATCCGCAGACAGCGCGCGCGGCGCCGCCTCCATGGCTTCGAGCCGATTGCCGCCAAATGACGCGGTGGCGTCAACCATACCTCAATCCTTTAGGGCGTATTCACCGCGTTTGGGGGCTCGCATAGGCGCATTCCGTGCTTGGATGAGCCTAGGCGCAAAAGGTGAATGAATGATCGACGGGGGCGAGGCGATCCGGAAACTGGCGCTCAACGTCGTCCGCTATACCGGTCTTGCCCCGCTGGCCAAGCCGTTTGTCGGCGGCATCGGCGCCATCCTGATGCTGCACCGGGTCACCGCGAGGCCGGAAAAACCTGATAGCGTCAACCGGCATCTCAACATCGCGCCTGAGTTCCTCGACGCCGTGATCGCCGACATGAAGGCGAACGGCTATACATTCGTCACGCTGGACGAGGCGATCGAGCGCATCAAGGCGGGCGGCAAGGATGGCCAGTTCGCGGCGATCACCGCCGACGACGCCTACCGCGACAACATGACCGAAGCGCTGCCGGTGCTGGAAAAGCACGGCGCGCCGGTCACCATCTATGTCGCGCCGGGGCTGATAAACGGCGCCGCCGATCTATGGTGGGAGGTGGTCGAGGACATCGTCAGCGCGCGCGGCCGGTTGATTCTGACAACACCGGACGGCCCGGTGACGATCGATTGCTCGACCCCGGGCAAGAAACTCCAGGCCTTTGCGCGCCTGCACGACTATCTGACGCTGGAGGTCCGCGAGGAGGACCAGCGGGCGGTGCTGCGCGAATTGGCGCGGTCGAACGGCATCGAGCGGGACGCGCGCCAGAGCACTTTGATGAACTGGGACGAGATCCGCGCCATGGCAGGGCATCCGCTGGTGACGATCGGCGCACACACCGTCAATCATCGCAATCTGAAGCGGCTTCCCGAAGCCGATGCGCGGCACGAGGTCGACGACGTCAGGCGCATATTGCAGGCCGAACTCGGCGAGGCGCCGCGCCATTTCGCCTATCCCTATGGCTATGCCAGCGCCGTTGGCGACCGCGAAGTCGGCTTTGCCCGCGACGCCGGCTATGCCTCGGCGGTGACGACGCGTCACGGCGTGCTGCGCGCCGAACATGCCGGCTTCCTGCACGCGCTGCCGCGCATTTCGGTCAACGGTCGCTATCAGAGCGTTGCCCATATCCGCACGATGCTGTCGGGCGTGACGACGCCGCTGGCCAATGCCGGCAAGATGCTTGTCACCATCTAGTGGTGAAAGTCTGACACTTGGTACCGGTGGACGGCAAGAACCGACCCCTTGCGGACCATCCCTGATGGGAGGTCAAGGGAACGTCGTGACCCGAAGGCGACATTTGTCTGGACGTCGGTAGGTCTCGTCAGGGTGGAAACCGGAAGTTCGACGCGAACCCAACAGAGAGCTCGCCGGCTGTTCACAGCTGCTCTACGCGCTCAGTCCTCGGACAACCCGGCCAGAGAACTATCCTTCCAGAAGCGACGCGGGATCAAGGGACGTCGCCTGGCCGGACGTGACGCGCAGGAGAGGGCATCTTTGCAAACGCGACGATCACTCCGGCACGCCGGCAATACCCAGCGCCTCGACGTAGCGCTCGGCGAACACCTTGTCCCGCCACGGGTTGATCTGCCTCTGCAGGCCGAGCGTGTAGGTCGGGAACGCCTCCATCAGCCGCCGCGCCGCCGCCTGCGCTTCGTCCGGCCGATTGAGTTTGACCAGCGCCATGATCACCACCCGGTGCGAGGAGCCGTAATTCGGCATCTCGCGCAGCGCTCGTTCTCCCCAAGCCAGCGCTTCCTCGTAGCGTTCGAGCATCAGGTAGCTCATCCCGATGCCGGAGAGCGCGATGCCCTTCTCGGGGTCGACCGGGCTCAGCCGCATTGCCCTGTGGAAGTGCTCGATCGCGACGAGGGGGCGGCCGGAATGGGCGTTCACCCAGCCGCTGCCCGTATAGCCCTGCGCCGAGTTGGGGTTGAGGAGCAGGGACCGTTCGATCGTGTCCAGCGCCGTCTCGTAATCCTTGGCGCTGTAGGCGATCACCTGCGCGGCGAAACGCAAGCTTGTCGGGTCGTCTCGCGCGTCCGCCAGCACCTCGCGGGCCATGCGCAAGGCGACGCGGATATCGTCGGGCTCGTGCCAGCACTGACTCACGGACAGGCTGCGGATATAGGCACCGAGTGCCTTCGCCAGGGTGAAGCCTGGGTCGATGCTGAGCGCCTCGTTGGTGAGCCGGCGCACGTCGGCGAAGCCTTCGCGCGTCATGCTGTAGAAGCGCGGCAGCGCACGAAGGTAGAGGTCGTAGGCACCGATGTAGTCGGTCGGCTTCATGCGCGCTTGCTTGATCTCCTCCAGCCGGATGCTCGGCTCGACCGCACCGACGACGCTCTCGGTCACCTTGTCCTGCAGGTCGAAGATGTCGCTCACGTCGCCCTCGAAGCGGTCGGTCCAGACATGGTGCCCACTGATCGCGTCCACCAGCTGCCCGCTGATACGCACCCGTGATCCTGCTCTGCGGATGCTACCTTCGAGCACGTAGCGGACGCCCAGCTCACGCCCGACCTGGCGCAGGTCCACCGCTCGGCCCTTGTAGGTGAAGGACGAGTTGCGGGCGATCACGAAGAAGGAGTTCACCCGGCTCAATCCCGTGATGATGTCCTCCACCAGTCCGTCGGCGAAGTATTCCTGGTCGGGGTCGCCGCTCATGTTGGTGAAAGGCAGAACCGCGATCGAGGGTTTCGCGGGCAGGGGAGGCGGTGCAGCCACCGAGGCGCTGGCGTCGGTCTCGACGCGATAGGCGCGTACAGGCCGCTCGATGTTCTTGAGGCGCAGGTCGCCGAGCAGCGTGAAGCCGCCGTCGAGCTTGCCCTGAAGGTGGTCGTAGGCGGTGCCCGAGACGACCACGGCGCCGGGATCGGCGATGCTTTCGAGGCGGGCGGCGATGTTGACACCGTCGCCGTAGAGGTCGCCGTCCTCCTCGCAGACCACGTCGCCGAGATTGACGCCGATGCGGAAGCGAATCCGCTCTTCCTCGGGCGTCTCCGCCTCGTGTTCTGCCAAAGCCTGCTGGATCGCCATCGCCGAGGTCACCGCGTTGACGACGCTCGCGAACTCGCACAGCATGCCGTCGCCGGTGAGCTTGACGATCCGGCCCTGATGCTCGGAGACCAGCGGTTCGAGGAGGTCCTTGCGGTATGACTTGAGCCGCTCGAGCGTGCCGCGCTCGTCGCGCTCCATCAGGCGCGAATAGCCGACCACGTCGCAAGCCAGGATCGCTGCGAGGCGGCGCTGCGCGGTCATTGCACCGCCCGGCCAGGCGCGTGCACGCGGGCTGCCTCGCGCCCATGCCCCGCCAACTTCCAGACGCCTAACGTGCATGGCATCCATCTCTCCCAGCCGCCGCCCGTCGCCGATTCAGAACGGAGAACGCAGCTTGACCTTGCCTTCACGAGATTTCGCTATCCCGCTTGCGAGGCGTGGAGCGATCCAGTCGCCGCGCTAACAGCCAACCGGCGACACGCCCACGCAGCCTCTGGGGACGCTGACACGCCACTCCCAGAAGGCCGGAGATATTTGCTGCCCTTGGTAACCGGTTGACGCCACCGTGGCGGTGCTTTTGTCACCGCGATGTAACAGCGAGATGCCCTACGAACGCGCGCATCGGGCATCACACCAGACGTTCGCGCTTAGAGGTGCTGAGGTCGGAAAGTGGCGCTGCCTGCGCGTTCCGATCGGCGACACGGAAGGCAGAAAACCACGCTGAGCTGCCCTACGCGTCGGGTAGCAAGCGTCAGGCTTTCACCACTAGCGGCGGCGGCGAGCCTCAGTTCTTCGGCCGCGGGGGCTCCAGGATCAGCCATTTGATGATGCCCATAGCCGGCAGCACCCAGAGCATGCCGCTGAGCAGGAAGAACAGGAAATGCGCCCACGGTCCCGATTCCGCCAGTTGGGCAACCGCCACGATCGATGCGACCAGCGCATAGACGATGACCAGCGCCACCAGCAGGAAGGTTCCGATCAGCTTCTTCAGGCGAATGGGCATTTCGTGATCCGTTGACCCCTACCGCTTATGCCCAACCAAAGAGACACGCAACCCGCAAGAAGCGGCGCGACGGCGTGCCGCGCTGTCCGGTCTTGCCAGTGGGGTTGCGATGGTTCACCAATCCGCGACTGCAACCTGCCGGGACAAGCCTATGGCTGCCATATCAACTGCCGCGCCTTTCGTGGCCCGCGACCGCGACCTGCGCAACCGGGCGCTGGTGCGCGGCTGGCTCTACGTCGTGCTTCTGGTGCTGTTCGCACTGGTGCTGGTCGGCGGCGCCACCAGGCTCACCGAGTCCGGCTTGTCGATCACCGAATGGAAGCCGATCCACGGCATCATCCCGCCGCTCAACGACGCCGAATGGCAGGAGGAATTCCAGCGCTACCAGCAGATCCCGCAATATGCCGAGCTCAACAACGGCATGAGCATCGAAGCCTTCAAGTCGATCTTCTGGTGGGAATGGCTGCACCGCATCCTGGCGCGCGGTGTCGGCGTGGTTTTTGCCGTGCCGCTGGTGTTTTTCTGGGCGACGCGCCGCATAGAACGTGGTCTTGGACCGAAACTATCAGGCATCCTCGTTCTCGGCGGCCTGCAGGGCGCGATCGGCTGGTGGATGGTGGCGTCGGGGCTGGTCGACCGGGTTTCCGTCAGCCAGTACCGGCTGGCGACGCATCTGACGCTGGCCGCGCTGATCTTCACCGCGACCATGGTGGTCGCGCGTGGATTGGCCCCTCATTCCGCGCCCGCCGCCGACCGTTCGACGCAGCGTCTGGCCGGCTTTGTCGTGTTGCTGGCGCTGATCCAGATCTATCTCGGCGGGCTGGTCGCCGGCCTCGATGCCGGCCTGAGCTACAACACCTGGCCGCTGATGGACGGCAAGCTTATCCCCGGCGATCTGTTGATCCTCGAGCCGGCATGGCGCAACTTCTTCGAGAGCCCGAAGACGGTTCAGTTCGTCCACCGGCTCGGCGCCTACGCGATCTTCGTCGCAGCACTTTGGCACATGATCGCGACGCACCGCCGTCAGTCAGGCACGACGCATGCGCACCGCGCGTCGTTGTTGTTTCTGCTGGTGCTGGCGCAGGCCTTGATCGGCATCGGCACGCTGCTGATGCACGTGCCGCTGCACATGGCGCTGACGCATCAGGCATTCGCGCTTGTCCTGCTAGGGTTTGCTGCAGCGCATTGGCGCGGCACCAAGGGCGCTTATCCGCTGCCCAACCAGATCGCCGTCAGAGGCTGAGCCGCACCGTCCTGATCGCCGTGGCAATGGACAATTCGCGGCTTTCCTCGATCGCGTTGGCGTCCTCATGATGCCATGACGCCGACAAGCAGCCATAGGCGACGGCATGATCCAGGATGGCTGGTGGCGTTTGGCCGAGCGTCTTGGCGAAGATCTCGGCCATGTGGGCAATCCGCCGGGGATCACGGCAAAGATCGTCGCGCTCGAGCGGGTTGTAGAACATGTTCGCCGCATCGAAGCCGGGATCGCCGAGAACGCCCTTCGGGTCGATAGCCAGCCAGCCGCGCGGTCCCAGCATGATGTTGTCGTGATGCAGGTCGCCATGCAGTGGCAGCACGTCGACAGGATCGGCCAACAGCCGGTCCGCGGTCGCAGCCGCTTCGACGTAGAGGCTCTTTTCGTCGGCGTCGCGATCGATCTTCGCCTTCTTGAACAGGCTGGAGAACCGTACCCGCAGCGGCTGCAGATCCGGTGGGGCAGGGTGGTCAGATGGCGAGAACAGTCTTGCCATCATTTCGGCCGCGATTGCTGTGGCGGCGTTGTCTCCCTGCTTCGCGAGTACCTGTGACAGCAAGGTTTCGCCGGCATATTCGAGCAGCATGCAGTGGCCGTCGCGGCCGAGCAGCCGCACCGCGCCTTCGCCGCGCCGCCAGGCGAGAAAATGCTCGCCGCGCAACTCGTCTTCGACATCGTCGAAAGCTTTAAGGGCCTTGACGATCGCCGGTGAACCGTCCGCGCGAACAACCTTCCAGACGCGGCTGCTGAAGGTTTCGGCAATCAGTTCTGGCGCACCGACCTTCCAGCGTTCTGGAAATGCAGGAGCGTCCATTCAGTGCTTGAGGCCGAGCATCAGATCCATGTTCTGTACAGCAGCACCCGAGGCGCCCTTGCCGAGATTGTCGTAGACGGCAAGCAGCAGCGCCTGGGCCCTGTCGTCGTTGGCGAAGACATAGAGCTTCATCCGGTTGGTGCCGTTGTATATTTCCGGATTGATCTCCGGCATGCGCTCCAGATGCTCATAGGGCGCCACCTCGACCACGCCGCCGTCGATGGTGGCGAAATGGTCGGCAATCGCCGCATGGAGCTCGGCGCCGGTCGGCACGTAGTCGAGGCCGCCGAGCTGCAGCGGCACCACGGTAATCATGCCTTGCGCGAAATTGCCGACCGCAGGCTGCATGATCGGATCATGCGACAGCTTCGCATAGGCCCTGAGCTCCGGCACATGCTTGTGCTGCAGGGTCAGCCCGTAGGGCAGGAATTCCGAGGCGTCCTCGCCCTTGGCGACATAGTCCTCGATCATCGGCCGGCCGCCGCCCGAATAGCCCGAAATGCCGTTGACGGTAACTGGAAAATCCGGCGGCAACAGCCCGGCCGCCACCAGCGGCCTGAGCGTCGCGATCGGACCTTGCGGCCAGCAGCCCGGATTGGCGACGCGCTTCGCCCTCGCGATTGTCTTCGCCTGATCCTTGTCCATTTCGGCGAAACCATATTCCCAGCCGTCAGCCACGCGATGCGCGGTCGAGGCGTCGATGACCTTGGTGGTGTCGTTGGTGATCAGCGAGACGCTTTCCTTCGCGGCTGCGTCCGGCAGGCAGAGGATCGCGACATCAGCGGCGTTGAGGAACTCGGCTCTAGCTGCCGGTTCCTTGCGGCGCTCGGTCGGAATGGAGATGATCTCCAGGTCGCCGCGCTCGGCAAGCAGCGCCCTGATCTGGATACCGGTGGTGCCGTGCTCGCCGTCGATGAAGATTTTCGGTTTCATTGCCTGCCTTTGAGTCCTGATAGTTATATGCCGCTTGCCTGATTCAATGCGGCAACGACGTTATTGCCGCTGTTCAGCTCTTCGAGCCGGGCCTTTCGTTCCGCCAGGAGCCCGAGATAATGCATGGCCACCGTCGACCCGGCAATTGCCGTTATATCGGCGTGATCATAGGCCGGCGCAACCTCCACGACATCGGCGCCGACGATATCGACCTGATTGATCTGGCGCAGCACCGACAGGATCTTTGCCGAGGACGGCCCACCGGCGACAGGTGTGCCGGTGCCGGGCGCGAAGGCCGGGTCGAGGCAATCGATATCGAAGGTGACATAGGCCTTCTTGCCGCCGGTGCGGTCGACGATGGCATAGGCGATATCGGACGCGCGCATTTCCTCGACTTCGTGGCCGTACAGGATCTTGATCCCGAAGGTGTCGGGCGCATGGGTGCGGATGCCGATCTGGATCGAACGGTCGGGGTCGATAATGCCCTCCTTGACCGCACGGCCGACGAAGGAGCCGTGATCGATGCGCTTGCCGTCGTCCGGCCAGGTGTCCTGGTGGGCGTCGAATTGCACCAGAGCCAGCGGGCCGTGGATGGCGGCATGCGCCTTGAGCAGCGGCCAGGTGACGAAATGGTCGCCGCCGAGCGATAGCAGGAAGGCGCCGGATTTCAGGATCTTTGCCGCCTCGCGCTCGATCGTCCCAGGCGTCTTCTGGTGATTGCCACTGTCGAGCAGGCAATCGCCATAGTCGACCACGGCGAGATGTTCAAACAGATCGCGCGAGAACGGATATTGCGGATCGTTGTCGAGGATGGTCGAGGCGCGGCGAATCGCCTGCGGCCCGAAGCGCGCGCCCGGCCGGTTGGTGACGGCGGCGTCGAAGGGGATGCCCCACACCACCGCGTCCGCGCCCTTCACGTCCTTCGTGTATTTGCGTCGCATGAACGACAGCGCGCCGGCATAAGTCGGCTCGAAGGAGGCGCCCGTCCTGGCCCGGGCGGTGAAGGCGTGGTCGATGTTGCTGTTCGGCATGAAGCGATCTCCTGTGCGTCGAGGCGCAACCTTATTGGATATAATTCTCAGAAATGCGACCCCTTCCGAGGCCATGGCGATTCGAGCTCGGTCACAAATTCTTGCTTGCCAGGTGAGCCCGCATGGCAAACCCGGAAATTGCATAGGTAAGCATGAATACAACCGATAGTAGATTTCCGTCCCGTCATGGGACGGTGTCGGCCGGGGAACGGAGCAGATTTGGGTACGCCAGGTCGGCTACATCGACCGCTACGGCGGCGTCGATGTCGGTAAGCTGATTGCCGTCGGTTCGGGATTGAAAAACGGTCGTTTCAGCCGGCATTGACCTGACTTTCCGGCGTTAGGAAGCCGGCTTCGTTCACTGGGCTGTCACGTGCGTCGCTTAACCGGGGTTCCATCCGGTACGGAGCGATTCTCATGCGAACGACCTGGCTGAACCTTCTCCTTGCCGCCGCCCTGGTGCTGTTCACAGGCTCGGCATCGGCAGGCGAAACACGCGCCAGACAGATTCTAGACCGTTTCGAACACGCCAACCAGTGGCGCGACCATGTCATGGTGGCGGCACACCGCGCCGGCAGCATGCAGGCCCGCAAGACGCTCTATGCGGAGAACTCGATCGCCGCCGTCGAGGCATCGATCGCGCTTGGTGCTGAAATCGTCGAGGTCGACGTCAGGCGCTCGAAGGACGGCCAGTTCGTCGTCATGCATGACAGCTGGCTCGACCGCACGACGAACTGCAAGGGCGAGGTGGTCAAGCGCACGTTGGCCGAGCTCAAAACCTGCAGGCTGGTGATCGAAGGCACCGGCGCCGTCACTGATGGGCCGGTTTCGACGCTGCGCGAGATGCTGATGGCGACCAAGGACAGGATCCTGATCAACATCGACAACAAGCTCGATGTCGACAGCCTGGCCGGCATGATCGCCGTTGCGCGCGACCTGGGCATGGCCGAACAGGTGATCGTCAAGGAAAACCTGTGGAACCCGGCCAGGATCACCACTGTCAAGGCCGCCATGGGTGCGATCGGCAGTGGGTTCCAGTTCATGCCGATCATCGCCGACGACGCGGTTCGCGACGCCGGCTTCGCCGAGAAAGTCAGCGGGATATTTTCGCCGCGTGCGGTTGAGATGATCAACTGGCGGGCGGGATCAGAGACGCTGACCGACACCGGCGGTCCGCTGTTCAGCCCCCGCATGCGCGCTGCTGCGATTAGGGGCGACTGGCACATCTGGGCCAACACCTACGCCATCGTCAACAAGCCGGGCGGCTTCCTTGCCGGCGGTCGCGGCGACGAGTTGGCAGTGCTCGCCAGCCTGCCGCGCGAGACCTACGGCTTCTGGGCCGAGCGGGGCGCCACAATCATCCAGACCGACGAGCCGAAAGCGGCGATCGATTGGCTGGCGGCGAACGGCTACCGCGTGCCATATTCTGATGAGGTGCGGCCGGCGGAGCCGGCGAACACCGCGAGCATCAACTAGACGTGGTGGCCGAAGCTGCCGATCTCCCCCTTGTGGGGGAGATGCCCGGCAGGGCAGAGGGGGCGCTGTCCCGCCAGCCTGTTGATCGGGGGGAGATTGGCCCGTTGCCGCTTTCGCCAATCCTCAGGCGGCCATCGCCACGCCGTCCAATTCCCTGACGGCATCCTCCGGCAGGTTGAGTTCGGCTGCGGCAAGATTCTCCCGCAAATGCGCCACGGAAGACGTGCCGGGGATGAGCAGGATATTGGGCGCGCGACCGAGCAGCCAGGCGAGCGCGACCTGCATCGGCGTGGCGCCCAGGCGCTGAGCGACGCCGGACAGGGTAGACGACTGCAGCGGGTTGAAGCCGCCGAGCGGAAAGAACGGCACGTACGCGATGCCGTCGCGGGCGAGTTTGTCGATCAAGGCCTCGTCGCCCCTGTGGGCCAGATTGTATTGGTTCTGCACGCAGACGATTTTGGCGATGCGTCGCGCCTCTTCGATCTGTGCTGACGTGACATTGCTTAGCCCGATATGGCGCACCAAACCCTGCCGCTGCAGCCCGGCCAGCACAGTGAGCGGCGCCTCGATCGACCCTTCGGCAGGGCCATGCGCGTCGAACATAATCCTGAGATTGACCACGTCCAGCACGTCGAGCCCGAGATTGCGCAGATTGTCGTGCACTGCTTGGGTTAGCTCGTCGGCCGAGAAGGCCGGCAGCCATGATCCGTCTTCGCCGCGCCGGGCGCCGATCTTGGTGACAATGACGAGGTCGTCCGGATAGGGCGCGAGCGCCTCGCGGATCAGCAGATTGGTGACGTGCGGCCCGTAGAAATCGCTGGTGTCTATGTGATTGACCCCGCGCGCAACAGCTTCGCGCAGCACGGCCAAGGCTGCATCGTGATCTTTGGGCGGACCAAAGACACCGGGTCCTGCGAGCTGCATGGCGCCGTAGCCGAGCCGCTTCACGGTGCGGTCGCCGAGAGTGAACGTGCCGGAAAGGTCAATGCTGGACATGGTCTATCTCCGTTCAAGATGACACTGAGATAGGCGCTGTCAGATCTCACGATAATTGGGTACATTCCGCACGGGCTGTACGGAATATCGAACAATGAAGATCGATCTCGGAGACCTGAACGCCTTCGTGGCCGTAGCGCGAGCCAAGGGTTTTCGCGATGGCGCCCGCGCGAGCGGCGGCAGTGCGTCGGGCTTGAGCGAGGCGGTGCGCCGCCTCGAGACGCAGCTCGGTGTCAGGCTGCTCAACAGGACGACCCGCAGCGTCGTCTTGACCGAAGCGGGCGCGAGCTTGCTGGCCCGGCTCGGCCCAGCCTTGACCGAGGTGGAATCGGCCCTCGACGTTGTGAATGGCTTCCGCGACAGGCCGGCAGGTACGTTGCGCCTTAACGTGCCGGTCAGCGCGGCGCGACTGGTGCTGCCCAGCATCGTCCCGGGGTTTCTCGCTGCCTATCCCGGCATCCGGCTGGAGGTGATCGCCGAGGAGAGCTTTGTCGACGTACTGGCGGCAGGCTGCGATGCCGGGATCCGTTACGACGAGCGGCTGGAACAGGACATGATCGCGGTGCCGATCGGACCGCGCCTTCAGCGCTTTGCCACCGCCGCCAGCCCTGCCTACCTTGATCGCCATGGCCGGCCGCAACACCCGCGCGACCTGCTCGGCCACGCCTGCCTGCGCGGCCGCTTCGCCAGCGGGGCGATGCCGCCATGGGAATTCGAGCGTGCCGGCGAGGTGGTGCGGGTCGATCCGACGGGGCCGCTTCTCGTGACCCTGGGCGGAGCGGCCGATCTCGCCGTCGATGCAGCCATCGCCAGTACCGGCATTGTCAGCCTGTTCGAGGATTGGCTTCGCCCTTACTTTGAGAGCGGTGTGCTCGAACCCGTCCTCGAACCTTGGTGGCAGAGCTTCCCCGGGCCGTTCCTCTATTATCCCGGCCGGCGTCTCGTGCCGGCGCCGTTGCGGGCGTTTATCGACTTCATCAAAGTACCGGCCGATCGGTCTTGAATTTGGGCCAGGTTGGTAATCACCAAAAGAAAAGGCCGCCCGGAGGCGGCCTTTTCGAATTTCTGAAGCTGCGCAGTGCTTAGCGCTTCGAGAACTGGAAGCTGCGGCGGGCCTTCGCCTTGCCGTACTTCTTGCGCTCAACGACGCGGCTGTCGCGGGTCAGGAAGCCGCCCTTCTTGAGCACGCCGCGCAGCGCCGGCTCGTAATAGGTCAGCGCCTTGGAGATGCCGTGGCGCACCGCACCGGCCTGGCCGGAAAGGCCGCCGCCGATGACCGTGGCGACGATGTCGTACTGGCCGGCGCGGTTGGCAGCGATGATCGGCTGGTTGAGGATCATCTGCAGGACCGGGCGTGCGAAATATTCGGCGAACACCTTGTCGTTGACGACGATCTTGCCGGAGCCGGGCTTCACCCAGACACGCGCGATGGCGTTCTTGCGCTTGCCGGTGGCATAGGCGCGGCCCGACTTGTCGAGCTTCTGGACATGGACGGGTGCAGCCGGCTGCGTGTTGGTGTTGCCGGTGGCAGTTCCGAGTTCTGCGAGCGAGGAAAGCTCAGCCATTTTACGAAACCTTCTTGTTCTTGGCGTTCAGCTTGGCCACGTCGAGCGTGACGGGCTGCTGGGCGACATGCGGATGTTCCGTGCCTGCATAGACGCGGAGATTCTTCATCTGGCGACGGCCGAGCGGACCACGCGGGATCATGCGTTCGACGGCCTTCTCAACGACACGCTCGGGGAAACGGCCCTCGAGCAGCTGGCGCGCGGTGCGCTCCTTGATGCCGCCGGGGTGGCCGGTGTGCCAGTAATAGACCTTGTCGGTGAATTTCTTGCCGGTGAACACCACCTTGTCGGCATTGATGACGATGACGTTGTCGCCGTCGTCGACATGCGGGGTGAAAGTGGGCTTGTGCTTGCCGCGAAGATGATTGGCGATGACAGTGGCGAGACGGCCGACGACGAGACCCTCGGCGTCGATCAGCACCCACTTCTTCACCACATCCGCAGGCTTCTGCGAAAAGGTTGCCATGGATTGTTGCTTTCGGTTCGGACCTTCCCCCATTCACGATCGACAAGGGAAGGCGTTTCTTGTTGCTTGGATTGACGCAGAGCGCTCGCCCGCCGCCAATAACAAAACGGCGGCCTTTGCGGGCCGCTGTTCTGTGAGGGCTTATAGGTGAGGGCGGTTATCGCGTCAAGGCTGGTGAAAACCAACAGGGTAGGAAAAATACAGTAAAAACAAAGGTTTGAGTGAAAGGTATTATTTTACCTCATCATCAAACCGCTTCGGCGGCATCGAATAGGTTCCCGTGGCGTGCGCTACCGTGTGTCCGCCCGGTCCGGCGACGATGTCGATTTCGAACACCATCAGGTTCTTGCCCAGCTTCAGGATCCGGCAATGGCCGTCGATCGATCCGGCCTCGGCTTTGCGGACAAAATTGATGTTGAGATTGGTGGTCACCGAAAGCGCATCCGGCCCGGCATGCGAAAGCACGCAGACATAGCCGCCAATGTCGGCCAGCGTGAACAGTGACGGGCCTGACACGGTTCCGCCGGGGCGCAAATGCCGCTCGTCGGCATTCAGGCGCACCGTGCAGCCGCCCGGAAACACGTCGATCGCCTCGTAGAAGGTGAACTGGTCGTTGAGCTGCGGATAGACGGTCTCCATCAGCGCATTGACTTGCGCGGCAGTCAGCACCGGCTTGAGATTGTTTTGGCCGGGCATAGGCGGTTTCCTATATACGGCGCCGTAGGGCCGGCGGTCTCAAGGCGAGGGCGCTTGGCTGAGGCCGCGCTGCCGAGAAAACACGTCTCAAGGCTGTTCTTCAATCGGCAGCGTGCTAGTTCTTTTGTTCCATGGCCCGCGAATCCGATGCCCGCTGGCCGATGAAGGGGTTGGAGACATGGCTGAAATCGTCGCCATCAAGCCGGCTGTTGCCGAAGGTCCTGTTGTCGCGAGGCTGGACAAGGGCGTGCTCCGCCTCACGCTCACCAATCCGCCGGCCAATGCGCTGTCGCTGGCGGTTATGGCGGCGCTGATGGCGGAGCTCGACCGCGCCAAATCAGACAGATCCGTCCGCGTCATCATCCTGGCGGCGGCCGGAAAGATGTTTTGCGCCGGACACGACCTCAAGGAAATGACGGCGCGCCGCGCCGACGCCGATCGCGGCAAGGCATTCTTCGAGGAGACGTTTTCCGCTTGCGCGGCACTGATGCAGGCGATCGTGCGCCATCCCAAGCCGGTGATCGCCGAGGTCGATGGTCTGGCGACGGCGGCTGGGGCGCAACTGGTCGCGAGCTGCGATCTGGCGATCGCCTCGCATGAGGCGACCTTCTGCACGCCCGGCGTCAATATCGGGCTGTTCTGCTCGACGCCGATGGTGGCGCTGTCGCGCAACGTCTCGCGCAAGCACGCGATGGAGATGCTTTTGACCGGCGAGACCATCGATGCGGCGACGGCCAAGGAATTCGGCCTGGTCAATCGCGTGGTGCCGCGCGAATATCTGAATCAGATTGTCACCAAATACGCGCAAACCATTGCTGCAAAATCGGCATTGGTCGTGAAGACCGGCAAGGAAGCCTTCTACGCGCAGGCCGAGATGGGGCTGGCCGAGGCCTATGCCTACACTGGCCGCGTCATGGTCGACAATATGCTGGCGCGCGACGCGGAAGAGGGCATCGGCGCCTTCATCGGCAAGCGCAAGCCGGAATGGACGGACGAATAGACATGGAACCCCGCATCTCCATCATCACCATCGCCGTCGACGATCTCGATCGCGCCACACGCTTCTACGAGGCGATGGGTCTGACCCGCCATGCCGGGATCACCGACGGCGTCGCCTTCTTCCAGATGGGCGGCGTCATTCTCGGGCTGTTTCCGCGCGAAAGCGCCGAAGCGGATTCAGGCATCACCTTCGGCACGGCGCCGTCGGCGATTTACCTCGCCTACAATACCCGCTCCGACACGGAAGTCGATCACGTGCTTGCGATGGCCGAGAAGGCCGGCGGTCGTATCGTCAAGCCGGCCGGCCGCGCCTTCTGGGGCGGCTGGTACGGTTATTTCGCCGACACGGAAGGGCATGTCTGGGAAGTGGCGCACAATCCGGCTTTTCCGATCGCGGAAGACGGCAGCATCTCGCTGCCGGGCTGATCCCACTGCCAGATGGCATATCGCAAGCAACTGACGCGACTTAAGGCTCCCTATCTCAAGCGCATCCTGATAGAGCCGGCGCGGGTCGAAGATTGGGAAAAATACCCCTGGAATCTGCCGATCTTCCGCGGCCATAATTTCGAGCTCGAATTCACCACGCCGATCACCATCATCGTCGGTGAGAACGGCACCGGCAAATCGACGCTGCTCGAGGCGATCGGCGCGCTGGCCGGATACGATGAGGCCGGCGGCGGTAAGGGCTACATGCCCATCGACCACTCCCGCGCCATCGACAAGAGCGGCGCGGCACTGGCGGAAACGCTGCGCGGCCATTGGCTGCCGAAGGTCACCGCCGGCTGGTTCTTCCGCGCCGAATCTTTTTACTCCGTTGCCCGCTATCTCGATCAGGCCGCCATCGACGCCCATGCGGCGCCGCCCGACTTCCTGTCCTGGTCGCATGGCGAGGGTTTCATCCGCTTCTTCGAGGAGCGCTGCCGCCGGCAAGGTATCTACATCCTCGACGAGCCCGAAAGCGCCTTGTCGCCGACGCGCCAGATCGAGCTTCTCAAGATGCTGCGGCGGATGGATCTATCAGGCACGGCGCAAGTGATCATGGCGACGCATTCGCCGCTGCTGATGGCCTGTCCCGGCGCGCGGCTGTTCCGCATCAGCCGGTTCGGGCTCGACCCGACCGATTTCCATGATATCGATCATTTTCGCATGATGCGCAGTTTCTGCAACGACCCGGATGGTTTTCTCGCCGAAGCTCTGTATGAGGACGAGGCATGAACCACGACGCCTACGACAATACCTATATCGCCGGCATCCTCAATTCGGTGAAAACCATCGCCATGGTCGGTGCGTCCGCCAATGATGTGCGGCCGAGCTACTTCGTGTTGAAATACCTGCTGGGCAAGGGGTTTTCGGTGTTCCCGATCAACCCCGGCCAGGCCGGCAAGGAAATCCTTGGCCGGATGACCTATGCCAGGCTCGCCGATGTTCCCGAGCCGATCGACATGGTCGACGTGTTTCGCGGCTCCGCGGCAGTGCCGGGCGTCGTCGACGAGGTCTTGCGGCTCGATCCGTTGCCGAAAGTCATCTGGATGCAGCTTGGCGTGCGCCATGACGAGGCGGCCGCGCGCGCCGAGGCCGCCGGCATCAAGGTCGTGATGAACCGCTGCCCCAAGATCGAATATGGCAAGCTGTCGGGCGAAATCGGCTGGACCGGCGTCAACTCAGGCGTGTTGTCGTCGAAAAAGCCGCTGATGCGGCCGGGATTCCAGAGCTTCGGCGTTCGCCAGAAGTAGACGGAAAGTTATTCCGGTAACCGGAGCATTTTCTCGCGCCTCGATCACAGAACGTGCATCGAAGGGCATTTTCTTCTTTGCATTCGCGACCGGGCTTGGCCAAGAATGCCCGGCGTTTTTCAGACGGTTCAAAAGGGAGGTATTCGATGACCCGCACGCCCGGTTTCAACACGCTCGCCGTCCATGCGGGTGCCAAGCCCGATCCGGCGACCGGCGCGCGTGCCACGCCGATCTACCAGACGACCTCCTTTGTCTTCGATGATGCCGACCATGCCGCCTCGCTGTTCGGGCTAAAAGCCTTCGGCAACATCTACACCCGGATCATGAACCCGACGCAGGCGGTGCTGGAAGAGCGTATCGCGGCGCTCGAAGGCGGCACGGCAGGGCTGGCCGTGGCGTCGGGCCACGCCGCGCAGGTGCTCGTCTTCCACAATCTGATGCAGCCCGGCGACAATTTCGTTGCCGCGACAAGGCTTTACGGCGGCTCGATCAACCAGTTCGGCCACGCCTTCAAGAATTTCGGCTGGCAGGTGCGCTGGGCCGACACCAATGACATCTCGACCTTCGAAAGCCAGATCGACGAAAAGACCAAGGCGATCTTCATCGAAAGCCTGGCCAATCCGGGCGGCGTCTTCGTCGACATCGAGAAGATCGGCGACATCGCCCGTAAACACAGCCTGCCGCTGATCGTCGACAACACGCTGGCCTCGCCCTATCTGGTGCGGCCGATCGAACATGGCGCCGACATCGTCGTGCATTCGCTGACCAAGTTCATCGGCGGCCACGGCAATTCGATCGGCGGCGCCATTGTCGACGGCGGCACCTTCGACTGGTCGAAATCCGGCAGATATCCGATGCTGTCGGAGCCGCGCCCCGAATATGGCGGCCTCGTCCTGCACGAGACCTTCGGCAATTTCGCTTTCGCCATTGCCGCGCGCGTGCTTGGCCTGCGCGACATGGGCCCGGCGATCTCGCCCTTCAACGCATTCCTGATCCTGACCGGGCTGGAAACCCTGCCGCTCAGGATGCAGCGCCATTGCGACAATGCGGTCACTGTCGCCGGCTGGCTGTCCAACCACCCGAAGATCGCCTGGGTGTCCTATCCCGGCCTGCCCAGCGACAGCAACAACGCGCTGCAGAAAAAATATTCGCCGCTTGGCGCCGGTGCTGTGTTCACCTTCGGCCTGAAGGGCGGCTATGCGGCGGGCATCAAATTCGTCGAGGCGCTCGAACTGTTCTCGCACCTCGCCAATGTCGGCGACACCAAGTCGCTGGTCATTCACCCGGCATCGACAACGCATCGGCAACTGTCGGACGAGCAGAAGGTCGCCGCCGGCGCTGGGCCAGATACGGTCAGGCTCTCGGTCGGCATCGAGGATGTCAACGACATCGTCGCCGATCTGGAACAGGCCCTCGCCAAGGTTTGATCCCCGCTGGAAGGAGTTTCCATGACTGCGCCGAAATTTCTCTCCGTCGATATTGAAAGCGTCGAACCGGAACGTGGTGCGCCGGCGCCGGATCGCCTGATTTCAGGCGATCCAAAATTCCGCACCTGGAATGTCGAGGAGCAGGACGGCGGGCTCTATGCCGGCATCTGGGAGGCGACACCGGGCAAATGGCGCATCGAGTATGACGAGTGGGAGTTCTGCCATATCCTGTCGGGCATCTCGGTAATCGCCGAAGAAGGCGGCGAGGCGCGCACCGTCAGGGCCGGCGACGGTTTCGTGCTCAGGCCCGGGTTTAAGGGCAGCTGGGAAGTGCTTGAAACGACTCGCAAGGAGTATGTGATCAGGCTTTGATCACCGTCCGGTGTGCACGGCGAGCGTTTCCAGCCCGTGGAAATGATAGGTATCGCGGACGCGCGGCTGTCCGGCCAGATGGAGTTGGGGTAGGCGCTCGAACAAGGTTTTCAGCGACACCTGCAATTCGAGCCGGGCGAGCGGCGCGCCGATGCAGAAATGAATGCCGGCGCCGAACGAGACGTTCTTCTGGTCCGCACGATCCGGCCGAAAGGCGAGGGGCTCGGCAAACGCCGCCGGGTCGTGGTTGGCCATGCCGAGCAGCAGGCCGATCGTCTCGCCCGGCCGCACGATCACGCCTGGCCCGGCCTCAATCTCCTCATAGGCGTAGCGTGTGAACATGTGCAGCGGCGCATCGAAGCGCAGGCATTCCTCGACGGTCGCTGCGGTCGTTTCCGCGGACATGAAGAAGCGGCGCGGGTCGCCGCCTTGCGCAAGGATCGAGCGTACCGCATTGCCGGTCTGGTGGACGGTCGCCTCGTGGCCGGCATTGAGCAGTAGAATAGCCGAGGACACCAGTTCATCCTCCGAGAGTTTTTGTTTGTCCTCCTGCGCCGAGATCAGCAGCGACAATAGATCGTCGCCGGGGTTTTTGCGCCGCTCGGCAACATAGCCGCGCAGGAAATCCGAAAAATCTCGCGCCGCGCGATTGGCGATCTCTTCCGTTTCGCGTGTGCGGCCGTGCATGTACATGGCGACCATCTGATGCGACCAGTCGAGCAGTTGCGGCCCCATCTCGACCGGCACGCCGAGCATTTCGGCAATGATGGTGATCGGCAAAGGCGATGCGAAAGCCGGCAGCAGGTCGACCTGGTCCGGCTCGAAACGGTCGATCAACTCGTTGGCCAGCGCCTCGACGCGCGGCCTGAGCCGCTCGATCTGACGTGAGACGAAGGCGCGGTTGACCAGGGTTCTGAGCCGGGTGTGCACGGGCGGTTCCAGCTCCAGCATCGAATTGGTCTCGATGCCGTCGAATGCGCTGAGGCGCGTGCGGTCCTGGCCGATGCCGCTTCTGTCCGGGATGCCGGCCGGGTTCTGGCGGCCGAAGCGGCGGTCGCGCAGCAGCCGGTTGACGTCGTCGAAGCCGCCAAAGCACCAGAAGCCGAACTCTTCCCAAAAGAAGGCGTTCGATGCGCCGTGCATAAAGGCATAGGCCTCATAGGGGTTCTGGAAGAAAGCAGGCTCGTGCGGGTCCAGTCGCACATGGCGGGTGGCTGGATCGAAGGCAAGATAGGTCAGCATCAATTTGGTCATGCCAGACAATTAACGCGGCTTGCCAGCTTGATGCCAGACCGTATGTTGGCGCCCGGCAATCTGATGCGTGTCGCCCAAAAGTGTGAATCGGTTTTGGGACAAAAAAGCGTTGAGCCAGCCGAAGCGGCTGCGGAAAGACTGACTTGATGAATGTGATCGTGATTGGTGCAGGCATTGCGGGGCTTTCGACGACCTGGTCGCTGGCTCAGGCCGGGCACCGGGTCACGATCGTCGAGCAGGGGTCGATTCCCAATCCGCTTGCCGCCTCAGGCGACCATCACCGCATCATCCGCCGCGCCTATGGTGCAGCGGCGGGCTATGGCCGGCTGATCACCGAGGCCTATGAGGCCTGGGACGAGATGTGGGCCGATCTCGGCGAAAACCATCTCGACCGGCGCGGCTTCATCTGCATTTCGCGGGAGCCGGGAGACGAAGCCGAGGAATACCGCGAAGGCATGGAAGCCGGGAACTACCCATTCGAACTGTTCGAGCCGGACGCCGCGGTTAGACGCTGGCGGTTCCTGGAGCCCGGCTCGTTCCGCTACGCGTATTTTTCGCCGGACGGCGGTGCGCTGCATTGCCGCAGGATCGCCGCCGGTCTGGCCAAATGGCTGCGGGCCAACGGCGCCAATGTCTACGAGAACAGCAAGGTGACGGAAGTCGACGCCGAGGCCGGCCGCATCGTGCTTGAAAGCGGCGAGACGATGCAGGCCGACCGCATCGTCGTCACCGCCGGCGCCTGGGTGCTAAAGCTGTTTCCGGAACTGGATGGCGACCTGAAGACCTGGCGCACCGCGCTTGCCTATGTCGATCCGCCGGCGGATCTGAAAGCGGCATGGCAGGCAGCCCCGGTCATCCTCGATGTCGGCGGCGCTGTCGACGGCCACGTGATCCCGCCGTCCGGCGGCGCCGGCATGAAATTCGGCTCAGGGCTGCACCGGGTGCCGACCAGCGACGCCGACTGGAACCGCCAGCCGGTGGCGGGCGAGGGCGAGGCGATCCGCAACCTGTTTTCGCCGCCGATCGCCCGCATCGAGGAGTATGTGGTGACCGAGGTCGTCACCTGCGCCTATACCTTCACCGCCGATGAAAAATTCCTGGCGCATGAGAAGGGCAAGTGCCTTGTTGTCTCGGCCTGCTCCGGCCACGGCTACAAGTTCGGCGCAGCGGTCGGCCGGCGTGTCGCGGCGACTGTCGGCAATGGCGACGTCGCCGGCTTGAAGGCTTGGCTGCGGGCCGAGGCGGTCTGACCTAATACCGGCAGTGCCTTGGAACATGCACGCGCCGCCAGCCTGACGAGCCTTCCCTGACCACCACGCGTCGCGCCACTGTCTGGTAGGAGGCGGGAACCTCGATGATGCGTCGCTGCTCCGGCTGCACCAAAACCTCTTCGGCCAAGCTCTCATACTCGGCGGGACTGACGACGCGCCGTCGGCGCTCCGGCTGCACCACCACGGTCTCGGCCACGCGTTCATAGCGCGCCTTGTGCCTGATCTTGCACAGCACCTTGCGGCCATTGATGACGCGCCATTTCCAGGAATAGCCGCCGTCATTGACCTTCACCGTGCGGTAGATGGTGCGGGTGATGGCAGGCACGATCTCGTAACTGACACGCTGGGGCGCGATCTGCACCACCCGCTCGCGCGTCCCATAGATTGCCGGAACATACTCCACCTGCTGACCGGCCGGGCTGACGAGCACGTTTTCGTAGACTGTTTCGTAGACGGCCGGCCTGTTGACCTGCTCGTAGCATTCGACGGCGCCTCCGCCGGCAGCCGTTTCGGACACCAAGCCGAGGACGGCAAGGCTGGCGATGGCCGAGGAAGCAGTTTTCCTGATCACGGCACTCCCCTGTTTGAACCTTCAGCGCAAGTTCAACGTTGAATTGTAGGGGAAGCCGCATCGCCGGAAAGCAATTTCGAGATATTTCGTTAAGCGACGCGGTTAAGAAAGTGCTACGCAGCCGTGCTGCTTCAACAGCAGCAGATGGCTGCCGAAATAGCCTCGGGCGAATTCTGTGCAGAAACCTTGATTCGACTTAACCGGATGGCTAGGAGGGGCGGCCTTGCGCTAGGGTGAGCCGACATCCTATTTACAGGACAACGATCCAGAACCGATTCTGCCCGACTTGCTAATCTCCCGGCGCCGGAATCCCATCTTCAATAAGGGATAGTCCATGAAGAACCCCGTCGAAACCTACATGAACCTCGTTCCGATGGTGGTCGAACAGACCAATCGCGGCGAGCGGGCCTACGACATTTTCTCGCGGCTCCTGAAAGAGCGCATCATTTTCATCACCGGTCCGGTCGAGGACGGCATGGCGACGCTGGTCTGCGCGCAGCTCCTGTTCCTCGAAGCAGAAAATCCGAAGAAGGAAATCAACCTCTACATCAATTCGCCCGGCGGCGTCGTCACCTCGGGCATGGCGATCTACGACACTATGCAGTTCATCAAACCGGCGGTGGCGACGCTGTGCATCGGCCAGGCGGCCTCGATGGGCTCGCTGCTTCTCACCGCAGGCGAGAAGGGCATGCGCTTCGCCACGCCGAACGCCCGCATCATGGTCCACCAGCCTTCCGGTGGTTTTCAGGGCCAGGCTTCCGACATCGAGCGTCACGCCCAGGACATCATCAAGCTGAAGCGCCGCCTCAACGAGGTCTACGTCAAGCACACCGGCAAGAGCTACGACGAGATTGAAAGGACGCTCGACCGTGACCACTTCATGACCGCCGACGAGGCCAAGGATTTCGGCCTCATCGACAAGGTCATTTCGTCGCGTGAGCCGATCGAAGGTATTGCCACATAAGCCCGGTGGCAGTTGGATAGTGGGAAAACACGCTTTTGATGCCGCTTGCGGCATTTCGGCCACAATTGGCTGTTCCCTCGACGGGAGCAATTGCCTACGTTAAGCCTATGTTGATTTTCGACGGCTTAGCTTTGTGCGGGGTTGGTGCGAATCATTGCGACGTTTTCTGATATGTGTTTCGTATGGAATGCGTTGCGGGAGCCGGAATACTGGCGGCGGCGATTTCCCGCGATAGATTGAGTTATGCGCCCTTTCAACCAGACCATCGGCGGGCGGCTATGAAAGGACATGAAAATGAGCAAGGTCGGCAACAGCGGCGGTGATTCCAAGAACACGCTTTATTGCTCGTTTTGCGGCAAAAGCCAGCACGAAGTCCGCAAGCTGATCGCCGGCCCGACGGTGTTCATCTGCGACGAATGCGTCGAGCTCTGCATGGACATCATCCGCGAGGAGAACAAGACCTCGATGGTGAAGTCACGCGAGGGCGTGCCGACCCCGCAGGAGATCCTCAAGGTTCTCGACGACTATGTCATCGGCCAGCCCTACGCCAAGCGCGTGCTGTCGGTGGCCGTCCACAACCATTACAAGCGCCTCGCGCATGCCGGCAAGAACAACGACGTCGAGCTGGCGAAGTCCAACATTTTGCTGATCGGCCCGACCGGTTGCGGCAAGACGCTGCTTGCGCAGACGCTGGCCCGCATCATCGATGTGCCGTTCACCATGGCTGACGCCACCACGCTGACCGAAGCCGGCTATGTCGGCGAGGATGTCGAGAACATCATCCTGAAGCTGTTGCAGTCGGCCGACTACAATGTCGAGCGCGCCCAGCGCGGCATCGTCTACATCGACGAAATCGACAAGATCTCGCGCAAGTCGGACAATCCTTCGATCACCCGCGACGTGTCGGGCGAAGGCGTGCAGCAGGCGCTGTTGAAGATCATGGAAGGCACGGTCGCCTCCGTGCCGCCGCAGGGCGGCAGGAAGCATCCGCAGCAGGAATTCCTGCAGGTCGACACCGCCAACATCCTGTTCATCTGCGGCGGCGCCTTCGCCGGCCTCGACAAGATCATCTCGGATCGCGGCCGCAAGACCTCGATCGGCTTCGGCGCCACCGTCGCTTCGCCCGAGGATCGCCGCACCGGCGATGTTTTCCGCCTGGTCGAGCCCGAGGATCTGCTGAAGTTCGGCCTCATTCCCGAGTTCGTCGGCCGTCTGCCGGTCCTGGCGACGCTGGAGGACCTCGACGAGCCGGCGCTGATCCAGATCCTGACCGAGCCGAAGAACGCGCTGGTCAAGCAGTATCAGCGGCTGTTCGAGATGGAGAATGTCGACCTGACCTTCCATGAGAATGCGCTGTCGGCGATCGCCAAGCGCGCCATCGAGCGCAAGACCGGCGCGCGCGGCCTGCGCTCGATCATGGAAGCGATCCTGCTCGACACGATGTTCGAACTGCCGGCGCTGGAAGGCGTGCGCGAAGTGGTTATTTCGGAAGAGGTGGTGTCCGGCAACGCCAGGCCGCTCTACATCTATTCCGAGCAGAAGGAAAAGAAGGGCAACGTCAGCGCCTGACGTGAGCCTCTGCAGTGGAAATTCTTCAAACGGCGCCGCGAGGCGCCGTTTTGTTTTGCGGACGGGCCGACTTATGATGAACGGATTGTGACAGATTGGATGAACGGATTGTGACAGATTGGATGAACGGTTTCGTGTTGACCCTTGATCTTTGCCCCCCGTGCCTCCAACTAACTGAGGAAGGCCGGGGTGCCGAATTCTGTGCTGTAAAACTCCCGTCACAAACGGTGGTAGGCGGAACGATCCTCGGTCGTTAATATGAGATTCGCGGTTGGCCGATTGGCGGTCGCGACATGAAAGGTTGGACAATGGCCAAAATATCCAAGGCTCCCAGCGACGGCGTCTTCGCAGTCCTCCCACTGCGCGACATCGTGGTGTTCCCGCACATGATCGTTCCGCTCTTTGTCGGGCGTGAAAAGTCGATCAAGGCGCTGGAGGAGGTGATGGGTCAGGAAAAGCAGATCCTGCTTGCGACCCAGATGAATGCCGCCGATGACGATCCCGAGTCCGATGCGATCTTCGACATCGGCACGCTCGCCAATGTGCTGCAATTGCTGAAGCTGCCGGACGGCACCGTGAAGGTGCTGGTCGAAGGCGCCTCGCGCGCGAAAATCGTTTCGTTCACCGACCGTCCCGACTTCCACGAGGCCCGCGCCGCGGCGCTGGTCGAACCGGATGAGGAAGAGGTCGAGGTCGAGGCGCTGGCCCGTTCCGTCGTCACCGACTTCGAGAACTATGTCAAGCTGAACAAGAAGATCTCGCCCGAAGTGGTGGGTGCCGCCAGCCAGATCGACGACTATTCCAAGCTCGCCGATACGGTTGCCTCGCATCTTGCCATCAAGATCCCCGAGAAGCAGGAGATGCTCGCCACGCTTTCGGTCAAGGAGCGGCTGGAAAAGGCGATGGGCTTCATGGAAGCCGAGATCTCCGTCCTGCAGGTCGAGAAGCGCATCCGTTCGCGCGTCAAGCGCCAGATGGAGAAGACGCAGCGCGAATACTACCTCAACGAGCAGATGAAGGCGATCCAGAAGGAGCTCGGCGAGGGCGAGGACGGCCGCGACGAGGCCGCCGAGATCGAGGCGCGCATCAAGAAGACCAAGCTCTCCAAGGAGGCCCGCGAAAAGGCCGAAGCCGAGCTGAAGAAGCTGCGGACAATGTCGCCGATGTCGGCTGAATCGACCGTCGTGCGCAATTATCTCGACTGGATCCTGTCGATACCGTGGGGCAAGAACTCCAAGGTCAAGCAGGATTTGGCCTTCGCGCAGAACGTGCTCGACACCGACCATTTCGGCCTCGACAAGGTCAAGGACCGCATCGTCGAATATCTCGCCGTCCAGAGCCGCCAGAAGAAGCTGAAGGGGCCGATCCTGTGCCTCGTTGGACCTCCCGGCGTCGGCAAGACCTCGCTCGGCAAGTCGATCGCCAAGGCGACCGGCCGCGAGTTCATCCGCATGGCGCTGGGCGGCGTGCGCGACGAGGCCGAGATCCGCGGTCACCGGCGCACCTATATCGGCTCGATGCCCGGCAAGGTCATCCAGTCGATGAAGAAGGCGAAGAAGTCCAACCCGCTCTTCCTGCTCGACGAGATCGACAAGATGGGCCAGGATTTCCGCGGCGACCCGTCGTCGGCCTTGCTTGAGGTGCTCGATCCCGAGCAGAACTCGACGTTCATGGACCACTACCTCGAGGTCGAATACGACCTGTCGAGCGTGATGTTCGTGACGACGGCGAACACACTGAACATCCCTGCGCCCTTGATGGACCGCATGGAGATCATCCGTATCGCCGGCTATACCGAGGACGAGAAGATCGAGATCGCCAAGCGCCACCTGATGCCCAAGGTGATCCGCGATCATGCGCTGCAGCCGAAGGAGTTCTCCGTCGGCGAGGACGCGATCCGCGGCATCATCCAGACCTACACCCGTGAAGCGGGCGTCAGGAGCCTGGAGCGCGAGCTGATGAAGCTCGGCCGCAAGGCGGTGACCGAGATCCTGAAGACGAAGAAGAAGACGGTCGACATCACGGCGGACAATCTCGCCGATTACCTCGGTGTTCCGCGCTTCCGCTTCGGTCAGGTCGAGGCCGACGATCAGGTCGGCGTCGTCACCGGGCTCGCCTGGACGGAAGTCGGCGGCGAGCTGCTGACGATCGAAGGCGTCATGATGCCCGGCAAGGGCCGCATGACGGTGACCGGCAATCTGCGCGACGTGATGAAGGAATCGATCTCGGCTGCGGCCTCCTACGTCCGCTCGCGGGCTATCGATTTCGGCGTCGAGCCGCCGCTGTTCGACAAGCGCGACATCCACGTCCACGTGCCCGAGGGCGCAACGCCCAAGGACGGACCGTCTGCGGGTGTGGCGATGGCGACGGCGATCGTCTCGGTGCTGACCGGCATCCCGGTCAGGGCGGATGTGGCGATGACCGGCGAGATCACGCTGCGCGGCAGGGTGCTGCCGATCGGCGGGCTCAAGGAGAAGCTGCTTGCAGCGCTGCGCGGCGGCATCAAGAAGGTGCTGATCCCGGAAGACAATGCCAAGGATCTGGCGGAGATTCCGGACAACGTGAAGAACGGTATGGAGATCGTTCCGGTCGGGCGGGTCGGTGAAGTCTTGCGCCATGCGCTGGTGCGTATGCCGGAGCCGATCGATTGGGTTGAACCGGTCAATGCGCCGGCTGCGGTGGATGCCGGAGACGACGCCGGCAAGTCGCTAGCTCATTAGCACCTTCTAAAGTTGCAATGCACAAGAGAGAGCCGGGCCGAGCGCCCGGCTTTTTCATGTGAAAAACCCCGGAATTCCGCGGTTTTTTCGACTCTTTTGACGCTTTTCGACTTGGTTGCGGAAGCGCTTCTTTCTAAAGTCCGTTTCCTGCCGGATGAGTCGTACGTTCCGGTTTCTCATGGAAGGGAATTTTTATGAACAAGAACGAACTGGTGTCCGCTGTCGCCGATGCCGCGAGTATTTCGAAGGGTGACGCGCAGTCGGCGGTTGATGCGGTGTTCTCCGTCATCACCGGCGAACTGAAGAGGGGCGGCGATGTCCGGCTTGTCGGCTTCGGAAATTTCACCGTGTCGAAACGCGCTGCCTCGACCGGCCGCAATCCTCAGACCGGCGCGGAAGTGCAGATTCCGGCGCGCACCGTGCCGAAGTTTTCGGCCGGCAAGGGCCTCAAGGACGCAGTCAACTAAGCGGCCTTCTTACCCTTTTCAGAGATCAGAAAAGCCGGGCATGCCCGGCTTTTCTTTTGCGCCTGTCGGCCAGCAGCAGGCGGCTTTACGCCGTCGGCGCATCGGCGCGCATCAGCTCTTCCTTCTTGAGATCGGCCCAGAGTGCTGGTGGCAGCTTCGCGTCGAGCAGCGACCGGTTGCTTTCGACCTCGCTCGGCCGCTGTCCGCCGGGGATCACCGACACCACCGAAGGGTGCAGCAGCGGAAATTGCAGTGCCGCCTCGATCAGGCGCACGCCGTGGCGTTTGCAGATGGCCTCGATGCGCGCGACGCGGTCGAGGATGTCCTGCGGCGCCTCGGAATAATTGTAATAGGCGCCGGGCTTCGGTCCGGTTGCCAAAATGCCGGAATTATACGGCCCGCCGAGAACGATGCCGATGCCGCGCTTCTGGCATAGCGGCAGGAAGGATTGCAGCGCCTCCTGCTCCAGCAGCGTATAGCGCCCGGCAAGCAGGAAAAGATCGAAGTCGCCACGCTCGGCAAGTGTCTGGGCAACCTGCCATTCGTTGATGCCGCCGCCGAACGCCTTGATGACGCCCTGATCACGCAGGGACAGCAGCCCGTAATAGCCCGAGCGCATGAACTCCTCGATGCGCTGGTCCGAGGCCTCCTTGCTGCCGTGCGTGAAGATGTCGACGTCATGCACGAAAAGGATGTCGATGCGGTCGACGCCGAGGCGCTCGAGCGAGGCTTCGAAGGAGCGCATGACGCCGTCATAGCTGTAGTCGTAGACCTCGCGGCGCGACGGCGTGTCGAAGAACTTGCCGATGCCGGTGCGTTGGTCCGGCGGGCACGCGCGCATGATGCGGCCGACCTTGCTCGACAGCACGTAGTCGTCGCGCTTTTTCGAGCGCAGGAACGGATTCAGCCGCGTTTCCGACAGGCCAAGCCCGTAGAGCGGCGCGGTGTCGTAGTAGCGGCAGCCGACTCGCCAGGCGGTCTCCAGAGTGGCGTTGGCATCTTCATCGGAGACGGCGCGATAGAGGTTTCCGAGCGGCGCCGTGCCGAAGCCGAGTTCCGAGAAACTGATGCCGCCATTGCCGATGCGGTCGAAATGCCGTGTCTTCATGTCCTGCCGTTTCCTCACCTACGCAATTGCCACGACACTATCACGCCTGGGGCGCTGCAAAAGCACTCCGAGCCGTTGGACACGAACTTTCACGGTGATAGCATGAGCAAAAACAAGCTGTTCGGGGAAAAAATGGCCCAAACATTCAGGCAAGTTTCGGGTTCCGGGAAATTGGTCGAACCATCGTGACCAATGCCGGCACAGATCTGTTCAGAATTGCGCTCGACGAGCTTGGCACTGTGCTGGCTCGGATCGGCGAAAGCCGTATCGACGCCGACCGTCACACCAACATGGAGTAATGGGCATGCGTTACGAGCTGATGCTGCCGTACCAGATCCGCAAGGCGATCGCCGAGAACTGGCCGGTCGTGCTCCCGCTCGGCGTGCTCGAATACCACGGTGAGCACATGGCCGTCGGCATGGATACGCTGGCGGTGGTCAAGATGCTGGAGCTGTTCGAAAAGGAAGCCGACATCGTCATTCTGCCAGCCTTCTACTATGGCGCGGCGAGCTACGCGGTGGCGCCGCCGGAGGGCAATGGCTCGGTTCAGGTCGGCGGCAGGGCGCTGGCGCCGTTCGCGGAGGAACTGTTCTACAGCCTATTGCGCATCGGTTTTCGCAACATCCATGCCATCATCCACCACCAGACCGAGAATTTTGCCGCCGGCATGCCGACCGATCTCGCCTTCAAGACCGCCGGCCGCCAGGCGATCTTCCGTTTTCTGGAAAAGGAGCGCGGCGAGGGCTGGTGGGGCTCCGAGACGATGGCCGGCTACTATGCCGAGCACGCCGAGGGCGGCAATTTCTTCAACTGGATACAGGTGCATCCGCTGATGCCGACGGTGACGGACGGCCAATATCCCTTCGATCATGCCGGCATCGGCGAGACGTCGCTGATGCTGGCGCTGTGTCCGGAAGCGGTGGACGCCGGCCACTTCGCCGACAATACGGGATGGTACACGGCGACCGCCCCTGAGGCCTCGATGGAACTTGGGCAAAAGGGCGTCGCGATGATCCTCGATCATTTGAGGGAGATGTTGACGGCCTAGCGCGGTTCTTCCTTCTCCCCTTGTGGGCGAAGGTGGCCGAGCCCGCGGGTCTTGCCTCCGGCAAGCCCGAGGACAGGCTCCGCTCGGTCGGATGAGGAGTGTTCCAGGGAACGCTACGCCTCATTTCTTCCAGCACCCCTCAACCGTCTTGGCGCTACGCGCCAATCCACCTTCTCCCACAAGGGGAGAAGGTGGACAGGGCGGTCTACTTCACCGCGCCCGCGGTCATGCCCATGATCAGATAACGCTCCAGCGCGATGCCGATGACGGCAAGCGGCGTGATCGCGGCGGTGGCCAGCGCCGCCATCGACCACCAGTTGATGCCTTGCGAGCCGGTCTGGCTCGCCACCATCACGGGAATGGTCTTGGCGTCAGTCGAGGTCAGCAGTGCGGCGAAGAAATACTCGTTCCAGCACAGCACCATCGCCAGGATGAAGGCGGCGACCATGCCCGGCAGCGCGATCGGCATGACGATGCGGAAGAAGGCGCCCCAGATCGACAGGCCGTCGACCAGGGCTGCTTCCTCCAGTTCGACCGGGATCGAATTGAACTGGTCGCGCATGATCCAGATGACGATCGGCAGCACCATCAGCGTGTAGAGCAGGATCAGCCCGATGCGCGTGTCGAGCATGCCGACTTCCCGGTACAGCACGAGAAAGGGCAGGGCGAGCACGACCGGCGGCAGGATCAGCTGCGACAGGAAGAAGAAGGAGATGTCCTCATTCTTGAACCAGGCGAAGTGATAGCGGTAGCGGGTGAGGCCATAGGCGGCGAGACTGCCGATGACGATGGCGAGGCTTGACGCGCCGACCGAGGTGATGACCGAATTCATGAAGCGCTTGATGAACTCGTCGCGCACCGTCGAGGTCCGGAAGATCGAGTCCGGCGACAGGCCGAGCGAGCGCCAGCCCTTCCAGTCCGGCCGGAAGTCGACGAACGGGATGAGATGGCCCTGGGTGACGTCGACCGCGGTTTTGAACGAGGTGGTTATCGTCCAGTAGATCGGGAACAGGCAGATGAAGGCCCAGAACACCAGCGCGCCATAGATGAAGGCGCGGTTCGCGAAAAAGCTCGCCGGCGAGCGGATTTCTGAAGCGGCATACTCGGTGGTCTGGACGCTCATGTCACCGCCCCATTCAATTGACGTTGCGCACGAAGCGGTTGGCGAATTTCAACAGCCACGTCACGAATATGATGATGATGATGAGGTAGGCCATCGCCAGCATGGTGCCGTAGCCGACATTCGAGCGGTCGCGATACTCGCGATAGATGAAGCTCGACACGGAATCGGTCGCGCCGCCCGGGCCGCCCGAGGTGACGGTGATAATGATGTCGGCAAGCTTCAGCTTGAAGATGATGCGCAGGATGATCGCCGTCACCGACACCGGCAGCATCAGCGGGAAGGTGACCTGCCAGAAGGTCTGCCAGGCATTGGCGCCGTCTACCCTGGCCGCCTCAAGAACCTCGCGTGACATCGCCTGAAGGCCGGCGAGCAGCATGATCATCATGAACGGGATGAACGTCCAGGCATCCAGCACCATGATCGAGATGCGGGCAGTGATCGGATTTGAAAAGAAGGCGGGATTTTCCCAGCCGAGCTGGCGCGCCAGCGCCGCGGCCGGCCCGAACCGGTATTCCATCAGCGACTTGCCGATCATCCACGACACCGCGACCGGCGACAGCATCAACGGCATGAGGAAGACGACACGGAAGAATTTGCGCGCTCTGATCTGTGCGTTGAGAAGCAGGGCGAGGCCGAAGGCGATGACATATTCGACCAGCACCGCGAGCACATAGAGCACCATGTTGAACAGCGCGTTGCGGTAGTAGGGATCGGCCAGCATCTGCCAGAAATTGTCGAGCCCGTTGAACTTCCGGCCGGAGAAGGAACTGAGGTTCCAGTCGGTCAGCGCGATGTAGAAGCCGAACAGCGTCGGGAAGATCACCATGGCGATGGTGAACAGCAGCGCCGGCAGCAGGAACAGCGCGCGCTGGCCGTCTTCGCCGCGCGTCAGCACCTGGCCGACGCCGAGCGCAACACCCCACAGCACATAGGCGTAGACGACAGGCCGCCAGGTCTCGAATCCGATCGTATCGACCTCAGTCTTGTAGAGGATCTGAACTGCGATCACTGCCAGCAGGCCGACCGTCGCAGCGGCCATCAACGCCCGGCCGAGCCGCTTGCGGCCCGGCGATATCAGATCGGATGGAGCGGCGTTTGCCGGCCACGCATTGGTGGGCAAAGTCTGGTCAGCCACGCGTCTCGTCCGTTCACTGAAGGCTTTTATGACCGGCTGGCCGGTCAGGCTGCGGTCCGGCGGCTTCGCGTCGCCGGACCACGGTTCCTAGAATCTCAGCCTACATGCCAAGCGAGGCCTTGTAGAGCTTGATCTGGTTTTCGCGGCCGATCTGGTCGGTCAGCTTCTCCCAGGCGGCAGCAATGGCGTCGGCGCCTTCCTGCGCCGTCATCTTGCCGGCGAATGTGTTGGCCAGGATGTCCTCGGCGGCGCTGTAATATTGGAAGATGCCGGGGATCCGCGGCTCGATCGCGGCGTTCGGATGGTTGTAGCTGTCGGCCTCCGACTTCAGATACGAGGTGATGAAAGCCTCGTCGTAACCGGCCGCCACCCATTCTGGAATGTCGAAATGCGAGTTGCGGTAGGGCTGGAAGCCGGACGGATATGCCGCGCACCAGAGCGACAGGTCCTTGCCGCCGAGATGGGCGGCGGCAGACCAGGCCGCCTTCTTCTTCTTTTCGTCGCTGTCGACCCGTGCCATGACGTAGACGCCCCAGCCGAGATAGGCGCAGTTCGGCGAATAATTCGGGCCGCTTGCCAGCTTGTCCCACTGGCCGGTCTTGGAATTGTAGACGTCGTCCGAGCCAGGCAGGATCGAGAAGCCGGTGACGTCGCCGACGACAGAACTGTCGTTGGTCTTGACGTTGGAGCCAACGTCGCCCCACCAGGTGACCATCGAACCGGTGCCAGCCAGGAACTGCTGGAAGGCGGTGGTGTTCGGGTCGGCGTTGATCTGGTCGGCAGGCTCGGAAGGCAGCGCGTCGATCACGTCCTGGATCGCCCGCACCCAGGCTGGATTGTTGATGCGCGGCTTCATCGTATCGGCATCGAACAGCCAGGCCTTGTCGTCGGGATGCTTGGCATAGGCGCTGGCGCGGCTGCCGAGGAAGTAGAAGCCGAAGCCGCCCCACGCCTTGGGCGCGTCGAGATAGCCGAAGACGTCCTGGCCCTGGAACTGCTTGCCCTTGAGGAACTTGGTCACCGCCTGCACCTGCTGCCAGGTCTTCGGCACGCCCCATTCACCGCCACCGCCGCCGTCCTTCCACGCCTTGGCGAGGTCGGCATCGGCAAACACGTCGGTGCGGTAGTTGAAGTTGTGCGCATCGCCGTCGACGGTCACGCGGTACTGCTTGCCGTCCCAGGTGCCGACCGGTGGCTGCAGATAGGCCACGACATCTTTCATGTCGATCTGGTCCTTGACCCAGTCCGGCATTTCGGAGGTCAGGCCCTTGCCGCAGACGTCGCCTTCGAACGGCGCGCCCATCTCGATGATGTCGAAATCGACGGTGCCGGTGGCGATCGACTGCTGCAGGCGGGCGTTGTAGTCCGCCTGCGCAAGGTCGATCCAGTTGATCTTGGCGCCGGTATAGGTCTCCCACGGCTTCAGGAAGCCGCGAAACAGCACATTGTGCAGGTTCTGGTTGTTGAGCCCCATGAAGGTGAGCTGGACACCGGCGAATTCGCCTTCCTTGACGCTGGCCTTGGTCGCCTCCAGGCAAAGCTCGCCGACCTGCTGGAAGTCGGCATCGGTCGGCTGGCCCTTGCCGACACCGGGGATCTGCAGGATCTGCGCACGCAGCTCGCTTGCGGCGGAAGCAGGGCGCGTCAGTGCGCCAAGCCCGGCGCCGGATGCCGCTGCGATCGCGGCCATGCTGGCCGCGCCCTTGAGGACATCGCGGCGAGTGGCTCCCGCGCGCATAAATTGGTTGTAAAGGCTGACTTTCATTTCGTTCCTCCCAGAATCTCAATGGTGATTGTTTCGGGTGTTTGGAGCGCTGGACGTGTTCCCCAACAACAGCGACTCCTGGAAATAGGGCCCAAGTTTCCTCCCGCGACACTTCGATTTCCGTATTCAGAACTAGTGTGCCGGCGCGCCCGGAACAGGGTCATAACCCGAGCCCTTTCACTATTCTCACAACCAAGTGCCGTGTCAACGAGGATGGGGTTTTTTATCTATAAAAGACTGACTTGCCCTCGCCGTTTGCGTTGTTTAGCTTCACCGCAACGAAAGGGGGGCCGATGGCTCAAGTCGCGATCAGCAATGTGGCCAAGGCGTTCGGAACCGTCAAGGTCCTGCACGATGTCAGCGTCGACATCGCCGACGGGCAGTTCGTGGTGCTGGTTGGCCCTTCGGGGTGCGGCAAGTCCACGCTACTCAGGATGGTGGCGGGGCTGGAGACCGTTTCCGGCGGCACGATCGCCATCGGCGACCGTGTCGTCAATCATCTGCCGCCAGCCAAGCGCGACATCGCCATGGTGTTCCAGAACTACGCGCTCTATCCGCACAAGACGGTCGAGCAGAACATGGCCTTTGCGCTGAAGCTGCGGAAGACCGATCCGGCTGTGGTCGCCGAGCGGGTCAAGCGCGCCGCCGATATCCTCGATCTCAATCCCTATCTCAAGCGCTATCCGCGCCAGCTCTCGGGCGGCCAGCGCCAGCGCGTCGCCATGGGCCGCGCCATCGTGCGCAACCCGCACGTGTTTCTGTTCGACGAGCCGCTGTCTAACCTCGACGCAAAGCTGCGCGTGCAGATGCGCACCGAGATCAAGGAGCTGCACCAGCGGCTGAAGACCACCACCATCTATGTCACGCACGACCAGATCGAGGCCATGACCATGGCAGACAAGATCGTGGTGATGCGCGACGGCCGCATCGAGCAGGTCGGCGCGCCGCTGGAACTGTTCGACCGGCCGGCCAATCTGTTCGTCGCCGGCTTCATCGGCTCGCCGTCGATGAACCTGCTCAAGGGCGTGGTGCGCAAGGGCGACAAGCCTGTCGTCGAGATCGCCGGGACGCCGTTCCCGATTGCTGCCAACAGCGCGGTGGAGGATGGCCGCAAGGTCGTTTACGGCGTGCGGCCCGAGCACCTCGAAATCCACCCCGAAGGCGTGCCGGCGAAGATTTCGGTGGTCGAGCCGACCGGTTCCGAAACGCTGGTCTTCCTGCGCTTCGGCGAGGGCGAGATGGTGGCGCTGTTCCGTGAGCGCCACGACTTCAAGCCGGGCGACACGCTGCACCTGAAACCCCGGCTCGACCAGGTCCATCTCTTCGACTCAGAGACCGGCCGTCGTCTTTAACACTTTGAATTTGCGCCTGAAAACCGACATCACATTTCGGGATCATGCGCCAGGTTTCGCATCAAAAAAGCCCGTTCGGGAGGGAACTATGCTTAAAGGGATCAATCCGCTGCTGAATGCCGACGTGCTCCAGGCGCTGCGGGCGATGGGCCATGGCGACGATTTGATCATCGCCGACACCAACTTCCCCTCCGATTCGGTGGCGCGCCAGACCGTGCTCGGCCGGCTGCTGCGTATCGATGCGCCGGCCGCGGACGTGGTCAAGGCGGTGCTGTCGCTCTATCCGCTGGACAATTTCGTCGACGACGCGGCCGCCCGCATGGAGATCGTCGGCAAGCCGGACGAGATTCCCGCGGTGCAGACGGAAGTGCAAAGAGAGATCGACGCGGCGGAGGGCAAGGCATGGCCGATGATCCCGGTCGAGCGCTACGCCTTCTACGAACGTGCCAAGAAAGCCTATTGCGTCATCCAGACCGGCGAGCGCCGCTTCTATGGCTGTTTCGCCTTCCGCAAGGGCGTCGTGCCGCCGGACGGGGAGTAGCAGGATGCCAGGCAAGCCTGTCGTCATATTGGGCGTCTTCGTCGCCGATACCGCCTATCGCGCCGCCCGCCAGCCGCGCATGGGCGAGACGCTCCTTGGCACATCCTTCACGCTTGGCCCGGGCGGCAAGGGCTCCAACCAGGCGGTTGCGGCCGGCCGTCTCGGTGCCGACATCACCTTCCTGACGCGCCTCGGCGTCGATCCCTTTGCCGACATGGCCAGGCAAACCTGGGCGCAGGCCGACGTGAAGAGCGCCGTCATCGACACGCCGGAAAGCTACACGGGTGCGGCTTATATCTTCGTCGAGGACACGACCGGCAACAACGCCATCATCGTCAGCCCGGGTGCGGCCATGCTGATTTCGCCCGACGACATCGAGGCTAACGCCGGCCTGATCCGCTCGGCCGGCGTCTTCGTCACCCAGCTCGAACAGCCGATCGAGGCGGCGCTGCGGGCGCTGGAGATCGCGCGCGGGGCAGGGGTAACGACCATCCTCAATCCGGCGCCCGCGGCAAGCCTGCCCGAGCGCATCTACACGCTTTGCGACTATGTCACACCTAACGAGACAGAGGCCGAGGAACTGACCGGCATGAAGGTGTCCTCCATCGACGACGCCCGCCGCGCCGCCGATCGTTTGCTTGGAAAGGGCGTCGGCGCCGTCATCGTGACGCTCGGTGAAAAAGGCGCGCTGTTGCATACGGCCAGCCGCTCCGACCATGTCGGCGCGATCAATGCCGGTCCTGTGGTCGAGACCACCGGCGCGGGCGACGCCTTCAATGGCGGCCTGGCCGCCGCACTTGCGAGAGAGGTGGAACCGCTGCAAGCGGTCCGCTTCGCCTGCGCCGTCGCCGGCATCTCGGTCACCCGGCCCGGCACGGCGCCGTCGATGCCGACGCTACAAGAGGTCGAGGCATTGCTCGCCAAGGGGTGAGCCCGCGCAGCCTCGCCGGCGCTCTCGACTTAGTCCGTTCCGACCACGGTGACATATTAGCCACAGTTAATGTAAATCGAAAAACCTATCTTGCGTCATTGGCAAAGGTGTCCCGTAATGGGTCACTGGGTCTGGCGCCGCAATTGCACGGTCAGCGATGCCGGGGGGCAATCTTGACCTGGCAATGGGGGGGTGATTGGGGGGGCCCGCCGCTTCGCAAATGGAGCGGCGGGCTCTTTCACGGCACCACACCATCCAGAAGCCGCCGACGGATAGGAATGTTTTGCAATGCTCGCGGGGAAGTATCTGTCGCGGCCGAATGAGGCGATCTAGCCGCGAACTCTCGACAATTCCCGGACCTCTGCCCGCAGCGCCTGTAACTCCGCGAGGATGATGGCCTGATCGCTGTGCAGCGTTGCCCTGTCGGCCGATTCTACGGCTTCATGCTCGGCCTCCATCGCCGAAACGATCACGCCGATGAAGAGATTGAGCACGGTGAACGAGGTCGCGATGATGAATGGGATGAAGAACAGCCAGGCGGTCGGATAAACCGCCATGACCGGGCGCACCACGCCGTCCGACCAGCCTTCGAGAGTCATGACCTGGAAAAGCGTGAAGAGCGATTCCGGTATGCCGCCGAACAGTTCGGGAAAGGACGAGCCGTAGAGCTTCGTCGCCATCACCGCAAAGACGTAGAACACCAGCCCGAGCAACAGCATGATCGAGCCCATGCCGGGCAAGGCGGTGATGAAGCCGGTGACGACACGGCGCAGCGACGGAACGATGCTGATCAGGCGCAGGACCCGCAGGATGCGCAGCGCCCGCAGCACGGAGAGCGAACCGGTCGCGGGGATGAGCGCGAAACCGACGACGAAGAGGTCGAAGATGCGCCATGGATCGCGGAAGAAATTCGTCCTGTAGACGACCAGCCGGATCGCGAGTTCGAGGACGAAGACGCCGAGGATCGCGCGGTCGATGGCCGTTAGAAGCGGGCCAAAAACAGCAATCGCATCGGGCGAGGTTTCGAAGCCGAGCGTAACGGCGTTGATCAGGATCAGGACCATGATCGTGAGGTCGAAATGGCGCGATTCGATGAGCGATTTCAGGGCGTCCAAGGCTTCTTCTCCGTTAGAGCATCGTACCCGAAGTGGGACCGGGTTAGGGAAAATCCAATGCCCAAACGCATATGACAGGCTTGGAAGGCAACAAATACAAAAGTTGAAACTCTCAGGAAACCGAAAGTCGAAACCTTTTGTATTTGGGAATCAAGTAGTTCGGCACAGTGATTTTGACAGATCGGGGGCCGATCGGCAGCTCCCGTCAGCGGGCCGATCTCAGTGGCAGCTCGCAAACCTTCAAGATTAGCCGAAGCACCCCTCAACGTCGTCATCCCAAGGCGGAGCAAGGGGCGAAGCGACGCGGCGCAGACCCTGGGATGACGAAGGCGCGGGGGATTACGGCTAATCGCAGACGTTGGAGATTGGCAGCTGGAGGCCGGCCGATAGCGACCGTCGACAGGGCTCAGTCGAAGAACCAAATCCTCTGTGCATAAAAACTAGGCAATCCGCGACCTCCAGCGTGACAGGCCCCGGTCGGAAATGGCCTCTGGCCCGCTGTCAAAGCCAATCACTGCTCTATGTCGCTGTAGGGACTGCATTTTTCTACGGCAGCGCGAAGGATGAACCGGCACACAGCGATCATCTGCCAAGTCGCCAGGAACCATGCGGGGGAGCAGCGGGTTTGGCTTGGATGCCGACACGTTCGGTCCACCATTCTCCAAGGAGAATACGATGACACTAGCAAGCAAGACCACAGCAGTTGCCGCGGCGTTGGCTATGCTGGCTTCGCCGGCACTATCCCAGACAAGCTCACCTGCGCCCGCCGCACCTGCACCGGATCGTGGCTCAGAGGCCTCGCCAGGAGTGAGCGGGCCAACTGAAGACTCCATGCGCAATATGATGCGTCAGATGATGACCGAGATGCTGGAGGAGAGAATGCAAGAGCATCGCCGGCCCCGAGCAGAACGACGAGGTGGCGACCGTTGGCATCGCGATTTCCGAAGAGGTCCGCATGACGGGCGCCATTTGGGAGGCGGGATGATGCATGGCGCACGGATGCGAATGATGTTCGCCATAGTAGATGCCGACGGCGATGGTGCGCTTTCTCAAACCGAGGTTCAGGATTTCATCGGGCGGATATTCAACGCCGTCGACGAGAACGGCGATGACAGCGTCGACAGGGAGGAAATCCGATCCTTTTTCCGCGGAGGTGCCGACGAAACGGGTGAATAAACACTGCAGGTCTTGCGCGTTCCTGGACGAAAATTCGGGAAAGGAATTCGGAAATGGCCGGTCTCGTTGGCAAGTTTGTCGGGAAAACCCCGGCGCCTCGCAAGGGCATGGCTAGTCCCAAACTGAGTGAGAAAGCCTTCAAGGCGAGGTACAAGCAGCAATTCGTCGATCCAGCGTTCGAACCGGTCGCCCAGTCGATTGAGCAAATCGCTTCGATCGCCTGGCAGGCTTACGCGGATTCCCGCAAGAGCCCGATCACGAGGAAAGCCGGTCCTGCGTTCAGCGACCCCGACTACGATCTGTCAGTCGATTGGATTGCGGCGCACGAAGCGGTGCTACAGGCGCAGCGTCGGTACGAGGATCTAACGGTTCCGCCGCGTCTATTGATCATCAACGGGTCGTCGCGCAGCGAGCACACCTGTCCCGGCGAAATGTCGAAGAGTTTTCGGCTCGCCGAAATCGCCCGTGAGACCATCGACAAGGAAACGAAACTTGCGGTCGAAATTCTCGATTTGTCGCGGCTTGCTTCCGAATACGGGAGGAACATCCATCCGTGCAAGGCGTGCTTTTCGACGGCCGCTCCGCTCTGCCATTGGCCCTGTTCCTGCTATCCCAACCATTCGCTTGGGCAAGTTCAGGACTGGATGAACGAAATCTACCCAATGTGGGTCGCCGCCCATGGGATCATGATCATCACCCCGGTGAATTGGTATCAGGTTTCCTCGCCTGTCAAACTGATGATGGACAGGCTTGTCTGCGCTGACGGTGGCAATCCAGACCCCTCGCTGACACAAGGCAAGGATGCGGCAAAGGCAAAGGAGGTAGAACTGGCCGGGTGGGACTATCCGCGTCATCTGGCAGGCAGGCTGTTTTCTGTGATCGTGCACGGCGATGTCGAAGGTGCGGAGAATGTGCGGCATTCCATCGCTGACTGGTTGCGCTTCATGAAGTTGTCGCCGGCCGGCCCCAGCGCCGAGCTCGACCGCTACATTGGTTACTGGAAGCCGTACGCTACAAGTCATGATGAACTCGATGCCGACGAGACAATCCAGGAAGAAGTTCGCAACGCCGCCCGCTCGCTCGCCGAAGCCGTCGTCGAACGTCGGTCGGGCCGTTTCCGTCAGATCGGCATCGGCTTGGAAGACCCGCGGCAAAAATAGGCGACCCCGATCAGCGAAGCACAGAATCCCGCAATTCCGCACGGAACCGAGCCCGAGCTAAGTCAGCGAACGTGCCGCGCATCGGCTCACTGAGCGTTGGGAAAATGCTTTTATGAAAGCTCTGCCGGGTCGATCTCACGACCTTCACCCTACTGCCAGTCGCGCCGAGCCGGGCAACCATGCGCCACAACAGGCGTTAAGGAGCTCAGCGTCCGAGAGAAGCGGCAGCGAGCACGCATCCCCGGCCGCGTTGTCCCGCTTCCAGCCGGGAAACCGAGAGGCCTGTCAGGTTGAGAACGTCTATGAAACTTCCTTGCCGCCGCGGCTGGACCTCAGGCCTGGCGCTTCAAGTCGGGCCTTGATGTCCATGGCCGCGCCACAATCCGCCGACATGCAGTCGGTCCTCCACAACAACATTCAAGCTCTGGTTGACCATCGACGAGAGCAGGAGCAGCATCGGGCGTTTCAAGATCGAATTGCCGGCGTCATTTCCCGTTTCGCGGGGAGCATGGCATTCGTGTATCTGCACCTTGCAATCCTGATCGTCTGGGTCGTGCTGAACCTTGGAGCGATCCCGGCTATTCCACCCTGGGACCCAAGTTTTGTGATATTGGCAATGGTAGCCTCGGTTGAGGCGATCTTCCTGTCCACCTTTGTACTGATCAACCAGAACAGAATGGCTGAGCTCAGCGAGCGCCGCGCCGAGCTGGATCTGCAGATCAGCCTGCTCAACGAGCATGAAACCACACGACTGATCGAAACCGCCCTGACGGAGCGTTTGAAAGTATCGACGCCGGCAGATGACGAACTGCCCCAGCTAGCTCAGAACGTCGATCCGCAAGCGGTGATGAGCCAAATCGAACAGGTTTCTAAAAATCAGACCAAGCGCTAGAATTTATCGGGTGCCAAGGTCGACCCGAATATCTGAATTGCCGGTCCGGCATTCAGAGTTTTTTTTCATTTCCAATCAGCTAAGTGATTGAAAATGGCGCGAGTGACGGGGCTCGAACCCGCGACCTCCGGCGTGACAGGCCGGCACTCTAACCAACTGAGCTACACCCGCGCAAGACGAGCACGGTCAGCCGTGTTCGTCGTTGGGCGGTGGATAAGGCGTAAGCCACCGGGTGTCAAGCGGAGCGCGACAGCATAACAGCAAACAGGAGAAGGTTTTTTGACAAGCCGAGTTTTGTTGCCGAAAACGATCAACGGCGAGGGCGTTGTGCGCTCATTTGGCCTTGCGAACCCCGTCCTAACTGCTTAAAGGTCCGGCCCGGAGCGGGCGATTAGCTCAGTTGGTAGAGCGCTTCGTTTACACCGAAGATGTCGGCGGTTCGAGCCCGTCATCGCCCACCATAAAATCAATAACTTCCGCCCAGAAGACGAAGTTACCTCCGGGTTCATTGAACTGGGAGGCAATTCAAAACGGCACCCCCTCTCCATCAAATGCCGGGACTAGCAGCCCCTGTTATCTATGAGGCCGTCCGGCATTGTTGTGTTGCAAAGTTTCGCGTCCACAAGCAGCGCCGCGTCCAAGTTTAGCACCAAATGCAAGTTTGCTCCCTCCAGGTTTGCGCCCGACAGCCGCGCTTGCGCAAGGCGCGCGCCCCTTAGGCTTGCGCCAGTCAAGAGCGCTCCTGACAGGCTCGCATTTGACAGGTTTGCGCCAGAAAGGCTCGCCTTCGACAGGTTCGCATTCGACAGATTCGCGCCTGACAAGTTCGCGTAATTTAGGCTGGCGCCAGATAGTTCCGCGCCGGAGAGATTCGCACCGCTAAGGTCCGCACCATTTATGTTTGCTTCCTTAAGGTCGGCGCCCGTCAGGTTCGCATTGGTCAGTATCGCGCCGGGCAGATACCTCCCCGTCATGCTGGCGCCCGATAGGTCGCAGTCTGCGCATATTGGCTTGGACCTGAGACGCTCGACCGCATCCAAATCGAACGCAGTCGAGTAAGAAGTGCCCAGCCCAACGGCCAGCACAGTGAAAACTGTCAGTTGTTTTATCCTCCATCCCCACATGTTTGCGGCTCTATTTGGAAAAATGCGACCTGCGGTTGTAGTGCCGTAGATCGCCCAGCGTCTTGGCGTCGTTCCTAATGTCACGCCATCTGTCAAGGTCGCGTCCCTACAGGTGGTGTAGCTCGGCGGTAGCGAAGCCGCTCGCGAGCGCGCCCTCGATAGCGCTGTAGCGAGC
>NZ_NPKJ01000023.1 GCF_002284575.1 Mesorhizobium temperatum
CATGCGTGGCAAAATGATGCGTGCAGGCTGGAACGATGCTTATCTCTTCCAGCTCATGACTCAAATGCGATAGCCCTGCCCCTTGAGGGGGAGATGGCCGGCAGGCCAGAGGGGGTAGCCGCGCGTGAAGCGCCAACCTCCTCTTTCATTCGACGTATTATCCGATATCGCGTCGCGCCAGCCGAGGCGACCCCCTCTGTCGCCTTCGGCGACATCTCCCCCTCAAGGGGGGAGATTACCCGCTCAGCCGCTTTCGCCTAACAAAAAAGCCGCCAGGTTTCCCAAGCGGCTTCGATGACTTCCTGATGAAGTCGCTTAGTTCAGCTTCGACTTCACGTCCTGAAGCGAGGCCTTGAACAGGTCGGCACCCGCCTTTGCGTCAATCTTGCCGGCGAGCAGCGTGCGTGCGGCTTCGACGGCGATATCGACGGCGCTGGCGCGCACCTCGCTGATCGCCTCCCGCTCGGCCTGACCGATCTTCTGTTCGGCAAGTGCGGTGCGCCGGGCGACATAGTCCTCGGTCTTCTTGTGCGCCTCGGCAGCCAGCATGTCGGCCTCGCGCTTGGCGGCGGCGACGATGTCGGCGGCCTCCTGCTCGGCTTCCTTGCGCTTGCGCTGGTATTGGCCGAGCAATTGCTGGGCCTCCTCGCGCAGCCGGCGCGCTTCTTCAAGTTCGTTGCTGATCTTGTCGGCGCGGGCGTCGAGCGCCTTGGCGATCAGCTTAGGCACCTTGATGTAGACGGCAATGGCCAGGAAAATGACCAGGGCAACGGTGGCCCAAAGCGTCGCGAGTGATGTGGCGTCCATGATGCGCTCCTCACCGGGCCACGGATTTGACGGCTGCCGCGATCTCGGCCTTGCTGGCCTTGCCGCCGACAAGCGCCTCGACGATGGCCGAAGCGGTGTCCTCGGCGATCGTGCCGACTTCCTTCATGGCATTGGCCTTGATGGACGAAATGCGAGCCTCGGCTTCGCCAAGCTTCTGGTCAAGCGCTGCCTCGACCTTCTTGCGGGCGGCCTCGGCTTCCGCCTTGGCGGCATCGTTGGCCTGCTGGCCGATCGCATTGGCCTTGGTCTTGGCCTCCGTCAGTTCCTGCTCATAGGCGGCAACGGCGGCATCGGCCTCGCCCTTCAGCCTGGCGGCATGATCGAGATCCTGCGTGATGCGGTCGTTGCGGACATCGATGATGCCGCCAACACGCGGCATCACCACCTTCTTCAGGAACAGGTAGAACAGCCCGAAGGTGATCGCCAGCCACAGAAGCTGCGACGGAAATGTCGCCGGATCGAATGGCGGGAACACGCCGTGCGCCTCGGCAGGCACGCCGGTGCCGGAATGCGTATCGCCTTCCGTGCCGGTATGGCCGCCTTCGACGGCGGGCGCGGACTCTTGCGCAAAGGCAGATGTCACGAACATGGACTATCCCCTGATATCAGACCCGCCGCCGATTGCGGCCGGCCCATCCAATTCCCAATGTTAGCCGAACAGGGGCTCAGCCGAACAGGGCCAGAAGCGCGATGAGAAGGGAGAAGATGCCCAGCGCTTCGGTCACGGCGAAGCCGAAGATCAGGCGGCCGAACTGGCCATCCGCGGCCGACGGGTTGCGCAGCGCGCCCGCCAGATAGCTGCCGAAGATGTTGCCAAGGCCGATACCGGCGCCACCCATGCCGAGGCATGCGATGCCGGCGCCGATGAACTTTGCTGCTTCTGCTTCCATTTGTTCAACTCCTTTGGATCTAAAATTCCGTTGCAATTCCATCCGGCAGCAATGCCGGAAACTCTTGGCCAGCCTGGGTCAGTGCCCGGGATGCAGGGCGTCGTTCAGATACATGCAGGTCAGCACGGCAAAGACGTAGGCCTGCAGGAAGGCGACCAGCAATTCCAGCGCCGTCAGCGCCACGGCCATCGCCAGCGGCAGAACCGATCCGGCAATGCCAAGCGTGCCAAGCGCGCTCAAGCTCACCACGAAGCCAGAGAACACCTTCAGCGTGATGTGGCCGGCCAGCATATTGGCGAATAGACGAACCGAGAGGCTGACCGGGCGCGAAACGAAGGAAATCACCTCGATCAGCACCACCAGCGGCAGCAGGTAAATCGGCACGCCGTGCGGGACGAACAGTTTCAGGAAACCGAGGCCGTGCTTCATGAAGCCATAGACGACGACGGTTCCGATCACCAGCGCGGCAAGGCCGAAGGTAACGATGATGTGGCTGGTGACAGTGAAAAAATACGGGAAAAGACCGAGCAGATTGGCAACGAGCACGAACATGAACAGCGAAAATACCAAGGGGAAGAACTTCATGCCTTGCGTTCCGGCTGCGTCCCTCAGCATGTTGCCGACGAATTCGTAGGCCATTTCCGAGACCGACTGAAGACGGGTGGGGACAAGGCTGCGGCTTGAGGTGGTGAGATAGAGGAACGCCGATGCGACGACCACGGTCGCGACCATGAAGAGCGCCGAATTGGTGAAGGACAGGTCGTAGCCGCCGATCTCGATCGGAATCAGCTTGTTGATATGGAACTGGTGAATCGGATCGACCTTGTCAGCAGCCACTTTAAATCCCCATCAAAGCCGCATGCGGCTTTAGTGTCCTGTTCACTGCGCCGGCAAACGGCGCCTCAAGTTCATTCTTTCGGATCGTGGGTTTTGTCGCCCTGTCCGAATTCCGCCATAAGCCCTGCGGAGCGCAGGACATTGAGCACGCCGGCGCCAAAACCCAGCAGCAAAAAAACGATCAGACCCCATGGCGATGTCCCCGCCACACGGTCGATGATCCAGCCGAGACCAGCACCAACCACTATCCCGGCGATGAACTCGCTGGATAGCTTGAGCGCCTGGCCATATCCGGCCGCACTGCCCGCCTTCGCGTCGTCTTTCCCCTCGAGCCGGTCCGGCCGCCTTGTCGCAAGCGATGCTTCAAGGTCGCGCCGGCGGCGCTCAAGATCGTCGTCGCGGATGTCGGCTTGACGCTGTTTGCCGCGGCCGGTTTCTCCGGTTCCGTCTGGCCCATTCTTGTCGGCCATCGCAACCCCCTTGCCCGGTCAGATCGTCACCGTCCGTCCGCTCTTAAGTCGCCGGCAACATAGTTAGAGGGTCCGCGCCCGTCAAGCCACGGGCGGGACTTCCGCCTTAAGTATTTTTTCCTTGAAAATCAATAGTTTGCCAGGGTGCGACATCGTGCCCGCTACCGCCGCTGGCGTGCCGCGACCGAATCCCTCCGGCTATGGGTCTTCGATCGGCCGCGGCCGGGGCCTTGCCGGAGCGCTCAGCTCCAGCCGCCGCCATAGGTGCGATAGAAGATGTGCAGGCCGATCTTGGTCATTTTTTTCATCGTCCGCGCCCAACCCGGGTTGACGTAGTTGGCGTAATAATGGGTCGACGATCCCACTTCCGGGATGAAGATCTTGCCGGCAGTGACCGCCATGGCGATGTCCTGCGCGGTCTTGTAGTGGGCGGGACTCTGGATGCGCTTCTTCCTGCCGTCGCAAGCGAAGGAAAACTGGCAACGGTTGAACCATTTGTCGTTCTGATAGACGACGCCGCAGATCGAGTTCGGATAGGCCGGATTGCGAACGCGATTGAGGATGACCTGGGCAACGGCGGCCTGGCCGCGCAGCGATTCCCCGCGCGCTTCGAAATAGATGCCGTTGGCGAGGCAAGTCTGTTCCGCTTTGGAGAAGACGCTCGCCGGCAGCGGAGTTTGCATCCACGAATGATCGCCCTTAGCCACCGGCGGAATGAAACGGCCATCGTTCGGCTTCTCGTCCTGAAGCAAGGCTTCGAAGGGCGAAGCCTGGGCATAGTCAGGCGCGGCCGCTGCGTAGGCGGTCGCCAGGACGTCGGGGCGGTCGTTGTTGACCAGCGCGGCCAGCATGGCCGGCACGCCGGGATCCGGCTTCTTGTCGACGCGCCTATGAAACGCGGCGGTAATCTGGATCTCCTTGCCTTTGATCTCGGGCTTGGCGAAAGCCATTTTCAGCCCGCTGTCCATGCTCGGGCGAAGCAGCGAGGAGGTGCGCTCAAACACCGAGCCGGCATTGAAGTTCTTCGGCGGCGCGACCGGCGAGACGATGATGATGCGGCCCTTCTTGTCGGCGCGCATGATGCGGTCCTCGTCGGGCGTCTTGCTGGCCACGCTGCCCTTGCCGCGAAACGACACGGCGCCGATGCCGGGCAACCGGACGCCGGAGCCCGAGATCGAGCCGGTGGTGTCGGAATCGAGGAAAGGCATTTCGGCGGCATGGACCGAGCCGGCGACGGATTTCTCGACATAGGCGTTCCAGCGGGCGTTCGGCGCCTTGAGGCCCGAAACCAGGCTCGTCATGTCCTGGTAGGCGATGACATTGGGAAAGCCGACCCAGATGCCAAGTCCAATGACCAGAGGAGACAGAAAGGAACGTCTTTTCTCACCGGCGAAAGCGACAAGCCGCTTCAAAACACGTCGATGCACGGAACTCTCCAGAAACGCAACGGACCCCACTGGAGAGGCACGATGATGCATTAACCTTGATGGGGCGTTAACGGAGTTCGACAGCGCCAATCATTTCAAAGGCTTTGTTGGAAACGGCTCCAACGGTCCCAACAACCGCTCCGCAGAGCGCTGTTCAGAGATGGAGGATCCTCCTCTATGCCACGAACATGCTTAACGGCCCGTCATCGGCGAGCGGTCTCTTGCTTCAATGAGGTTTTTCGGTGGCGTGCTGGTCCGGTCAGGGGATAATTCCCCGAGGGCCCCGGCGTAGCTGGATCTGGCGGGTACCGCAGCATTTCTTGAACTTCATACCTGAACCGCAAGGACATTGATCATTGCCGCCGCGTTGCAGCCGGCCGACCAGGGGCAGCAGCGCTGCGGAAGGCAGGAGCGATGCCGCAAGGGCAGCCAACTTGGCCGAGATTCCCGGCACGACGAGGCGACGACCGGATTTGAACCCTCGCCACGCACGTTCGGCCACATACTTCGCATCCACCTTGGGCAAGACGTTGAAGAGCACCGTCTGATTGGCGCCTGACCTTGCGAGAAACTCCGTCGACACCGGGCCTGGTGCCACGCATGTGACCGTCACACCGGTTCGGCGCAATTCCTGGTGAAGCGCCTCTGAGAAGAAGCGCACGAAACCTTTGCTAGCGAAGTACAGAGCCATATAAGGTCCGGGAAGGAACCCGGCCACGGAACTGAGATTGAGCACCCCGCCCCGTCGGCGCGCCACCATTCCGGGCAGAAAATGGAGGGTCAGTTCTGTGAGGGAATGTATGTTGAGATCGATGATGCCGAGTTGACCATCAACAGGCAGCGCCGTCGTCGCGCCGCGCAGGCCATAGCCGGCGCTGTTGACCAGGACATCACAGACCAGGCCGTGTGCGGACAGAAAGCCCTCCAGGCGCGTTGGCGCATCGCCTGCCACGAGATCCAACTCGAGCGTGAATGCCTCGCCACCCGCCTCCCGAACCTCAGACGCCGCGGCGGCCAAACCCTCGGGCGAGCGGGCAACCAGCACAACCGCGCCGCGCTCCCGTGCAGCGACGCTCGCAATTGCCCGGCCAATTCCACCCGAGCCGCCAATCACGACGACGGCTGGCCGCAATTCACGGTGCGAAATCACGTCGCGTTCCTCTGTCTTGCAGGAGCGGCAACACCTTGACCGAGCAGCCCCACTTCATTGGCGACAGTGCCGTTCAGAATCTTTTCGAATCTCTCCAGTGCTCGTGCGACGTTCGCTCCATCCATGACCCGGTGATCGTAGTGGATGCGGACATTCACCGATCCGTCGTTGCCGATCGGACCGTAGTTTAGAAGCGTGGTCAATGGTGTCAGCGGGTTGAGTGATTCCGCACCGAGACCAGAATAGACGGACAGTTGGAAGGTACCGAAGTAATTTGCCCTTTGCCGGCCGATGTTCAACCCTAGCCACATAAGCAGCCACCGGACTGGCGCGGGCGCACCTGCCATCCGCAAGGCACGCCGGAACTCCGGGACCTCCAGGATCGGCCGTGATCGAGCCGCGTGGATGGACCCCTCAAGTTCCGTGATGGAGTAACGCTCCGGGCACTTGATGCAGCTCAGCAGAACGGCCGGCTCGCCATCATATTCGCGCTCGTGGGCAATCGAGGCTACGCTTGCCGGATACTCGTAAAGCTGCGGCCAGGGCAACTTGACATAGGCGCGCCGCAGCTCCGGCATCTCCAGGGAGAGAAGCGCATATCCTTTCAGGAAGATCGCGGTCCACGAGGGCCGGGTCTGCTGCGCCATTCTAGCCGTTACGAGTGGGCCGAGGTTCATCTGACGCTGCACCGCGACCCGTGGCACGCCGAGCGAAAATCTCATCAGATCGCCAACAAGGCGCCGGGGCGCCGAAAGCTTGAGGGCTCGGCCTCGCATCAAACGACCTCTAATAAAGATAAGGGAATATTCGCTTGGTCCTTTCCATATAGTCACGGTATTGCGAGCCTAAATTCTCAAGCATCATGCGCTCTTCCTTATCCACTCTCAGCAGGAAAAGCGCTGCGAAACCAATCAAACCGGATATGCCTGCAACCCAGTTCGGCAGCAGAAAGAGCTGGCCGAGCCCCATAAGCAGGAACGAGGTGTACATCGGGTGACGGACCAAGGCATATGGCCCGGCACTGACCAGTTCATGCCGTTCGCGAATCTCGAGCGTGATCGACCAGTTACGGCCAAGTTCCTTGTGGGACATGCGAAAAATCCACAGCGCGGAGCAGAAGATGATGGTTCCGAGCGCCACCGACCACACGCTGGCCGGATGGTCAGCCGCTGCGGGGATGCCGGTGGCGACATAGAAGCCAGGCAGGATCGCCAGGCCAAGGAGAGCCGATGCAAGCCCGACGGTGTCGGAACTTGAGCGGCCGCCAGCGACAATTCGCACGCGCCTTGCCCGGCGCTCGAACGGATACCGGATCACGTACCAAGCAACGAGGCCGATCACCCATATGATCTCGCCAAGTGAAGCTACAGCAATGGTCAATTCAGGTCACCGGAGCCTTTTCTCGATCTGGGACCACGATAAGCCGTCGCAACGATGTCACCGTCCGAGTTGTCGACCGATAGACATTCAGAGCGCGTTCCTTTCGGACTTAACCGGGCGAATGAGACGTGAAAGCGGGTCTGCCAATCGCATTCAACCCGCGTTCATCTCCCGAAGTTTGGTTATGAATTGTTGCGGCCGCAGCCAGGTACCGGGGGTCTTATACCCCATGGATTTGGCGATGTCCGCAACAAATGCGTTGCAGTTGTAGAGCGAGGCGTGCCAAAGCGGAGAACTGGCCTGCAGCCTTCGTATGCTCGCGACGACTTTCCTATATTCGGCTTCGGTAAGTAAAACCCGCCAGCTTGCCGACCGGTAGGCATCTTCCAGGTCGCCGTCCGTCCACCCGGTCGAGGCTGGCACGGGCGCCAAATGGCCGAGAACATAGACATTGGGATCATCGGACTTCGGAGCGAGCCCTGCGACTTCGGGGTCGACCATCCGTCCCGCCTTGTTCAATCGTCCAAAAATCACGAAGGAATGGCCGTAAGTGAGGGCGTACCGGGAGCGGAACTCGATGAAATGCCGTTGGGCTTGAGTTGATGCCGCCGCGCGCGCCGGCATCGCCGCGGTTCTCAGTGCCCGATCAGTGGACACGAAAGTCGGCTGGGGCTTGTTGTCCTGCGACTGACATGACGCTGCGACAAGCGCGAGCAGGGCCACAATTGTTGAACGGCCACTTACTAGCGTCATCTCATCCCGAACTCCGAAGACCGCAGACCTAGGCCAGCCTATGCCGCCAACCGCACGTAGGCTACGAATCCAGCCTTGGCCCCTGCATATCGATGGGGAAGGGCCGCCGGCCCTTCCCCAAATCACCGAAAGCCGGTCGTTATTTAATCACGGGCTCTTCTACGGCAGCGGGTTCCGGCGGAGGAGCCTTCCCCTTTCCTTTGCCGATAAAGCCGTTTGCGCAGCCGCTCAGGCTGGCAACGGCGAGGGTGGCAACCATTACAATCAAGATCTTGCTCATCAAGCAATCCTTTCCCCGGGGATGGAATAGCCTATAGAATCGCCACAAATAAAATATGCAGCTCCGCGAAGTTACCTGCGATCTGTAACAAAGCCTAGTGCAGAAATGACACAGTTGGCACCCGGTTGCCGGCGGCACCTTTGCGGTGACGTGCTGGCAGGGTTCACCATCCAACGGAGATCAGGCCTGCTCACCATCAAACAACCACCACCCTCGTGCCCAAAGGAGTACGGTCGTAGAGGTCAATGATGTCGTCATTTGTCAAACGGATGCACCCGTTCGATACCGCTGTGCCTATCGTCCATGGCTCGTTTGTACCATGTATCCGGAAGTGGGTGTCGCGCCCGTCGCGATAGAGATATAGGGCACGCGCGCCAAGCGGGTTGTTTGGTCCGCCAGGGACCCCCCCTGCATACTGCACCAGGCGCGGCTTGCGCCTCATCATGTTGGCGGTGGGTGTCCACGACGGCCAGTCCGCCTTGCGGCCGACGGTCGCTGTACCCTTGAACGAAAGTCCCTGCTCGCCGACGCCGACGCCGTAGCGCGTCGCCCACCCGTCGGTCTCGACGGCATAGAGAAAACGTTGCGAAGTATCGACGACGATCGTTCCAGGCGGCTCGTTTCCGTCGTACCGCACATGCTGCCGTCGGAATCGAGGACTGAGGCCACTTCTTGGTCCGAACGCGGATGAAATCGGCTCCGTCACCTGTCGCAACGTCGACGTACATCCGGAGACCATCAGAGCCAGAGTACCCAGCACGAGCCCCCGGCGCGCAATGTGGTGTTCTTCCATTTCTACCTGCTAGGAAACTGGTCGATCTACCGCCACCCTCGTCTCTACCATTCCAAGGCCTGCGGGCCAAGTCTCGCTGTGTGGTGGCAAAATGAATTCACAGGATTGACAAGCGAATTGGATCGAAACTTCTTGCGATAACCGTCTGCCTCTGTTCGGTTATGTCACAATGGGCATAGGACAGAGACGATGAAGCCTGACTTCCATGGTAAAGTCGCGATTGTGACCGGCGCAGGCTCCGGAATAGGAGCGGCTGTTTCACGGCAACTCGCGCAAGAAGGAGCCGAGGTTGTTGTCGCCGACCTTGATGCCGAGGCCGCGCGCTGCAGAGCCGCCGAAATAAGCGCGCAAGGAGGCAGGGCCTACGACTTTGCGGTCGATGTCACGGATGCGGCAGCCGTCGAAAAGCTGATCGAGTTCACTGTCCAGAAATGCGGCGGACTGGATATGGCGGTAAACAATGCAGGTATCGACGGCGTTCGAAAAGCGACGGCAGACTATCCGCTCGACAACTGGCACAAGCTGATAAACGTCAATCTAAATGGCGTTTTCTACAGCATGAAGTACGAAATCGCCGCCATGCTGGATCGAGGCGGAGGCGCCATCGTGAACATGTCCTCGATTCTCGGTTCCGTCGGCTTGCCGACTGCGTCCGCATACACGGCAGCCAAACACGGGGTCGTTGGACTAACCAAGGTTGCGGCGATTGAATATGCGAGGATGGGCATCCGGATCAATGTCGTCGGCCCCGGCTGGATCGAAACGCCTCTTCTATCGGAGCAAGTGGAGGTATTAGCCACGCGGCGCATGGCAGCCCTTCAGCCGATGGGCAGACGCGGCAAACCGGAAGAGGTAGCGGCTCTTGTGTGCTTCCTGTTGTCCGATCAGGCCAGCTTTATCACTGGGAGCTACCATCTGGTGGACGGAGCCTACACCGCCCATTAAAGCGCGTCGTGGCTGAATGGATTCATGCGAGGCGCTTTAACTGTCAGGGCGATGACGCCGCGGCTGCCCGCACTGCCTGAGATGGCGCTGTTCCGTTCCCGCGTCGCAAGGGAGGCCGAGCCAGACCCGGTGGCGGCGCGAATTGCCGACATCCTGGTGCAGGTGGCAGTGGAATCGCCTGCCCGAATGTGCAGGCGCTGCCGGCGAGCGGCCTGCGGAGCGTAGCTGATGCTGGCACCCAGAAGACGCGGCGCTCAGCGGCGTTTCTTCGCCTTGCCGGCGAACGGATTTTCCGAGGTGCGCAAGGCGATGCGGATCGGCACGCCGGGCATGTCGAAGGCTTCGCGCAGACTGTTGGAGAGGTAGCGGACATAGGATTGCGGCATCGCGTCCGGCCGTGAGCAGGATACGACGAAGCCCGGCGGGCGCGTCTTGGCCTGGGTGACATATTTGATCTTCAGCCGACGCCCTGCCACGGCAGGCGGCGGATGATGCGCCAGGATGCCTTCCAGCCAGCGGTTGAGCTTGCCGGTCGAGACGCGGCTGTTCCACACTCTGTGCGTCCGGATGACGGCATCCATCAGCTTGTCGAGGCCGCGCCCGGTCTCGGCCGAGACCGGCACCGCCTGCATGCCGCGCGCCTGCGGCAACAGCCGCTCGGTCTTCTCGCGCAGTTCCGCCAGGAGTTCCTGGGGGTGGTCGATCATATCCCATTTGTTGAAGGCAATCACCGGCGCGCGGCCCTCGCGGATGATCAGGTCAGCGATCTGCAGATCCTGCTTCTCGAAGGGAATGGTGGCGTCGAGCACGATGATGACGATCTCGGCAAAGCGAATGGCGCGCAGGGCATCCTGCACCGACATGACTTCCAGCTTTTCGTGGATCCTGGCCTTGCGGCGCATGCCGGCGGTGTCGAACAGTTTCAGGCGGCGGCCATGCCAGTCCCAGTCGACGGAGATGGAATCGCGGGTGATGCCGGCTTCCGGTCCGGTCAAGAGCCGCTCCTCGCCGATTAGCGCGTTGATCAGCGTCGATTTGCCGGCATTTGGGCGACCGACGACGGCGATGCGCATCGGTTTGGTATCGTCATAGCTCGGCTCGGCATCCGGATCGGTGATGTCCTCGCCGATCAGTACCTCGCTGGCGGCGGTCTCCTCGTCCGCATCCTCTTCTTCTTCGCCGAAGGCGCGCGCCTCGCCCAGTGCGGCGATCACCGCATCGCGCAAATCGGGCAGGCCCTGGCCGTGTTCGGCCGACACCGGGATCGGCTCGCCAAGGCCGAGCTCCCAGGCCTCAACCATGCCGCCCTGGGCGCCGCGCGCCTCGGCCTTATTGGCGACGACGACAACCGGTTTGCCGGACTTGCGCACGATCTCAGCGAAGGTCTTGTCGTCAGGCATCAGCCCGGACTTGGCATCGATCGTGAAAAAGATCAGGTCGGCTTCGCGGATGGCGATCTCGGTCTGGGCGCGCATGCGGCCCGGCAGCGTCGAAGCAGCAGCATCCTCGAAGCCGGCGGTGTCGATGACATCGAAATGCAGGTCGTAGAGCTTGGCGGCATGGACGCGACGGTCGCGGGTGACGCCCGGCGTGTCGTCGACAAGCGCCAGCTTCCTTCCCACCAGACGATTGAAAAGGGTCGATTTGCCGACGTTAGGCCGGCCGATGATGGCGACTTTGAACGTCATGCGGCCCTACATCTGCCAGCATGTCGTCGTCCCAAAACCGCTGCACACTTTTGGGCGACATGCATCTGCCATGCATGTCGTTGTCCCAAAACCGCTACACACTTTTGGGCGACATGCATTACGACACGCTGCCCGACCCACGGATCAGCTCGGACATCAACGTCGCCCGCTCGCGCGCGTTGCGCGGGGCGCCGTCATCCGCGGCGATCTGGTCGAACAGTTTCAGTGCGTCCGTCGCCTTGCCTTCCTTCCAGGCGGCAAGGCCTAGCGCCTCGCGCGCGGTATGGCGCAGCGGATTGGTGTCGGCGGTGAGCGTCTCGACGCGGCTGGAGACATCGGCGAAGGAACCCTGGTCGACGAGCAGCAGCGCTGCCCTGAGGCGCGCCATGTCGCGAAGGCCTGATGGAATGTCCGTGTCGGCGGCGACCTCGTCGAAGTCCTTGACGGCGGCGGCGACATCGCCCTTATCCGCCTTGACGGTTGCCGCGCGCATGCGGGCGAGCAGCGGATAGGCGCCGTAGCCATCCTTTTCCAACGCAGCAAGGGCAGTCAGCGCTTCGTCGCTCTTGCCCTCATTGGCGAGCTTCAGCGCCTGCGAGAAGGCGTCGCCCGAGCGATTGGCGCGAGTCTCGTCCCAATAGCGATAGCCGACGAAGGCCGCGGTGCTGACCACCACCAGTATCGCAAGCGCAAGCAAGGCAGGACCAAAACGGTCCCATAGCGCATGCGCCTGATCGCGACGCATCTCTTCGTTGACTTCGCGGATAAAACTGTCGTCCGACATCTCAAAACCATCCTGCCCGCCCCAGGGCGGTTTAGAGCGACGTGCGTCCATGGAAAGTACGCTCTAACACTTTGAATTTGCGCATCGTGCTTCCTGAAAATCAATTCTGCTTTTCAGGCCGATGCGGTAGCCCGCGTTTTAGCGAAATTTTGCCGGCATGGAAGGGGTTGGACAGGAAAATCGGCTAATCGCCGGACAGGCGACGTAAGGGTGACTAAAAAAGGGCGACCGCACCCGCGCCACATTTCGCCGATAGCCGGTGCTCGAACCCTCCTCAAATCCCAGATCAGATGCTAATGCCCCGTTTGTCCCGCGTTGTCGCGTTTTCCATCGCGTCGCTTGCTGCAGCGGACACTGCTGTCGCCGATCCGCCCGCGGCGCCAGCGCCGGCAAGGCTGAAGCAGGCCGTCATCATCTCGTTCGACAGCGCTCGCGATATTTCGCAGTGGAAGCGCAGCAGGGCGCTGGCCGCGCGCACCGGCGCCCATTTTACTTATTTCGTGTCCTGCGTCTTCCTGCTCTCGCCGGAAACGCACAAGGAATACACAGCGCCCGGCAAGACATCAGGCAAATCCAGTATCGGCTTTGCCGCCTCGAAACAGGACGTCGCCGACCGGCTCGCGCAGATAAACCTTGCCGCCTCGGAGGGCCACGATATCGGCAGCCACGCTTGCGGCCATTTCGACGGCAAGGACTGGAGCAAGGCCGACTGGCTGAGCGAGTTCGGTTCGTTCCAGCGAATTCTCGAGAACGCCTATTCGATAAACGCTATTACCGCTGAACCCGCGGGTTGGCGCGAAATCGCGCGCAAGGCGGTCGGCTTTCGCGCCCCCTATCTGTCGGCAAACAAGGCGCTCTACGAGGCGCTGCCAAAGGCGGGCTACCTGTTTGACGCGAGCGGCGTGTCACGCGGCCCTGCCCGGCCACCGACCCGCGACGGCATCACACGCTTTTCGCTACCGCAGATCCCGGAAGGTCCTGACACAAGGCGAGTGATCGCCATGGACTACAATCTCTATATCAGGCATTCCGGCGGTTTCGAGCGGCCGAGCAAGGCGAACGAATTCGCCGACCGGACATATGACGCCTTTCGCGCAGCCTTCGACGCTCAATACCAGGGCAAACGCATTCCGCTGGAACTCGGGTTCCATTTCACGCTGATGAATGACGGCGCCTACTGGAATGCGCTGGAGCGCTTTGCCGGCGAGGTCTGCACCAGGCCCGACGTCGAGTGCATCAGCTATCGCGACTATGTTTCGCGGCGCGATGGCGGCCAAACGCAGGCGTCGGTGGGCGGCTGGATCCGGAAGTGACCGCCGCCCGCCACTGTTAGCTCACCGGCTGATCCTCAGGGCGCAAGCCGGCTCGCTCTCGCTCCAGATAGTCCTGGTCGATTTCCGGCAGCGGCGCCCCTTCAAGCGTCGCCTCGAAGGCGCGCAGGCGCTTGTAGATGGATATCAGCTCGACGATAGTCGGCCAGGAATTCACGAGATATTGGAACGAAGTGGCGACTTGTGAAAAGGCGGTGACAATTTGCTGGAAAACGCCAAATGTTATCTTGCCGATTGCCAAGGTTGGAACGAGAATAAGCGTGGCGAAGACGTTGTCGACTTGAAGGTATAGATAGCGGACCATGTCGAAATAGACATAGTGCGCATAGAGAGTGAAGTAGTTCTTGCGAACATTTCTGAAAAGCTCGACCAACGTTGGTGGCTGCGCTCGCGCCGTATCGTCCTCACCGAGGACAAGTTCCTTGCGCAGAGCAGCTTCAACACGCTGATTACGAAATTCCAGCCCGGGTAGCTTGACGCCGACGACTGCCAACAAGCCGGTGCCAAACAATGACCAGGCGATCGCCGCAACAACCAACGGATAAGGGATTGCTCCGACTATTGGGAGAGTTGGAACATGGAGAGAAAGGGATGCCAGCAAGGGTAGAAAAGCAATCAGAGTCATGATGGAGTCGATGAAGTTCACTCCGAGCCCCTGCATTGTGCCCGAGAAGCGCATCGTGTCGTCCTGAACGCGCTGCGACGCCCCTTCGATATGGCGCAGCCTCGGCCAGTAAGCGGTAAAATAATCGTTCATCGCCGTGCGCCAGCGGAAAACATAGTGCCTGACGAAGAAAACGTTCAGAACGGCAATGGTCATATAGACCAGGGCCAAAGACAGAAACTGCCATACTCCGTAGTAAAGCTCGGCAGGCGCAACGGACCCCGGCGTGGTGAGCGCCTTCTGCACCATGTCGTAAAACATGCCGCGCCAGTCATTGAGCGCCACACTGATCTGCACGATGAAATTAGTAACGAAAATGATCAAAGCAGAGCCAAGGATCGACCAGTTCTGCCAACGGTGTGGGGCATACAGCGACCAAAAAAGGTAGAATACGCCCATACCCGCGAAGAAATATGCGTAGAACCAGAGGAATGCCGGCGTCAGGAATCTTATTGGGCTGATGACGGGTGCGGCCCGCGGATCGACCGGCGGCATCCCAAGGATCGTGCCAAGGTGTTCGCCGCCGAAAAACCACAGGAGGACGAGCAGAAGGCTCCAGACGGCGGCCGAGATGAAAAAAAGCTTCGGCTGCGGGAAGAAGGATACGAACACTGTGGGGAAATCCTCGGTCGATGCGCAAATCAGCGGCGTTGCTGTTCAGCGGGCATAAGGTCACACATCGATCGGAATGAAAATGGCCGGTGCGCGATGCCCGGCCCCGAGCAAGACCACAATCATGGCGATTTTGGAGCAGCCGACCAGGTGATCGCGCCCGAGACAAGCAGCACGGCGGCGGCCAGGATCGATGCAAGGAAGAAGTCGCCCGAGGCTTGCGCAAGCAGCCCGGCGACGATCGGACCGATGATCTGGCCGAGGCCGAAGGAGGCCGTCATCAACGCCAGGATCCGGCGTGGCGCTTGCGGGGCAAGCTGCCTTCCGGCCTGCAGGCCTAGCGCGGTGATGGCGATGAAGGTCCCGCCAAGCAGAAATCCGCCGAGCAGCGGCCCAATGTGTCCACCGACGGCCACGCTCGCGGTGACGCCGACCACCTCGACGAGGCACCCGAAGGCATAGGCCTGGTAGAGCCCGATCTTTCCAGCGATCTTCTGCCAAAGCCAGACCGAGGGAATCCCGGCAAGGCCGGTGACCATCCAGACCACGGCTTCGAAGACGCGGCCGCCGCCGCCCTGCCGGACGATGGCGACCAGAAACGTCGCTGTCACAATGTAGCCAAAGCCGAACAGGCCGTAAGCAACGATGATCTTCATCAGCGAGCGGTCCTTCGGCAACGCCGGTTCGCGACCATCGGCGCCGTTGGCGGTCGCAGTGCTGCCGACCAGCAACGCCACGACGGCAAAGCCGCAGACTGAGATCACGGCGGACCAGAACCAGCCCGCCGGCCAACCGGCATGTCCGGTAACGAGGATAGCCATCAGCGCCGAGGACGCCGCAATGCCGAGGCCGACGCCGCCAAAATGCAGCGCCTGCAGGTCGTTTCGGCTGGTCGCTGCCAGATGGCCGAAAACGATGCTGGACATGAACACCAAGACGAAGGCGCTGGCCAGACCGGCAAGAAAGCGGATGACGAGAAAGGCCGCCATAGTACCGGCCAGGCCCATCAGCCCGGTGAGGACTGCGGTGGCGGCAAGACCGGCCAGCATCAGCAGGCGCTCGCGACCGTGCGCCCAGCCGCCGATGGCCGCCAGCGCACCGATGAGATAGCCGAGATAGTTGGCGGATGCGATCCAGCCGGCATCGGCCGGCGACAGGCCAAGTTCCTCCATCATGCCGGGCAGGATCGGCGTGTAGACGAAGCGGCCGATGCCCATGGCAACGGCCAGGGCAATCATGCCGGCGAAGGCGAGACGCAAAGGAGACGGCGAAGCGGCTTTCATTGCAGTGCACAATAGGTGCACGAGCCTGTCAAACAATCCGCTTGTGTTGGGCCAGGACGGCTCGCAATGGCCGTTGGCCAGTATCCACCGCAGAGGGCCGACCCACTAAATCTGTTTCATCAGCAGCAGCCGACCTGGCCGGTGCCCGTCTCGTAGGCAGTGCGCCGGGCCGTCAGCCTGAACGGCACGTCGCCGAGTTCACGCTCCGACATGATGTCGAGCACAGGATGCGACAGCGGATCAATCGCCCATCGGGTGGTCTCGCTTTCATACGGCCGGCTTTGCTCTGTGCCGATAACGGAAAAGCCCCTCAGCAGTGATAAAATCTTCATCGGATTTTCCTCGATAGGTCAGCTTATTTCCTTAAAATCTGCCGTCCCGCCTTATGTTTCAATTGAGATTTCAACCGTCACCGTTTAGAAAAACTGTATGGCTATGCTGAACCGCGTCCACCTCAACGGCCTGCGCGCCGTGGAAACCGTCGCCCGGCTGGGGTCGCTCGCCGCGGCGGCCGGCGAGCTCAACGTATCCGCGAGCGCCGTCAGCCAGCAGATCAAGCGCACCGAAAAGCAGCTCGGTCAGACGCTGTTCGAACGGACGCCGGGCGGACTGGTTCTGACGGAATTCGGTGTCGTCTTCACAGCGCGGCTCAGCGCCGGTTTCCGCGAGCTTGCGCAGGCGGTGGCGCTGGCCGACGAGGAGAGCGAATGCACGCTGGTGGTTTCGGTGGCGCCGGCCTTTGCCTCGAAGTGGCTTCTGCCGAGACTATCACGGCATTTCGCCCGCCATCCGAATGTGCTGCTGCGCATCGACGCTTCGGGCCGGATCGCCGATCTCGGCCATTCCGACATCGACATCGGCATCCGGATGGGCGACGGCAAATGGCCGGGCGTCCGCGCGGAACTGCTACTGGCGCAGGAGGTGTTTCCGGTCTGCGCCCCGTCGATCGCGGCCAGACTGAAGTCGATCCAGGACCTGGCGCAGACCTGCGCCATCACCGACGAGCGGTCGATGATCAGTTGGGACAGCTGGTTCGAGGCGGCCGGGGTGAAGCCCGTCACCTTCCTCAAAGGTGCGCGCTTCACCGACCCGATGCTTTGCCTGGAATCGGCGATCGCAGGCCATGGCGTGATGCTCGCCTGGCAATTGCTGACGGCTGACGCTCTCGCTGACGGCCGGCTGGTCGCGCCGTTCGGTGTGCGCGCGGAGAGCGGGCTGGGCTATTGGCTGGTGACATCTGCCAGCAAGAGCGAGAGCCGCAAGGTGCGCGATTTCAAGGCCTGGATCCGCGAAGAGATCGAGGCGACGATGGCGCAGTTCGGCATGCTCGACAGCGCTGCCTGAGCCCCCTATCGCGATGGCGGTGGAAAGGACGGCGGCACCGGTCTATGTAAGGATGAGACCCCCACATTACGGCAGGCAGGACCATGACCACACATTCGCGCGGCGTTTCCGCAACGATCGACCCGGTGAAACTCGACAGACTGGCCGAAGTCGCCATCAAGGTCGGGCTGCAATTGCAGCCGGGGCAGGACCTGGTACTGACATCGTCGATCGCAGCACTGCCTTTGACGCGACGGATCGTCGAGCATGCCTACAAGGCTGGCGCCGGCCTGGTGACGCCGATCTTCAACGACGACGAGATGACACTGGCGCGCTTCCGCTATGGCGCCGATGCCGGCTTCGACCACGCCGCCGGCTGGCTCTATGAGGGCATGGCGAAGGCCTTCGCCAACAATGCTGCGCGGCTGGCCGTGCGCGGCGAGGATCCGTCGCTGCTGTCGGCACAGGATCCGGCGAAAGTGGCGCGCGCCAACAAGGCGAACTCGATCGCCTATCAGCCGGCGCTGGAGAAGATCACCCGCTTCGACATCAACTGGAACATCGTTGCCTACCCCGACCTGGCCTGGGCTAGGCAGGTGTTTCCGGGCGATACCGACGACGTCGCCGTGGCGAAGCTCGCCGACGCCATCTTTGCCGCCTCACGGGTTGATGTGGACGACCCGATCGGCAACTGGAAGGCGCATAATGCGGCTCTTCGCAGCCGCACCGAATGGCTGAACGGCCATAATTTCCACGCGCTGCATTTCACCGGACCCGGCACCGACCTGACCGTCGGGCTGGCCGATGGGCATGAGTGGATGGGCGGCGCTTCGACCGCCAGGAACGGCATCACCTGCAACCCGAACATCCCGACCGAGGAGGTTTTCACCACGCCGCATGCCAGGCGCGTCGAAGGCCACGTTACGAGCACCAAGCCGCTGTCCTACCAAGGCACGCTGATCGACGGCATTGCGGTGCGTTTTGAAGGCGGCCGCATCGTCGAGGCCATGGCTAGCCGCGGCGAGGATGTGCTGAAAAAGGTGCTCGATACCGATGAAGGCTCACGCCGGCTCGGTGAGGTCGCGCTGGTGCCGCATTCCTCACCGATCTCGAAGAGCGGTCTGCTGTTCTTCAACACGCTGTTCGACGAGAATGCCGCCTGCCATATCGCGCTCGGTCAGTGCTATTCGAAGTGCTTCGTCGACGGTGCCTCGCTCAGCCAGGACGAGATCGCGGCGCGTGGCGGCAACAAGAGCTTTATCCATATCGACTGGATGATCGGTTCGGACAAGATCGACATCGACGGCGTCGGCAAGGACGGCAGCCGCGTACCGGTCATGCGCAAGGGCGAGTGGGCGTAAGGGCGAGTGGGCGTAAGGGCGAGTGGGCGTAAGGAGCCGCCAACAAACCGTCATGGCGGTCAACCCCGGAGTTGGCAATGAAACTCGATATCAAGGTCAAGCGCATCTACGAGCCGCCCTCGCCTGGCGATGGGCAGCGGGTGCTCATAGACCGCGTATGGCCGCGCGGCGTCCGCAAAGAAGACGCCGCGCTTACGCTATGGCTGAAGACCATCGCGCCAAGCGATGAATTGCGCAAATGGTTCGGCCACGAGCCGACGCGCTGGATGGAATTCCAGCAGCGCTATCGCGGCGAGCTCGACAGGAACAGCGACGCGGTCGGCCAGTTGCGTGCCCTGCTCGACAACGGCCGGGTGACGCTGCTCTACGGCGCCCAGGACGAGTTGCACAACAACGCAGTGGCTTTGGCTGACTATCTCAGCCTAAAGGGCTGAGGCAGCGCGCACGCATGGAGAACTCGCCTCGACCGGGCGCGGCCGGATCAACAACAGGCGTCGTGGAAGCGCGATGGCGAATCCCTCAGGCGACACGCAGTTCCGTGGCCGCATCGAAGAGATGCACCTTGCCCGGCAGGACAGAAAGGCTGATCGTGGCGCCGGCGCTGCGGCGCTCGTCACGCGGCACCACGGCGACGGCGTCGTATCCCGCCACACGCAAATGAATCTGGACATCCGCGCCGGTCGTTTCGGACAGTACGACCTCGCCCTTGATCTCACCCGCATCCGAAATGCCGAGATCGTTTGGCCGGACGCCCATGATGACCTTTTGGCCCGGCTTCGCCTTGATCTCCGGTGAGAGGCCGATCGACACGCCTTCGGCGACGAAGCGAGGAGCTCCGCCCGCGGTCTCGACAGCGCCAGCGATGAAATTCATCGAAGGCGAGCCGATGAAATCAGCGACATATTTCGAGTTCGGGCGCTCGTAGACCTCGTCGGGCGTGCCGATCTGCATGATCCTGCCGGCGTGCATCAGCACGATCTTGTCAGCCATCGTCATCGCCTCGATCTGGTCATGGGTGACGTAGATCGTGGTCGTGCCGAGACGATTGTGGAGTTGGCGGATTTCCACGCGCATATGCGTGCGCAGCTTCGCGTCTAGATTGGAGAGCGGCTCGTCGAAAAGGAAGACGGCGGCATTCCGCACCATGGCGCGGCCCATGGCGACGCGCTGGCGCTGGCCACCCGACAGTTCCTTGGGATAGCGCCCGAGGTAAGGCGTAAGATTCAGGATTTCCGCCGCCCATTCGACCTTCTTCCTGATCTCCGCCTTTGGCACTTTCGCCACTTCGAGACTGAAGCCGATATTGTCGAACACCTTCATTGTCGGATAGAGCGCGTAGTTCTGGAACACCATCGCGATGTCGCGATCGCGCGGGTGAACATCGTTGACCCGCCTGTCGCCGATCAACAGATCGCCGTTCGTCACGCGCTCGAGCCCTGCTGTCATGCGCAGGAGCGTGGTCTTGCCGCAGCCGGACGGCCCAAGAAGCACGACGAATTCGCGGTCGGCAATGCCGAAGGAGATGTCCTTCATCACCTCGACATGCCCGAAACTCTTGGCGATGTTCTTATATTCTACGGTAGCCATTCTCTCTCTCCAGAAGCCCGGATTCGGGTCGTCAGTATTTCTGCCTGGTCGGCGTGATGACGATTTCCTGCACGAGGGCGTTCTGTGGCATCTGGTAGGTGTGGAGCATGAGGTCAGCGACGTGCTCCGGCCCGATCCCGCCGCCGATCTTGAGCTTGTTAGCCTTGTAGTTGGCGAGCGTCTGCGGATCGAGGACGCCGCTCAGAACTTCGGTTTCGATTACCCCGGGCGAAAGCACGACCACGCGGACATCGTAATCGGAAAGATAGTCGCGCAGCGATTCCGAGACGGCGTGAACGAAGAATTTCGTCCCGCAGTAAACGGTATGATCCGGATAGACCTTCCGGCCAGCGATCGAACTCATCATAAACAGCGTCCCATGGCGGCGCTCCATCATGCCCGACATCACGGCGTGGACCGAATTCAGCACGCCTTTCGTGTTGATGTCGATCATCTCGTCCCATTCCTCGGGCGGCTGGCGGCCTATGTCGGCAAGACGCGCGATGCCGGCATTGGCAAAGAGCATGTCGACCGGTCCGTATTCGGCTTCCGCCTCCTTCACTGCGGCTGCGATTGCGGCGCGGTCGCGGACATCGACCTGCCGGGCCATGCTGTCGGGCAGCTTCAGCGCCTCCATGCGCTCCAGACGGCGGGCCATCATCAGAACAGGGTGGCCGGCGCGCGAAAACACCTTGGCGACCGCCTCGCCGATACCAGAACTGGCTCCTGTCACCGCTACGAGCTGTTTTCCAGCCATTGCTTTTCCTCTTGGGAATTGTGGAAACCCAGGGTGGCGGCCAGGCCGCCACCCTGGAACACTCAGCCCTTGGCGACGAGATCGTCGACCTGGGTTTTCAGAGCGTCGAGCGACTCCTTGGCCGAGCCTGACTGGCCAGCGAAGTATTTGCCCAGCGCAACCGGGATCATGTCGCTCGAAAGTTCTGCCCATGCCGGCAGGTCGGGTTCGGATCCCATGTAGTTGGCGATGGTGTCGCGCACGACCGGCAAATGGCGGGTCGTGCCGGCGCCGACACGCGCATTGGCCAGCACGCGCGGATCGTCATAGACGCTGGTGCGCGTTGGGCCTGTACCGCCGCCCAGAACGGTTATCAGTGCCTGGGTATCGGCTGAGGTTGCCCACTGCATGAAAATCCAGGCAGCATCCGGGCTCTTCGAGTATTTCGACACTGCGAGCGAAGAACCGCCCTGGTGACCAACGCCCGGAATTTCGCCGAATCCGGTCTGTTCGACCGTGCGTAGCGTGGCGGCAGGTTTCGGCGGAACCATCGCTTCCATCAGACCGGAGACCTTGGAGGCGTTGGGATCGTCGAAGAACGGGAAGAATTCGCCCCAGGACAGCATCGAGGCAGCGACGCCCTGGCCGACCGACTGGCCCTCACCATCCCATGTCCAGCCGTCGACACCGGGCGGCATCGTCGCCTTGAGCTTGTCCCAGTAGGCCATGGCGGCCAAGCCAGCTTCGTCGTTGCCGGTGAATTTGCCGTCGGGGCCGAAAATCGACCCGCCATGGCCCCAAAGCCACGCCGTCCAATCGCATTCGAGGCTGTAGTGGCCTGATTTCATCTGGCCGCTGGTGCCGTACATATTCGGGCCCTTGGCGTCGGTGATCGCCGCGGACGCCTGCAGCAAATCGTCCAGCGTGGCCGGAGGCGGCAGCTTGAGCTCGTCCCAGACGTCCTTGCGGTATTGCATGATGAAGATCGGGATGTCGTAGGGCACGCCGACCATGCGGTCCTCGTACATGGCGATACCGTCGACGAGCGGTTTCAGGAAGTCGTCGATGTTGTAGTTCGGCATTGCCAGATCGGCGTTTTTGAGCTGCTCACGCGGATCGAAGACGTCCTGGCTGAAGCTCGCCGCCCAGCTCTGGTCGATATAGTAGAGGTCGTAAGTGCCGAGGCTCGAGGCGACGTCGAGCGTCAGCTTCTGCAGCACCTGCTCGAGCGGCAGCACTTCGATCTCGACCTTGATGCCGGTAGCCTCCTCGAAATACTGCTTAAGCTGCGTAGCGATGGCATTCGACGGCGGCGTCGATTCGGTGGCGAGACGGAGCGTCGTTCCGGCAAAGGGCTTGCCGACATCCGAGAGCCACTTGGTGATTTCGGCGCTGGGCTTTAGCTCCTGTTCCTGAGCCGATGCCTGGCTGATGCCGTAGAACGGACGTCGTCCCAAGCCCATGCCGAGCGCGCCGGCGCCGAGGCCGAGAATGCTTGCTGCGCGAAGAAACGAGCGCCGGTCCATCTGTCCGCGAACGAAGCGGTCAGTGACAGAGGCAAGATGCGCCTTTCTGATGCTGTCTTTCATTGTCTACTCCTCCGGTTTAATTCGCGATTTCCACAAGGCTGCGAATTCGAGCCTCCCATCTATTGTTTCAACGATCCCATCGTGAGACCGCGCACGAGGTGCTTTTGAACCAACAGAATGAAGATGAAAGCGGGAATGATGGATGCGGCGCCAAGCGCGGCCATGTTGCCCCAGGCGGTGCCGATCGAGGTGACGAAGGTCGACGAGACGACAGGCACGGTCTTGAGCGATGTGGTGGTCAGGGTCAGCGCAAAGAGGAATTCGGTCCAGCTGAAAATGAAGCAGAGCACCGCCGTGGCGGCGATGCCGCCCTTGGCCATCGGCAGCACAATCCGCCGGAAGATCATGAAGCGGCTCGCGCCATCGACGATCGCGCTCTCGTCGATCTCCGACGGAATGTCGTCGAAGAAGCTCTTCATCAGGAGGACGGCGAGCGGCAGGTTCATCAGCGCGTGGATCAGCACCATGCCGGTATAGGTGTCGATGAGCCCGAAATTCTTGTAGATGAAGAACATCGGAACCGCGACCGCGACGGGCGGCATCATGCGCGTCGACAACACCCAACCGACGAAACTGTGCCGGCCGCGGAAGTTCATGCGCGACAGGGCATAGGCGGCAAGCGTGGCGATGGCGACGGCGAGCACGGTCGACAGCGTCGCGATCACGATCGAATCCCAGACGCGCGGCGCCATGTAGAAGTTGCCGCCGCCCGGCGTCACGGTGATGCCGCCGCTGCCCAGCGAAATCCCGAACACCTTCTGGAAATTGTCGAACGTCGGCGTGAAGGCGAACAGTTTCGGCGGCCGGTTGAAGATGTCATTGCCGTGTTTGAACGCCACCGACGTCCAGTAGTAGATCGGAAAGAAAAAAATTGCGACCACGACCCACGCGGCGATGGTGCGAAGCATGCGCGTCGAGAAGGAGCCGTTCATTCTACCATTTCACCTTCGCGATACGGATGAAGAGGTTGGCAATGACGAGGATGATCACCAGAGTGACGAGGCTGAGCGTGGCTCCATAACCCCACTTTACAAAGCTGAACGTCTGCTGCCATGCATAGAGGGAAAGCGAATAGGTCGACGCTCCCGGCCCGCCGGACGTCATGACGAAGACGTAATCGAAGACGCGGAAGAGATCGATGCCGCGGACCAGAACGGCGATCGCGATCACCTTCGACATCATCGGCAGGGTGATGCGCCGGAAAATCTGGAACGACGACGCGCCGTCGATCATCGCGGCTTCGTAAGGCTCCGGCGGCAGCGCCCTGAGACCGGCAAGGAAGATGAGGACCATGAACGGCGTCCACTGCCAGATTTCCGCAACGAGAACGCCGGCAAGCGCGGTCGACGCCGTGGCGAGGATCGGGTTGTTCGGATTGAGCAGCCCAATCGACTGCAGGAGGTAGCTGATCACCCCGAACTGCGGGTCCTCCATCAGCAGATACATCATGCCGACGATGGCCGGCGGGATGACGAGCGTCATCGTCAGCACGCCGCGCAGGAATCCGAAACCGAAGCCGTCGCTGTCGAGGAGCAGCGCGATCGCCATGCCGAGCACCAGCTCAAAGACCAGCGCGATGGCGAAATAGGTGAAGGTGATAACGAGCGACTGCCAGAACCGCGTGTCGTTCCAGAGCTGCACCCAGTTTTCCGTTCCGACGAATTCGAGCGCCCGCCTGCGCGGGACGAACTCGTGGAAGCTCAGCCAGATGTTGTAGATCAGGGGATAGACGGTGAAGACAAGCAGGATCGCCACCAGCGGCAGCAGCCAGGGCAGCGGGTGGTCCGAAATGACGAAACGTCTGGCTTGGGCAACCCGCACGCGTTCCTCCCGAACCGCTTCGTTTTGCGATGCACAAATGTTCATATCTTGTGCATTTGTTCAAATGCTATATCGTCACCATGTCTGTGGCAAGCACTTGTTGGCCGGCGACAGCGGCATTCGGACGGGTGCGCCACCTGCAGCGGAGGACCCTCATGACGTCGATCGGTCTGCTGGCACGGGTTGCCCATCAATATTTCGTGCTGGGCGAAACGCAGCAGGCCATCGCCGAGCGGCTGCAGATCAACCGCACCAAGATCCACAGGCTGCTGGCCGAGGCGAAGGAGCGCGGCATCGTCTCGATCCGCATCAACGCCGGGACGTCCCAGGCGCTCGAAATGGAAGAACAGCTCAGGCGGAAGTACCGGCTCGACATATGCAGCATCACGCCTAATGACACCGGGTCGGAGCTCGGGCTCTCCGAAGTGATCGGCATCTATGCCGCGCAGACCGTCGAGACGCTGCTCAGGGACGACATAACGGTCGCCATGGCGTGGGGCCGTACCATGAGATGGCTCGCTTCCAACATCGAACCGGTGGCGCTCAGGAACGTTACCGTCGTGCCGCTTCTCGGCTCTTTGTCGCGCCGGTCGTCGATCGACAAATACGACGCCGCCGCCGTCTTTGCCCAGCGCACCCAGGCCGAATCCTACTATCTCCCCGGACCCATCATCTGCGACAGCCGCGAAAGCCGCGAGACGATCCTGCAGCAACCGAGCGCGCGCGAGGTTATCCAGAAGGCGCTGAACGCCGATCTTGCGCTGATGAGCGTCGGCGGCACAACCAGTTCGACGCTTCGGAGCGTCGGTTATATGACCGACGAGGAATTCGACGACGTCCTGAGACTGAAGCCGATCGGGAACTTTCTCGGCTACTTCTTCGACCGCAACGCCGAACTCATCGACCATCCCGTCAACGAACGCATTGTCGGGGTTTATCCTCTCGACACGCTCAACATTCCCAAACGCATCCTCGTTTCCGGCGGAAAGAACAAGGTCGGCATCATGGCCAAGCTCCTGGAAAAAGGGTTCTTCACCGGCCTCATCACCGACCAGAAGACGGGCAGCTCGCTGTGACATCCACCGGCCGGCATCGCGGTGGCAGCCGAAGGTGCTGTGCGATGTTGCCTGGAGCGTTGCGCTCGCTTTCATCTGAAAGCAGACTGGCATCGAATCTTCCGTCCCTGGTTCTGTTTCGCCTGCAGAACATCCTTTGCGTCTTTGCGGGCGGCACATTTCGCGCCGGCCGATCAGACCACCCCTAACCTCCGGTTTGCCAGGATCACATCGGCAATCTCGACGAAGCCGCGGCCACCTCGCGACCTGGCGACGTAAGCGGGTTCGGCGTCGATCTGTCCCTGGAAATCCACCACATTCGCGACCCCGAACGCGTTCGGAAAGAACCCGAACATCGGGGCGTCGTTCGGGCTGTCTCCGACGAATGCATAGGCCTGCCTTTCGGCATCGAGATCGGTTCCCAGCCTCTCGCTCGCAAAGCGGCGCGTCATCGACAGCTTGTCGTATCGGCCAAACCAGCCGTTCACATGGATCGACGAAATCTTGGCGACAGCGCCGGCCTGCTCGAAAAGCTGCTTGATGCGCCTGGCATCGGACAGCGGCAGCGCCGGAACATCTTCGCAAAAGTCGATGGCCAGATCGGCTTCGCGATATTGCTGGTCGGCGGATACGGCCGAACCCGGCACTTCCTGGACAATGCGCTTTTCCAGTTCGGCGAGCCTGCGCCTGTTTTCCCGGCGTTCCTCAGCGCTCGCGGCGAAAACCCGGATCATTTTTCGCGTTGCCTGATCATAAGCGAAGTAAAAGGCGCCATTTTCGCCGACCACGCCGGTCACCGGCCAGAACCGGGCAATCATGTCGCACCAGCCTGCCGGTCTCCCGGTAATGGGAGCAACGACAAGGCCCGCCTCGTGCAGGCGTTCGAGCGCACGGTAGGCGTCGGCCGGAAGACGACCCTCGGTCGTCAGCGTGTCGTCGATATCGCAGAAGACGCCGCGCATGCGCGACGCAGTTTCGGGTGCAAATTCGGCGAGGTCGCGCATCCGGTCAGGCTTCCCCCCGCGCAAAATCCTCCAGCATTCCTGCATCCGCAGCAATGTCGAGGAACGAGAAGCGATTGCGCATCTCCCGGCAATGAACGACGGCCTCGCGATAGAAATCGGCCGGCGTGCCCAATTCAGCCGCTGAGGTCGGTCCGCCGGTAGATTTCAGCAGGCGCTGCATTTCGTCGACAGGCACCATGAATTGCTTGACCTCCTGCCTGAGCGTCGGCCAGACCTCCTGCAGCCGCTCGTTGAATGCGGCGGCGGTAGTCTCGTCGAAGGCCTTCTTCTTCAGTTCGTCGAGACACTGTGCGGCGACAGCCGGCCCCATGCGGCGGACCATGTCGTCAGGATCGATCTTCGTCGCCTTCACCACCGGCGGCTTGTCGCTTGCAAGCATTGCCTGCTGCAATCGCGCCATGGTGAGTGAAGCGACACCGACCTGAGTGCCGTGGAGCGTACCGGGGTGACGCTCGCCGGCGAAGCAGTCGATATAGTGCGATATCTGATGCTCGCCCATGGAACCGTGATTGGAGACGCCGGTGAAGGAAATGCCAAGGCCACAGAGCGTCAGCACGCGATAGAGATAGCCATTGGCCTCGATGTCGTGTTCGGCAAGCTTTGCCGCACGCTCGTTGAGCGCCGCCTCATCCTTTTCCTGGATGAGAAACGGGACCTGGTGGTAGGCAGTGCCAAGCAGACGGTGCGACATCCACCAGTCGATCTGGGCAACCGAGCGGCAAAGGCAGTCGCCGAATCCCGCCGCCGACAGATAGGTCGGGGCGGCAGCGGAGACGCCAAGATCGACGAAAAAACCTGATGGCGCGTGGGAAGGGAGCGATACCTTCAGGCCGCTTTCAAGTGTGATGGACGCTGTCGTCGATGTGTAGCCGTTCATCGAACCGGCTGTCCCGAACACGCAATAGCGCCGTTCATTCCTTCCGGTGACGAACTTGCAGAGATCGTTGATCGTGCCGGAACCGACCGCGATCACGGCATCCGCATCCGCGAGTTTGACGGCCAGGCTTTCAACGTTGGCCATGTCGGCATGCGGGTGATCCAATATCAGGACATCGACGGGGCCGAGCGTCCTCAGTTCGCGCGCAACGCGTTCGCCAAGCGCATCATAGGTCGCGGCATCCGCGACGACCGTGAACCGCTCACCCAGGTCGAGCTCCGAAACGAGATCGGCCGCCCGCCCTTCGAGGCTTTCTTCGATGACGATCCGCTCATACGGCACCACGGCCTTTTTTCCGGTCTCCGGGTTGGTCCAGTGCCCCTCCAAAATGTCGTCGATTAATGCCGTCCAGGATCCGGCTGCCGGATTCGTCATGACGTCCTCATTCTGGGGCAACCCTCTAATCGAGGCGCAGGAGCGTTGCGCTATCGAACAATAGTCACCTATCACTGTCTTTTGTCAAGCATTCGCCCGCAACGCTTGACTTCGTTCTGCAAACCTGCGGAAAAAGGGACATGAATGCCAACGCCGACATCGACGTGGTCCGACCATCTGGGCTCTCGGCACTGCCGCCCGAATTCGACAGCGCGGTGGCGTGGGCTGCCTGGCTCTACTATGTCGACCAGCTTAACCAGAGCGATGTGGCCAAGGTCATGAACGTCTCCAGGGCGAGCGTGGTACACTATCTGCAGGAGGCACGCGAAAGCGGACTTGTCGCCGTGCAGGTCGACCACGACGCTTTTGCCCGCACCTTGACCTCGCGGCGTCTCATGGAAAAATACGGGCTTCGCGGCGCCGCGGTTATCCCCGACCTTGATCCAAACGATGCCGACCGCCGCATCGGCGAAGCGGCAGGCCGGTTGCTGGCGTCGATGGTCGATCCGGGCGACACGATCGGCGTTGCCTGGGGAAAAACGGTGCTCGCTGCCGCCCGCTCGATCCCACGACTACGGCATGATCGGAACCTCACCGTCGTCCAGCTCTCGGGAAGCTCGATCGGCACCAGCGATTTCTCGCCGGAATTTTGCACCTCGCTGATGGCCAATCGACTCGGCGCCCGCTGCATAAACCTGCTTGCCCCGGCGATCGTCTCCACCGAGGAACTGCACGACGAACTCATGCAGGAGCCGATGCTCGTCAACCAGTTCCGCATGATCCGTGCCGCCGGCAAGGTCATCTTCGGGATCGGCGATATCGGGCCGGAGAGCACCTATGCCCGAGCCGGGATATCGGATGCCGCCGCACTTGCCGGCATGATCGAGCAGGGAGCGCTCGGCGTCATCATCGGGCGGTTCATCGACGCCCAAGGAGCCCCTTTCGCAACACCGCTCGACGGGCGCACCGTCGGCATCACGCTCGATGAATTGAAAGCGGTGCCCGTCCGCATCTGCGCCGCCGGTGGCGCCCGCAAGATGGGGGCGATCAGGGCTGGGCTCGGCGGCGGATACGCGACACATTTTGTCACCGACATGGCCACCGCGAACATTCTCTTGGAATAACCAGCACTTGGACTAACCAGCACTCGGTGGAACTTATCGTCTCGGGAGGACAATCATGGGCAGCAGCGACGGACCTCTTGTCGTCGGCCTCGACAGTTCCACGCAATCCTGCAAGGCGATTGCCTGGAGCCGGGACGGACGAGCCGTGGCGGAAGGCCGCGCGCCGCTCGATCTGATGAAGCCGAGGCCGGACTACGTCGAGCAGGAGGTCACCGACTGGTGGCGGGCCGCAACAGTGGCGCTGCGACAGCTTGTCGGCGCGGTCGATGCGAAACGCATCGCCGGTATCGCGATCTCCAACCAGCGCGAGACCGTAGCCCTCATCGACGGCGCCGGCGAGCCGATCGGACCCGCGAGCCTCTGGCTCGACGAACGTGCCGCCGGGCTGGTCGACCGTTTCGCGGCGGAGATCGGCCGTGAGCGGCTGCACGCGATCACCGGCAAGCCGATCGATGTGACGCCGGTCGTCTACCGCCTGAAATGGCTGCGCGAGAACGAGCCGGAACGGTTGGACCATGCGAAGAAAATCCTCGACGTGCACGGCTATCTGACGCTGAAACTGACGGGAACGCCAAGTGCGAGTTGGACGAGCGCCGATCCGTTCGGTCTCTTCGATATCTCGCGTAAGGCATGGTCGCAGCCGCTCCTCGATCATCTCGGCATCAAGCCGTCGCAACTTCCCGATGCGGTGCGGTCCGGCACGCGGGTCGGGACCGTTCATGCCGCGGCCTCCGCCGCAACGGGCCTTTCCGAAGGTACGCCGGTGATTGCCGCCGGCGGCGATGGGCAATGCGCCGGGCTCGGCGTCAATGCCATGCGCGACGGCGTCGTCTATCTCAATCTCGGAACTGCGATCATCGCGGGAATCTGGTCGCGAGAACCGGTGGTCGGCGCCTTCTGGCGTACCATGACCTCGCCGACAGGCGATGGCTATTTCCTCGAGGCAGTGCAGCGGGCGGGTGTCTATTTCGTCAACTGGTTCGTCGACAATTTTGCCGGCGGGCGCTCCGATCCAGCGATCTTCGACCGCCTGGAAAGGGAAGCGGCGGCCGTCCCGATCGGCTCGGACGGACTTCTCGCCGGCACCACCCTGGTCGGTTGCATGGACCCGCATTGGGATCCGAGCGCGCGCGCGAGCTTCATCGGCATGCACCCCTCGCACACGCTCGGTCACTTTTATCGTGCGGGGCTCGAGGCGATGACGCTGCAAACCGCCCGGGCTCTCGAAGAGATGCGCAGTCATGGTCTTTCGCCGGCGCAGATGGTGGCGATCGGCGGCGGCGCCAACAGCAAACTTTGGACAAAGATGATCGCGGACGCGACCGGGATCTCGATCCACAAGGGTCACAATGCCGAAGCCTCCTCGCTCGGCGCGGCGATCAGCGCCGCGGTCGGCGTCGGATGGTTCGAAAGTTTTTCTGAGGCGGCGGATGCCATGACCAGCATCGCCGAGACGATCGAACCGGACCCCAGCTGCCGAGAAGCGTGGGACGCGCTCTCGGCTAGGCAGGCCAAGGTCTTCCCCGCGACCCAATTCGCCTGGCGGAATTGAGACCGGCGCGGCAAGCAAGCTCTCGAACTGGAGCGTATAAAAAGCGTCCCGCTACTTCAACCCACCCACAGCCTGCTGATAGACATCAGGCTTGAAGCCGACGAGGATACGATCGCCAAGATCGAGGACCGGCCGCTTGATCATCGTCGGTTTGGCCAGCATCAGCGCTTTGGCGTTCTTCTCGTCGAGACTCAGCTTGTCCTTGTCCGACAGTTCGCGAAATGTCGTGCTCGCCTTGTTGAGCAGGATTTCCCAGCCGACCTTGCCGGACCAACTGTCCAGCCGATCCGCCTCCAGTCCTTCAACCCTGTAGTCGTGAAAGCGATAGGCGACATCATGGCTCTGCAGCCAGACACGCGCCTTCTTGATCGTGTCGCAATTGGTGATGCCGTACATCGTGATCGTCAAATTTTTGGCCCTCGGACTGATCGCTCATCGAATCTGGCGCACCGTAAACCACCTTTCAGACATTGCCAGCGACCCCGCAGGCATCCTCACAATTTTTGCGCTTGCCAATACTAAGGTTTTTACCTAAGTAACATAAATTATGTCCGGTGACGCGAGGACGACATGACCGTGGCAACAAGCCTGCACTCCGCCAGCCCGCCGCCGATCGACGGCATCTTCCGGGCGCTGTCCGATCCAACGCGCCGCCGTGTTGTCGAGCGGCTGAACAGAAGCCCCGCCTCGGTTAGCGAACTTGCCCAGCCCTTCGACATGGCCCTGCCCTCCTTCATCGAGCATCTCAGGGTGCTGGAAGGCTGCGGGCTCGTGCATTCCGAAAAAGCCGGCCGTGTCAGGACCTACCGGCTTGCGCCTGAGCCACTGAAGCTTGCGGAAAACTGGCTGGTCGAGCAGCGCGCGCTGTGGGAACGCCGCCTCGACCAGTTCGACGACTACGTCCTAAAACTCAAGGAGAAAGACAAATGAGTTCGACCCTGCTGCTCAAACCCGACCCAAAACTCGACCTCGTTCTCGAACGCGTCATCGACGCGCCGCGCGAGCTTTTGTGGACAGCCTGGACGACACCCGAACATGTTCGGCAATGGTTCACACCGAAGCCGTGGATCGTCACCGATTGCGAGATCGACCTCAGGCCCGGCGGGCTGTTCAGGACCCGCATGCAGTCGCCTGATGGCAAGGAGGTCAACGACCGGCATTGCTGCTACCTCGACATCGTGCCCAACGAGCGGCTGGTGTGGACCGATGCGTTGCTGCCCGGCTATCGGCCGTCAGGGGACCCATTCATCACAGCGGTTATATCATTGCAGCCGGAAGGCAAGGCGACGCGCTACACCGCGACAGCCATCCACCGGGATGAAGCGACACGCAAGAACCACGAGGAAATGGGCTTTTTCGATGGCTGGGGCACCGTGGCCGACCAGCTTGCGGAATATGTGAAGGGGATTTGAGCAGATTGATCATGACGTGGCGATCAACGGCCAGCGATCCAGGGAGTCAAGCATGGTCGAGAAACCCACCTACCCCGTCACGCCGAGGTCAGATAGCAGCCGCGCTCGATGGCGAGGCGGCGCACCAGCGCCAGAACGCTGTCGATGGTGGGCGTCGGCTGGCCGGTCAGCCGGCCAAGCTCCTGGACCGCCGTCACCAGTGCGTCGATCTCCATCGGCCGGCCGCGCTCCAGGTCCTGCAGCATCGACGTCTTGTGCTCGCCGACCTCGCCGGCGCCCTTGATGCGGCGGTCAACCGTGATCGCGAAACGGACGCCGAGGCTTTCGCCGATCGCCTGCGCCTCCAGCATCATGGTGCGGGCAAGCGCGCGGGTGGCCTCGTCGGCAGCGATTGCCGCAAGCGTGCTGCCGGTCAGCGCGGAAATCGGGTTGAAGGAGAGATTGCCCCAGAGCTTCACCCAGATCTCACTTCGGATGTCGTCGCGAACCGGCACCTGCAGCCCCGCCGCAACCATCTCCTCGGCAAGCCGCATGACACGTTCGCTCTTCTCGCCCGAGGGCTCACCAAGCGAGAAGCGTTTTCCCTCGATATGGCGGACCAGGCCGGGCGCATCCACCTCGGCAGCAGGATAGACGACCGAGCCGATGACTCGATCCGGCCCGAGCCGATCCCAGATCACCCCACCTGGATCCACCGCTTGCAGCCGCGTACCTTCGAGCGATCCGCCAGCCTTGTGGAAATACCACCACGGCACGCCATTCTGCATGGTGACGACGGCCGTCCCCTCGCCCAGCAGCGGTGCGATCTGGTCGAGCGCTGGCGCAAGCGAATGGGCCTTGAGCGCCAGCACGACATAGTCCTGGACGCCTAGCTCCTGCGCTTGCGCGGCGGCCCTGACAGAGGCGGTTGATTCATGACCGTCTTCGATCAGGCGAAGCCCGGCCGTCTTGATCGCGTCAAGATGAGCGCCCCGCGCCACGATCGACAGATCGACCCGGCCGGCCATGGCAAGTTTGGCCGCGAGATAGCCGCCGATCGCGCCGGCGCCAAAAATGGTGATCCGCATCATCAGCCAGGCCCGGGTTTGGCAAGACCGAGTTTGGTCGCGAGACCGATGCGCTGCAGCTTGCCCGTCGCGCCCTTCGGGATTTCGTCCAGGATCAGGACAATGCGCGGCACCTTGAAGTCGGCAAGACGGAGCGCGGCAAAGCTGCGGATGTCGCCTTCGGTGGCAGCCATGCCCTCGCGCAGCACGATCGCAGCCGCGACCTCCTCGCCGAGCTTGTCGTGTGGCGTGGCGAAGGTGACGACCTGGGCCACAGCCGGATGGTCCATCAGCACGTCGTCGACCTCGAGCGGCGAGATCTTCTCGCCGCCACGGTTGATGATCTCCTTGAGCCGGCCGGTGACGCGCAGATAACCATCGTCGTCGAGCATGCCCTGATCGCCGGTATGAAACCAGCCATGCGCGAAGGCGGTGGCATTGGCGTCCAGATTTTTCTCGTAGCCGGCGGTGACATTGGGCCCGCGAATGACGATCTCGCCGGTCTCACCAGGCTGCAGCAATTGCCCGTCCAGCGCCATCACCGCCACTTCCGGTCCGGCGGCGGCGCCGACGCTGCCCGGCTTGCGCAGGCCCGGCGGCAACCGGTTCGAGGCCATCTGGTGCGCGGCCTCGGTCATGCCGTAGGATTCGATCACCGGACAGCCGAAGGTCGCCTCAAGCTCCGCCATCACTTGCGGCGGTAGCGATGCCGAGGACGAGCGGATGAAGCGAAGAGGCGCGGCGGCCAATGCATCGGCATTGCGCGCCGCCCGCGGCAGGATCGCCTGATGCATGGTCGGCACGGCCGTGTACCAACTCGGGCGCGCCTCGCTAAGCCAATGGAAGAAGCGCAGCGCGTTGAAGCCCGGCGTGCAGAAGACGCTGCCGCCGGCGGCGAGCGAGGACAGCACCGCCCCGATCAGCCCATGAATGTGGAACAGCGGCATGATGTTGAGGCAGCGATCACCGGCCGTCAGGCCAAGCGTATCGCCGATATGGGCGGCCGAGGCGGCGAGATTGGCATGGCTGAGCGGCACCAGCTTGGGTCGTGACGTGGTGCCGGACGTGTGCAGCAACAGCGCGATGTCGCCGTCCTCAGCCGGGCCGGGCGAAACAGACGGACCAACCGGTTTGCCCTCGATCTCAAAACTGCCGGCTGACGCGTCACGGAGTGCTATGAGCCTGAGCACAGCTATGCCGAGACGCTCGGCAACCGCGACCGCCGGACCACTCTCGTCCTCGGCGACCAGGATTGCGTTGGCGCCGATGTCGGAGAGATAAAAATCGAGTTCGTCGGCCCGGTAGGCCGGGTTGAGCGGCGCCGTTGACGCCGCTGCGGCCACCGCGACAAAGGCAGTGGCCATCTCCGGCCCGTTCGGCAGCACGATGGCCACCCGGTCGCCACGGCCGAGGCCCAGCGCATGCAGTTGCGCCGCCGTCTCGGAGATCAGGCGGCGCAGTCCGCCATGGGTGAGCGTGATCCTGTCGGGTGCCGAAATCGCCGGCGCATCGTCCGCTCCGGCAGCAAGCCGTTCAATGATCGACACTTCAGACAACGCGAACCTCTAGGTCGCCGACGCCATCGATATGACCGCGAAGAACATCACCGCGAACAACCGCCCCGACGCCCGCCGGCGTGCCGGAAAGAATGATGTCTCCCGGCATCAGCGTGAAGAGGCCCGAGAGATAGCTGATCATTTCCGGAACTTTCCAAATCATCTGGTTGAGATCGCCGGTCTGTTTTCGCTGGCCATTGACGTCCAGCCAAATCGCGCCCTGGTCGGGATGACCGATCGAGCTTGCCGGAACCAACGGCGTGCATGGCGCCGATGCCTCGAAGGCCTTGCCGACCTCCCAAGGACGGCCCATGTCCTTCGCCTTACCTTGCAGGTCGCGCCGCGTCATGTCGAGACCTACGCCATAACCGAATACGCAGTCCAAAGCCTTTTCGACCGCGATGTCCGTACCGCCGCTTTTCAGCGCCACGACCATTTCGATCTCGTGATGGACATCGCTGGAGGCCGGTGGATACGGAAATTCCCCTGTCGTATCGAGGTTGTCGGGATTTTTCTGGAAGAAGAAAGGCGGCTCCTTATTGGGGTCGTGTCCCATCTCGACTGCATGCGCGGCATAGTTCCGCCCGACGCAATAAACCCGGTGCACCGGAAACGCCTTGTCGGTTCCCGCCACCGGAATGCTCGGGATTGCGGTCGGTTCGATGACATAGCTTGAGGTCGTGCCGTGCATGTTCACTGTCTTGCTCCTGCGTAGTATTCGACTTTGGCTTCGGCCCTTTCGATCAGTTCGGCGATCAGCAGGGCGAAGGCAAAAAGGATGATGGTCAAGGCCCAGAATTCGGCCATGCGGAAATTTCGCGAGAAGGTCTCGAACAGCGCACCGTAGCCGACGATGGCGACAAGCAACTGGCCAATGACGACGCCCTTGACGCCGCGGATGAGGCCGAGGCGGATGCCGGCAAGGATTTCCGGCAATGCCGCCCAAAGGATGATCTTGCAATAGAGCGCCGGGCGCGAGGCGCCATAGGAACGCGCCATTTCGATTAGCGACGGCGAGATATGGCGGACCCCGGCGCGCGTGTCGAGAACGATGATCCAGATCGCAAACAGGAACACCGCCGCAACGATCGTCTTCTCGCCGAAGCCGAACAGGATCATCAGCACCGGGACGATCGCCGACAGCGGTGCGCTTGAAAAGATGTTGACCCACATGCCGAGCAGGTCGTCGGCAATCTTGACGCGTCCCATCAGGATGCCCAGAGGCACGCCGATAACGATCGACAGGGCCATGCCCATGGCGAAGGCGCGAAGGGTCGTGACCGTCGCGCTCTGCCAGGACGGGGTCTGCACCAGACCGACGGCTGCAGCCAGCACGTCGCTAAACGGCGGCAGCAGAAAGACAAGGTCCAGCCGGCCGACGATTTCCCATACGACGCACCAGACGAACAGAGACGCCATCATTGGTATACGGTAGCCAAACAAGGTCATGGCCGGTCATTCCACATATTGCTTCAGCCCCTGCCAGATCTCCTCGACGGTATCGAGATAGTGCCTGTCGCGATGAATGCGCTCCGGGTCGCCGGAGCGATCGATTTCCGGTTCGATGATCTGCGAAACCCTGCCGGGTCTGGGTGACAGCAACACGATGCGGTCGGAGATGTAGACCGCCTCCTCGATCGAGTGGGTCACGAAGATGAAGGTCTTGTTCTGGTTGGTGCGCAGCCGGATCAGGTCTTCCTGGAACTTCCGCCGATTCTGCTCGTCGACCGCCGAAAACGGTTCATCGAGGAGGAGGACATCGGCATCGACCGATAAGGCCCGTGCCAGGCCGACGCGCTGGCGCATGCCGCCCGACAGCTCGTGGGGATACTTGTCCTCGAAGCCGGCGAGACCCACCTCGGCGATGTAGCGCCGGGCGATCTCCTCGCGTTCGGCCTTGTTGGTGCCGCGCAGTTCAAGTCCGAAGGCCACATTGCGTGTCACGGTCGCCCAAGGCATCAGCGCAAAGTCCTGGAACACGAAAGCGCGTTCGGGGCCTGGTGCGCTGACGCGCTTGCCGTTGATCGCGACGGTGCCCCCATCGGCCCGTATCAGCCCCGCTATGATCTTCAACAGCGTCGTCTTTCCGCAACCGCTGGGTCCGAGAAGGCTGGTCAGCTTGCCCCTGGGAAAGTCGAGATCGATGCCGCGCAACGCCTCGACATTGCCGTAGGTTTTGGAAATTCCTCTCACTTCCACGATTGAATCGATCGGTGCGGGAACCGGCGACGGTCCATTTCGCAATGCGGTCGCGACCATCTTAAGCACCTCTACTCTCGGGCCTGAAAACACGGACTTCCACCCACTGCAGAAAGACGAGTGTGAGGGTAGAAAGCGCGATGATCGAGGCAATTGTTGCGTACATCTCGGCGTAGTCTGCGCGCGAGCGGTGGAAGGTGATGAGGTCGCCGATGCCGGTCGGGGTAATCAGCAGTTCGGCGAGTACCACGCCGACGAACCCGGCAGCGACTCCGAGGCGCAAGCCGGCAAAAATCACCGGGCTGGCGTCGGGAAGAATGATCTTGGCGACGGTCTGCCAGCGTGTGCCCAGGAACGATCGGCACATGACCAGCAGCGACTCGTTGACGTTGCGCACGGCCTTGTAGGTATTGAGCACGATGACCGGCAGCGCCAGGATCATGACGGCGAGCGTCTTGGCGGTCATGCCTATTCCGTAGACGAAGGTGACCATTGGAATGAAGGCGGCGACAGGTGCAGCCTGAAGCACGATGAACACGGGGATCACCAGCCATTCGCCGGTGCGCCATAGGCCACAGATCGTGCCGAGGCCGACACCCAGGAACGCCGACAGGACAACGCCGAGCACCAGCGGCTGCAGTGTCGAAAGGTAGGCGGTTGCTAGGCTGCCGTCGGCGAGCAGTCCGAAAAACGCGACGAGCGTGTCGGAAAAGGTCGGGAAGGCGAAGCTGACGGGAATACGCCCGGCCACCTCCCAAATTCCCGCGAACAGGGCGATCGACACCAGCCTGAGCAGGATCGGCTGGTCCCACGATGCGCCCGTTGCGCTGCGATTGGAAAGAGGAGCGAGGCCGGCAGCCTCGCCGTCGGTTCTGATGCTTACGGCCATCCGGCAGGCCGCCTATTTCTTGCCGAGCTTGGCGACGGCACGGTCGATTGCGGAGACATCCCAGAAGTCCTCAACCTTGAGGCTCGCTGGATCGCCTTCGATCTGGCCGGCAAGGCTGAAGAAGGCAAAGTCGTCTTTGGCCGCATCCGCTCCGCCGCCATTCAGCGCAAGGCTGCCGGCTTCCGCGGTTTCCTTGTAGTATTCAGTGATTTCGCTATCTGCCTCCGCGCCGAGATCCGGCAGCAGTTTGTACTTGTTGCGGAGCTCGACCGCCACGGTTGGATTCTCAGTTATTTCACGCGCGGTCTTCATCAGTTCCTCGACCAGGATGTCGACGTCGGCGGCGTTGTTCTTCAGATAGTCCGCGGTCGCGAAAAGCGCTTCATCCGAGGCGCCGAGATCCTCGACCGGCAGAACGATGAACTTGCCGGGGGCTTCGGCCTCGAGCGCGCGCCTGTTGGCGGCATCGACGATCGACGCCTTGATGGTCCCCTGGAGCAGCGCATTGCGGCGAACCTCGGAACCCGGGACATAGCTGATGTTACCGAGCTTGATGCCGTGGTTTTTCGCCATCAGGAGCATGACCGCCTCGGTGCCGGAGCCGCGCGCCTGAACGGCGACTTCCTGCCCGTCCAGATCCTTCCATTCCTTGTAGAATTCGCTGTTGACGACGGGAAAGAAGCGCAGCGTCGATATCTGCGCGAAGATGCGGATCGGCACACCTACCTTCTGGATCAGAGTATAGGGCGCACCGATGCCGACATCGGCCTGGCCGCCGACAATGGCCTGGGCAGCCAGATCCTCGTCATTGAGAACGATGAGTTCGACATTCACGCCGCGCTCCTTGGCGCGCTCTATCGCGGCGAGTGTCTGGATAGATTCTATACCGGGAAGGTCGCCGAATGCGATGCGCATGTCGCCCGCATTGGCGGCCGACAGGGGCAGTGCCCATGCCAGAGCCGCGGCAAAAGCGGTGGCAAGGATGGTACGTCTGGTCATGCTGGCCATTGTCATTCCTCCCGTTTTTTGTAACCATTACCTTGATTGGTTAAGGCTATGGAGCGGATTGGTCAAGGAGAAACTGCACCATGTCGGACGCGTTGGCCCAGAAAACTCGGCAGTTGACGGTTTGCGCTAATCGTTTTAACACCGACAAAGGGAAATCATATGCGAATTGGTTAAATTGATGGACGATCCCGGAAATGGCGGCCACGCCGCCCTGGTTCAGCTTCAGGCCTATCTTGCCCAGATGGACCATGCCGGTGAGACTCGGCTGCCTGCCGAGCGGGAACTGTCCGAGAGCCTCGGCGTATCGCGCGGCGATCTGCGCAAGGCGCTGGCGGTGCTCGAGAAGGACGGCCGCATCTGGCGTCACGTCGGCAGGGGCACCTTCGTCGGCAGTGGACCGGTCGAGGAGACGATCGGCATTTCGGAAATCGCCGGGCGCACGAATCCGGCCGACGTGATGCGCGCGCGCCTCATCATCGAGCCCGAGATTGCGCGCGAAGCGGCGCTGCACGCCACGCTTTCCGATATCGCCTCGATGCGGCAATCGTTGGTGCAGACGCGGGATGCCGGCACATGGCGGCAATACGAGAACATCGACAATCTGCTCCACCGGCAGATTGCGCAGGCGAGCCGCAACAATGTGTTGCTCGGCCTGTTCGACGTGCTGAACGCCGTGCGCCGAACCGTGGTCTGGGGACGTCTTCGTTCAGAAGGCACCCGCCCTCCGGCAGACCATCACAGCTTCGCCGACCATGAACGGATCGTCGAAGCGATAGCCGAGCGCGACCTCGGCGGCGCGGCGGCGGCGATGCGCCTGCATCTCCAACAGGTCGAGCGGCGCCTGATCCCTGTCCGCGAAGCCGCCGAATAGTTTGGATTGGCCACGCTACAGCGCCGCGCGACTTTCTTAGACGCGCGGCGCTGTTCGGGGTTATCCGCTAAGCGCCGTAGCCGATGATGCCCTTGATCTCGAGGAAGTCGTGGATCGCCCAATCGGCGTATTCGCGGCCGTTGCCCGACTGTTTGTAGCCGCCGAAGGGCGCGAACGTGTCCCATTCCGGATAGTTGATCGAGACTTGCCCGGCGCGCAGGCGGCCGGCGACTTTTCGCGCGTGATCGATATCGCCGGACTGCACATAGGCGGCGAGGCCATAGACGGTGTCGTTGGCGATCTTCACCGCGTCGTCGTCGTCATCGTAGGAGATGACCGAAAGCACCGGCCCAAAAATCTCCTCCTTCTCGATGGTCATGCCCGGCTTGACGTGGCCGAAGACGGTCGGCCGCACGTAATAACCGCGATTAAGATGCTCCGGCCGGCCGGGACCGCCGGTGACCAGCGTAGCACCCTCGGCGATGCCGGCCTCGATCAGCCGCTGGATCTTGTCGAACTGGATGTTGCTGACCACCGGCCCGAGCTTGGTCTCTTCCGAGCGCGGATCGCCGACCTTGTGCGCCTCTGCCGCCTTCTTGGCGATCGTCAGCGCCTCATCGTGGCGGGCGGCCGGCACCAGCATGCGCGTCGGCGCATCGCAGGACTGGCCGCTATTGCCGAAACAGGCGTTGACGCCCTTGCGCACGGCCTTCTCGAAGTCGGCATCGGCAAGCACGATGTTGGGCGATTTGCCGCCGAGTTCCTGCGCCACGCGCTTGACCGTCTCGGCCGCCGTCTTGGCGACGATGATGCCGGCCCGGGTCGAGCCGGTGAAGGAAACCATGTCGACATCCGGATGGCCGGCCATGACCTGGCCGACATCGGGACCGGTGCCGTTGACCATGTTATAGACCCCGTTCGGGGTGCCGGCCGCTTCCATCACTTCCGAAAAGATGATGCCGCTGATCGGCGCGATCTCAGAAGGCTTCAGCACGACCGTGCAGCCGGCGGCGATCGCCGGCGCCACCTTGCAGACGATCTGGTTGAGCGGCCAGTTCCACGGCGTGATCAGCGCACAGACGCCGATCGGCTCCTTGACCACCATGGTGGTGCCGCGCTTCTCGCTGAATTCATAATCCTCCAGCGCTTTGATAGTGGCTTCCATATGCGCCCTGCCCGCCCAGGCCTGCGCTTCGCGCGCCCAGGTGATCGGCGCGCCCATCTCCTGGCTGACAGCCTGGGCGATGTCCTCGTAGCGCTCGTTGTAGACTTCGAGGATGCGCTTCAGCAGCTTCAGGCGCTCGGCCTTGCTGGTTTGCGAAAAGGCCGGAAAGGCCGCCTTCGCCGCCGCCACGGCGCGATCCACATCGGCCTTCGAGCCGACGGAGATTTTCGTATAGGCCTCCTCGGTCGACGGGTCGATCACATCCAGCGTTGCCGGCACCACGGGCGCGACCCATTTTCCTTCGATAAAGAAGTTCAGGTGATTGCTCATGGGTAGTGCTCCGGTTTTCTGGAAACGATGAGGGTCAGATTAGCTGGGTAGCATTGGGCAGTTAGCGCCACGGCGCAGGCTGATATGCGCCACGTCGCCGACGCGGAATTGAAAACCTTCCGCCCGGCGTGGCGCATCGATCACCACTGGTATCCCCTGCCCCAATTCGGCGTGCAGGCGCAAGGTGCGGCCGTGAAAGACGATGCTGCTCACCCGCACCGGCGCGGTGCCGGTCGCTGCTTCGGTCGTCGCTAAAAGATCCTCCGGACGCACACCGATGGTTCGCATCGAGCCTTCTCCCGGCGCTTCGCCGGTTTCCGATGTGGCTTCGAGCGGCAAGGCGCCGGCGGCGAAACGCAACCGATCGCCGTCACGGCCGACAAAGCGCGACTGCAGCAGGTTCATCGTGCCGATGAAACTGGCGACGAATTTGGTGGCGGGCCGGTCGTAGAGCGTGGCCGGCGGCGCAATCTGCTCGATGCGGCCCCTGTTCATGACGACGATACGATCGGAGATCGACAGCGCCTCGGTCTGGTCGTGGGTGACCAGGACGAAGGTAGTGCCGAGCCGCGACTGCAGCCGCTTCAATTCGACCTGCATCTGTTCGCGCAGATGCGCGTCGAGCGCCGACAGCGGCTCGTCGAGCAGCAGCACACGCGGTTCGCAGACAATCGCGCGGGCAAGCGCGACGCGCTGGCGCTGGCCGCCCGACAATTCGGACACGCGGGCGCCGAGCTTCTCGGCAAGGCCAACCATGTCGAGCGCTTCGCCGACGCGCTTTGCCTGTTCTGCCCCGGAAAGCTTGCGCAGCGACAGGCCGAAGCCGACGTTTTCGGCGACATCCATGTGCGGAAACAGCGCATAGTCCTGGAACACGGTGTTGACGGGACGGTCGAACGGCCGCAGCGAAGTAACGTCACGACCGTCGAGCAGCACCCGTCCGCTCGACGGGCTTTCGAACCCTGCGATCACCCGCAGGCTAGTGGTTTTGCCGCAGCCGGATGGGCCGAGCAAGGTCAGGAACTCGCCGCGGGCAATGTCGAGATCGACGGCGTCGAGACCGACGATGCCGCCGGGGAAAATCTTCGACACCGCATCCAGCCGGACGAGAGGATCAGGCGCCATCGCGAACCTCGGACGGCTTGGTCGTGTTGACCCAGAGGATCTGGCAGCGCTCGGTGCCCGAATTGCGGAAGGCATGCAGCAAGGTGCTTTTGAAGGCGAAGCTGTCGCCGGTCTTCAGCCCGTAGGTGGTTGAATCGATCACGAGTTCGACTTCGCCCGACAGGACGAAACCGAATTCGTGGCCGGGATGGGCATAGGCTTCGACGGTGCCGCCACCGGCTTCTACCGTCACCAGCATGCCGGTGAGCGTAGCGGCCGGCGGCGATAGCAGCGCCTTGGCGATGCCTTCCGACTTCACCGGGATCTGCCGCCGGCCGTTGGCGCGCACGCAATAGAGGTCGTTGCCGGCTTCGTTGCCGTCGGCGATCAGCGCCGAAGGCTCGATATCAAGCGCGGCGGCGAGCGGCCAGATCACCTTGACGCGAAGCGAGGACAGGCCGCGCTCGATCTGGCTGAGCGCCCCGATCGAAACGCCGGCCTTGGCGGCAAGCTCGGCCAGCGAAAGACTGCGTTCCAGCCTGAGCGCCCGCACGCGCCGGCCGACCCGCACGTCAGCGTCGTCCCTCGGCTTTTCAGCCGCTTCGTTCAGCATGTCCATGCATACATCCTCGTTCGCCAACGCTTTCCCTTCTCCCCCCGTGGGAGAAGATGGCCGAGCGAAGCTCGGACGGATGAGGGGTGTTCCAGCTTGGCAAACCCCGCATTCTGTCCAGCACCCCTCAACCGTCTCGACGCTACGCGCCGATCCACCTTCTCCCACAAGGGGAGAAGGAAGAGCGAACTCAGCCGCCTGCCTTGACCTTCTCGAACATCTTGGCGAGTTCGTCATTTTGTTTCATCGGCCCGGTGAAGACGGTGGTCTTCAGCATCACTTCCGGATCGGACGGCAGTTGCAGTTTTTCCAGTTCCTCCTTCGGCACCGCGGCGAAGGCAGAGCTGTTCGAGCTGCCGTAACCATAGGCCTGGATCAGGTATTTTCCCGAATCCGTCTCCAGCCGGCTGTTGATGAAGTCATAGGCGAGGTCGACATTCTTGGCGTCCTTGAGCAAGACGAAGCCGCATGCCCAGGTCAGCATGCCTTCCTTAGGCTTCATGAACTCGACAGGCACGCCCTGCTTCTTCAGCGAGGTGGCCGACGCGTTCCAGGTCATGGCGGCGACCAACTGGCCGCTCGCCAGCGCCTGTTCGACCGAGGTCATGTCGGTGGTGTAGTTGGAGAGCAGCGGGCGCTGCTCGCGCAGTTTTTCAGCCACCTTTTCCATCTGTTCCGGCGTCATGTCGAACGGATTGACGCCGGCGAGAAGCGCCGCCACCACCGGCGTATCGTGGACGGCGTCGATCGTCGCCATGCGCCCGGCATATTGCTTGTCCCACAGCAGGTTCCAGCTCGGTTCCGGATTCTTCACCAGATCGGTGCGGTAAAGGATCGAGGTGTTGCCCCAATCCCACGGCACCATCCAGACCTTGCCGTCGCCGGCCTGCAGGTCGGGCAGGTTCTTGAAGACCGGAAAGATCGAATCCCAGTTCTTGATGCGCTTGGTGTCGATCGGCTGTAGCAGGCCTTCCTTGTTCCAGCGCGCCACTTTGTCGTAGCAGGGATGCGCGACGTCAGGACGGAAACCGGCCTTGACCTTGGTGAAGGCGTCATCGTCGTCGCCGAACATCGAGGCCTCGACGCCATCGGGGTGTGCGGCGAGGAAGCTCTTGTTGAAGTCGGGAAGTTCGTAGCCCGACCAGGTGAAATATTGCAACTTGTCGGCCGCAAGCGCGACGGTCGACGAAAGCGCCAGCGCGAAGGCTGCCAATCCGGCTTGGACTGTCTTGCGATTTATCGATTTCAAGTCGAATGCCATTGCAGTTCTCCTCTTTCGGTTTCTTCTGGTTTGGACAGGTTGGCGGGTACCGGCCGCTGAGCGGCGGCGAGCCCGCGATGGCGCAGGATTTCGGCAATTGCCGCGATGACGAAGGACACGGCCAGGATGGCCGTGCCCAGTGCCATGACGGTGGGCAGCGATTTCGGGAAACGCAGCTGGCTCCAAATGTAGAGCGGCAAGGTCGGCTCGGTGCCGGCGAGGAAGAAGGCGACGATGAACTCGTCGAAGGACGTCAGGAAGGCCAGCATGAACGCTGACACAATGGCGGGCAGGCTGAGCGGCAGCATGACCCGCCTGAACGTCGTCCAGTCGGACGCGCCGAGATCGAGCGCCGCCTCGTGGATGGTCTTGGGGATAGCGGCGAAGCGGCTTTTCATGATCACCACCGTCGTCGGCAGCGCCACCAATATGTGGCCGAGCACGATGGCAGTGCGTGACGGTCCGAAGCCAATGAGGTTGACCAGGATCAGCAGCGAGATGCCGACGATGACGCCGGGGATCAGGATCGGCAGCCGGGCGATGGCGCTGATCGTGACGGCAAGCGGCGAGCGGCCGAAGAGGTCCATGTAAGACACGGTGATGCCGCAGAGCGTCGCGCCCGTGGCGGCAATTGCACCGATGACGAGGCTGTTGGCAAGCGCGCCGGACAGTGCCGAATTGCCGGACAGCGTCGCGTACCATTCAAACGTGAAGCCTTGCAGCGGAAACGCCGCCTGGATCGAATTGTTGAAGGAAAACAGCGGGATCAGCAGTATCGGCAAGTACAGGAACACCAGATAGGCAAGGACATAGGCGCCGAGCCAACCGCCACCCTGCTTTGCATCGATACGCGCCGTGTTCATGTCCGGCTGCCAAATCTGCGGTCGGCGGAACGCACAACCAGCACCACGGCGAGGATGACCAGCATGACGGCGACGGCGAGTGCGGCGCCGAACGGCCAGTCATTGGCCTTGCCGAACTGGGCCTGGATCAGCGTGCCGATCATGGTGCTGGCAGGGCCGCCGACCAGCGCCGGAGTGACATAGTCGCCAACCGTCGGCACGAAGACGACGAGAGCCGCCGCCAGCACCCCCGGCATCGAGTTCGGCAGCACGACGCGGCGGAAGCTGGTGAACGGTCTGGCGCCGAGATCGGAAGCAGCTTCGAGCAGCGATTTCGGGATCGTGTCCAGCGCCACATAGATGGGCAGGATGGCGAACGGCGCATAGGCGTGGGCGAGCGTGACGACGACGGCGGCCGGCGTGTTGAGAAACGCCAGTGTCGGTTCGGACCAGATGCCGCTTTCGATGAGCGCCGAGTTCAGCACGCCATTATAGGCGAGCACGATCTTCCAGGCGAAGACGCGCAGGAGATAGCTGGTCCAGAACGGCAGCGTCACCAGAAACAACAGCAGCCCGCGCCGCCGTCCGGCGTGGAAGGCAAGATAGTAGGCGACGGGATAGGCGGTGACGACCGTTGCCAGCGTTACCAGGCCGGCGATGGCCAGCGAGCGCAGCGTCACCGTCCAGTACAGCGGGTCGGATGCCACGGTGATGAAATTCGCAAACGTGAAACCGGCACCCAGCAGCGAACCGTCATTGCCGCGAAGGGCGAGGAAAACCACGAGGCCGAGGGCAAACAGGATCAGGAAGAAGGTGACCAGCCCGCCCGGCAGCAGCATGGCCAACCGGAAACCCGTCGAGGACCGGGACTCCGGCAGCGGCTGCCTTGCAACGATGGTCGACATCGGGTTGCCCATCGGAATTTGAAATCACTCAAGAGTTTTTCATAATCATGAAACTGTCAAGCTGATTCCTGCATCGGCATAAAATCAGCGCTCGAATGCATCCAGCATACGATACCAGGCGATCGTCGCGGCGACACCGACCTGCCGAAAGGCATGCAACCGGATCGGCCGGATCGGCGAGACCGGGAACGGCAATTGCCTGGCGTCGCCGCTCACCAGATAGCCGGCAATGCGCTCGCCAAGCGCGGTCATCAGGCCGACGCCACGGCCCTGGCAGCCGACCACGGCCATCAGGCCCTGCTCGGGCTCGTGGATATGCGGGAGGTGATCCGGCGTCATCGCCACTCGGCCAAACCAGCGCTTTTCGATGGCTACGCCGGATAGCGCCGGATAGAGCCGGAGCAGCGCGCGCTCGAGATGCGCCCAGTCACCTTCGCTGGTCGGCAGCGCCATCCGGCCGCGCCCGCCGAGCACCAGGCGCCCATCGGCACTCTTGCGGTAATAAACGAGGATGCGGCGTGAGTCCGACACCGCTTGCCCCTCCGGCAGAATCCCGGCCGCCAGATCGGGCGGCAGCGGTGCTGTCGCGATCTGGAAGGAGTGCAGCGGAACGATCGTCTCGGCGAGACCGGGGAGCAGGTCGCCGGTATAGGCGTCCGTCGCCAAAATGACCGCTTTGGCCTGCAATTCGGCGCCGCCCTCCGTCGAGATGCGCCAAATGCCGGCGTTGTTATCGAGGCGCACCACCTTCTGGTGCTCGGCGATCTTCACGCCCGCGGTCGAGGCGATCCGTGCCAGTTCCGACGTGTAGGCAAGCGGATCAATCACGCCGGCGCGGCGGTCGAGCCAGCCGCCGAGATAGCCCTGCGCGCCAGTTAACGCGGCGATCTCGGTCTGGCTCAGAAGCCGGACATCGGCGCCACGGTTCCGCCACTGCCGGTTCCTGTTCGCCACCGCCTTCAGCGCCGTCTCGGTGTGCGCTGCCTGGATCCAGCCATTGCGGACGAACGGCACCGCCAGTTTCTCGTCGCGGATCAATTCGAAGACGGTGTCCGCCGTCGAGGCGGCAAAATTGACGAGGATCTCGCCGCGTTCCGGGCCAAAATGCTCCAGCAGCCATTCCGGATCATATTTCAGGCCGGGGATGACCTGACCGCCATTCAGGCCCGATGCGCCCTGGCCGATTTCGCCGGCTTCCAGCACCTGCACGGCAAGGCCGAACCGGGCTGCATGCAAGGCTGTCGACAGACCGAGAATCCCGCCGCCAACAATGACGACATCGGCACGCTGGCCGCCGGGAAAAAGCGACCGGAACGCAGGGGCCGCCGGCGGCTTCTGCCAGATCGGATCGGAAAACGGTAGGGGCAAGGGTCACCTGAAATGTGCTTCGTCAAGTGAAAATCCTAGTGACGATTTCATGATTTTGAAAGGGCGTTTGATCTCGGCATCAGCGGATTGAAGAGGTCCGCCGATGCGAAATGCAGCGCAGGGCTCGACCGCGAGGAACGGGATAGACCTTTGGCGGGAATTTGTTGAAAGTGCCGCCGCCGCCGACCAGGCTCTTTATGAACCATTGGTCCGGCAACGACGATCGTCGCAGCAGAACAAGACAAGCAGAGGACCGCAGCCATGACGAACACCACTCTCCTGCCTGACGACGGCCTCTTCATCGGCCGCGTCAGGACAAGCGAAGCGTCCCATCCGCTGGTGGTCACGGTGCGCGGCGGCACGGTCTTCGACATCACGTCGAGCATGGCACCGACCGTGCGCGACGTCTGCGAGATGCCGGACCCAGCAGGGTACGTCCACGCGGCCGCGGGCGAACCGATTGGATCGCTCGACGCAATCGCCGCCAACAGCCTTCAGGCCGCGCGCGATCCGCAAAAACCAATCCTGCTTTCTCCGGTCGACCTGCAAGCGGTCAAGGCGTCGGGCGTCACGTTCGTCGTCAGCCTGCTCGAACGGGTCATCGAGGAGCAGGCGCGTGGCTCCGCCGAGAAGGCGGACGCCATTCGCGCCGACATTGCCGGGCTGATCGGCCACGATCTGTCGAAGCTCAAGCCCGGCTCGCCGGAAGCGATGGAGATCAAGGCCAAGCTCATCCAGCGTGGCGCCTGGTCGCAATATCTGGAAGTGGGCATCGGCCCCGATGCCGAGATCTTCACCAAATGCCAGCCGATGGCATCGGTCGGCTTCGGCGCCGAAGTCGGCCTGCATCCGGTTTCCACCTGGAACAATCCGGAGCCGGAAATCGCCATGATCGCCGCCAGCAGCGGCAGGATCGTCGGCGCGACGCTTGGCAACGACGTCAATCTGCGCGACGTCGAAGGGCGCTCGGCGCTGTTGCTCGGCAAGGCCAAGGACAACAATGCCTCGGCCGCGCTCGGCCCGTTCATCCGGCTGTTCGACGATAACTTTTCCATCGACGACGTGAAGCAGGCCATCGTGCGCCTGAAGGTCGAGGGCGAGGACGGTTTCTCGCTGGAGGGCGCCAGCTCGATGGCCGAGATCAGCCGCTCGCCGGAAGAGCTGGTCGCGGCCGCCATGGGTCCGCATCACCAATATCCGGACGGGCTGGCGCTCTATCTCGGCACCATGTTCGTGCCGTCGAAGGATCGCGGCGAAAAGGGCAAGGGCTTCACGCACAAGGTCGGCGACATCGTCACCATCTCATCGGAGAAATTCGGCGCCCTGGTCAACCGGGTGCGGCTGTCACCCGACTGTCCCCACTGGACCTACGGTGCCAGCCATCTGATGCGCGACCTCGCCAGGGCCGATCTTATCTAGGTTCCCGCCCCGACTGCGACGGAGAGATGTCCCGGCCTGGTGCTCGAATTGAGGATCCGCCTGCCTGGAAAATATCAGCCAAACTGATGCAATCTGATGGGACTGCTGATGGCGCCTTGTCGCGCGCCAACTACCACTGGCAAATGGAGGCTTGCCATATGTCGAAAAAGCGGATGCTCTGATGCATCCAGATCGGCGCTGGCAAGAAATACGATCAGGGTTTGCCGTGATCGTCGTCGGAGGTGGAGGATGTTTTCAAAATGGGAGGAAATCAAATGCTGACAAGGCTACGACTATTTGTATTCGGCTTGATCGTGGCGCTGGCCATCCCGGCGGCGGCACAGGCCAAGACCTTCTACTGGATTTCGCATGGCGGCCCGGCCGATCCGGTCTGGACCTACTTCCTCGCCGGCGCCAAGCAATGGGCGACGGACACCGGCAACACCGTCAACACCTCGTTCCACAATGGCGACGTGTCGTCCCAGCAGGAGGCTGTTCGCGCTGCCATCGCCGCCAAGGCGGACGGCATCACCACCACCAGCCCCGACCCGGGCAGCCTTATCGAGCTCGCTAAGGAAGCACGGGCGGCAAACATCCCGATCATCAATTTCAACACGCCCGATCCGAAGGCGGACTTCAACGCCTATGTTGGCGGCGACAACGTCACCTTCGGCAAGAACTGGGCGCAGTATCTGGTCGACAAGGGCCTGGTGAAGAAGGGCGATTTCGTCTGGATGCCGGTCGAAATCCCGGGCGCCACCTATGGCGTTCAGGAAGAAGAAGGCATCAAGAGCGTCTTCGAGCCGCTCGGCATCACCTATGAAATCACCGAAGCCACGCTTGACCAGGCCGAAGCGATCAACCGCATGGTCGACTACCTCACCGCCAACAGGGCCAAGGTCAAAGCGATCATCGGTCTCGGCGACCTGGTGACCGGCTCGATCAAGCGGGTGTTCGACCAGGCCGGCATCAAGCCGGGTGAAATCCCGGTCGTCGGCTGGGGCAACTCGCTCGACACCACCCAGGAGGTGCTGACCGGCTACGTCAATGCCGCGCAGTGGCAGGATCCGCAGGCGACCAGCTATGTGGCGCTTTCGATCGCCAACATGGCCGCCAGCGGCATTCCGCCCGGCTTCGACGTGATCACCGGCGCACTCTACGAAAAGGACACCGCACAGGTCTACGACGACATCCTGTCCGGAAAATAAAACCGCGATCGGGATGGTCGCGGCATGCCCGCCACGATCATCCCCATCATCCCGCTGAGCCTCGAACCGCCTCATGCGGCGCCGGGTTTGGCCAGTTCCAACCATGTCGCGGGTCCAACGTGGAAAACAGTTCCATCATCCAACGCTCGATCGCCAGGCCGGAATTCGGGCCCTTCGTGCTGCTTGTCGTCGAGCTCGCGGTGTTCTGGGGGTTCAACCACGACTTCCTGTCGCCGCAGAACATCAGCAACATATTGGCCTTCACGGTCGAGCTCGGCCTGATCGCGCTGGCGATGACGCTGTTGATGACTTCAGGCGAATTCGACCTCTCGGTCGGATCGCTGTTCGGTTTCTCGCCCGTCTTGATGTGGACGCTCTTCAACAGCGACCTCACCTCGCTGGAAGCCGGCTTCGTCGTGGCCTTGCTGGTTGCCGCCTTCATCGGGCTGGTCAATGGCTGGTTCGTGACGCAACTCAAGATCCCGTCCTTCCTGGTGACGCTCGGCATGCTGCTGGTGGTGCGCGGCACCGCTCTATTCGTCACCAGCGGATTTCCGCAACGCACCTGGAGCGCCGAAGGCAGCTGGCTCGCCGAGGCGCTGGTCGGCGATTTCTTCATCGGGCCGTTCCGCATCTACATGTCGCTGTTCTGGTTCATCGCAGCCGCGATCGCACTCGGCTACGTGCTGACGCAAAGCCGGACCGGCAACTGGATCCAGGCGGCCGGCGGCAACCCCAACGCGGCAAGGGCGCGCGGCGTCAATGTCAGCGGCGTCAAGATCGGCCTGTTCATCCTGTCGTCGATCATGGCTTCGCTTGCCGGCGTCATCAGCTCGCTGCGCACCTCGGCGGCCAACCCGAACAGCGGCACCGGGTACGAACTCGAAGTCATCGCCATGGTGGTGATCGGCGGCACGGCGCTGACCGGCGGACGCGGCACCATCATCGGAACCGTGCTCGGCATCCTGATCCTGCGCGTGATGCGCAACGGCATCGTGCTGATCGGCGTGCCAGGGCTTGCCTACAACATCTTCATCGGCGCGATCATCCTCGGCATGATGGCGCTCCACTCATGGCTGGAACGCCGGCATCAGGCGGGGACTTGAACCATGGCCGAACCGCTTGTCCGCATGGAAAACATCCGCAAGTCCTACGGGCGTGTGCAAGCGCTGGTAGACGCCAATTTCCATGTCAATGAAAGGGAGATCGTCGGTCTGCTCGGCGACAATGGCGCCGGCAAATCGACGCTGATCAAGGTGCTGTCGGGTGCGGTTCCGCTGACCAGCGGGGACATCTTCATCCGCGGCAAGAAGGTGGACTTCCGCAGCACCAGCGACGCCATCGCCCACGGCATCGAGACGATCTACCAGGACTCGGCACTGGTCACGCAATTGTCGATCGCGCGCAACCTGTTCCTCGGGCGCGAGCCGATCAAGCCGCCGCGTTTCCTCAACCGTATGGACCAGGAGGCGATGAACGTGGTCGCCCGCGATCTGCTCAAGCAGGTCGGCATCTCGAAGAACATCCCGCCGACCACACCGATCGGCTCGCTCTCCGGCGGCGAGCGGCAGGCCGTGGCGATCGCGCGCGCCATGCATTTCGACAGCGACCTCATCATCCTCGACGAGCCAACCAACAATCTCGGCGTCGCCGAGACGCAAGGTGTGCTGAGCTTCGTGCGCAGCGCCCGCGATTCCGGCCATTCCTGCATCTTCATCGCCCACAACATCCATCATGTCTTCCAGGTGGTTGACCGCATCGTTGTCATGCGCCGCGGCAAGGTGGTAGCCGACGATATCGATCCGAAGAGCACCAACGTCGCGGAAGTCGAACGGATCATCACCGGCATGTCCGACAAGGAGATCCACGACGCCATCGTGCAGGGGAAGCAACCGCAGGGCTGAGTGGCCAGTTGGACGCCGGGTTGGCCGTATCTCTGGTACAGGATCACATCGGCTCCTATGACTGCGACAATGAAAGCCACCGTTGCGGACATCGCCAGAAGCTGCGGGCTGTCGACCGCGACGGTCGACCGGGTGCTGAACAACCGGCCGGGCGCCAGCGCCGCCAACCGGCAGCGGGTAATGGAGGCGGCCAAGCAGCTCGGCTATTTGCCGGTCGTGGATCAGGTCACGCTGCCCTCGCGGCCGGCGCATCTCGAGTTCTTCCTGCCGATCGGCTCCAATGCCTTCATGATGGATCTGGCAAATCATATCGAGGATTATGCGGCACGCCTGCCGCTTGTCGCCTCCTGCCGGATCCACAAGCTCGCCGGCATCTCGCCGAACGCGTTGCAGGCGGCGGTCGAAAACCTCTCGCTCAAGGCAAACGGCGTCGGCGTCATTGCGGTCGATCACCCGAGAACGCGCAACATCCTGCGCGAGATCGTCGAGGCCGGCATCCGCCTGGTCACGCTGGTGTCGGACGTTCCGGGCGCACCGCGATCGGCCTATGTCGGCGTCGACAACCGTGTCGCCGGGCGCACCGCAGCCCTTTTGATGGGGCGTTTCCTGGGCGGGCGCTCGGGCCATCTGGCAATGGTCGTCGGCTCACGCTCCTACCGCGGGCATGAGGAACGCGAAATGGGCTTTCGCTCGGTGCTCAGCGAGGAGTTTCCCAATTTGACCGTGACCAGCGCCGTGGAGATCAACGACGAGCCTGATATCAGCTACACGGCGACGATGAAGGCATTGCACAACGAGCCGGAGTTGCTCGGCATCTATTGCGTCGGCGCCGGACGCTCGGGCGTGGCGAAAGCGCTGCTGGAAGCCAAGCCGCAAAGGAAGCCGGTGTTCATCTGCCACGACCTGACGAGGGCGACACGCGGCTATCTCGTCAACGATCTGCTCGATGTCGTCATCGACCAGAATGCACGACTGATCGCCGAGCAATCGGTCATTCGCCTGCTCGGCTCGATCGCTTCCTCGGCGCCTTATCTGACGCGGAAATTCATCGAGCCGCGCCTTATCTTCAAGGAAAACGTCCCGGTGCAGTGACGCCGCGCTCCAGACCGACATCGCGAATTTTGAGACGACGCCGCAAATCTGCACACGAGCTATGCAACTTTTGTTGTTGCCGAATCATTAAGCAACCCATATATGTTGCGTGTCGGCCATCTACTCCTCCCAGATGTGATGCCGACGCTGAGTGCGGCGCACCTCCTCCTCCCGTGCCGTATTCGACATCAAGCCCGCTGCCACCTCCTCCCGGCAGCGGGCTTTTTTTGTTCTGGTAACCGGTCGGCCGTGAACTATCCGCAAACCGTTGATCTGGCATCCTGATTAGGGCGGAGGTCGGCTTTGGAATTGCAGGATTTGCG
>NZ_NPKJ01000034.1 GCF_002284575.1 Mesorhizobium temperatum
ACCATCCCGACCGCGGCCGCAAAGAAAGCAACGGAGACCGGTAGCAGCCCAAACGCAGTCGCCACCATAGCCAGAGCAAGGATGGTTACCGGCACGATACCCTTACGGACGCTACCAAGCAGGATAGCCCTTTCTGCCAGCGGCAGGCAGCCGAGTTCGCGCAATATCTCGGGTATCGTCGCTGCATTGCCCTGCAGCACGACGACATCGCCGAGCCTTAGCTGGACTTCGGCCAGCCTGCGGTCGAGGCGCTCGCCGTGACGGCTGACAGCCAGGAGGTTGACATTGAAGCGGTGGTAGAGCGCAAGGCGCTGGGCTGTCCAGCCGATCAAAGCGGAGCTTTCGCCGATGACGGCTTCGATAGCGACCAGCTCGCTGGTAGTGTCGTCCCCGCGGGCCCTGTTGCCCGTAACGCTGAGTTTGCCCTGGGAGACAAGGCGATCCAGGGCCTCTGGGTCGCCCTCGAGCAGCAGAATGTCGTTCACTTTGAGGACAACGTCGGGCAGTGGCGTCATCCGCATGGTCCGGTTGCGCAGGATCGACGTCACGATAGCATCGCCGCCGGAAAGCTTCATGAGGTCTGCGACGGTTTTCCCAAGCACCGTCGAATCGCGGACAATTCGGGCCTCGGTCAGGTAATTCTTGATGTTGATGGCTTCATTCACCGATCCGCCCAGCTTTTCGCGCACCGGTAACAGCCAATAGAAAAGCACCAGGAAGATCGTTCCGGCGGCGGCCAGCGCGGCTCCAACAGGTGTAAAGTCGAACATTGTGAAGGCGGTGCCGGTCAGTTCCTCCCGCACACGGGACACAACGATATTGGGAGATGTTCCCACCTGCGTCATGAGTCCACCGAGCAGTGACCCGAATGCCATAGGCATCAGGAATATCGAGGGCGAAACGCTCGACCGGCGCGCGAACTGGAAGGCTATCGGGATCATGATAGCGAGCGCACCGATATTCTTTACAAAGGCAGACAGGATCGTGACCACGATCACCAGCAGCGCCAGTTGCGACCGAACACCCGATAGGTTCGGAACAAAGCGCTTGATGGTAACTTCCATGATGCCCGAGCGTGCTATGCCCGCGCTCACCAGCAGGGCACTGCCGACAATGACCACGATGTCGTCGCTGAACCCGCTGAAGGCTTCGTCAAAAGGCACTATGCCAACCGCGAGTGCAAGCAACAGTGCCGCAGTTGCGACCAGATCATATCGATACCGACCCCACACGAGCGCCGCCATCATCACGAAGATAACGGCGAACGACAAAATTTGCGGCGTAGTCATGTCTTCGAATGCCCCGCCGCAAATGCGGCTGATCAGAACGGCCAAACCGACCTTTTGTTGCTTTCGCTGGTCACGACTTTGCTAGCACGGTTCCATGCTTGCCGATAAGCCCATGTCGAGCGGTGTTCCTGGCTCATGGGGCCATGATCCTGATAGCGTTGCATCAGGGTGCGCGATCGGTCAGTGCGCTTGCACCTTCCTCTGCGGCGCAATGTGCGCAGCAGTAGATGATGTCATCCTGTTCGACACCATGTCCGATGATCCGGCACCCGCAATGCGGGCAGATCGGGGCAAGTTTCTGGATCGCGCATTCGAAGCTGTCGAACGTATAGATTTCCTCGTCCAGCTTCACTTCGAAAGCCTTGTCGTAGTCATTCCCGCACTGATCGCATCTGGCCATAGTCCTTTTCCTTCTTCTTCATTGGCTCAAGCTCGACCAACCCGCCGCATGGCGATAGGTTCCCGTCAGGATCGTAGAGTCTTGCTAAGCAGGTGACGAGCCCGAGCAGCGTCACGCGCGCCGTTCGATCAAGCGGATCACCTCCTCGATGTCCCGCGGCGCGATGTCGAGTTCCTTCAGGCCCGGCGCGCCGATTGCTGCCACATTGTCGCGCCGCATAAGATCGACCTGGTTGCGCGTTATGGGCGCTCCCGGAAGGAGTTCCGCGACGCTGGCCAAGGCGTCCCACGCCGCAAACGGCACCGGCATCAGCCTGATGTGGGTATCGAGCTGTCGGGCGATCTCCCGCAGCAGTTCCTTGTAGGTGTAGGTGCGCGGGCCGCCGAATTCGAATATGGATGAGCCGTTGTGGTTTCGCCCGTCGATCAGCCGGCTGACTGCGTCTGCGACGTCTTCCACGTAGACCGGCTGAAGCCGTGTGCCACCATCGCCGAACAGCGGATAAACCGGCAGGAGGCGTATCAGCCTCACAATCGTCGTGAGGAAAACGTCGTCAGGTCCTGTCATCACGGCGGGACGCACAATAACGGCGCCGGGAAATGCGCTCGCCACGGCCTCTTCTCCGCGCCCACGTGCCCTAATATAATTCGAATCCGATTGAGGATCGGAGCCGATCCCCGAAATCTGGACGAATCGGTCGACCTCGCCAGCGCGCGACGCAGCGGCAAGATCAGCTGCGGCTTCCACATGCACGCGCTCAAACGTCTGGGCGCCCTGCTCGACATAGAGACTGACGGCATTCACGATGGCCTTTGATCCGGCAATGGCCGAGCCGATCGAGAACGCATCCAATATATCCGCCTCGACGGCTTCGGGCATCCTTGCAGTCGAAGAAAAGACCGGGCCGACACGAGCCGGGTGGCGGGATGCGGCACGGACCGTGAAGCCCCTTTCCAGGAGCCGCTTCACGATCCGGCGCCCGAGAAAGCCTGTTCCGCCGAACACAGTGACGATCCGTTCCGTGTTGAGATCGTCAGGATCCATCTGCCTCGCCATCCCTTCTTCGCGTGCCTGCCAAGCGCCTGCCACGAGGATTGCCCTTGGCCGGCGTATGAACCAGCCGTCGAACATCAGGACGGTTGGAGAACATCGCAGGAACGCTTTTTGTTCCGTCAGTGCTGGGTCGAGCGGGAGACGGCCGATGTTTCTATAGAAGGCGAGTGTTTGACGCTGAGTTGCTTTATCCGTGCTGTCAAAAACGGGTCGAGGCACCGCAGCGTCGAAATTGACAAATCATCACTTGCAAATCGGTCGCCGCTGTCTTTTGCTCGCGCGACAGTTGTCCCATGACTGTTGAATGGTTGGCGAACGGATGAACAAAATCGATCGGCGACGGCCGGAGTCCGAAGCGGATGGCACCGTCAATGCCGCGCGGCTTGGAACGCGGTTGCGCCTCGCCCGGCAGACACGGGGCATGACGCTGAAGACGCTGGCGACAGCTGCGAACTGCTCTGAAAGCCTTTTGTCCAAGATCGAGAATGGCAAGGCTTCGCCATCCCTGCCCATGCTTCACCGCCTGGTCGAAGTTCTGGAGACCAATATCGGCTGGATGTTCGAACAGGTCGACGACGACGAGGCGATCGTGTTCCGCGCAGGCGCGCGGCCATTGATCTCGCTCGACGCGCTGAGGCGCGGCGAAGGCATCTCGCTCGAACGCATCATTCCGTATTCACCCGGTCACCTGCTGCAGTGCAATATCCATCATATCGAGGCAGACGGCGAGAGCGAAGGTCCCATCCAGCATGTCGGCGAGGAAGTCGGCTATGTGCTCGCCGGCCGGATCAAGCTGATCGTCGATGGCAAGAGCCATGATCTCGCCACCGGCGATGCGTTCGTGTTCAGGTCGGAGCTGCCGCACCATTACCGCAACATCGGCAAGGAGAGAGCCAGCATTTTCTGGGTCAACACGCCGGCGACCTTCTGACGGGCGCTCAGGGATCAAATCCGTTGACAAGTATTCAAGTCTCTTGAATGTTTGCCTCGCGCCTGTAGCACCAATGGGTCCAGCCGAACAGGTTTGGCCCGCAAGCAAGGGGAACCGTAAATGCGTCCGTTCAAACTTCTCTTCCGTTGCGCCGCCGTCATCGCCATTTGCTCGACAGCGATGGGATCGGCGTTCGCCGACACGTTCGCTCTCGTCAACATCAACCAGCAGGCCCTGTTCTTCAACCAGATCAATGAGGGCGCGCAGAAGGCGGCCGACGCCGCCGGCGCCAAGCTGGTCATCTTCAATGCCAACAACGTGCCGAGCGCGCAAAATGACGCGATCGAGAACTACATCACACAGAAAGTCGACGGCATCATTCTGGTCGCCATCGACGTGAACGGCGTCAAGCCTGCGATCACCGCCGCGAAGGCGGCCGGCATCCCCGTGATCGCCATCGACGCGCAGATCCCCGACGGCGACAACGTTGCGTTCATCGGCGTCGACAACGCCAAGGCCGGCGAGGATATCGGCAAATTCTACGCCGACTATGTGAAGTCGGAGATGGGCGGCGCTGCCAAGATCGGTATCGTCGGCGCGCTCAATTCGTTCATCCAGAACCAGCGGCTCGACGGTTTCAAGAAGGCGGTCACTGACAGCGGCCTGGCGATCACCTTCCTCGACACGGTCGACGGTCAGAATGTCCAGGAGACCGCGATGAGCGCTTCGGAGAATTTGATGACCGCCAATCCGGATATGACGACGCTATATGCGACCGGCGAGCCGGCGTTGCTCGGCGCTGTTTCGGCCGTAACCAGCCAAGGCCGCACCGGCGACGTCAAGGTGTTCGGCTGGGACCTGACCAAGCAGGTCATTCAGGGCATTGATGATGGTTGGGTGGTGGCAGTCGTCCAGCAGGATCCTGCCGGCGAAGGCAAAGCCGCTGTCGAAGCATTGGTCAAGCTCAAGAAGGGCGAAACGGTCGAGCCGATCATCAATATTCCGGTGACGATCGTGACCAAGGACAATGTCGACAAATATCGCGCGATGTTCCAGTAAACTGCGTCGATGACCGGCCCGCGGCGCCGCCTGAGGCTACGCCGCGGACGCTTCGCAAATCCGTGGATCCAACATGAGCAGTGGCGAGACCTATCGGGTGCGGATGAGCGGCATCTCAAAGCGCTACAACGCCATTCAGACGCTCGACGACGTGTCGCTGGTGCTGAGGCCGGGCGAGGTCCTAGGGCTTGTCGGCGACAATGGCGCGGGAAAGTCGACGTTGAGCAAGGTGCTGTCGGGGGCGGTGGTTCCCGATGCCGGCACGATCGAGATCGATGGCATGCCGGTGACCTTCACGTCGCCGGCGGAGGCGCGTGCAGCGCGCGTCGAGATGGTCTATCAGGACCTGTCGCTCTGCGACACGGTCGATGTCGCCGGCAATCTCTTTCTCGGCCGCGAGCCGCGCCGCCGCATCGCCGGCATTTCCTTTCTCGACAAGAAGCGCATGCACGAGCAAACGCGCCAGATGCTCGACCGACTCGGCATCGTTATCGCCGACACGCGGCTCAAGGTCGAAAACCTGTCCGGCGGACAGCGACAGTCGATCGCGATCGGCCGCGCCGCCTCGTTCGAGCCGTCCGTGCTGATTATGGATGAGCCGACGGCAGCGCTCGCCGTCGCCGAGGTCGAGGCTGTGCTGGACCTGATCCGCGCCGTGAGCGCGCGCGGCGTCAGCGTCATTCTGATCACCCACCGCCTTCAGGATCTGTTCCTCGTATGCGACCGCATCCAGGTCATGTACGAAGGACGCAACGTCGCCGAGCGGCTGATCGGCGAAACCAATATCGAAGATGTCGTCAACCTGATCGTGGGCCGCAAGTTCAACGCTCGTTCGGCCACCAGCGCCTATCGCGATGGAGCGCCGGCATGAGCGACGTGACTTCGACCCACTCCGCTCAGTCTCAAAGGGTCCGCGCAGGCACGTGGCGAGATGCGGTGCTTGCCAATGGCAGTGTCGTGTCGATCGCGCTGTTCTTTCTTGTCGTTAGCGTCATCTTTTCGGTGGCGACGGACGCCTTTCTGACGTCGCCCAATCTGCTGAACATCCTGCGTCAGTCGGCACCGCTGCTGATCGTCGCCGCGGCGATGACCTTCGTCATCACCACCGGCGGCATCGATCTTTCGGTCGGCTCCGTGCTGGCGCTGGTGGCAACGTTGTCGGCGACATTGCTGCAGCTGGGCCTGCCATGGCCGCTGGTCATCCTCGCCATGCTTGCGCTGGGCGCCTTGCTTGGCGCGGTGCAGGGCTATTTCGTCGCTTATGAGGGCATCCCGGCCTTCATCGTCACGCTTGCCGGGCTTTCGGTGATCCGTGGCGTGGCGCTGCTGATCACCGGCGGCTACTCGATCCCCATCGAGCCGGGAAGCCCTTTCACGGTGCTGGGCCGCGCCTGGTTGCTTGGCGTGCCGGCGCCGGCGCTGATCGCGCTGGCGATCCTCGCGATCGCCTATATCGCCTTCAACGAGACGCCGTTCGGCCGCTACGTGACCGGCATCGGCGCCAACGCCGAAGCGGTTAGGCGTGCCGGCGTCAACACGCGGCTGACGACGCTTTTCGTTTACGTGATTTCCGCCGCCGCGGCAGCACTTGCGGGGATCATCATTGCGGCCCGGCTCGGATCCGGATCCTCGAATGCCGGGCAAGGTTTTGAGCTCGAAGTGATCGCCGCGGTCGTGCTTGGCGGCACCAGCCTGTTCGGCGGCCGCGGAACGATCGTCGGCACGGTGCTCGGCGCGCTTACCGTGGCCGTCATCGGCAACGGCCTGATCCTGGCGCATCTGTCGCCTTTCCTGACGCCGATCGTGACCGGAACGATCATCCTGATCGCCATCTGGCTGAACTTCCGCCTGTTCCGCGGCGCCGTACGGAGCCGTTGAGCCTATGAGCGATCTCTTCGATGACGCGGCTCCCAGGCAGCGGCTGGCGATCGGGGTCCAAACCGGCCAGGTGATGACCGTGCTCGGCCCCGTTCCGGTCGAAGAAATGGGCATTACGCTGATGCACGAGCACATCTTGCTCGACGGCGCGCGCAGCTGGAAATGTCCCTGTCATCCCGACGACATGGCGCTCGCCGAGCAGCCGGTGAACATCGAGATCATCGGCGAATTGCGCATGAACCCTTACGTCAACCGCGACAATGTTTCGCTCGACGACAGTGACCTGGCGCTGTCTGAGCTGCAACGCTATCGCGCGCTTGGCGGCCACACCGTCGTCGACGCGACCAATATCGGCATCGGCCGCGAGCCGGAAAAGCTCGCCCGCATCAGCCGCATGTCCGGCCTGAAGATCGTCATGGGCACCGGCTTCTATCTGGAGCACACCCATCCCGAATGGCTGAAGACCATGGATGTAGACGCAGTGACCGAGTTCATCGTCAACGATGTCGGCGGCGGCGAGACGCAGCCGCCGATCCTGGCCGGCTTGATCGGCGAGGTCGGCGTCAGCAAGAACTTCACCGCCGAGGAGCGAAAGTCGCTGAGAGCTTCGGCACGGGCCTCGCGCATCACCGGCGTGCCGCTGTCGATCCATCTGCCCGGCTGGGAGCGGCTGGCGCACGAGGTGCTCGATATCGTCGAGGCCGAGGGCGCCGATCTTCGCCACACCGTGCTCTGCCACATGAATCCGAGCCACAGCGATCTCGACTACCAGACAAGCCTCGCCCGACGCGGCGCGTTCCTCGAATACGATATGATCGGCATGGACTATTATTATGCCGATCAGGACGCGCAATCGCCCTCCGACGAAGAGAACGCGCGGGCAATTGCGGCACTTATCGACGCCGGCTTCGGCGACCGCCTGCTGCTGTCGCAGGATGTGTTCCTCAAGATCATGCTGACCCGTTTCGGCGGTTTCGGCTACGGCTACATCCTCAAGCATTTCATACCGCGCCTGAAACGGCATGGCGTCGAGCAGCCAGCCATTGACCGCATGCTGATCGCCAATCCGAAGGCCGTATTCGCGCGGCAGAACTAAGCGGCCAGACTTACGGCTTAGACTTACGATGGAGTTCAAATGTCCAAGAAAAAGATTCTGCTTGCCGGTGAATCCTGGGTGTCGACCGCGACCCATATCAAAGGCTTCGACCAGTTTCCGACGGTCACCTACCACACCGGCGCGGACGAATTGCTGACGGCGCTGAAGGCGACCGACTTCGACGTGACCTTCATGCCGGCGCATGAGGCACAGCGCAACTTTCCACAAGCAATGCAGGCGCTTTCGGCTTATGACGCGGTGGTGCTCTCCGACATCGGCGCCAACACGCTGCTTCTGCATCCCGACACCTGGATTCACTCCAAGCCGACGCCGAACCGCTTGCGTCTGCTGCGCGATTATGTGCGCGACGGCGGCGGGCTTTTGATGTTCGGCGGCTACTATAGCTTCCAGGGCATCAATGGCGGCGCTCGCTACCGCAAGACGCCGGTCGAGGAGGTGCTGCCGGTGAACTGCCTGGCGTTCGACGACCGCGTCGAGGTGCCGGAAGGGTTTTCGCCTGTCCTGAAAGGCTCCTCGGACCATCCGATCCTGAAGGGCCTCGGTTCGGATTGGCCAATCCTGCTCGGCTTCAACGAGGTAACGCCGAAAGACGGGGCGGAAGTTCTGGCAACCGTGTCATCGGATTATGGCTCGCTGCCGCTGCTTGTCACCGGCCATTACGGTAAGGGCCGCACTGTGGCCTGGACATCCGATGTCGGGCCGCATTGGCTGCCACCGGAGTTCATCGCCTGGAAAGGCTACAAAACCCTGTTCGAACAGATGCTGAGCTGGGCGACCGGTGAGAGCTGAGCGATGCATGTCCATGTCGTCGGCAATGCCTGCGTCGACACGATGTTTCGCGTCGGCCGCTTCCCTGCCGCCGGCGAGACGTTGAACGCCAGCAGCTACACCGACGGCCTCGGCGGCAAGGGAGCAAACCAGGCCGTTGCGGCCGCGCGCACAGGTGCTGCGGTGACGTTTTGGACGGCGCTCGGCAAGGACCCCGCAGGCGCATGGATCAGGAGCCGCCTCGACAGGGAATTGTCCGACCTCGAGGTGAGCGAATTCGACCTGCCGAGCGACCGCTCGACCATCGTCGTCGATGCCGGCGGGGAGAATTTCATCGTCAGCGGTGTCGCCTGCAGCGAGGCGTTCGATCCGATTGGGCAAACCGCACTTGCGAGCCGGATCGGGTTTGGCGACATCGTTGTCTGCCAAGGAAACCTGCGAGGTGCCGCGACAAATGCCTGCCTGCGGGCAGCACAGGAAAATGGCGCGCGCACCGTCCTGAACGCCAGCCCCATCGATGCGGCGGCTCTGCCTGACTTCGGTCTGGCAGAGGTTTTGGTGGTGAATCAATCCGAGGCGAAAGCGCTGACCGGCCAGGGTGATATGGCAGAAGCGGCCGACGCTCTAACGGCCAAAGGCGCCGGGACAGTCGTGATCACGCTTGGCTCGGAAGGCTGTCTCGTGCTCGGCCCGGACCAGGGAGGATCGCTTCGTTTGCCGGCACCACGTGTCGAGGCGCTCGACACCAGCGGCGCCGGCGATGTGTTTTGCGGCTGTCTGGCCGGCGGGCTTGCCAAGGGTATGTCGGTTACCTCAGCGCTGAAGTTCGCGCTCGCCGCCGCGGCAATTTCGGTGACTCGCCCGGGCACACTGATATCCTGTCCTTCCGCGTCTGAAATGGCGGCGCTCATCGATCAAACGGAGCTCTCATGACCCAACTCGGTCAATCAGGCGGCGACGCGCTCGTAGAACTTTTCGGCCGCACCAAGGTGGTGATCGGCGTCGTTCATCTTGCGCCGCTTCCTGGCGCGCCGCGCTATGACGGCGAGGCGGTCGAGGCGATCTATCAGCGCGGGCTCGATGATGCGAGATCCTATCTCGACGGCGGGTGCGACGGCGTGATCGTCGAGAATCATGGCGACATTCCCTTCGCCAAACCTGACGATATCGGACCGGAGACAGCGGCCTACATGGCGGTTGTCTCCGACCGTATTCGCCGCGAACTCGGCAAGCCGGTCGGCATCAATGTGCTCGCTAACGCCGCGATCCCTGCCCTTGCGATCGCCAGTGCCGCTGGCGCGGGCTTCATCCGCGTAAATCAATGGGCGAATGCCTATGTCGCCAACGAGGGTTTTGTCGAGGGAGAGTCGGGTCGCGCAGCGCGCTACCGCGCCAAGCTGCGCGCCAACGGCATCCGCGTTTTCGCCGATGCTCATGTCAAGCATGGCGCGCACGCGATCGTTGCCGACCGCCCGGTGGAGGAACTGGTAAAGGATCTGGTGTTCTTCGACGCCGACGCCATCATTGCGACCGGTCAGCGCACCGGGCACGCTGCGGATCTGAGCTATATCAGCATGATCAAAGATGCTGCCGGCCTACCGACGCTGGTCGGCAGCGGCGTGACGCCTGATAATGCAAACGATATTCTCGGCATCGTCGATGGGATCATCATCGCCAGCGCGCTGAAGCATGACGGCGTCTGGTGGAACAAGGTCGACCCCGCCCGAGTAAGAACGTTCATAACCGGGCTGAGGCGATGATTGAGCGGCAATCGATGCCATGCTGGTTGCGACTGGAGCGAAGTCGCGGCCTCGCGCAGCAAACGCGGAGACCCGCAGGCCGCAGTCACGTTGTCGTTGATCCCGCAACCCATTCGGTCCGGTACCAGTCGACGAATTTCTTCAGCCCATCTTCGATCGAAACGCTCGGCTTGAAGCCGAAATCGCGCTCCAGTGCCGTCATGTCGGCACAGGTCCGCTCGACGTCGCTGCTCTGCATCGGCTCGCTGTGGCGGATCGCCTTTACACCGAGCAGTCTTTCCAGAGTGTCGATGAAATCGCCCAGCCGCACCGGCCGGTTGTTGCCGACATTGTAGAGCCTGCTCGGCGGAACTTCAGCCGATGGCGGCTTGTCGAGCACGGCAACGACTGCCCTCACCACATCGTCAACATAAGTGAAATCCCGCCACATCTCGCCATTGTTGAACACCCGGATCGGCTTGCCTTCGAGCATCGCCTTGGTGAATATCCAATAGGCCATATCAGGCCGGCCCCAGGGGCCGTAGACGGTGAAAAACCGCAGACCGGTCTGCGGCACCCCGAAGAGATGGGCGTAGGTATGGCTCATCAATTCATCTGACTTCTTGGTGGCGGCATAGAGAGAGACGGGCCTGTCGACCTGATCGGTCTCGCTGAACGGAACCTTGCGGTTGCCGCCATAGACCGAACTCGACGAGGCAAAGACCAGATGCTCGAATGCGGGCTGCGCGCGACAGAATTCGAGCATCTCGAGATGGCCGACAACATTGGAACGGACATAGAGCCTCGGATTGTCGAGGGAATGGCGCACACCCGCCTGAGCGGCGAGATGGACAATCCTGGTTATGCCTTGCCCGGCCAAAGCGTTAGCGAGCGCCCCCTCTTCGGCGATCTCGATCTGATGAAATGAAAAGTCCTTGTGGGGCTGAAGGCGGGCGAGACGCCCCTTTTTAAGCGCCAGGTCGTAATAGTCGTTCATATTGTCGACGCCGACGACCGCTTCACCCCTGCTCAGGAGATGATGGCAAACATGGCTGCCGATGAATCCTGCGGCTCCGGTGACAAGTACAGGCAACAAGGTTCTCCATGCATATGCTGGCACATCACCGCGAAATCGAGATCGATTTCGGAAAGGATCATGCGCAATATCTAAACGCTACACGCTAATGAACGGCACCGACCTAGTCCAATTCGTGCTATAGCCGAAAGCCCCAACAGGCGCTACCGACAAGCCTTACTGTCGACGCGTCAGCTCGCCTCGCGCAGCGCCTCGGCCGCCTGCAGGTCGACCGACACGAGTTGGCTGACGCCCTGCTCGGCCATGGTGACCCCGAACAGCCGGTTCATGCGGGCCATGGTGATCGGGTTGTGCGTGATGATGACGAAGCGCGTCTCGGTGGTGGCGGCCATTTCATCCATCAGATTGCAGAAACGCTCGACATTGTGATCGTCGAGCGGTGCGTCGACCTCGTCAAGCACGCAGATCGGCGCGGGATTGGTCAGGAACACGGCGAAGATCAGCGACATCGCCGTCAACGCCTGCTCGCCGCCGGAAAGCAGCGTCATGGTCTGCGGCTTCTTGCCGGGCGGCCGCGCAAGGATTTCGAGACCGGCCTCGAGCGGGTCGTCGGACTCGATCAGTTGCAGTTCCGCCGTGCCGCCGCCGAACAGATGCGAAAACAGCCGCTGGAAATGGCCATTGACCACGTCGAAGGCGGCCAGCAGCCGTTCGCGGCCTTCGCGGTTCAGGCTCTGGATCGCCTGCCGCAGCTTGCGGATGGCCTCGATGATATCCTCGCGTTCGGAAACGATCGTCTCCAGCCGGTCGGACAGTTCCTTCTGCTCTTCCTCGGCGCGCAGATTGACGGCGCCAAGCCGCTCGCGCTCGATCTTCAGCCGGTCGAGCTGACGCTCGATCTCAGTCATCTCCGGCATCGGGCTGTCTGCCTCCAGGCCGGTGTGGCGGATGACCAGATGCGGCGGCGTGTTCAGCGTCTCCTGGATGCGCGCCTCGACCTCGAGCCGCCTTTCATCGGCAGCGGTCAGCCGCTCTTCGGCGCGGACGCGGGTTTCGCGCGCCTCGGCCAGCGACTGGATCGCTGATGTCGCGGCCTTATCCAGTTCGGACTGCTTGTTCTCCGCTTCCTGCAACCGGTCGCCCGCCGCCTGGCGCAGGCTTTCGGCCTCGGCAAGCTGCGACAGCAAAGCGCGCCGCTTGGCGTCGATCTCGTCGGGTGCGTCGGCCAGCCTTTCGCGTTCGGCCTCGGCCTCGGCCTTGCGTTCGCCGAGTGCGGCGATCTGCGTCGAGGCGTTTTCGGCGCGCGCCAGCCAGTTGCGGCGTTCCGCGCCGATGGCGTCGAGGCGGCGCACACGCGCCTCGGCTTCCCGCCTTAAGCCTTCATGGACGGCGCGGGCATCGGCAAGGGTGGCGCGGTCGCGAGCAACGTTGGCGGCAGACTGTTCGAGCTGCAGCTGCAGATCACCGAGATCGGGAGCGCTTTGCAGCAGCATCTCCGCCTCAATGAAAGCCGCCGCCGTCTCTTCATGGCTGTCGACGATGCGCGCGCGGGCTTCGTCAAGTGCGGCGCGTCGGCTCGACAGCTCGCCACCGGCCTTCTCGGCCTCGGCCAGCACGTTGCGGGCGGCGTCCAACCCATGCTGGGCATCACGCCCGGCTTGACGAGCGTTGCGCTCGGCCTCGCTCGCCTGGGCAAGCGCCTGCTCGGCATGGGCAAGGGCTTCTTCGGCCTGGCGCAGGATGCGGGTCGCGTGGACCGCCTCGGCATCGAGCTCGGCCAGTCTGTTTTTCTGCGCCAGCCGCTGCGCTGCCGCGGTCGGCGCGTCGGCGCTGGCGGTGAGCCCGTCCCAGCGCCAGAGTGCGCCTTCGCGGCTGACCAGCCGCTGCCCGGGTGAAAGCTGCGACTGCAGCCGTCTTCCGTCAGCAGCGTCGACGATGCCGATTTGCGCCAATCGGCGGGCCAGTTGCGCCGGCGCGCGGACCACACTGGCAAGGCTCTTGATGCCTTCGGGCAAGGCGGCGTCGCCGGGCCGGACCTCGCTTTGGCCCCAATGCACCGGCGCGCTGCGGTCGAGCGGCACGTCGAGATCCTCGCCAAGAGCCGCGCCCAGCGCCGTCTCATAGCCGCGCTCGACGCTGATCTGCTCCAGGACGGAGGGGAAGAGGTCGCCACTCGCGGCATTCAGGATCTTGGCCAGCGTGCGAGCCTCGGTTTCGATCCGCGCCAGCTCGGCCTTTGCATCCTGAACCGGCGGGCGGGCGGCACTTTCCGCCGTGCGCGCCTCGGCGACGGCCTGTTCGGCGGCGATCGCCGCGGCTTCGGTCTCCTCGAGCAGCGCCACGGCCTGTTCGACCAGAAGCTGCTTCTCGGCCGGATCGGGCAGGCCGGCGACCCTGGAGGCAATATCGGACAATTCCCGGTCGACATCGGCGAGCTGGCGGGCGAAACGGTCGCGGCGCTCAGCGGTGTCGCGCAGCGTTCGTTCGATCTGGTTGCGGGAGGCGGCGGCCTCCGCCCGTTCGGCGGTCAGCCCGGCGAGTTTGGCTTCACTGGCGGCAAGCGTCGACGCCGCCTGTTCGACCGCCGCGCGGGTGCTGGCCTCGCGCTCGGCGGCGCCGGCGTTCTCGGTGTTGAGCGCGGCTTCTTCGGCGGCGAGGCGTTCAAGAATATCCGCATTGTCGCGGACCATCCGCTCCTCGCGGACGATGTCGCCGTCGAGCTGCTGGAGCCGGCGGTCGAGTTCCAGTTGGCGGGCGCGGATGCGGCCCGCTTCTTCCTCGATCTGCGTCTTGGCGATCGACAGGCGCTGGAAGGCGGCAGCGGCGGCGGCTTCCGCGTCGCGCAGCTCCGGCAACCGGTGGGCGCCGATCCCTTGCTCCCTGGCGGCAGCCATCTGGGCGGCGGCGCGATCGCCGACAAGTGCCGTGGCAATCGCCAGCGCCGAGCGCGCCTCGCCTTCCTGTGTCTTGGCCAGCGTCCAGCGCAGATGCAGCAGTGTCGCTTCAGCCTTGCGGATATCGGCCGACAGGTTCTTGAAGCGCGAGGCCTGGCGGGCCTGGCGCTTCAGGCTTTCGATCTGGCTTTCCAGCTCGCCGACGACATCGTCCAGCCGTTCCAGATTTTGTTCTGCCGCCTTCAGACGCAGTTCGGCCTCGTGGCGGCGTGTGTGCAGACCCGAAATTCCGGCCGCCTCTTCCAGCAGGGCGCGGCGCGCCTGCGGCTTGGCCTGGATCAGCTCGCCGATGCGGCCCTGCCCGACCATCGAGGGCGAGCGCGCGCCGGTGGATTGGTCTGCGAAAAGCAGCTGTACGTCCTTGGCGCGGGCTTCCTTGCCGTTGATGCGGTAGAGCGAACCCGCCTCGCGCTCGATGCGGCGCGAAACCTGCAACTCGTCCGCGTCGTTGAAGGCCGAGGGCGCGCTACGGTCGCTGTTATCGAGGAAAAGCGTGACTTCAGCGGTGTTGCGGGCCGGACGCGTTCCAGAACCCGAAAAAATGACGTCGTCCATGCCGGACGCGCGCATGCTCTTGTACGAGCTTTCGCCCATCACCCAGCGCAGCGCCTCGACAAGGTTCGACTTGCCGCAGCCGTTCGGCCCGACGATGCCTGTCAGGCCGCGTTCGATGACGAACTCACCGGGTTCGACGAAGGACTTGAAACCGAGCAGGCGAAGGCGCGAGAACTTCATTCGCGCCGCCCCATAAGCGGGTTCCACAAAAGTGTTCCGCGGTGTTGCGAACAGAACCCGCGGCACAACAAAAAGTCGCGCACGCCGAAGCGCAGCCGCTTCGGCGCTGCCGTAACGTCAGAGCAGAGGGTCGATGATGGCCGATATTTCCTCAATCGACAGCGCCCCCTTGTAGGTCTTTCCGTTGATAAAGAAGGTCGGCGTCGAGTCGACCTTGAATTCATCGGCGCCGCGCTTCTGGACCGACCTCACATCGTCCAGAAGTTTCTGGTCCGTCAAGCAGGCCTCGAAGGACTCCTGTGTAAAACCGGCCATCTTGGAGATTTGCAGCAGGGCATCCTTGGTATTGGCGACACCTGCCCAGTTCGCCTGCTGCTTGAACAGAACGTCTACCATCGGGAAATAATTGTCCTTGGAGCAGCGCGCCAGCATGAAACCGGCCTCGGCGCTGGGATCGAAAGGAAATTCGCGCAGGATAAGGCGGGCCTTGCCGGTGTCGATATATTTCGTCTTCAGGTCCGGGAGGGTGGTTTCGTGGAAATGCGCGCAGTGCGGGCAGGTCATCGAGGCATATTCGACGATGGTGACTTTCGCGTCGTCCTTGCCCAGTTGCGCGTCGGGCAGCGCGCCTGGCTTCAGCAAGGCTGCCATGTCCACCGTGCCCTGGGCTTCAGGCGCCTTGACCGCGGCCGGGGTTGCCGGCTTCGCCGGATCGGCCGGCTTCATCGCATCGGCGGGGGCAGCAGGCTTCGCATCCTGCGCCACGGCTTTCTCGCCCGAGTCACTGCAGGCGGCGAACAGAGCCACCGCCGGAATGGCGGCCAGCGACGACAGGAGGTTTCTGCGGGACAAAGGACGGGTCATACGAATCACCTGACAATGGTTGGATTTTGCAATGCAAAGGCTAGAAAAGGCGAGAGTTGGCGCGAATTAAGGCATCGCCGTCCCCATTCCAATCGCCAAACTTTGTGTATGCGATCACGAAAGCGCGAGATTATACCTTCTTTTGACCGAGAATGGTGGCGCCGAGCCGCTCCAGCGAAGCACGCAGTCCGTCATCCTCGATCATTCCGACGGTGCCTGACAACTTCACCTTCTCGGCTGCGGTCAGCGGCCGGAAGCTTGGTTTAGGCCGCCCTTTGTCCGCCGTCACCGGCTTTTGCACGATTCTGATCCGGCCGATAGCGTTGAAGCCGAGGAAGGCGTTGACCCTGTTGATGATCTCGCCGGTTTCGTGCTGCAGATGGAGCGCGGCCATCCCTTCGCATGCGATGACCAGCACCGCCGGCTCGAACGGATCGTCTTCATGCATGCGGCGCGGCCACTGGATCTTTTCAGGGCGCGAACGGCTGGCGAGGCGCGGCCCAGCAATCTCCTCCCATGACTGGACGAGGCCGATCGACATGCCGGCCCGCTTGCGCAACACCGGATCGAGAATCTGGGTTGCGAGATCACTCACCGGAACGGGATTGCCGAAGGGCCTTTTCCCTGCCATGTGCGTTCTCCAGTCACGACCTTCACCACGCATCGGTTAGGCCAGTTCTCGATCAATGGCACTGCACGACCAGACCCGCAAGACCGCATCCGGAGTTGGCGACCACATCGCGTCCCGCCTGCTTGGCTGGTACGACGCGCATCACCGCGACTTGCCGTGGCGCATTGCGCCGCGCGAATTGGCACGCGGCATACGGCCCGATCCCTACCGCGTCTGGCTTTCCGAAGTCATGCTGCAGCAGACCACGGTCGAAGCGGTAAAATCCTATTTCCGGGCCTTTGTCGAGAAATGGCCTGATGTCGAGGCGTTGGCCGCCTCACCGACCGAAGATGTGATGAAGGCCTGGGCCGGGCTCGGCTATTATTCCCGCGCGCGCAATCTCAAGGCCTGCGCCGATCTCGTCGCACGGCAAGGTGGCAGGTTTCCGGATACGCAAGCTGGCTTGAGAGAGCTGCCCGGCATCGGCGCCTACACGGCGGCTGCGATCGCGGCGATCGCCTTCGACCAGCCCGCCGCGGTCGTCGACGGCAACGTCGAGCGGGTCGTTTCCCGGCTGGTTTCGATCGTCACGCCGCTGAGCGAAGCCAAGGGAGACATACGCACCTATGTCGAGCGCATGGTTCCAGCGACCAGACCGGGCGATTTCGCTCAGGCAATGATGGATCTCGGCGCGACGATCTGCACGCCACGGCGACCGCGTTGCATGCTGTGCCCGCTGCGGGAGGATTGCAGCGCCACTGTTTCAAGCGATCCCGAGCGCTTCCCTGTCCGCCGGCCGAAGGGTGAGAAACCATTGCGGCGCGGGGCTGCCTTCGTTGCCGTACGTGATGACGGCGCCGTTCTTTTGCGCAAACGTGCGGATAAAGGCCTGCTCGGCGGCATGACCGAAGTACCGACGACCGGCTGGACCGCGCGGATCGACGGCGCCACCACGGACGCGGCAGCGCCCTTCCCCGGCAACTGGAGGCCAGCTGGCCGGATTGGCCATGTCTTCACCCATTTCGCGCTCGAACTCGACGTCTTCAAAACGATGACCGATGGCGCCGCCCCTGCGGGGCATTTCTGGTCGCTGGCCCATGAAATTTCCGGCGAAGCGCTGCCCACTGTCATGAAAAAGGTAATCGAAGCGGCGATACCGGGCGCGACGAAGAAGCAGCGCGCACATTGAATCGCCCACATCGCCTCACATTGAATTGCGTTGACGAGGACAAGAATGACCGAAATCCGCCACATCGTTTTCGACATCGGCAGAGTGCTGATTCACTACGATCCGAACTTGCCCTTCAGCCGATTGATCCCCGACGCCGAAGAGCGGAAATGGTTCTTCGACAATGTCTGCACGCATGACTGGAACATCGAGCAGGACCGCGGCCGGACCTGGGAAGAGGCCGAGGCGCTGCTGATCGCCGAACACCCGGACCACGCCGAAAACATCCGCAACTTCCGCCGCCTCTGGCACGAGATGGTGCCGCACGCCTATGACGACAGCGTCCAGATCATGGACAAGCTGATCGAGAGCGGCCACGACGTCACCATGCTGACCAATTTCGCCGCCGACACGCTTGCCGAAGCCCGGCAGCGTTTCGACTTTCTCAACCGACCGCGCGGTGTGACCATTTCGGGCGAGATCGGCATGATCAAGCCGGAGCGCGGCATTTACGACCATCACGTCGCCGCGTTCGGCCTCGAGCCCGCGGCCACGCTGTTCATCGACGACAGCCAGAAGAATGTCGACGGCGCCAAGGCAGCCGGCTGGCAGTCGGTGCTGTTCACCGACGCAAAGACGCTCGAGGTGGACCTCGATCGCCTGGGGATCAGAGTGTGATCACTGCGACGGGCTGATAACCCGCTTCAACACGGCGGATTGCAAAAGATCCGTGGTCAGGCCCAGAACCATCGGGTGAGTTAACAGGTGGCAAAGCGCGCAACGGCTGAATCTGTGTTTGTCCTCTCAAGCTGATGGACAAGACGGCATGTGATGGCAGTGCCGTCGCTGAGACGAGCGCTCCACGGCGCTGCTATCGGATCGCGTCGTCGGGCGCTACTTGACGTGAGAATCGTAGATGCGGTCGAACTCACCCGTCGCCTTGGCAAGATGCAGCCACTGGTCGACATAGGCCTTGAAGACGACGGCACCCTCAGGAAGCATATAGCCCATTTCGCCATATTGGAGCGGCTTCTCGGGGTTGATCGCGCAAAGGCCAGGGTGGAGTTTCTGCTGCAACTCGGTTTCGACCGATTCGGCGATCATAATATCGGCTTTGCCGTCAAGAATTTGCTGGAAGATCGTGACATTGTCCGGGTAGATCTCGATTTTGGCGTCACTGAGTTTTTCACGCACGAACTTCTCGTTGGTCCCGCCGGGATTAACAATCACAGTCACATCAGGCTTGTCGATGTCGGCAATCGATTGGAATTTCGCCTCGTCCTCGCAGCGCGCAATCGGCGCCTTGCCGTTGACGAGATAGGGTTCGCTGAAGAATACCTGCTTCTGGCGTTCCAGAGTCACCGAAATACCGCCCATCGCGATGTCACACTTGCCGGTTGTAAAATCGGCCAGCAACGTTTTCCAGGTAGTCGCCACGAATTCCGCCTCAACCCCCAGTGAACTTGCCAGAGATTTTGCGAGATCGATATCGATGCCCTGGTAGTTGTTCGCGGGCTTGTCATGAAAGGTGAAGGGCTTGTAGTCGCCGGTCGTACAAACGCGCAGCTTGCCGTTCTTGACAACCGCATCAAGCTGGTTTTTTGCGTCGGTGTTCTGCGCAATCGCCGGAGGGGTCAAGAAACCCATGACGAGGGCGGCGGCGACAGTGGCGACAAACGGCGAGGCCAGAGCTTTCATGGAATTGGTCTCCGTTGGATAGCAGGGAATCGAGCATTCGAGAAACGATGGGCAAAGGTCAATAACTCTTCCTGGGGAATCGCTCACCGTGATCTCCGACGGCACCGAAAACCCGAACCGGCTACCCGCGCTAGGTGGCCGGTTCTTAGTGTCACGCGGATTCGTCGAGGGCTCAATTCTGGTCGTGAAGAGTTTCTGTCATAACACGCGTAGGGAGCGGCTACGGCAGAACCAAATATTGTGCGGCATCAAGGTGTAACCCCGCGAAAAAGGCAAGCCAACATACCACCTGACGGCCGTTCATCGATCTTACAGCGATACGAAAACCAACCCAACCGAGGCGATGCGACGAGCGAAGGAGGAAGACCCGACGACGGCATTGGCGAGCGCGTCACGGCCCTTCTCGGTCGAGAAAGCGCGATCCTGCTTCCTTCGGGAACGATGTGCAACGAGACCGCCATAGCGGTTATTGTCAGGCCCCTGCCCGCTCCATGCCGAGGCGGGCGATGCGGCGAAGCTCGTCGATCGGGGTCAGGCCGCCGCTGCGCTCATAGTGCCAGAAGGTCCAGCCGTTGCAGGCATCCAGCCCCTGCACTTCCGCGCCGATCTTGTGGATCGACCCGGCGCTGTCGCCGACCGCCACAGTGCCGTCGGCGCGCACCCTGGCCGCCCAGCGCTTCTTGGCGTCGTAGAGCGTGGCGCCCGGCAGCATCAGCCCGGTGTCGATGAGGCTGACGAAAGCAACGCGTGGCTCGGCGCGCTTGCCGGTAAGCACGGTAAGAGCAGCGCCGTCCAGCGGCCGGACTGCATCGATGCGCTCGTTGGCGGCGTCGATATAGGCCTGCTCGCGCTCGATGCCGACGAAATGGCGGCCGAGGCGCTTGGCCACGGCGCCGGTGGTGCCGGAGCCGAAGAAGGGATCGAGCACAATATCTCCGGGCTTCGTCGAGGCCATCATGATGCGGGCGAGCAGCGCTTCGGGCTTCTGCGTCGGATGCAGCTTGTCGCCATTTTCGTTCTTCAGGCGCTCGCCGCCGGTGCAGATCGGAAACAGCCAGTCGGAACGCATCTGGATGTCGTCATTCGACGCCTTCAGCGCTTCGTAGTTGAAGGTGTAGCCCTTGCCCTTTTGGTCGCGCGAGGCCCAGATCATCGTCTCATGGGCGTTCTGAAAGCGGCGGCCGCGGAAATTCGGCATCGGATTGGTCTTGCGCCACACGACATCGTTGAGGATCCAGAACCCCAGATCCTGCATCTTGGCGCCGACCCTGAAAATGTTGTGGTAGGAGCCGATGACCCAGATGGTGCCGTTGGGCTTCAGCACGCGGCGCGCCGCCAGCAGCCAGGCCCGGGTGAAGGCGTCGTAGACCTCAAAACTCGCGAACTGGTCCCAGTCGTCGTCGACGGCATCGACCTTGGACTGGTCGGGCCGGTGCAGATCGCCGTCGAGCTGCAGATTGTAGGGCGGATCGGCAAAGATCACGTCGATGGATTTTTCCGGCAGCCGGTCGAGCGCGGCGACACAATCGCCCTTCAGGATCGTATCCAGCCATTCAGATTGCTGGGGAGCGTGGGAAAGCTCGTCGAGAAGACGCACGGCAGACATTGTTACACCCAAAGCACGCGTTACTGTTTACTCCCTGTTATGGTTACCGATCAGCGTAAATATTCGGTGAAGGCCTGGGGGTTCGGACCCCAGGTAATTTGCGAAGATCGGCCTGTTGGTGTATGCCGCGCCGCCTGAACCGTCCCAGCCTCCTCCCTCCCGCTTTCCGGATCGCTATGCCCCAGCCAGACCTTGTCATCTTCGATTGCGACGGCGTGCTCGTCGATTCCGAAATCATTGCCGCGCGCATCGAAGCCGAGCTTTTGACGTCGGCCGGTTACGAGATATCGGCCGAGGAAATTTCCGAAACCTATGCCGGGCTGACCTTCAAGGACATCATGATGCGGGTCGAGGAAAAGTCCCGCATCCCGTTCCAGGCCTCGCTGATCGATCGTGCCGAAGACCTGGTCGACCGCCGGCTGCGTAGCGACGTGCGCGCCGTCGACGGGGCGCACGAGGCGGTCGTGGCGGTGACCACGCCGCGCTGCGTCTGCTCGAATTCGCGCTCCGAGCGGATCGAGTTCATGCTGGAGAAGGTGCAGCTGCTGCCGTTTTTCGCCGGCCGGATTTTTTCCTCGCTGGAAACACCGAGCGGAAAATCCAAGCCGGCGCCCGACGTGTTTCTCTTTGCCGCGGCAAAGCTCAAGGCCGACCCGGCGAATACCTTCGTCATCGAAGATTCCGTGCATGGCGTGACCGGCGCCAGGACAGCCGGCATGCGTGTGATCGGCTTCACTGGAGCGGCGCACAGCTATCCCGGGCATGCCGACGCGCTGACCGAGGCCGGCGCCGAAACGGTCATCCGCCGCTGGGCGGAACTGAAAAGCGTGATCGCCGCCCTTTCGGAGTGGTCGGCGGATGCGTGAAGCAGGCGTCCAAATTGACGCGCAGCTCCAAAGCCGCGGCTATTCGGCCGCGGCAATCTTCTTGTCGGTCTTCTTCGGCGGGCCTTCGTCATAGCCGGCGAACGCCTGATAATCCTTCGCGGTCGGCTCGGGAACGACAACGTTCGAATCGGTGAAGACGAACTGGGTGGCACTGGAGGGATTGGTAACCTGGACCTGATGTCGGTGAAGCTGCGAGTAAAGGACCTCGGTGCCGTGCATCACAGCGATACGGATCGGCATGGTGATGGTGCCAGGGCTGAACATCGGTCCCGGAACGACCTTGCCGGCGACGGCGATCTTCATCGTCAGCGAGCCGTTGGCACGGTTGCAGTCGCGGGTCACATCGGTGATCGAAGCCTGGTAGATGATCTTCGCGGAATCGTCCTGCTGGTCGCTGCTCACTTCAAGCGCAGCTGCTTCGGCGTCCTGAGCGGCGGCTTTTTTCTTAGGCTTTTGGTTGCCTTTGGCATAGGTGTTGAAGAAGGCGGTGCCGTCGCGCAGCGTCACTTTCGGACAATAGGCCAGCAATTGGCTGGCGAGAACCTTGGGGTCCGGCGGTGGTGGCGGTGTCGTGTCCTTCTTTCCGAAGCCCAGCATGCTACTGCCGCCTGATTGGCAGCCGGCGGCGGTAAGCATAAAGCCGGTGAGCGCCAGACCCGCGACAAAACGACCGTTAAATGTATGAAACGCCATGAACTGCACTTCCCTCTCGCAAAGCGGGTGACGTATATCAACCGCGCGGCAAAAATGCGACTGAGCAAGTACGGAAATTAACCACTTTGCCGCGGACGGACCGCCCGGCAGCAATGGAACATGACGATGCAATATGTGAGTACCCGCGGGGAAGCGCCCGTGCTTGGATTTTCCGACGCGGTGCTGGCGGGCTTGGCGCGCGATGGCGGTCTTTATGTGCCTGATATCTGGCCGCAGTTTTCAGCGGCAGAGATCCGCGGAATGCGCGGCCTTGCGTATCCCGACCTCGCCATCCGCGTGCTGTCGCCGTTTCTCGGCGGCGAGATCGCGATGCCGGTGTTCGAACGCCTGGTGCGCGAAGCTTATGCGACGTTCCGTCACGAGGCGGTCTGCCCGCTGGTGCAGACCGGCTCGAACATGTTCGTTCTGGAACTCTTCCATGGCCCGACGCTTGCCTTCAAGGACGTGGCCATGCAGCTTCTCGCCCGGCTGATGGACCATGTGCTTGCCGAACGCGGCCAGCGCGCCACCATTGTCGGCGCCACGTCCGGCGATACCGGCGGGGCCGCCATCGATGCCTTCGCCGGGCGCAATCGCACCGACATCTTCGTCCTTTTCCCGCACGGCCGGGTCTCGCCGGTGCAGCAGCGGCAAATGACGACGTCCATCGCCGCAAATGTCCATGCACTGGCGGTCGAAGGCAATTTCGACGATTGCCAGGGGCTGGTGAAGGACATGTTCAACGATCACGGTTTTCGCGACCGGGTGTCGCTGTCCGGGGTCAATTCGATCAACTGGGCCCGCATCATGGCCCAGATCGTCTATTACTTCTCATCGGCGCTGTCGCTCGGCGCGCCCGACCGGCCGGTCTCCTTCACGGTGCCGACCGGCAATTTCGGCGACATCTTCGCCGGCTACGCCGCCAAGAAGATGGGGCTGCCGATCGAGCGGCTGGTCATCGCGACCAACGACAACGACATTCTGGCGCGCACGCTGTCGAGCGGCGAATACCGCACGAAAGGCGTCTTTTCGACCACGTCGCCGTCGATGGACATCCAGGTCTCTTCGAATTTCGAGCGCTTGCTGTTCGAGGCGGCCGGCCGCGACGCCTCGACCGTGCGGCGCTACATGAACGGCCTCAGGCAGTCCGGAGCCTTCACCATCGAAGCCGGCGAGATCGCCAGGATCCGCTCCGAATTCGATGCCGGCCGTTCGACCATGGACGAAGTCGCCGCTACGATCCGCTCGACGCTCGCAGCCAGCCACTATCTGCTCGACCCGCACACGGCCGCGGCCATGCATGTTGCGGCTGCGAAGGCCACCAGTGCCGTGCCGATGGTGGTGCTGGGCACCGCCCATCCGGCAAAGTTCCCGGCCGCCGTCGAAGCGGCCAGCGGCGTGTCGCCTGCCCTGCCCGCATGGCTAGGCGGGTTGATGACATCAGAGGAAAAATACACGGTACTTCCATCCGACCTGAAAATGGTGGAAGATTATGTTAGCCGCCACACGCGGGCGGCAAGTTAGGGAGTATTTGATATATGGGTGTTGAGGTAAGCCGTCTGTCGAACGGCCTGACAGTCGCAACCGAAACCCTTCCAAGCCTCGAATCCGTCGCTCTTGGTGCCTGGGTCAAATCAGGGGCCCGCAACGAGCGTAGCGAAGAGCACGGAATGGCCCACTTGCTTGAACATATGGCGTTCAAGGGAACCAGAAGGCGAAGCGCCTTCGAGATCGCCTCGGAAATCGAGGATGTCGGCGGCGAGATCAATGCCGCCACCAGTGTCGAGACCACCTCCTATTATGCCAGGGTGCTGAGCGACGATGTGCCCCTGGCCGTCGATATCCTCTCCGACATCCTGCAGGAATCCGAGTTCGACCCGCAGGAGCTGGAGCGCGAGCAGCATGTGATCCTGCAGGAGATCGGCGCCGCTCACGATACGCCCGACGATATCGTCTTCGACCGCTTCACCGAGACGGCTTTCCGCCACCAGACGATCGGCCGCTCCATCCTCGGCACGCCGGAAACCGTCAAATCCTTCACCTCGAAGCAATTGCACAAATTCATCGAACGGCAATATGGCGCCGAGCGCATGGTGGTCGTCGCCGCCGGCGACATCAAGCACGACAATTTCGTGCGCGAGGTTGAGAAGCATCTCGGCGGTTTCCGCAGCAAATCCGACAACACGATGCCGCAGTTTGCGCAATATGTCGGCGGCGATTTCCGCGAGGACCGCGACCTGATGGACGCGCAGATCGTGCTGGGGTTCGAGGGCCGCGCCTATCATGTACGCGACTTCTACGCCTCGCAGGTCCTGTCGATGATCCTTGGCGGCGGCATGTCGTCACGTCTTTTCCAGGAGGTCCGTGAAAAGCGCGGGCTGTGCTATTCGGTCTATGCCTTCCACTGGGGCTTTTCCGACACCGGCATATTCGGCGTCCATGCCGCGACCGGGCAGAGCGACATCGCCGAACTGGTGCCGGTGGTTATCGACGAGTTGCAGAAGGCCGGCGAGAGCATCCTGCAGGAGGAACTCGACCGGGCACGCGCCCAGTACCGCGCAGGCCTGATCATGTCCGCCGAAAGCCCGGCCAGCCGTGCCTCGCAGATCGCCCGGCAAATGCTTCTGTTTGGCCGGCCGATCGCCAAGGAAGAGCTGATGGAACGGCTGTCGGCGCTGACGGTCGAGCGGCTGACGGACCTGTCGTCACGGCTGTTTTCGACCAAGCCGACGCTGACTGCCGTCGGACCGGTGGGTACGCTCGCTCCCTATGAGGCGGTCCTCGAATCGCTATCGGGCACGCAGACCACGGCCCGAAAGCTCGCCGGCTAAGTCCATCAAAGCGTCATGTTCGCGCTCCCTTTCTTTCGCCGTGACCTGCCGGCACTGAAGGGTGACCGGGTCACGCTGCGGGTGCCGCTGACCAACGACTATCGCGAATGGTCGGTGCTGCGCGGGGAAAGCCGCGCCTTCCTGGAGCCGTGGGAGCCGCGGTGGAACCCCGACGAGCTCGACCGCACGGCCTGGCGGCATCGCCTCAGCCGCTATCGCGAAGACTATGCCCAGGGAACGGCCATAGCCTTCTTCATCTTCGAGAAAGGCAACGGCAAGCTTGTCGGTGGAATCACCCTCGGCAACATCCGCCACGGCGTCGCACAAAGCGGCCATATCGGCTACTGGATCGGCGAGCGCTACAGCGGCCGTGGCCTGATGACCGACGCGGTCAAGGTGGTGACGCGCTTCGCCTTCGATATGCTGAGGTTGCACCGGATCGAAGCTGCCTGTATTCCCGACAACGCCCGGTCGATCCGCGTGCTTGAAAAAGCCGGATTCCGGCGCGAAGGACTTCTGCGATCCTATCTCAGGATCAATGGCATCTGGCAGGACCACTACCTCTACGCCCGGATCGAAGACGATCCGCCGGGCGCGGGAACGAAGGACTGATTTTTGACGAATTTCCTGCGAATCGGGTCGTTGTTCGCCTTTGTGCTGACGGCAATCGTCGTGCTCTGCGCGGCGTCCTCGGCCTTCGCCGTCGAGCCAATCAAGATCGCCCGCGACGACGTGGCACTCGATCTTTCGGGCGCCGTCGAAATCTACCGCAACCAGGGCGAGAACTTCCAGGTGTCGACCGCTCCGGGCCCGGACGGCATCGTGCGGCGCATCGAGGTCGAGGCCAATGATGCGCGCTCGACCGGCGACTGGGCGGTGTTCGCGCTTGCCAACACCACCGACCAGCAGCTCGACAGGCTGATCGTCGCACCGCATTTCCGGCTGGTGAATTCCGGCATCTTCTGGCCGGATCTCGGCTCGACCCGCATTGCCGCGATCACGCCCAGCGAGGGCTTCGCGCTCGACCGCCAGACCAGCCCCGACGCCGATGTGTTCCGGGTGACGCTGAACCCCGGAACGGTGATCACCTTCATTGCCGAACTTGCCTCGCCCAAACTGCCGCAGGTCTATCTATGGGATCCGGAATCCTACAAGGACTCGGTCAACTCCTACACGCTGTTTCGCGGCATCGTCATCGGCATCGCCGGCCTTCTGGCGCTGTTCCTGACCATCCTTTTCGTCGTCAAGGGGACCTCGATGTTCCCGGCAACCGCAGCACTCGCCTGGGCAGTGCTCGCCTATATCTGCATTGATTTCGGCTTTCTCAACAAGGTTTTGGAAATATCGCCCGGCAACGAGCAGATGTGGCGAGCCGGAACGGAGGTGGCGCTTGCGGCGACCTTCGTGGTGTTCCTGTTCGCCTATCTCAATCTCAACCGATGGCACGGCCATTTCAGCTACGGCGCGCTGGTCTGGATTCTGGGGCTGGTACTGATCGCAGGCGTTGCAATCGTCGATCCGGCGGTCGCCGCCGGCATCGCCAGGCTGTCCTTCGCCGCCACCGCGCTGACCGGCCTCGGCCTGATCATCTTCCTCGGCATACGCGGCTACGACCGTGCCATCATGCTAGTGCCCAGTTGGGTCATGGTCCTGTTGTGGCTATGCGGGTCGTGGATGGCGATCACCGGCATGCTCGACAACGACATCGCCCAGCCGGCATTGGGCGGCGGGCTGATCCTCATCATCCTGCTGATCGGCTTCACCGTCATGCAGCACGCCTTTGCCGGCGGCGCGCTGCATCAGGGCCTGTTCTCCGATCTCGAACGGCAGGCGCTGGCCGTCGCCGGGTCGGGCGACACGGTTTGGGACTGGGACGTGATGCGCGACCGCGTCGTCACCAAGCCGGATGTCAGCATCCAGCTTGGCCTTGCGCCCGACAGCCTGGGCGGCGCCGCCCGCAACTGGCTGCCGGTGCTGCATGCCGATGATCGCGACACGTTCCGCACAACGCTCGACGTGGTGCTCGAACACCGGCGCGGCCGGGTGTCGCAGAATTTCCGCCTGCGCGGTGCCGATGGGCACTATCACTGGTTTTCGCTGCGCGCCCGGCCGGTGATCGGATCGGACGGCGAGGTCATCCGCTGCGTCGGCACCATGGTCGACGTGACGGAGCAGAAGAAGTCCGAGGAGAGGCTGCTGCACGATGCCGTGCACGACAATCTAACCGGCCTGCCGAACCGGGAATTGCTGATGAATCGGCTGGAGGCGATCATCTCGATCGCGCGCACGGAAGAGAAGGTGCGCCCGACCGTCTTCGTCATCGACATCGACCGGTTCAAGCAGGTCAATGACGGGCTCGGCATCTCGGCCGGCGATACCATCTTGCTCACCATTGCGCGCCGGCTGCACCGGCTGCTCAAGCCGAAGGATTCGCTGTCACGCTTTGCCGGCGACCAGTTCGCACTGATGCTGCTTTCCGAACAGGACCCGGCCCGCATCGCAGCCGTTGCCGACGCCATCAAGCATGCGATCAACAATCCGATCACCTTTGCCAAGCGCGAGATCGTGCTGACCGCCTCGATCGGGCTGGTCACCTGGACCTCGGCGCAGAGTTCGGCCGAGGATATGGTCAAGGATGCCGAGCTTGCCATGCACCAGGCCAAGCGTTTCGGGGGCGACAGGATCGAGCCGTTCCGCCCCGCCTTCCGGACCGTCGGCACCGACCGGCTGCAGTTCGAGTCCGACCTGCGCCGCGCCATCGAACGGCGCGAATTCACACTCGCTTACCAGCCCATCGTGCGGCTCGAAGACGGCAGCGTTGCCGGCTTCGAGGCGCTTTTGCGCTGGGACCATCCGCGCCGCGGCATGATCCCGCCGGGCGATTTCATCCCGGTCGCCGAGAGCTGCGGCCTGATCGTGCAGCTTGGCCTGTTCGCCATGCAACAAGCAGCCGAAGATCTGGCCGGATGGCAAAAGCAGATCGGCGACGCGCCGCTGTCGGTTTCGGTCAACCTGTCCAGCCGTCAGCTCATCCGCCGCGATCTGGTCAGCGACGTCCGCTCGGTGATCGCGCGGGCTAATCTGATGCCGCGCTGCTTCCGGCTCGAACTCACCGAATCGCTGGTGATGGACAATCCCGAGCAGACAGCCCATGTGCTGAACAAGCTGAAGAAGCTTGGTATCGGCCTGTCGCTGGACGATTTTGGCACCGGCTACTCATCGCTGGCCTATCTGACGCGCTTCCCCTTCGACACGATCAAAATCGACAAGAGCTTTGTCGACGACTCGACACCAAAGCGCGCGGTGCTGCTCAAATCCATGGTCAACATGGCGCATGAACTCGGCCTTTCGGTCGTGGCCGAAGGCATTTCGGACGAAAGCGATGCGCTCGAACTGCGCCAGATGGGCTGCGAATATGTGCAAAGCTTCATGTTCGGCGCGCCGATGCCCGGCGATCAGGTGCTGAAGACGCTGAAGGAACAGTATCCGCTGGCTCAGGCTTGATTTGTGCATGTCGTCGTCGCAAAATCGCTGCGCATTTTTGGGCCACTGGTGGTGGGAGCCTGACGCGTGATACCTGCCTTGGAATGGCATTGCTGGGCCAGAATCCTTCCGGTCGCGCAGTATCGAAAACTTTAATTTCCTACCCGCGGCGCGGCTCCATCAATGTTGGAAAGCCTGAGTTAACGGCGGCGATAGAGATAGTTCTCGGGAAGGCCGAGGCGACGGCACGATTGAACGGCCGGGGATGACGGGAGGACGATGCTCTCGCAGATTGCAGCCGTCGTCTTCACAAAAGCACGCTCCCACGGCTTCAACGTCCAGCGGTCGCCGAGTGCCAAGCGTGTGCGAACCCAGCGGGGCAGGGTCTCGACTGCCGCCTTCAGAAATGGCCGCTGAAGCGGTCGAGCCACTCCCGGCAAGGCGGGAACGTCTTCCATGATCTCCAGGAACTCCGAGACGATCGGCGACGGGACGAGTCTTTGCCGCATCACATCGAACAGCGCGTAAAGCTCGGCCTGCGACGTGGGCGCGCCGGCCGCACCATAGAGAAGCGCGACGGGGCGAGCCTCAGCAGACATCGCGTCCCGTTCGAAAAAATGCAGACGATGCACATAGACGTGATACGCCTCCATGAAACCAAACCCGGCCGTCGCTTGCACCCAATTCAGCAACTCCGGGTCGGTGGCGTGGTATGGCTCACCTTCGCTGGTTCGACCCGAAACGCGCCCATGCATCCTGACCACACCTTCAATCATGGCCTTAGCCTTGGTTCGAGGGCCATAGACCGTAACCAAGGCAGCGAGGCCGGTACGCTGCAATCGTCGGAGCGCCTGCGAGCGGAATGTGCTGTGCTGCCAAATGGCGTCGCGAACCCGCGGCTCTGCCAATTCGAGCAGCACCGCAGTAACCCCGCCGATGAACAGCGCAACAGGGTTCTTGAAAATACGCCAGGACACCGAGTTAGGCGGTAACAGCGCCGGCTCGCCTCGCGGCGTCGAGAAGTCCATCTGCGATCCGAGCCGCTGGCGCACGAACGACTGCGCAAGAGTATCCACGCGGCGCTCAAGCGGGCGAGGCAGAGGAATGATGCCCGAGTTGCCAAACATGGTACGCCTCCGACTCCTGCGAACAACAAGCGTTAGACCTTTAGGCTAGCGGATACAGTACGAACGTCCTGGTCTTTCCGTCGTTCCAAATGATCAGCCTGGCGCGCTGCGCATGACCCGCAAGAACACCGGGCCCGGATGTTCATCACGAGCCCGGTCGTGCTGGCCTTATGGGGTAAGATCGAGCGCTGGTACGATCCTGTGATAGGGCAGCCCCGCATCGTCGTTTAGACGCTTCACGTCGATATCGGAGGCAGCGTCAAACAGGCACATGCAGCGGCCGTCCTCCGGTGCGAAGGTCGAGCGCAGATAGCTGATGTCGGTGCCGTTGGAGGTCATCTCGGCGGCTTTGCTGATCGCCGCCTTCTGCGCACCTCCCAGAGCTTCCATGCTGATGCCCTTGAGGTCGCGTTCCACCATGTAGACAGTCATTTCCAGATCTCCTCCTGTGAACAGTGACCACAGGAGTTGAATGCAGCGGCGGGCAAAAGAGAACGACATTTTTTCTATCGATCGATAGCCGACAGTTATCGATGAAAGGGTTACAATGTCGTTTCGTGGAACCGCCTCGGGAGGGCTCGCCATGGAGATGTTTCAGGTCCGCTACGTGCTTGCCGCCGCGAAGATGCTGAACTTCACCAAGGCCGCCACCGATTGCAACGTGTCTCAGCCGGCGCTCACCAAAGCGGTCAAGACGCTCGAGGATGAGCTTGGCGCGCCCTTGTTCCACCGCGAGGGAAAGCGCGTCCTCCTGAGTGAGTTCGGACGCTCCATTCTGCCGCATCTTCAGCAGATCATGCAGGAGGCCCACGCAACCAGAACGCTTGCCGACAATTTCAGGCTGCTCAACCAGGTGCCGATCCGCCTCGGCGTCATGTCGACCATCGGCCATGTGAAGCTCGCCCGGTTCCTCGCAAAGTTCCAGCGCGACTATCATGGCGTCGAGCTTGAAGTTAGCGAGGCGAGCGTTCAGGAACTGAAAAACAGGCTTGAGCAAGGCGATCTCGATCTTGCCGTTCTCAATCCGCTGGAGGGATTGGGAGCGGCTTTCCGAGTCCATGATCTCTACAGTGAGCGCTACGTCGTCGTATTCGCGCCGGATCACCGGCTTGCGAGCCTCAATGCAATCAAGTTGGTCGATCTCTCTCAAGAACCCTATGTCGATCGTCTGTCCTGCGAAATGCGGGACCTGGTAATGGGTGTGTGCCGGGAAAGAAACGTCAGCCTTTATGCCCGCTTTCGTTCCGAGCGCGAGGATTGGATCCAATCAATGGTGCTGGCGCGGATCGGCTTCGCCTTCATGCCTGAATATTCGGTGACATCGCCTGAACTTTTGCAGCGTCCGCTGATCGAACCCGCAGTGGCACGCACGGTGTCCCTGGCTAGCGTTCCGGGCCGGCCCTATAGCCCGGCGACGGCGGCAATGGTCCGAGCTGCCCAGACGTTCGATTGGCCAGGCTAGGCGTTTATTGCTGAGGCTCGAGCTATTGCTGGTTTGAGATGCGTCTGCACCGCCCTGGTGTTCCTCCGGCCGGTACCGACCCTATTCAGGACCTGCCGACAGTCAATCGCTGCGCATTTTGGCGCCGCCCCGCGCCAGCCGCGAACCAGAGGTTCTCCAGCTGCGGCGGACGGCTAACCCCAGCATTCGTGCTTGGCCGCAAGCAGGTCGAAGATCCACGCCAGCCCCGCATCCATCATCGCAGCCCTCGGTGCGATGGCGTTGAGTTGGAAGGTCGTCAGTGGCAAGGGGGCTTCCAGACTTACCACCCCGAACCGCGCCGCATGCCTGGCGACAAATCTCTTCGGCAGTGCGGAAATCAGGTCGGTGTCGGCAAGGACGGCGAGAGCGAACATAAAGCTGGGTACGGTTAGTGCGATCCGCCGCGAATAGCCTTGCGTCGCCAGAACCTCATCGACGAAGCCATGAGGATCGCCAGTGAACGAGACGACCAGATGCTTCATCTCGCAATAGTGCTCCAGCGTAGGATCGTCCGCGAACGGATGCCCAGCCTGCATCGCAAGGACGAAATCCTCGTTGTAGAGGCTGCGCGCATGGAAGCGCGTGGGAATATGGCCAGACGGGATGACCGCAATGTCCATCGCGCCTGCCTCCAAATCGGCAAAGGCGCTGCGCCAAGCGCGCTCGGGCGAGGTTTCTCCCGGCGCGGGAAGCAGCTGACGCACGCCGATGTCAATGCCAGGCGCGGTCCGACCCAACTCGGCAAGAAGCGGCGGCAGGAAGACCGCCGCGACGCCGTCGGGAGCACCGATCGTAAACCGGCGTGTGGAGTTCGCCGGGTCGAATGGCTCGGCGGTCGAGATGACACTCCTCACCCGCGCCAAGACGTCCGCGATTGGTGAGGCCAGTTCCATCGCGCGCGCCGTCGGCACAACACCTTTCGGCGTTCTGAGGAAAAGCGGATCATTGAGAAGGCGGCGCAACCGGCCCAGCCCATGACTGACTGCCGAAGGTGTCAGATTCAACTTTTCGGCCGCCCGGCCCACGTGGCGTTCGTCGTGCACGATCTCAAACAGAACGAGGAGGTTGAGGTCTGCGCGGGAAAGGTCAATTCTGTTCAGCATATCGATGAAATCATATCACTGGATTCAGCATCATTGAAGTGCGATCTCCTGAACAAGCGGAGCAGCGCAAGGCGCGCTTTCGCATCGGAAACAGATGCAGGGAGCACCCGCATGCCGGTATCACGACGTCCCCTTCTCGCCGCAGCAAGCGCTGGCGTGGCATTGTCACAAACTGCAAGATTAACGAACGCCTCGGCACAGGCTCTTGATGAGCCCACTATGGACCAGACGGTTGCCGATCTCGTCGAGCGGTCTGCGGAAGCAAATTCGGCGCTGATGCGCGGGGAGATAACGAAGTACTACGAGGTGATCCCACATACCGAGGACTTCATGCTGATGTCTCCATTCGGCGGAAAGCCCACGCGGGCTTCTGAACTCACTGCAGAGCGGATCGAGGCGATGGGCCGCTTTTTCAAGAACGGCACCTTCGAGCACGAACTTCTTCAAGCCTATGGTTCCGCCGACATGGTGGTCCTCGCGATCATTGAACGCCCGCACGTCGAGGTCGGCGGTCTGCCAGCCCAGGATTGGCCGTTGCGGGTTACCTTAGTCTATCACCGCGAAGAGGCGGAATGGCGCTTGGTGCATCGGCACGCTGACCCCCTGGTCAAGGGCGTGAGTCTGGAGCAGGCGGCGGCGCTTGCACGCGGCGAAGCCGCGTGATGTGGAGAAGCGTTGTCATCCCGGCGGAGCGCTCTGGCTGCTGGTCCAAAGCCCGCTGAAGGGTTCTCGCTTCTCGTCGTGCAAAACGTCACTTTTTACGGCGCCAGATGTGGCCCGACACGCCTTACGAGCACCTGCTGGTGCCGGTGGAGTAGATCTGCCGTAGTCATGCGCCCTACGCGCTGCAGACGGTTTGAAAAACGGCTGAAAGCAATTTGCCTGAATTCAGGCCACGTTGCCGAGCTTGATGCCGCCGAAACGCGAGGCGCGGACCCTCATTCTTCGGCCCCTTCGCCTATGCGAGCCTGACTGCCCGAAAGCCGCATAGGTTGTTCAGGTGCGAAGGGTAGATTGTCCCGTTGGATCTAGCGCGGGAGAAGGCTCACAATGGCCGGAGAGAAATTTGAGGGAGGACAATCATGACCCTGCCCAGCTACGCAATGAACCAGGCAAGTTTCCCGGAGATGTACGAGCGGTGGCTCGTCGGCCCTCTCTTCCGTCCATGGGCCAAGATGGCTCTTGACGAGCTGGAATTGTCTTCGGGCGATCGCCTACTCGATATCGCTTGCGGAACAGGAATAGTGGCGCGCGTTGCAAGAGAGCGGCTCGGTGAAGCCGGATATATCGTCGGCGTCGACATCAGCCCGGACATGCTTGCCGTGGCGCGGGCTGTAGAACCAGCCATTGACTGGCGCCAGGGCAATGCCGGCGAGCTGCCTCTGCGTAACGGTGAGACGTTCGACGTGGTCGTCTGCCAGCAAGGACTGCAGTTCTTTCCTGACAGACCCGCGGCGGCGGTGCAGATGCGTCGCGCGCTGGCGAAGGGTGGTAGGCTGGCAATCGCCACGTGGCGTCCGGACGACGAAATCCCGTTCTTTCGCAAACTGCGCCGCGTCGCAGAGCGCCATCTGGGCGCCATCGCCGATCGACGGTACAGCTTCGGGGAAGCGGCTCCACTTGAGGCGCTGCTGCGAGACGCCGGCTTCCACGAGGTCCGATCAAGGATTATTTCGCGCACCATCCACTTCGGGGAAGGCGCACCTTTCCTGCATTTGAATACGGTGGCGCTGGTCGGGATGAGTTCCTTAGCCAAGGAAATGGGTGATCAGGAACGCAAGCGCGTCGTGGAGGCGATCGTGAGCGAGAGTGCGCCCGTGCTGCAGCCATACACCATTGGGTCGGGACTGGCCTTCGAGCTCAGCACCAATCTGGCGACGGCCAAGGGCTAAATGATCTCTCTTCACAAGCAACGCATCGCCTACGCAACGCTCGATAAAAATCATCTTATTGTACATTACGAATTGTCTCGCCGCATTGCGGCCATTGTGCCGCCATTATCCATGACTAGCTAGATGAAGCACTGACCGTTCTTCTTGTCTTTTTCGACGTTGACGGCTCAACGTTGGAAATAGATCTGCCCCAAAGTATCTGGGCGGCTAGACAAGGAACGGAGGGGGACCTGGCGTCACTCCAAAGAACATTTGAATTCTTTGCTTGCGGAGGCGTTATCCTTTCGGGCGGACGGCCTTTGTCGAAAAGGATCGCGGGGCTTGGCCTGGCGGCGACAGTGGCAGCCATGCCATGGCCGGTCTATTCGGGAGTCTTGGCCAACGGAGTGACCGGAGCCGCGGTTGCCACTGCTGTTCCGTCCTCCGCTCTGAGTTTCCCCTCGGCCGCGCCCGCGTTCGACATCATCGATCCGGGCACCATATCGACCTCCCGACGCGAGGGAGAAGGCACACTGGCCGATGCATTGAAGGGCACCGTCTCCATCCTTTCCAAAGGCGCGGAACAGATCGTCGTCGGCATGTCGGTGCACGAGTTCGGCGAATACAAGGTGTCGCAGTACATTGCCAGCGAGATTCTGCGCGCCGCCAAGGACACCCAATTTCCTGCCGACACCCTTTTCGCGATCGCCGAGAAGGAGTCCTCCTTCGACATCAACAACCGCCCGCCTAAAGGGTCGGCACTTGGTCTTATGCAGTTCCTCGACCAGACATGGCTCGAGGCCGTGAAGAACTACGGTGCAGAGTTCGGCCTGGGCGACGAAGCGGAACTGATCCGGACCCGCCTCGACGGCAAGCGCGAACACCATTTCGTCGACGACAAGGCCGAAGAAGAGCGCATCCTTGAATTCAGGCGCGATCCCTATCTGTCGGCAGCACTTGCGGCCAAGAACCTTCTCGCGGCCAAGGAACGCATCGAAGCCCGTCTCGAGAAGGCAATGGACGAAAGGGATCTTTACCTCCCCCATTTCCTTGGCACCAACGGCGCAGCAAACCTTCTGTCGAACGCCGACGAGACGCCCAATGCCACGGCCAGCAAAATCTTCCCCAAGGCGGCGCGGTTCAATACCGCGATGTTCAGGGCCCAGGGAAAACAGCTCACCGTCGGCCAGTTTCACCAGCGCATGCGCTCCTTCCTAGAAGCCCGCATCGGCAAATACAGCGATGTCGAAACCCGCGTGAAACAGGCTGACCTGTCCTGGACAGCCGGTATCGAGAATCTCGTCTACGATTTGGGCAAACGGCTGGCGATGTCAATGCGACGGTAACCAGCCAGGTATCGGGTTTTCACCACTAGGCGTGCCCGGCCGCCAGGCTGAGATGCGCGAGATCGATGCCGATCGAAGCGAGAATCCGGTCGTATTTGCGCTCGATGTCGGTATCGAACAGAAGCTCCGCATTTGCCGGGCAGGTCAGCCAACCGTTCTCGGCGATTTCGCTTTCCAGCTGACCGGCGCCCCAGCCCGAATAGCCGAGCGCCATCAGCGCGTGCCGGGGCCCACGGCCCGACGATATGGCGCGCAATATGTCGACGGTCGCGGTCAGGCAAATGTCGTCGGAGACGGCCAGCGACGATTCCACCCGGTAGTCGCCCGAATGCAGGACGAAGCCGCGGCTGCGGTCCACCGGTCCGCCGTTGCGCACGACGAAGTCGCGGGCCTGGGCGGGCAAGCGGATCGCCTCCTGTTCGTTCATGATGCCGAGCTGCACGAGCAGATCCGGAAACAGCATCTGCTGCGTCTGGTTGATGACCAGGCCCATCGCGCCTTCGTCGCTGTGCGCACAAATGTAGATGACGGAGCGCGTAAAGCGGTCGTCCTTCATGCCGGGCATGGCAATCAGGAACTGGTCATCGAGAAAGCCGCGTCCCGCAGCCATCTTCTTGTGGCGCAACAAGTCCATGAAGAGGAGCGTAACGCGTTTCTGAAGCGCCGAAAAGATGCGCCGCGCGCGATTTGGTCGCAGATGTGCATCTAAGGTCACGCAAAAGCTGTGCCCGAGGTCACGCAAAGCTGTGCCCGAGGTCACGCAAAAGCTGTGCCCCAGGTCACGCAAAGCTGTGCCCGAGGTCACGCAAAGCTGTGCCCGAGGTCACGCAAAGCTGTGCCCGAGGTCACGCAAATATGATAACAGCGACGCCATGAAGTCATTGCGCAGCCATGAACGGACGCTCAAATCACTGCCATGCAAAGCTTGAAAGTCCTGCTGCTCAGCGCCGCTATTGGATGTGGAGCCGGCCTCCCTGCCGCAGCCTCCTCGTCGATCTGGTACAATAGCGAAGGCGGCAAAGTGCGGCTTGTGACCAGCGGCAAGCCCGACGAAGCCGGGCGCATCCATGGCGTCCTCGATATTGCGCTCAAGCCTGGCTGGAAAACCTACTGGCGCGATCCGGGCGACGCGGGCGTGCCGCCGCAAATCGATATCTCGGCCAGCACCAACATTGCCAACGCGACGTTTTCGTTTCCGCCGCCCCAGCGCCACGACGACGGCTACGGCAAATGGGCCGGCTATGACCATCCGGTTTCGCTGCCGGTGACCTTCACGCTGTCGGCGCCGAACGAGCCGGCCGTCATCGATGCCGATATCTTTCTCGGCATTTGCGAGACGATCTGCATCCCGGTGCAGACCAAGCTGACCATCGATCCGGGCTCCGATCCGGACAATGTCGAAGATGCCGCGTTGGTGAAGGCGGCCCTTGCAACGCTGCCTGCTCCCGCAAGACCCGATTTCGGCATCAATATCCTGCCGGGCGACCGCGAGACACTGATTGTCGAGGCGAGCTTTCCGGGCAATCCCGAAGCAGCGGATTTCTTCGTCGCCGGTGAGCGGGATTACATGTTCGGCGTGCCGGCCCGCAGCGAAAAGGAAGGCAAGCTGGTGTTTACCGTGCCTATCCTCGACAGGCCGACGACGACGCCGACGGATGGCGGACTTTACTACACGCTGACAACTGCGGCCGGCGCGGTCGAAGGCCTGCTGCCGTTCCCTTGATCCCGAGCAAAGGATGTTCAGGTCGAACATCCTTTTGTTCCCGGCTCCCCGATGTTGCGGGAAACACCTGAGTTCGCTATCGCAAGAACACTTCCATTCCATCTCTCAAGTGAGGACCATGATGACGATTGCCGTTGGCGATAAACTGCCCGATGCGACCTTCAAGACGATGACTGCCGACGGCGCAAAAGCGATCACGACGGCCGAGATTTTCTCGGGAAAGAAGGTGGTGCTGTTCGCCGTTCCCGGCGCTTTCACGCCGACCTGCTCCAACAATCATCTGCCCGGCTATCTGGATAATTACGACGCCATCCTGGCGCGCGGCGTCGACACCATCGCCGTCGTCGCCGTCAACGATGTTCATGTGATGGGCGCCTGGGCCCGCTTCAGCGGCGGTGAAGGCAAGCTCCTTTATCTTGCCGACGGCAATGGCGATTTCGTCAAGTCGATCGGCCTTGACGCCGATCTTTCCAGCGGCGGCATGGGGCTGCGCTCGAAGCGGTTTTCGATGATCGTCGACGACGGCAAGGTCACCGCGCTCAATGTCGAGACAAAGCCCGGCGTCGACGAATCCGGGGCGGCTCATATTCTCGGACAGCTTTAGATTTCGGCTTGGGCTCTAAAAGCGCGTCGCGCTTTTAAGTCTTTGTTTTTATGCATGTCGTTATCCCAAACCGCTGCGCACCCTCGGGTCAAGCCCGGTCGGGCCCGAGGGCATGCTTTTGGGCGACATGCATTAGGGACTGCTTGCTTTGGGGGACCTCAATGATGTTTGACATCTTCTGGCGCGCTGTGGCGATCGGCATCGGCGCCACGGCGCTCATGGACCTCTGGGCGATTTTCCTGAACACCGTGTTTGCTCAGCCGCGGCCGAACTGGGGACTGATCGGTCGCTGGGTCTGGCATCTAAGGCGCGGCAAGGTCTTCCACGACGACATCGGCGAGGCAGCACCCTACGCGCATGAATCGGCGCTGGGCTGGGCCTTCCACTATTTTGTCGGCATCGTCTACGGCATCATTCTGGTCGTTTTGGCGGGAGCGGCGTGGCTGGCCGCGCCGACCTTCCCGCCGGCCTTCATCCTCGGCATCGTCACCGTGGGCGCCGGCTGGTTCCTGCTGGCGCCCGGCATGGGCGCTGGCTGGGCCGCATCAAAGCGCCCCAACCCCATGCAGATCCGCGCCCTCAATCTCGTCTCACATACGGTGTTCGCGCTCGGGCTTTTCGGCACGGCGCTGCTGATCCGTTAGCCAAATTAATCGTCGCGGTGCTGCGCCAGCCTGTCGATCGGCCGCCATCCGTGGACAACGCGACGCGCGCGGATATCGTACGCGAAATAGTTCCCGCCGCCCGCTGGCTGATCCGCCTCACGGCTGATCTCCCGCCGGCCGAGAGAAAGCAGCAGAAGCGTTCCGACACCTCCGTGGCCCACGAAAGCAACGTCGGCGGCGTCATCTGTGCCGAGCACAGCGTCTACCTCGCTCAGAATACGATGCTGAGCATCGATAGCCCGCTCCCATCCGCGAATGCTGCTGTATGGATTGGCGAAGAATTGGTCCGCGACCGCTTCGAACTCCGCAGGCGGTAGGAAACCGGTTGCCGATCGGTCATTCTCATGCATCCGTTCCCTCACCTCGACCTCAAGGCGGAGATGCCTTCCGAGTATCTCGGCGGTTTCTATCGCCTTGCGTTCACCCGATGACACGATACGCCGGATCGACCGAACCCACGGCTGATCGAGCATTGCAGACGTTCTCGCTCGCCCGATGTCGGATAGCCCCCACTCTGGCACTGGAACATTGGCATCGATCCGAACCTGGGGATGCGTGATGTAGTATGCGATCGGCATGATAGAGGTCTTCCTGCCAGAGAGCGGACCCGCAGCCGGAATTCAATAACTCTGGGTCGAGCGCCGTGGCTTTGCGACCGCCGGCTGCTTCGACTGCGGGCCTGGCTTCGGCGTCGCGGTCTTGACGGGGCCTTTCTTGAACGGCGCCATGCCGAGCCGCGCCAGCTCGTCGGCACGCTCGTTCTCCGGATGGCCGGCGTGGCCCTTGACCCAATGCCAGATCACCTGATGACGGTTGCGCGCCTCGTCGAGGGCCTGCCACAGTTCGGCATTCTTCACCGGTTGTCTGGCGGCGGTCTTCCAGCCGTTGCGCTTCCAGCCGTCGATCCAGCTGAAAATACCGTCCTTGACGTAGTTGCTGTCGGTATAAAGATCGACGGCGCAGGGTTCTTTCAGCGCATTGAGCGCCGAGATGGCGGCCAAAAGTTCCATGCGGTTGTTGGTGGTAGCAGCCTCGCCGCCCGACAGTTCTTTCGTGGCGCCGTTGAAACGCAGGACCGCCCCCCAGCCGCCAGGCCCCGGATTGCCCGAACAGGCACCATCGGTGAAGATTTCAACGCGCTTGGTCATGTCAGTCCATACTCGGAAGGAGATTTGATCGCCCGGTGGAAACGCATCCGCCTGATATATTCGGTCGGGTCGCGTTTTATGACCAGCCCGCCGTTGGCAACGGTCAGCCAGTCGTAAAGCCGGGTCAGCATGAAGCGCAGCGCCGAGCCGCGCGCCAGTATCGGCAGCGCAGCTTTCTCCTCGCCGCTCAAGGGCCGCACGCTTTGGTAGCCGGCAAGCAGCGCCGTGCCCTTGGTCAGGTTGAAGGAAAAATCCTTCTCGAAGCACCAGGCGTTGAGGCAGGTCGCGACATCATAGGCGTAGAGATCGTTGCAGGCGAAATAGAAGTCGATCAGCCCGGACAGTTTTTCGCCGAGGAAGAAGACATTGTCGGGGAAAAGATCGGCGTGGATGATGCCTTCCGGCAGGTCTTTGGGCCAGTTCCGCTCGAAATCGGCGAAGTCGGCATCGACCTCGGCCGCCAGTCCCGGCTCGACCTCGTCGGCGCGAGAGCGAGCGGCGCTCCACAGCTTGCGCCAGCCATCAATGGCAAGAGCATTCGGACGGGTCATCGGAAAGTCGGCGCCGGCAAGATGCAGTGCCGCCAGCGCCTTGCCTACCTCGCCGCAATGCGCTGATGTCGGCCGCCGCAGCGAAAGGCCTTCGAGGAAAGTGATGATGACCGCCGGCCGGCCGGCAAGCGTTCCGATGACGTCGCCATCATGCGCCGTCACCGGAAGCGGGCAGGAAATGCCCTTCCTGGCAAGGTGACCCATGAGGCCGAGGAAGAACGGCAGGTCGGCCTTGTCGACGCGCTTTTCGTAGAGCGTCAGGATGTAGGAGCCGCTGGTCGTGTGCAGCAGGAAATTCGAGTTCTCGGTGCCTTCGGCGATGCCCTTGTAGGACAGGAGATCGCCGACCGGATAGGCCTCCAGGAACGCACCGAGCTCACCTTCGTTGACGTCGGTGTAGACCGCCATGGACTCTACGCGGCCCCGTTGACGAAGGCCATGTCGGCCGCCGTCAGTTCGACGTCGCGCAGGACCCGCATCACCGGAAAATCTTCCGTTTCCGTCGCCGTCACCGCCAGCTCGATCGTCACGTCGAAGCGCTGCCGGAACGCATCGACGATCTCGTCGACGATGATTTCCGGCGCCGACGCGCCTGCCGACAGACCGAGCGTCGAGATGTCGGCAATGTCAGTCCACGGAATTTCGGAGGCGCGCTGTACGAGAAGCGACATAGAGGCGCCGGCGCGTTCGGCCACTTCGACAAGACGCCGCGAATTGGACGAGTTGGGGGCGCCGACGATCAGGAAGAGATCGGAGCCCGCGGCGGTCTCCTTGACCGCTTCCTGACGGTTGGTGGTGGCGTAGCAGATTGATTCCGCTGCCGCCGCATGCAAATCGGGAAAACGATCCTTAAGCACCCGGATGATGCCGGCGGTGTCCTCGACCGACAGCGTCGTCTGGGTGACGAAACCGAGCGCCTGCTGGTCGGCGGGCACCAAATTCGCCGCGTCGGCTTCGGTCTCGATCAAGGTGACGGCGCCATCCGGCAACTGCCCCATCGTGCCGATCACTTCCGGGTGGCCGGCATGGCCGATCAGAAGCACATGACGGCCGAGCCGCTGATGGCGCATCGCCTGCTTGTGGACCTTCGACACCAGCGGGCAGGTGGCGTCGAGATAGAAGAGGTTGCGCGCCTGGGCGTCAGCCGGCACCGACTTCGGCACGCCATGCGCCGAAAAGACGACCGGGCTCTGGCGGTGTTTCGCCGGTATCTCGGAGAGCTCCTCGATGAACACCGCACCGAGGCTTTGCAACCCCTCGACGACGTAGCGATTGTGTACGATCTCGTGGCGGACATAGACCGGCGCGCCGTATTTCTTCAGCGCCAGCACAACGATCTGGATGGCGCGATCGACGCCAGCGCAGAAGCCCCGCGGCTGGCAGAGCCTTATCGTCAGCGGTGGCTTTGTGGTCGTGTGAAGCATGATTTCCCGGCCGGTTGTCGTAACGTGAGCTCAAGTCTTGAACTCAAAGCGCGAAATGAGGTGCGCACCCCTGCCCTGTCAAGGGCGCCGGTGCCGATCATTCTTCTTTCGCCGGACGGCGCAGCCTGAAGATGAGGACGCCGGCAAGGGCAGCGGCAAGGCCGTACCAGGTTACGGCGTATTGCAGATGGCTGTTCGGCAGGTCGATGACGGTCACTCCGCCGACCGGCAGCCCACCCGGGTTCGGCGTGGCGTCGGCGTCGATGAAGAATGGCACCAGCCCCGTGCCGGCCGGCAGACCGGCGCTCGCCGCCATCGCATCGTGATCCTTCCAGTAGAAGATATTCTTCTGCGGATCATTGTCGGGAAGCATCATCGAGGGTTTCGCCGGCAGCGGGTTGCGGGCGAGCCCCGTCACCGTCACCTGGCCCGCACCCTGGCTTTGCGGGCGCTTGGCCGCGTCCTTGAGATCGTAGGGCACGAAGCCGCGATTGATCAGGACGAAGCGGCCATCCTCCAGATGCAAGGGCGTGAAGACATCGAAACCGGACTGGCCCTCCCAGGTCGCGAAGAAATGTCGCTCGCCTTGATGCAGCAAAGTGCCTGATGCCGTCACCGGCGTGTAATCGATATCGCCGGTTGCGGCGAACCGCTTTTCGACCTCGGCCAACGGCACAGGTGCGGAATGCGTGCGCTGGCCGATCGTCTGGAGAAGACCCTCTTTCCAGTACAGGCGCTGGACCTGCCAGGTGCCGAGCGCCAGAAGGATGAGGAACAGCACGAGGCAGAGGCCAAGCAGCAATGCCGTCTTCGGCCGCGAACGGCCTGTGATCGAACCGGATGTCGTGCTCATTCGCCGAGGTCCAGCCTGCCCTCTGCCGCCTTGTTGCGGTATTGCAGCGTCAGGAGCACACCCTTGATCAGCCTGAGCGCGCCCAGGCAAAGCACCAGCGTCAGCGGTATCCACAGCAGGAAATGCAGCCAGAGCGGCGGATTCAGCGTCACCTCCATCCACAGCGCCAGCCCGACGACGATGAATCCGATGATCAGAATGACGAACACCGCCGGCCCGTCGCCGGCATCGGCGTAGGAATAGTCGAGGCCGCAATTGGCGCAGCGTTTGCCGACGGTGAGGAAGCCGGAAAACAGCTGTCCCTCGCCGCAGCGCGGGCAGCGGCCGTGCAGGCCGGCCGAAATCGGATCGATTGGTGGCCAGATCGCCTTGTCGTCGCTCATTGCGATATCTTAGTGCCGTTCGCCCCAAAAGATAAGGCGGCCACGTCGCCGCAGCCGCCCATTCGATTCCCCAAGAAGATTTTCAGTGACCTTCGATCACCGCGCCGCTCGAGGCCCAGACATAGATCGACGCGAACAGGAACAGCCAGACCACGTCGACGAAGTGCCAGTACCAGGCGGCCGCCTCGAAGCCGAAATGATGCTTAGGCGTGAAATCGCCCTTCATCGCGCGGACCAGACAGACCAACAGGAAGATGGTGCCGATGATGACGTGGAAGCCATGGAAGCCGGTCGCCATGAAGAAGGTGGCGCCGTAGATCGAATCCCTGAAGCCGAACGGCGCGTGCATGTACTCGTGAGCCTGCACCATGGTGAACAGCATGCCGAGACCGACGGTCAGCACCAGGCCGTTGATCAGCCCCTTGCGGTCGCCATGAAGGAGCGCGTGGTGCGCCCAGGTCACCGTAGTGCCCGACAGAAGCAGGATGACGGTGTTGTAGAGCGGCAGGTGGAAGGGATCGAGGACCTCGAGGCCCTTCGGCGGCCAGACACCGCCGGTGAAGGCGGCGCGGGCGTATTGCTGTGCCTCGCCGGGAAACAGGCTGGCGTCGAAGAAAGCCCAAAACCAAGCGACGAAGAACATCACCTCGGAAGCGATGAACATGATCATGCCGTAGCGCAGATGCAGCGACACGACACGCGTGTGGTGGCCTTCATGCGCTTCCTTGATGGTGTCCGACCACCAGGCGTACATAGTGTAGATGACGATCAAGAGGCCGATGAAGAACAGCCACGGATTGGCGATGTTGAAGCCGAAAATGGGGAAATCGCCGCCCTTGAGATACTGCATGTAACAGACGCCGCCGATCGCGGTGACCAGCGCGCCGACCGAGCCGAGGAAAGGCCACGGGCTTGGGTCGACGAGATGGTAGTCATGTTGTGGTTTTGCGTGCGCGTCTGCCATATCAACCCCCGAGGCTTCGTTCGGTATGTGAAACTTTGTTGCTTGTGCCTTCGGCCGGCACTGACGACGCCACCGGCTTGTTGTTCTCGTTCTTCTCGACAGGGAACATCGTGTAGGACAGGGTAATCGTCTTCAGGTCCTTCAGTTCCGGCGCATTGACGATGTCGGGATCTACATAGAACACGACCGGCATGTCCAGCGTCTCTCCAGGCTTCAACGTCGTGTCGGTAAAGCAGAAACACTCGACCTTGTTGAAGTAAGATCCCGCCAGTTCCGGCTGCACGTTGAAGGTGGCGCGGCCGGTGGTGGCGCGGACGAACTTGTTGGTCGCGCTATAATGCGCCTGCGCGGTCTCGCCTATCTTGATGGTGACGGAGCGGGCGACCGGCTCGAACTGCCAGGGCACGCCGGCCGTGTTGGCGTCGAAACGGATGGTGATATCGCGGTCGAGCACGCGGTCAGCATATTGCTGCGTTGCGCGTTTCACAGTGCCGCCGTAACCGGTCGCCTGGCAGAACATCGCGTAGAGCGGCACCGCGGCATAGGCCATCCCGATCATGCCGCCGAAAAAGGCGATGCAGACGCCGGCGACAACGCGGTTGGTGTTCTTCTTTTGAGGATGGGTCACTGTTTGGCGGTTCATCTTGAGCCTCACATCGTTCCGGTGAGGTTGTGACCGAACTTCACGACGGTCGCGATATAGAAGATGACGACAAGCACCGCCAGCGCCAGGCCAATGGCTACCGAGCGGTTGCGCCGGGCCTTCTGCTGGCGCTCCGTCAGCGTGATGAGTTCAAGCTTCTTGTCGGCCATGGTCATGCTCCACCCATGGCCAGCACGCGCCCGACAACGCAATCGGCAAGATAGACGGCGAAAATGGCAAAGAGGTAAAGCAGCGAGTAGCCGAACAATGTCTTGGCCGGCTTCATCACATGGTCGTCGTCCGCCATCTGCAGCACCTTCCACGCGTACCAGACGAAGCCGGCACCAAGCAGCACCGCAAGGACGCCATAGGCGGGCGTGGTGAAACCGAGCGCCCATGGCAGCACGCCAACCGGTGCAAGGATCAGCGCGTAGGCAAAGATCTGGCGTCGGGTCGAAGCCTGGCCGGCGACATTCGGCATCATCGGGATGCCGGCCCTGGCATAGTCCTCGGACTTGAAGAGGGCGAGCGCCCAGAAATGCGGCGGCGTCCACAGGAAGATGATCAGGAACAGGACGACGCTTTCCAGGCTGACCGTTCCGGTCACCGCGGCCCAGCCGATCACCGGCGGAATGGCGCCGGCAGCACCGCCGATGACAATGTTCTGCGGCGTCCAGCGCTTCAGCCACATCGTGTAGACGACGGCATAGAAGAAGATGGTGAAGGCCAGCAGCGTCGCCGACAGCCAGTTGACCAGCACGCCGAGCGTCATCACCGACAGCACCGACAGCACCAGGCCGAAACTCAGCGCCTCACCGGGCCGGACGCGGCCGGCCGGCACCGGACGGCTGGCGGTCCTGGTCATCACCGCATCGATATCGGCGTCATACCACATGTTGAGCGCGCCGGACGCCCCAGCCCCGATCGCAATGGCCAGGATCGCGATCACCGCCAGAAGCGGATTGATGGTCACGGGTGCTGCGACCAGGCCGACAAAGGCGGTGAACACCACCAGCGACATGACGCGCGGCTTCAGCAGGGCGAAGAAATCGCCCGCCGTCGCTTCCGACACGCGAAAGCCCGGTTCGTCAGTCAAAGTGTCGTCGACAAGGGCCATGCGTACTTAAAGTCCATCATTCCGTTGGCCAAAACCGCCGGCGAACCGGCGGTTCCGTATTCGCCCAGGCAGAAGCCTATTTGATCTTCGGCAGCTGCTCCCACTGGTGGAAGGGCGGCGGCGAAGACAGCTGCCATTCAAGCGTCGTCGCACCCTCGCCCCATGGATTGGCGCCGGCCACCCGCTTCTTCTGGAAGGCCTCGAACACGCCATAGAGGAAGATGACCACGCCGACGGCCGAAATATACGAGCCGTAGGACGACACCATGTTCCAGCCGGCAAACGCATCCGGATAGTCGATGTAGCGGCGCGGCATGCCGGAGAGGCCGAGGAAATGCTGCGGGAAGAATACGAGGTTGACGCCGACGAAGGTGACCCAGAAGTGGGTGTTGGCGATAACAGGCGAATACATGTAGCCGGTCATCTTCGGGAACCAGTAGTACCAGCCGGCGAAGATGGCAAAGACCGCGCCCAGCGACAGCACATAGTGGAAATGCGCGACCACGTAATAGGTGTCGTGCAGCGGACGGTCGAGACCGGCATTGGCAAGCTGGACGCCGGTAACGCCGCCGACGGTGAATAGGAAGATGAAGCCAATCGCCCACAGCATCGGGGTCTTGAGCGAAATCGACCCGCCCCACATGGTGGCGATCCACGAGAATATCTTCACGCCCGTCGGCACGGCGATAACCATCGTGGCGAAGACGAAATAGCGCTGCGTGTCGAGCGACAGGCCGGTCGTGTACATGTGGTGCGCCCAGACGATGAAGCCGACCGCACCGATTGCGACCATGGCATAGGCCATGCCGAGATAGCCGAAGATGGGCTTCCTCGAGAAGGTCGAGACGATGTGGCTGACGATGCCGAAGCCCGGCAGGATCAGGATGTAGACTTCCGGGTGCCCGAAGAACCAGAACAGGTGCTGGAACAGGATCGGGTCGCCGCCGCCGTCCGGCGCGAAGAAGGTCGTGCCGAAGTTGCGATCGGTCAAAAGCATGGTGATGCCGCCGGCCAGAACCGGAAGCGACAACAGCAGCAGGAAAGCGGTGATCAGCACCGACCAGGCGAACAGCGGCATCTTGTGCAGCGTCATGCCAGGCGCGCGCATGTTGAAGATGGTGGTGATGAAATTGATGGCGCCGAGGATCGACGACGCGCCGGCGATGTGCAGCGACAGGATCGCAAGATCCATCGCCGGTCCCGGCTGGCCCGATGTCGATAGCGGCGGATAGATCGTCCAGCCGCCGCCGACGCCGTAGGCGCCAGGCGCGCTCGGCATGAAGGCCGAGATGATCAGCAGGATGAAAGCCGGTGGCAGCAACCAGAACGAGACGTTGTTCATGCGCGGGAAAGCCATGTCGGGCGCGCCGATCATGATCGGCACCATCCAGTTGGCGAAGCCGCCGATCAGCGCCGGCATGACCATGAAAAAGATCATGATCAGCGCATGCGCGGTGGTGAAGGCGTTGTACATGCTCTTGCCGCCGTCGAGCGCGGCGTCGGCGTTCAAGCCGTAGACCATCTGCGCCAGGCCGGTGAAAATCTGGATCCCCGGCTCCTGCAGTTCCATGCGCATGACGACCGAAAGGGCACCGCCGACGCAGCCCGCCATGATCGCGAAGATCAGATAGAGCGTACCGATATCCTTGTGGTTGGTCGAATACACCCACCGGACCCAGCCATGATACGGCTTGTGGTCGTGGTCGTGAGCTGCAGCGTCTGCCATGTTCGGCTCCGTTCCCTGATCTTTTCTGGTCGCGGCATCAGTTGCCGGCGGCCGCTACCTTGTCTTTGCCGTCGACCTCGGCCATCAGCGCCTTGTTGGCGCCGGAAAGGTCGGTGCCGGCTGCCGCCAGCCAGGTCTTGTACTGGGCGTCGGAGACGACGCGGATCGCGATCGGCATGAAGGCGTGGTCCTTGCCGCAGAGCTCCGAACACTGGCCGTAATAGAGGCCTTCCTTTTCCGCCTTGAACCAGACCTCGTTGATGCGGCCCGGAACCGCGTCGGTCTTGATGCCGAAGGACGGCATGGCAAAGGCGTGGATCACGTCCGCCGCCGTCACCAGCACCCGGGTCATGGTGTTGACCGGCACCACCATCTCGTTGTCGACGGCGAGCAGGCGCGGATAAGCGCCGCGGTCCTCCTTACCGGCCGCCGCGCGGTCAGAATCCGCCAGGATCGCTGAGTTGAAGGAAAGCGTGTTTTCGGTCTGGTATTCGTAGTCCCAGTTCCACTGGTTTCCCGTCGCCTTGACGGTCAACTTGGCTTCCTCCGGCGGTGTGTATTGCGCGGTCAAGAGCTGGAACGAGGGGATGGCGAGCATGAGCAGGACGACGACCGGCCCAACCGTCCAGATCACCTCGATCAGCGTGTTATGGCTGGTGCGCGACGGGATCGGGTTGACGCTCGCGCGAAACTTCAGGATGCAATAGGCGATGAGAAAGAGCACGAAGAGGGTGATCGGCACGATGAACCACAGCGTATAGTGCTCGAACCAGGCGATCTGCCGCATCATGTCGGTGGCGGCGGGCTGGAAGCTCACCTCCCACGGCGCAGGCTGGGCCGCATGGGCGGACGCGCCGGTGAACAGTGTGGCGGCAGCCCAAGCGCTTGTAAGGAATTTGGCGCCTGCTAGGAATTTTCTCATTGCCGTCATTATCTCCCAGTTCCTCGCGATCGGACCGCAAGAATATCGAACAACGCCGGGACGGGAATCCCGGACAGTCCCGAGGCTGGTTCAAACCATACTCTATTTGCCTCTGCAAGAAAGGAGCGGGGGAAACCGTGCGGCATTTTTGCGCGCAAGCGCGGCTGCGCCTTGTGGCGGCGGCCGCGGCGGTGGCGGACTCGCGAAAGTCCGAGCGGCGGAGTGTCCAGGCAAAATGCGCCGGGCGGTCGCAATTCGGGCGAATTTGGCACGGAAAAGCGCACAATTGCCTTGGTCGAGGCAGGCCGGCAGTGGTCTCATCCTTTACTTGCCCTTGGCGCGGCTTAAAGTGCCGTGATTCGCAATGGAGCCGTCATGAACTCTTGGCTTTGGGGACTTGGGCTTTCGAGACTTCGGGTTTCGCGATTGGGGCTTTCGAGAAGCTTGGCGAAGGTCATCCTTCTTGCTGCCGTGTCTGGCGTTGGCCTGTCTGGCATCGGCCAGGCCAATGCCGCGCAGCCAAGCGGCAAGGTGCGATCGACGCATGGCGCATGGTCGATCATCTGCGACACTCCGGCCGGCGCCACATCAGAACAATGCGTGATGATGCAGAACGTCGTCGCCGAGGACCGTCCCGAGATGGGGCTTTCCGTCGTCGTGCTGCGCACCGCCGACAACAAGGCCGAAATCCTGCGCGTGCTGGCGCCGCTCGGAGTGCTGCTGCCCAACGGACTCGGTCTCAATGTCGACGGCAAGGACATCGGCCGGGCCTATTTCGTGCGCTGCTTCCAGGACGGCTGCTATGCCGAGGTCATTCTCGAAAAGCCGCTGCTCGACACGCTGAAAACCGGAACGTCGGCCACCTTCATCGTCTTCCAGACGCCGGAGGAAGGCATCGGCATTCCGGTCGAGCTCAAGGGTTTCGCCGACGGTTTCGCCGCGCTGCCTTGAGACTACACGTTTGACCTTGAAACTGCTCGATCCGGACGAGTTCGAGATCTTCAAGCGAATTCGCCTGGAGGCTTTGCGCGCTGCACCCGAGGCCTTCGCCAGCAGCGCGGCGGAATGGGAGAATCTCCCCGACGAGGAATGGCGGCGGCGCCTGACGAACAACCCGGTCGTCGTCAGCTTTCGCGGCGAGGAGCCTGTCGGTATAATGGGCCTGAAGCGGCAGCCGGCCAGCAAGATGGCGCACCGGGCGACCGTCATCATGGTCTATTTGCGCGACAGCGAGCGAGGCGGCGGATACGCCGTCGGGATGCTCAATCTGCTGCTCGATCACGCCCGAGCATTGGGCATAAGTCAGGTCGAGTTGGCTGTAAGCGCCGAAAATTTATCGGCCATCCGGTTTTATCAACGAGAAGGTTTTCACGAAATAGGCTGCATACCTGCCGGCTTTCTTCATGAAGGCCGGGAGATCGACGAAATCGTGATGGCACGCCGTTTGACTTAGGATCGCAGCGTTCCATCGTGAAGATTGCCGAACGGCGCCCTGGCGCCTACATGCAGTAAATTGCTTATTGAAGGGCCTGCGCCATGAACAGCCTCATCGGCCAATTCGACATTTCCGACGATCGCATCAAGCAGATTGTCGCCGAGACCATCAACGGCGCCGACGACGGCGAGTTGTTCCTCGAATACAGCGAGAGCGAAGCGCTGATGTTCGACAATGGCCGGCTGAAGACCGCCAATTTCAACACAGACCAAGGCTTTGGCCTGCGCGCCGTCGCCGGCGAAGCGAGTGGCTACGCGCATTCCAGCGATCTTTCCGAAGCATCGCTGCTGCGCGCGGCCGGCGCCGTCTCGACGGTCAAGAGCGGCTATTCCGGCACGCTTGCCGCGGCTCCCGCCCGCACCAACCGCCATCTCTATGGCGACGAGAACCCGATCCCCTCGCCCTCCTTCGAGGCCAAGGCCAAGCTCCTTCAGGAAATCGATGCCTGGCTGCGAGCCGAGGATCCGCGCGTGCGTCAGGTGACGGCGTCACTCGCCGCCTCCTGGCAGCATGTCGAGATCGTGCGTGCCGACGGCCAGATGGTGCGCGATATCCGCCCGCTGGTCAGGATCAACGTGTCGGTGGTGGTCGGCAGTGGCGACCGCCAGGAGAGCGGCTCCTACGGCATGGGCGGGCGCAAAGGCTTTGGCGAATTCCTGGTCGAGGAGAGCTGGAAGCACGCAGCCAAGGAAGCGCTGCGGCAAGCGCTGGTCAACCTCGAGGCCATCCCGGCCCCGGCCGGCACCTTCGACATCGTGCTGTCCAGCGGCTGGCCGGGCGTCATGCTGCACGAGGCCGTCGGCCACGGGCTGGAAGGCGACTTCAACCGTAAGAAGACATCGGCCTTCGCCGGGCTGATGGGCCAGCAGGTGGCCGCTAAGGGCGTCACCGTCGTCGACGACGGCACCATGGCCGAGAGGCGTGGCTCGCTAACTGTCGATGACGAAGGCACGCCGTCGGCCCGCAACGTGCTGATCGATGACGGCAAGCTTGTCGGCTACATGCAAGACCGCCAGAACGCCCGGCTGATGGGCATGAACGCGACCGGCAACGGACGGCGCGAAGGCTATGCGCACCAGCCGATGCCGCGTATGACCAACACCTACATGACTTCAGGCGACATGGAGCCGGACGAAATCATCGCCTCGGTCAAGAACGGCATCTATGCCGTCTCCTTCGGCGGCGGCCAAGTCGACATCACATCGGGAAAATTCGTGTTCGGCTGCACGGAGGCCTACATGATCGAGGACGGCAAGGTGACGCAGCCGATCAAGGGCGCCATGCTGATCGGCAATGGGCCGGATGCCATGCATCGGGTTTCGATGATCGGCAACGACATGAAGCTCGACACCGGCATCGGCATGTGCGGCAAGGCCGGCCAGGGCGTGCCAGTCGGCGTCGGCCAGCCGCATCTCAGGATGAACCAGATGACGGTCGGTGGCACAAGGGTTTGATAGAAGCTGCTGCTGGTTTTGTCTTACATTCAGTGGATGCGCCGCTATGGCTAACCCGGAAAGGCTCGTAACCACTGTCTCGACCAAGGGGCAGGTCACCCTGCCCAGCGCGATCCGCAAACGGAGGCAATGGGGGGCCGGCACACGCCTTCTGGTCGAGGACACTCCGGAAGGCGTCCTGCTGAGGTCTGCGCCGGCCTTTGCCGCAACGCGGTCCGAGGACGTATTTGCGTCGCTGCCTCATAGCGGCAAGCCGAAGACGCTGAAAGAAATGGACGCTGGTGTGCTCGCGGCGGCGCGGCCGGTTCTAACAACCCTAAAGCCATGAAGCCGGCGTTTTCGGCAAGCGATGGTCGGGATCGATGACCTTCAGACGGGGTGCGTTGCTCTCGTTCCATCGCCAGAGTGCGACGCATGTGCCGCCCGGCGACATGAAGGACGGGTAGATCACACCGTGCTGCCCATCGCCAATCAGGCGATCTCTCAGCGTATGTGTCTCAGGCACCAGGCCTTGATCCATGATGTCGCGCCATTCACATCGGTGAATGTCTGCCGTCACGCCGAGCTTGGCCAGCACATCAGCGTCCGTCAGATCGGCCAGCCGCGCGCCTGAAAGTTCGAGCTGCGCAATCAGTGCCGGATGCTGGACAAAGCCCTGATTGTACTCCGCCCAAGCAGTGGACAATTCCCGCGCGGCATAGATCGCCGGGGTGCCCACCGGATTCCAGCGACCGCCAAAGCGGGCCGCTCCTTCGCCGGAAAGCGGCAGATGCGCCCAACGCGGCACGAAGGCACGCCATAGGCTCAGTCTGCTTTCAGGCATAGATGCCGGAGCGGACTGCCTCCAGATAGGCAAGCACCTTGTCCGTTTTGCCCTCTCGAACGAGATCGTAGGCGGTCTTTCCCGCCCAGCCGGGGATTGGCTGATGCTTGAACCAGATCGCCGCACGCTGTTCATCGCCGGCCATCTCGCCTGCCATCGCCAGGATACGGACAATCGGACTCAATGCGGCGTCGACCTTGCGCGCGCCGGTCTTGGCGGCAAGCGTGTTGCGCGCGACGCCGATCAGGCCCGCCAGTTCGGTCAGATTGACGCCCAGCAGTTCAGCCACCCGTCTTGCCGAAAGAAATGGCGTCCGTTCCTCGCCAAAGCGCGATGCTCGAATGTCGAGGGCTGCGGTATTCATAACAGGTTCCTAGCACATTTTGAACAGAATACGATCAAAGTATGCTCATTTTACGCGAAATTCAAGCTCAACAAATGGATACCTCTTACCGCCTTCTCCTCGGCTTCTCCAATAGCGCGACGGCCTCGACATGCGGCGACCACAGGAACTGGTCGATTGGCGTTACGCTTTTCAGGGCGTAGCCGCCGTCGATCAGGATGCGCAGGTCCCGCGCCAGCGTCACCGGATTGCAGGAAACCGCGGCGACCAGCGGCACGTCGGAACGGGCAATCTGCTTCGACTGGTCCTCGGCGCCGGCGCGGGGCGGATCGAACACAATGCCATCGAAGGCATTCAACTCCTTAAATGTGAGCGGCCGCCGAAACAGGTCGCGGCGTTCGCTGGTTACCCGCTTCAGACCGCTGGCGAAACGGAACGCCCGGTCGAGCGCCGAAAGCGCTGCCGCGTCACCCTCCACCGCATGGACTTCCGACTTGGCGGCGAGACGTAGCGCAAAGCTGCCGCAGCCGGCGAAGAGATCGGCGACCTTCTTGGCGCGCGCGAGGTGCCGGCCGACAATGTCGGCCATCGCCTGCTCGGCGGCTTCGGTGGCCTGCAGGAAGGCGCCCGGCGGCACCGCGACGGCGATGTCGCCGAACATGACAACCGGCTTTTTGGGCTCGATTATGATCTCGCCATCGATCGAAAGCCTTGCCAGCCCCTGAGCGATGACAAAATTGGAGGCGACGCGGCGCTGGTTTTCGCCAAGCTTGCCGGACTCGTGAACCGCGACATCAAGGCCGGAACCGGTCGCCGTGACCGTCATGCGGAACGATTTCGTCGTTGCGCAAACCAATTCGGCGAGTGCTGTCAGACGGTCGAGCTTTGCGACGATTTCGGGCAGCGAGATCGGGCATTCCTCGATGGAAATGATTTCGGACGACAGCGCCCGAACGAATCCGAGCAGCATGCCGGCCTCGCTCCGTCGGGCGGTGAACACGACGCGCCGACGCGTCTGTGGCGCGCACGGCACCAGCGCGTCAATGTCGCAAGTGATACCCTTGCTGTTGAGCGCATGCGCAACCTTGTCGCGCTTCCATCGATGATAAGCTTCAGCCTCAAGATGCTGGATGGCACAGCCGCCGCATTCGGTGAAATGCCGACAGGCAGGGTCGATGCGAAGCGGCGAAGCCTCCAGCACCGACATCAGCGTGGCACGGTCCTTTTCGCGCGCGGCGGTGACGGTTTCACCGGGCAGCGTGAACGGAATGAAAAGCTCGCCGGTTTCGGTCTCGGCGACGCCGTCGGCCTGGGAGCCCAGCCTTGTGATCGTGAAGCGCGCGTTCATCGACCTCCGATCCCCCTGTTCTCGACTCCGGCGTCTTTGATCCCGGCGAGCAGGAACTCGCGGTTGCCGTCGCCGCCTTCGATCGGTGACAGATGCAGTCCCAGCGAGCGCCAGCCCGGGACGCCGTCGAGCCAATCCTGCAGCAGGCCGGCAACCCGCGCGGCATCGTATGGGTCTTTCAGCAAGCCGCCCTTGCCGATCGCCTCGCGACCCGCCTCGAATTGCGGCTTGACCAGAAATATTGCTCTGGCGCCGCTCCTGGCAATGGCGAGCGCCGGCGGCAGCGCCAGTTTCAGCGAGATGAAGCTGACATCGGAGACGATAAAATCCGGAGTGCGATCGGCAAGATCGGCGGCGGAAAGATCACGGGCGTTCAATCCCTCGATCACCGTCACACGCGGATCGCCAGCGATATCCGGATGTATCTGGCCATGCCCGACATCGATCGCCGTGACATGTGCCGCGCCGCGTTCGAGCAAGACCTGAGTGAAGCCTCCGGTCGAGGCGCCGACGTCGAGCGCTTCGCTGCCGGCTGGATCGAGACCGAAATGATCGAGCCCGGCGATCAGCTTCAGCGCAGCACGCGACACGTAACCTTGCGCCGGATCATCGACGGCTATGAGGCAATCAGCCAGGACGGTCTGGCCGGGCTTGCGGGCGATGACGCCGTCAACCGTCACGGTACCGCGCTCGATCGCGTCGCGGGCGCGAGAGCGGCTGGAAAACAGGCCGCGCGCGACGAGAAGTTCGTCGAGCCGCTGGCGTGTGCTGGCTGGCAAAGGGGAGTTCATCGGCCTTCATGGCGAAAGCCTGTCACGAAGGCAAGGATATTGGGGAAGACAACGAACATCTTGCGAAAGCGGCGAGCGCATCAGGCCGCGCCACAACTTGTTGGAATGTCGCACCAGGTCCGGCACAATGTTGGGAACGATATGCTCGTGTTTCTGCCAGAACGTGAGGAGGACGGATGCTGACCGGAACCTGCCATTGTGGCGCGGCCCACTGGACGTTGGAGGGCGATCCCGGCTCGATCACAGCCTGCAATTGCACGCTTTGCCGCCGCTATGGCGCGCTGTGGGCTTACGATCATGTTGACGAACGCATCCGTCTTGCGGGACCGACAAATGCTTATACGCGCTCCGGAAAGGATGACCCGTCGCTCGAGATTCTGTTCTGTCCGACATGCGCCTGTGTGCTGGCCTGGCGTGGTTTGCGCGCCAGTGCCGCCGGTCGCACTCGGATCGCCGTCAATGTGAGGCTTGCGCCGCCTGACACCGTCGCCGACCTGCCAATCGACCATTTCGATGGTCTCCATACGTTCGAGGACCTGCCGCGCGATGGTCACTGCGTGCGCGATATGTGGTTCTAGTGGAAAAATCTGACACTCAGCACCGGTGCGGAAGGGCGGAAGATGACCCCTTGGCGGTGGTTCGTTCGCGACCGGCCGAATTCACGCCTATGACCCGATCGAGACGTAGAGCGCTCCATCGCGGTATAATCCGAGCCCATGCGCCGACCGGCTCCGTCGCGCCATAAGGCGACCTTCCCGGCGAGTCTCCAGAGCCGCCCTTGGTCGCGTCCCTACAGGTGGTGTAGCTCGGCGGTAGCGAAGCCGCTCGCGAGCGCGCCCTCGATAGCGCTGTAGCGA
>NZ_NPKJ01000006.1 GCF_002284575.1 Mesorhizobium temperatum
ACAGCCGCGTCGAGCCCGACCTCGACCGTGACGACCGAGGCTCCCACTTCCACCGCTTCCGCGTCGACGGCATCCACGGCTTCCACGTCGACGGAGACAGCCGCGTCGAGCCCGGCCTCGACCGTGACGACCGAGGCTCCCACTTCCACCCCTTCCGCGTCGACGGCGTCCACGCAGCCGGCGCAGGGTCTTACCCACACCACCACACCGATCCAATCGGAGTACGATGGCCAGGTGATTGAAAATCTTGACATCTACGTCACCAACGGGGACGCGGTCACGATTACGCACGACAATGTCATCCTGCGCAATTGTCGTATTCATCACGTCGAAGGCGACGGGGTGATGGTATCGGGCGCAAACGGCGTCACGATCGAGAACACCGAGGTCATCAACGCCGACCCGCCGGCGGGAATCGACCCCGAGACGAGCCCGAACGTCAACAACATCAATGCAGAAAACGCCTCGAACCTGACCGTTCATAACACCACGGTGCGGGAAGGCTCGACTGGCATCTATCTCCTGAACTCGCCCGGCGCGGATCTTTCGCACGTCGATGGCTACGACTTCCATGGCCCCATGCCGCGCGGTCAGTTCGTCCAGTTCAACAACTCGGGCAATAGTTCGCTGACCGACTTCTATGCCGTCAACGACGCCGCCAACTCGCATCCTGAGGACATCGTCTCGGTCTATGCCAGCCCGAATACGACGATCTCTAACGGGGTGATCGACGGTAACAACTCCGTGACCGGCGTCGGCGTCATGTTCGAGAACGGATCGACCGGCGGCAGGGTGCAGAACGTTGACGCCATCCATCAGGGCAATGGCGCGTTCTCGTCCTACGCGAGCGATGTGACCTTCGATGACACGAGGTCGTTCGACGGTATCAATGAGGATCAAGGCCGCGGGCTTTCCTCGTCGAATGGACTGATCTGGAATGTCAGCTCCGGCGGGGTCAGCGTCCTGAACTCGAGCTACACCAACCCTGGCAATCCCAACAACATCATTTGGGACAAGTCAAAGGCGGTCGTAGCAGACGTGCACGAGGATGCCGCCGCCACCCCAATGGCACACGTCGATAACCAGTTCGCCTGGGACTACGCAGTCTAAACGGGCGGCGCAACCGGCTGCAGCAGTCGGTTGCGCCCCACTTCAGCACGGTGAGATGGGGCAGGGCTCGCGCTCGGACCAACTCGGCGGGTGGTTCCGTCGGGGGATTTTTGCATGAGACCTCGCCCTGCCCTGCCGCCTTCCTCCCTCGTGAACAGAGACCTGAAGATGGCCAGGGTTAGAGCGCCCGCGACCGCTTCACTGGATTCGGATAATAGATGACAAATTCCTCCTTGCACGTGCCCTCGCCGCTGGCGGTGGCCTTGCGCGAGATCCGTCCGGGCCTCTGCGCGGCCGGCGGGCTCTCGCTCTTCATCAATCTTCTCATGTTCGTGTCTCCGCTCTACACGATGCAAATTTTTGATCGCGTCCTAACGAGCCGTAATGCCGTCACGCTCGTCATTATTTCGGTGATCGTGGGCGTGTTGCTGATGACCTATGGGGCCCTCGAACATTATCGGGCTCGTATCCTCCAGCAGGCTGGCGTGCGGTTCGACCGGCTCTTGTCCGGTCCCGCCTTCGAGGCGGCGCTTTCCTCGGCGCTGCGTGCCCGCGGATCGAATCATGCACAGACCCTGCGCGATCTCGACCTCATGCGCGACATTCTTTCGGGCGGCGTCATCATGGCGCTGATGGACGCGCCCTGGGCTCCGATCTACATCGTGATCTGCTTCCTACTTCACCCATTGATCGGCCTTGTGGCCCTCGTCGGCGCGGTGGCGATAGTGACGATCGCACTCGTAAATGAGCGAGCGACGAAGGGCTTGCTCTTGCGAGCCTCGCTCACGAACACTCGCGCGATCGACAGGCTGGGCTCCTCGCTGCGCAATGCAGAGGCAATTCGGGGGCTCGGGATGGGGCCCGCTATCCGGTCATGGTGCACCGGAATCCGCGAGGAAGCGCTAGGTTACTCCGTCAGCGCGGGCGAGCGCGGCGGCACCCTTCTTGCGTTGTCCAAGTTTCTGCGCATGGCCATTCAAACAGCCATGATGGGCGTCGGTGCGTACCTGGCTATTAACCAGGAAATCTCCGGGGGCGTCCTGTTTGCGGCGTCGCTTATCATGGGTCGGGCGCTTGCCCCGATTGAGATCATGGTGGCGCAATGGAAAAGTATCGTGTCCGCGCGCAGCGCCCATGCGCGCCTGGAACGCATATTCGAGGAGAACCCGCCCATTGCCGGACGCGTGCGTCTGCCTGACGTCAGGGGTACGGTTTCCGTCGAGAACCTTTTCGTCCTCGCCCCCGGTACGAACACGCCGGTCGTCATGGGCGCGACGTTCACGCTGAAGGCGGGAGAGGTCGTCGCCCTCGTCGGGTCATCGGGCTCGGGCAAATCCTCGCTCGCGCGTGCGCTTGTGGGTGCGTGGCCGCCGGCGCAAGGATGCGTGCGACTCGATGGCAACGATTTGCGCCATTACGATCCGGACCAACTCGGCACCGCGCTCGGCTACCTGCCCCAGGATATCGAGCTGTTCTCCGGTTGCGTGCGCGACAACATTGCGCGCTTCCGAGCGGACGCGGCCGATGCGCAGGTGACCGAGGCGGCAACACACGCCTCTGCGCACGAGATGATCCAGCGCCTCCCCAACGGGTATATGACCGACATCGGGGAGGATGGAGTCGGACTGTCGGGTGGGCAGCGGCAGCGGGTCGGTCTCGCGCGCGCCCTGTTTGGCAAGCCGAGCTTCGTCGTGCTCGATGAGCCTGATGCCAATTTGGACAGCGATGGCAATCGCGCACTGATCCGGGCCATCGAAGGGTTGCGGAGAGACGGAAAGACCGTTGTGATCGTGACCCACAGGCCGAACCTCCTGTCGGCGGTGGATCGAATGATCATCATGCAGGAAGGACGAATAGCGCAGATGGGCAGTCGTGACCAGTTGCTGCCGTCGCTCGTCGGCCCGAACGTAGCGCCGGCACCGCGGCGGCCCGTCTGGGATGGAGGGCGCGCCGGACCGCCGGCGTCAGATCCAGCGCACTCTCTCCTCCGCCGGACACGGGTCGATGCATAACGAGTCGAGACCAATGATGATGATGATGCCTGACACCTCGAAAAGGACTGCAGTCATAGCACGCGTTCGCGGGCTCCCGACGCGGACGGCCCGCTCGACCCCTGCCTCCGCTTGTACAAGCGCTGTGGGGCCGACACTTTCCGCGCTCTTGCGTGCAGGACGGGTGACTCGAGCTAGCTTCCCGCAGATTTTCGCGCCGTTAGATTTTGCCGGCCCAGACCACAAGCCGGCGCACGCAAACCTCTCCGGCGACTGGCGCAAGCCCGCGCGGATGGGCTTTGGCATCGTCGTGCTGACCTTCGGCATCCTCGGCGGGTGGGCCTCTCTGGCCAGCCTCGACAGCGCGGTGGTCGCTTCGGGTACAGTTGTGGTCGAAACCGACCGCAAGGCGGTTCAGCACCTTGCGGGCGGTATCGTGCGTGACATTCTCGTCTCGCCCAACGCACATGTGACCGAGGGTCAGGTGCTCGTGCGCCTTGATCTCACCGAGGCGCAGGCGCAGGGCGAAATCGCGAGGTCCGCCGTCTTCTCGCTGCTTGCCGAGCAGGCACGGCTGCAGGCGGAACTGGACGGAGCCGAAATGGTCACTTTCCCGCGCGAACTCACGCTAGGGAGCGCCCCCCTGGCCCAGCGCGCGATGGAAGACCAGTTGCGACTGTTCAACAAGCGCCGCTTGGCCCGTACGAACGAAGTTCCCATTTTGCAGGAGCGCATCGCCCAGTCCGAACGGAAGATCGAGGCCGTGCAATCCCAAAGCGAGGCTGTCCGTTTGCAGATCGAGAGTATCACAGAAGAGCACGACATGCTGGCGCCCTTAGCCCATAAAGGCATCATTCTGGGCACGCGGCTGACCGCGCTCAAACGGCAGCGGGCCGATCTCCAAGGTCAGCTTGGTGCCTTCCTTGCCGGAATAGCGGGCGAGCGCCACACTATCGGCGAGGCGCGACTCCAGATCGAGCAAGTCGGGCGCGAGGCCATCGAAGAGGTCTCGGCACAGTTTGCCGAGACCAGTGCCAAGCTCGCCGACGCCGGCGAAAAGCTGCACGTTGCAGATGACGTGCTCAACCGCACCGAAATACGCGCACCGCGGTCCGGGCGCGTTGTCGGCTTTAAGGTACACACGATAGGAGCCGTGGTTCGCCCCGGCGAAACCTTGATGGAGATCGTCCCTGATGACGACACTCTGATCGTCTCGGCGAAGATGTCGCCGGTCGACATCAACAATGTTGCCGAGGGCCTTCCTGCCGAGATCCGACTGCCTTCGTTCAAGGCTCGCTCGACGCCGGTCGCGATCGGCGAGGTGCAGACCGTTGCCGCGGACGCGCTCCATGACGAAGTGACGCGTGAGCCCTACTACGAGTTGAAAGTTTCCGTGCAGGTCTCTCAGTTCCCCGAACAGGTCCGCGAGAAACTTAGGCCCGGCATGCCGGCGGAGGTGATCGTTGCTACCGGCGAGCGGACCGTGCTGTCCTACTTGACGCAACCTCTGACGGACGCGTTCCGTCTCGGCATGCGCGAAAACTGAGCCTTTGCCGGGCTGCTGGCATGCCTGCGGTCGACCCCTTCCTTAGACGGGGTCAGGGTAGACCGCAGAGACGTGGCAATATGGGGGATCGATGACCGCTGGGGCAAAGATCGGGCGAAGCGCGCTTCCGTTTCCACGGCCGCCTCCAACCGACTTAGGCGTTCCGGACTACGCGTCATCTATGATCGGCCAGAACGACCTCTAAGGCTTGCGGCCAGGAGGACCAGAGTGGAAGCGTTTCTTGCTGCCCCATCCATGTCCGGGACGTGCGCCATGCGATGCGGCAATAGCTTGCGAGTTCAAGCTCGTGCCAAGCAACAGAGCAATGGATGGAGGTGTTACAACAGCAAAACGCCCGGCATTCTTTAGAAATTCACGACGTGCCTGTTCTTCCGGGACAAGTTTATCTGTCTTTCCTTTGGAATATTTCCCGCTCTTCATCAAACGTACTCCAAGCTGAGAATAACAACTCTAACCAAAGGCTGAGAATAACACCTCTAACCACACAATCTATCATATGCGACTCGTGAAGACAAAGCGCCATCAAGATACAATTCAGGAAATTAAGTATTACTACACTTTTGACCCGAGATCGCCGTCAAGGAGGATGCTAGTGGCGCGGCGTCCAAAGTCGAGCGGACTCCGTTGGCCCAAGCCATCGCCATGTAGGAGTCGCCACATACCCCACAGCGAATTGCCGACCAGGCGCAATGGAACGCCGAGGACGGGATGGTACAAGGGGAAGACACGCCGCCAGTGTTGAAAGCGAACCAATGGGCGCCGCACATATTGCGCCGGTGCTCTGACGCCAAAGAAGTGACTCAATGCCAGGAGTTGAGTATCGAACGCGTTCCGCGCGCTCTGGTCGGGCAAGGATGTTCGGAGCACCGCCCAATCCAGCTTATGCTGTTCCGCCAGCCGTGCCAGATCATAAAGGTGGCGAAAGTCGGTCCTTCCGCGCCAGTAGTCCGCCTCCTTGATGAGATCATGCATGATCCAGTGGAGGGCCCGCGACTGTGGGGCGGGGATTTTCGCCCTAAGGCCGTGACGGCGGGCAAGCCTCGGGGACTCGCGGTCAATCTCCCGGTACGGCCGGAGTTCCAGGAGACCGACGTCTTGCGGGCGCGCCATGCCACCTGCGACCGTCACTTCGGCATAGCCAAGCTTGGCAAGGCAAGCCCGGGCAGCCCCTTCTTTGGCCGTTTCCACAGCCAAGTCGAGATCGCTCATGATCCTGTCGGGAACCCTGCCGCTCGACGAAAGGAACAAGGGAACGGCCCCTTTGAGCAGGACCGGAACGACGCCCCCCTGATTGAGGGCAGCAACGGCTTCATTCAGCTGCCTGCGCAAGCGCAAATTGCGTTCCCGGTTGCAGCGGTAAATGAACTGAAGATACTGGCCCACGTCTTCGGGGAGCCGGTCAAGCTGGCCCGTGTGCGCAAGAGTGGCGAACAAGACGGGCGTAAGCAGAGTGTGGTTGGCGAGTGCAATTACCGCCTGCCAGTCGGCCGTTACCACCAGGCGGCCGCTAAGTCCCGCGATCAGGGCCTCGAGCGCATCCCTGGTGGGCTTCATCGGCACGCCGCCTTCAGCAGTTCCAACGCGTCATCCAATTTGGCATAGGTCAGGCAAAAGCCCTGTGCCGATCGGATGACTTGGCAAAGAACGTCGAACGCGGTGCTGCTTAGCTGTTTATTCCGCGCAAAGGCGCCGTTCAGCAAGCCACCCAGGATGTCGGTCGGGTCAATCACCCGCAGGGAAGGTTTGGCATCCTGCGTCCGACAGAGCAAGACCACCCAGCCCACGGGCCGGGGAACGGGAGGGACATGATCCTTAGGCACAAGAAAGCGCACGCGCCTGCGATCGGGGCGCCGGTAAACCGGAGACCTGCCGAGTTCGGGGAAATATTGTCCGAGAATGGACCATGATCCCGATTTGACTGCAGGCGCAAAAGCAAGGCCGATACCCTGTCCGGCCGAGTCGAGAAGTGTCACATCGTCTGCCGCGAAGCCAAACCCCGCGTGGACCAGCGCCAAGGTCAGCGTCGTCTTGCCCGAGCCGGGGTTACCACAAAGGAGGAGCGTGCGGCCGTTCTTGAAAAGCGCCGCCGCATGGAGGGCGAGTTCATATTCACTGTGCCCAAGCACTTCGGCCAGCAGTTGCCCTTTGACCATAATGGGTATCTCGTCTCGACCACAGGAATCAGTCCAGTGGCCATCCCGGAACAGGTGGATCCGCTCCCTACGCTCAACCAGATGGAATAGAACGTCGACGGCCCTGTTTCGAACTTCGAGATGGTGAAATACGGTCGCGGCCGGAAAGGCGACGGCCGCCGGATACAGTATGCGCACACACACGCCTGGAACAGCAACGACCTGGCAGATATATTGATGAGCTGCGGTTGGGCACGGCGGTGGAGCAGGCTGGATTAGGCCGAGCCGTTCCCAGTCTTGAAGGGCAGCCTCGACATAGCCATTGGCCTCTTGCCTATCAACGCCACGGGCTGCCATCTCGCCCAAGATAGCCTCGACCGGCACGCCTTCTTCAAGCGAGCGCCAGATATCAGCCGCAGTGTCATTGAGCGCAAAAACTACCCCCTGCGTTGAACTGAGCAGGATATTTTGCCCTTTGATGCATGCAAGCCGCCCTTGGGGAACTAACCTCGCCGTAGCATACTCGACAAGGGGAGGCCCCGCAGTTCGGTCAGTGGTTCGGGTTTGTTGCGGACTCACAGAAGCCGTCATCCTCGTTTGTCTGGGCGTGGAGATCGTTCGATTCGAGTGGAACTCACGACCAGAGAGACACGATCTTCGTCAATCGCTCGAGTTATAGCATTCCTCTCCGCTCCCATAGCGGTACCTTGCCAAACGCCGTTGCCGTGCGGCCACTTTTGCTTGAAGTCGCAGGTTATGCATTGAGCGGTCGCTGTGTTTCGCACTGATCATCGCTTGCATTCAGATGTTCTGTAACAGCTGTTCTGTAACAGCGCCTTTGGTAGTAGAGCCGCACATCTCATGGTGTCGAGCCTCACCCAAAGTGGTATTCAACTGATAGCGTCGAAGAAGAGGTTCGCTCTTTCCGAGTGAGGTGTCGCTTGGCAGTTAATTGATGGGGTCGTCTGCCAGCCGCCACTCCTTGCAAATCAATCACTTGCCACACAAAATCGCCTCCAGCGGCCTCGGACCGGCAAAGTTGGGCTAGAAGGCGTTTCGCCCCGTCCAGATGCGGGGGATGGTCAGAAGCAGGATCTTTACGTCGAGCCAGACCGACCAGTTGTTGACGTACCACATATCGTGTTCGACACGCTTGATCATCATGTATACATGCGGCGTCGCGCCGCGGCAGCCATTTATTTGTGCCCAGCCGGTGATCCCCGGCTTCACCTTGTGCCGAGCCGGATAGAGAGAAATGATCTGGCTGTATTCGCTGTCATGCGCCAGCGCGTGCGGCCGCGGGCCTATCAACGACATGTCGCCCTTCAGCACGTTCCACAGCTGCGGAATCTCGTCGATACTGAACCTTCTCAATATGCGCCCAACGCGGGTGACGCGGGGATCGCCCCTGCAGGCTTGAGGGACAACAGGCCCGTCCTCCAGGATCGTCATCGTTCGGAACTTATAGATCTTGAACGTGCGGCCATTGAACCCGGCCCGACGCTGACAGAAGAGCACCGGCCTCCCGGATTCGAGCGCAATCAGCCCCGCTACAACGGCCAGAGGGGGCAGAAGAAATGGAAGGGCGGCAGTGGTCAGCACAAGGTCGAAGAGCCGCTTCGTAAGCAGCTGAGGCGTCGTTAGGGGCGCGCGTTGCAGTTCTATCGCCCTCGTCCCCCCCAGGTTGACGACAGGCCGCGTCAAGAGCGCGCTAACGACGTGGTCCGGAAGGAGCCTTACGGGTACCGGAACCACGCAAAGGTGAGCCGTGATTTTCTCAATCAGGGAAATGTCAGCCCAACTGACAGCAAGGACTATCTCGTCGACAGAACGCCGACGCACATGTTCAATGAGCTTATCCATACACTCAAGGAGCGAGCCCTCGCTGGATGCCGCCGGCAATGTAATCGTTTGGCAGACGTCGCATCCGGAAGCCTCGATTGCCTGGACTACGCCACTTGGCACGCGCACGTCCGATTGCGTTACGATCACTACTTGCGGTTTGGCAAGCATGTCCGACCTGGTCAAGGAGGCAAACAGTCGTCCGGCGCCCAAGCGCACGAAGATGATGCCGCCAAGTCCCGTCACGAAGAACAGCATAACGGCTTGGCGCGAAAACATGTCTCCCACCTTGAGTGTAAGCGCCACAACCGACAGGCAAAGAAAGACCGCCGTCCAGATCAGCACGACCTCCTTGATCTGTGAGGCCAGCGACCGCGGCTCGGAACTCAGATATAGGCCGCGCGCATATGCGGAAGTCGAAAAAAGGGCGGCTACAACAACACCGAGCCCGAAGTTCCGGCCGTACTCGCCGAAATGTCCGAAACTCACAAGATCATATACCTTTCCCGAGACGATGCTGAGCAGCACGACGGACATTGCCTCGAGAAGCGGAAACGACTGCAGAAGAACATTGCCCTTGAGGGGCACGTTCCACCGCGGTGCGTTTGACGTGGCGCCCGCACGGGGGTCTTCATGAAGAAGTGCCATGACGTTCACCTGCGTTCAAAGCCGCATCCATCCACCAATGTCGTGACGACCGCCCTCTCCTCGGCTGAAAACCGCCGAAAATGCCCAGCGTGACTACATCCGCCGCCTGCGGTCATTGCCCCTTCACGCGAAGTTCGATTGCCGTGGCTGCGGCAGCACTCGGTTCTTGGAGTTGAGAGAATGGCAGCGACACTGTGCGAATCCAATTCGGCATAAGCTCTAACCCCAAAGGGCAGAGCCGGCGGACACACGACCTTTTCCTTGCCCGCTTCCGGCGCCTGTTAGCTCTTCGGAGTACCTCGAAATGAAATGCTCTCGCGCGCAGCACTGGAGCGGCGGACGCTCCGACGGAAGCAACCGGCTCGGAACTGCCGCTGTTCCTCTTTGTTTGAGCACCGTTTGAGCACCGAACCCGAAACCGGTTCCCACTTTTGGGCCTGATCGTCTAGGCGAGCGCCATCGCATCGGCGGCGATCTGTCGCAGCAGGGACTTGCGAATGTGGAGTCGCGGGAACGGCTCCATTCCGATCGTGACAAGGATGTGCTCCCAACGGTAAACCCAATCGTGCATCTCTAGGCAACGGACCGCGTTTGTTCGGCGCAACAATTCTGTGCGGCGGGGGTTTGCGTCGAGTTCGCCAATTACGTCTGCGACACTGCTCGAGTCTGGTGATACCTCGATCACCGCGTCTTGCCAGTCAAAGTGCTCGCCGAATTCGGCGCATTGCGGCGCGGTCCCAAGCATGACGGCGCCGCCCGCGGCCCCTTCGAAGAAACGGGCAGGCAGCACCTGCTCGCCGGCAACCGTGACGGACTTGGAGTTTGCAAGTGCCGCTGGACTGAAAGCCATGAAGTAGCGCGTGCGCCTGATGATATTGGCGAGCAGCAACCGATGCTCATGCCAGTCCCTGACCCGGGAATCTGTGCTTGCGAGCGTGTCGTAGAGATAGAAGAAGTCCCGCTCTTCGGCCAGCTTCAGAAGCTGCCGGTGTATCTTCGCGGCTCGGTTGCCGATCGAGTATACGTCGATCACGCGTTTGACCGGCGACAGATACGGCGTTGCAATGAGGCCGTCGACAGCCGTGGCAAGAAAGGAACAGGGCGTGCGGGTGTATTGAGGCAGGCGCGGTATGCACGCGCTGTGCAACAGGAACACGTGGTCGAACTGGTCTAGGAGCTTCAGATATTGGCGGTCCTCTTCGAGCGTGCTCGACCAGAGTTCGAACAGATACGCGACAGCAACCTTGCAGCGGCCGCGCCAGTCGTGGATCCGAGACAATTCAACAAGACTTTGCGGGCTCCAAGCGACGAAGAAGAAAAGGTCATAGTCTTGGGTGAGCCGAACATGCTCCATGGTTGGTGCGTTCCTCAAGCCTAGCCCTTTGCGAATCGCGCTCGTCAGTCTGTTGAAGTCACGCTGGACGTTGTGAGGGTCGTGCTTTGGCAAGATGGCGTGAAAGTGTCTCGTCAGGTAGTTGTCGATGCCGGGGGCGATCAGATCGGCATCCTCGCATTCGGCAACGATGCGGCAAAACTCATACGCCAACGCAAAGTGAGCCCGGTCCTTCGCATTGAATTCAGAGGCAACCAGTGTACGTCTCTTCAAGGAATTCTCCCGGCAGTTGTCGTTCGACTTTCAACTATTCGGCCGCCGCAGGTTGGCCCGGCGCATGGTGCTCCAGTGCCGGGAGGGGTTGCCGACCCAGGATCATGTCTGCTGCCTTTTCCGCGATCATAAAGACAGCGGCCGAAGTGTTGGCCGAGGGAACGGAGGGCATGATGGAAGCATCAACGACCCGCAGGCCCTTGAGGCCGTGGACCCGCAACTGGTGGTCCACGGCAGATTCAACACTGTCGGATGGGCCCATCCGGCACGATCCGCACAAATGGTAGGCGGTCAGCCCGATTTCGCGGGCAAACTGCAGCCGGTCGGCGTCGTCGGTTATTTTCGGGCCGGGAAGCTCTTCCGTGCAGTTGTAGCGCCTGAGCTCGGGGGCCCGAAACAGCTGCTGGACAGTCTTCATGCCGTTGATAACGACCTGTCGGTCCTGATCATCGGCGAGATAGTTGGGCTGGATGAGCGGAGCTTGAAACGGATCTGCCGAGACCGCCCGAACATGTCCGATGCTCTTCGGCCGCAACTGATAGTAGCCAAGCTTGATGACCGGAAACCGCCGCGCGCCGTGATCGGTATAATTGCCCAGGGCAAGGTCAAGCTGGATATCGGGGGTGGAGTGAAGATCCCGCGAGTTGGCGAACCCGTAGACGAGCGACGGGCTCACGGCGAGAAAGTTCGGGCGGCCCAACATCCATTTCGCTGCCTCGCGCAGGAGGGCGACGCCGTGTCCGCTGACCGTTTCGATGCCCTCCACCCGGGCGATCAGGTGGACCATGTAATGGTCCTGAACATTTGCACCGACACCGGGCAATTCGTGCACGACCGGAATTCCAAGGCCGGAGAGCATACTCGCAGCACCGACGCCTGACAGCTGCAGCAGCTTTGGTGAGTTCGCCGCGCCAGCGGAGAGGATCACCTCCCGACGGGCCTTCACACAGCTCGTGGGATGACCCGGCCCTCCTCGTGCATATCGAACGCCGATGGCACGCATTCCCTCGAACAGGACGGCAGTGGCCTGCGCGTTCGTGCGGACGTCCAAGTTCTTCTTTCTGGCGATCGGCCGTAGGAAAGCCCGCGCTGCGCTCACGCGCCATCCGTTGTCGATATAGCGCTGATAGTAGCCAACGCCGGCCTGGCTTGCTGCATTGTAGTCGGGATTACGCGGGATACCGGCATTGAGCGCGGCCTCGATGAATGCATCACATAGTGGATGTCGCCAATCGCAGTCTGTAACTGGAAGCAGTCCGTCCGTCCCGCGGTAGAAGGGATCGCATGCCCCAAGCCTCCGCTCGGTTCTCTTGAAATAGGGCAGCACGTCGGCGTAGCCCCAGCCTCGATTGCCCTGGAGGGCCCACTCGTCGTAGTCCGCAGCCGCGCCGCGGTTGTAGTTCATGCCGTTGATTGCGGTCGAACCGCCTAGTGTCTTGCCCTGCGACATCGGAATAGAACGGTTGGCCGTCCCCGGACTAGGCTCCGTTTCGAACTGCCAGGCATATTTCGGATTCGAGGATGTCTTGTAGAGTCCCGCCGGAATGTGCAGAAGGATGCTGCTGTCGGCCGGCCCCGCCTCGAGCAGGCAGACCGTATTGGTCCCGTCAGCCGCCAGACGATTGGCCAAGACGCAGCCTCCCGCCCCGGCTCCGACGATCACATAGTCAAAGACGTCCGCTTCAACCGACATCGCCTCGCGCTCCCCTTATTGCCAGCTTCAGAGAATGGCAGGGAATCCGGCAGATGGCACTTTGCCCATCGGAATTAAGCCTTATGAAGGGCTTTCGCGGCGGGCGGAATGGAGAGATGGTGTGCGGAGTGCTGTGCAGGCATAAGCCTGCCGCCGATGTGCATTCTTGGGGAACCTGCGCCGCTGGCGCACAGGGGAAATGGGAATGCCTGACGACAACTTAGCCGAAGAAGCCGCCTTGCCGAGAGGTTGGGTTTATCTGCATCTCGTTGGCCACCTCGACGTCTCCGCACAAGCCGAGTCGACGTTTAGCACCCGAACTGGGCGGGCTGATAGATTCCATGTCGCGCGGCCGGCAGTCTCTTGAATTCCCGCGCCTTAACCGGCGCCGTCTCCTTGCCGGGCTGCTGGCGCTGCCTGCCTCGGGTGTCGTCGGTGCAGCGGTGCATCCGGCCCAGGGGGGATCGGGCGGTAAATGGTTCGGGGGTGCCGTCTCCTTTCTGCGTCCAAGCGGACCCGTGCTCACACGTGCGGATGGGCAGATCATTGAAAATCTTGACATTTATGCCCCCCATGACAACGGGATCACGGCACTCCATCGGGGCGTCATCGTCCGCAGCTGCCGCATTCGTCATGCCATGGGCAGCGGGATATACGCCTGGGGAGCCGCCGGAATACGCTTGCAGGATCTCGAGATCGATCATGTCGGCGTTCCCCCCTCGGGGACCGGACCAAGCCAGAACCGCAACAACATAGAGCTGGAAAGCTGCCCCGATGCGATCATCATCCGTGTCAAGGCGTCCCGCGGCTCCTCCAATATCTATGTCGTCGACTGTCCGGGCACCCAGATGAGCTTCCTCGAACTCCACGACGCGCGCGGGCCGTTCCCCCGTGGACAGAATGTGCAGTTCAACCGCTCTCCGGATACGAGCCTGGAAGAATTCTCGGCCGAGAACGGTCCGACCTCCTGGACCGAGGACAATATTTCCGCCTTTCACTCGGATCGCTGTACAATTCGACGTGGACTCGTCTTCTACAACAACAGCCCCACGGGCGCTGGCGTCATGTTGGAGGGAAGCTTCAATTGCCGGGTCGATGACGTCGATGCCGTTCAACAGGGCAACGGCGCCTTCTCGGCCGTTCCGCAGGGTAAGGTCGGCAGTGGCGGTTGCTCGTTCAATCGCTGCCGGAGCCGGGACACCTACAATGGGCCACGGGACGGCAGGGACGCCCCGACATCCAACGGCCTGTCGTTCCATACCCGGATATCAGAAGGCGCTGAAAAGCACAGTGTTAGGGACTGCTGCGTCTACGCGCTCGCCAATCCCCGCAACATCATCTGGCAAAGGGCGGCCGTGCATGCCGGTTGGTCCATCGAGCGCAAGGTATTTGATCCCAGACCGCCATTGCGGCTTGCCTTCAACTGGCAGTGAGCAGAGAGTGCGCTGGTGCGTCGAATCCGACGAGGCCCTACCGACGACGACGCCAAAAGAGAAGCAGGTCTGACAGCATTGACCGCGACGGGGACATCCCAAGCGTCCAGAGAGGCGCTGATGCAAGAACCATGCGTCCCGTCGTCGTGCTCGTATCGATAGGTGTGTCGACGATGCGAAGACCGACATCCTTGGTGCCAAGCCTTTCGATGAGCGCCAGCACTTCGCGGGTTGTGCGCGCAACACGGTACGGCTTCGTGACCGCAATCACGTCTCCTTTCCTGGCACATGCGATCGCCCTCTCCAGCTCCGGCGTCGAACCGAATATGCTAGTCTTCTCGCAGAAGAAGTTCTCGGCTCCCAAGCGGGCAAGATAAAGCTTTTGCGCCTCCAGCCTGGCAGCGGGTTCGAAGGTGTTGATACGACAGTAGCCGATGATCATCGCCTTGCCCAACCGTAAGAAGCCTTCAGGGAATGGGATGCAAGGGGCCCGACAAGCCGCTGACGATCTGCGAGCCGCGGTTCGTCAGTCCCTTTGTCTTCCTCCCCCTTTACGGAGATTCCGATGTTGGACCGCAATCCGGAGGGGTTCGCGAGCTCCAGATATTGCTTTGCGACACTGTGAGCATCGAACTGTCTAACCCTCTCGCGGGCACCCGCCGACAAACGCGACCAAAGGTCATCATCGTCCAGCACCGCCTTTAGCGTTGCGGCCATCGCCTCGGGCTGTGGTTCGACCACTGCCCCATTCACGCCATCCGCGAGCAGATCCCGGCTGAGCCTTGAAGTCCCGACGATGGGTGTGCCGCTGGCGATCGCCTCCATCACCGTTGCTGAGGCGACAGGAACCGTATAGCGCGTGGGGAAAGCGGCGACGCGAACGCGGCTGTGTAGCTCGCGAACGCGTGCTCCCTCTGCCATGCCGAGAAGGACTACGTGCCGCCTTATCGGTTCAGGAAGAGCATCGACCGCCTCCCGCACCGGTCTTGTGATGTCACCCGTCACGTAGAGCCGTACGGAAGGGTCGTTGAGGGCGCCGAATGCCCGGATCGTCGCCTCCGGCACCTTGTAGGGCGAGGTGCCGGCATGGAGGATTGCCCGCTCGCGCTCTGCCAGCCCACGAGACGCATATGACTGGCGATCGATGCATTTGGGAATTTTCAGGATTTGGTCCCTTGGCAGCCCAAGATCTCGCACCAGTTCCTCCTGAAGCTCGGTCGTGGAGGCGACGACGTAGTGGCAGCGCCGCATGCTCGCGCGTCGAATGGCTCGCCATGCTGCCGCAAGCGCCCCTTTCCGCCTCTCGAGATCGTGAACGATCTGGACGATCGTGCCGCGCAGCGGTAGCGGCACCGTCTCGCTGTGGATGACAAGGTCCGGCCGGAACCGATTGATGATACCGATCGCCCGCAGCCATGCCGCGACTGAGGCCGGTCCGGTCAAAGGCGTGCGGCTCAATCCGATTATCGGCAACTCGAGGCGAGGCGAAAGAAGTCGCTGAAATTTTGCGGGGCTTTCGAAGGTGCCGACCACGATCTGCACCTGGTGCCCCAGTTCGAGCAACGCCTGGGCAAGTGCCACAATGAAGATGCTCACACCATCAGGTGAATCCAAAGGTTCGCGCCGGGTCAAGACAATGCGCATTCGATCAAACCGTCACAATAGGTGCCTGCGGGCGGCCGCAGCCTCCCGTGGCACCGTGTTTCAGCAATGGAAGCAAAAGAGGACCTCTCCGAAGTATGCGAGGCGGCAGGATCGATCCTCGGGGCAATCGATAAACGAAAAATGGGGAGTACCCCGGCCCGCACTGCGCTCGTTGACGCGTGAAGCTTGGTCTGCCCTATGGGCAGCCCTGGTCGGTTCCTGCCGGCGCATGTTCCGGCCCACCTCACGACACCGCCGCGAAGGCCCGCATCGGGCGCCTGACCAGGGGTTCATAGATGGCCATCAGCCGATTGAAGTTTGCTTCGGGCGTGTACTGCTCCTGATAGGCGGCATAGGCCCGGCCTGCCACTTCCTCCAAGGCAGATCGGTTTGAAAGCGCCCAGCGCACCTGATCGGCCAACGCGCCGGCATTGCCGACAGGAACGACAAGGCCGGTGACGTCTGGCTCCACAACTCCTTTGATCCACGGCAGCTCCGAGCAGATGACCGGCAGCCGGCTTGCGAAGGCCTCGATGACGGTCATGGGAAACAATTCATACCCTTTCGACGGAAAGAGCAGGAATGCTGCAGCCTGCATCTCCTTCAGCACCGTCTCGCGCGACTGACGCCCGAGATATTCCACGCGCTCGCCCGCAGATTGCTCGACGAGCGGAGCCAACGGCCCGTCGCCGATGATCCGCAGCGGATAATCGATCTCCTTCCACGCCTCGAGCAGCGTGGCCACTCCCTTGTGGTGCTCATCCAGTCGTCCGACGAACAGCCCTCCATTGCGACGAAGGTCACCGAAGATCGGCGGCCTCGCAACCGCGTTCGGCTTGACGACGATGCGTTCGGCCGGCAGGCCGCCTTCCACAAGCTTGCGCCTGGCCCAGTCGGTAAGGGCAATGAAGCGGTCGACCTTGCGGGACCAAGTGCCGGCTCTCTTGTGAAACTCGACCATTGCGGCAAGGGCGAGCGTGCCCGCCAGGGAATTCCTGTAGACCTTCTTCGGAACAGTCCACCAGCAGGCGTGGCGGAGACTTCGCTCCCGAAGCCTCTCATCGGGATAAAGCAAGGCGCTGGGACAGAGAATCCTGAAATTGTGCAAGGTCATTACTGATGGCACGCCGGCCTCGCGGCACGCATCCAGGATGGAGGGGCTCAGGAGAGGAAAGAAATTGTGGATATGGACGACATCCGGTGAAAATTCCGCCAATTTTCGGGACAGGGCCCGCCGTGAATGAGGGTTGTAGACAACCCCCAGGGCGGTAGAAATCTTCCGCGCGACCGGCACGATATCGTCATTCGTGGCGGAGAACAGCTCGACGTCGACCCCATTCTGCTTGAGGCACGCGAGCTCCTCCCGAACCACGCTGTCCTCTCCGGCCCTTATCTGGTAGAAATTATGAACCATTAAGACGCGCATCGCAGTCCGCCCCGTCCGAATCTCAATTCGGCATCCCGGACGCCCGTGGCGACGCGACGGCTCCGGAAAAGTCGACCTTTGGCAAAACGACCTCCACAACGTCGCCGGGCGCAAGCCCGAGATCTTCGCTGCCGGGGAGCGTCTCGGCGCCCTGCTCTCGCTTTCTATGGACTGTTACCTCGGGCCGACCCGCGGCTGTCAGCAAGGTGGATTGCGCTTGACCTGTAAGCGCCAGCTTCTGCGCGGTACCCTCAAGACGCGCCGAGATCTGGGCCAGATTCATATAGGCCTCCTGTAGCTCTCCCAAGGCCGCGATTTGTCGTTCACTGTCGATCTTGTTCATCTGTCTGACATATTCGCCGCGCTGGCGCTCGATGTTCGATGCCTGGACGATCGTATCGAGCAGTTGGGTTGATGACATAAGCACCGCTCGACGGGCTTCAGATAGGCGCGTGGTCGGCGCCAGGCCCTTCTGAAACAGCGTCCTGACGCTCTGGTAATCGTCGGCGTCGGCCTGGCTTCCCTCTTCGTCCTTCTTCTTCTTTTCAGACAGGAGCCCCAGTTGCAGGTTAGTCTCCTCGACAGCACGTCGCAGAAGCTCCTTGTCCTTTTCACTGTCTGACAGACGAGCTTCGATATGCGCTGTTGCCGTTTGCTTCAATCGTTCGGCGAGCGCCTCAGGCACCGGCACGTTCTCGACATGTTCGACTTCTTCGCCGAGTTCGGTGCGAAGGCGCCAAATGCGAGCCTGTTCCGTTGCGAATTGCGCCCATAGGGCTTTGTACTCGGAACGGAAATCGGCCGCTTCCATGAGCGGATTGGCGATGCGAACCTGGGCAGCGCTGTAGCCACCCGCAACCGCCACAGCCTGTCGGACGGTCATACCCGGCCGGAAGATGTACTCTCCCGGCCTGGCCACATCACCATAAACATAGATGGGCCGGTATTCGGCAAGCGAAACGAAGACCTGGTCGATCTGGATCAGGTGCGTTATTTCACGCCCGTCCGCGGTCCCCTGCCGATACTGCTTGCTGGCGAGACTGCCAGCGATTATTTCCTGCGCTTGTTGAATGGAAAGGCCGCTGACTTGAACCGCTCCAACCAGCGTCAAGTTCACCTCGCCGTCCACTCCGATCAGCAATCGCTGCCTGAAATCCGGAATACCAGGGACCGATACTTCCAGCGTATCTCCGGGCTGTAGCGTGTAGTCGGCAAGTGCCGCTGTCGGAATCAGAGCGATGGCGCCAGCGAATGAAGCGAGGCGGGTCGAAGCCATGGTCATCGACAGCGCCGACAACAAGGATCTCAACAGCTTCATGGGTTCCCCCAACGGGTTGCCCCCGTATCTCTACGGGCGACTTAGCACGGGTTTCTCCGGCGCGGGCGAACCTGCGCAGTGGATGGCCCTATGCTACCAGAGGAGGCATAGCCGAGGCCGAGGCAAAATGGCTGGCTCGCTGGCTCTTTCGAGGCACTCCTCATGGAAGCGGCACGGCGCCGCCGCACGAACGGGCACATCAGCGGACGGCTCTCCTGCTCCTGCCGCGCCAAAATCGGTACAACGCGATCCCCTTCTACCGGACCGATAGCCCGCCGATGTCGGGTGGGCCGCATCCATGTTCGGTCAGATGTATGAACAAGCGCAATGCTGCGTTCGACCCGGTTCAACTGGAGGGGGCTCCACAGCCAAGGCCGGAACGCTGGCGCGAAGTGCAATCAAATAGCCGTATGAGAAACCAATTCCCACAATCTGTAGAGGGCTCTCCAGGACTGGATTGACGAACATGGCGAGGAAAATCGTGATGAAGACTGTGGACGCATGATTGCGAACACCGCGTGGCAGTCGATTTGGCGGGAAGGCCACCAAAATGGCAGACACGATCAAAATGAAACCAATGACCCCCGTCCGCAATATGGCTTGAAAGAACGAATTGTGAATTCCTGTCGAGAGTATCTCAAGCATTTTGGCATGCGTAATATTCCTGGTGTCGGGAAGAAAGGTAATATCCTCGAACCCGGGAAACTCATATCGCCATCGGACCGATTCCTTCCCAAATCCGATGCCAAATCCGTATGTATCAGCAAGGGATGCGAGTGCGTCCGAAATGAACGCGAGTCGGATCCCGGAGTTCGGGTCCAGAGCAAAGGTTTGAGGTATGAAGTTCAGCCCGACGGCATAGGCCGAAGTCAGTGCGGTCGCCAGAGCTGCGGCCATCAACCGGCCGGGCACGCCAATTAGAATGACGATCATCGTGACCGCGAGCACCTTGAACTGAGCCAACGGGCTGGCGAGGGCTATTCCCAATAAGAGCAAAATGCCGCCGTATCGGCGCCAGTCGTTCGTCAGAAAAATACCGCCTGCAATGAAAAACGCGGCAATGACCATGTTATTGATCAGCGAACCATAAAGAATCGGTATCGTGGCTTGCGGAGATGCGCCCTGATATTGCACGTCCTGCTGAAACATCACCGCCGGAGCGACAACGAGAGACAGGAACAGGAAAACGGGTGCACCAAAAAAGGCATTGCCGCTCATCAGCCTGCGGCGGAAATAGGCCTTGGATGCCCATGCGACGGCGAAGAATCCTACAATCGGGACGATTTGCCTTGTGACTGCTTCTTGAAGGAAGTGAACCTGCCAGGAATCCGGCATCAGCCCGTATCTGGACAGCAGGGCAATGAAGAGGCAGAAGGCAGTGTAGACCGCCAGCAGACGAGGCGGCACCGTCTGCCGCAGCACGGCATAGGCCAGACAGACACCGACCGGGATCACTATGAAGAAAGGGCCAAGCAGGCGCAGGGATATTGCGAGGGCGCAGGCCAGCCAAATGCCGGAGAGAAAGAGGGTGTAGTCGAGCACGTCAGGGGAATGGCTGCAAACGAGGTCGACCGGCTCTGAACCCTTCCTGCGTGACAATGTCGCTGACGAGGTCATGGCCTGTATTCCCGGTTAGGACTGAAAGCCGCACGGTTGATCCTGGTCAAAATTACTGCCGAGAGTTTCTCTGCAGGGATGATGCGCAGGATTCCCTCGAGGTGGTCCGCGAAAGTGCGGCGTGCCTTCAGCACCAGGAGGACCTCGCTGATGACGCCCATGGCCGCTTCCAGATCAGCGGTGCGGTCGGTGCTGTGGAAATCAACTACTATACAACTGTATTCTTGCTGCAGATGCTGGAGTGCAGCGGAGATGGAGAGCGAGGCATTCAAGTCGGAGATTGACCCCGTGGGCCTGAGAACCAGAACTTCCAGCCCTTCCTGATCCGCGGGAATGGTGGCAAACGCCCTGGCGAGCTTGCGACCTGGCTCCGTGTTCAGCATTGGCTGGTCCATTGATGGCTTTTGCCAATTGGCATCAACGAGCAGTGTCTTTTGCCCGGTCGCCGCAATGACCCTTGCGAGATGAACCGCCACCGTGGAGCTTCCGGACTTGCCGAGGGGTGAAGCAACGCCGATTACAAATCCGCCTTGGCGGCCCTGAACTCCGCGCATCCGGGTGGCAATCTTGCTCACTTGGCCCTGAACTCCGCGCATCCGGGTGGCAATCTTGCTCAGCGAGCTGTGAAGCTCGGGAGCGTCCTTTGAGTAGACGGGCTGCAAAGACTGCCCGCATGGCCCCACGACATTCCACCTGCGGCGGGGAATTCTGGGGATCCCTACAATCCGATCAAGGCCGGTCGACCTGTGCACATCCTCGACCGTCATCAGGCGGTGGTTCATTGCTTGCCTGATCAATGCATGACCAACGCCGGCAACCCCACCGGCCATAACGGAGAGCGCTACCATCAGGACCGTTGGCGGCCAACTGCGTCGGCGAGGCGGTTCGGCCGCCGTGATAACCCTTGCGCTCGGGATCAGCGACGAGGCGCTGAAATCGGAGTGGGTCCGCTGCAGAAGGGCATTGTAAAGCGAGCGATAAACCTCGGCCGCGCTCTGCTGCTCGCGGAAAAGGACTCTTGCCCTCTCCGCAGATTCAGGGTCTGATGGGAGTTTCTTCAGTGGTTCGGTCACAAAAGCCTTTTCCCGAAGTTCCGCCAGCCGCTTGTGCAGATCAGATGTTTCTTCCGCGCGAGCCGCCTGCCGGCGTTCGCGCTGACTTCCGATGTAACCGCCGGCGATCGCGTTCGCGAGCATGGCCGAGAACTGAGGATCGGAAGAGGTGACCCCGATCTCGACGGCGCGGGAGGAACCCAGCTGATGAACGGAAAACGCGCGCCTCACAAGGACCATCGCCTCATGCCGAATATTTGGCTCCGCCGTCGGCAGCTCGGTGCCGAAGAGAGACGCCAATTGGCTCCGCACATAGCTGGAGATCCGCGCGCGCAAGCTGTCATCCATCACAAACTCTTCGTCTTCCGCTAAGCCAGTGTGGTCAACAACGCGTCCGACGACCTCGTCCGACTGAATGACCTGTATCTGGCTCTCTACATAGACCCGCTCATCTGCCTCAGCTTCGCCCGGTTGCGAAGCGGGCGGAGATGAAAGGAGGATCGTCGCATAGGCGGTGTAATATCCAGGCGAAAGGACCGCATATGCGCCGCCGACACCAAGGCTCACAACCATCCAGAGGAGGCAAAGGCGCCAACTGCTTCGAACAAATCTCAAGATGTCTTTCGCGGTCAGCTCGTCGCGATCCTTGGGGGGGATCGGCTGGTGAGGCGACCCGGACGGCTGAACGACAAAGTGATCAGTGGCGAACATACAGACTCCCCTACGACCGGAAACGATCGGCCTCGTGCTCCAACGGCGCGGATTGGGACGCCGGCAGATATCCTCGCACCCGGCCTGGGTCGCAAGCCGCCGCCGTGCGAAGGACGGCCGCTCCGCCAATGAGGAAGAAGCCGGCTGAAACCACCAGCACGACGACGTCCTTCGCCACCAGCGCATAAACAATGGCTTGCTCCGCCATGACGAAAGACAAAAAATATGTGGCCACCAGGAATACTAGCAGACCGGATACGTTAAGGACGGCCCATTCATTTTCATAGCCGTAACTAAACATGAATATATTTGCTGTGAATGTATTTATGTTCATCAGCAATGGTATAATTGCCATTGCGCGCACGATAGGTATCGCCCCTGAAAATTCATCTCCGAAGAGGATCAATATTACATATGGAGCAACAAAGAACATTCCAATACTCATCGCCGTTCCGCCTACTACGGTGAATAGTGATCTCCTTATCAGTCGTATCCCGGCAGCAGGGTCGACATGAGCGTAGTATGAAACCCTCGGTATGAAGGTATCCATGAGCAACTTGAAAAATACCCGCGCGGCTAATAGGAATTTTTCGGCGACAGAATATTGTCCGGCTGCGACATAACCTTCGAAATGCCCGACAAGGGCGACAGGGAGGGTGAAGAGGGCAGTCTCCACGGCTAAGAAGAGGCAACCCCTCCAGCCATCGCGCAGCTGCATTCCAATCGTCGAAAGTGTCACGGACCTGAAGCCGCCGAACCCAATCGGAAGGATGAAAGGTAAGCAGATGACGCCACTGACGACGGGAACTGCGCTCTGGATGGCAACGGCGAGCGTGACCTGGTCAGGTGATGCGACCATGGCGACGAAGCAGACGAGCGCCAGAACGCGAGCAACAACCACCGCGACGGCCGCCTGCCAGGCGCGTTCCAGGCCGACGAAGAGCCAGGCCGGAAAAATAATGCCGCCGGCGGCCGAGAGCATCGCGCACAGGAATGTCGGCCTACTGAGCGCCAGGACGTCGCCGGCCAGCACAAGGCCAACCAGGCATACGGCAACGAACAGCACTGCCTTGGTGGCCGTGACCTGAGCAACGAGTGACGCGATCGCCGCCGGCTCGTATCGAAGGGAAGCAACCCTGCGCTGCGCGGTCCAATGAAATCCATAGGCCACGACGGAGGCAAAGAGTTGTCCGATGGCGAGCGCATACGCGTACTGCCCGAAACTCATGGGTCCGAGGACACGCCCGGCATAGGGCAAGATGATCAGCGGCTGCAGGACGTCGGTGACATGCAGGACAGCCAGACTGGCGGCCTGTTTGCTCAGAGTCATGGTAGCCTCCAGTCAGGTGCCTGTCGAGGCAATGCAAACCACACCGTCCAGATATGGGCAGCGCCGCCTCCCAGCAGCAGCGCCGAAGAACAGCCGCCCGTGAAGGAGTTGGCGCAGATCAGCAATACGGCGGTCCGAGCGTGTTCACTGGTTCCGCCTCCCTCTAACCGTCACGAAGTCTGCGCCCGGGAAGCAGCAACGCCTGCAGCAAAGCCAGGATGAACAGGCTGTTCGTCACGAGATACCTGCTCGCCAGGCGGCGGGGATCCTGGAAGAGCCGGTGCAGCCATTCCAGCCCGCTCTTCTGCATCCATTGCGGCGCCCGCTTGACGTCTCCGGCGTGGAAATCGAAAGCTGCTCCTACCCCCAACATGACCGCATTGATCCGGCCGCGATGCGCCTGCATCCAGCTTTCCTGCTTGGGACATCCGAGCCCCACCCACACGATCCTCGCACCGGACTGATTGATCATTCTGACCACTGCCTCATCTTCCTCGGCCGACAGAGGGCGGCGCGGAGGTGAGTAAGAGCCCACGATGTTTATGCCGGCAAACTCGGTTCGAATGCACCGTCCGAGACGCTGGAGGGTGCCCGGGCTGCCGCCGTACAGGAACATTGCCGTGCCGAGTTCCGATGCCCTCCGGCAACAAATCCACATCAGGTCCGGTCCGCTGATGCGCGGCTGATCCGCGTGTCCCTGCCGCCTCAGCATCCAGGCCACCGGCGCTCCATCCGGCGCGACAAGGTCGGCGCTATCCATCGCTTCGGCATGGGCGCGATTGCGGCGGGCGGTGACGACACTGTGGACATTGCACAGGAAAACCGTTCGGCTCTCCCGCCGTAGGGCCCAGTCGAAGACGCAGTTGACTGCCTGCGCCAAGCCCAGGGCGTGCACGGCTACCCCAAGCACTTGCTCGCGCAACTGTCCCTGATCGATCGCGAGCTCTGTCATGCCACACCCTCGATTGCTCGATTGCTGCAACAGGTGAGCCATCATCACAGCGTGCGAGCACTTCGAGTTCAATTGCTATTCCGAACGGGAAGCTGGCGGGCGGCGCGCTCACCGGAGGTACTTAAAAGGAATATCCCTTGTTCTCTCCGTGGTGCCGAAAGAGCGCATGAAATGCGCAGCCCGTCGGGCCGTCGAGCAGGAGGTAAAGCCCCATCACCGCGGGTTTGCCTACGGCATTGTTGTCGGGCGACACCGTGACGATCTTGACGCCGATGTGGCCGCCTGCCGACGTGCCGGCCGCAACGGAGAGAACAAGGGATATCCTTTTAAGTACCTCCGATGAGCGCCGCCCGCCGGCTTCCCGTTCGGAATAGCATCGGAATAGCAATTGAACTCGAAGTGCTCGCACGCTGTGATGAAGTGCTCGCACGCTGTGATGATGGTTCACCTATTGCAGCCATCGACGGTGGCATGACAGAGCTCGCGATCGATCAGGGAGTGGTGGGATGTCGCAAATCTTCGCGGATGATGCCCTCTGGTTGCAGCCTAAAGAATTCACGCAGGATTATCTGGCATCGCTGTGCATCGCATTGGCGCAGATCGATACGGATGCCGTGCAGGAGGCGATACAGATGCTGCGCGCCGTACGCGATGCGGGCGGCACAGTCTTCGTCGCCGGCAACGGCGGCAGCGCAGCGACCGCCTCCCACTGGGTCAATGACCTCGGTAAGGCCACGAAGCGCTCGGGAAGGCAGCCAATCCGGGTCATGGGCCTGACAGACAACGTCTCCTGGATGACGGCGCTCGGCAATGACGAAGGCTACGAGCGTATCTTTGCCGGCCAGATGGAGAACTTCGCCAAGCCGGGTGACGTGCTCATAGTGATTTCAGCCAGCGGGAACTCGCTTAATCTCGTGCGGGCAGTCGAACTCGCTCGCGAAAGGAAGGTAGCCACCATCGGCATTGTCGGTTTTGACGGCGGCACGCTCAAAGAGCTCGTCGATCAGCCAGTATGGGTGCGGTCTGAAAAAGGCACCTACGAACTCGTCGAGGACGCCCACGCCGCGATCTGTCATGCCATCACGCGATACCTCGTCGCCGACCGACCGGAGCGCGGTCAATGAATATTGTCCTGCCGAGCTCTCCCTGCCTGCAAAAGGCAGATGTCGAGGGCCGCACCTACAGCCGGCCGCGCCAGGCGGTCATCCTGGCCGGCGGGCGTGGCACGCGCATGCGGCCGATCACACTCGACCGCCCGAAACCAATGGTGCCGGTGCTCGGCCGCCCTTTTTTGGAATACCAGATCGAACAGCTGCGGCAGGAGGGGTTCGAAAGGGTTCTTCTTCTACTCGGGTATTTGCCCCATGTGGTGATGGACCACTTCGGCGACGGCAGCAGGTTGGGCCTCAGTATCGAATATGCCGTCACCCGTCCCGACGACCTCACCAGCAGCCGGGTATCCAATGCCCGTCACCTCATAGATCCGTGCTTCCTGCTGCTGTATTGTGACAATTACTGGCCGATGCGCATGGAGCGGCTGTGGCAACGCTTCTGTGCGGCCGGCAAGCCTGGAATGATCACGGTCTACAGCAACAAGGACGGCTATTCACGCGGCAGCGTGATCCTTGATGCGGACGACAATGTGACCGTCTTCGACCGGCTCCGCACCACGCCCGGGCTGCAGGGAGTCGAGATCAGCTATGCCATACTGACCGATCTCGCCCTCGAACTCCTGCCCGACGAAGACACCCTCTTCGAGGAGGCCATCTACACGCCGCTCGCGACGCAGCATCGCCTCGCCGGCTTCGTGAGCGAGCACCGCTATTACAGCGTGGGCTCGATCGAGCGTCTACCCGCGACGGAGCGCTTTATGAGGCGCGAAAAAACCATGCTCGTAGATAGGGACGGCGTACTCAACTGCAGACCGCCACGGGCTCAATATGTGTGTTCATGGGACCAGTGGGAGTGGGTTCCGGGTGCAAAGCAGGCGTTGGCCCTTCTGAACGAGGCCGGCTACCGCATAGTCATCATCTCGAACCAGGCAGGGATAGCGCGCGGAGCGATGACCGCCGCTGATCTCGAGGCGCTTCACCAGCGCATGTGCGCCGAGTCCGAAGCCGTCGGCGGCAAGATCGCGGAGATCTACCACTGCCCACACGGCTGGGACGACGGCTGCGACTGCCGCAAGCCCAAACCCGGCATGCTGTATCAGGCACAGCGCGACTTTGATCTCGACCTCACACGCACACTCTTTGTCGGCGATGACGATCGTGACCGTCAAGCGGCCGAAGCCGCGGACTGCCTATATGCGCAAGTAAGCGAGCAATGCTCGCTTCTGGACCTCACCCGTCAACTCCTTTCGAAAGCGGAGCAGGGCAGACATGAATGAACCAACACGCGTTCTCGTCACCGGACACAATGGATATCTCGGTTCTGTCATGGTGCCCGTGTTGCAGGCGGCGGGCTATGAGGTTGTCGGGCTGGACATGGGATATTTTCGTGCGTGCACCCTGGGAGCCGACAATACCAGTGTGCCCGAGATCACAAAGGATCTGCGCGCCATCGAACCCCCGGATCTCCAGGGCTTTGACGCGGTGATCCATCTGGCGGCACTCTCGAACGACCCGATCGGAAATCTCAACGCGGATTGGACGAGACAGATCAATGCGGAAGGGACAGTTCGTCTGGCCACGATGGCCAAGGCGGCCGGCATCCGGCGGTTCCTATTTTCCTCCTCCTGCATCATGTATGGCATGTCGAAAGCCGCCGTCGTCGACGAAACCGCCCCGCTGGCGCCGCAAACAGAGTACGCAAGATCGAAGGCTGTTGCCGAAGAAGCGCTGCGCGCGCTGGCGGACGACCGGTTCTCGCCCGTCTATTGCCGCAACGGCACCGTCTATGGTCTCTCGCCGCGAATGCGCTTCGACACCGTGCTGAACAATTTCATGGGCAGCGCCTTCACAATTGGACGTGTCGAAGTCCATAGCGATGGCACGCCATGGCGGCCCGTGGTTCATGTCCAGGATGTCGCGCGCTATTTCAAATTGATGCTGGAGGCGCCGCTACAGGACATCCACAATGAGGCGTTCAACATGGGTGTTGAAAGCCTCAATCTTCAGGTGCGCGAGATAGCGGAGATCGCCGTTGAGGCCGTCCCCGGCGCGCAGCTCACAATGACACCGAAGCCGGGCGCGGACCAAAGGACCTACAAGGCGGACTTCAGCAAGTTCTCACGGACTTTCCCGGATTTCGAGTTTCAGTCGACGGCGCGAAAGGGAGCGCAGGAGCTTTACGAGGCGTTCCGCTCGATCGCACTTAGATTTGAAGACTTTACCGACAAGCGCTTCACGCGGCTGCGCTGGCTCGATCATTTGCTCAAGGCGGGGATGCTCGATGATCAGCTGCGCTGGCGAACCGCACAGCCGCGTGTTGCCTAATTTTCATTCCGTTGATTTTCGAGGGCACAAAACATGGAACAGCTAGACGATACCAAAGCCGTGGTGCGCCGCTCAGGACTGGACCTTCCGACCATCATCGATCGCGCTGCACAGCGTCTACCGTCTCTCGTCCTGACGCGCACTCCTTTGCGCGTCAGTTTTGCTGGCGGCGGTACCGACCTGCCCGATTTCTACAATCTCGATTGCGGCGCGGTCTTCAGCGCGGCAGTGGACAAGTACATCTATGTCACCGTCAAGCGTCACAGCGAGATCTTTAATGAACCCATCCGCTTGAACTATTCACAGACAGAGCAGGTAAACACCATAGGGGAGATCAAGAACAACATCGCTCGCGAATGCCTGCGTTTCCTGGAGATCGAACCGCCGATTTACATCTCGACGGTCGGAGACATGCCGGCTTCGACGGGCATGGGGGGGTCGAGCTCGTTCACGGTGGGACTGCTCAACGCCCTGCATGCATTCCGGGGAGAACGTGTCACCCCTGGCCAACTCGCCGAAGAGGCATGTCACATCGAGATGGACATCCTCAAGGAGCCGATTGGCAAGCAGGACCAGTATGCCGCCGCGTTCGGGGGCATGAACCTGTTCCGCTTCCAGCCTGGCGGCGCGGTAACGGTCGAGCCGCAGCGGGTGCGCAATGGCGCCGTCGAACATCTCTTCAGCAACCTGATGATGTTCTGGACATCGCATCAGCGACCGGCCAGTTCCGTGCTGACAGAGCAGAAGGCGAACACGTCAAGCAATCTCGATACGCTCAGGCGGATGCGGGACGATGCCTTCATGCTTCAGGAGATCTTTTCGGAGCCCGTCATCGACATAGAACGCTTCGGTGCCGTCCTTCACGCAGGGTGGGAGATGAAGCGGAGTTTGGCGTCCCGCGTGAGTAACGCGGCGATCAATGGCCACTACGACCTCGCCAGGGACGCAGGTGCGGAAGGCGGCAAGCTGTGCGGCGCCGGCGGTGGCGGATTCCTTATGTTCGCGGTCAAGCCGGAACGCCGGGAAAGCGTAAGACGCGCACTCTCAAACCTAGCCTATGTGCCTATCGGCTATGAAGTCCACGGCTCGCGCCTCTTGCATCCGGCGCAAGTCTGATGCCGTCCCGCGATCGCACAAGCGGACCGCCGGCGCGAGCAACCCTTAGGAGAGCGTCGGAGATGCGACCCGACGTGACACTCATTTGATCAATGGATCTACGATGCTTTTCACAAAGATCGATATTCCCGGCGCCACCCTGGTGGAACTGCAGAAATTCGAAGACGAGCGGGGCTTTTTCGCACGCGGCTGGTGTTCGCGGGAATTTGCCGAGCAGGGGCTTCCGGATCATGTCGTGCAGATGAATATTTCATACAACAGGCACAAGCATACACTGCGCGGCTTCCACTACCAGCTGGCTCCCCATGGCGAGGACAAGATGCTTCGCTGCATCCGGGGCAGCCTGTACGACGTGCTGATCGACCTGCGGCCCGAGTCGCCCACCTATAAGCAGCACCTCACTGTGGAACTTTCCGCGGCGAACCAACGGATGCTGGTGATACCGAAGGGCTGCGCGAACGCCTTTCTCACCATTGAGGACCACACCGAGGCCACGTATCTCGTCTCCGAATTCTATGCACCGGCAGCCGAACGCGGTGTTCGTTGGAACGATTCTGCTTTCGCCGTGAAGTGGCCAGTGGATGAGCCGGCGGTGATCTCAGATAAGGACCGAACTTGGCCGGACTACGCTGAATGACCTTTCTCGGCGACGAACTTGCGGGAGCGCTACAGAGGAGACGCAAATGTTCATCGTCGACAGGGAGTTGGAGTTGCTCCAGGCTGAGGGGCGTCCAATTCGCGTGGGTATGGTGGGGGCCGGTTTCATGGCCCGAGGCATCGCGATGCAGATGCTGCGATATGTTCCGGGCATGGAACTCGTAGCCATTTCCAACAGACACGTGGAAAAGGCGCGAGAGGCCTATGCCGCTGCAGGCGCGGACGATGTGACGGAGGCGACCAGCACCAAAGCGCTTGAGGATCTCGTGGCCCGCGGCCGCCGCGCGATCACGGCGGACCCGATGCACATTTGCGAGGCCGAAGGCATCGACATCGTCGTCGAGGCGACAGGCGCGATCGAGTTCGCTGCCCACGTCACAATGCGCGCGATCCGGCACGGCAAGCATGTCGCCCTGATGAATGCCGAACTCGACGGCACGATCGGCCCAATCCTGAAAGTGTATGCCGACCAGGCAGGCGTGGTCCTCACCAATGTGGAGGGGGATCAGCCGGGCGTCATCATGAACCTCTACCGTTGGGTCAGGGGCCTGGGCATACGTCCCGTGCTTTGCGGGAACATCAAGGGCCTGCACGATCCCTACCGAAATCCGACGACCCAGGAGGGATTTGCCAAGAAGTGGGGGATGAAGGCCCCGATGGTCACCTCCTTCGCGGACGGCACGAAGATCTCATTCGAGAACGCCATCGTCGCTAACGCCACAGGCATGCTGGTGGCCAAGCGCGGCATGTACGGGCCTGTGGTCGAGCCCGGGACCCCGATCCAGGAGGCGGTCGGCTGGTATCCGCTCAATCAGCTCCTCGAGGGGCCGGGGATAGTTGATTATTGTGTCGGCGCCATGCCCAACCCCGGCGTCTTCGTTCTTGGCACCACAGAGAATGCCGTCGAGAAACACTATCTGTCACTCTACAAGATGGGCCCCGGGCCGCTCTACTGTTTCTATTGGCCTTATCATCTGTGTCATTTCGAGGTGCCCTTCACGGTGGCGAGGGCCGCGATCTTCCGCGATGCTGCGATTGCGCCCCTGGGCGCGCCGACCGTTGACGTGGTGGCCGCCGCCAAGCGGGACCTTAGTGCCGGAGAGATCCTCGATGGCCTCGGACATTACATGACCTATGGCCTCTGCGAGAACGCGCCGACGGTGCACGCCGAGCGGCTTGTGCCGATCGGGCTCGCCGAGGGCTGCCGACTGCTGCGCGACATCAAGCGCGACGAGGTGCTCGGCTATGACGACATCGAGCATCCGATAGGGCGGCTGTGCGACGCGCTGCGCCGGGCGCAGGATCTTGTCTTCTTCGGCAGCTCTGCCGCGTCACCGCAGCGCGAGGTTCTTACAACCGCATAGTTAGCGGGATGTTCCGCAGATCGAGCCCGAGGAGGTTCGAGATGGCCGAACCGATGGCGCGAACGCTATCCGACTTCCATTACCTGAAGCATGCCGCCGCGCTTTGCCTCCTCTTTGTGGGTACGACTTTCCTGGCCCTTAACCCGGATTGGATCGACAGGCCCCTCGTAAAGGCCATTAACATCGTAGCGAGCAATCAGCCCTTCGCCAGCCGGCTCGCTTTCGGTGCCGTCTACCCAACAACCGAGGGCGCTATAGTTGTGTCCTTGCTTTGGTATTGCTGGTTCGCCCATGACAGGCCGGAATCGAGGGCAAGGCTGGTGAGCGGCGTCTGCGCAGCTGTCCTCGCGGCGCTCGTCGCGCATTTCCTGCGGGGCACTCTGCCGACGACGCCAAAGCCGATTTTTGACGCCGCACTTGGGCTTCATATCCCGGAGGTTCTGGGCGACGCTGCCGTTCTGCGCTCAGCGCCGTTCGCCGGCAGCCCCGGGTTCCCCAGTGAGCGAGCGGTTCTGTTCGCGGGTTTAGCGATCGCCATTCTTCTCGTTCGCTTCGAACTCGGACTCCTCGCCCTGGCCTGCACCTTGGTGATAGAGCTTGCGCGAGTCTACTTGGGGCTGCATTACCCGACCAATGCTCTGGGTAGCCTCGCCTTGGCCGCGACCCTGGCATGGCTAGCACAAACGCGCCCGAGCCTTGAACTCGGCGCCTTGTTTCTCCGGTGGGAGCGCGGCGCCGCACCAAGCTTCTATCTGTGCAGCTTTCTGGTCTCATACCTTGTTATTGCGTTTCAGGACTTGCGCGAACTTGCCAAAGGGCTTCTCCAGTAGGAACTGGTGTGAAGCCGGCCAGGAAACGTCATCTTGGCCAAGCAACAACAATCATGCTGAAGGGTTCGCAACAGCGGCGAATTACCACAATGCAACGGATCAAAAAATATGCATCCGGCAGCTGGGTCCCCATACGGCTTCCACTGGCCCTATTACCTCTGCCATTTCGAGTACCCACTACGTCGCGCGGCCGCTGTTCAACAAGCCCGATCGCTCCGCTCGGCGAAGCCCAGGGTCAATTTCGTTGCAACCGCCAAGGCCGATTCGAACTGCCCGCCCTCCCCTGCGTTCAGCTCCGCAACGAACAGGATTGCCACTTCTTCGGCTCCGCAGTAGCCGGCACACAGCCCACGGACGAGGGCATCGGCGTAGGGACTCGTGAGCCGACGCCCGCATCGGGGCGGCCACTTCCTATGCAGTAGGGCGAAGACGTTGGCGAGCCCAAGGCGACGCTCCCGCAGCATCTGTTACGAACGCCGAGCGATGGGGATTACCTCCTTTTGCTGGAGTGCCGGCCACAATGACACTCTGGTCGCGGGAGGGAATTGATGTAAAATTCACAGGGCGATAGCCCCTCCGCGTTAGGCCAGACTGAACCCATCTGGCGCTCTTGTCCATTTTGGACATGATGAGGACGGCGCAGTCAAGCGGAACAGCTATTACAAATAAGCCAAAGGCACTATTGATGTACAATCCAGATTGGCTCCGGTATTGTAAGCGCGTTGTAAGAGCGGCCTTAGGCTTCGATCATCTTCTCCGGCCCGAATGCTCTGTTCCTACACAAAAACTCGGTTCCGTGTATGGAGGTTGGGTGGTTGCGGTCGAGCCTCTTCTAGGTACTCCCTCCCCTATTGTTCTTTCCTTTGGCTTAGGGGATGACATCTCATTTGATCAGGAAATCAGCAAAGTATTCGGCGCAAAGGTCTTTGGGTTTGATCCGACTCCGGCCAGTCTTGACTGGATTGCCGCTCAGGAATTACCCCCCACTGTGCGGATCTACCCCTTTGGAATATCTAATTTCGACGGGGAGCAGACGTTTGCTGTGTCCGAAGATGATACACGCGGCAATTTTTCCACGAAGATGGTTACAGGCAAGAGCATTGTCTGCAACGTGAGGCGTTACTCTACTATCCTGGATATGCTCGGACTGGCAACTATCGATGTGCTGAAACTCGACGTTGAGGGGGCAGAGCACGACGTCCTTCCAGAGGTGCTTGGATCTGATGTCTTACCGAGACAGATTCTCGTCGAGTTTCACCACTGGTGGCACCGCACTCCGGTGGAGCAAACCTACCGAACAGTGGAATCGATAAAGGGCCAGGGGTACACCCTGTTCCATGTTTCTCCTGCAGGCCACGAATTGTCATTTTTGCTGAAGCGATAAAAAGCCTTACGAGAACTTTCGACAAGCCGCCGTCGGTGGCGGGGATCGTCGGCAACAAGCGCCCCGACGCCACGCTTGCCAGGTGACCCGAGATGCAGGCTGGACGCGAACGTTTCTCAGCCGGCATGGCCCGCGCCGCACTGGTCAGACGACCCACATGTTCGGCATTGCCGACGGCAGCATGGGCGGCAAGCAGCTCGCGGAGAAGCGGTGGCGCAAGCGCTTGTGAGCTGACGGCTCGCGGCAGGGCGGCTACGTCCGACGAGGCTAGCCAAGCAGAAAGGGGACGCACGGGAAGTAGCTGTGACGGGCATTGAGCGGTGGGGATTACCTCCTTTGCTGGCGTGCCTCCCACAATGACACTCTGGTCGAACAAAGCGCTTTCGCCTTTCATTTGAGGGGTGCGGGGGCGGACCGTCGGTCGACGGCGCCACCACAGCCCTCAACGATGGATGGGACACGATGACAGATCGGATTGCGCTCATAACTGGTGTGACCGGTCAGGACGGTGCCTACCTTGCCAGACTGCTGCTGGAGAAAGGCTATACTGTCCACGGACTGAAACGCAGATCCTCCTCCTTCAATACCGAACGCATCGACGACATCTACGTCGATCCGCACGAACCGGACGCACGCTTCTTTCTCCACTACGCCGACCTGACCGATGCGACCAATCTCATTCGCATCATTCAGGAGACGCGCCCTACCGAAATCTACAATCTTGCGGCCCAAAGCCATGTCCAGGTAAGCTTCGAGATGCCGGAATATACCGGCAACGCCGATGCCCTTGGCACACTCAGGCTGCTTGAAGCCATACGCATCCTGAAGATGGAAGAGCGGGTGCGCTTTTATCAAGCGTCAACCTCCGAGCTGTTCGGCAAAGTCCAGGAGGTGCCCCAGACGGAGAAGACGCCGTTCTACCCGCGCTCTCCCTATGCGGCGGCCAAACTCTATGCCTATTGGATCACGATCAATTACCGTGAAGCGTACGGAATGTTCGCTTCCAATGGCATACTGTTTAATCATGAAGGCCCCACGCGCGGCGAGACGTTTGTGACCCGCAAGATCACACGTGCGGTTGCAGGTATCGAGCGAGGCTTTCAGTCCACCCTCTATCTTGGAAATCTGGACGCGAGACGCGACTGGGGGCATGCTCGCGACTATGTGGAGGGCATGTGGCGGATTCTTCTACACGCCAAGCCTGACGACTTCGTCCTCGCCACGGGCGAAACCCATTCGGTGCGCGAGTTCGTGGAACGTGCCTTTCGGGCAGTCGGCCGCGTCATCGTCTGGGAAGGTAAGGAGGTGGACGAGATCGGCCGGGATCGCAAGACAGGAGAGATCCTCGTCCGAGTTGACCCACGCCATTTCCGTCCGACGGACGTCGATCTCCTGATGGGAAATCCGGCGAAAGCCCGCTCAAAGCTCGGCTGGTCGCCTAAGACGACGTTCAGCGACCTCGTGGCGGAAATGGTGGCCGCCGATCTGAAACGTCTGGAGCGAGAGAGCTGGCACATGGACAGTAGCGTCTAGAGAGGGCCACCGGTCATGGACTACACTTATCGGCTCGACGCAAAACGGATATTCGTGGCTGGCCACTGCGGCATGGTCGGCTCGACTGTGGCGCGGCGATTGGAGGAGGAAAACTGCGAGGTCCTAATGGCTCCGCGCGACGTTCTCGACCTTCGAAATCAGGACGCCGTGCATCGCTGGAGTAGGCGATCCAGCCGCGCAGGATCGGGGCGAGGTCCTTGAGACAGAAACCAGGCCCGATGCCGTGGTCCTTGCAGCCGCAAAGGTCGGCGGGATTCTCGCCAACGATCGCTATCCGGCCGATTTCCTGCTCGACAACTTGCTGATCGAAACGAATGTCATCCACGCCGCGTTCCGGTGTGACGTCGACAGACTGTTGTTCTTGGGCTCATCCTGCATCTACCCGAAGCTGGCGCCACAGCCGATCCCGGAAGACGCGCTTCTCACAGGCCCCTTGGAACCCACCAACGAGTGGTATGCTATCGCCAAGGTCGCCGGTCTCAAGCTGTGTCAGGCCTACCGCCGCCAGTACGGTGCCGATTATGTTTCGGCAATGCCCTGTAACCTATACGGTCCAGGCGACGACTTCGACCCGGAGAATAGCCACTTTGTCCCCGCACTCATGCGCAGGACCCACGACGCGAAGATCGGGAGAGAACCGAGCCTGACGATCTGGGGGTCCGGCAGACCGAGACGCGAATTCCTCCACGTGGGCGATGCCGCCGACGCCATTGTCCACATACTCAAGACTTCTGCCGACGGCCACCTCAATGTCGGTTCGGGCCAGGATATCTCCATCCTGGACCTCGCAATGCTTATCGCCGACGTCAATGGCTTCACGGGTGAGATCCAGACGGACTCGGCAAAGCCAGACGGGACACCTTGCAAGCTGATGGACGTCAGCAAGCTGTTCGCAACTGGATGGCGACCAAAGTATACGCTTCGTGCAGGCCTGGAGCTGACATATGCCTGGTTCAAGTCGTACACCGAGATTGGCGATCTGCGGCTGAAGGCCGTATAGGCGCCAGGCCAGTGTGCCGGTGTGGCGCGACGCCGCTCTACCGCACAAGACGTAGTGAAGCCGCCGATCACCGGAATCATGCATGGCTCACCGATCATCAGGAGATCGGAACAATCGCACGTGACCGCGGCGGCGGTTATGGCGAAGCGGCGGCGAAGGCGTTGCCGCACGCGATCCAGGTCGCAACAGAGTATCATTGCTGACCGGCACCATCAGCCGCTTGGCAATGCTCGCGGCCGGCCTGCCGCCGAGCGCCAGCCCCAAATGGTGAACGACACATTCCAGACACGAGGTCCGGCGGGATCTCTCCGCGACGACCCCGTCACTCACCGGAGGTCCGAATGAACATCCACAAGAATGCCCGTCTGACGCCGTGGCGTCGAGAGGAACTGGCTCTTTCCATCATCGAGGGACGTCTTTCCCAAGCCCTTGCGGCGCAGGCCCATGGTGTGTCGAAGCGAGCTGGCCTGTGGTGCTGGTCGATGGCGTCGATCTGGCGATAGTCGACCTAACCTGGCTTCGACGCCAGATCGGCGTCGTTTTGCAAGAGAACGTGCTCTTCAACCGGTCCATTCGCGAGAACATCGCGCTCGCTGATCCGGCTATGCCCATGGAGCGCGTCATTGCAGCGGCATCGCTCGCCGGCGCTCACGATTTCATCCTGTAGCTGCCCGAGGGCTATGACACCATCCTGGGCGAACGCGGCAGCAGCCTTTCCGGCGGGCAGTGCCAGCATGTCGCAATCGCTCGGGTACTCATTACCGATCCGCGCATCCTCATCCTCGACGAGGCGACCAGCGCCCTGGATTACGAAAGCGAGCGGGCCATTCAGCAGAACATGAAACGAATTTCTGCCGGCCGAACCGCCTTCGTCATCGCTCATCGGCTCTCGACGGTGCGCCACGCGAACCGATCATCACGATCGAGCATGGCCGCATGGTCGAGGACGGTAGCCACGATGACCTGATGCGCTCGAACGGGCGTTACGCAAACCGGTGCTTGCTTCTGTCCAGTCAAACGCGTCCGCTTGCGGCGCGGGAGCGCCCGTCTGTCGCCCAACTTATAAATGACCGCCTGGCGGGCTGTCCCCTCTCCTAACCATCAGGAAGGCAGGTGCGCGGGCATCCAGAGTCCACAGCCCCGCCTTTTCCCCGCTAGCCTACCTGACCCTGCTCCGGCTCTCGTCGACACTTGCGCCATCACTAGCCGTTCATATCGTGCCATCGAGCCGCTTCGGAAACTGCCGCACGGTAGCCGCCCATGGCCCGCCTTCACGAGCAAAACCTTCCTCGCACATGCGGGCGAGGTAGCAGCGAGGAATACCGATGCCGGTCAGGTCTTTTGTCCGGACTTCGCCCTTCTCGATGGCGAGGGAGACGGCGCGTTGCCTCAATGTCGGCTTCGGACCACCGGGAAGCCGGATCCGCTCGGCGCGGTCGCGATCACGCTTCCGTATCCTGACGGAGGGCTCTGGCGCACTTTCGAGGGGGATCGGCAACACATAGTTCGCAGTTTCGTCCAGCCCGGGGAGCCAGCCTTCGTCGGCCGGCGCGTTTCTTGCGTGAGGCGGACTTCGCTCCTGCGGTGGGATCATGCCGGCGGATAGCCGCCAATCTGAGCGAACTGCGGGATTCGGGATCGAGCTGAGCGTCGACGAACGGCTGAGATGAGGCACAGAGCCGACATTTGTTGGCATTGCCCATAGACAATGTGTGCCCGTGCTACCGTATGAAGATCGGATGCAGTCGATTCGACAACGCAATTGAGCTGTGGATCATCTAGCTTGTTGGTATTTTTGTTGGTACCAAATAAAAATTAAATAACAATATCAATGCCATATGATAGCCTCTCCCGCTACCACCTAATTTTTCCACAATGTTCTCTGCTTGGACTTGGTCGCCCCGAAACTCCGCAGAACAGCAGGCCCTTCGGCCGAAAGCTGTGGAGTGGCTGTGGTGGTGAGAGCGACTCATTTGTTCTCTGTTGCCCCATACTCTCCAAAGCTGAGGAGTACGCCTTTTTACTCCCGAGCTTTTGCTCTCTGAATTTGCAGGACTTTTCGGTTCCAAACTTGGAGTGGTTTGCTGCGACGCCGCTATGCGGAGAACACAGAAAGCAAACCAACCGGTGACCAATTGGTCAGCCGCTTCGGCCTAGGAGCGGGGCTCCGGTGCCGAACTCAAATGTCTGGAATAGGGCCGGTACCGGAACGACGGCTTTCGGGAGCTACTTGGGATAAAGCCGCCAGTGTAGAGGCCCCTTCGGCGGGGTGGATGTCTCCGAACCTCGTGAAGGTCCGGATCGCGGAAGGCGGGCCGCGCTATCGACCCAAGTCGTACGCTGGGGATGTCCGCTTCTAGGCACTTGTCCACTGTAGCGTCGCCGGCGACCTGCTGCGCATCAGTCGCGCGATACAGACAGCCCCGCGAGAAGCGGAACGTACGCGGCGAGCCTGCGGGATACGAACTCCGTGAAGAGCCGCACGCGCTTCGTCTTGCGTGTCTCCCCCTGTGTGAGAAGCCAGAGCGTTCCGTACATGTGCAGGTCAGTGCCCGGCACCCTCACCAGTAGGGGGTCGGCATCTCCGACGAAGCACGGCAGTGTTGTCATCCCGAGCCCTTGCCGTACAGCAACGATCTGCGCCTCGCCGTCCGTGGTCCTGAACGGAACCCCCGTGGTGCGAACCTCACCCTCGCGGGCCCAATCCGGAATACCATGAATGCTTATGACGATCCACCGGATGGGATCAGGCGCGCCCGCACGCCATGCGGCTAGTCGATCGCAGGACATGTAGACGCCGCCGAACAGCTCCGGTCCCTTCAGGCCGTGAAGATTGAGCGGCAGGGTTTTGCGGTCGTAGACGACGCGGATCGCCACGTCGGCTTCTCGGTTGGTCAGATTTGCCAGCTCGCCGGACGACAAGATTTCCATCTCGATGTCCGGATGCAGACGCACGAAATCGGCGAAGTCCGGCATGAGCAGGTGTGTCGCGAGGGTCGGAGCCAACGTCACCCGCAGAAGCCCGCGCACGCTCTGGTCGCGCCCGAAGACGCGCGTCTCCAGCTGGTGCGACGACGCTTCCATCTGGTTCGCGAGCTCGAGGACCTCCTCGCCCGCAGCCGTCAGGCGGTAGCCCGAGGGCAGCTTTTCGAACATCTGCGCCCCGAGGCGTTCCTCGAGCTGTGCGATGCGTCGCAGCACGGTCGAGTGATACACCCCGAGGCGCTCGGCGGCGGCCCGCACTGAGCCTCCGCGCGCGACGGCAAGAAAGTAGCGAACGTCATCCCAGTCGATCATGGTGCAATCCGGCACCGCGCGGTGCGCCTTCCAAAGCCCGTATCTAACACATCGAACAGCAGTACGGGCGGTCATCATAGCCTATGTCGGCGAGCGCGGCCCAATTCCGAACGGCGGACACCGATCGTCGCGGCTGGCGTCAGTCGTCCAGCCGGATCGATTTCGCACCACCGATGTGCGGGCTTCCGCACTCAACAACGGACGCCGGCGGACCCATTTCGAGGTTCTCGGAGCAGATGCTGTCCCGACACCACGAAAGGAGAAGTCATGGGAAAGCTTGAGGGTAAGGTTGCGGTCATCACGGGTGGTACCTCCGGTATGGCACTTGAGACGGCGAAACTGTTCGTCGAAGAGGGGGCCTATGTTTTCATCACGGGCCGGAGACAGGAGGCGCTGGACGAGGCCGTCAAGCTGATCGGCCGGAACGTGACCGGCGTGCGCGGCGACGCGTCCAATCTCGACGACCTCGACCGCCTGTTCGATACAGTCAAGCGGGAAAAGGGCAAGATCGACGTCCTGTACGCGAGCGCTGGCACGGGCGAAGCCGTCCCACTGGGCGAGATTACCGAACAGCACTTCGATGCGGCCTTCAACCTGAATGCGCGCGGCACGCTGTTTACGGTTCAGAAGGCGTTGCCGCTGTTCAACGATGGCGGATCGATCTTCATGACCGGGTCAATTGCTTCGATCAAAGGTTTTCCTGGTTTCAGCGTGTATGCGGCGAGCAAGGCGACGTTGCTCGCATTCGCACGCGGGTGGCTCAACGAACTGAAGGGCCGGAAAATCCGGGTGAACGTGCTGAGCCCGGGGCAGATCGCCACACCCATTCAGGAGCAACTCTTCGACGAGGAGACGAAGCGGTATTTCGAATCCCTGGTCCCGCGGGGAAAGATGGGTGGTCCTGAGGAAATTGCGACGGTCGCGCTGTTTCTTGCTTCAGACGAATCAAGCTTCGTGAATGGGGTGGAATTGTATGTCGACGGCGGCACCTCGGCCATCTGAAATCGCGCCGGATCGCGGGAAGCGGCTGACCGGCGGGAACTAGCGTGTCCATGGTGGAACGACCACCCAAAGGTCGCCACACAGCGGAACGAATAACCCAGCGTCGTTGAAGGCCGGGGAATCAATACCAACACGGATCGGAGAAGCATTATGAGCTACGCGATTGTAGGATTCGGTAAGATAGGCCAGGCCCTCGCCCACGCCTTCGCCCGTAAAAACATCGACGTGACCGTCGCGAGCCGCCGTCCGCCCGAGGCGTTGGCGCCGCAGGCTCGGGCGATCGGACCCACGGTCGTCGCCAAGTCTCTGCAGAATGCAGTCGAGGCCGACACGATCATCTTGGCAATCCCGTTCTGGGAGCATCGCGAGGTTGCGAAGGCTCTGCCGAGCTGGGAAGGCAAGACAGTCATCGACGCGACGAACGTGTTTCCAGTCCCTGAAGAGCTGGACGGTCTCCCGTCCTCCGCCTTCGTCGCGAAGGCGTTCACCGGCGCCAAGCTCGTCAAAGGGTTCAATCACCTGATTGCGGCCACCCTGGCTGCCGATCCGATCGTCGAGGGCGGCCACCGGGTCGTCTTTCTGTCGAGCGACGACGAGGACGCGACCGCTCCCGTGGCGGCCTTGGCCAAACAACTCGGGTTCGCACCCGTCAAGCTGGGAAAGCTCAACCAGGGTGGCGCGCTGGTGCACGCACGCGGCCGCACTTGGGGCCAGCTGATCTTCCAGGACCTGTTCAAGAAGGAGCAGTAACGGATTACTGTCCACTGTCAGAGGTGCTGCTTGCCCGGGCCCGTCCATCAGAGTCCACGCGGGCTAAGTCATAATCCGAGGTCCGGAAGCGGCGAGGGCTTCGATGTCCCCTTTCCACCCCAAGCGAATTTCGGGAGGTCGGCTTACCAGACTGCGGCCGTGGCGGCGCTATTTCCTGATCAGGTTTTTGCACAGCCTGAGGATCGGGCCCTTCAAGGATCGCTGAGCGCAAGTGACGCTATTGCGCCGCTTCCGCGAGCTGTCGGCAATACTGTGTAAGCCGACGCGTATCCAAGTTGGTCACGCCGAGCAGGAGCCCCTGCCACGGGGGTGATTGGACGCACCATTGAGAGAGGGGCGACGGAGCCAAGCCGAACGAGCGGGCGCGGCGGGCGATCTCCACGTCCGACAGAGAGGCTGTTGTCGAGACAATGACGGCCAAGCCAGCGGTGGCTTCGACTTTCAGCGACTCCGACCCGACCTGTGCTAGGCCCTCGAGCAGGGCCTGCCGCCGAGACGCGTAGAGGCGCTTCATGCGCCGCAGATGCCGAATATAGTGCCCGTCGCGCAGGAACTCGGCCACCGCGCCTTGGAGCGCTAGAGCTGGAGCCGGCGCCAGGCAGGCGCATACGTCACCGAACCGGCCAGTCAGTTCGATAGGCGCAACGACGAACCCGAGGCGCAGAACTGGGCTGATCGTCTTGCTGAAGCTGCCAATATGCAGGACCCGTCCACCGTGATCGAGCGAAGCGAGCGCTGGAGCCGCCCGGCCGGTCAGCTGCAGCTCGCTCAGATAATCGTCCTCGACGATCCAGGCGTCACTCCGCCGAGCCCAAGCGAGCAACGCAAGCCTGCGGGTCAGCGACATCGTCATCCCGAGCGGCGCATGTTGCCCTGGCGTGACGATCGCCAGCGCTGCGTCCTGAGCGCTCCGGACGCCGGAAGCGACATCCAGGCCTTCGGCGTCGACCGGAACGGCCGTCACGGTGATGCCGGCCAGGTCGAGCGCTTTGCGTGTGATCGGGAAGCTCGGATCCTCGATCAAGGCGCGCGATCCCTCGACCTGCAGAGCGCGCACCGCCAGACCGATCGCCCCGGAATAGCCTGCCGCGATGAACACCTGGGCGGGACTGCACCGAAGACCCCGCGCGATCCCGACATAGGCCGCGATCTCCTTTCGCAGCTGCGGATCACCCCGGGGATCGGGATAGCTGACCGGCGCGGCCGCCGCCCGCCGCGCCGCTCGCGCGAAGACGCGCGACCACAGCTTGAACGGAAAGGCGTCTTGCGAGGGCACGCCCATCTGGAAGGGCAGGGGCGGCGTTCCATAGGTATGGAACAGCTCCGGCAGGGGCGGCACGTCTGGCGACCACAAGGGCGCCGACGAAGGCGACGGGCCCTCGGCGACGCGGGTGCCCGCCGCGCCGGCGCCGACCGCGAACTGCTCGTCGATGAGGCGCTGGTACGCGACGCGTACGGTGCCGCGCGAGACGCCGAGTTGAACGGCCATGTCACGCCAGGAAGGAAGCTTTGCTCCCGGGTCTAGCCGCCCCGTCTCGATGGCGTCCCGGACTGCCCGGTAGATCTGCGTCGCCAGCGGCGTCCTTGCGGCGCGGTCGAGATGGATGGACACAGCGGCCATGGCACAATGGTACCATCATTCCCGCCAATCTTGGTCCTGTTTCATGACCAGAGCCGGACATATCTACCGGCCATCGCCACGTGACAAATGACCGAGGAGACAATTCCGATGAAGACAATCGTTGTGACGGACCAGGCTGCGGGAACGGCCGGGATGAAGCTAGTGGAGCGACCCGAGCCACAGGCAGCGATAAACGACGTCGTCGTTCAGGTTCATGCGTCGGGGTTCGTCCCAACTGAGCTGGCGTGGCCCTCGACCTGGACCGATCGCGTCGACCGTAACCGGACGCCATCGATCCCCGGGCACGAGTTGGCCGGAGTGGTCACCGCCCTCGGCTACGGTACGACGGGACTGTCGGTGGGCCAGCGGGTGTTCGGTCTCGCCGATTGGTATCGCGACGGCACGCTGGCGGAGTATGTGGCCGTCGAGGCACGTAACCTCGCGCCGCTGCCGGGCGACGTCGACTTCGCGGTAGGCGCTAGTTTGCCGATCTCGGGCCTGACTGCGTGGCAGGGTCTGTTCGACCATGGCCGCCTTCAGGCCGGGCGGAGCGTCCTTGCGCACGGTGCGGCCGGCGCAGTCGGGTCGATGGTGACGCAACTCGCACGAGAGGCCGGCGCCTACGTCATCGGCACCGGACGCTCTGCCGACCGTCAGAAGGCGCTCGACCTCGGCGCGAACGAGTTCGTCGACCTCGAGAACGACGCCCTGGAAGACGTCGGCGGCGTCGATCTGGTGTTCGATGTCATCGGCGGCGACATCCAGAAGCGGTCCGCGGGCCTGATTCGAGCCGGAGGAACACTGGTGACCGTCGTCGGGCGGCCCGACGCGCGGCCCGCAAATGGCCTGGCGGTCGACTTCGTTGTCGAGTCCGATCGTGCTCAACTGGGTGAGATCGTCCAGCGAGTGCGGGACGGACGACTGCGGACGAACATCGGCAACATCTCGACCCTCGACGATGCCGTTTCCGCCTTCAACCCGACCGAGCGACGCTTGGGGAAAACGATCATCCGCGTTCGCCCGTGAGCGACACGCACCTATCGATGCACGCGGCCGGCCGGCGCTGTCCAGATCGGCCGGCTGTGTCCTATCAGACGCGCCGGTGGCAACTTGGGAAACTACCCATGGCCACTGGCATGAGATGTCGAACGGCTCAATCTGTACGATGTCCGCTTTCAGGTACCACGATTGCGCGGCTCTACGACCCAGATGCGGCGCAAAGCTGTCATTCGTGGCCGACCGCTTTGATCTGCGGACTTGTCGATTGGTTGCACTGGCGCTTCCGTCGGACGAAGATTGACCGGCGGGATGAGTGGGCGTGGCTGTCTGTTGTCATCCGAGTCCTGCAGGGGGAGCTAACCAGCGGACCGGGCCCACTGGTGTAGATAGCGAAACTACGCACTCGTCTGCATCGAGCTCAGTAGGCGTCGCTCTTCTTCGACAATATAATCGCGGATGACTGGGACATCGTCACGTCGAGTCGAGATCAGTATCTGGAAGACAAAATTTGAACCGTTTAGGAAGCCGAGTTCGGCCGACGCCAGATAGAAATCCCACATACGGCAGAAGCGTTCGCCCATCATGGCGACTGCCTCCTCGCGCCTGGCCTCATAACCGAGACGCCAATCGTGGATCGTCCAGTAATAGTGCAGCCGCAAATTTTCGCAGTCGGCGCACCAGATCCCCGTGCGCTCCAACGAGGCAAACACCTCTGACAAAGCCGGCACATACCCACCTGGAAAGATATACTTGCGGATGAACGGCGCCGTCGTACCAGGCGGTGACATGCGTCCGATCGCATGAACCAATGCGAAGCCGCCCTCCTTCAACAATCTATTAATGATCGTGAAATAGCTGTCAAAATGAACGACGCCCACGTGCTCCATCATTCCGATCGAGACAACACGGTCGAACTGTCCGCTGACCTCGCGATAGTCGACCTCGCGAAAATCGATCTGATGAGCGACCCCGGCCTCGATCGCTCGAAGCCGAGACGCCGCCAATTGCTCCGTCGAAACGTTGATCGCCGTGACCTTCACGTCGCAATACTTGGCGAGATAGATGGCGAGAGCGCCCCAGCCTGAGCCGATTTCCATCACATGCATGCCCGGCTCTAGCTTGAGTTTCGCGGCAATGTGGCGATGCTTGTCCATCTGCGCTTGCTGCAGACTGTTGTCCGGTGCCGTGTAATAGGCGCACGAATAAGTCATTGTCTCGTCGAGCCATAGCTCATAAAATTTCGTCGGGATGTCGTAGTGATGCTGAACGTTTTTGGCGGCGAGACCGAGCTTGTTGTTCTGCTGGCGCCGGCGCAACGCACGCCAGACTTTCCGCAACGCCTTCTGAACAGGGTGGGCTGCCAACCCAGTGCGGTTGACGGAAAAAAGTGACAAGAGGTCAAATGCTTTGCCACCGTTCTCGATCACCAAGCGGCCATCCATGTAGGCTTCGGCCGCCTTCAGTTCCGGATTGAAGAAGATCTCGCGTTCGACCGCTTTGTCGGTTAGGCGGATCGTCACGTCGGGCCCATCCTGTCCACTGCCGAAGGCTTGCCTGAAACCGTCCTCGAATATGACAGTCAGGCACCCGTTTTTTACAAAACGGGAAAGCAGATTTGGCAGCAGACGCATTGTGGCTCGTTTCTCGTCACTTGCCCCGTAAGTATGACTACCAAGTGTCGGTACATCAATACCGATCTGGGGGCGGAGAGGGATCGGACTTCAGAAGTCTCCTCTCAATGCCGAAGTAGCGACCCATCCGGCAATCGCAAAGATCGCCTCAAGGGCGGACATTCGGCGCAAAGCTGCCGTTGTATGTTGCACATAATGATTTGCTTTGGCCAAAAGACGAACTAGGGCGTCACGCAGTTCCCCGGAACAGATCCTCTCGAAGCGTGTTGCGCCAGCTCCAAGCTAAATTGGAGCACAACCATGAAGCCCGAAGACGCCACCTACCCTCCTCTTGATGTCGCCAAGCCTGTCGCCCCTGGGATCTGGATCGTCGATAGCGGACCGCTGAGCGTGATGGGTATTCCAGTCCCGGTGCGCATGACGGTTATCCAGCTCGGGAATGGCGGTCTCCTGCTGCATTCACCAACACGGTTCGCTTTTGAGCTGAGAAAGCAGCTCGAGCAGATTGGTCCGATAGTGCATCTGGTTGCGCCAAACAGTGCACACTGGACCTTCCTCAAGGAATGGCAGAACCATGTGCAGGGAGCGCCGACTTGGGCCGTTCCGGGCTTGCGCCATCGGGCACAGGTCCGCCGGGCTGGCGTCAGGATCGATCACGATCTGGCCGCAGCGGCGCCGGAAGCCTGGTCGAAAGATCTCGATCAGGTTCTCGTTCCAGGAGCCGGTGGGTTCACCGAAGTCGCGTTCTATCACAAGAACAGCCGAACTATGGTGCTTACGGATCTAGTTGTGAATCTCGAGCCGGAAAAGCTGCCGTTCATCATCAGGCCGGCGGCGCGCCTCTTACGCGTCACGGCACCTGTGGGGAAGGCCCCCATTTACCTGCGGATGATCATCAAACGGAAGCATGAGCAGGCGAAGGCGGCCGCGGAGCGCCTCGTGGCTTTTCAGCCAAAGCGCGTGATCTTCAGCCATGGCCGGTGGTTCCACGAGGATGGGACGACATTACTTCGCCAGTCGCTGGCCTGGCTTCTCTGAGGGCGGCCGCAGAGAAGATTGTCAGCAGGAAGTAGCCATCAACTCCCGTTGCCGTTCCCATTCGACGGGCAAACCCCTGACGAGCGCCTGGAGCTGAACCCCCATGGACTGCCGTCCGTCGAGTATGGCTTCGACCAGATCGGGCGCGAGCAGCGTCAACTGGAGCACATGGGATACGAAGGAGCGGTCAAGCCTTTCGGCCGCGGCAAGTTCGATCACTGTGGCGAACTCGCCTGTTTCCAGCATGTGTTTCCACCGGAACGCCCGCGCCAGCCCCGGATCAGAGTGTTGTCTTTGCGTGGCCGTGCTGGGGTCCATTGCTGTGCGCCGGCGGGCGAGATGATGATCTTGCGGCCACCACGCCTGCGCAGGGTCAGCGGCAGATGGACGGTCAGTGATTTGCCGTCAGGGCTGAGTTCGGCATATTTGGCCACTGACTGCATCATGCAGTCCTCCTGTGCTCCGGCTGCTGTCGCAGCTCCGTCGCGAAGCTGGCCATGCCTTCCGTGCGAAGCCGGATGGAAATGCTCTCGACGGCGACATCCACCCGCTCGACCAGAAGCTGGACGATGCGGGCCTGCTCGGCCGGGAAGAGCTCATCCCAGAGTGGATCCAACTGGACGAGGGCTTCGCGGACTTCGGTTTCAGTGATGTCGGAATCGTCCTTTCGCGTGGCCATCCAGGTCTTTACGATCATCTCGGGCGTTCGAAGCAGCGCCCGAAGCTGGTCGATGACCGCAGCCTCGATCTCGCCTGCCGGCACACGGCGGACAGGGCATGTCTCCGGTCCGAGCTTCTGCACGCTCGTGGTGACGTAGTAGCGGTAGAGCTTTCCCTTCTTGCGGGTATGGACAGGTGTCATGGCGTAGCCGCTCGGAGCAAAGATCAGCCCCTTCAGCAAGGCTGGCGTCTGCCTGCGGCTCTGTCCGGCCCGCTTGCTCGGGCTTTCCGCCACGATCGAGCGGACCTTGTCCCAAAGGTCCAGGCTGATGATAGGCTGATGCTCGCCGGGATAGCTGGCGCCCTTGTGCACCGCGTCGCCCACATAGACCCGGTTGCTGAGGAGCTTGTAGAGCAGGCCTTTGTCGAAGGCCTTCCCGTTCTTGCGCCTGAGACCCTCCGCATTCAACGTTCGCGCCAGGGTGGTTGCCGAACCTATCTGCAGGAATCGGTCGAAGATCGAGCGCACAATGGCTGCCTCATCCTCTTGGATCAGAAGCTTGCGGTTCTCGACCCAGTAGCCAAATGAAACGTTGCCACCCATCCACATGCCCTTTCGCCTGGATGCAGCGAACTTGTCCCTGATGCGCTCGCCGATGACCTCGCGCTCGAACTGGGCGAAGGAAAGCAGGATGTTCAGCGTCAGCCGGCCCATGGAGGTCGTGGTGTTGAAGCTCTGGGTGATCGATACGAAGGTGACGTTGTTCGCCTCGAACAGCTCGACCAGCCGGGAAAAGTCGGTTAGCGCCCGGGAGAGCCTGTCGATCTTGTAAACGACCACCACGTCGACCAGGCCGGCATCGACATCGCGCAGCAGCCGCTTCAGGCCGGGGCGTTCCAGGGTGGCGCCGGAGATGCCGCCATCGTCATACCGATCAGGCACCAGAACCCATCCCTCAGCCCGCTGGCTGGCGACGTAAGCCTCACAGGCCTCTCGCTGGGCGTCGAGGGAGTTGAACTCCATGTCGAGCCCCTCCTCCGAGGACTTGCGGGTATAGACGGCGCAGCGCAGCTTTCGCACCACCGGCTTTTTCTCGAATGCACCCGTGTTCACTGGCCCCTCCCCTTCTGGCTCTTCAAACCGAAGAAGACCAGGCCATTCCAGCGCGTGCCGGTGATCGCCCGGGCGATTGCCGAGAGCGATTTGTAGGGCCTGCCCTCATATTCGTAGCTGTCGGCCAGGACCGTCGCGCAATGTTCCACCCCCTGCCATTCGCGCATCAGCCTGGTGCCGGCGATGGGTCGGTTATCAGAGCGGGTACCGCGCTCGCGCGAGCGGGGCTCTAGATCTTCGGCCAGTGCAGCCAGCCGCTTCAGTGTCTCCGGCTTCAGCCCGCCATAGGCGAGTTCCTGTACCCGGTAGGCCAGCCTGCTCTCCAGAAACTTGCGATTGTAGGGCGGCGGTTCTGCGGCGAAGAGGTCCCGCCACATTTTCTTCAGGGCAATGATGTCCATCGTCTTTAAGGCAGTCAGCCTGCCGATCAGCATGTCCGTCACGCGTTATTCTCCGCCGGTTCGAGTTCGGCTGCATGACCGCTCTGGTTGGCGGTGAAGTCCACGAAACTATTCTCCCGCTCGCCAGATAGTCTGCTTGACTGTCGTGCCTGCAGACGCCTGACGCCGGCCACCAGGATGGTGCCTAGTTCGGCCAGGCGCTCGGCCGCGGTAAGCCGGTCGGGCGAGATCGGATTCATGACGCATCTCCCCGAAACGAGGCCGGGACACGGATCGGCACTATACCCTGCCAGCCTCGCGACCTTGCCGATCGCTGGGGCTCGAAGCCTCGGGCCTTAAGAGCCTCTCCAAGCTCACGCTCCAATCCGTGCCGATCTGCCCAGCCAGCCCAACTCGCAAAAAGAGCAGATGCGGCGGCCGACTTGGAACGATCGCGCTGGCACTCCTCGTCGATCCACTGCCCGACTACGTCCTCATCCTCGAAATATTGGTGTGCAGCGTCGACAACGGTGGCTGGAGGGGCCAACCCGAGCCGGCGCCACTCGGCGCAACCCTCCAGCATCCACCCCAGGATGCCGTCGCGCTCGGCTCTCAGCTTGAGCAGAAGCTGCCGGTCCCGGCGCTCAGGCGGGATCGTGACCTCGAAGGGGACGAGGTGAAGACGCCGACGCATGGCCTCGCCAACACCTGAAAGGCGGGGACGATGATTGCCAGCGATGAGGAGCTTGAAGGTGGGTTGGAATTCGAAGAAGTCACGGTGCATGAAGCGGACGCGCAGCTTGTCGCCCCCCCGTGATTGCCTTGATGCGGCTTTCGGCCCATGCCCGGCCGCTTTCGGTGAGGCAGGCTGATGGCCCGCCCCAGCCATCAGCCCGATGCTTTTCATCGCCGTCAGGTAGAGGCGCTGGCAGGCTATGGTGTTCCGGAGGCGGACATTGCCGGGATGCTCGATATCGATGCGAAGACGCTACGCAAGCACTATAAACACGAACTGGCCTTTGGCCACACCAAGGCCAATGCCAAGGTGGCGGAGAACCTCTTCCGCAAGGCAACGGGCGAAGGTCGTGAATCGGTCATCGCCGCCATCTTCTGGCTCAAGGCACGCGGCCGCTGGAAGGAGACCTCCGTCAACGAGCACTCAGGCCTGGACGGCAAGCCGATCGAGCAGGTGCATGAGATCCGCCGCATCATCCTTCGCGCTCCGGATCCTGCAAGCTTGGGCAAGACGCCTGCCGGCACGCCGCCAGCGAACAATCCCGTCACCCTCTGGGACGCGGACCGGGCCGAATGAGCCCCGATATCGAAGCTCCTCTGGAAAACCGGCCACTGAGCTCCAGGGTGGAAGCGCTGGCCGGCTTCGGGCTTAGCACGGCCGACATCGCCTGCGTGCTCGCCACAGACGAGCAGGACCTCAAGGCGACCTACGCCCATGAGCTCGAGAGCGGCGCCATCAAGGCCAACGCACGGGTCGCCGAAAGCCTCTACCGCAAGGCGACCGGTGAAGGACGTGAGGCCGTCACTGCAGCGATCTTCTGGCTGAAGACCAGGGCGCGCTGGAAGGAGACCTCCATCCATGAGCTAGAGGGAAAACTGGACACATCAGTGACCTTCGTGACCACCTACGAAGATATGAAGCTCCTGTAGGTGGCACGCACGCTCCTCGGACGGCTGGTCCGCTCATTTCCCCGCTCGGATCATTTTTCGTCGGCGAGGGTATTCTCAATGGCAGCGATATTGAGCTCAAGCATGGCCACTCGTTGAATCGTGCTGGCGCTCGGTATTGTGTTCTGCTCGGCGGCGGCGAGAAGTAAATCGCGCTGCTCGTCCTTGAGACGTTTTGAGAGCGCTGTCAGTTTTTCGTGCATGTTAAACCCCGTAAGCCAGAGTGGCCTATAGGACACCGGCTAACGATGCTCAAGACTGCGCGTCAGCGGACCTGAACGGAGCGCAGGCTATTTCCCCTGTGGGCCAGACATAACTTGCTAGTCCTGGCCTTGTGAGCAAACTGCAAACGGTGGTTTGCAGTTTGAACACCCCGGGGACTAGCAACATGCTGCGCGCGGTCGCCTACTATCGTGTCTCCACACAACGGCAAGGAGGTTCAGGCTTAGGCATCGAGGCCCAGCGAGTCGCGGTTGCCCGCTTTGCCGAGGCCGAGGGAATGACCATCCTCCAGGAGTTCACCGAGATCGAAACCGGAAAGGGCGCGGATGCTCTTGATCGACGTCCGCAACTGACCGCCGCCCTCGCCCTTGCCCGGCAGCTCAAATGCCCGGTCGTTGTGGCGAAGCTAGACCGACTCTCGCGCGATGTTGCCTTCATTGCTGGCCTGATGGTGCAGCGCGTTCCTTTCATCGTGACCGAACTTGGTGCCGATGCCGACTCCTTCATGCTGCACCTTTACGCGGCACTGGCCGAGAAGGAACGCCGTATGATCTCGGAACGCACCAAAGCCGCCCTCGCCTCTCGCAAAACCACTGGAATGAAGCTCGGCAATCCGACCAATACAGCGGAAGCTGCAGCGAGAGGTCGGAAGATATCGATTCGGGAGGCTGACAGATTTGCCCAAACCGTGCTGCCGATCATCGCCTCCATCCAGCAGTCCGGCATCACCAGCCTGCGTGGCCTGGCCATCGCCTTGAACAGCCGCGGTGTTCGAACAGCGCGCAATGGCCGATGGCAGGTGTCGAACGTGCGCAACATTTTGGCGCGGCAAGTGTCTGCGAACTTGCTTTTATAGGCGGGAAATTGCTGACCAGCATCTCCCCATGGAAGCGATCTTTGATGACCGTTACCAAAGCCGTTGCGCACCCTCGCAGGGTCGTGCGGGCTCTAGTCGGCGTCATCGCCCTCAATCTGGCTGGCAATCTCGTTACCGGCCTCGCTATTGTTGTCTGCATAGCGGTTGGAATGGCGCTGGCCGGCTAGGTCCGTCGCCGCCTGTACATCCGAGGTCAGCGACGGCGCATGAGGCTATCGAAACTCTCTGATAGCCGCACGAACACCTAGCGAACACTGCCGGCGTATCTCTTGTAGACTGGAGGCGATGGTGGCGCACCATCCGAACGAATGGCCATATTCACGTTGATGACGCTCGGCAGCGACAAGCAGTATTTACCTCAACGTGGGAGAAGTAGAAGAGGCCGGCACGAGATGCGAAAAAGCAACGCAAATATGCCTGGTTAGTTACGACATAAGTGCCTCGCTGACATGGTATTGGTCGTCTGGGAAGTCCTCTACGGGGTCGCGTGGGATGTTGAAGTTATGCGGCAAGTAAATGTAACCTGCCTCAAAATCCGACTTCCTGGGGCATGATCCTTTGGTGGCGGTTGCTACCGAATGGCGGATCTATGTAAGAGATGCCTCTCTACCGGGTGGCTCACCACAAATTTTGTAGACGTCCATTCTTGGTCGAGTTCCGTCGAACTTTCAGTTCCCTATCGGGACGAGCAGACTTTCTCTGGTGTTTGACACCGGCGGAGCTTCACCGGTTCCAGGAGGCGGTAGCCCTTCAAACTTTCTTGCCCTCAGAAGCCTGAGTTGATTGAACGCGCTTCCTCACCCGTACCTCGATACGTCTTCTGGCAGCTGTCGCACCCGCATTGGTCCCGTCCCGTTACGGTGTCGCCCGGCATGATCAACTGGCCGCCCGACATGGGAATGAAGGTTACGTCCAGACTCGATAATTCCGGGAGTTGCCGCAGGTAATTGACGACGGACAAAGCGCGGGCCAATCCGAGACCAGCATTGTCCGAGGGCTTCAGCGTACTGATGGGATTCGACCCGCATTCGCCAGCATCAATGCCGAGAGCTTTGCGGTTCTCACGCCGGCGATACTCAAACAGCAGTTTCGGCATGACCTTTTGTCCCTATCCCGAGCAGCTTTATCAAGCGGTCACATGTCGCTCCGCTGTCGAGTAGCGCGCTGGATACTTCGGCGAGCCCAATGTTCAGGGTATCGACTGCCTGCTGCAAAACGTCATCGCGTACGATCACATCATGCGCACGTCGCAACTCGGCAAGAATTTCATTGACGCTTCCGTGGTGCCAAGTTGCGTTGTCAGGATCTGTAAGGACGGAAAATTTGAGGGATGCTGAGCCAAGCTCTTGGGGCAATCGGCTGAATTGCACAGAGCGGATGTACGTAGGATAAACCACCGCGATGGCCAGATGAGCCACGCCTTGATCCACTCGGCTTTTAGCCTGGGCCAGAACAACAAGCTCGGCGTTCGGGGTGTCAGCTACTTTACCTTCGACAGCGCAACGCAACCCACGCATTACTGCCATCACATCTGGCCTAGATCGGCCCTTCTGAAGAATCGTCTCAGGATCAGCGTCAACACCGCGACGTCCTAAGCAAGCCGCAAGGACTGTATTTAGAACCTCTTCTCGATGACGTTCGCCCATAAATATTGTGCCCCCGCAATTCACGAATTAACGCAGCGAAGCGTGGCTACGGCCCGCCGACGGTGCTTTTCACCAGTGGCGACATGCCGGACAGGGAATAGCGGGCTTCAGAGGTCGGCTACGGTGTCACGACTCGCAACTTGGCTGTCTGATGGTCGAACGAAACGCGGTTCCGCCCACGTTGTTTCGCCTCAAAAACGCACCGTCCCGCAGCGCGGAGGACATCCTGAGGATCTGCATCGCGAGGGATTTCTGCACCTCCTATGCTGACAGTCACCTTCACGCCATCCTGTTGTCCTTTGACCCAGGGACCCCCTTCGACATGCCGACGGATGTTCTCCGCAATGGTAATCGCCTGCTCTTTGCGCACGTCGCGTAGCAAGACCCCAAACTCTTCCCCACCAAGGCGGCCAATTGAGTCACCTGGGCGCGTCGCATAGACGAGCGCCTTCGCGATCCGAACCAAAGCCTCGTCACCCTTGGAATGTCCGTACTTGTCATTGATTGAGGAGAAGTGATCCGGATCGATGAGGAGAAGCGTGTCGCATTCTCCTTCATCGCGCCTTCTGTCCATCCTTGCGATGAATTCGCCCCGGCTAAGGAGTCCCGTCATCTGGTCATGGCTATTTACGAAGGTCAGCCTGTCGTGCGCCTCTTTCAAGGCCGCATGTGACTTCTCCAACTTGTCACATGTATCCTGGATCGTTTCCGACTGGGCGAAGATGTAGGCACTGACTGGCATTCCGATCAGAATGGGAATGAAGGTACATTCCACCCAACTCAGCCAGTCAATCGGCATCTGCAACGCGAGTCTCGCCGTAAACGACAGACCGAAGGTCGCGACGATTGCGATTATCGTCACGACAATTGATTTGCTCAGAATACGCTTGCTGCGCGGCGTCATATTGCTTTGTTTAGCCGTTGGCGCTGAACAGGCCGTTACCAACTCCAGTAAGATTATTCTGGCCTGAAGACGATACCCCTGCGCTACCGTCTCGATATCGGCGCCGAGCTGCTGACAGATCGGTACGAATTGGTACACACTCCCTCGTCACATAATTTTTGTTGCGAAGTTTTTGGCGCGATTTATTTTGAAATGGTCATCCGCTCTCTGAGGGGCATACGGATGATTGGAAGAGGACAGCGCTTTCGCCTTCGTGAGGTGTCAAATGCCGTTCCTTGGTACAGTCGACCCAGACCAGCTATCTATCATCACCAGAGCGCTTGACGAGCACTGCCAGACCATAGGCATCCCGCCCCACAGTGTGGAGCGCGAGAACCTAGCAAGCCGCGTTCTGGCGCTATTCGGTCAGGGCGTGACGACCTTGGAAGATCTGAAGAAGGCGCTAGCCAGCGACAGCGCCCCTGAATGACCCGCTTATCTGTTGCGGAAGAGCTTGAAAGCGCCGCCGACCGCATCGCAGATATGTCGCGCGCGAATCTGCAGGTCATCCTGCGTCGCGCTGCATTGATGCTCAGGGGAACGTTGCTGGCGTGCCGCTGGACCCGGAAACCGAGGACGCTCTGAACTCTATAGCTGAAGAGATGAAAATCGGCAGATCAGACCTCATCCAAATCGTGTTGCGCGAGTGGCTGGAAACCAACGCCTATCTGCCGGTCCGGGCGATCGACGAGGAAAGCGAGACGGACGGGAGTGCGTAGGCTGGGACGCGACCTGTATGTAGAAGACCCGCCGCTACATTTGCGAAGCGACGGGCCCCCATGAGTGCCGGGCATTGGGGTACCCGGCATTGCTGACCGTGCAATTGCGGTGCCAGACGACTTGACCCATTGCGGGGCACCTCACGGCTTCTACACAGCGGAATTAACTCCACGTACTTCATTCGCATGTTTTGATTACATTAGATTAAGCTCATATATTCGCCAACCAGGCGAGCACGCCTAAGGCTCGCTGGTCAGGCCCAGCGGTATCCCCCACCGCAAGCCGCTGGGCCGCCCCCGCTCCGCTAGTCTTAGTCTAGACTAGAGCTTCCCTTTGAACCGATCTCCATCCATGGGGCTGGGCAGCTACATCATAGGCGAACGAATCCTGTAAGCGGTAGATGATCGGAGGCGACCCGCGAAAGCGGCGTGTCATGGGCTTCGACGGTTGAGATCATTCCGTGTCGATTTGCCATGATCCGGTCGAGCGACAGCAGCGGCAGACTCGATGGAAAGGTGGGGACCGCCGGCGGCGCGGGACCGAAAGTCGTGTGCAGCGTATTTAGCGCGGAACGGTTTCCGAGTCGCCATTCGTTCAAATCGCCGAGCAGCAGTGTTGGTTTTTCGTCCGGTCTGTTCATGATTTCGAGCACGACACGGGCCTGTTCGGAGCGCGATCGGCGCAGCAAGCCGAGATGGGCTGCGATAATGCGCAGAGTTCGTTTCTCGTCCAGATCGATTTCGGCAACCAGGGCTCCGCGCGGCTCCAGCCCCGGGAGCTTTATCTGATGGACATTGCGAACGATGCCCCGTTTGAAAAGCAGAACGTTGCCGTGCCAGCCGTGCCCTTTGCCGTTTCCGGACACCGGCACCGGCACCAGGCCTGTTTCCAATTCGAGACGCAGCAGATCCAGAAGGCCGGCACGATCTCCAAAGCGATTGTCCGCTTCCTGCAACGCAATGACATCCGGGCCGATTTCCCGGATGACGCGACCGATTCGTTCGGGATCGAACTTTCTGTCGACGCCCACGCATTTGTGAACGTTGTAAGATGCGACCAGAGTCCCCGCGGGGCGTGTCCCTTCGGACGGCGCAGCCTTCGCCTTCTGCTTTTTTCTGTCGCGAATGGATTTGAGCACACTTGCAGGAAAGCTATGTCCAGTTCTTTGCATGAGTCTGCTGCTCGTCCTCACTACCTTCAAGACTTAGCTTTGTCTCACTCAAATAGGATCTGCAATCGCTGCTTCCCTGCCCTGACGAGATGCGGCGCTCAAAAGGAGCGATGGCTGCGTCACCCGAATTCCCCCCGGTAGAACGAGAAAGCCTCTAAAGGTAGGGCGATCCCAGCCACAACACTCGGTCGAACAGGCGGACGATGAATGGCCGGGCTCTCAAGGTTTCGATCGTTACAGACGCGGCGGAGGCGATTGCCGATCCGATCCGCGCTTCAATCTCCGCGGCAAAGCCTGCATCAAGAACCTCTACATCAATCTCAAAATTCAGCCGCAGGGACCGGGCATCAAGATTGGAGGATCCTATATAAGCCCAAACTCCATCGACCGACAGCAGCTTCGAATGATCGAACGAGCCCTCCGTGCGCCATACGCGGCAATAGTGCTTCAGGACCTGATCGAATTGCGCCGTCATCGCCCGGTCGACAAGGAAAAGATTGTTCATCGCCGGTACCACGATGTCGATCTCGACGCCTCGCCTGGCCGCGGTCGTCAGCGCGCTGATCAGTTCCCGATCCGGCAGGAAATAGGGCGACATGATGCGGATCGATTTGCGGGCGACGGAAAATGCCCCGATCAGCAAGTTGTGGTTCGTTTCGATGCTGGCATCCGGCCCGGATGCAACCGCCCGCGCCAGCATCGGTTGACCGGGAGCCGCGAGAAGCGTGGCCACTTGCCAGGTGTCGCCTTTCAGGAACTCGCCGCTCACGAAGCGCCAATCTTCGGCGGCAACCGAAAAAAGGTCGGCCACGACCGGCCCGGTGACCTGAAAATGCGTGTCCCTCGCGCTGGAGGAGCCGGCGAACTCGGCTGAGAATCCCTTTCGGATGTTCATCCCTCCGGTGAACGCAATCGTGCCATCGACGACCAGGATCTTCCGGTGCGTTCTGAGGTTGGCGTAGGGAAGACGCAGGCCCATGACAATGTTGCCGTTGAAGAGGTCTGCTGTGATTCCTGCCTCTCGCAGACGCCCAAGAATGCTGGGGACGGAGTAACGCGCCCCGACGGCATCGATCAGCACGCGAACGCTGACACCCCGCTGGACGGCTCCGGCGAGAGATTCCACGAAAAGCCGCCCGACATCGTCATTGTCGAAGATGTAGGTCTCGAGAAGGATAGTGCGTTGAGCGCCATCAATCGCTCGGCACATTGCGGCATAGGCCTCGTCACCTGTCTCCAATATCGCAATCGCGTTTCCCGAGGTCAGGGCACGCCGGGCCACCCTGTCGCCCAATGTCTTCAGGCCGGTGAAGCGTTGGCCGTACCGCTCGGCAATCAATTCCTCGGCGGCAATGTTGCGCTCATGTTTTGCGGAAGCCGCCTCGCTGGAAAGGGGCCGCATGGCGCTGATCGTTGCACGACGGATGCGGTTTATGCCGGCAACGGCGTAGATGATCGCGCCAAGGAATGGCGACAGGAACATCACGCCGACCCAACCTGTGGCGGCGCGGACGTCTTCCTTCGTCATTATGGCGTGGACGATGCCGATGGCCGCCATCACCACCGGAATGATCGCGAGGATCTGGGGCCAATGAGTCATTAAGGTCTGCAACATCGCCAGGACTATCCAGCGAGCGGTTGCAGAACGCAATGCAGCCCATTCCCGGCGTTGATACTCAACAGACCCAGAGCGAAGAGCGCTGTCTCGCATATTAGCACCTCTTGACTAAGTTTTGGCCGCATTCGCCGCTGTGCGGTTGATAGCGATGCCAGGCGCGAGTTCTGTCGAACAGAAATCGGATCGCGTAAGGCCCGCGGTAAAGCCCGAGCAAGCTGGACTCTGGCCCGCAATGGAAGCATTCTCTATTTCGGGAGAAGGGGCGTGGGCAAAGGCCACCGATATCAGGGTGCCGATCAGGCTAACCGGTGGCGAAGGCGCGCCGGCAGAAGAAATTTGTCATGGCGACTGCCTCGACCATTCCTTGGACTGCTTTTCCTCGGTGTGGGCACGCTTGCCGCCACAGTCACCCAATTCGTAATTCAGAGCACCGCAAGCCTTCAGACCACGGTAACAAACTGGACCGAGCCGCTGCCTGGTCCGATGGATGGTCGCGCTTCTGTCATCGATGGCGACACGATCGAGATTGCTGGCCAGCGTATCCGCCTTAGCGGCATCGACGCGCCGGAGAGCCGGCAGTACTGCAGCGACGCCAAGGGCTTCGACTATCCCTGCGGGCGCCGCGCTGCCCAAGCGTTGGACGAGTTCTTGGCAGCATCGCGGCCGATGCACTGTGCCTTTGTCGATCGTGATCACTACGGACGCCTCGCGAAGATCGCCTAGCGCTACGTCTAGGCCGGCATGTATGCTGCCCTCTACGATGGTCTGCGGCGGCACTGTCGGTTCACCTGGCGTGATGATCTTCTCCATCACATGCCGGCTGTTGTAGTGGATCAGGAGCATGCCAGGCCGGCGCCGGATGGCGGTTTGCCAGGCCGCTTGGATGACGAAAAGCTAGGCATTCCCCGCGCCACCTTCCACCGCTGGCAAAAGATGCCACCGGATGCCTTGATGCAATCCGAACGGAAAACCCGTGCTTGCAGAGATGCCGAACGACCCGGCGGCCGAGAAAGCCGGATCCGCCGAAAACGGTTACAATGCGATCGTTCATGGCCG
>NZ_NPKJ01000030.1 GCF_002284575.1 Mesorhizobium temperatum
TTCCGACGCCTTCGATCTGAAGGGCCGGACAGGGCCGATCTCCGGCACGGTGACGGCGGACAAGATCGGCCTGGACAATCCAACCATCGCGCCGCTGATCGCCGGCAGGATCACCGCCAAGGTCGCCGGCAGCCTCGCGACTGACACCATCGTCATCGACAGCGGCTCGGTGACGAGCGACGCGCTGAACACCGGCTTCAACGGAAGGGTCTCGCTGGCCGGCGGCGCCATCGATCTCAACCTCAGGGCGGATGCGGCTTCCGCAGCGCTGCCGGCGGCAGCGCGCGGTGTGCTCGCTGAGCGGACAGAACTCAGTGCCGCGTTGAAGCGTGACGCCAATGGCAATGTCACCGCCAGCGCCATCAGGCTGATATCCGGCGCGCTGACCGCCGACGGGCAGGCCAGCCTTGCCGACAACCAACTCGCCGTCGACATCAAGGGCGCGCTGACCGACATCTCGCTTCTGTCCGGGGATGCCAAGGGCGCCATCGCTTTCGCGCTGAACGCGCAAGGCGCCGGCACCGCGCCCGACCTGTCGCTGACGGTCAACAGCGACCGGCTCTCGGTGGCCGAACGCGAGATCACCGGGTTGAGGCTCACCGCCACCGGCAAGGCCGATGCCGCCAACCCGGCGGCCAATGTCCAACTGACCGGAAATGTCGCGGGCCAGCCCCTGCAAGGCCGTGCCGTGCTGGCGACGTCCGACGGCAAGCGCGCCATCAACGGGCTTTTGCTGTCGCTCGGCAAGAACCGGGTATCAGGCGACCTGGCGCTTGACGAGGCGTTCGTGCCTGATGGCACCGTGGCGCTCGACCTGCCTGATATCGGACCGCTCGCAGCCCTTGCGCTGGAAAAGGCGGAAGGCGACGTGCGTGGCACGATCGTCTTCTCGAAGACCGGCAATGCGCCTGAGGTCACCATCAAGGCTTCGACGGCTTCGATTTCACGCGGCGATGTTTCGGCAAAGACGGTCACCATCGATGCATCGATCGCCAACTATCTCGCGGCACCGGTGATCTCCGGAAAGATCCGTGCCGACAGCGTCACCTCCGGCGGCACCGTCATTCGCGGCATCGATGTCGATCTCAAGCGTGACGGCGACTGGACCGGCTTTTCCGGCGGCGCCAACGTCAAGGACATTCCCGCCAGGGCCGCCGGCCGCGTCAGGATCGCCAACGGCACGACGACGGTCGAGCTCACCTCCGGCCAGGCGACCATGCGCGGCATCAAAGCCGCAATCGCGCAGGCCTCGACCATCACCATCGCCAACGGCACCACCAGCCTGGATCGGCTCGCGCTCAACCTCGGCGGCGGCACGGCGACGGTTTCGGGCAAGGTCGGGGAGGCGCTCAATCTCAACGCGACGCTGGCGCGGGTGCCGATGTCGCTCGCCAATAGTTTCTCGCCGGGCCTCGATGCCGCCGGCTCGATCTCGGGCACGGTGAAGGTGACGGGCGCGCCGGCCAATCCGGCCGTCGCCTTCAAGATCGACGCCGCAGGCGTCCAGACGTCGCAGACCCGCGGCGCCGGTTTCGGCGGCATGAGTGTTTCGTCCTCCGGTACGTATTCAGGCAACAGACTGGCCTTCGACGCCAATATGAGCGACGCCGCCGGTCTCGGCCTCAAGGGCGGCGGCACGGTGGCGACATCAGGCACGCCCACCCTTGATCTCGACTTTTCCGGCAAGGTGCCGTTCGCCTTCCTCACCCGGACACTTGCCGCGCAAGGCCTGTCGTTGAGCGGCACGGCCGACGTCGATTTGAAGGTGCGCGGCCCGGCGACGTCGCCGGTGATCACAGGCACGGTCCGCACGTCGGGTGCCCGCCTGATCGATGCACGCTCGGGACTTGCGATCAACGATATCACCGCCGATGTGGCGATCGGCGGCGGCGTCGCCAGGATCAACCGCCTGACCGGCAATTTGTCGACGCGCGGCAGCCTGTCGGCCAGCGGCACGGTCGGCATCAATCCGGCGCAAGGTTTTCCGGCCGACCTGTCGGTCAAGCTCGTCGACGGCCGCTATACCGACGGCAGGGTGGTCACCGCCAATCTCGGCGGCGACCTCACCATCAAGGGACCGCTCGCGTCGGCGCCGGTGATTTCGGGCACGATCAACCTGGCCAAGACCGTGATCACCGTTCCCGAAAAGCTGCCGGGTTCGCTGGCGGCGCTCGACGTCAAGCATAGGAACGCACCGGCCGCCGTGCGCGCGCAGGACAAGGCGTTGCGCCCGGCGACTGCGAGCGGCAGCGGCGGTGGCGGCGGCCTCAACCTCGATGTCACGGTCAACGCGCCGAGCCAGATTTTCATCCAGGGCAGGGGTGTCGATGCCGAGCTTGGCGGTTCGCTGCGGCTGACCGGCCCGGCATCGTCGCCGCAAGCGGTCGGCACCTTTGACTTGCAGCGCGGGCGGCTGACGATCCTCGCCAAGCGGCTGACCTTCACCGAAGGCACGGTCGGCTTTTCAGGCTCGCTGGTGCCTTATCTCAACCTCACGGCGACATCGACGACGAGCAGCGCCACCGTCACCATCGTGGTATCGGGCGAGGCGACCAATCCGAAATTCAACTTCTCGTCGGTGCCGGCGCTGCCGGAAGACGAGGTCCTGGCGCAACTGATTTTCGGCCGCTCGATGTCGAACCTGTCGCCGCTGCAGATCGCCCAGCTTGCCGAAGCCGCCGCGCAACTGGCCGGTGTCGGCGGCTCGACCTCGCTGCTCCAGAACTTGCGCAGCGCGATCGGCGTCGACGATCTCGACGTCATCACCGACGAAGAGGGCGGCACCGCGGTCTCGGCGGGCAAATACCTCAACGACCGCACCTATGTGACGATCCAGAAGGGCGACAAGCCGGGTTCGGGCAAGGCGGCGATCGATCTCGACGTCGGGCGCGGCGTCAAATTGCGCGGCGAGGCCACCGACGCCGGCGAAGCCAAGGGCGGCGTTTTCTACGAGCGCGAGTACTGAAGCCGGCCGACGCGAAAGGGTCTGGCAATCCGACAGTCGTCGCCGTTCTGGCACCCTGTCCGGGATCGGCTGGCGCTGTGCAAAGTTTCGCGCATGACGCCGAAAATCGGAACCGATTTTCAGTTAGGGATCATGCGCGAAATCAAAGTGCTACAGCGTCCTTTGCGCGCCTAACGGTACGCGCGGCGCTGTCGTGAATGTCTCAGTTTGATCGATGCCGGAGATTCGAACGGAATCTGCCGGGCAATAGCAATTTTGCGCCACGACTGTCGTTATCACGCGAACTGCTTCCCTTCCAAAGTTGCACATTCCTTGGCATGTTCCCAATCCGTGCCGTTTTTGACATCATGGCCCGGATGCGGAATGGTAAAAGGCAGAAAGCCAACAATGGGAGTTCGTGATGACAATCTACAAGAGTAATGGCGATCGCGTTCCGGATCACATCCATGCAATGGCCGAAGAAGCCAGGGCCGGACGTGTCGATCGCCGCGAGTTTCTCGCTTTGGCCAGCGTCTTCGGCGCGTCCACGGCGATGGCCTATGGTATGCTCGGCCTCGCCGACCCGACGCCGGCGAGAGCGCAGGACGTACAGGGCAAGAAGGGCGGCATACTGAAGGTCGCTATGTGGATCAAGGATGCGAAGGATCCGCGCAAGGCCGACTGGTCGGAAATCGCCAATGCCGAGCGCCAGGCACTCGAGCCGTTGGTCAAGTACACAAACGAATACACGTTCCGCCCCTACCTGCTCGAGAGCTGGGACGTCAACGACGATGCCACCGAGTACACGCTGCATGTGCGCAAGGGCGTCACCTGGAACAACGGCGATCCGTTCACCGCGGACGACGTCATCTTCAACTTCAAGCGTTGGGCCGACAAGAAGGCCGAAGGCAATTCCATGCCCGGTCGTCTCGGCTCGCTGGTCAAGGACGACAAGCTGGATGAGAGCGCAATCACCAAGGTCGACGATTTGACGGTCAAGCTGAAGCTCAGCACGCCGGATATCGCGCTCATACCCAACGTGTGCGACTATCCCGGTCTCGTCGTCCACAAGACTTTCGACGAAAAGGGCGGCGATTTCAAAGCCTGCCCGATCGGCACCGGCCCGTTCGAGCTCGTTTCCTACGACGTCGGCCAGAAAGTCGTCTACAAGCGCCGCGAAGACAACAAGTGGTGGGACGGCGAGGTCTTTCTCGACGGCATCGAGTTCATCGACTACGGCACTGATCCCGCAGCTACGGTCAGCGCCTTCGAATCGGGAGAGGTCCATACCAATTTCGAGACGTCAGCCGATTATGTGTCGATCCTCGACGGTGTCGACCTGGTCAAGTACGAGGTGGTCACCGCAGCGACCATCGTCTGCCGCACCAACGTGGCCAACAAGCCTTACGAGGACCAAAAGGTTCGCAATGCGCTGCAGCTCGCGGTCGACAACGCTGTCGTGCTCCAGCTGGGCGGTGGCAATGCCGGCACTGTCGCCGAAAACCACCATGTCTCCCCGATCCATCCGGAATATTACGAGCTGCCGAAGATTGCCCGCGATCCGGCCAAGGCGAAGGCGCTGATGGAGGAAGCCGGTCAGGCCGATTTCGAGCACGAGCTGATCACGGTCGACGAAGACTGGCACAAGAACACCGGCGATGCGATCGCCGCGCAGATGCGCGACGCCGGCATCAAGGTGAAGCGCACGGTGCTCCCGGGTTCGACGTTCTGGAACGACTGGACGAAGTATCCGCTGTCGATGACCAACTGGAACATGCGGCCGCTCGGCGTCCAGGTTCTGGCGATCGGCTACCGCACCGGAGAAGCCTGGAACGAAACCGCCTGGTCGAATCCCGAATGGGATGCCAAGCTCAACGCCGCGCTTTCGGTCGCCGACGCCGCCAAGCGCAAGGAGATGATGAAGGACATCGAGCAGATCCTGCAGGATTCCGGCATCATCATCCAGCCCTACTGGCGCAAGCTCTACAGTCACTCGGTGGCTGCCGTTAAGAACTACGCCATGCACCCGACCTTCGAGCGCGACTACGGCAAGGTCTGGCTCGACGAGGCTTGATCGATCGAAGCCAACCGGGAGGGAGGGCATTCTTCCCTCCCTCCTGTTCGAACATGATCCGCAAATGTGGGTCAGCGCAAAAGGTGGCTGACATTTCAGGCTGGCTCATGCGACAAATCAAGGGTTGACTGCACCTGACCCCAACCCAATCGGCAGGGGGCCGCCATGCTTTCCTTCATCCTTCGACGCCTCGGCACGATGGCATTGACGATGCTGTGCCTGACGTTGGTCGTCTTCTTCCTGATCAATCTCGACCCCAATCTGAAAAAACTGGCGATCAGCCAGACCGAAATGCACACCTCGGCCGAGCAGCTCGAAAGCTGGCTGGTCAACCATGGCTATCGCCAGAATTTCTTCTCCCGCTATGGCCAATGGCTGGGTATCGTGCCCAAACAGCCGGTCACAGACCCGGCAACGGGCAAACCCGCGCGACGTTTTTCCTTCTGCAACGATCCAGTCGAGCCGACGTTCTCCGGCGTGCTGCAGGGTGACTTCGGCTGCTCGACCAAGTTCAAGACGACGGTCGCGTCGAAGCTTTTCCCGGCGCTCGGCGCCACCGGCATACTGATGTTCTGGGTGCTTGTGGTGATGGTGCCGATCTCGCTTCTGATCGGCATCCTCGCCGGCATGCGCGAGGGCTCGCGAACCGACCGGACGTTGTCCGTCGCCTCGATCGCCTCGACGGCGACGCCCGAATATGTGTCGGGCGTCATTTTCACCGTCATTTTCGCCTCATGGCTCGGTCTGCTGAACGGTTCGGCGGCTTCGGCCAGCCGGGGCATCACCTTCTACAATTTCACGCTGCCTGTCATGACGCTGGCGATCTACGGCATCGGCTATATCGCCCGCATGACCCGCGCCTCGATGGTCGAGGTGATGACGCAGCAATATATCCGCACCGCGCGGTTGAAGGGCCTCTCCTTCGGCAGCGTCGTGGTCAAGCATGCGCTGCGCAACGCGCTGATCGCGCCGTTCACTGTCATCATGCTGCAATTTCCCTGGCTGCTCACCGGCGTCGTCATCGTCGAGGTGATGTTCCGCTACCAGGGGTTTGGCTACACGCTGGTCGAGGCGGCTGGCAACAACGACATCGATCTTTTGCTCGGTTGCTCCCTAGTCTCGGTGTTCATCGTGCTGATCACGCAGCTCATTTCCGATGTCGGCTACGCGTTTCTCAATCCGCGTATCAGAGTTCAATAGGGGATCGGGCGGATGCAGCTTGAATATATCGGCGCCTTCGACGTGGTGCTTGGCGTGCTCGCGCGTTTCTGGCCGGTCTGGATCGCCCTCGTCGTGGTGATGGGCGCGAGCTTCGCCTACAAGAAGAGGCTTGGCCTCTACGGCCAGCTCTTCGACAGCAGCGTCGGCATCGTCGGCGTCGGCATCTGCCTGTTCTGGCTGTTCACGGCGATCTTCGCGTCAACCATCTCGCCCTTCAATCCGCTTGTCCAGATCCCGATCATGAAGGACGCGCTGCCTGGCGCGGTCGAGCCGCAATCGGGACTTGTCTACCTGTTCGGCGGCGACAAGCTTGCCCGCGACGTGTTCAGCCGCATGGTCTATGGCAGCCAGATCGTGCTGATCATCGCGCCGGCGGCGACCGGTTTCGCGCTGATGGTCGGCATCACGCTTGGCCTGCCGGCCGGCTATTATGGTGGCAGGATCGATACGGTTCTGTCCTTCCTCGCCAATCTGGTGCTCGCCTTCCCGGTGATCCTCCTGTTCTACCTCCTGGTGACGCCAGGCATCATGGAGACGCCGATTCCCTATGCGATGGCCGGCCTGTTCTTCCTGTTCCCGATCATCTTCTTCAGCGTGCTGTTCTGGACGCGCTACAAGAAGCGGCCTGACCGACTCTACATCCTCCTGGGACTGACGCTGATCATTGGCGGCTGGGTCTACGCCGGCCTGGTCTTCGACGCCGACCCGTTCAGGATCATCCATATCGATCCCAACCAACTCAACATCTTCGTGGCGGTGGTGTTTGCCTCCAGCCCTGGCGTGTTCCGCATCGTGCGTGGCCTGGTCATGGACATCAAAACGCGCGACTATGTGGCGGCGGCGCAGACGCGCGGTGAATCGCCCTGGTACATCATGCTGTGGGAGATCCTTCCCAATGCACGCGGGCCGCTGATCGTCGATGCCTGCCTGCGTATCGGCTACACCACGATCCTGCTCGGCACGCTCGGCTATTTCGGCCTGGGGCTGGCGCCCGAGAGCCCGGACTGGGGCACCGCGATCAAGGATGCCAGCCGGCTGCTGCGCTCCTTCATCCATCCGGCGCTGCCGCCGACGATCGCGCTGATGTCGTTCGTGCTGGGCCTTAATCTGCTGGCCGACTCGCTGCGTGAACAATCGATGAAAGATTGATGGAGGGTTCTCGACCCGATATGCTTGAAAGAACAAGGATTGGAGCGACCCATGAATGAGGCAGTTCGAAATCCCGCCAAGCCGACCAATGGGCCGATCATCGAGATCGAGAACCTGTCGATCTCCTTCTTCACCCGCAAGGGTGAGATACCGGCAGTCATGGACTTCTCCTGCACGGTCATGCCTGGCGAAGCGATGGGCATCGTCGGCGAATCCGGCTGCGGCAAGTCGACCGTGTCGCTTGGCATCATGCGCGACCTCTCCAACATCGGAAAGATCGTCGGCGGCCGGATAAAGTTCCAGGGCAAGGACATGGGCGAGCTGTCCGACGAGGAACTGCGCGCCATCCGCGGCAACAAGATCGCGATGATCTACCAGGAGCCGATGGCCAGCCTGAATCCGGCGATGAAGGTCGGCCAGCAACTGATGGAAGTGCCGCTGATCCACGACAAAGTGTCTAAGGAAGAGGCTTATCGACGCGCGCTGGAAATGGTTCGCTCGGTCAGGCTGCCCGATCCCGAGCGCATGATGCGCTCCTTTCCGCACCAGCTTTCCGGTGGCCAGCAACAGCGTATCGTCATCGCCATGGCGCTGCTGTCGAAGCCGGCACTGCTCCTGCTCGACGAGCCGACGACGGCGCTCGACGTGACGGTGGAAGCCGGCATCGTCGATCTGGTCAAGGGGCTCGGCGAGAAGTTCGGCACCTCGATGATCTTCGTGTCGCACAATCTCGGCCTGATCCTGGAAACCTGCGACCGCATCACGGTGATGTATTCGGGCGAAGCGGTGGAGACCGGCAAGATCAAGGACGTCTTCGACCGGATGCGCCATCCCTACACGCAGGGCCTGTTCCGCTCGATCCCGCTGCCCGGCGCCGACAAGAATTCGCGGCCTCTGATCTCCATCCCGGGGCAATTGCCGCTGCCGCACGAGCGGCCGAAGGGCTGTAATTTCGGCCCCCGCTGCCACCATTTCGTCGAGGGCGTCTGCAACGCCGCCGAAATCCCGATGATCGCGGTCGAAGGCCATGAAGGCCATTTTTCGCGCTGCGTGCGCTTCAACGAGATCGACTGGGAAGCGCTGCCGCCCGGCGCCAAGAAGGTCAACGAGCGCGTCGAGCCCGGCGCGCCGGTGCTCAAGATCGAGGATCTCAAAAAGTACTACAAGGTCGGCGGCAGCGAGGTGTTCGGCTCGAGCGAGGGCCGCGTCGTCAAGGCCAACGAGACGATCTCGTTCATGGCACGCGAATCCGAGACCGTCGCCATCGTCGGCGAGTCCGGCTGCGGGAAGTCGACGCTGGCCAAGGTGCTGCTCGGGTTGGAGACGGCAAGCTCCGGCAGCGTGACACTCGGCAACCAGCGGATCGAGTCGACCGGCGTCGAGAAGCGCAGCGTCGAGACGGTGTCGTCGATCCAGATGGTGTTCCAGAATCCGTTCGACACGCTCAATCCCAGCCACTCGGTTGGCTCGCAGATCATCCGCACGCTGGAAAAGTTCAACGTCGGCAATACCGTCGCCGACCGCCGCCAGCGCATGCTGGAGCTTCTCGACCTGGTGAAGCTGCCGCGGGCGTTCGAGACCCGCAAACCGCGCCAGCTTTCCGGCGGCCAGAAGCAGCGCATCGGCGTGGCGCGGGCCTTTGCCGGCGACGCCAAGGTGGTGGTGGCCGACGAGCCAGTCTCAGCGCTCGACGTGTCGGTGCAGGCGGCGGTGACTGAGCTCCTGATGGACATCCAGCGCAAGAACAAGACGACGATGCTGTTCATCAGCCACGACCTGTCGGTGGTGCGCTACATCGCCGACCGCGTCGTCGTCATGTATCTCGGCTATATCGTCGAGCAGGGCACGACCGACCAGATCTTTTCGCCGCCCTATCATCCCTATACCGAGGCCCTGCTGTCGGCGATCCCGATCGCCGACACCAGCGTGATCAAGAAGCACATCGTGCTGGAGGGCGACATTCCGTCGGCGATGAACCCGCCAACCGGCTGTCCGTTCCAGACGCGCTGCGGCTACAAGAAGCTGGTGCCGGACAATCTTTGCGAGACGCAGGTGCCGCCGGTCAAGCATCTCGGCGATGGCCATATGAGCCTGTGCTGGCTTGCCGACGACGTGCTGGCGAAAATGGAGCCGGTGATCAAGTTCGACAAGGAGCATGCCGCCAATGAAGGCGTGCCGGAAGACGCGCCGCAGGGCATCGGTCCGGGCTTTGCCGGCGCTCCGCCCAAGCGTCCACGCGGCAAGAGGCCGAAGCTGACGGATGGCTAGATCCGTGGCGCCATCAAGGCGCGCATTGGCGTAGCTGCGCGGCGTAGTCCCGAGCCATCTGCTCGGTGGCCCGCGCATAGCGCTGCACGCCGGCATCGCCGCGGTTCCCGCGGCCATAGGCCGTCCAGCCGAGATAATAAGCCAGATAGAGGTTGTAGGTGTCGTTGCGGGCGACGCCGAGCGTGTCTGATGTCTTGGAATGATACCAGCCGACGAAATCGACGGCATCGGCAAACCTGGTGCGGCGCGCCGCCCAGCTGCCGGTCTCGCTTTGATATTGCGCCCAGGTGCCGTCGAGCGCCTGCGAGAAGCCGGTGGCGCTGGAAACACGTTTCCAGGGAATGAAGCCGAGAAGCTTGGTGCGCGGCGGCTTGGCGTTGCTCTTGAAGCCGGATTCCTTGCGCACCGTCGCCATCAGCACGGGAACCGGCACGCCGTGCTTCTGTTCGGCGCGTTCGGCCGCCGCCTGCCAGTTGTCGAACCAACCGTCATTCTGGTCGAACACGGCACAGACATCGTTGATATGGCTTGGCGGCGTCGCGCAGGCCGACAGCGCCAGCAGCACGGTAACAGCTACAATTTTACTAAAACTCGACCTACCCATTGGAAGAGGATTAGGCCGAAAACATAAAAGGAATCTTGCTGCGTTCCTTAACGGCTCGTCGGCCGATTTGGCTGGGGCCGAGCAATGATAGATATTCCGACGTTTTCCGTCGCTTTTGTCGGCATGAAATCTCCAAAATGCCGCCTTGGCTAAAATCACGCCCGCAGGTGGCGGATTTCTGACAGCCCGATCGTCGTGCCAGCGCTTTGATGCGCCGCATGACCGAACCGAGACGCAAGCGCGGCGCTGAGCGAACCAGCAACAGGGGGCCGGCCGCCATCCCGCAACTGCCGCTGCGGCGCGTGACAAATCCCTATCCGCCAATGGCGATGCTCTCGGCCGACCAGATCGAGGCGATCCATCAGGCGTCGATGCACATTCTGGAGAATTTCGGCATCGAGGTGATGAGCTCGCGGGCGCTTTCGCTGTTCGAAAAGGCCGGGGCCAAGGTCGATCATGCGTCGATGACTGTCCGCATCGACCGCGGCATGGTCGACCAGGCACTGGGGACGACGCGGTCGAGCTACACGCTGACGCCGCGCAACCCGGTCCGTGCCGTTCATCTCGGCGGCAACACCATCAATTTTACGCTCGTCGCCGGACCTCCCAATGTGCACGACATGGAACGCGGCCGCCGCGCCGGAAACCTGCGCGACTATTGTGATCTCACCCGGCTGGCGCAGCATTTCAACTGCGTACACATGCTCGGCAACCAGGTCTGCGCGCCGGTCGAACTGCCGGCCAATTCACGCCACCTCGACACGTATTTCGCCAATCTGACGCTGACCGATAAAAGTTTTCACGTTTCGGCGATCGGCCGCGGCAGGGCGCTGGACGGCATCGAAATGATGGCGATTTCGCGAGGGTTGACGCTTGACCAGATGCGCGACGATCCCGGCGTCACCACCATCATCTCGGTCAACTCGCCGCGCCGCTTCGACGAGATGATGGCCGAAGGGCTGATGACCATGGCCGAGTTCGGCCAGTCGGTCGCGGTGACGCCGTTCACGCTGATGGGGGCGATGAGCCCGGTGACGCTTGCTGGCGCGCTGGCGCAACAGAACGCCGAGGCGCTGTTCGGCGTGGTTTTGACGCAGCTTGTCCGCCCTGGCGCTCCGGTCATGTATGGCGCCTTCACCTCCAACGTCGACATGAAGTCCGGTGCACCGGCCTTCGGCACGCCGGAGAACACCAAGGCCAACATCGCCTCCGGGCAGCTGGCACGGCGCTATGGACTGCCCTACCGGACGACGCCGGGCTCGGCCTCCAACGCCGCTGACGCGCAAGGCGCCTATGAGACGCTGATGGCGCTGTGGGGCGCGGTGCTCGGTCACGGCAATCTCGTCTACCACGCAGCCGGCTGGCAGGAGGGCGGGCTGACCGCCTCGTTCGAAAAGTTCATCATCGACGTCGAGATGATCCAGCACATGATGGAGTTTTTGCGCCCGATCGAAGTCAACGAGGCGGAACTCGCCGTCGAGGCGCTGGGTGCGGTGCCGACCGGCGGCCATTTCTTCGGCGAGCCGCACACGCTGGAGCGCTATGCCACCGCCTTCTACCAGCCGATGCTTTCCAACTGGCAGAACTACGAGGCGTGGCAGGAGGCCGGCGGGCTCGACGCCACGGCGCGGGCGACGCGGCTGTGGAAGAAAGCGCTGGAAGATCATGTCGAGCCGGCGATGGATATTTCCGTGCGCGAGGCGCTGGAGGCGTATGTGGCTAGGCGCAAGGAAGCGATCGGGCAGGGCGAGCCGTGATGGTCAGCGATCCGTCCAACACCCTCATCCGACCGAGCTTCGCTCGGCCACTTTCTCCACAAGTGGAGAAGGAAAAGCGCCCGACCTTCTCCCCTTGTGGGAGAAGGTGGATTGGCGCGAAGCGCCAAGACGGATGAGGGGTGTTGGAAGGATCGCAACGTCAATCCGTTTTCCTCCCGCCCCGATTCACGTCACCCCTCCAACTCACTGAAATAACGAGAAAATCCATGAAATCGCATGCAAAGGTCGTGGTCATTGGCGGGGGCGTCGTCGGCTGTTCGGTGCTGTTCCATCTGGCCCGTCACGGCTGGACCGACATCGTGCTTCTGGAGCGTGACGAGCTGACCTCCGGTTCGACCTGGCATGCGGCCGGCGGCATGCACACGATCAATGGCGACCCCAACGTCGCCAAGCTGCAGAAGTACACGATCTCGCTGTACAAGGAGATCGAGGAGCTGTCGGGCCAGGCGACCGGCGTGCACCTGACCGGCGGCGTGCTTTTGGCGGCGACCGAGGCGCGGCTCGACTGGCTGCGCGGCGTCGTCGCCAAGGGCCGCTATCTCGGCATCGACCTCGAGGAGATTTCGCCTGATGAGGCGGCCGAGCTGATGCCGCTGCTCGACCCGAAGCAGTTCGTCGGCGCCGTGCGCAACAAGGAGGACGGCCATCTCGATCCATCGGGGGTCACCCACGCCTATGCCAAGGCGGCGAGGAAGCTCGGCGCCGAGGTTGAACGCTTCACCAAGGTCGAGGACATCGTGCGCCGCGTCGACGGACTGTGGCGCGTCATCACCAACAAGGGCGAGGTGGTGGCCGAGCATGTCGTCAACGCCGGCGGCCTGTGGGCGCGCGAGGTCGGCCGCATGGTCGGGCTGGAACTGCCGGTGCTGGCCATGGAGCACATGTACCTGATCACCGAGGACATGCCGGAGGTTGCCGCCTGGAACCAGAAGACCGGCACGGAGATCATCCACGCGGTCGATTTCGACGGCGAACTTTATCTGCGCCAGGAGCGCGGCGGCATGCTGATGGGTACCTATGAGAAGGCCAACAAGCCATGGTCCGAATTTTCCACGCCCTGGAATTTCGGCCACGAACTGCTGGAGCCTGACATCGACCGCATCGCGCCATCGCTGGAAGTCGGCTTCCGCCATTTTCCGGCCTTCCAGAACACCGGCATCAAGCAGATCATCAACGGCCCCTTCACATTCGCGCCCGACGGCAACCCGCTGGTCGGGCCGGTGCGCGGCCTGCCTGGCTTCTGGGTCGCCTGCGGCGTCATGGCCGGCTTTTCGCAGGGCGGCGGCGTCGGCCTGGCGCTGTCGAACTGGATGATCGAGGGCGATCCCGGCGCCGACATCTGGGCGATGGATGTCTCGCGCTACGGCGACTGGGCGACGATGGCCTATACCAACGCCAAGGTGCGCGAGAATTATTCGCGGCGTTTTTCCATCCGCTTCCCCAATGAGGAGCTGCCTGCCGGGCGGCCGCTCAAGACCACGCCGGTTTACGACCTTTTGTCGGCCAAGGGCGCGCAATGGGGCGTGGCCTTTGGGCTGGAAGTGCCGCTGTGGTATGCGCCCGAGGGCGTCAGGGACGAGTTCTCGTGGCGGCGCTCAAGCGATTTCGAGCATGTCGCAAAAGAGGTGAGGACAGTGCGGACAAGTGTCGGCCTGTCGGAAATCTCGTCCTTCGCCAAATACAGGGTGACAGGCGAGGGCGCGGCGGCCTGGCTCGACCGGCTGCTTGCCTGCAAGCTGCCAAAGCCCGGCCGCATGACGCTGGCGCCGATGCTGAAAGAAGACGGCAGGCTGATCGGCGATTTCTCGCTGGCCAATCTCGGCAGCCCCAATTCCAACGGGGAGGGCTGGTTCCTCGCCGGTTCCGGCATTGCCGAGGAGTATCACATGCGCTGGTTCGAGGCGCATCTGCCGCAAGATGGCTCGGTCCATATCGAGGCGCTGGGGGCGAGACTGACGGGCCTGTCGATTGCCGGTCCGAGGGCGCGGGACGTGCTGGCAAAAGTCACGCGGGCGGATGTGTCGAATGCGGCGTTTCCGTTCATGGCCATCCGCAAGGTGGATATCGGCATGGCGCCGTGCCTGGTCGGCCGAGTCAGCTACACCGGCGATCTCGGCTACGAGATCTGGGTGGCGCCGGAATATCAGCGTGCCGCGTACCAGACCCTGCTGGCGGCTGGCGAAGAATTCGGCGTCGGTCTGTTCGGCTCGCGCGCGCTCAATGCGCTTCGACTGGAGAAGAACTACGGCTCGTGGGCGCGCGAATACCGGCCGATCTATGGTCCGCTGGAGGCCGGGCTCGATCGCTTCGTCGCCTACGGGAAACAAACCGATTTCATCGGCAAGCAGGCGGCACTCGCCGAGCGCCAGCAAGGCGGCAAGCTACGGCTGCGCGCCTTTGTCGTCGATGCGGCAGATGCCGACGTCATCGGCGACGAACCGATCTGGTTCGACGGCGCCGTGCGCGGCTGGGTCACGTCAGGCGGCTACGCGCATCATTCGAAGACGTCCGTGGCTATGGGCTACGTGCCGAAGGAAATCGCCGACGAGGCCGACGGTTTCGAGATCGAGCTCTTGGGCAAGCGCTATCCCGCGCGCGTGCAGCCGACGCCGCTGTTCGACGCGAATCTCGAACGGATGCGGGGATGAAGGCGCCGTTTGTGGCGGCTCAAGCGCTGCGGCGGTTGTCCGGCGCCAAGGCGCCGGGACCAGCAAACACCAGATAGAGAAAAATGAAGCAGAACGAGATCGCCGCGTCGCCGCCATTGTTGACCGGGAAGAAATCGCGCGGCATGTGCGCCATGAAATAGGCGATCGGCCCGGTGAAAAGCCCCAATACCAGCAGGATGCCGCCGACGAATTCGAGGAGGCCCGCGGTCAGCGATAGGCCGCTCAGGGGTGCCGGCGTGTTCGCTGACCAGGAATTGAACAATTTCTGGGTGCCGTGCTCGATGAACTGCAACGCGGTCATGATGCGCAGAACCCTCAGCGCCTGCGGCTGATATCTGGCAAGGCCGTCGAAAAGCTTCATCTAAACTCCATTTTACCCCGAACCGGCCATAGATCATCGCCCGGCAAGGGACCATTCACTTCGCATGGCCTGCCATCAACAATCGGTGACTGGAATGTTCCTCGTCCTTTTATTCTCGCTACGGTTGCATTCAGATCGCTATAGTTGTACTGATAGCCAGACACTCAAACCAAGTGGGTTCCGTTTGCCATGAGAAAAGTCCTCGTCAGCCTATTCGCCATCCTTGCAGGCACCAGCGTCGCCATGGCCGACGACGCCGGCTGTGCTGCTTTCAAATGGCCGGTGACGCGCGAGGAGGCCCTGTTTGCGGCAGCGCCCGCCGCGCAGTCCGGGGCTGACCTTTCGGTCGGCGAGGCTGCAGATGTGGCGTTGGCGCCGGTCGAAACGATCAGCTTCACCGTTCCGCCGGAACGCGGGCCGGCAGCCGGCACATTCGGCGCGACGGCAAGCGTGGCCGTGCCCCCTGAGGGAGAGCTCCAGATCAGCCTGTCTGATGAGGCCTGGATCGATGTCGTCCAGGACGGCAAAGCCGTGAAGTTGGCGGCTTTCAGTGGTATGAAGACCTGTCCGGGGATCCGCAAGAGCATGCGCTTCAAGCTGGCCGCCGGCCCGGCGACCATCCAGCTGAGCGGCGCCAAGAAAGAGACCCTTAAGGTTGCGGTGCTGGCGCCGGAATGACTTTGCGCGTTGAGGCAATTCATTTGCTCGCATCGCACCAACGGTGCGGCGCGGCTGTTTCAATTTTGATAGGTATCGGGCCGGTTCAGTGTCCCGGCGCGATCAGCGCGAAATGCGGGCGAACTGCCGCCATGGGCACGATAGATTTCGCCTAAAGAACGTCACCCGGATCGAATGGTACTCCGGCCCCCCGAAGCTCTTTCGCTAACTCGCGCTCCCAATTCTGCCGTCGCCGAACGACACATAGCCGATGCCGCGACCGTCCAACTCAGCGCCGCCAAAAGGCCGGTCTCAAAGTTGCGGTGCTGACGCTGGAATGATCCAGCGGCAGCACTCGGTTGGTCAGGACGCCTACCGCACGGGCGCCGTCAGCGCGAAATGGGCGCCTTGCGGATCCGTGCACTGTACGATCCAGCTGCCGCCGGGAACCTCCATCGGTCCCATCAGGATCTTGCCGCCATTGTCGGTCACGCGCTTGGCCGCCACGTCGATGGCCGGAACATTGAAATAGAACAGCCAGACCGGCACCGGAATCTGCTCGGGCTTGTTCATCATGCCGCCAATAGGTTCGCCGCCGGCGGCAAAGAGCTGGTAAGTGCCCATCGGCCCCATGTCCATGGCGTCGCCCTTAGTCCAGCCGAATTGCCCGGCATAGAAATCGAACGCGGCCCGCCAGTCGGTCGTATAGAGCTCATGCCAGCCGATATTGCCGGGCGTCGCCAATGGCATCGGCGGCTGGTCGGGGCCATCCGGCTGCAGGAAGTTGAAGGCCGCCCCTTGCGGATCGGCGACGACGGCAAAGCGGCCGACGCCCGGAATGTCATCGGGTTCGCGATGAACCGTACCGCCGGCCTCCTTCAAAGATTTTGTCGAGGCATCGACATCCCTAGTGTCGATGTAGCCGACCCAGGCTGGCGGCATGCCCATCTTGCGCACCTCCTCAGGTTGCGCCATCAGCCCGGCGACGCCGCGCTCGCCGACATTCATGACGATATAGCGCGGCATGCCCGCCGCGCCCTCGAAGGGTTGCGCCTTCCAGCCGACCACGTCGGTGTAGAACGCTTCGGCGGCGTCGAGGTCGGTGGTCATCAATTCGTACCAGAAAAAGGACATCGGAGACTTTGGCATTGTCGTACTCCTTGGGTTTCCAGTCATCGATCATGCGTGATCCATTCTAGGATGATCTTCGCGACGGAATTCCGACATCTGGGCCAGAAATCGATGGCGGCAAGGCACCCCTCGTTCGCAATCTTGCGCATGCTGCGGTTTTCGACTTTGCTTATCGTCAACGGAGAGTGTTGATCCATGCGCCAGATGTCGCTCACTTCAGAGCTTGTCGCGCTATGCCATCGGGAGGAGGCCGATCCCGGTCCCGATGGCAGCTGGACGCAACTGGACGATGAGGATTTCCAAACCCTCGCGTCGCGGCTATCTGATGAAGCAGACGCGGGCCCCTTGTGGGTGTTCGCCTATGGCTCGCTGATCTGGAAGCCGGCTTTCGAGTCCGTCGAACAACAACGAGCCACCGCTTTCGGCTGGCATCGGTCCTTTTGCCTCGACATGGTCCGCTGGCGCGGCAGCGCCGAGGAGCCGGGCTTGATGATGGCGCTCGAACGGGGCGGGCGGTGCAACGGGGTGATCTACCGCTTGCCGGAAGGCGAAAAACCGCTCCAGATCGAAAGACTGTTGCGGCGCGAGATCAGCGATCACGAGAGTGTCGGCTCGGTCAGATGGCTTCCGGTGCGTACGGCTCAAGGTTCACTGCGGGCGCTGGGCTTCTGGGTCGGTGTGACCGGCAGGGGGACGTCGCTCAACCAGCCGCTGGAGAGGGTGGCCCAAGTGCTGGCGCGGGCGTGCGGGCATGTCGGGTCGGGCGCCGAATACCTCTATAATACCGTCAGTCACCTGGAAGAATTCGGCATTCGCGACCGCAATCTGTGGCGGCTGCAGGAACTGGTCGCGAACGAGATCAGGTCGATCCATGGTCGTGCCCCCGGAATGGGCCTCCTGTCTGCGTCGTGATCGCTCGCACATCTCGAAAACATGACTACAATTATCATATTTTTATTAAGCGTTTTCAGCAACTTGGCTGAAAATTGACCAATTGATAAAAAAACAAAACGTGTTAGCCTTCCCCAAAACCACAAGAAATGGGGAAGCGGAATGGCGACTGGTCATTTCAAGCAGGGCATTGCCGGCGGCCGGCTTTCGCCTGAACAATATGCGGATAATTTTTCCGACCTGCATCCGCCGCTCGATCATCACGAGGCGCTGGTCGAGTCCGATCGCTGCTATTTCTGTTATGACGCGCCATGCATGAACGCATGCCCGACCTCGATCGACATCCCGCTGTTCATCCGCCAGATCTCGACCGGCAATCCGATCGGCTCGGCCAAGACGATTTTCGACCAGAACATTTTGGGCGGCATGTGCGCCCGCGTCTGCCCGACCGAGACGCTGTGCGAGCAGGTCTGCGTGCGCGAAGTGGCGGAAGGCAAGCCAGTGCAGATCGGCCGCCTGCAGCGCTACGCCACCGATGTCGCCATGGCTGAGAATAAACAGTTTTACCCGCGCGCCGCCCCGACCGGCAAGACGGTCGCCGTCGTCGGCGCCGGACCGGCCGGGCTTGCCGCCGCTCATCGGCTCGCCCGCCACGGTCACGACGTGACCATCCTGGAAGCCCGTCCGAAAGCCGGCGGCCTCAATGAATACGGCATCGCCGCCTACAAGAGCATCGACAATTTCGCCCAGGCCGAGGTCGACTATATCACGTCGATCGGCGGCATCGATATCCAGAACGGCAAGGCGCTCGGCCGCGACTACCAGCTGTCGGACCTGACCAGGAACTACGACGCGGTGTTTCTCGGCATGGGGCTTGGTGGCGTCAATGCGCTGCGCGCCGAGGGCGAGGACGCGCAAGGCGTCACCAATGCGGTGGAGTTCATAGCGGAACTTCGCCAGGCGAGCGATCTTGCCAGCCTGCCGGTCGGCCGGCGCGTCGTCGTCATCGGCGGCGGCATGACGGCGATCGACGCGGCGGTGCAATCGAAACTGCTCGGCGCCGAAGAGGTGACGATCTGCTACCGGCGCGGCCAGGAGCACATGAACGCTTCCGAATTCGAGCAGGATCTGGCCGCCGCCAACGGCGTCACTATCCGTCACTGGCTGCAGCCGAAGCGGGTCATTGCCGAAGGCGGCAAGGTATCGGGCATCGAACTCGAATACACGGCGATGAAGGGCGACAAGCTCGTCGGCACCGGCGAGCGGCTGACGCTCACCGCCGACCAGGTGTTCAAGGCGATTGGCCAGAGCTTTGTCCCGGCTGCGCTCAACGGCAGCGGGGCCTTGCTTGCTTTGGAAGCCGGCCGCATCAAGGTCGATGCCGAAGGCCGCACCTCGCTGGCCAATGTCTGGGCCGGCGGCGACTGTATCTTTGGCGGCGACGACCTCACCGTCTCGGCCGTCGCGCAAGGCCGCGACGCGGCCGAATCGATTCACCGGGCACTGACCTCGAACGGGAGGGCATGAGCATGGCAGACATAAGCAACAACTTCGTCGGCATCAAATCGCCGAATCCGTTCTGGCTGGCTTCGGCGCCGCCGACCGACAAGGCCTACAACGTCATCCGCGCCTTTAGGGCGGGCTGGGGCGGCGTTGTCTGGAAGACGCTCGGCGAAGAGGGCCCGCCGGTGGTCAACGTCAACGGTCCGCGTTACGGCGCGATCTGGGGCGCCGACCGCCGCCTGCTCGGTTTGAACAACATCGAGCTGATCACCGACCGCGACCTGCAGGTCAATCTGCGCGAGATCAAGCAGGTCAAGATGGACTGGCCCGACCGCGCCATCGTCGTCTCGCTGATGGTGCCTTGCGAGGAGCACGCGTGGAAGGCGATCCTGCCGGTGGTCGAGGAGACCGGGGCCGACGGCATCGAGCTCAATTTCGGCTGCCCGCACGGCATGTCGGAACGCGGCATGGGCTCGGCGGTCGGCCAAGTGCCGGAATACATCGAAATGGTGGTGCGCTGGTGCAAGGCCAACACCCGCATGCCTGTGATCACCAAGCTGACGCCCAACATCACCGACATACGCAAGCCGGCGCGGGCCGCCCTTGCCGGCGGCACCGACGCGGTGTCGCTGATCAACACCATCAATTCGATCACCGGCGTCAATCTCGATAGTTTCGCACCGGAGCCGACGATCGACGGCAAGGGTTCGCATGGCGGCTATTGCGGCCCGGCGGTGAAGCCGATCGCCATGAACATGGTGGCCGAAATCGCGCGCGATCCCGAAACGCATGGGCTGCCGATCTCCGGCATCGGCGGCATCACCACATGGCGCGACGCCGCCGAATTCATGGCGCTCGGCGCCGGCAATGTTCAGGTGTGCACGGCGGCGATGACTTATGGCTTCAAGATCGTGCAGGAGATGATCGCCGGCCTGGAAAACTGGATGGACGAGAAAGGCCATGCCTCGCTCGACGACATCGTCGGCCGCGCCACGCCCAACGTCACCGACTGGCAGTATCTCAACCTCAACTACATCGCCAAGGCGCATATCGACCAGGAGGCCTGCATCAAATGCGGCCGCTGCCACATCGCCTGCGAGGACACTGCGCATCAGGCAATCACCGCAATCGTCGACGGCGTCAGGCATTTCGAGGTGATCGAGGCCGAATGCGTCGGCTGCAATCTTTGCGTCAATGTCTGCCCGGTCGAGAACTGCATCACCATGGAACCGCTGGCGGCCGGCGTAATCGACCAGCGCACCGGCAGACCGGTGTCGCCGGTCTACGCCAACTGGACGACGCATCCGAACAACCCCATGGCCAAGGTGGCGGCGGAATAGGGAGCGGACGGGTGAACGGTCTGTCTCGCGCTCGGGCAAGAGGAGATTTGTTCGGCGCGCGAGCGTGCAACGTTGAGGTTGGCGCTGCCCCTCAGAGGAAACGCTAAGCGCCAAGTGCGGCTGCCTCCGCAGAACTTGGGTTCCTCGCCCCACGAAGTGGGTACGAAGTGGGGAGAGGTGGCCCGGCGAAGCCGGGACGGAGAGGGGTCTTGCGGCGGGCGGGAACTGTTCAAGGCTCCTGAAGCACTTCCTATCATGCTCGCGCCCCATCCTTCACCGGTTCTGGCTTCGCGACTGTCGCCCCCCTCTCCGTCCCGGCTTCGCCGGGCCACCTCTCCCCGCTCCGCGCAGGGCTGTCCGGGGAAAGTTATTCATATATGAAGGCCATCTGATTGGAAGAGGCTCGGTCTTTTGGTCGGCTTGGATTGACCGGTGGCGGCTTGTGGATGGTGTGCATTTTCCGCCGCCCGAACAAGTATTGAGCGACCAGTTCTGTGAACCTCAAGATTGGAATAGGGACGCGGCGGGTGCGCGCGACAATGCGCAGCAGCGCATAGGCGATCATTGCGGCAAAGAGTTGCAGGCGGATTGCATTGCCGTTGTTGCCGAGGAACTTGCGGATCTTGAGGTGCTGCTTGATCCATCGGAACAGAAGCTCGATTTGCCAGCGGCCTTTGTAGAGCCGTCCAATCTCGACGGCGGAGCGCTCCAGATCGTTGGTCAAAAGCGTGATGGTGTCGCCCTCTTCGCGCTGAACGCGCAGGCGACGCAGGCGCATCGGCAGCTTGCAAACGCCCTTGCTGACCAGGCTTACCTCACTGTCTTCCACAACCAGGAATCCGTCGCCCTGCGGCTCGGCTATAGGGCGATCGCACACCAGCGCCAGCCCCATGTTGGCCTTGGGCCGCGTCACGAAGATCGATCCGGCTTCGGCGATCGCCGTCCACCAGCCATAATGGCAGTAGCCCTTGTCGAACACGTAGGTGGCTCCAGCTTCGATCGTGATCTGGCGGCCGACCTGGGCGTCGTTGACATTGGCGTCGGTGATGTCGAGGACGCGCGCACAGTCGGCCTTCGGGTCATAGACGACATGCACCTTCATGCCGCGGATGCGCCCGTTCGACTTGGCCCAATCGCACAGTTTGCCGAGCGGGATGGGGGGTCGAGTCGATCAGCCGCAGCATTTCTTCGCCCTCGCGCCGCGTTTGCCTGTCGAGCAGGTTCGCCACCAGACTGAACGCCTCGGCAAAGATGGCGACCGGACGCCGTCTGTTGGCGTCCGACAAGGTCGAACGCATCAAGGGACCGCTGCCCAGGTGATAATGATGCTGGCTGTTGGCGTTCCAGCCGGCTTCCAGGCCACGCAAGCCGCTGCTGCCGCTGAACTGGGCATAGATCAGCGCCACCAGATGATCCCAGCTTCTGAACGATTTGTCGTACGCATCCCCGTCGTGGCGATCCACAATTGCTTGGAATTGACGCCGATCGATGGGTTCAAGAAGCTGACCGAAGATGCTAGGTGCAAAGCGCATGCCCCGTTCCTTTTCTGAGTCTCGACAACCAGAGAGAAGACGGACAAACCCCGTTTTACGGGGCATGCACATGCGGCATTTCGATTCACTCAAAACTTTCCCCGGACAGCCCTGCACAAGTGGGGGCGAGGAACCCAAGTTCCGCAAACTTGTGTCCGCAGGATGAGCGGCAGCGCCACCTTTAAAAAAGAGCGCGCCCAAAGCTCTCCGACTTTCCGCAAACCTCATGCACATCTCATTTTTGAATGGGCGATTTCTCATTTTTCTATTGCGGATAAAATTTATCCACGATAAAACATATCCATGAATTGGAGATCAGCACGATGAAGCTGGGTGAGGGCGTCGAAGCGGCCATCCACTGCGCCGCAATGCTTGCCGGCGTCGAAGGCGCAGCGACGATGCCGGGTGCTGCCTTGGCGGAAGCCTTTGGTTTGTCGCCGAGCTATCTCCTCAAGCATCTCAACGCGCTGACGGCGTCGGGCATCTTGGAATCGGTGCCGGGCCCATCGGGCGGTTACCGGCTGGCGCGGCCGGCCGAGCGCATAACGCTGCTCGACATCGTGCTCACCGTGGAAGGACGCGAGCCGGCCTTCCGTTGCGGCGAAATCCGTCAGCGCGGGCCGGTCAGGCTCGATGCCTCGGTCTATGTCAAACCCTGCGGCATCAGCGTCGCGATGCTGAAGGCTGAGCGCGCCTATCGCGCCGCTCTTGCCGAGGCCCGGCTGTCCGACATCGTGGCGGAATACGTGAGCGATGCCGATCCCCGTTCGGTCGCCGCGAACTGCGCCTTTGTCGAGCGCCATCAGCGACCGCAGAAATCCAGTTCAACCAAGCAAGCGTGAAAGGTAATGACGATGAAGCAGAGGCTGCAATTCTTCGGCGCGGCGCCGAAAATCATGAAAGCGGTGTCGGCGCTCAACAAGGCGGTCGACGAATGCGGGCTCGAGGTGAGCCTGTTGCACCTGATCAAGCTGCGGGCGTCGCAGATCAATGGCTGTTCGTACTGCGTCGAGATGCACAGCCGCGAGGCGCGCCGTGATGGCGAGACCGAGCAGCGGCTCTATCTCGTCTCCGCCTGGAAGGAATCGCCGCTGTTTTCCGAGCGCGAACGCGCTGCCTTCGCCTGGACCGAGGCGGTGACGAAGATCGCGGACAGCGGGGTGCCGGATGATCTCTACGCAAAAACGCTCGAACACTTCTCGGAAGAGGAACTGGTCAAGCTGTCCGTCGCGATCGGCATGATCAACTCCTGGAACCGGCTTTGCATCCCGTTCCAGGCCATTCATCCGATGCCGGCGGCCAAGGCCGCGTGAGTGAACGATCCGGGCACGCGGCCTTGCGCCGCGTGCCATTTTTGTTTGGGGATCAGAACATGTTGTCGAATTTTGAGAATGAGATTGTTCTTGCCGCCCGCCTGCTGCTTGGCGGCGCGTTCGTCTTTGCCGGTCTGCGCAATATCCAGAATGCAGGCTTCCTGACCCAGCTGATGACGACACGCGGCGTGCCGCAGGCGCGGCTGATGCTGTGGCTCGGCATCGTCGTGCAGATCGTCGCCGGAGCGCTGGTGATCGCAGGCATCTGGACCGCTCTTGCAGCGGCATGTCTCATCCTCTTCCTGCTGGTCGCGACACCGATGTTCGACAATTTCTGGGATCACCAGGGTCCGGAGCGCGCCGCCCGCATCAACGGCTTTGTCGCCAATGTCGCGCTGACCGGCGGGTTCCTGGCGCTGATGGGCCAAGCGCTTTAAGGGGAATCGCGCAGCCGATTTGGTACGATTTGTCGTTGCTCCGTTGCGATTGCCTCGTATGATTGGCTCAGTTTCGCTTGTCGGAGCCTTTATGGAGCAAAGCTGGAATAGCTTCTGGGGAAGCGTTTCGCAGGCGTTTCACCTCGCGCTCTCGCCGCTTCTGGCGCTTGCCGAAACATTCGGCTATTTTCCGAGCGATATCCAACTCTGGTGCTTCGTCTGCGGTCTCTTTTTCCTGGTGCTCGTCGTTCCCCACACCTATGGCGATCTCGTGCTTCGGCGCCGTCGCGTCTACGTGACAGGCAAGGTGGTGGAGATAGAGATGTCGGACGACTCGCCCAGGACGCCGATCATCGAATTCGCCGATCGTCTCGGCAAGATCTGGCGCTTTGAATCGCATTTGCCGGTCAACAACATGACCGGTTCGGTCGGAGCGGCGGTAAAGGTCATGTATGATCCCCTGCATCCGAACCGGGCACGGGAAGTGGGGCGGCCGATCATGAAGGCAGCCCACACGGCGATATGGTATGCTATTATCGCCGGGCTAATGGCGCTGGCCTTCTGGCCCGGCCTGACGTCCGATTGAGCCTTTCGAATAGCCGCTGCCATACCGCTTGTTTATGCAGTGTCGTTATCCCAAAACCGCTGCGCACCCTCGGGTCGCGTTGAAAGCAGCGAGTGCGACGTTGCCGGACAGGCTCTGTCGCGCCCGTTCGAGCTTCTCTGGCTGCGGCCGGTGATGGTGACCGTCATGCCCTGGCCAAGCAACTTCTGCGCCGTGGCGAGGCCGATGCCGGACGAGCCGCCGACGATCACGGCATGTTGGGCTTTGTCAGTCATGAATGCCGTTCCTTCGATTTGGGGGAGGGACGCTCGACAAGCTCGAGGCTCAGTGTCCGCAATTGCTGTCTTGCCTTTGCGTCATAGACTTGATGATCGGCGCGGGATTCCCTCTGGCCGTCGAAATAGAGGCCGCTTCGTCCTTCAAGCGCTGGCGACGTCGCTAGATTGAGGATGGCTTCGGCGCCGGTTTCGACCGAGCTCCAGGGCGTGATGCCCGCTTGCCGGACCATGGTGGTGTTCATGTAGCTTGCCGGATGCAGGCTGTTGACGGTCACATTGGTGGCCCTCAGCTCCTGCGCCAGATCGATGGTGAACATGATCTGCGCCAGCTTGCTCTGGCAGTAGGCGCGGACACCGTCGTAGTTGCGGGTCAGCATGACATCGTCGAAATCGATCGGTTGCTGGCCGGCCGAGGCGACATTGACGATGCGCGCCGGCGCGCTCGCCTTGAGCAGCGGCAGAAGCTCCGATGTGAGCAGGAAGCCAGCGAGATAGTTGACGGCAAAGCGCAGTTCGTAGCCGTCCGCGCTGACCTGTCGTTTGGTGCCGGCAGTGCCGATGCCGGCGTTATTGATGAGGATGTCGAGTCGGTCAGTCCTGACGCGTACGGCCTCGGCGAGACGGCGGACTTCGGCCAGGGACGAGAGGTCGGCGACGAGAAGCTCGGCCTTGCCGCCGGCGGCTTCGATCTCGGCGACCGTTGCCTTGCCCCGTGTCGCATCGCGGCCATGCACCAGGACCCGCGCGCCGCCGGCGCCGAGCCTTTGCGCGACCAAACGGCCGACGCCGTCGGTCGATCCGGTGATGAGGACGGTCTTGTCTTTCAGTTCCATGCTCGGAGCCTCCATGTCGTTGCTCTGAAGGGAAGATGGGATGTCAAACACGCTTCAAACAGTTCAAACTTAATCCCGGTATCAATACTGCTATAATGACGCCAATGGATTCCCCGACGCACTCCGCCGATGGTTGGCCGCAGCCCGTCAGCTTCGTCATCCTGCGGCGCAGCAAGGAGCGGAGCGACGCAGCGCAGACCCCAGGATGTCGAAACGAGAGTTAGGTTTTCGGCTTCAACCCATCGATGAACAATTGCTCGAGAAACCTTGCCGCGTCTTCGAAGCGGCCGTCACCGCCGCGGTTAGGCCCGAGCACGGCGCGGACCTGAACGTCGAAATCGGCATAGTGCTGCGTCGTCGCCCAGATCGAGAAGATCAGGTGCCAGGGGTCGGTGTGGGCGATCTTGCCGGCGCGCATCCAGCCCTTGATGACGGCGGCCTTCTCGTCGACCAGCGTCTTCAGCTCGCCTTCCAGCATCGGCATGATGCGCGGCGCGCCCTGCAGGATCTCGTTGGCGAACAGCCGGCTTTCCCTAGGGAAATCGCGCGCCATTTCGAGTTTGCGCCTGATGTAGCTGCGCAATTCGGTCAAGGGGTCGCCGATGTCGTCGAGTTCGCGCAGCGGCGCCAGCCAGGTGTCCAGAAGCCGCTGCATCAGCGTCTCGTGGATGTCCTCCTTGCGGCGGAAATAGTAGAGCAGGTTAGGCTTCGACATGCCGGCGGCTTCGGCGATCTGGTCGATGGTCGAGCCGCGAAAGCCGTTGGTTGAGAAGACCTCGAGCGCCGCCTCCAGGATGAGCTCGCGTTTTTCCTGCTGGATGCGGGTGCGACGAGGGGCGGGGGTGTCCATGCCAGTCGTCATCCGCGCAGAACATTGCCGCGAGGGTCATCTGGACCAATTCTCTGGACCAGTTTTTCTCCGGCCTGTGGAGCGCGCTTTAGCTGCCGCATTTCCGCTAGTAATCCCTTGACCGCCGACAGGGCGGTGCTAACGTTTGTCCAACCGGTCAAAAATTTGCGTAGCACAAAAACGCAGCAGAGACCAAGTGTCGGGAAGACCAAGCGTTAGCCGCACCGAAACAGGTTACAAGGGGAAGTCTTGGTCATGTCCAACCGGCTGAAAGTCACGCCGAACGATCTCAGCGCATTCTGGATGCCGTTCACGGCAAACCGGCAGTTCAAACAGGCGCCTCGCATGATGGTGTCCGCCAAGGACATGCATTACACGACGAGCGACGGGCGCAAGGTTCTCGACGGCACCGCCGGCCTGTGGTGCGTCAATGCCGGCCACTGCCGGCCGAAGATCACCGAGGCGATCCAGAGCCAAGCCGCAGAGCTCGACTATGCGCCGGCTTTCCAGATGGGCCACCCGATCGTCTTCGAACTGGCGAACCGTTTGGTCGACCTTGCGCCGAAGGGCATGGATCATGTGTTCTTCACCAATTCCGGATCGGAATCGGTCGAGACCGCGCTGAAGATGGCAATCGCCTATCACCGCGCCAAAGGCGAGGGCTCACGAACCCGCCTGATCGGCCGCGAGCGCGGCTATCACGGCGTCAATTTCGGCGGCATCTCGGTCGGCGGCATCGTCACCAACCGCAAGATGTTCGGCACGCTGCTCGGCGGCGTCGACCACATGCCGCACACGCATCTGCCGGAGAAGAATTCGTTCACCAAGGGCGTGCCCGAACATGGCGCGGAATTGGCGAACGAGCTGGAGCGCATCGTCGCGCTGCATGATGCCTCGACCATCGCGGCCGTCATCGTCGAGCCGGTGGCCGGTTCCACAGGTGTCATCCTGCCGCCGAAGGGCTATCTTGAGAGGCTGCGCGAGATCTGCACCAAGCACGGCATCCTTTTGATTTTCGACGAGGTCATCACCGGCTTCGGCCGCCTCGGCACGCCGTTCGCCGCCGACTATTTCGGCGTCACGCCCGATATCATGACGACCGCCAAGGGCGTCTCCAACGGCGTCATTCCGATGGGCGCGGTGTTCGTCAAGAAGGAAATCCACGACGCTTTCATGACCGGCCCCGAGCATATGATCGAGTTCTTCCACGGCTACACCTATTCGGGCAATCCGATCGCCTGTGCGGCAGCCCTCGGCACGCTCGACACCTACAAGGAAGAGGGCCTGCTGACCCGCGGCGAGGAACTGGCGCCGTATTGGGAAGACGCGCTGCATTCGCTGAAGGGCGAGCCGAACGTCATCGACATCAGAAACATCGGCCTGATCGGCGCGATCGAGCTGGCGCCTATCCCCGGCAGTCCGACCAAGCGTGCCTTCTCGGCGTTCGTCAAGGCGTTCGAGCGCGGCGCGCTGATCCGCACCACCGGCGACATCATCGCGCTGTCGCCGCCGCTGATCATCACCAAGGGCCAGATCAACGAATTGATCGACCATGTGCGTGAAGTGCTGAGGGCGGTGGACTAGATACTCCACAACGTATAGGGCGGCGACGGGAACCGTCGCCCAATATGCGAATAGATGAGAGGAACTTGAATGGCCGCTCCCGGCGAGAATCTGCGAATCAATTCAGACCGTTTGTGGGATTCGATAATGGAGATGGCGAAGATCGGCCCCGGCATTGCCGGCGGCAACAATCGCCAGACGTTGACCGACGCGGACGGCGAGGGGCGGCATCTGTTCAAGCGCTGGTGCGAGGCGGCGGGGCTCGAAATGGGCCTCGACGAGATGGGCACGATGTTTGCCCGCCGCGAAGGCACCGAGCCCGATCTGCCGCCGGTCTATGTCGGCAGCCATCTCGACACCCAGCCGACCGGCGGCAAGTATGACGGCGTGCTCGGCGTGCTTGGCGGGCTGGAGATCGTGCGCTCGCTCAACGAGCTCGGCATCAAGACAAACCATCCGATCGTCGTCACCAACTGGACGAACGAGGAAGGCGCGCGCTTTGCGCCGGCCATGATGGCATCCGGCGTGTTCGCCGGCGTCCTCGACCAGGCTGACGTCTACTCGCATGTCGACAAGGACGGCAAGAAATTCGGCGAGGAGCTCGAACGCATCGGCTGGAAGGGCACCGAGAAAGTCGGTGACCGCAAGATCCACGCCTTCTTCGAGCTGCATATCGAGCAAGGCCCGATCCTTGAGGACGAGGGTATCGACATCGGTGTCGTCACCCATGGCCAAGGGCTGAAATGGCTGCAGGTGACTTTGACCGGCAAAGAGGCGCATACCGGCTCGACGCCGATGCCGAAGCGCCGCAACGCCGGGCTCGGCATGGCGCGAGTGATCGAGTTGGTGCACGAGATCGCCATGGACTACCAGCCCGACGCCGTCGGCGCGGTCGGCCATATGGAGGTCTATCCGAATTCGCGCAACATCATCGCCGGCCGCACCGTGTTCACCATCGACATCCGCTCGCCGGAAAAGGAAGTGCTGGATGCGATGGACGGGCGCATCCGCAAGGGCATCGACACGATCTGCGAAGCGCTCGACATCAAGTATCAAATCGATCAGGTCGGCCATTTCGACCCGGTGACTTTCGATCCGGGCTGCGTCAAGGCGATCCGAGATGCCGCTGAACGGCTCGGCTACTCGCATCGCAATATCGTCTCCGGCGCAGGCCATGACGCGTGCTGGATCAACCGCGTCGCACCGACTGCGATGGTGATGTGCCCGTGCGTCGACGGGCTGTCGCACAATGAGGCCGAAGAGATCTCCAAGGAATGGGCGGCGGCCGGCGCCGACGTGCTGTTCCACGCGGTGGTCGAGACGGCTGTGATCGTGGAGTGAACTAGAAACCAAGATTCCGAACGCCGCTCACCAAGAAGCGCGAGAAAAACAAGGGAACAAGAAAATGTCCAAAGTCATCAAGAATGGCACCATCGTCACCGCCGACCGCAGCTGGAGGGCCGACGTGCTGTTCAAGCACGGCAAAATCATCGCCATCGGCCCGGACCTGCATGGCGACCACGAGTTCGACGCCACCGGCTGCTATGTGATGCCGGGCGGCATCGACCCGCATACCCATCTCGAAATGCCGTTCATGGGCACCTATTCGGCCGACGATTTCGAGAGCGGCACCCGCGCCGCCCTCGCCGGCGGCACGACGATGGTCGTCGATTTCTGCCTGCCGGCGCCGCAGCAGCCGCTGCTCGAGGCCCTGCAAATGTGGGACAACAAGACCTCGAAAGCGTCCTGCGACTATTCCTTCCACATGGCGATCACCTGGTGGGGCAAGCAGGTGTTCGACGAGATGGCCACTGTCGTCGACAAGGGCATCACCTCGTTCAAGCACTTCATGGCCTACAAGGGTGCGCTGATGGTCGACGACGACGAGATGTATTCGTCGTTCCAGCGCTGCGCCGACCTTGGCGCGCTGCCGCTGGTTCATGCCGAGAATGGCGACGTGGTTGCTGCCCTGTCGCAGAAGCTGCTGGCCGCGGGCAATAATGGGCCGGAGGGGCATGCCTATTCGCGTCCGCCGGAAGTGGAAGGCGAGGCGACCAACCGCGCCATCATGATCGCCGATATGGCCGGCGTGCCGCTCTATGTCGTGCATGTCTCCTGCGAGCAGGCCCACGAAGCCATTCGCCGGGCGCGGCAGAAGGGCATGCGGGTGTTCGGCGAGCCGCTGATCCAGCATCTGACGCTCGACGAGAGCGAATATTTCAACAAGGACTGGGACCATGCCGCGCGCCGGGTGATGAGCCCGCCTTTCCGCAACAAATTGCATCAGGATTCGCTGTGGGCCGGCCTGCAGGCAGGATCGCTGCAAGTGGTGGCGACCGACCATTGTGCGTTCACCACTAGCCAGAAGCGTAACGGTATCGGCGATTTCACCAAGATCCCGAACGGCACCGGCGGGCTCGAAGATCGCCTGCCGGTGCTGTGGACGACGGGCGTCAACACCGGCCGGCTGACGATGAACGAGTTCGTCGCGGTGACCTCGACCAACATCGCAAAAATCCTCAACATGTATCCGAAGAAGGGCGCGATCGTCGAAGGCGCCGACGCCGATATCGTCGTCTGGGACCCGAAGCGCAAGAGGACGATCACCTCCAAGAAGCAGCAGTCGGTGATCGACTACAACGTCTTCGAAGGTTTCGAGGTGACCGGCCTGCCACGCTTCGTCTTCTCGCGCGGCGAACTGTCGATTCAGGAGGCTGAGGTCAAGGCGAAGCCCGGCCATGGCGAGTTCGTCGCTCGCGAGCCGAATGCGGCGATCAACCGGGCGCTGTCGACCTGGAAGGAAATTTCCGCGCCGCGCAAGGTGGAACGATCAGGTATTCCGGCGACCGGGGTGTGAGCTTGCGCGGGTTTGTCGAAGTCGGCGCCGCCCCTCATCCGCCTGCCGGCACCTTCTCCCCGTATAGAGACGGGGAGAAGGTGGCTGTGCGCAACCTCGGCGCTCTTTCTGGCGACGTTGGAGATTGGCGAAATCCTTTGCGAAGGCGTCCTTCTCCCCGTCGCTATACGGGGAGAAGTGCCCGGCAGGGCGATGAGGGGCAGCGCAAAGCTGAAGCGAATGCACTGTCTCCATGCCCAATCCCAATTGACCGGCGGGTAGCCCGCCCATCAAAGCCGGCCTCAGGCGACCAGCCCATCCAGTTCCGGCAGCAGGACGACGCTTTCCTGTTCGTTGGGATCGGTGCGGGCGATGACCGCCGAGACCGGGCTGTCGCTCAGATTGGCCGGCAGATGCGGCACGCCGGCCGGAATGTAGAAGAGGTCACCGGCCTTGACCACGATATGCTGTTCAAGCCGGTCGCCATACCAGGTATGGACCTCGCCGGAGAGCACATAGATCGCCGTTTCATGGCTTTCGTGCATATGCGCCTTGGCGCGGGCACCAGGCGGCATGGTGAGCAGGTGCATGCAGATGCCGGTAGAGCCGACCGTCTCAGTGGCGATGCCGGTGAAATAACTCAGTCCCTGCTTGCCTTCATAAGAGTTTTCGGGGCGGATAAGATGGCAGGTGGGTTTGGGCGGCATCTGGCAAACTCCGGGCGTCGATCGAGTGGGACAAGGTAAGTGGAAAGCAACATCGCGGCAAAATCAACCGGATTCCGGCCGGCGCGGCAGCGGCGCGAAAAGGCAGGCTGCGGCCTATGACGGGAACATCGCCAGCCGTCGTTTCGGCAAGCAAGCTCGGCCTGACCTTCCAGACCAGTGACGGTCCGGTGCAGGCACTGTCGAATGTCGACCTGACCATCGGCAAGGGCGAATTCGTCTCCTTCATCGGGCCGTCCGGCTGCGGCAAGACGACCTTGCTGCGGGTCATCGCCGATCTGGAGAAACCGACCTCGGGAACCATCTCCGTCAACGGCATGACACCCGAGCAGGCGCGCCAGTGCCGCGCCTATGGCTATGTCTTCCAGGCGGCCGCACTTTATCCGTGGCGCACGATCGAGCGCAACGTGGCGCTGCCGCTGGAGATCATGGGCCTCTCGAAGGCAGAGCAGGCGGCGCGTATCAAGCGCACGCTCGACCTCGTCAACCTGGGCGGCTTCGAACAGAAATATCCGTGGCAGCTTTCCGGCGGCATGCAGCAGCGTGCCTCGATCGCGCGGGCGCTGGCCTTCGACGCCGATCTTCTGTTGATGGACGAGCCGTTCGGCGCGCTGGACGAGATCGTGCGCGACCATCTCAACCAACAGCTGCTGGAGCTTTGGGAGCGGACCAACAAGACCATCTGCTTCGTCACCCACTCCATTCCCGAGGCGGTCTACCTCTCGACGCGGATCATCGTCATGTCGCCGCGTCCGGGCCGTGTCAGCGACGTCATCGAATCGACGCTGCCGAAGCAGCGGCCGCTCGACATCCGCGAGACGCCGGAGTTCCTGGCGATAGCGGCGCGCGTCCGCGACGGCCTCAGGGCAGGACACAGCTATGAGGATTGAGGTGGTTCCTCCTCTCCCCAATGGGGGTGGTGGGCCCACCCATGCTTTCGTCATCCTAGGGCGGAGCCGCCGCGAAGCGGCGGGCGAAGACCCTAGGATCCATTCCGTGACTTCGGCCGAAAGGCCCAAGCGGTTCAGAATATTCGCCAGGCCAGCCACGGCAGCCGACGTTCCCTCCAGACAGGGAGCATTGTTCCGCAGCGTTGTGCAGCGCGAAGGTAACGGCATGGATCCTAGGGTCTGCGCCGCGTCGCTTCGCTCCTTGCTCCGCCCTAGGATGACGAAGGCGTGGTTGGCCGCGCTCTCGATTTGCGCCGCTTTGCGGCGGCTCCGCCCTAGGATGACGAAGAACAGGCATGGCCACATACGCGGCAGCGCCAGCGGAGCGTGGTTGACCTCGCTGCAGCCGATGTCACCCGGCCTCCGCTTCGCTCCGGCCACCCTCTCCCCGTTGGGGAGAGGAGGGCGCCAGTCGCCCGAGGGCTGCTAGATGGACTCCTTTCGCGACAAGATCGTTCCGGTGACCTCGATCCTCTTAGGCGTGGTGGTCGTCTGGTATGTTTTCGCCGTCGTCCTCAACGCGCCGTTCCAGCGCGATCTCGACCGCCGCGCTAACCAAACGCCGGGCGTTGTGGAATTCATCGGCAAGACGATGTCGCAGCCGAAGCCGACGCTGCCGGCGCCGCATCAGGTGGCGGTGAATTTCTTCGAGAACACTTTTCTGCGCAAGGTCACCAGCAACCGCAGCCTTGTCTACAATGCCTGGGTGACGCTGTCCTCGACGCTGCTCGGCTTCGCCTTCGGCACGGCGCTCGGCATCGTAATTGCCGTCGGCATCGTTCATGTGGCGACGCTCGACCGCAGCCTGATGCCGTGGATCATCGCTTCGCAGACGATTCCGATCCTGGCGGTGGCGCCGATGATCATCGTCGTGCTGGCGGCGATCGGCGTTACCGGCCTGATCCCGAAAGCGCTGATCTCGACCTATCTGTCGTTCTTCCCGGTGGCCGTCGGCATGGTGAAGGGCCTGCGTTCGCCCGAGATCACGCATCTCGACCTGATGCACACCTACAATGCCAGCCCGTCGCAGACCTTCTGGAAACTGCGCGTGCCGGCGTCGGTGCCGTTCCTGTTCACCTCGATGAAGGTGGCGGTCGCCGCCAGCCTGGTCGGCGCCATCGTCGGTGAACTGCCGACCGGCGCCGTCGCCGGCATCGGCGCCAAGCTGCTCGCCGGCGCCTATTACAGCCAAACCATCGACATCTGGTCGGCGCTGGTGGCCGGCTCGGTCGTGGCGGCCTTGCTGGTGATGGTGGTCGGCATTGCCGGGCGCATCGTCGACCGCGCCATGGGCGGGAGGCCGGCATGAGCGATCTCCTCAGCCTTTCGTCGATCACGCCCCGCTCGTGGCAAGGGTATGCAGCGCTTGCGCTTCTTGCCGGGGCGATCCTTCTTTGGCCGCTTGTCGATGCGGCGCCCGGTTATGGCGTCGCCATCGCTGCTTTGATTTTCTTGTTGCTGCTTCTGGCAATCGAGGCCGATAATTTCACACCGGCAATTGGGGTGGTGTTGCTCTTCCTTGGCGCGCATGGCGCGGCGTGGCTGCTGCTCGCCGGCATAACCGGCAACGAAGGCACCGCTCGCGCATCGTTCTATCTGCTGCTTGCCGCGGCATGGCTTCTGGCCTGGCGCTGCGTGACGGTCCTGTCCGCGCTTCGCCCGACCTCGCGCTGGGCGGCAACCGCTTTGAGGCTGATCATCCCAACGATCTTCGGCGCCTGGATCCTGATTATCTGGGAAGCGGTGACGCGCGGCGCAGGCATCCCCTTCATCCTGCTGCCGCCGCCAAGCGCGATCGGCGTGCGCATCGCTAATTCGCTGCCGGTGCTGGCCGCCGACGTGCGGCAGACCATCTTCAAGGCGGTGATCTTCGGCTACGTCGTTGGAAGTGGTGCCGGCTTCCTTGCCGCCATCGCGGCCGACCGCGTGCCGTTCCTGCGCCGCGGGCTTTTGCCGATCGGCAATATGGTCTCGGCACTGCCGATCATCGGCGTGGCGCCGATCATGGTCATGTGGTTCGGCTTCGACTGGCAGTCGAAGGCGGCGGTCGTCATCATCATGACCTTCTTCCCGATGCTGGTGAATACGGTCGCCGGGCTTGCCGCCTCCGGCCATATGGAGCGCGACCTGATGCGCACCTATGCGTCGAGTTACTGGCAGACGCTGTTCAAGCTGCGGTTGCCGGCGGCGGCGCCCTTCATCTTCAACGCGCTGAAGATCAATTCGACGCTGGCGCTGATCGGCGCCATCGTTGCGGAGTTCTTCGGCACGCCGGTCGTCGGCATGGGATTCCGGATTTCGACCGAGGTCGGACGGATGAATATCGACATGGTCTGGGCCGAAATCGCGGTTGCAGCACTTGCGGGTTCGGTCTTTTATGGCGTGGTCGCTCTTTTCGAGAGAGCAGTCACGTTTTGGCATCCCTCCGTCCGTGGTGGATAGGGCGGTGGCGGGTTTGGAATCAGGGGCGCATTGAAGGCCCTGATCCTAAAAGGGTGAACACTTAACTTCAGAGGGTAAAACATGAAAAGACTTGTTGTTTCGATGCTGGCCGGCGCGATGTCGCTTGCCGCGTTTCAGGCGATGGCCGCCGACAAGGTGACGCTGCAGCTGAAATGGGTCACACAGGCCCAGTTCGCCGGCTACTACGTCGCCAAGGACAAGGGGTTCTACGAGGCCGAGGGCCTCGACGTCGAGATCAAGCCGGGCGGCCCCGATATCGCGCCCGAGCAGGTGATCGCCGGCGGCGGCGCCGACGTCATCGTCGACTGGATGGGCGGCGCGCTGGCCGCGCGCGAAAAGGGTGTGCCGCTGGTCAATATCGCCCAGCCGTTCAAGAAGGCCGGCATGCAGCTGGTCTGTCCCAAGGACGGCCCGGTCAAGACCGAAGCCGACTTCAAGGGCCGCACACTCGGCGTCTGGTTCTTCGGCAACGAATATCCGTTCTACGCCTGGATGAACAAGCTCGGCTTGAAGACCGACGGCGGCCCGGACGGCGTCACCGTGCTGAAACAGAGTTTCGACGTGCAGCCGCTGATCCAGAAGCAGGCGGATTGTATTTCGGTCATGACCTACAACGAATATTGGCAGCTCATCGACGCCGGCTACAAGCCGGAAGAGCTGATCGTGTTCAACTACTCGGCCATGGGCAACGACCTGCTTGAGGACGGGCTCTATGCCTTGGAGGACAAGCTCAAGGATCCGGCCTTCGAGGACAAGATGGTGCGTTTCGTGCGCGCCTCGATGAAGGGCTGGAAATACGCCGTCGACAATTCCGACGAGGCGGCCGGCATCGTCATGGACAATGGCGGCCAGGACGAGAACCACCAGAAGCGCATGATGGGCGAAGTCGCCAAGCTGATCGACAATGCCGACGGCAAGCTCGACCCGGCGACCTACGCGCGCACCGCCAAGGCGCTGCTTGACCAGAAGATCATCACCAAGGAGCCGACCGGCGCCTACACGACCGCCATCACCGACAAGGCGATCAAGTAGGGAGCCCTCAATAGAGGCGATCAACCGGACTTCTGCAGTCGAACAAAAGGGGGCGGGCGACCGCCCCTTTTGTGGGGATGTAAAATAGCCGTTACCGGTGGAAACATCCGCTCGCCACAACCGTTGTTGCGGTGCATCCAGCTTCAGCGGATGTCATCGCCACAACGGAGATTTCCATGCGCATGCAATCCTTCTCGCCGATGCTTTCGGCGCTGGCCGTTTCGGCTCCCTTCCTGTGCGCTTCACCGGCCTTGGCCGACATGATGAAGATGAAGGCGACGCTCGATGGCGCTCAGCAGAATCCGCCCATCACCACAGAGGGCAAAGGCGAGGCCGATCTCGGCTTCAACACCGCCACGAAACAGCTGACCTGGAACGTGACGTATTCAGGTCTCAGTGGACCGGCGACGGCCGGACATATTCACGGTCCGGCAGCAAAGGGTGAAAATGTCGGCGTTGCCGTCCCGTTCAAGGGCGCTCCGAAAAGCCCGTTCAAGGGGGCGGCGATCCTGACCGACGCGCAGGCTGCCGACCTGATGGCCGGGAAATATTACATCAACATCCATACGGCGGCCCACAAGGACGGCGAGATCCGCGGGCAGATCGAGAAGGCAGCGGCGATGTAGCGCAACGTCGCCCGAGGGAGCGCTGCATTAAGCTGTGGAAGTTTGCGCGAAGGAACTCGGCCTATGCCTCTGGCGCTTACGACCTGTCGCGGATCTGGGTCATTGTCCGGGTCGGCGTGATGGCCTCGGGATCGAGCCTGATCTCGACAATCGACGGCTTGCCGCTGGCGCGCGCGCGTTCGAAGGCCGGCGCGAAGTCGGCCGTCTTCTCGACCGTTTCGCCATGGCCGCCATAGGCGCGGGCGAGCGCCGCGAAGTCGGGATTCTTCAGGTCGGTGGCGACAACACGGCCCGGATACTCGCGCTCCTGATGCATGCGGATGGTGCCGTAGATGCCGTTGTTGATGACGACGACGATGATCGGCAGATCGTACTGCACGGCGGTGGCGAACTCCTGCCCGTTCATCAGGAAGCAGCCGTCGCCGGCAAAGGCGATCACGTCGCGCTCGGGAAACAATTCCTTGGCGGCGACTGCTGCCGGCGTGCCGTAGCCCATCGAGCCGGAGGTTGGCGCTGCCTGCGTGGCAAAGCGGCGGGAACGGTGGAAGCGGTGCACCCAGGTGGCGTAGTTGCCGGCGCCGTTGGTGAGGATAGCGTCGTCGGGCAGCATTTTTTCGAGATAGTTCATGATCGGCCCCATCTGGACGGCGCCGGGGCCGCTTTCGGGTGGTGTCGACCAGTCGAGATAGGCTGCGTGCAGCTTCGGTGTTTCATCAGCCCATGCCGGTGTGGCGGCCGGCTTGCGCCCGGCAAAGGCTTCGACGAAAGCGGACGGCGAGGCGTTGATCGCCAGCGTCGGCAGATAGACACGGCCGAGCTCGGCGGCGTCGGCATGGACATGGACCAGCGTCTGGTCGGGGTAGGGGCTCTTGAGCAGCGTGTAGTCGGAGGACGGCATCTCGCCCATGCGGCCGCCGATCAGCAGCACGAGGTCGGCCTGCTTGATGGCGGTGGCCAGCTTCGGGTTGATGCCGATGCCGACATCGCCGGCGTAGTTCGGGTGGAGATGATCGAACAGCATCTGTCGGCGGAAGGAGCAGCCGACCGGCAGCGACCAGGCTTCAGCGATCGTCCGCATCCGCGCGACGGCCGCCGCATCCCAGCGCGTGCCGCCGAGGATGACGAAGGGGCGCTTTGCCTTGCCGAGCAGCATTTCCAGCGCGTCGAGCTCGGCCTCGCCCGGCCGTGTTTCGACCGGCGTGTGGGGCAGGGCCGCTGGCGCGTCGGCAAGGCTGGTCAGCATGTCCTCAGGCAGCGAGATGACGACCGGGCCGGGACGGCCGGACGTCGCCACCGCGAAGGCGCGGGTGACGAATTCGGGGATGCGCGCGGCGTCATCGATCTCGACCACCCATTTGGCGATATCGCCGAAGAACCTGACGTAGTCGACCTCCTGGAAGGCCTCGCGCTGCTTGGCGTGGCTGGCGACCTGGCCGATGAACAGGATGACGGGAACCGAATCCTGCATGGCGATGTGGATGCCGGCCGAGGCGTTGGTGGCGCCGGGGCCGCGGGTGACGAAGCAGATGCCGGGCTTGCCGGTCAGGCGACCATGGCAGTCGGCCATCATCGCAGCACCGCCCTCCTGGCGGCAGACGATGGTGCGGATCGGCGAGTCGTGCAGCGCGTCGAGCACCGCAAGGTAGGATTCGCCGGGCACGCAATAGATACGGTCCGTTCCGTTGGCTTCGAGCGCATCGACGATCAGTTGTCCGCCGGTCTTCATTTTCCTGACCTCTCCAGTTCGGCAAGGATTTCTTTGGTGTGTTCGCCGAGGCGCGGCGAGGGCCGCTCATAGACCAGCGGCGTGCCCGACATGACCATCGGCGCGCGCACCGAGGGCAACAGATTGCCATGGCCGTCGTCGAGGTCGAGCCGCATGCCGCGCGCGATGGTCTGAGGGTCGGCGAACATCTCGCCGATCGTGTTGATCGGGCTGGCAGGCACGCTTGCCGCCTCCAGTTTGGCCAGCAGCGGATCGCGATCGAAGGTCTTTAGCGCCTCGATTATATGCTCGCGCAGCTTCGCTCGGTTGGCGACCCGGGCGGGGTTGGTGGCGAAATCGGGGTTCGACGGCAGGTCGTCCAATCCGACGGCCGCGCAGAATTTGGCGAACTGGCCGTCATTGCCGATCGCAAGGATGATGTGGCCGTCCTTCACCGGCACCACTTCGTAGGGCGCGATGTTCATATGCGCATTGCCCATCTGCACCGGCGATTTTCCCGAGACCAGATAGTTGAGGTTCTGGTTGCCGAGCGCCGAGATCTGGCTGTCGTAGAGCGCCATATCGATATGCTGGCCTTCGCCGGTCTTCTCGGCGTGGCGAAGTGCGGCCTGGATGGCGATCACCGAATAGAGACCGGTGAAAATGTCCGATATGGCGACACCGGCTTTTTGCGGCTCGCGGCCGGCTTCGCCGGTGATCGACATCATGCCGGCCATGCCCTGGATGATGAAGTCATAGCCGGCGCGCGGCGCATACGGCCCGTCCTGGCCGAAGCCGGTGATCGAGCAATAGATCAACCGTGGGTTGATTTTGCGCAAGCTGTCATAGTCGAGGCCATATTTCTTCAGGCCGCCGAGCTTGAAGTTCTCGATCAGCACATCTGATGTCGCGACCAGCCGGCGCACGGTCTCGGCACCTTCGGGCGTCGAGAAATCGATGGCGATGGAGCGCTTTCCGCGATTGCAGGAATGGTAGTAGGCGGCCGAAAGATTTTCGCCGTCATGGCTCATGACGAAGGGCGGACCCCATTTGCGGGTGTCGTCGCCGCCATCCGGGCTCTCGACCTTGATCACGTCGGCGCCGAGATCGGCAAGCAGCTGCCCAGCCCACGGCCCGGCCAGGATGCGGGCGAGTTCGATTACGCGGATGCCTTTCAGCGGAGGCTCGGTCATGGATCACCGTGATTGATCGGGAACGCAGGCTCTAGTTTTCTTTTTATGCATGTCGTTATCCCAAAACCGCTGCGCACTTTTGGGCAACATGCACTATCAATCCCGCGTGCTGCTGTCACGGTTCTTGCAATGGGCCAACCCGACCATGCCAATGTCGATCACGCTTGTTTCAGCACCCTATCGGCCCATGCGGCGAAATCGTTCATGATGATATCTCGATTCACCTCGTTCAGGCTTTCATGACGGGTCTCGGCGTAAATCTTTGAAACGAGATTCGAAAAGCCCATCCTTTGCAGGCGGCCGGCGAGTTGGGCGACCGCCTTGCCGCCGTCGGTGGCGGGGTCCTTTTCGCCGCCGACCAGGCAGATCGGAAGGACCTTGCGGACGCCGGAAAAATTGGCGTCGTCGGCACCGTCGAAGACAAAGCCGAACAGGTCGCGCCACATCGACACGGATGCATCCCAGCCACACAGCGGGTCGGCGATGTACTTGTCGACTTCGGCCGCGTCGCGCGACAGCCAGTCGAACGGCGTCCGGTGATTGGGGACGGCTTTGCCCCAGGCCTGGAAGGTCAGTCTAGGCAGCATGCGCGACGGCATATCGGAGCCCAGCCGGAATTTTTCCCAGGCCAGGATGATTCGCGCGGCACGGTCGGCCAGCCCGGCGGAAAAATTGGCGTTCCAGATGGCGGCGGCGTGCAGCCGGTTCGAATGGTGAAGCATGAAATTCAGCGCGACGAGGCCGCCCATGGAATGGCCGAAGACGATGACGGGCAGGCCGGTATGTTCGCCGGCGATCAGATCGTGCACGGCGGCGACATCGGCGATGACCTTGGCGCCGCCATCCACTTTGGCGAATGTGCCGAGCGGGGCGTCTGGCGCCTTCGTTGCGCCATGGCCGCGATGGTCATGGGCATAGACATGGAAGCCGCGCTCACCCAGAAAGGTAGCGAAGCGGACATAGCGCGCGGCGTGTTCGGCCAGTCCGTGATTAATCTGGACGACCGCGCGCGGGCGGCCCTCGGCGCGTTTCACATAAAGGTTGAGCTCGGCGCCGGTCGGTGATCGGAGCACGCGCTGCTGGCTGAATGACATTGTCGCTTCGTCTCCAACGCCTCTTTTGCGCCTGCGAACGTTTGTGTGCGCCGACGCCGGTTTTGCGTCAATCGGTGTTTTCCGCAGCGTTGTTCTTGCGTCGCAACGCGGGGTATCGCAATTCTGACATGGAGAATTTGCTACCGAGAGAGGGCGGCAGTCTGTTGCCGCAGCAGTTTTCGGCCGGGGTACTTTTATGCATATGCGGACAGGCCTTGTTTTCGGATTGGCGCTTGCCGCCGCGTCGCCGACAGGTGCTGCGTGGGCCGAGGTGAAGTTGAGCGGCGCCTTCGTGGCCGACGCCACCTGTCCAGCGACGCAGGCCATCAAGAGCGGCAAGAATCCCGGCAATATCTCGACCGATGCGGGACAGAGCTACGAGCTGCTGGCCGGCAACAAGGATGCTCCCACGCATTATCTGATCCGCGTGCCGGGGGCCGATCCGGAGCGCCGCTGGGTGAAGGTCGATTGCGGCCATGTTTCGGGCGCGTCAACGATGCCGACAGCGCGCGCGCCGGCCGACCGGGAGAAGTCTGCTGCGCCCGCTTCGGGAAAACCCGAATATGTCCTCGCGCTGAGCTGGCAGCCGGCCTTTTGCGAAACCAAGCCCGGCAAGACCGAATGCAAGGCACAGACAGCGGCCGGTTTTGACGCGACGCATTTCACCTTGCATGGGCTGTGGCCGCAGCCGAACGGAAATTTCTATTGCCAGGTTGCAGTGGCCGACAAGGCGAACGACAATCCGGCGCATTGGCAGGATTTGCCGCCGGTCGAGCTCGAGCCGAACACGCGGTCGGAGCTCGATCAGGTGATGCCGGGCACCGCATCCGATCTCGACAGGCATGAGTGGATCAAGCATGGCACCTGTTACGGCAAGAGCCAGCAGGAGTATTTTTCCGACGCGCTGAACCTGACGCGCGCGGTGAATGCTTCACCGGTGCGCGATCTTTTCACGCAAAAAATTGGCCGGGATCTGACCTCCGACCAGATCCGCGCCGCCTTCGACAGTGCTTTCGGTCCCGGCGCGGGCGATCGGGTTCGCGTCTCCTGTTTGGACGACCATTCGAGCGGCAGGCGGCTGATCGGCGAACTGACGCTCGGCCTGACCGGCCCGATCGGTCAGAACTCTTCGCTCAGTGAGCTGTTGCTGGCATCAGTGCCGACGAACAATGCGGGTTGTCCGAAAGGCACCGTCGATCCGATCGAGTTCCAGTGACACGGAATGCCTATGCGCCGATGCCGCGCGCTGGCCTGGTCCGTCGGAGGCTATCGGCCTCGTGGCCGCCCGGTTCGCCGACGACGCGGTCGCGGCCGGTCGATTTGGCTTTGTAGAGGCGCTGGTCGGCCAGCGCAAAGACATCGGCAAGGCAGCGGGTCGTTTCGCTGACGGTGGAGATGCCGGCGCTGACGGTGATGTCGAACCGGCTGGTGCTTGCCGATGTCTTGACCGCCTGCCTGATGCTTTCGCCGAGCAGCCTGGCGACCGAATACGAACGTGAGCAGAGGATGGCGAATTCCTCGCCGCCGATCCTGAACACCTGATCCTCGGGATCGACAATTTCGCCAAGCAGGGCGGCGACGGATTTCAGCACCTTGTCGCCCTCGGCGTGGCCGAAGCGGTCGTTGATCGATTTGAAATGGTCGACATCGATGATCAGGAGGCTGAGCGGCTTGGCCGTCCGCAGACTGGCCGCTACAGCGGCTTCACCGTCGCTGTCGAAGCGGCCCCGGTGCAGCAGGCCGGTGAGGCCGTCGCGGCCGACATGCTCGACCAGCGCCTCGTAGCGCTCGCGATAGGTCAGCGTGTCGAAAATATCGGACAGGCCGCGCGGCGCCGGAATCTGCCGCGCCTCGAACCATTTGATATAAGCGACAAGCATGGTGCTGTAAGCAAGTGCTGCCGCCATCTTGGCGAACCAGCCGCCAAAGAAAACCGCGATCGGCGCGCCGGTGACGAAGTGCAGCGCGGTGAAAAATCCAGCCTGGTCGAAAGTGAGCACGCAAGCGACGGAGATCAGGATGCGGAAGAACAGCTCCTTGCGAAGATAACGCCCAAGCTTTTCGTAAAGCAGGATGATCAGGATGGCGTCGATGAAGAGCAGCGTCGTGCCCCACACCATCAGCCAGCCCATCTGGTCGATGAAGCCGATGTCGGGAAGCCTGCCATTGGGAAGCGGTGCGATTTCATGCAGGCGCAGGACCAGCACAAGCCCGATCATCAAGGCATTGCCGAGCAACAGGCCATAGATGGGCTGCCGGACGGTTGCCGCGTCCTCCTTGATGTAGAGCAGCAGCAGCATCACCAGCTTGCCGGAAAACAGCACCGCGGAACCGGGCGAAACCATGCCGAACGGCAGGGCGACATAAAAGACGCTGGCGAGGTAGGTTTCGAGAAAATGCATGACGCCGAGCGCGCAGACGAACACGCCGAGGCCGATGCGCTGCCTGAACCGGAAAAGCGTGACCATGACGCCGAAATAGAGAACCGCTTCGGCAAGGAGCAGGAAACTGTTCAGCACGATCCGATCTCTCTGCAGAAATCGCGGCTTGCCGGCGATTCCCAATCCAACACCTTTGGCGCGGAATGGTTAACCCGAGCTTTCGCCGGACCATGCAGCGAACCAAAGCGGCGACATTTCGATGAGCGGCTTGGCCCATAGGGTGGTTCGAAATGCCAAAACAGTTTGCCGTTCGGCGCGGCATCGCCTACATAGCGCGCAACTTCCATTCAATCCGACATCCAGTCGACTTTTCAGGGAAAGCGCGCGTGGCACGCCAGTTCATCTATCACATGGCCGGCCTCAACAAGGCCTATGGCACCAAGAAGGTGCTCGAGAACATTCACCTCTCCTTCTACCCCGACGCCAAGATCGGCATCCTCGGCCCGAACGGCGCCGGCAAGTCGACCATCCTCAAGATCATGGCCGGCATCGACAAGGAGTGGAGCGGCGAGGCGTGGCTGGCCGAAGGCGCCACCGTCGGTTACCTGGCGCAAGAGCCGGCACTCGATGCGAGCAAGACCGTGTTCGAGAACGTCATGGAAGGCGTCGCCGCCAAGACCGCGATCATCGAGCGCTACAACGAATTGATGATGAACTATTCCGACGAGACGGCCGACGAGTCGGCCAAGCTCCAGGACGAGATGGACCGGCTGAACCTGTGGGATCTCGAACAGCAGGTCGAGATGGCGATGGAAGCGCTCGGCTGTCCGCCCAAGGAAACCGATGTCACCAAGCTGTCGGGCGGCGAGCGCCGCCGCGTCGCGCTTTGCCAGCTCCTGCTGCGCCAGCCCGACCTTCTGCTGCTCGACGAACCGACCAACCATCTCGACGCCGAGACGACGGCGTGGCTGGAAAAGCATCTGCGCGCCTATCCGGGCGCGGTGATGATCATCACCCACGATCGCTACTTCCTCGACAACGTCACCGGCTGGATCCTCGAGCTCGACCGCGGCCGCGGCATTCCCTATGAGGGCAACTACACCAAATATCTCGAAGCCAAGGCCAAGCGGCTCAAGCAGGAAGGCCGCGAGGACGATGCGCGCCAGCGAGCGATCGGCCGCGAGCGCGAGTGGATACAGTCCAGCCCGAAAGCCCGGCAGACCAAGTCGAAAGCGCGCATCCAGGCGTTCCAGGATCTGCTGGATGCGGCTGACAAGCGACGCCCGAGCGACACCCAGATCGTCATTCCGCATGGCGAGCGGCTCGGCAATGTGGTGATCGAGGTCGAGGGCCTGTCGAAGGGCTTTGGCGACACGCTGTTGATCGACGATCTCGAATTCAAGCTGCCGCCCGGCGGCATCGTCGGCGTCATCGGCCCGAACGGCGCCGGCAAGACGACGCTGTTCCGCATGATCACCGGCCAGGAAAAGCCGGATGCCGGCACGATCCGCGTCGGCGAGACGGTCAAGCTCGGTTACGTCGACCAGAGCCGCGACGCACTCGACCCGACCAAGACCGTGTGGGAAGAAATCTCGGGCGGCGCCGAAGTGGTCAAGCTCGGCAAGTTCGAGACCAACACCCGTGCCTACTGCGCGTCGTTCAATTTCCGTGGCGGCGATCAGCAGCAGAAGGTCGGCAATCTGTCCGGCGGCCAGCGCAACCGCGTGCACCTGGCCAAGATGCTGAAGACCGGCGGCAATGTGCTGCTGCTCGACGAACCGACCAACGATCTCGATACGGAAACGCTGGCGGCACTCGAAGACGCGCTGGAAAACTTCGCCGGCTGCGCCGTCATCATCTCGCACGATCGCATGTTCCTCGACCGGCTGGCGACGCACATCCTGGCATTCGAAGGCGACAGCCATGTCGAATGGTTCGAGGGCAATTTCGAGGATTACGAGCAGGACAAGATCCGCCGGCTCGGCCCCGATGCCGTCAATCCGCACCGCATGACGTACAAGAGGTTGACGCGGTAAAGTTTTTAGGGCGGCGAATTCTCAAATGATCTGAGGAGCTGAAATGGCCGACTGGTCCGCCGCCCAATATCTCAAATTCGAGGACGAGCGCACGCGGCCGTCGCGAGATCTTGTCGCGCAGGTGCCAGTGGAGGCACCGCGCCGGGTGGTCGACATCGGTTGCGGGCCGGGGAATTCTACCGAATTGCTGGTCGCGCGCTGGCCGAGCGCGCAGGTCAGCGGCTTCGACACCTCGCCTGACATGATCGAGAAGGCGAGGGCGCGTCTGCCTGAAGTAACATTCGAGCTGGCGGATGCGGCGGCGTGGCTGCCCGAACAGCCGGTCGACGTGATCTTCGCCAATGCGGTATTCCAGTGGCTGCCGGAGCATCCGGCGATCTTCCAGCGGCTGATGGGATTTTTGGCGCCCGGCGGCGCGCTTGCCGTGCAGATGCCCGACAATATGGGCGAGCCCTCACACCGACTGATGCGGGAGACGGCGGCCGAAATGCCGTTTGCCTCAAAGCTCGAGGGTGCTGCGGGCGGGCCGCTGCCGCCGGTGTCGTTCTACTACGATCTTTTGTCGCCGTTCTCAGACCGGCTCGACATCTGGCACGCCGCCTACAATCATCCGCTTGCCGGTGCCGAAGCCATTGTCGAATGGCTGAAGTCGACCGGGCTGAAGCCGTTCCTCGATCCGCTCGACGAGGACGAGCGGCGGCTCTTCCTCGAGCGCTACACTACCGGAATAACCGAAGCCTATTCGAAGACGGCAAACGGCAAGGTGCTGCTGCGTTTTCCGCGCCTGTTCATCGTCGCGCGGCGATCCGCTTAGAAACGGTAGCCACACCGAGAGGCAGTGCCTCGCGGCGCTTGATCCGCACCATGCGCATTTCGGCAACGCAAGGTTGTGGTCTTTTGCCTCAGGCACTTGATTTAAGCCGGCGTAAACACCCACCAGATACGAAAAACAGTTGCGCCCAACCTTCGCGGCGCCCAAATGAGAGCCGCAACGCCTGCGCATGGGGTGGAAATGCATCGCGTCATCATCAGCGGTATCGGCGTTGAAATCCCCGAGCCTTCGATCACCAATGAAGAACTGGTCGACAGCTTCAATGCCTGGGTCGACATGGAGAATGTCCGCCGCGAGGCTTCGGGCGAGACGCTGCTGCAGAAGTCAGACAGTGCCTTCATCGTCCATGCTTCGGGCGTACAGACCCGCCATGTGATCGAGCGGGAAGGCATTCTCGACCCGACCCGCATGGCGCCGCGGATTCCGGCGCGGCCCGACGATGCACTGTCGCTCGAAGCCGAGTTCGGCATCGCGTCGGCCAGGAAAGCGCTCGACCATGCCGGCCTGGAGCCTGGGGATATCGACCTGGTGATCTGCTCGGCCTCGCATCACCAGCGGCCCTATCCGGCCATCGCCATCGAGATGCAGCAGGCGATGGGCACGAAGGGCGCCGGCTTCGACATGGGCCTTGGCTGCTCGTCGGCGGCGGCGGCATTGCACATTGCGGTCAATCTGGTGCGGGCTGGCGCTCACAGGCGCGTGCTGGTGACGACGCCCGAGATCATCACCGGCCATCTCAACTTCCGCGACCGGCAGACGCATTTCATCTTCGGCGATGCTTCGGTCTCGATGATCGTCGAGGGGCTTGCCCAGGGCGACAAGCGGCCGGGACGCTTCGAGGTGCTCGACACGCGCACCTGGACGCAGATGTCCAACAACATCCGCACCAATCTCGGCTACTACACGCGCACTGCCCAGGACGATCCGTATATGATCAATCTGGAAGGCAACCTGATCAAGCAGGTCGGCAACAAGGTGTTCAAGGAAGTCACCGTCGCCGGGCACAAGTTCATCGTCGAGTTCCTGGCCGAGCACGGGCTGACGCCGCAGGCGATCCGGCGCTTCTGGCTGCACCAGGCGAATGCCCGGATGAACGCCATGATCCTGAAGCTGTCATTCGGCCACGAGGTCGGCCATGACCGCGCGCCGATGGTGCTGGAGCGCCTCGGCAACACCGCCGGCGCCGGCGCGATCGTCGCCCTGTCGGAGAACCATGCCGACATGAAGGCCGGCGACTACGGCCTGCTCTGCGCCTTCGGCGCGGGCTATTCGATTGGCGGGGCGCTATTGCGCATGCTCTGATCCACTTTGGCGCGAATGGCACCAGTATTAGTTTAGCCGCTCAACGAGAGTGATCGTGATGCTGTCACCCGATTGCTTCCCGATCGCTTTGAGCAGGTCGGCCTTGAGAGGTAACTTGTGTCTGCCGTCGCCAAGAGCCATGAAAGAGCTTTGGAAGGGTACGCCGTCAGCAGTCGCCCGAACCTTTACCAAGCCTCTGGTCCCAAAGAAATCTGCGGAGTCGGGCCAAACCACGTAGGTCCAACCGCCCTTGGCAGGACTCTTCTGAATCGTCACTTCTAAGGATCTGTCGAGTGTGCGTCGCATCGTCATTCTCCGAGATGGTTATATCTCTAGGACGCGTGATCGTCAGTGATTCCGACACAATGCCGAGTCAATTCGTCCACACGGCCTAGAAGGCGCCGGTATAATCGCATCAGTCTGCTTGATTGGGGCATCAGCGCTTTAGACTGGACCTGATGAGCTGACAGCGGCTAATTGCTTGGCATCACGCACGGAGCGAAGCCTATGCTGGATCTCTTCCCCGAGACCGAAAACCCGGTCGAAATCATCCCGGCGCGGAAGCTTGCCGCGCAGGTGGCCGCGCTTTACGTCGCGCCATCAGATCATTTCGAGACACGCGCGGTGGATGAATTGCGGCTTGGCTTCGACGGTATCGGCGGCGATTTCCACGCCGGCGCGACGCGGCGCTCCGGCGGGCGCGAGCCCTGGTATCCACGCGGCACCGAGATGCGCAACGAGCGGCAGCTGTCGATTGTGGCGGCGGACGAGCTGGCGATCGTCGCCCAGCGGATGGGCATCGCCGAGATCAAGCCGGAGTGGATCGGCGCCAATCTGTTGATCGAAGGCCTGCCGCATCTCTCCATGCTGCCTTCCGGCACGCTGCTGTTCTTCAAAGGCGGCGTTACCATTAAGGTCGACGCGCAGAACGGGCCTTGCCGCATCGCCGGGCGATCGGTCGCCGAAAATGCCGGAATGGCCGACCACGAGGCCGGCGCATTGCTGTTCCCGAAAGCGGCAAAGCGGTTGCGCGGCCTCGTCGCCTGGGTCGAAAAACCAGGCCGCATCACGACCGGCGAGGAGATTTCGGTGCGTGTGCCCGAGCAGTGGATTTACCGCGCGTAGCCAGGCTTTGGGTCAGGGATAGCGCACTGGGCCCGACCAGGCCGAGTCCTCGTGCTTTTGCCAATAGATCGCCATAAGGCGCCTGGTAATCGCACCGACCTTGCCGTCCGCGACCGGAACACCGTCGATCATCGTCACCGGCATGATGCCCCCGGCGGTCGAGGTGATGAAGACCTCGTCGGACTGACGCAGCGCAGCGACGCTGATATCGGCCGCTGCAACTGCAAGCCCCGCCTCTGCGCAGAGATCGAAGACGGTGCGACGGGTGATGCCGGGCAGCACGCCGACAGCCGGGGTCGACAGTTTACCGTCATCCACGCAAAAGACGTTGAAGCCGGGGCCTTCCGCGACATTACCGTTGAAATTTAGGACCAGCGCGGTCTCGGCGCCGCGGTCATAGGCGTCGTAGAGGCCTCGCACCAGGTCGAGCCAATGATAGTTCTTGATCGCCGGGTCGATCGAGGCCGGTGGGATGCGCACCTTGTCGCTTATCGCCACATGCAGGCCGCGCTGCAATTGCTCGGCATTGGCGACCGAGCCGAAGGGAACGGCGAACGCCATGAAGCGGTTGACCGCGTCGCGCGGGTCGCGGCTGAAGGTCGGCGAGGTGCCGCGCGTGCACAGCATCTCGACATAAGCGGCGCGATGACCCGACAGTGCCACGCAATTGTGGAGGATTTCGGCCACGCCATCGCGGTCGAACGGGATCGTCATGCGCAGCTTTTCCAGCCCGCCGAAGAAGCGATCGAGATGCAGGTCGAGGCGGAAGAAGCGGCCGTTCCAGACATGCACGGTGTCGTAGGTGGCGTCGGAATGCAGGAAGCCCCAATCCAGCACCGAGATCTTGGCCTGCGACATCGGCAGATATTGCCCGTCCAGGAAGGCAACACCTTCCGGATAGGAGTGCGGGTCTATGTGGCGGGCGGAGAGCGAGGGCAGTGGTTTGGCTTGCGGATCGATCAAGTTGCTCATCACGTCCTCCGTCAGGTCATCCGTCCAGACGCGATAGAGCGCTGCGGGCGGGTGGCACAAGAGACAGGCTGGGGTTCTGGATGAGCCATCGAGAGACGTTGTTATTCCTCATCGTTATCCTCGAGCAGACGCGTGGCGCGCCAGCGGGTCAGCACGATGTTGGTCTGTTCCATGACGAAGAAACGCGCCGAGTCGCGGTCGTAGCCTTCGGCCAGCAGCTTTTCGTAGTCGGTGTGCACATGACGGATATGAGCGATGGTCGCCAGCCACACCGCGATTGTCGGCGGCAAGCTCTTCATATGCACTGCGCCGGCGTCGGCGCGGATCTTTTCCATGTCGGCATAGGGCGCCAGCGGCAAAAGCGCTGTCAGCGCCTTGGCGATGGCGCGGCGGCGGCCGGTCGGCGCGCTCAACGCACAACCTGTCCGGGCTCGTCCCGTCCGGCAATGGTTGCGTCGGCAAAGGCATCGGTCGAGGCGAAATAAGGCTTGATATCGATGACCGGCGTGCCATCGAGCACGTCGATGGCATCGAGATCGATACGGCCCGTGTCGATGTCGAGGGCGACGAGCCTGGCGATATGCAACCCGACCGGGTTCGGCCGGGCCGGGGAGCGCAGCGAAAAAACGCCCTTCGGTTCAGCCGCATGGCGGGGTTTCTGAACAATCAGGGTCCGCGGCGCGTGGTGCAGCCAGGACAGGATGATGACGTGGCTGGCGCGCTCCAAACCAAGCAGACCGTTACGATAGCGCGGATCGATCGTGAGAACCGCCTGCTGTCCGGTTTCCCGCGCGGCTTTCATGTTCTTGGGGCAAGTCTCCCGCGCGGTCCAGGGCGAGGCGATGCGGCCGATGAAGACGACATGGCCGTCCGGCGGCATATCGGCCGGATCGGTTTCCAGAAGCTTTTCGCCGCTGCGCGTCTCGAACATGGTTTTCGCCCCGATCCTGCTTCCGGCTTTGCGCGATCCGTCACGCATGCGCCATTTTCTTGTCCGGAAGCGACATAGCGCTTGCAAGGCTATCAAAATCGACATAAACATATGTTTATATCTTTTTCAAAGAGAATGCTCGCATGCATGTCGCTCTCGACACCATGGTAGATACATTGAAGGCGGCGGCCGAATCCAGCCGGTTGCGCATCCTGGCGTTGCTGTCGCGCGGCGACCTGACCGTTTCCGATCTCACCGAAATCCTCGGCCAGTCACAGCCGCGCGTCTCGCGCCACCTGAAGCTGCTGCTGGAGGCGGGGCTGATTGGCCGCTACCAGGAGGGCTCATGGGCCTTCTTCCGGCTGTCGGATTCGGATGCGGCGCGGGATTTCGTGCTGCGGTTGGTTTCCGGCATCCATGGCGCCGACCCGCAGGTCGAGCGTGACCTCGAGCGGCTGGCAGCAGTCAAGCGCAAGCGGCAGGATCGCGCCGCCGAATATTTCTCCTTAAACGCCGCAAGCTGGGATCATATCCGTTCGCTGCATGTGCCGGACCGCGCCGTGGAGGCAGCGCTGCTTAAGCTCGTCGGCAAGCGGCCGTTCCAGTCGATGCTCGATCTTGGCACCGGCACCGGGCGGCTGCTCGAGATCTTTTCGCCGCTCTACCGGCGCGGCATCGGCATCGACATGTCGCGCGAGATGCTGACCGTGGCGCGCGCCAACCTCGACAAGGCCGGCGTTTCGAATGCGCAGGTACGCCAGGGCGATATTTTTGCGCCGCCGGTCGAGCGCGACGCCTTCGATCTCGTCACCATCCACCAGGTGCTGCACTATCTCGACGATCCCGCCCGCGCCATCCGCGAGGCAGCAAGGCTGCTGCGTCCGGCAGGCCGGCTGGTGATCGTGGATTTCGCTCCGCATTCGCTGGAATTCCTGCGCGACGCCCACGCGCATGTGCGGCTCGGCTTTTCCGACCGGCAGATCACCGAGTGGTTTTCCGAGGCCGGGCTCGACCTCGAGGAGAGCCAGGAATTCGAGCCGCGCGGTGGCAACGAGCCCAGGCTCACCGTAAAACTGTGGCTCGGCCGTGACCAGCGCATGCTGATCGCCGATCCTTCCAACCACGCACAACCGGCCAATGCCTATCCGATAGGGGAAACCGCCTGATGAACCAGTTCCGCTTTTCCCGCCGCCCTGACATTGGTGACAAGGTCAGAGTTTCGTTCGAGTTCTTCCCGCCGAAGAACGACGAGATGGAAGCAAGGCTGTGGGACACCGTCACCCGGCTGCAGCCGCTCAAGCCGAAATTCGTCTCCGTCACCTATGGCGCCGGCGGCTCGACGCGCGAGCGCACAGCGCGCACGGTCAAGCGCATCCTCAACGAAACGGCGCTGACGCCGGCGGCGCACATGACGTGCGTCGATGCGGCGCGTCACGAGGTCGATGAAGTCATTCAGGAATTCGCCGACATGGGTGTCACCCGCTTCGTCGCCTTGCGCGGCGATCCGGCCGAGGGCGTCGGCGCCGCCTACCGTCCGCATCCGGACGGCTATGCCAATGGCGCCGAACTGGTGGGGGCGCTGAAAGGTGTCGGCGATTTCGACATCTCGGTCTCCGCCTATCCGGAAAAGCATCCGGAGAGCCCGGATTTCGCCACCGACATCGACATGCTGAAGCGCAAGGTCGACAATGGCGCGACACGGGCGATCACCCAGTTCTTCTTCGACAATGATCTCTACGAGCGCTATGTCGAGCGGGCACGGCGGGCCGGAATCTACATACCGATCGTGCCGGGCATATTGCCGGTCCACAATTTCACCCAGGTCGCCAATTTCTCGGCGCGCTGCGGTGCGCTGGTGCCGGCGTGGATGGCCGAGCGCTTCGATGGGCTGCAGACGGACCCGCAGACGCATGCGCTGGTGGCGTCCGCGGTGGCGGCCGAGCAGGTGCTGGACCTTGTCGAGCGCGGCGTCGGCGATTTCCATTTCTACACCATGAACCGGGCCGATCTGGTCTTCGCCGTCTGCCACATGATCGGCATCCGCTCGCATGAGGCTGAAGCTGCGGGGTCTGCTGCGGCGTAAGTCTCGGCCAAGTCTCTGGAAATGCAAAAAGGCCGGGTAAAAACCCGGCCTTTTCGATGACTTGGACTATTCGGTGCTGATCTTCCGTTGCTTTGGCGGGTCTACGGAAGAAAGCCCATTATCAGGGCTCCGATGAATGCAAACGCAGCACAGATCATCAATGCGTTGATTGGCCTCGTGAGTCCCACGTCATAGCCTCCTCTTAAAGAGCTATGGCCAGAGTCTAGGGTCATTTGTGCCACAGGCAAGCGGAAAATATGCTGCAATGCGACGACATTGTGGAATTCACGAGCGGCCATTTGCCGTTAGGCATTGAAACTCTTCGGCAAAATCCCGCTTCGGACCTGTGCATAAAATGTGACGAAGCTGGGGCAGCGACGGATATGGCAGCGCTACCGCTGCCGAAAATCGGAATCGATTTTCGGGTCAATGCGAAGATTCAACGGGTTGGAGCGTCGTTTGCGCCTCCGATTGGATGCGAAGCTCTAAAGCCTGTCGCGCATGGGAAGCGACGCGCTCTAGGTTGGGCGACATGCATTAGCGTCGGCCGAACAGGCGGCCGTCAATGATGACGAGGCCGAGCGCGATCAGCGCCATGCCGCCGAGTTCGAACAATTCGAGCCGTTCGCCCAGGAACAGAAAACCGAGCAGGATGGCGCTGGCCGGCACGATCAGCGTGACCAGCGAGGCGTTGGTGGCGCCGGCCGAGGCGACGAGGTTGAAATAGAGGATGTAGGCGAAGGCGGTGGACAGCAAGGCCAGCGCCAACACCGCTGCCCAGACCGGCGGCGAGGCCGAAAACAGGTTGGCATTGCCGTGGCTAAGCAGGACGACCGGGATCATGATGGTGGTCGAGGCGGTCAATTGTCCGGTGGCGATGACCGGTGACGGCACGCCCTTGAAGCGGCGGGCAATCATCAGGGCAACCGCATAGGACAGCGACGCGCCAACCAGCGCGAATTTCGCCCAGACCGGCCCGCCCAGCCCGGCAAGCAGGCCGGGACCGATCATCACCGCCGTGCCGACGATGCCGAGCGCGATCCCGGCAAGCTTGTTCCAGGAGAGTTTTTCGTCTGATGTCAGCGCGTTGGCGAGGACCAGCGTCCAGAACGGCGTCGTCGAATTGAGCACCGAGGCGACACCGGCGCCAAGCTCGGTCTGGCCGGCGAAGATCAGCGAAAAGGGAATGACGTTGTTGACGAGCGCCAGCAGGAAGAACAGGCCGGCATGCGGCAAGGCGAGGCGGAAGGACGGACCGCGCAGGCCGAGATAGAGCTGCAGCGCCAGCGCCGCTATAGCGACGCGAAACAGCACCAGCACCAGCGGCGGGATATCGGCAACCGCAATGCGGGCAAAGAAGAACGAGCCACCCCAGATCGCGCCGAGCAGCAGAAGCTGTGCCCAGTCTTTCAGGGCCATGGGTCCGCGCATTGCAGTCGTGGTTGTGATCGCCATGGATCGTCCTCCCAGATGGCTCTGAATGCCAAGCCAATCAGCCGTCTGTTCAGGCCATATCCTGTTCGACGGCAAGGGCCACCCGAAACCAGATCGGTAGGCTAGCTTTTCTGTCATCTGGCCTGTCATCTGGCGTAGCGCCGCGGCGTCCGCGCCGCGAGACATAGAATTGTTTTCATTCACGCATAGGTTGGATTAATTGTGCGCAGTCTAGGTCAAGGGATTCGTCCATGCAGCGATTCGAAAATGCGCGCGAAGCGGCGCTGGCGCTTCGCCCGGACGATCCGATCTATTGCTTTCGCCCGCAGGTGCTGAAGGCGGATGCCGCGCAGTTCATGGGCATGTTTCCCGGCAAGACCGCCTATGCGGTCAAGACCAACGGCGAGCAGATCGTGCTGAATGCGCTGGTCGAGGCCGGCGTTGGCGCTTTCGACGTGGCCTCGCCCGGCGAATTCGCCGCCGTGCGCGCGGTCTCGCCCGACGCCGAGATGCTCTACATGCATCCGGTCAAGGCGCAGTCGGACATCAAGCTGGCGCTGGAGAAATACGGCATCCGGGTCATCTCGCTCGACCATGAGGACGAGATCACCAAGCTGACCCGCGTGGTGCGGGCGCTCGATATCGATCCGGGTGCGATCACCGTGTTCGTGCGCATCCAGACGAAGGGATCGGCCGCCTACGAACTGTCGAAGAAATTCGGCGCCGGGCCGGCCAATGCGGTCGAGCTGGCCGAACGGCTGAACCGGACGGGCTACAAGGTCGGCTTGTGCTTCCATGTCGGCAGCCAGATCGAGGATCCCGACACCTATGAGCGGGCCCTGGCCTCGGCCGACTGGGTGCGCAACCGCGTCAGCTTCGACATTGCCGGGCTCGATGTCGGCGGCGGTTTTCCCGCCGAATACGGCCATGATCCCAACCGCAAGCAGATCGAGATGCCGTCGCTCGGCCAGATCATGTCGCGGCTGTCGGGCGATCTGAAGGAATACCAGTTCGACCAGACGCCGCTGGTGGCTGAGCCGGGCAGGGTGATCGTGGCGCGCTGCCTGTCGCTGATCGTGCGCGTGCTGCTGCGCAAGGGCAAGCGGCTCTACATCAATGACGGCATCTGGGCGTCGCTGTCGGATTCATGGACCGGCAAGATCACGCTGCCGGCGCGCTTCATTCCAGACCCGGCGATCCGTTCGCGCAATGGCGAGGAGAAGACCATCGTGCCGTTCAAGGTGTGCGGCGCGACCTGCGATTCCGTCGACATCCTGTCGCGACCGTTCTGGCTGCCGGAAACGGTCGATACCGGCGATTGGATCGAGATCGGCCATATCGGCGCCTATTCGCTGTCGCTCAGGACACGGTTCAACGGCTTCTACCCCGACACGTTCGTCGAGGTGACGACGCCGTTCGATGAAGGCGACGCGCCACAAGGGTTCGCCAGCCTGGAGACGATGGCGGATTAGGGCGTGGACTCATTAGTTCAGGACGCGCACATTGGAAAAGTAAACCACCCGCGCCTGGCTCACCTACGATTGCATAACTGAGGGGTAGATCGGATGCCCAGCGACATCAGACAATGCGATATGACCAGTCTTCGGCATCGTTTTCGCAATGTCGTCACCAGCGAGGAAGAGCTCCGAACAGTAGTCGGTCAGCCCCCAGAGCGTTCGGTCGCAAAGGTAATACAAATAATCGACGAATATGCGCGTCGCTTCATCGCTCATGCGCCTTTCGTCTTCGTGGCATCGGCCGGGGCCGATGGAATGGTCGACGTCTCGCCAAAAGGCGATCCAGTCGGATTTGTTAAGGTGTTGGACGATAGGACTCTTGCCATCCCGGACCGATTGGGCAATCGCCGGCTTGATACTTTGCGCAATGTTTTGATCAATCCGAATATCGGCCTAATTTTTGTAATCCCAGGCGTCACGTATACGTTGCGCGTAAGCGGCAGGGCCATCATCGTTCGAGATCTTGAGCTTCGTGAAACACTGGCCGTCAATCAGAAACTACCCGATCACGTGCTCGTCGTTGACGTCCTGCATGTTCTTTCCCACTGTCCAAAATGTATGGTCCGCTCGGGATTGTGGCAGCCGGACGCGTGGCCTGACACAAGTGGGTTGCCATCCTTTGCGGAAATGCTGGTCGCGCACGGAAAACTAGCTCAGACAGTTGAAGAAATGCAGGCAATCATAGACTCGGGTAACCGCGAACGGCTCTACTAGGTCGCGTACTCAGCGCGTAGCCAGATGCGGATTGCGACGAGTTTGAGTGCGGCGAGACAGTTCTCGAGTTGCCGTAACCAGACATCGATCTCGACCCCGCTTTACCGTCGCACTGAATGCCGTTTGTGTTTACGGCCTAAGCTGCGTCGGTTAAGCGACGCCGCCGCCGGCCTGAATGTTCTCGCCGGTCAGCCAGCGGGCCTCGTCGGAGGCGAGGAAAACCGCGACATCGGCAACGTCGCGCGGCGCTCCGATCCTGCCGAAGGGCGACATGCCGGCAGCCACAGCCCGGTCCCGCTCCGGAAGCAGGTCGGTGTCGGTAAAGCCCGGCGAAAGCGCATTCACGGTGACGCCGCGCGGCCCGAGCTCGCGCGAGAGGACGCGGACGAACTGCTCGACGGCTCCTTTGCTGCCGAGATAAAGGGCGGTCTGGGTGAAGAACATCTTGGTTCCACCGGTGGAAACCGCGATGATACGGCCACCGTCGCGCACGCGGCGCGCCGCTTCCTGAAGCGTGAAGAAGGTGCCTTTGGCATTGGCGCCGAAGACGTGGTCGAAGTCGGCTTCGGTGGCCTCGACCAGCGGTTTTATGACGGCGACGCCGACATTGGCGACAACGATGTCAATTGCCCCCATCTGCTTTTCGGTTTCGTCGAACAGCCGGCGGATGTCGGAAACGCTGGAGATATCGGCCTGAACGGCAAGAGCTTTTCCGCCATTCTCGCGGATCGCGGCAACGGCTTCCTGGGCGGCTTTCTCGTTGCCGATATAGTTGACGACCACGGCCGCCCCGTGTGTCGCGAGCCCCTCGGCGATGGCTCGTCCAATGCCGCGCGAACTGCCCGTCACGAGCGCGATTTTGCCTTCAAGCGAATGATACATAGCTGCTATCCCTTTCTCGTCCGGCTACGGCGCTCCAAATCGAGCGGCGTCCCATGTGGAAGTTAGGGGCATGCTATTGCTGAGATAATAGCCTATGATCGAACAGGCTTGTTAAGTCTAGGATATATAATGCGCGGGGCCGAGTTTTCCGAGCTGAAGGCGTTCGCAACGATCGTCGAGGAAGGCAGCTTTGTCCGCGCCGCGGCCAGGCTCAGGATTTCGCCGCCGGCGCTTAGCCAGACGATACGCGGACTGGAAGAGCGTGTCGGTGTCCGGCTGCTCAACCGCACGACCCGCAGCGTGTCGCCGACCGCAGCAGGCGAAACGCTGTTTGCACGCCTCGCACCGGCATTCAGTGAACTCGAAGGGGCTGTCGCCGACGCGCATGCATCACGCGATCGACCGGCAGGCTCGCTGCGCATCAATGTTCCACGCATCGCCGCCATGCGTTTCATCGCTCCCATGCTCGGCGATTTCCGCCGCGCCTATCCCGATATTGCCCTCAACATAATCGTCGACGACACGCTGACTGACATTGTGGAGGGACGATTCGATGCCGGAATCAGGCTTGGTGAGCGGCTGCATAAGGACATGGTGGCGGTGAAACTCAGCGACGAGCTGGAGATGGCCGCAGTGGCGGCGCCCAGCTATCTCGAGCGTCACCCCATACCCCGTCATCCCGCCGACCTGCATCATCACCAATGCATCAATTTCCAGTGGCCCGGTGGCGGCAACATCTATCGATGGGAGTTCGCGCGAGGCCAGCGCGCTTTGGAAATAGCCGTGAACGGCGGTCTGACGGTCAACGACACGGAACTGATGATCAGGGCGGCCCTGGATGGGATCGGCGTGGCTTACATGCTGGATTACCAGGTTCGGCCGTGGATCGAAACCGGCAAGCTCATCCGCTTTCTCGAAGCCTGGTCGCCCAGATTTCCGGGCTTTTACCTATATCATACGAGCTCCCGGCAGGTTCCGCCGGCCTTGCGTGTCTTCATCGACTTCCTGCTCGCCAGGCGATGACGCCGTTCGATGAAGGTGACGCGCAGCAGGGGTTTGCCAGCCTAGAGACGATGGCGGGTGAGCTCCTGCCTTCTCCCACAGGGGGAGAAGGTGGCCGAGCGCAGCTCGGTCCGATGAGGGGTGTTCCAGCTTGACGTCGACGGCACTCCGTCCAGCACCCCTCTTCCGTCCCGGCGCTTTGCGCCGATCCACCTTCTCCCACAAGGGGCTAGCGTGCGCACATATTTGCTTCGAGTGGTTTAGTTTGGATTTGCAAGAGCGAAGC
>NZ_NPKJ01000029.1 GCF_002284575.1 Mesorhizobium temperatum
CGCGTGAACCGCTTCGACGCAAAACGGAAGCGGACAAATGATGTGCTACCAAAACCGGACAACTTGAAAAGCTACCGACACCCCGTGAGGCTGCCTCTTCCTTCTCCCCGTGTGGGAGAAGGTGGATCGGCGCGTAGCGCCGAGACGGTTGAGGGGTGCTGGACCGAGTGCCGGCAGTGTCAAGCTGGAACACGCCTCATCCGACCGAGCTTCGCTCGGCCACCTTCTCCCACACGAAGGGGAGAAGGGAAGGCCGCTTTCCGATTCTATGCATCTTCTTTAACTGGAGCGGCCTTCTTCCAGTCTCCCGTTGTGTTCCACCAGCGGTTCGGATTGGAGCGGTCGTCCAATCCCTTGGAGCGGCTGGCGAGGATCGGCTGGATGCGGATCACCGGCTCCTGATAGCTGTGGGCCTGGAAGATCGCTTCGACAATGCGGGCCGCCAGCGCCTGGTCGTCGGGCAGCTCGAACGACACTTCCACCGTACCCGGCCGTCGGCGCAATTCCGTCTCGACGCCGGCGGCAGCGCCTTCGAGCGGCCGGTAGCGCTCGATGCCGTGCGCCGACTGGTAGGCATTGCTGTCGTATTTGCCCATGGTCAGCGGCGCGATCGCGACCACCGCTTGCATGATGCGGTCGACATCGCCGACCGGTGCTTGAAAGGTCACAAGCAGCAGCAATTCCATCCGCACCGATTTTGTTTCGAACCCGGAGTCGATCATGATGGCATCCTCAAATTCGTGGCGTGTTGCTGACAATCTATCCAAGTGCTGCTGACACGGTTATGTCAGCAGCCTCGGGCCACATGAGGCATCGATCGGTCTTTCTACAGGATTTTTCGGACGAGCCTGGCGCCGACCAGCGCGATATAGAAGGCGAAGAACATGCCGAGCGCCCAGCCGAAGCCCGAGGGTCCGAAAAGGTCCATGCCGATGCCGATCGCCTGCGGGCCGAGCACCATGCCGACACCGTAGCAGAGCACGAAGGCGGCGTTGGCCGAGGCCAGGTCGTGGCCGGAAAGCTGCGAGCCGAGATGGGCCAGCCCGATCGTGTACATGGCCGCGACCACGCCGCCCCAGACGAACAGAAGCGCCGCCATCAGGTGCCAATTCTGCGCGAAGTGCGGCATGAACATGGTGCCGGCAAGGCCGATGGTTGCACAAGCCAGAAGCAGATAGCGGCGGTCGCTGACACGGTCGCTGATCATGCCGAGCGGGATCTGCAACAGCACGTTGCCGAGGCCGATCATGGTGAGCAGGAGGGCGGCGTTGGCCTCGGAGTAGCCGATGCGATTGCCATAAACCGGGAACAGCGCAAAGCCGCCGGTCTCGACCGCACCGAACACCAGCACTGCGGCGGTCGCCGTCGGCACCAACCAGATGTAGCGCAGGAAGTTGCTGGTCTCGCCATTGGAGACGATCGTCGGGCTCTCGTTGCGTGCCGCCAGAACTGGAATGGCGGCCAGCGTCACCAGCGCCATGATGACGCCGAAGGGCAGGAAGCCGGTGCTGCCGAGATGGGCGAACAGCCACGGACCGGCGGCAAAGCCGAGCGACAGCACGGTGGCGTAGATGCCGAGGACAAGGCCGCGCCGGTGCGGCGGCGCCGATGTGCTGATCCAGAATTCCGACAGGATAAACAGCACCGTCAGCGCGATGTGCAGCAGGACGCGCAGCGGAAACCACATCCAGAAGTCCGGCGCGAAGTGGAAGCCGACAAAGGCCAGCACTCCCGTGGCGATCATGGCGAGCATCGTCCGGGCGACGCCGAACCGCATGGCGAGCGGGGTGGCGAGCGGTGCGCCGACGATCGAGGCGAGGCCGGCGACAGCGGTGTTGAAGCCGATCATCGACGCCGAATGCCCGCGCGTTTCGAGGATGACGCTGAGCAGCGGCATGCCGAGGCCGATGGCGATGCCGACGACGCTGATCGACGAGATCGCCGCGATCATTGGCAGCCAATGTACGCGTTCTTCGACCTCTTGCTGGGTATCGACTGTCATGGGATGTGAATGCTCTATGCTCTACAGAATTTCGCGAACGAAGCGATTGCCGACAAGCCGGTAGAACGGCACGGAACCACCGGGGCGCAGCAGCGGATCATCGACGAGCCGCTTTTCCAGCTCTTCGAGGATAGCCCCGGTGATGTCGGGAATATCTGCCTGCCTGGCCTTGGCGAGCGGCAGCCAGACCAGTTCTTCCAACTCGTTGGTCGGACCGCCGTCCGGCAGCTCCACGGCGACATCTTCGCGCCAGGCGCTGAAGAAGCGCGTATCGAAGCGCCGCACCCGGTTTGGCGGCGTGATGGCGCGCGCGATAAAGCGCAGCGCTTCCAGCGAGGGCCTTACGCCGTGCTCGGCAAAACCCCGCCAATCGCGTTTGGTCGTCGCGAAGGCGCCTTTCCGGCCGATCAGCAGGCCGGCCTCCTCATAGGTCTCGCGGATCGCCGACAGGGCAATGGCGCGGGCGCGCGTCCGGCTGGTGCGGCCGACGCCGGCGGTCAGCCTCGCTTCTTCCTCAGGGTGCAGCGCGGTGGCGACGGGGATTCGGCTGTCGGCCGGATCGGTGCGGCCGCCGGGAAAGACGAATTTCCCCGGCATGAAGGCGTGACGGGCGTGGCGCCGGCCCATCAGCACCAGGAACTCGTCGCCTTTGCGGTCGAGCAGGATCAGCGTCGCGGCGTCGCGCGGGCGTATAGGCTTGGCGTCGAGCGCGATCCGCTCAACCTTGTCGACTTCCGCCTTGGTCATAACGTCCATGCGCACGACCTAGCGGAATCTTCTCCGATGCGAAAGTGGCGTCCAGCCATGCCGATTTGCGCCAGCCTCGTTTCAAGCCTCGGGGTGCGACTCGATCAGATCTTCTTCCCCGCCGAAGCCATGCATATAGAACGCCCATTGCAGGCCGATGACGGCGCCCTTGACCGGCTGCAGCAAGACGACCGCCAGGAGGATGGTCAGCGGCACCCAGATGGCGATGTGCTGCCAGGTGGACAGGGTGGAGGTCGCTTCGACGCCCATGAAGGCGCCGAGCACGATGTGACCGACGATGACCACCACCAGATAGGCCGGCAGATCGTCGGCGCGGTGGTGGTGAAGCTCCTCGCCGCAATGATCGCATTTATCGACGGTCTTGACGAAGGCGCGAAACAGCTTTCCCTCGCCGCAATGCGGGCAGCGGCCAAGCGCGCCACGCTTGATCGCCGTCCACAGCGGGCGGGCGATCCGGCCCGAGTGATGTCCGCCGCCGAAAACCCGTTGGTTCATTTTCAAATCGCTTGGCATTACCGTCTCCTGCCGCGCGAGCCTGGACGCGATTGCGACGCACGGGCGCGGCCTTTGGCCTTGTGAAACGACCGTTTGGAGCCGGGCAGCGGCTTCGGGTCGGTCAGCATCTCGAAACGCATCGCACCGGCCATAGGCGCCACCTCGATCAAGCGAACCTCGACGCGGTCGGCAAGCTGGTAGCCCTTGCCGGTGCGTTCTCCGAAAAGCGATCGGGCAGTTTCGTCGTATATGTAGTAATCGCCCTCCAGACTTGACACCGGGATGAAACCATCTGCGCCATACTGCGGCAATTGGACAAATAGTCCCGATTTGGTGACGCCCGAAATGCGCGCATCGAAACGATCGTCGACACGCTCGGCGAGATAGGCGGCGATCAGCCGGTCGACCGTGTCGCGCTCGGCAGCCATGGCGCGGCGCTCGGTGGCTGAGATCAGCGCAGAAACTTCTTCCAGCCGCTCCGCCTCATCCTGCGTCAGTCCGCCCGCACCGAAGCCGAGCGCGGCAATCAGCCCGCGATGCACGATCAGGTCGGCATATCTGCGGATCGGCGAGGTGAAATGCGCATAGCGCTTCAGATTGAGGCCGAAATGGCCGATGTTGCTGGGCGAATATTCGGCCTGCATCTGCGTGCGCAGCACCACCTCGTTGACCAGTCCCTCATGGTCGGCGCCGCGGACGCGATCCAGAATCCCGTTGAACTGGTTCGGCCGCATCTGCGCCCCGCGTGCCAGCGACAGGCCGAGCGTCTGCAGGAATTCGCGCAGCGATTCCTGCTTGGCGAGCGAAGGCGCGTCATGGATGCGGTAGACCAGTGCCTGCCGTTTCGCCTCCAGCGTCTCGGCGGCCGCGACATTCGCCTGGATCATGAATTCTTCGATCAGCTTGTGCGCGTCGAGCCGCTCCGGCACGACGACGCGGTCGACGGTGCCGTCCTCCTTGAGCAGGATTTTACGTTCAGGCAGTTCAAGCTCGAGCGGCTGGCGTGTCTCACGGCCGCGCTTCACGACGGCGTAGGCATCCCAGAGCGGCTTCAGCACCGTGTCGAGGATCGGGCCGGTCTTGTCGTCCGGCGCGCCGTCGATCGCGGCCTGCGCCTGCGTATAGGCGAGTTTCGCCGCCGACTTCATCATGATGCGGTGGAACGAATGCCTGAGCTTGCGGCCATCGCCCGAAAAAGTCATGCGGACGGCCAGCGCCGGGCGGTCCTGGCCTTCGCGCAGCGAACAAAGGTCGTTGGAGATGCGCTCCGGCAGCATCGGCACGACGCGATCCGGAAAATAGACCGAGTTGCCACGCTTCAGCGCCTCGCGGTCGAGCGCGGTGCCATAGCGCACATAAGCGGCGACATCGGCAATCGCCACGGTAACCACCACGCCGCCGGGGTTCTTTTCGTCCGAATCCGATATGGCGAACACCGCATCGTCATGGTCCTTGGCGTCGGCCGGATCGATGGTGACCAGCTGCAGCTCGCGCCAGTCCTCGCGGCCGGCCAGCGTCGCCGGTTTGACCGCCTCCGCCTCGGCGATGACGTCTGCCGGAAAAATATGCGGAATGTCATGTGCGTGGATGGCGATCATCGAGACCGCTTTTTCGCTGGTTAGCGAACCGAGCACCGCCAGCACCTTGGCTCTGGGCAGTCCATAGCGGGAGGCTCGCGCCGGCTCGACCTCGACCAGATCGCCATCCTTGGCGCCGTTCTGGAATTCCTTGTCGACGATCAACTCCGGCTGGCGTCTTTCGACAGGCTCGATGCGGAAGGTGCCGTCCTGCAGCACGCGGAAGACGCCGAGAACGGCCTCGGTGCGCTTCTCGAAGATCTTCATCACCCGCCCGGTGTAGGCAGGGCCTGTCACATCTTCGGTTGGAAAGGTCTTGGCCAGCACACGGTCGCCGACGCCCGGTGTCGGGCCGCCGCCGCCGCGCGACACGCGGATCGCTATGACAGGCGGCTCGCCGTTGCCCACGGCTTCGGTTGGGTGCGCCAGCAGCACGCCGTCGGCGTCGCGGCCAAAGATGTCGAGCACGGCGACATGGGCCAGGGCGCCGACACGGGCGAGCCGCTTGCGCTCCTTGGTCAGCAGGCCTTCGTCCTGCAGGTCGCGCAGAATGTCCTTCAGCCAGATACGGTCCTCGCCGCGCAGCGCAAACGCCTTGGCGATGTCGCGTTTGCCGGAGCGATCCGGGTTTTCGGCGATGTAGCGCAGGATTTCGTCGCGAGACGGGCGGTAGTTGTCCCTAACCTTGGCCCTGGTGTCGGCGGTGCGCAGATCGCCATGACTTCTTCCGGATACCCTGCGCGCCACGATGCCTTATCCCTTTTTGTTGGCCACTTTCTTGGCCGCCGGTTTTTGGGCCGCCGGTTTTTTGGCCGCCGCAGGCTTTTTGGCAGGTGCGGCCGCTTTGCGGAAGGGCTTTCTGCCGCCGTTGCTACCCTTGGCTTCCTTCTCGGCAATCAGCGCCACCGCGTCCTCGATTGTCACCGACTGCGGGTCCTTGCCCTTCGGCAGCGTCGCATTGACCTTGCCGAAATTAACATAAGGCCCGTATTTGCCGTCACGCACGACGATCTTGCCGCCGCCCGCCGGATGCTCGCCAAGCTCCTTCAAGGCGGCGGGCGTGCCGCCATTGCGGCCGCCTGGGCCCTTCAACTGCTTCTCGGCGATGACCGACACGGCGCGGTTGAGACCGATCGAGAACACGTCCTCTATGCTGTCGAGATTGGCGTAGGTGCCGTCGTGCAGCACGAACGGGCCGTAGCGCCCCAGCCCGGCCGAGATCATCTTGCCGGATTCCGGATGCTTGCCGACGTCGCGCGGCAGCGACAGCAGGGCGAGGGCCTTTTCGTGGTCGATCGAATCGACCGTCCAGCCCTTGGGCAGGCTGGAGCGCTTGGCTTCCTTGCCGTCGCCGCGCTGGATATAGGGGCCGAAACGGCCGCTGCGCAGCGTGATTTCCTCCGCCGTGTAGGGGTCTTTGCCCAGCACCTTGGTGCCGTCCTCGCCATTGCCGTTTTCGCCATTGGGGTTGGCGGCGTCGCCGAGCTGGCGGGTGAAGGAGCATTCGGGATAGTTAGAGCAGCCGACGAAGGCGCCGAACTTGCCGAGCTTCAGCGACAGGTTGCCGGTGCCGCATTTCGGGCAGATGCGCGGATTTGAGCCGTCTTCCCGCGCGGGAAACACCAGCGGCGCCAGTTCCTCGTTGAGCGCGTCGAGCACGTCGGTGACACGCAATTCCTTGATGTCGGCGACGGCGCCCGAGAAATCCTTCCAGAAATCGCGCAGCACATCCTTCCAGGCGAGCTTGCCGTCGGAGATTTCATCGAGTTTTTCCTCGAGCGAGGCGGTAAAATCATATTCGACATAGCGCTCGAAGAAGCTTTCGAGGAAGGCCGACAACAGCCGGCCCTTGGCCTGCGGCAACAGCTTGCGCTTGTCCATGCTGACGTAGTCGCGGTCCTCCAGCGTCTTCAGGATCGCCGTGTAGGTCGACGGCCGGCCGATGCCGAGCTCTTCCAGCTTCTTGATCAGCGAGGCTTCCGAATAGCGCGGCGGCGGTTCGGTGGTGTGCTGGGTGGCGTTGATCGCCTCGCGGTCGAGCTGTTCGCCGGCGCGGATCTCGGGCAGACGGCGGTCTTCCTCGTCTTCCGAATCCTCCTCCTTCTGGTCGGTGTAGGCGGCAATGAAGCCGTCGAAACGAACGACCGAACCGACAGCGCGGAGCTCCGCCGTGCGGGCGCCGTTGACCGCCTCGATCTCGGCCGTGGTGCGCTCGATCTCGGCCGGCTGCATCTGGCTGGCGATGGCGCGTTTCCAAATTATCTCGTAGAGCCGTGCCTGGTCGGCATCGAGATATTGCCTGACCGAAGCGGGCGTGCGCATGAAATCGGTCGGGCGGATCGCTTCGTGCGCTTCCTGGGCGTTCTTGGCCTTGGTGGTGTAGTTGCGCGGCTTTTCGGGCAGGTATTTTGGGCCGAACTCCTTGGCGATCGCATCGCGCGCGGCAGTGATCGCCTCGGGCGCCATCTGCACGCCGTCGGTTCGCATATAGGTGATCAGGCCGGTGGTCTCGCCGCCGATATCCATGCCTTCATAGAGCCGCTGCGCCACCTGCATGGTTCGGTTTGCCGAAAAACCGAGGCGCGACGAGGCGGCCTGCTGCAGCGTCGAGGTGGTGAAGGGCGGACCCGGATTGCGCTTGGTCGGCTTGGCTTCGACCGACAGCGCCTTGAAGGTCGCGCCTTCCAGCATCGCCTTGATGTCGTCGGCCTGCGCCTTGTTGGAAATGTCGAGCTTTTGCAGCTTCTTGCGGTCGAAGGCGGTCAGCCGCGCTTCGAAATTTTCCTTGCGCGGCGTGCCGAGAATGGCGGCGACCTGCCAGTATTCCTCGCGGATGAAGCGCTCGATCTCTAGTTCGCGGTCGCAGACGAGACGCAGTGCCACCGACTGGACGCGGCCGGCGGAGCGGGCGCCGGGCAGCTTGCGCCACAGAACGGGCGACAGGGTGAAGCCGACGAGATAGTCGAGCGCGCGGCGGGCGAGATAGGCATCGACCAACGGCGCATCGATCTGACGCGGATTGGCCATCGCTTCCAGCACCGACGATTTGGTGATGGCGTTGAAGACGACGCGGCTGACCGGCTTGTCCTTCAGCGCTCGCTTCTGCTTCAGCACTTCCAGGACATGCCAGGAAATGGCTTCGCCCTCGCGATCCGGATCGGTGGCGAGAATCAGGCCGTCGGCGTCCTTGACCGCCTTGGCAATGTCGGCAAGACGTTTGCTCGAGGCGGTGTCGACAGCCCAGGACATGGCAAAATCCTCGTCCGGACGCACCGAGCCATCCTTGGCCGGCAGATCGCGGACGTGACCGAACGAGGCCAGGACCTTGTAGTTCTTTCCGAGGTACTTGTTGATTGTCTTCGCTTTGGCCGGCGATTCGACGACGACGACGTCCATGAGGTCTCATATCAGCTGTGGTGCGGCAGAAGAATTCCGCTGCGCGCGACGAAATCTCGTATAATTGTCGCTCACATGGCCGCGCTTTTGCATCCGGTCAAGGGGAAGCGCCCAAAATGCAGTCCTGCATTGAGCGCGCAACCCAAGGGTGCGTCATGTGATATCCGCAACCCCGGATAAGGGGAGCGGCTGCCTTATCGTTGGGCAAGCCGGCAATGAATCCGGGAATACGGGACAAAATCCTCTCGGATATAAGAGAAACATCGATCACGCGCCAGCCCCAGCTGAGGGACGCCCGGCATGATGAGACGACGCTGGCGGGCGAGACTGGCGTGGCGAGTGGGGCTCGTGTGTCCAGCGGGACAGCACAAGAAGCTGGCCGCCGGAGGCCTGCAGGGATACGCGGCAGCCAGGGATTTCCCGCCGGTCAAGGGCGGGGATTGAGGTTCGGGGCTTAGTCGGCCTTGGCGATGTGCCAGACGCCGCCGACGCCGTCGCCGGTCACATCGCCGGCCTTCTTGTCCTTGATGAATGTGTAGAGCGGCTTGCCTTCATAGGCCCACATTTTGGTGCCGTCGGTGCGGTCGACTATTGTCCATTCGCCCTCGGGCTTGGCGTCGGCCTCAGCCTTCAGCGGCGGCCAATTGGCGGCGCATTTGTCGTAGCAGTTCGACTTGCCCATCTCGTCCTTGTCGTAGGTGTAAAGGGTCATCCCTTTGGCATCGGTGTAGATCTTGGTGCCGCCGACATCGGCTTCCTTCCATGCTTCGGCGGCATATGAGGCGGCGGTGCCGAGCAAAAGCACTGCCAGCCCAACTGTGATCGATTTCATGCCGCTCTCCCTGATATGATCGAGAAGCGCGCGGAAAGCCGCGGCCTCGTTGCATCAACGCGCACGGCGGGTCGTTTCTTCCTCGATGCGAGGCGGCAACTTGCCACGCAATGGTGATTGGCGGACAAGTCCGTGCGCCGCTATATCGGCGCCGATACAGTTGGAGTTCGGGAATGGCATTGGATATCGGCTATGTCAGCGCGGTCGGGGCGGGGGCGATCTCGTTCCTGTCGCCTTGCGTGCTGCCGCTGGTGCCGCCCTATCTCTGCTACATGGCGGGCGTATCGGTCGATGATTTCCGCGGCAATGCCGGCGTCGCGGCCAAGGCAGACGCACGCAGCGCGCTGCTCTATGCCTCGATCGCCTTTGTTCTCGGCTTCTCGACCGTCTTCGTGGCGTTGGGCGCCGGCGCCTCGACCATCGGCCGGCTGCTGCGCGTCTGGCAGGAGCCGCTGGCGATGGCCGCCGGTGTGCTCATCATCCTGATGGGGCTGAATTTCCTCGGCATATTGCGCATCCCGCTGCTGTCGCGTGAGGCGCGCTTCCAGTCGCAGGGCAAGCCGGCCAGTATCGTTGCCGCCTATGTCATGGGGCTGGCCTTCGCCTTCGGCTGGACGCCTTGCATCGGACCGGTGCTGGGACCGATCCTGACGCTGGCCGGCGGCCGCGAGACGGTGGGCGAGGGCGCGCTGCTGCTTGCCGCCTATTCGCTCGGCCTCGGCATACCGTTCCTGATCGCGGCGCTGTTTTCCGGCGCCTTCATGCGCTTTCTCTCGAAGTTCCGCGTCCATCTCGGCCGTGTCGAAAAGGCGATGGGCGCGCTGCTGGTCGTCGCCGGCGTCTTTTTCCTGACCGGCGGCGTGCAGGCCGCGTCCTACTGGCTGCTGGAGAACTTTCCGGTGCTGGGGCAGTTGGGATAGGGCTGCACGGATGCGAGCCATGTCAGCGCATCGGATCGAGCTTTAGACTACTGATCAAAAGTTAGTTGCTCTACCGATCTCACCGGTATTTAACCGCATTGGTGCAGCATGGCGCCAATGCTAGACATGCCTTGATTCCCAACGCTTTTCATATGGTTGCCATTCCATGAGCCAGAGAACCTGCCTGTCCGTCATCCTCGCCGCCGGCGAAGGCACGCGCATGAAAAGCGCGGTGCCAAAAGTGCTGCACCCGATCGCCGGCCTGCCGATGGTCGCCCATGTCGTCAGGGCTGCGGAAGCCGCAGGCAGCGGTGATCTGGCACTGGTGATCGGCCATGGCGCGGACGAGATGCGCAAGGCCACGCAGAAGTTCGCGCCGAAGGCGGAGACCTTCGTCCAGGACAAGCGGCTCGGCACGGCGCATGCTGTTCTGGCTGCTCGCGACGCGATATCAAAGGGTTACGACGACATCCTGGTGATGTTCGGCGATACGCCGCTGATCGATCCGGCGGTGCTGACCGCTGCGCGCCTGAAGCTGGCTGAAGGCGCTGCCGTCGTTGTGGTCGGCTTCCGCACATCCAATCCTTCCGGCTATGGCCGGCTGATCGAAAAGGGCGGCAAGCTCATTGCCATCCGCGAGGAAAAGGACTGCACCGACGAGGAGAAGAAAATCACCTTCTGCAACGGCGGTCTGATGGCGGTTGCCGGTAAGCACGCGCTGACGCTGCTCGATCAAGTCGGCAACAACAACGCCAAGGCCGAATATTATCTCACCGACATCGTCGAGATCGCCGGCGGGCAGGGTTTTGACGTCGTTGCTGCAGAAGCCGGCTTCGAGAATGTGCTCGGCATCAACAACCGTGCCGAACTCGCTGCGGCGGAAGGCATCTGGCAGACGCGCCGGCGGCGCGAGGCCATGCTCTCCGGCGTTACATTGATCGCGCCGGAAACCGTGTTCTTTTCGCACGATACCGAGATCGGCGCCGATACGATCGTCGAACCCAATGTCTGGTTCGGGCCCGGCGTGAAAATCGCCACTGGCGCCAAGATCCATGCCTTCAGCCATATTGAAGGCGCCACCATCGCCTCGAACTGCGATGTCGGCCCGTACGCGCGGCTGCGGCCGGGGTCCGACCTCAGGCAAAAAGCCAAGGTCGGCAATTTCTGCGAGGTCAAGCAGGCGACGATCGAGGAGGGCGCCAAGGTCAATCACCTGACCTATATCGGCGATGCCCGCGTCGGCGCCGGCGCCAACATCGGCGCTGGAACCATCACCTGCAACTATGACGGCTATTCGAAATTCTTCACCGACATCGGCGAGGGCGCCTTCGTCGGCTCGAATTCCTCGCTGGTGGCGCCTGTTACAATCGGCAAGGGCGGCTACATCGCTTCGGGCAGCGTGATCACCGAAAGCGTGCCCGACGATGCGCTGGCCTTCGGCCGCGCCCGCCAGAGGACGCTGGCCGGCAAGGGCAAGGAATTGCGCGAGCGTTTTGCTTCGGCTGCGGCGGCGAAGAAGGCCGGTGGATGATCATTCGGCGTTAGCCGGCAAGGTTCGCATCTCTCCCGAAAGCAGCCGTCACCTCGATCATGCCGACAATTGCCTTGTTGAATTCGGGAAGGTCTTCGGCAGGGATCCAGTATTCCAGATGTGCCTTGCTACCGGCATGTTCGACCTGGTACCGGTCGAGAAAGCTCTTCAAAACGTCAAACCGGGTAACGAAGCCCGAGCCGCTGGCTGGTACGTTCCAGTCACGCGCAATCTGCACGGCATAGGCTTCGGACAGAACGGGGTAGAAAATGGGTTGCTCGGGAAGGCGCGGCGGGAACGACCGCATGCCCGACTTCTCGATCAGTTTCAGCTCTTTAGGCCCAACCGGACGCCAAAGCGTCACTGTGTCGATTCGTTTGTTCATGACCGCATCATATCTTTGATGGATTTCAGGAACCACCGAGGCGAGGTAGGATGCATGCTCGGAGAAACTGAGCGATTGCGGTAATCGGATTGCAAGAGCGCTCTGTCATGGTGCATCTGTGCAAGATCGTTCCGGCTGATACGGAACGAAACGCAATGTGATTTTCGCGGCAGCCCGGCCAATCCTAAATGGCGCTGGGTTTCATGCCGGAATCGGGGGCAAACGTCTATGTGCGGTATCGTCGGAATTGTCAGTCACTCGCCGGTCGCGCCGCTCATCGTGGATGCGCTGAAAAGGCTCGAATATCGCGGCTATGATTCGGCCGGCGTCGCCACCGTCGAGCACGGCAAGCTTGCGCGTCGCCGCGCCGAGGGCAAGCTGATCAATCTCGAACGCCGGCTGAAGGACGAACCGCTCGACGGCATGGTTGGCATCGGCCACACGCGCTGGGCAACGCATGGCGTGCCCAACGAGACCAATGCGCATCCGCATTTTTCCGACGGCGTCGCCATCGTCCATAACGGCATCATCGAGAATTTCGCCGAATTGCGCGACGAGCTGATGCGCGACGGCTACGCATTTTCATCGCAGACCGACACCGAAGTCGTTGCACATCTGGTGGCGCGCGAATTGGCCAGGGGCCTGAAGCCGGTCGAGGCCGCGCACCAGGCGCTGAAGCGGCTGGAAGGCGCCTTTGCGCTGGCCATCATGTTCAAGGGCGACGAGGACCTCATCGTCGGCGCGCGCAACGGCCCGCCGCTGGCCGTCGGCCATGGCGATGGCGAGATGTTCCTTGGCTCCGACGCCATCGCGCTTGCCCCCTTCACCAATTCGATCACTTATCTGGAGGATGGCGACTGGGCGGTGGTGCGCCGCAACGACGTCGCCATCTTCGACATGGATGGCAACAAGGTCGACCGCAAGCGCCAGCAGTCGCTCAGCACCAGCTTCATGGTCGACAAGGGCAACCGGCGCCATTTCATGGAGAAGGAAATCCATGAACAGCCCGAGGTGATCTCGCACACGCTGGCGCATTATGTGGATTTTGTTGGCGGCGTCTCGAAGCCGCTCGACCTGCCGTTCAATTTCGCTGAGATCAATCGGTTGGCGATTTCGGCCTGCGGCACCGCCTATCTGGCCGGCCTGATCAGCAAATACTGGTTCGAGCGCTATGCGCGGCTGCCGGTCGATATCGATGTCGCCTCGGAATTCCGCTACCGCGAGATGCCGCTGTCGAAGGCAGACGCCGCCTTCTTCATCTCGCAATCGGGCGAGACCGCCGACACGCTGGCCTCGCTGCGCTATTGCCGCAAGGCCGGGATGAAGATCGGCGCGGTCGTCAATGTCCGCGAATCGACGATGGCGCGCGAATCCGACGTTATCCTGCCGACGCTGGCCGGGCCGGAGATCGGCGTCGCCTCGACCAAGGCCTTCACCTGTCAATTGTCGGTGCTGGCCTCGCTTGCCGTGCGGGCCGGCGTGGCGCGCGGAATGATTTCGCGGGAGCAGGAAACGACGCTGGTCCGCCAACTGTCGGAAGCGCCCCGCTACGCCAACCAGGTCTTGAAGCTCGACGGCCAGATCGAAAAGGTTGCGCGCGACCTCTCGCACTACAAGAACGTGCTCTATCTCGGCCGCGACACCAATTTCCCGCTGGCCATGGAAGGCGCGCTGAAGCTCAAGGAAATCTCCTATATCCATGCCGAGGGCTATGCCGCCGGCGAACTGAAGCACGGGCCGATCGCGCTGATCGACGAGAACATGCCGGTCATCGTTATTGCCCCGCATGACCGCATCTTTGAAAAGACCGTGTCGAACATGCAGGAAGTGGCGGCGCGCGGCGGCAAGATCATCCTGATCACCGACAGCAAGGGTGCCGCGCACGCCACGGTGAAGACGATGGAGACGATCGTGCTGCCGGACGTGCCTGAAATCATCTCGCCGATCATCTACGCGCTGCCGATCCAGATGCTGGCCTATTTCACCGCGGTGTTCATGGGCACCGACGTCGACCAGCCGCGCAACCTGGCGAAATCGGTGACTGTGGAGTAAGGGCTGGCGAGTTTCGACCGGCTACCGATAGGGTCAGGTGACAGTTAGTATCAGTTATTGATACATATTTCTTGCGCGCCCTCGTGTATCAATGTATGATACGTGACGAGGGGCAGAAATTGATCGTTTCGTTCAAAGGCAAGGCGGTGGAAGCGGTTGCCGAGGGGAAGGCGCCGAAGGGTTTTCCACCCGATCTGGTTGCCCGTGGCGAACGTCGTCTTCGTGCTATCACCAACGCCGCCCAATTGAATGACCTTAGATCGCCACCCGGAAACCACCTTGAAGCCCTGAAAGGGAGTAGAGCTGGGCAGCATTCTATCCGTATCAACGACCAATGGCGCATCTGCTTCAAATGGACTGATGCTGGCGCCGAGGATGTGGAGATCGTCGACTACCATTGAGCGGGCACTTGCCCTAATCCTTTGAGGTCCCTGAACTATGCTCAAGTTCGCACGTCCAATTCACCCCGGAGAATTCCTGCGCGAGGAATATCTCCTCCCGCTTGGCATGAGTGCTGGTGCGCTGGCGAAGAAGCTCAATCTTCCGCGCACTCGTATCGAACGCATTGCCAAGGAAGAGATCGGCTTGACTCCCGATACCGCTCTTCGCCTCGCCAGGTTCTTCAACACCACGCCCGAATTCTGGATGAATTTTCAGCAGGCCTATGAGCTCGAAACCGAGGCACGGAAACTCGCGCCGGAGCTAGAGAAGATCGAACCGCTGGAAGTCGCGGCATAGTTGATGTTTTAAAAATTCGCGGTTCCAAAGCGGATTGCGGTTCATTAATGTTGCGCCGCAATCAGCGCTGCGGTGAACCATGTCCGATGCTTCCAAGACCTCAGGCATGACCCGGCTGCGGAATTATTTCCTGACAGGCTTTGTCGTCTGCGCGCCGCTGGCGATCACCGCCTACATCGCCTGGTCGTTCATCGGCTGGGTCGATTCCTGGGTGAAACCCTATATTCCGGCGCGCTACAACCCCGATAGCTATCTGCCGGCGCCGGTTCCGGGATTCGGCCTGATTGTCGCCTTGATCCTGATCACGCTGATCGGTTTCCTGACCGCCAATATCGTCGGCCGCGCCATCGTCTTGTTCGGCGAGCGGCTGCTCGGCCGCATGCCGCTGGTGCGCGGCATCTACGGCTCGCTGAAGCAGATCTTCGAGACCGTGCTGTCGAACAAAGGCGACATGTTTCGCCAGGTCGGGCTGGTCGAATATCCGCGCAAGGGCGTCTGGTCGCTGGTCTTCGTCGCCAGCGACAAGGAAACCGAGATCAACCAGAAGCTCGACCAGGAAGGTGATCCGCTGATCGCGGTTTTCATGCCGTGCGCGCCCAACCCGACCACCGGCTTTCTCATGTATGTGCCGAAATCCGACATCGTGCTGCTCGACATGACGGTCGAGGACGGCGCCAAGCTGATCGTTTCGGCAGGCTTGGTGGCGCCGGCGGTCAAGACGAAAGTGGTGACGTTGAACGGCAAGCCGATCGGCGGTCAGATCGGCAATCCGCCGGTGGATGCCGGGCCTCAGCCGGCGCGCAAGAGCCGCACCGCCTCGTCGCGGCCGAACAAATAAAGCAGCATGCGAAGGGCGGCGCCGCGTTCGGATTGCAGTTCCGGATCGCGCGACAGGATCAGCCGTGCGTCGTCGCGGGCGGCTTCGAGCAGGTCGGCATGGGCCTCGATGCGCGCCACCTGGAAGCCCGGTGTGCCGGACTGGCGGGTGCCGAGCAACTCGCCTTCGCCACGCAGTTTCAGATCCTCCTCGGCGATGCGGAACCCGTCCTCGGTCTCGCGCATCACCGACAGCCGGCGCGTTGCGGTTTCGCCGAGCGGATCCTTGTAGAGCAGCACGCAGGAGGATGGTTTTTCGCCGCGACCGACCCGGCCGCGCAACTGGTGCAGCTGGGCGAGGCCGAAGCGCTCGGCGTGCTCGATGACCATGATCGTCGCATCCGGCACATCGACGCCGACCTCGATGACCGTGGTGGCGATCAGGATGCGTGTCTCGCCGGCCTTGAAGGCGCGCATCGCCTCATCCTTGTCGGCGCCCTTCATGCGGCCGTGCACCAGGCCGATCCGGTCGCCGAACAGCTGATACAGCGAGGCAAAACGGTCCTCCGCCGACATCAGCTTGATCTCTTCGGATTCTTCGACCAGCGGACAGATCCAGTAGATCTTCTGGCCGTCGGCGACGGCGTCGCGCATGCGGCCGACCAGTTCGTCGAGCCGCTCGAGCGGCAGGGTGACGGTACGTATCGGCTGACGACCGGCCGGTTTTTCGGTCAGCTTCGACACATCCATGTCGCCGAAAGCGGTCAGCACCAGCGTGCGCGGGATCGGGGTCGCCGTCATCACCAGCATGTCGGGCGCGTCGCCCTTGGCGGTGATGGCAAGCCGCTGGTGGACGCCAAAACGGTGCTGCTCGTCGATGACGGCGAGGACAAGGTCGTGGAACGTCACCGTTTCCTGGAACAGGGCGTGGGTGCCGACGACGATGTCGACCTCGCCATCGGCCAGACCGGCCAGCGTCTCGGTGCGCTCGCGGCCCTTTTCGCGGCCGGTGAGGATGGCGACGCGCAGGCCGGCTTGTCCGGCCAAAGGTGCAATCGTCGCAAGGTGCTGGCGCGCCAGGATTTCGGTCGGCGCCATCAAGGCCGCCTGGCCGCCGGCCTCGACGGCGCGCGCCATGGCGAGCAGCGCGACAACCGTCTTGCCGGAGCCGACATCACCCTGCAGCAGGCGCAGCATGCGTTCGGGGTCACCGAGATCGGCATTGATTTCGGCAAGCGCCATTTCCTGCGAATTGGTCAGCGAATAGGGAAGGGCGGCGCGCAGCTTTTCGACGATGCGGCCGTCACCGACCAGCGGCCGGCCGGACAAGCGGCGGACTTTTGCGCGCACCAGCGCCAGCGACACCTGGCCTGCCAGAAACTCGTCATAGGCGAGACGCCGCCAGGCTGCGCCGTCGATGGACACGTCGATCGGGTCGGCGGGATTGTGGATGCGGGCGAGCGCTTCGCCGAAGGCAGGAAAGGTCCGGCTGCGCAGAAACTCGCCGTCCTGCCATTCCGGCAGCACCGGCAAGCGAGCGAGCGCCTGGCCGATTGCCCGGCGCAGCACTTTTCCCGAGAGCCCGGCGGTGAGCGGATAGACCGGCTCGACCAGCGGCAGGTTTTCCGCCTCACTGGCCAACGCGATGTGGTCGGGATGAACCATAGTCGGGCGGCCGTTGAACCATTCCATGCGCCCGGAGACTACGACATGCTCGCCCTCGGGCATCGCCTTTTCAAGATAGGCGGCGTGCGCATGGAAAAAGGTCAGCGCGATCTCGCCGGTGTCGTCATGGGCGTAAACCCGGTACGGCACCGATCTGTTGCCGCGCGGCGGCGGCTGGTGGCGGTCGATACGCACTTCGAGGGTGACGATCGCGCCTTCGGCCGAACCGGCGATACCCGGCCGGTTGCGGCGGTCGATCACCGTGTGGGGCAGCACGAACAGAAGATCGCCGGCACGCGCCGCGCGGTCGCCGAGATCGGCCGGCACGATTTTCTCGATCAGTACGCCGACCTTCGGCCCGACGCCGGCAAGCGAGGTGATCGGGACAAACAGCGGATCAAGGAGGGAAGGGCGCATGATGTCAGCTTATGTCGAGACAGCCGCAGCGCAAGGCTGACACCGCCCTCTATCCACGCTATATGCGCCGCTTCAGGCAAGGATGCTGGTCAATGACGGGAACGAGACGATCAAGCGAGGGGCTCGATGCCCGCCGCCGCAAGCTTCTGTTTCGATCCTGGCATCGCGGCCTGCGCGAAATGGACCTCATTCTCGGCAGTTTCGCAGACGCCGAGATCGGCGCCTTGACCGGCGACGAACTCGACCAATATGAGAGGCTCCTCGATGTTCCCGACACCGAATTCCTGCCCGTGATCACCGGCGAACGCCCGATTCCGGCAAATATCGATTGTGCCGTCCTGCAAAAAATCCTGGCGTCGCGCCAGACGATGACATTCTGAACGACGTGTAATCCATGAGCCTCATTCCCTCGATCGGCCTGCCGAAAGGCCGCGCCGGCCAGTTCATCGTCGACGGTGTCGCCGACGGTTACGAAGCCTTTGCGCTGGTGCAGGCGGCACACGAGATCGCGCCTGACAAGCCGGTACTGTTCGTGGCGCGCGACGGCCAGCGCCTGCCTTCGATCGTCGAGGCGCTTTCATTCGCCGCGCCTGGCCTGCCGGTGCTGGAACTGCCGGCTTGGGACTGTCTGCCCTACGACCGCGTTTCGCCCGGGGCGGATGCTGCCGCAAGGCGGCTCGATGCACTCACAGCGATGATCGGGCTGGCGAAAAAACCACACCGCGCCGTCATCCTCACCACAGCCAATGCGCTACTGCAGCGCATCCCGCCGGCAAGCCTCGTCGAGGCGCAGATGTTTCACGCCGAACCCGGCAACCAGATCGACATGAATGCACTGGTGTCGCGGCTGGAGATATCAGGCTTCGAAAGGGTGCCGACCGTGCGCGGTGTTGGCGAGTTTGCCGTGCGCGGCGGCATTCTTGACCTGTTCGCACCGGGCTGGACGGAAGCGCTGCGGCTCGATTTCTTCGGCGATACGCTGGAATCGATCCGCGTCTTCGACGCCGCCACGCAGCGCACCACCGGCCAGCGCAAGTCGATGGCGCTGCAGGCGATGAGCGAAGTGGCGCTGACGCCGGAGACCATCAGCCGCTTCCGCCGCAGCTATATCGAAGCCTTTGGCGCACCCTCGCGCGACGATGGGCTCTATGCGGCGGTCAGCGAGGGACGGCGTTTCGCCGGCATGGAGCACTGGCTGCCGTTCTTCTACGAGCGGCTGGAGACGGTGTTCGACTATCTGCCGGACACGCCTGTCGTGTTCGACCATCTGGCGCACGAAGCGCTGACAGAGCGCCATGCGCTGATCCTCGACCATTACGAGGCGCGCAGGAAGCAGGCTGAGAGTGCGCTGAAGGACGCCGTGCCCTACAAGCCGGTGCCGCCTGACCTGCTTTATTTGTCGCCGGAAAACCTGATCGCCTCGCTTGGCCCGCGCGAGGCAATCGACTTCACGCCGTTCGATGCACCCGACGCCGGCGCCAAGAAAATCTTCCATGCCGGCTCTCGGCATGGCCGCAGCTTCGTCGAGGAACGCGCCGATCCCAACGTCAACGTCTTCGACGTCGTCGTAAAACACATTGCCGATGAGCGGGCCGCTCGCCGCCGCGTCGTCGTCGCCGGCTGGACCGAAGGTTCGCTAGACCGGCTGGGCCAGATCCTGGCCGAGCATCATCTCGGCAATCTCAAGCCGGTCGCCACGCTGGCCGAGGCGGAAAAGCTCGAACCGGGGCAGGCGGCACTTGCCGTGCTGCCGCTCGAATCCGGCTTCGAGACCGAGAAACTGGTCGTCATCGCCGAGCAGGACATTCTGGGTGACCGGCTGATCCGTCGCTCGAAGCGCAAGAAGCGTCCTTCCGACTTCATCGCCGAGGCCTCGGCATTGTCCTCCGGCGACATCGTCGTCCATACCGACCATGGCATTGGCCGCTTCATCGGGCTGCGCACCATCGAGGCGGTCGGGGCGCCGCATGACTGTCTCGAAATCCACTATGCCGGCGACGACCGGCTGTTCCTGCCGGTGGAGAACATCGAACTTCTGTCGCGCTATGGCTCGGATTCGGCCGAAGCGACATTGGACAAGCTTGGCGGCGGCGCCTGGCAGTCGCGCAAGGCGCGGCTGAAGCGGCGGCTGCTCGACATGGCAGGGCAGTTGATCCGCATCGCCGCCGAGCGGCATATGCGCGCCGCTCCTTCGCTGGTGCCGGCGGACGGTCTCTATGGCGAATTCGCCGCGCGGTTTCCCTATGAGGAGACCGACGACCAGCAGACGGCGATCGATTCGGTCATGGGCGATTTGGGCGCCGGAAAGCCGATGGACCGGCTGATCTGCGGCGATGTCGGCTTCGGCAAGACGGAAGTTGCGCTTCGCGCCGCCTTCATCGCGGCGATGGAAGGCTTTCAGGTCGCGGTGGTGGTGCCGACGACGCTGTTGTCGCGCCAGCATTTCAAGACCTTCTCGCAGCGCTTCTCCGGCCTGCCGATCCGTGTCGCCCAGGCCTCGCGGCTGGTCGGCGCCAAGGAACTGGCCGAGACCAAGAAAGGCATCGCCGAAGGCACGGTCGACATCGTCGTCGGCACTCACGCGCTGCTCGGCTCGTCGATCTCATTCAAGAATCTCGGCCTGTTGATCATCGACGAGGAACAGCACTTTGGCGTCAAGCACAAGGAGCGGCTGAAGGACCTGAAGAGCGACGTCCATGTGCTGACGCTGTCGGCAACGCCGATCCCGCGCACGCTGCAGCTGGCGTTGACCGGCGTTCGCGAACTATCGCTGATCGCCACGCCGCCGATCGACCGCCTGGCGGTGCGCACCTTCATCTCGCCCTTCGACCCGCTGGTCATCCGCGAAACCCTGCTCCGGGAACGCTACCGCGGCGGTCATTCCTTCTATGTCGTGCCGCGCATCAGCGATCTGGCGGAAATCCATGATTTCCTGCGTGAATCCGTGCCCGAGCTGAAAGTGGCTGTCGCTCATGGCCAGATGCCGCCCGGCGAGCTCGACGACATCATGAATGCCTTCTACGACGGCCAGTACGACGTGCTGCTGTCGACCACCATCGTCGAATCCGGCCTCGATATCCCGACCGCCAACACGCTGATCGTGCATCGCGCCGATATGTTCGGCCTGTCGCAGCTCTACCAGCTGCGCGGCCGCGTCGGCCGCTCGAAGGTGCGCGCCTACGCGCTGTTCACGCTGCCGGCCAACCGCAAGCTGACCGACACCGCCGAGCGGAGGCTGAAGGTGCTGCAGTCGCTCGACACCCTAGGCGCCGGGTTCCAGCTTGCCAGCCACGATCTCGATATCAGAGGCGCCGGCAACCTTCTCGGCGAAGAGCAGTCCGGCCACATCAAGGAGGTCGGCTTCGAGCTCTACCAGCAGATGCTGGAAGAGGCCGTCGCCGAGGTGAAGGATTCCGGCGAGGTGCAGGATGGCGGCTGGTCGCCGCAGATCGCCGTCGGCACGGCGGTGATGATCCCGGAAAGCTATGTTCCGGACCTGCAGCTGCGGCTGGCGTTGTATCGTCGCCTCGGCGATCTCGAAAACACCGAGGAGATCGACGCTTTCGGCGCCGAACTGATCGACCGGTTCGGACCGCTGCCGGAGGAAGTGAAGCATCTGCTGAAGATCGTCTTCATCAAGGCGCTCTGCCGCAAGGCCAATGTCGAAAAGCTCGATGCCGGGCCAAAGGGCGTCGTCATCCATTTTCGCAAGCGGGAGTTTTCGAACCCCGTCGGGCTGGTCACGTTCATCGGTGAACAGGGCTCGCTGGCCAAGATACGGCCGGACCACAGCGTCGTGTTCAGCCGCGACTGGCCGACCCCTGAAAAGCGGCTGGCCGGGGCCGCCGTCGTCATGACGCAATTGGCTCGGCTGGTGGACAAGGCTGCGTAGCAGGGCGTTGCTGCTGCTTTGGCCAACAACTACGCCGGCAGTTCCGGCGCATCACGGCCATTCGCCACACGTCCATATCCGGTCTAGAATAGGAAATCGGCTTCGTGTATGGAGCCGCGATCCCCATATTGGGGGCGAAATGGCGGGCGATAGCACCCGCTGGAAAGAACGTTGGGTGCAACGATGACGAAATGGTCGCCGAATTCGTGGAGAGCAAAGCCGATCCAGCAGGTTCCTGCCTATCCGGATCTTGCCGCGCTGAAGAACACGGAAGCCCAGCTTGCCACCTTTCCGCCGCTGGTTTTTGCAGGTGAGGCACGCAAGCTGAAGAAGCAGCTTGCGACTGTCGCTGCCGGTGAGGCATTCCTTCTCCAGGGCGGCGATTGCGCCGAGAGTTTTGCCGAGCATGGCGCGGACAACATCCGCGACTTCTTCCGCGTCTTCCTGCAGATGTCTGTGGTGCTGACCTTCGCCGGCGCGCAGCCGGTGGTGAAGGTCGGCCGTGTCGCCGGCCAGTTCGCCAAGCCGCGCTCGTCCGATAACGAGACCAAGGGCGGTGTGACGCTGCCCAGCTATCGCGGCGACATCATCAACGGCATCGAATTCGACGCCAAGTCGCGCATTCCCGATCCCGCACGCCAGGAGATGGCCTACCGCCAGTCGGCGGCGACGCTCAATCTTTTGCGCGCTTTCGCCCAGGGCGGCTACGCCAGCCTGGAGAACGTGCATCAATGGATGCTGGGCTTCGTGTCGGACAGCCCGCAGGGCGAGAAATACGAGTCGCTCGCCAACCGCATCACCGAGACGATGGACTTCATGAAGGCTGTCGGCATCACCTCGGAGACCAACTACGCGCTGCGCGAGACCGACTTCTACACCAGCCACGAGGCGCTGCTGCTCGGCTACGAGGAGGCGCTGACCCGCATCGATTCGATGTCAGGCGACTGGTACGCAACCTCCGGCCATATGATCTGGATCGGCGACCGCACCCGCCAACCCGACCATGCCCATGTCGAATACTGCCGTGGCATCAAGAACCCGCTGGGCCTGAAATGCGGCCCGTCGCTGACGCCGGACGGCTTGCTGCAGCTCATCGACCTGCTCAATCCGGACAATGAGCCCGGCCGGCTGACGCTGATCGCGCGCTTCGGCTCCGACAAGGTCGCCGAGCATCTGCCGAAGTTGGTGCGCGCGGTGCAGAAGGAAGGCCGCAGCGTGGTGTGGTCGTCGGATCCGATGCATGGCAACACCATCGAGGCCGCCGGTTACAAGACACGGCCGTTCGATCGAATCCTGAAGGAAGTGCAGACCTTCTTCGAGGTGCATCGCGCCGAAGGCACGCATCCGGGCGGCATCCATATCGAGATGACCGGCAAGAACGTCACCGAATGCACCGGTGGCGCTCGCGCCATCACCGCCGAGGAGCTGCAGGATCGCTACCACACCCATTGCGATCCGCGCCTCAACGCCGACCAGGCGATCGAACTGGCGTTCCTGGTGTCGGACCTGCTCAAGAAGAGCCACCCGGTTCAGCACAAGCAGGCCGTTAACGGCTGATTTCAGTCACAATCAAGAAGCGTCGGAGACACCCTCGCTTGTTGGCAACTGGTGCGCCTGGCCTGACCGCTTTAGGCGATGGAAACGTCAACTGCTTTCGAATGAGGAACCCGGACCACTGGACGGCTCATCACCGTCGGGTATCTCCGGGCTGCCTGCCTTGGCTCTTGCCACATTCTTGAGAGCTCTGATCACTCTATGCCGTGGTTCCATGCGCTCATGAAGCACTCGAACGACAATGACGCCGATCGTTTCGTCCGAAAGGCGGCCCTTCATATAATAGAGGCAATGTGCAGCACCTCCGCGCCTTCTCGCAGCGATCTCCAGATGCAGCAGTCGAACACCCGCAGCGAGTTCGTCGCGCTCGATGGAACCTGGTCGATCCGGATCTTCCGAGACTAGCTCGAGACCACGTTCGATGATCCGGGCGTAGGACCGGACTTGCTGCGGGCCGAACATCTGCATCGAATTTCGCAAGATGTCCCTGATATCGCGTTCCGCCGGTTGGGTAAGCTCGTGTCTCATCTCTTGGGCGATTCGAGCATCACCTCATCGAGAATGTCACTGACGCTTTTCTTCGAGAAGCGTCCTGCGTTGGCGGCTTCCACCCCTATACTGATTTCGCGCCGAAGGATGGCAAGTTTCTCCGCCTGCTGGGCCTTTTCGTGTCGCAGCAAGCGCAGCGCTTCTCTGACTACTTCACTCGAGGAACCGTACCCGCCTTGGGAGACTTCATGCTCCACGAATTCGACCATATCGCTTGGAAGGCTTACGTTCATCGTTGCCATGTCGCTTCCTCTGCCTCTGGGCTTCGCCCGATAAATGAGAGCTTGGCAATCTTTGTCAATGGCAATGAGGCCTGAGTTGAGGACGACGATGCCTCAAACTTGAAGCTCCTCCAGATTTCGTAAGCAAGTGGGGTCCTCAAACGCCATAAGAGGGCGCCCTGGGGAAGTTCCGTATTGCATTCCACGCACCTTGCGATAAACTGATTGCAAAATGCAATCAGTTATGCACCTTTGTGCGCGGGGACAGAACGGAGGCACCAATGGCCAGGATCGTCTACGCCATGCTGATGTCCCTGGACGGCTATATCGCCGGGCCGGACGGAGACATCGCCTTGCCGGTACCCGAAGGGGAGTTGCACCGGCATTTCAACGACATGATGAGACAGACCTCGATCGCGCTCTGTGGACGCCGGATGTACGACGTGATGCGCTTCTGGGACAGTCCGGACCGAGAGACCGGTGCCGAAATCGAGCGGGATTTTGCCCGCGCCTGGCGCGGGACCCCGAAGATCGTGTTTTCGACGACGCTTCGGGAAGTCGGACCTAATGCCCGTCTGGCGAACGGCGATGTCGAGAACGTAGTAAGATCTCTCAAGTCGGAAGCGGATGGCCAGATCACCATCGCCGGCGCCGATCTTGCCGCGCATCTCGCACGATCCGGTCTGATCGACGAGTACCGGCTCTACATGCACCCGGTCGTGCTTGGCGGTGGCAAGCCGTACTTCCAGTCCGGCCTGTCGCTGACGTTGAAGCCACTTGGCACGGAAAGCCTTACCCAAGGCGTGACGCTGCTGCGCTACGCACGCACCGGTTGAGCCGCGACCGACGTTGTTTTTGGCGAGAGCGGAAGTTCGTCAGCCAAGGACGAATTCGCACAGATGACCCTAACCCGTCCTTTTTCAGCCTTATCATGAATGTCGCGCATGCTTGTAAATCAGACATTGCGCTGGCGCGGTTCGAGCGCTCCAGTTAATTCGAGCATCTGATAGCCGGCCAAGAGTGTGATCAGAGATCCGACAACCCGCAAGAGCGTCCTTTCCCGCAATGCCTTGACCATCTATCCCGACAGCGGTGCCGCAATAACGCCTCCGGCGATCAGGCCGGCGACCGAAGTTGGGTAGTCGCAGAATCCGCCGGCGTGCTCCCAACGGCGGGTAAAACAGAATGCATTGGTTTAAAGGCGGCCATGGACACTTCCGCGAGATTGCTCCCAGCGGTTGTCGGTGCTAAATTTCGCAGAAGCTGCCGCACTGATGTGTCCGAGTGCGCCGCCTGCCGCCGCCGATGTGTTCTTAGAGTGGCAGGGTTTGGAGACCGGGACGATGAGCTTGACGCGCCGCGATGTGTTGATCGCCGGGAGTGTGGGGTTTTCCGGGGTCGCGCTCTTCTCGCCGCGGAGCGCGCGTGCGAACGATGAAGCGCTGGATCTCGTCAAGCAGCTCACCGGACGGAAGGCCACGATGTCAGATCGCCTTCATCTGATTATGCCGGCGGACTTCCCGACCGGCTACACCGTGCCCATGAGTCTTTACATCGACAGCCCCATGACCGAGGCCGACCATGTGAGGCAGATGCGCGTGTTCGCGCCGCGGAACCCGCTTATCGAAGTCGCCAGTTTCCATTTCGTCCCGCAACGCAGTCTACCTCGCGTGTCGACACGCATCCGGCTTGCCAAACCGCAACACGTCGTCGCTGTCGCTGAAATGAATGACGGCGTCTTGCTGATGACCACGACGTGGGTCCGTGTCGCCACGGATGGCTGTGCCTGAGATCGGAGAGAGACAGTGACCACCCCGACACCCCGCGTGATCGTGCCGAGCGCCGCGGCGAAGGGAGAGATTTTTCAGGTCAAGACCATCATCAGCCATGAGATGGAAACAGGGCTACGCCATGATGATCAAGGCAACGTGATCCCGCGCAAGATCATCAACAAGTTTGTCTGCCGCTACAACGAAACCGTGGTGTTCAGTGTCGATGTCCACGAGGCGATTTCGGCCAATCCGTTCTTCGAATTTTCCTTGCGCGCGACGGAGAGCGGCCGGCTCGATTTCGTTTGGGAAGAAGATGGCGGTGCCGTCTATACGTTGTCGCACCAGTTCACGGTCGGTTGAGGTGGCGGCGCAATCGAGCAGCGCGAATTATGGCGTGACAAGTTGAGTGGGAGCGTGACCGGAAAACTCCGAAACAGACGGGTATTCAGCATGCGCCCCGTTGCGAGATCTGCGATTGCCACGGGCCTCGTGCTGCTCGTCAGCCAATCCGGCGCGACGGCGGAGGCCGATCAAGGCGCTCAACTCGCCGCGACCTGTGCGTCCTGCCATCGTCTCGATGGCGGCGGCACAGGCATTCCCAGCATCATCGGGCTTGGTGAGGAGAGGCTCACCAACGCCCTTCTTGCCTACCGGGCGAGCGAGAGTTCAAATCACATCATGCACGCTATCGCGCTGTCGCTCAGCGACGAGGAGATCGCGAGCGTCGCGCGTTATGTCGCGAAGCAGGGAAGTAACCCGCGATGAAATCCTGGACGCGTCGCGAGTTCGGCCGCCTGACGGGAGCAGCGTTGCTAACGGCGCTCAACCAGCCGAAGGCGCGGGGCCAGGCCAAGGCGCGTGTCGTCGTGGTCGGCGGCGGCATCGGCGGCGCAACGGTCGCCAAATATCTCGCCTCCAGCGCCACGGCCGTCGACGTGACCCTGGTCGAACCGCGGCAGAGCTACACGACCTGCTTTTTCAGCAATCTCTATCTCGCCGGGCTACGCCCGTTCGAATCGCTCGGCCATGGTTATGAAGCGCTGGCAAGGCAATACGGCATCACCGTCATTCATGAGTCCGCCGCGGCGATTCACCCGGCGGCGAAAACCGTTGCGCTGAACAACGGCTCGAAGCTCAGCTATGACCGTCTCGTTGTTGCGCCGGGCATCACATTCAGGGACCGGGCGCTTGAGGGCTATGACGATGCGGCGATGGAGATCATGCCGCACGCCTGGAATGCAGGACCGCAAAGCAAGCTGCTGCGCCGGCAGCTGGAAAGCATGGAGGACGGCGGCCTGTTCCTCATCGTCGTTCCGCCGGATCCGTTTCGCTGTCCACCCGCCCCCTATGAGCGCGCTTCGCTCGTCGCATCCTATTGCCAGCACAGCAAACCCAAGGCCAAAATTCTGATCCTCGATGCCAAGGACAAGTTCAACGCACAGGACGTGTTCCAAGACGCCTGGAACCGCCACTATCCGGGAATGATCGAATGGCTGCCCGCCCAGTTTACCGGCGGGGTCACGGCTGTCGATCCGAAGACCCGATCGGTGATCACTGCGGGCGCAACATTCAAGGCCGCGGTCACCAATGTCGTCCCGGCGCAAATGGCCGGGCGCCTGGCGCAGCAGGCCGGGCTCACCGACCAGTCGGGCTGGTGTCCGGTCGATCCGGTCACCTTCGAATCGGCACTGCAGCCCGGCATCCACCTGGTCGGTGACGCGATCATCGGCGGAGATATGCCGAAATCCGCCTTCTGCGCCAACAGCCAGGCCAAGGCCTGCGCCTTCGCCATCGCGGCCGATCTCGCCGGATCAGCGCGTTTCCCGGCGCATTTGTTCAACACCTGCTACACCTATCTCGCCCCCGACGATGCGTTCAGCAACGCCATCAGCTTCAAGCCTGTCGACGGGAAGCTCAAGAGCGTCATCAGCTTCGTCAGCAAGGTCGAGGAAAGCTCCGAGGTCCGCCGGCAGGCTGCGCGCGCGGCGGAAGGCTGGTATGACGCCTTCACGCACGACGTGTTTGGCTGAAACGAAACTCAACTCCGCTCGACGGCTGGGTCGGCCATTGCGGAAATGCCGGCGCCATTGTGGGTACGCTCCGCCTTGGTGCCGGATCGTTGCTCCGGGATCAGCGCTGGAACAGGATCAGGCAGCCGCTCCAGCCGCAGCGAATTCACCACCACGAGGATGCTCGAACCGGCCATGACCGCCGCCGCAAGGATTGGCTGCAGAAGTCCGAATGCTGCGAACGTCAGCGCGACGAGGTTGTAGCCGAACGCCCACATAAGGTTGGTCAAGATGGTCCTGCGGACCGCGCAGGCCACGTCGACGATCCAGGGCAGCATCCACAACCCGTCCCCAGGCAGCACGAGCGCCGCAGTCTCGCGGGCGAGATCGGTGGCGGAGCCGACGGCGATACCGACATCTGCAGCGGCCAGGACCGGCCCGTCATTCAGTCCATCGCCGACCATCGCCACCGAACCGTGGTCATGGCGGAGCCGATCCAGGGCCAGCCGTTTGGCCTCCGGCGAAAGGCCCGCTTGGACGTCCTTGATCCCGACCAGGGCCGCGATCCGCTCCGCCGCTTGCGCCAAGTCGCCGGTCAACAGCGTGGCGTCGAGCCCGCGCTCACGCAGGGCCGCGATCGCGGCCCGCGCCTCGGGAAGCGGTGAATCATCGAGCGACAGCACGGCGTGAACCTGCTCGCCCCAACCGACATAGACCACCGAATGACCGCTCGCCTCCAGCGACCGCGCACGCTCGGCCAGCGACGGGGGAAGCGGCCAGCCCAGATCATTCATCAATCTGCCGTTCCCTGCCGCCACGGGCCGGCCTTCGGCGCTGCCGCGGATGCCACGGCCGGGAACCGTCCGGACATCGCGGGTGACGAGCGGCGTGATGCCCCGCTGAGCGGCGGCTGCCGCGATGGCCCGCGCCAGACCATGCTCGGAAAGGCGCTCCAGACCGGCGGCGCGCGCCAGTACTTCGTCGATGCCGACCTCCTCGCAGTCGACGCCGACGAGACGCGCTTTGCCCGCCGTCAGAGTGCCGGTCTTGTCGAAGGCGAGCAACCGGACACGCGCGAGGGTCTCGAGCACGCCGGGGTCGCGGACGAGGCAGCCGTGCCGCGCCAGCCGGCCGATGCCGAGTGATGTCGCCATCGGAGCAGCGAGGCCGACGGCACAAGGACAGGCAACCACCAGTACCGAGAGGCCAATCAGCAACGCCCGATCGAACGGCAATGACTGCGCCCAGTAAACGATCGTCAGCCCGCCGAGGGCGAGGACGAGCGGCACGGACACGCCAACGACGCGATCGGCAAGGCGCTGGGTTGGACTGCGACGGCCCAGCGCTTCGCGCACCGACCGGCAAATCTGTGCCCAGCGGGTTGCAGTTCCGTCACCGCTGCTTTGGATCAGGAGCGGGCCGTCGATATTGATACTGCCGGCAATCACCTTGGAGCCGGCGCCCTTGGTCACTTGCCGGCTTTCTCCGGTAATCACGGCTTCATCGGTGTTCGATTCCCCCTCGACAACCACGCCGTCGACCGGAATGCGCTCGCCTGGCCGGACCCGCACCAGCATGCCGGCCGACACCTCCCGCACCGGACGGCAGATCTCTGCCGCGCCATCGATCACGGTCGCGCTCTCGCTTTCTGCGGCCAGAAGAGGTTCGAGGTCGCGCGCCGCCCTGGCGCGGCCAACAGCCTCGAGATAGCGGCCAACGGTGAACAGCATCAGCACCATCACGGCGGTGTCGAAATAGACATGCGTGCTGCCCTCGAACACGGCAAATGCCGAATAGAGGTAAGCGGCAGCGACGCCAAGCACGATGAGTGCCGACGACGTCACTCGTCCCTGAATGCCATTGAGCCACATTTCGCGCAGATAGGGTCCGCCGAGAATCACCACCGCCGGCGTCGCGAAGATCCAGAGCAAAAGGTGAATCCACGGCAGCACGCCCGCATCGACGCCGGTGAACGCGTCCGAATAGAGGAGGAGGCTGAACATCATGATATTCATGGAGAGAAAGCCTCCCACGCCGAGCTGGATCAGAAGCCAGGCGGCTTCCCACTCTTCGTGTCTGCCGCTCTTCACCTGAAAGGCGATGCAACAGCCGTAGCAGCAGAACGCGCAAGCCTCACCGTTGAGCCTGCGCTCCATCGGGCGCAGGCCGACGGGCAGCGAACAATGGCTACAGAGGATATCGCCATGCGCAGTCATGCGGGATGTCCGCCCAGCCAGGCAAGGCCGATATGCGCGTCGGAAGGCAGGAGACCACGGCCGAGCGTGATGAGACCGAGCAAAAGAATAAAGCCACCAGCAAGCCGCACGCCGTGCCGCCGCCAGGCTGGCCCGAGTATCCGGCCAACGCCGCCCATCATCAACATCGCGGGGAAGGTTCCCAGTCCGAACCATGCCATGACGAGAAACCCGGGAAGCGCTCCGGCGGTGCTCGCCGCCTGGGCGGCGAAGGCATAGACCAGGGGACATGGCAGGAAGCCGTTGAAAACGCCAAAGGCGAGCGGTGCGGCGCTGCTCCGGGCCGTCAACAGACCGCGCAGGGACAATGCAAATGTGCTGCCGCCAAATCCGATCGCAAGGCGATGGAAGACCTGCAGCAAGCCGAAGAACTGCAACGCCATGGCAATCATGAGCAGGCCAGCGACGATCGCGAGAATTCGTTGGGCGGTGTCGAGGGAGCCGTTCAAGAGCGGCGCCGCAGTTAGACCTTGCGTGGTGCAGATGACCTGACCGATCGCACCCGCGAGCCCGCCCAGAAAGCAATAGGTTGTCAATCGGCCGGTATTATAGAGCAGGTGGCGAAGGACGGTTGCGCCTCCGCCTCGCTGATCGCGGCCCAGCGCGCAGGCAAAGCCGCCGCACATGCCGATGCAATGAAAGCTGCCTGCAAATCCAGCGGCGAAGATCACGAGGTAGTAGATCATTGGCGTTTTCGCAGCGCCGCGTCCGCGTCGCTATTGCCGCACAAGATAGACAAGAAAGATGATAAAGCCGACGGTGCAGCCGCCATAGATGAGGAAGCCGAGCATCTGTGGCAAGCCAGCGTCAGCGAGCTTGAAAATGGTGTCCTGTAGCATCCGCTGCTCCTATGTCAGCCGAAATAAAGACGAAGCACGTTTATCGCCACCTCGAAGGTCAGGAAAAGGAGGTTCAATGCGGCGACCCCAAGGAGAATTTTGGCTACCAACATCTCCATCACTCCTGCCTTACCAGCCCTTGCGACAAGTCTCTTAGAACAGACGGCCGGGGCCGAGCCCGCCCCAATAAACATACATGTAATACAGCCCCCAACCGAACAGCAGCACGTAGACGACGAGAAGCCATAGCGGAATGAATCCCACACGCGCCTGTATCAGGCCGCCGGCATAGTCCTCCAGTTCAGGGTGCGAGCTTTGACGCACATCCAGTTCAGGGTGCGTCGGGCTCTCCGGATCGCTGCTCTGCAGATCGCTCATTCTCCATCTCCCTTTCAAAAAACCCGTTGGCGGCTTTGTCGGTGCCGCTCAACGCGCCGGATAGGACGCCCCAGATGAACAAGAACAGGGCCGCCAGGCTCATCATCATGGCGCCCGCATACGGTCCGGTGACTTCAAAACCGAGCATGCGCTAACCTCCTGCGGGTGCTTGTTTCTCGCCAGGCGGCGCTGGCGGGCCGGACGCCGGCACCGACGGATCGGGCACATAGGCTCGCTCAGGCTTGTCAGCGACCAGTTCCAGATCGTTCAGCGCCGCGCGGGCCTCCTGCTTGATCGACAGCGGCTGCAGCGAGAGCGGGTCTTTAAAGGCGGAAAGCGCCACCACGAAATAGGAAAGCGCCCACCGGTCCTCGTCCGGAAAGGAATCCCGATAGGACGGCATCGGCGTGCCGCTGAGGCCGGTAGTTATCGTCCGGAAGATGTCTTCGACGGCCGGGCCAGACTTGAACTGGCCGCTGGTGAGGTCGGCCGGCACGGCGGCGAACCCGAGATCATCCTTGAGGCCAGCTGCCTTCTCGCCGTCGCCCTTGCCGCCTTGGCCGTGGCACTCCCAGCACTTCGCCACCTGCCAAACCTCCTTACCTCGGTCCAGCACCGTCTGGGACGGGGTCGGCGGGCGCCCGATATACAACGGTGGGCCAGGCGGTTCCTCGACGAAGAAAGCGTAAGGACTGGCGGGATCGGAACGGTCAACCGCTAGCTCATACTTGATGTACTGGATCACCGCCAGCCGATCGTTGAGCGGCAGTTCGTACCAAGGGGGCATTGCCGTGCCGCGGATGCCGCGAGTAATGGTGCGCAGCATGTCGCCGTCCGTGGGCAGGGGCTCCTTTGTCAACCTGAACTTGAAGACTGCGGACGTGAAGTCCCTGGGCCGCTGGTTAAACATAAAGGTGGCGGCCGGCCCGTTGCCGTCGCCTTTGGCACCGTGGCAACCGATGCAGCGGCGCTCATAGACTTCCTTGCCATAAGCAATCCATTCCTCGGAGCGCGGCATCGTCGCATCCATGACCTCCAGGCTTTGCGGCTCGAAAAGATCGCGCCATTTACCCCGGTTCGTGCCGAGCTTCTGGAGGTAGGAAACGAGCGCCGCCACCGATTCCGTCTCCGCCGCGATGCTGACGGTTTCTCCTGTGTATTCGTCGTTCGGCGTCAGGATGATCGGCTTTCTTTCGCGCGCCTTCAGCGGCACGAACAGCAACCCGTACGCATTCGGCGTCAGCCGGATCGCTTGCTGGCTGTCGAAGTCGAACAGGCCTTTGGTGACCTCTGTCCTTTCCAGGGTCCGATTACCAGCGCCGTCGTCAACGATACGGACGGCTGCATCGGGCTCGTGGAAGAGGCCTCGATACGGCGCCATTATCGAGTCCGGCACCAGCATCCGCGGATTGTAGAAGTGCGCCAGGTGCCATTCGTCGCTGTATTTCAGGCCGACGCGCGTCAGGTCCGGCCCGATCCGGCGTGTGCCTAACAGGTGCGGCACGTCATAGGCGTATTCGCCCGCCTCGCTGACCGGTCCCCAGCGGCGGATCTCGCCGGTCACCGGCCGCACGAATTGCGAATGGCAGTACCAGCAGCCTTCGCGCAGGTAAATGTTGCGGCCGCGACGCTGCTGCTCGGTGTAGTCCGTCGCCTCTGAAACCGTCCATTTCAGCTGGCCGAAATCCGTGCGCACCACCGAAGTCACGCGCGTAGTTCGCGAGGACGGTTCCACGAAGGGCAGCACGCCCTGCGTGATCACCGCAAGGGTGATGCAGAAGACGCCGGCGAACAGCGCGAAGAAGCGAACGTTCACTGCGCGGGCCCTCCCGCCGGGGCCGGGATAGGCGCCTCCACCGGCCCGCGGACGCGTCGCGCCTCAGCCGCCGGGCTGGTCAGCGCGGTCAGCATCAGATTCACCACCAGCAGCGACATACCGATATCCATGCTGATGCCTGCCAGGGTCCGTGCCAGCCAGTAGGGCTTCACCCAGACGAGCGAGTCGAGCCATTCGACCCCATTCATCCATTGATAGCCCTGCTGCAGCCCGCCCGCTGTGAGGACCAGGCCCATGGTCGTGATGCCGACGGTAATCAGCCAGAACGACCAGTTGCCGAGCTTGAAGGACCAGAGTTCGCGCCCGAACAGCCGCGGCCAAGTATAGATGAGGCCCCCCATCGCCCAGACGACGAAGGTGCCGAACACGGTGAGATGCGAATGCGAGATGACGAAATCGGTGAAATGGGTCGGCTGCTGCAGCTGCCGCAGCGCCTCGGTCGAGCCCTGGAAGCAGCCGACGAGATACATGAGCGAGCCCATGATCAGGAACTTCGCCGGCAAGTTTCTGCCGAACTCATGCCACTTGCCCATCATGGTGCCGAAGAAGTTCACCAGCACCGTCCACACCGGAATGATCAGCAGCATCGACGTGACGACGGCCAAGGTCTCGGCCCAGTCCGCGATCGGGCTGTAGAGGTAATGGTGGATGCCGACGAACGGGTAGAACAGTGCCAGGGACCAGAAGCCTACCAGCGAGAGCTTATGGGCATAAAGCGGATTTCGCGCGCTGATCGGCAGGAAATAGTAGATGATCACGTAGCCCGCGGGCGTTATCCACAGCCCGACGATGTAGTGGAGATAGAGGCCATGGAAGGCGGCGCTGTTGATGCCCGAGATCGTGTATGGCAGGATGAAGCTTCCAAGCACGAAGTTCATCGTCGTCCACACGAAAGTGGCGATCAAGTACCATAGCGCGACATAGATCGCCGGCTCGAGCCTTCGACTGATCGTGATCAGGAACTGCGCGGTAGCAACAGCCACCACGATGAAGAATGCGACCTTCGCGTAGAGCGGAAGCTCTCCGGCTTCCAAACCGTCACTGTCGCCGATCAGCAAGCCGACCAAACCGGCAAGCGTTGCGACGTTCCAGACCCATGCGAGAAGAACCGACCACTCCGACCATATCACCCGCACCCCCGACAGACGCGGCACGAGATAGTAGCAAAGGCCGATGAAAAGCGTCGAGAAAGCGCCGAAGATGACACCGTTGACGTGGACCGGGCGCAGCCGGCCGAAGGTGAGCTCGAGGTTCCCCGATCCGAGATAGTCGGGGTAGTTGAAGGTGCTCGAGATCAGGACGCCGACGGATGGCGTCACCATCAGCCAGAACATGCCGAAATAAAGCCAGGTCCGCACGACCCGGTTGTCGACCAGCGCATCCAGGTCCACATTCGCGAACTTGCCGCGCAGCTCCATCCCAGTCTCTGCCAACGCCAACGCATAGACCTCCCCGCGCGGTTCCCGGGCCGCGACTGCTTCAATCCCACCCATCGAATGTCACCCCGATGGCGGACGCGCTCCCGTGAAGCCGATGCCCCGGCTATCGACGAGACTAGTACTTGCCTGGCACCAACACCGAGCCGGTGTTCGACCAGGTGATATACGCCTCGAGCGCCTTCATCGCCTCCGATTCGGGATCGATCTTCTCGCCCTGGTTCGGTTTCTCGATGCACCAGTTGATCATGTCGCGCAGTGTCGCGAACTTGGCCATCGACGCCTGGAACTTCGGGAACGCCTGCGGGTGGGTATCGGAGGCCATCGGATGGCACATGGCGCAGGCCCACCCGGTGGTCGACAGCTTGACGCCCAACTGCTCCGCCATCGCCGCATCACCGTGGAACAGGAGGTCTCCCTTCCTGACCTCCTCCATGAACGCCTCTTGATAGAGTTTCAGCTGCTTTGGCGTCACCGGATCCTTGTTGGCACTGGCCGGCCCGAGGACGACGGCAGCTGCGACGACTGCTCCTGCGACGGTGGATCGCCTCAGAATGCACAGGAATGTCGGTGTGTTTATCATAGCCACCACCCTTTATGGATTTTCCCACGGGTACTGATTGTCGGCGATGCGTGGCCGTATGACCTCCCCAATGCTCTTGTCGTGGTCCTCCGGCGACTGGACGAACACCTCCTTGCGGCCCCACATGATGTACTCGACATCGACCTTGTCGTCGGCGTTGACGTTCACGGTTTCCCAACCGACCCCATCGTAGTGATCGCCGGGGTCGGCCCGGATCATCGGCTTGGTCAGCTTGGGCACGCCTTCCGGGGCATAGGGCCACGGCCAGGAGGTCGCCAGCATGCCGATCGAGCGCATGCTGCCGATCTCGTTGTAGAGCACCTGGTGCACGTGACCGTGGATGTTGGTGACCTTGGTATAAGGCTTCAGCACGTCATTCACTTCGCGCCAGTCGCGCACCCAGAAATTCCAGGGCGGGTAGTACTCGTACAGCGGATTATGACTGAAGATGACGATCGGCTTGGACTTATCCCAGTCGGCGAGTGTCTTCTGCATCCAGTCGAGTTGCTCGCGGCCGACGCCGGCCCACGCGCCGGCAACCGTGCCGTCGAGGGTAGCCATGTGGCCCATGCGCTCCTCTGGCGTCATCTTCTTCGCTGTCCAGTAGTCCGGTCCCCGGCTGACCGTATCGAGCCCGATGAAGCGCACGCCTTTGTGATCGAAGGTCCAGTTGGGTTGGCCGAACAACTCGCCCCACTTCTTGCCCATATCCAGATACCAGTCATGCTCGCCCGGGATGTAGTACTTCTTGATCTTCAGATCCTTGAGGAGCTCAACGCCAAGCTCAAGTTCCTCGATCTTTCCGAGCTGGGCCAGGTCGCCGCCGAAGATCAGGAAGTCGGCCGGCGGATCCATAGCCTGGACCTCTTGCACGGCGCGCACCACCTTGTCGACGAAGCGCGTGTTGAGGGATCTCTCGTAGAGATGGGTGTCCGAAATCCAGGCAAACTTGAAGGGCGCTTCGGCGGCGTGAGCGACGTCGATGGTGTTGAGCAGCGGCCACCACGCGAAGGTCTGGCCGACGGAAGCAGCGCCGAACAGCAGCGATCTGTGAATGAAGGTGCGGCGGGTGATTTGGAGCGAGTCGTCGGGCCGTACTCCAGGCGGCTGCAGCACCGCATGCATTTCGCGCCGAATGCGGTCAAGCTCTTCAGACATCAGGGTTCCTCCTCAGTGCAGACCGTTTCTTAAAGCGTCGGTCTTCTCGCAGGAGCGCGACCCTGTTGAATCAGTGGGTCGCCCATTTTCTTATTTTTTCAGTTCAATCGTCAGACTGGTGGCCTTATTCTCCTCTACCGTTACGGGCTGCTCGATAGGCCCGGTGAAGGGGTGGATCGCCACGAGCTTGTAGTCCCCAGGCGGAACATCGGTTATGCTGAACTTGCCATCGGTGCCGGTGACCGCATAGTAGGGGTTGTCCACCACATAGACCCAGCCTTCCATCCAGCCATGCGCGTCGCAGTCGATGCGGACAGTGCCGGCCCGCTTCAGTTCGACGGGTATCCGCTGGCCCTTATTGGGCAGCGCCAGGTTGAAGGCGGTGCGCTTGCCATAATACCCGTGGGTGTTGTGGAGCATTGGGTCGCTGTTGACCACCTCCAGCGAACCGGCCGGTATCATCTGAACCGCGGGCTCAAAGCGACATTTGAGGTTGTTAAGCTCAGGCGGCTTTCCGGGCTCCGGCCAGGCCTTTCCCTGTGCCACGTCGACCAGCTGCACCGCCGCGTTCAGCACGGCCTGATCGCTGCCGACTTCGATCAGCGGCTCCTCGCGGGGGTCGCCGCACACCTCGATATCCTTGGTGGGAATGATCTTTGTTGTCGGCACGTCGCCGCGGTAGACGATCGTACCCTCGATCGTTCCGCCTCCCGTGACCGGACCCACTTCGTAGGCTTGCGCAGGCGCGGACATCGTCGCAACGAAAGCGATCGCCGCCAGCCCGCTCATCAATTCGCGAATGGTCATGGACGCCACCTCCTTCATTGGGATGAGGGGCAACTCCTGAAAGTAGGGCCAAACCAGCACCATGTCTAGCCATTCAGCAAAAAAATATGATAAGGTTCGGCAGTTTAGGCGAGTTTGCTAGTTGCAGACGTCGCGGGGTTTTGGAGCGTCTTTCTCGAGGTACCGGAGGTACTTGATGAGCCGACGGCATGAACTCCTCGCTCCGGGCCTACGGTCCCTCATATCCCGCTTCTGCATCATATTCGCAGCGGCCCTGTCGATCTGCCCACCGGTCGCACGGACTGACACGCCCGTGACGGTCGGCGGCTCATTCACGCTTACGGCGCCGGACGGAACGACGGTCACCGATGAGACTTATCGCGGCAAATGGCTGCTGGTTTTCTTCGGCTATACTTCTTGTCCCGACATCTGTCCGACGACGCTATCATCAATCGCCTCGGCGATTGATGAACTCGGCCCCGACGCTGCAAAACTGCAACCGCTCTTCATCACCGTCGATCCCGAACGCGACACGCCTGAGGTGATGGGAAGCTTTACCGCGGCGTTCGATCCGCGCATCGTGGGACTGACCGGCAGCCCGCGACAGATCGCTGCGGTTTCGGAGGCATATGGCGCCTATGGTGTTGCGCGCCAGGGCGAGGCGGGCGGTGACGACTACCTAATGGATCACGGCACCCACATCTACATCATGAACCCACAGGGGCAATTCGTGGAGGGGCTAGACTCTGACACACCAAGCAGCGGCATTGCCGCTACGTTGGGTGAACTGATGCGATGATACGAGCCCTGGGATGACGGGGATCACGATCATGCATTGATCGATCCATAGAAAGTTGTCATCCGGAAGGAGAGCGGCCATGCAAAGACATACAAAGGAAGCTTCGGAGCTCAAGGCATTGATCCTCGCGGATCTTCATAAGGAGCCGGGATGCGAGCACGTCACCGATTTTGTGATTCAGCGGCTCGAAACCAAGGAGAACGGGGCAAACTGGACCGTCAAATATCTGGATCCTAATCAAGATAAGGTCTGCGAGACGATTCTGATAAACATAGCGCGAATGTTGCAGCTCAATTTCGACCTTCCTGAACGCGGGTCGTGAGGAACGATGCGAGCGGGATCGGCGGGCATCGCGCTTCGACGCAATTCGTATGCAAGCAGGGGAATCGGGCGATGGCGGAACCCACAGCGTTGCACACCGGCAAACCTGGCGGCGTAAAGAACGTCATTGCGCCGCGGCGATTTGGACCTCCGATGACCGGAGATGCGGGCGATATGGCCGATGGGCAAGGCCGTATGTTGGAGCCAGGCAATATGAGTTATGACGGTTTCTTTGCAGATGCGATCGCGCGTCTGCAAGAGGAACGGCGCTACCGTGTGTTCGCAGACCTTGAGCGCATCGCCGGACGCTTTCCCAATGCCGTGTGGCATTCCCCGCATGGACCGAAGGACGTCGTGATCTGGTGCTCCAACGACTATCTCGGGATGGGACAACACCCGAAGGTGGTCGCCGCCATGGTGGAGACTGCTACCCGCCTGGGAACGGGGGCCGGCGGGACGCGCAATATCTCCGGCACCAGCCATCCACTCGTAGAGCTCGAGGGCGAGCTTGCCGATCTCCACGGCAAGGAGGCGGCACTGGTCTTCACGTCCGGCTATGTTTCGAACCAGACTGGCATCTCGACCATCGCCAAGCTGATCCCCGGTTGTCTGATCCTGTCCGATGCGCTCAACCATAATTCGATGATCGAGGGCATCCGCCAGTCCGATACGGATAAGAGGATCTTCCGCCACAACGACGTCGATCATCTCGAGGAATTGTTGAAGGCGGCGGGTCCGGATCGGCCAAAACTCATCGTCTTTGAAAGTCTCTATTCGATGGGCGGCGACGTCGCGCCAATCAATCGCATTTGCGAAATCGCCGATCGTTATGGCGCAATGACCTATCTCGATGAGGTCCATGCTGTGGGCATGTACGGCCCTCGCGGCGCCGGCATCGCCGCGCGCGACGGCGCCATGAACCGGATCGATGTGATCGAAGGCACGCTCGCCAAGGCCTTCGGCTGCCTCGGCGGCTATATCACGGGAAGTGCTGTGCTGATCGATGCGGTTCGTTCCTATGCTCCGGGTTTCATCTTCACCACCGCGTTGCCGCCGGCGATCTGCGCCGCGGCCACAGCGGCGATCCGGCATCTGAAAACCTCGCAGTGGGAGCGCAAGTGCCAGCAGAACCGCGTCCGGCGGGTCAAGGCGGCGCTGGGTGCCGCTGGGCTGCCGGTCATCCTGAGCGACACCCATATCGTTCCGGTGGCAGTCGGCGATCCGGCGCATTGCAAAGCGGCGAGCGACCTGCTGCTGAGCGAGCACGACATCTATATCCAGCCGATCAATTATCCGACCGTGGCGAAGGGAACTGAGCGGCTGCGCATCACGCCGACACCCTGTCATGAGGACATCATGATCGATCGGCTCGCGGCAGCTTTGTTCGACGTCTGGAATCGGCTCGGGCTGCCACGGGACAATCTCGCCTGAGCGGCCGAATGAGGCGTCGCCGTTCCCCGAAGATTAGGTCTTAAGGATCAAGGAAATGGCTGCCAAGGAGATCATGTTTTCGTTCGAGGCTCGCGACAGAATGCTGCGCGGCATTGACACCCTGGCGAATGCGGTGAGCGTCACGCTTGGCCCGCGGGGACGCAACGTCGCGATCGGCAGGGAGCACGGCGCGCCGCGGGTCACGAAGGACGGCGTGACCGTCGCCAGGGAAATCGAACTCGACAACAAGTTCGAGAACATGGGCGCCCAGATGGTGCGCGAGATAGCAACAAAAACCTCCTATCAGGCCGGCGACGGCACGACCACCGCCGTCGTGCTCGCGCATGCGATCGCCCGGGAGGGCGCCAAGGCGGTAGCCGCCGGCATGAATCCCATGGACCTGAAGCGCGGCATCGATCTCGCGGTCGAAGCCGTCGTCGCGGAACTCAAAAACAACGCGACGAAGGTCACCTCGAACGTCGAGATTGCGCAAGTCGGCACCATCTCGGCCAACGGCGACAGGGAGATCGGCCGCTGCCTCGCCGACGCCATGAAGAGGGTCGGCAATGACGGCGTGATCACTGTCGAGGACGGGACGTCGCTCGAAACCGAACTCGAATTCGTCGAGGGCATGCAGTTCGACCGCGGCTATATCTCGCCCCATTTCATTACCAATCGCGCAAAGATGCGGGTCGAGATGCAGGATGCCTATGTCCTCATCAGCGAGAAGAAACTGTCCAGCCTGAACGAAATACTGCCGCTGCTGGAGAAGGTGGTGCAGGCCGCCAAGCCGCTGCTCATCATCGCCGAGGATGTCGAGGGTGAGGTGATTGCGGCGCTGGTGGTCAACAAGTTGCGCGGCGCTCTCAAGGTTGCAGCCGTGAAGGCGCCGACCTACGGAAACCGCCGCAAGGCGATGCTGCAGGATCTCGCGCTGATGACTGGCGGAACGGTGATCTCGGAGGATTTGGGCATCAAGCTCGAGCATGCTTCCCTCGATATGCTCGGGCGCACCAAGAAGGTGATGATCGACAAGGCAAACACCACGATCGTCGGCGGCGCCGGCAAGCGGGCAGGCATCGAGGCCCGCATCGCCGAGATCAAGCTCGAGCTTGCGGAAACCACCTCCGATTACGACCGCGAGAAGCTCCAGGAACGGCTGGCCAGGCTCGCCGGTGGCGTCGCCGTGATCCGGGTCGGCGGTGCCACCGAAGTCGAGGTCAGGGAGAAGAAGGATCGCATCGATGACGCGATGAACGCGACAAGAGCCGCGGTTGCAGAGGGCATTCTCCCGGGCGGCGGGGTCGCCTTGCTGCGCGCCGGCAGGGCGCTCAAGAAGCTCAAGGGCGGCAACGAGGACCAGCAGGTCGGCATCGCGATCGTCAGGAAGGCGATCACCTGGCCGGCTCGGCAGATCGCGATCAATGCCGGCCTGGAAGGCTCGGTCGTCATCGCCGGGATCCTCGAAAACGACGACAACGCCTATGGCTACGATGCCCAATCGGGCGTGTACGGGGATCTGGTGTCAAAGGGCATCATCGACCCGGCCAAGGTGGTGCAAACGGCGCTCCAGGGCGCAGCCTCGGTGGCGGGCCTCCTCATCATGACGGAGGCCATGGTGGCCGAAGTGCCTGGCCCGCCGCCGCCGGAGCTTCCCGGTCACGAGCATCATCATCACGATATGGATTTGGATTTCTGACCGCTTCGCGGTCGTAATCCGGGCTCGCGGCCATCAACAATGATCTCGTCCGCTATCGAGGTGAGACAAGTCGTCGAGGATCACGGTATCCAAGGTCGGCTCATGGCGCATCTTTCCATTTGACCATAGGCGCATCCCACCCCAAGCGGTAGTTTAGCGTCGGTACCAAGCGTCGGATTTTCATCACCAGGATCTGCTCAGCGGCCGCGCTCCCAGCGCAGTTCGTTTAGTCGGGGATCGGCGGCAAAGGCCGTCCTGGAAAACTCGATCCGCTTTTCCGGGAACTCACAGATCCCCTGTACGCCGAAGGCGCCCAGCCGGATGCGCCAGGCGTGGGGTTCCAGCGGTTTCGGCCTGGCAAAGGCGCTACATGCCAGCAGCGCCACATTGGCGCCTTTCGGGTCGCGCACGGAGCGATAGCGGATCGCCTCCATCCCGGCCTCGCGCGCGACATCGGCGATATTTTGGCAGGCCGCATAGTCGGTCGGGTGCGTCCACGCCGCCGCGTCGCGGTCGAGCGGCGGCCGCGTCAGGTCGATCACCTTTGTGCTGCGTATCGCGGCGGCGAAGGCGGTGTATTCAGCGGCGTCGTGCGGCCAGGGCGTATCCGGCGATTCCGCGAAGAACAGCAGGCGGTAAAAAGCCATCTCGGAGACGGCGGTCATCATGGTCTCCGCCGCATAGTAGACGCCCTTGGTCCTGCCGGCGCGGCGGAAGCGCGAACCGTGCGGGTAGACCGAGCCGTAGCGGAAGGGCGTTGCCAAGAGATAGTGCAGATGCCGGCATTCCAAGGGGATTTGCGGCTTGGTTTCCTCGATCAGGTCTTCGAGGAGGGCCTGCTCGTCGAGCGTATCGACGATCTTCAATGTCGAGACGCGGTGCTGCGCCTCAACCATGCGCCAGTATTTGCCGTCGAGCCAATACTTGCTATCGAGTTTGGCGGCTTCAGACGAGAGCGCGTCGGGAGTCCAGATAGGCGATGACATCGACAAGTCCTGCTATCGTCACGATTTTTTCGAGCGGGGTGCCGTCGAAGGCCGTGTTGGCATTCTTCAGCCATGCCCGGGCGACGGTCTCGTCGCCGCCGACAATGGCGTCGAGCGAGCGGAACAGCCGGACGAACAGCACGGCAAGCTCGAATGGCTTGGTCCCACGCTCCAGCAGGAATTCTTGCCTGCGCATGCGCGAAACCGTGGCTTCCGATACCCCGATAATGGAGGCCAGCATCCTGGCGGTAATGTCCAGCAGATCGGCGGCGCGCAACGTGGCCTTGGTCAGGACTGCATTTTCGGCCGTGTTGGCGGCGAGATGGGGCTGCATTGTAAGCGTCTCTCCTTTCTGGTGAAAATATATGCCATGAAAATTCATATGGAAAGATGCTGGCTTTAAACAATTTGGCGGGCCGTCGAGAGGCTGCTCGCGCGGCCCGCCGCTTTGTACTGCGTGACATGCCCGCCGAATGTCGCATTTGCTGGGACATAGCCGCTGCAAAACTGGAATCCTGGCAAGCACGCCGATGCCATGAACGGCGATTTTAGGGTGGCGACTGAGTTGGGAGGCAAGATGGACGACGCTCATACCGGATCATGCCTGTGCGGGGCTGTGCGGTTCAGGACGCGGGGGCCGTTGCGCGGCGTGATCTATTGTCACTGCTCGCAGTGCCGGAAGCAAAGTGGTCACTTCTACGCTGCAACCAATGTTCCCAACGCAGACATCACAATAGTGGGCGCGGAAAGCATCACCTGGTACGAAGCATCTTCGTTTGCCAGGCGCGGTTTCTGTAAGACATGCGGCTCGCTGCTGTTCTGGAAGCCGCAGGATGATGAATATGTCTCGGTTTTGGCCGGACTGTTCGACAAGCCCACCGGACTTCAGGGCCAATGCCACATCTTCGTCGGCGACAAGGGCGACTACTACACGATCGACGATGGGCTGCCGCAGTTCGAGAAGTCGACGCCGTCGATCAAGGTCGCCGACGAATGATTTTGCAGAGGTCGCCTTATTCCCTTGATCCGGCCATTGCGCTATCCCCTGCCGGTGGTTCGGAAAGGTTTGGCATGCAGCGGCTGATCGATGCTTTCTTCAATTCAGTGCGGGCATTTCGCAAATTGGCTTCCAGCGAGAAAGCCTTCCAGCAGGAGTTGATGCTGCTCGTGCTTGCCTTGCCGCTCGGCTGGTTTGTTTCGGTGTCGTGGCGCGGCTATGCCCTGCTGATCGGCGCGGTTCTGCTGCTGATCATGGTCGAAGTGCTGAACACCGGCATCGAGGCCGCATGCGATGCGTTCAGCCGGGAGTTCAACGTCGATATCCAGCTCGCCAAGGACTGCGGTTCGCTGGCGGTGCTGATTTCGGTGGTGATCGTTGCCGGCGTCTGGGGCATCGCCATCATCGAGCGAATCTTGGGGCTACCGATCTAGCCATCAAATCCCTACATGCCCGGTTACCACAACCTGATCCCGACCATGATCTGTTCCGATAACCGGTATCCACTTTCCGGGATCATGGTCTGAGGAGACCGACATGACCGCCGATTCCCTGCTGCTCGAACGCGCAGGCCTGCCGGACGATTTACGCTGGCTGGCCGAAAAATACCCGCGCGAGGTCTGGCAGGGCCACACCAACATCCATGGCATCGCCAACATGTGGCTGCAGCGGCACGACATGTTCCGCGAACTCGGCGGCGTGCTGACCAACGGCATCGGCGACTATCGCGAGGGCAGGCTGACGGCGCCGGAGTTCGCGCGCTGGTTCGCACCGCGCCTCAACCATTTTCTCGGTCATCTCGACGGCCACCACAATGTCGAGGACAATCATTATTTTCCGGTCTTCGCCAAGGCCGAGACCCGGCTGAAGCGCGGCTTCGAGATTCTCGATGCCGATCATCACACGATCCATGAGGGGCTGGAGCGCAATGCCGAGACGGCGAATGCCTTCATCCGGACGCTTCAGGAGAGCGAGGACAAGCAGCGCTTTGCCGCCGATGCCTATGCCGACGAGAACAGCCGGCTGATCGCCATGCTGGCCCGGCACCTTGCCGATGAGGAAGACCTCATCATCCCGCTGATCCTTGATCGCGGCGATCGGGCGCTCGGCATCGATTAGGATGTGTTGATATTCAGGTGATGCCGGCCTGCAAATGGCGGCTTCCTGTGCTTCCGGCCTTCGCCGGCCGAAGCACTCATGAGCGGTCGCGGCAGTTAAGGCTACGGCCGGCGTAGGCCGGTGCTCACGTACCCAAAAGTACGCTGCGCTCCGGTTCTCGGAACCCACCTGTTTGGTCGCTTCGCGCCCGTCTTCGACTCCGACTCGGCCTGACGTGAATCTCAACACATCCCGGAGCAAGGTGAGGTCAGGTTTGGTCGACCTACGTTTCCTTGCTACGCTCCTTTTTGGCAATGGTGTGAGCGATGAACCAGGCGAGGACCGCCGCTGCCAACCCAATCGCCAGGGCGATCAGCAATCGCTCGTGACGGACCAACGCCTGGCCGACGATGCGCTCCGCGCCCAGCCCGAACACATAGCCGATGGTGGTGAACAATCCGGCCCAGACCATGGATGAAATGACGTTGAGAATGACAAAGCGCGTCACGGCAATGCCTGACAGTCCGGCCGCGATGCCGCCGACAAGGCGCAGGCCATAAATGAAGCGGTTTGACAGCACGAAAATGTCGGGATGGGTGGAGACAAGACGATAGGCGTGGCTGAAACCCGGCCGGCCCTTCAGTTTGACCACGAACGGATGGTCTTCGAAGCTTCGTCCGAGGATAAAGAAAAAGGTATCGCCGACAAAGGCGCCGATGGCCGCTGCGAGAAAGGCCTGCCACAGGATGAAGACATGCTGATGCGCGAAAAACCCGCCGAGGAGGGCCGCACTTTCGCCCTCGGCGACACAGCCCAGAAAGACGGCAATCAGCCCATATTGTTCGATGAGATGGTGGATGGCATCCGTCATGAAGGCGTCCGCTGCTTTGACAGAATCTCGTCGATCCGCTTCACCTGTTCGGCCAGCTGCGCAATCTCGCCGCGCATGCCAACGATCTGGCTGTGGCGCAATTCGTCCAGCTTCTCATGTAGTGCCATGATCTCGATCTCGGCCTTGAGATTGACCTCGTAGTCGTGGGCGGCGTCGATGCGGTCGCGCTCGGCTTGGCGGTTCTGCGCCATCATGATCACCGGCGCCTGCAGAGCAGCGATCATGGACAGGATGAGGTTGAGGAAGATGAAGGGATAGGGATCGAAGGCGTCGCGCGAAAGAAGCCAGACATTGCCTGACGTCCACAGGATCAGGAAGGCGATGAAGGCCAGGATGAAGGACCAGGAACCGCCGATCCGGGCGATGGTGTCGGCGAGGCGGTCGCCAAACGTCTGATGAAAAGCGACGGCCTTGTTGGTGTCCTTCGAGATCGTGGTGCGTTCGAGCGTGCTTTGCAGCACCTGGCTCTCAACCTGCCCTAGCCCATCTGGCCTTCGCTTCAGCCAGCGCTTTGCCAACTCTTCGATAGTCTTGTTCATGCCGCCTCCGTCGTCAGTGATAGACCTAAAGGCTGCCGGTTCGCACGGGAAGTGGTAGATTGACGCGACAGGTGAGGAAACAATGATGGATTTTCAGAAAATCCGCGCCCGCGCGGCCAAACGCAAGGGCGGGGAAGCGGTGCTGGCGTCGCTGCTGGGGCCCATGCCCGACAATGCCGCGGTGGCTGACATTACCGACGACCGCATCCTCTCGACCATGGCCGAGCGTGTTTTCGCCGCTGGTTTCGTCTGGCGGGTCATCGAGCAGAAATGGCCTGGTTTCGAAGAAGCGTTCCTCGGCTTCGAGCCGAAGCGGCTGCTGTTCCAGCCAGACGATTTTTGGCACGAGCTGACGGCCGACAAGCGCATCGTGCGCAATCCGCAGAAGATCAAATCCGTCCGCGACAACGCCGTGTTTGTCGAGAGGGTGTCGAAGGAGCATGGCGGCTTCGGCAAGTTCCTCGCCGATTGGCCTGAAGACGACCAGGTCGGACTGATGGCCTATCTCGGCAAGCATGGCAGCCGGCTCGGTGGCAACACCGGCCAGTATTTCCTGCGGTGGCTGGAGTGGGACGCCTTCATCGTCTCGGCCGACATGGCGGCGGCGCTGCGCGACGCCGGCCTCGACATCGCCGAAAGCCCGACCTCAAAGAGGGATCTCGACAAGATCCAGAACCAGATCAATGCCTGGGCGGCACAAACCGGCCTGCCGCGCCGGCATATTTCGCGCATTTTGGCGATGTCGATCGGCGAGAACCACTCGCCGGAAGCATTGCGCGAATATATGGGCGAATAAGGCACAATCGACATGTCGATCGGTCCGATCGGTCTGACACGAATGACATGTCATTCGGTCTGGGGTGGTCCAAATGAACGCCATTGCCCGGCGGATTCCGGCGCGCTAAGTCAGCAGGCATGACCGACAACACCGCTTCCGACATATTGCGCATCGCCGTCGCCCAGCTCAATCCGACGGTTGGCGACGTCGCCGGCAATCTTGCCAAGGCCCGCGAGGCGAGGGCGGATGCCGCCCGCCAGGGCGCCGACCTCGTGCTGTTCACGGAGCTTTTCCTTGCTGGTTATCCGCCCGAAGACCTGGTGCTGAAGCCGGCGTTTCTGAAGGCCTGCGAGCAGGCGGCGCAGGATTTCGCCGGGGATACCGCCGATGGCGGGCCTGGCGTCATCATCGGCACGCCGCTGAAGCGCAAGAGCGGAACGCACAATTCGATCATCTTTGCCGATGGCGGCAAGATCGTTGCCGAGCGCTACAAGCTCGATTTGCCGAACTATGGCGAATTCGACGAGAAGCGCGTCTTCCAGGCCGGCCCTGAAATGCAGGGACCGGTCAATTTCCGCGGCGTGCGCCTGGGGATTCCGATCTGCGAAGACATTTGGGGCGATGTCGGCATATGCGAGACGCTGGCCGAAAGCGGCGCCGAAATCCTGCTGGTGCCGAACGGCTCGCCCTATTATCGCGGCAAGGTCGACGTTCGCCACCAGATCGTCATTCGCCAGGTCATCGAATGCGGATTGCCGATCATCTATGCCAACCAGCTTGGCGGCCAGGACGAGCTGATCTTCGACGGCGCGTCGTTTGCCATAGGTTCTGACAAGACGCTGGCCTTCCAGATGAGCCAGTTCGAGGAGACGGTCAACGTCACCACCTGGAAGCGAAACCGCGCCGCCGCAGGCGCGCAAAATGGAAATAATTCCGACGGCTGGGTCTGCTCCGAAGGGCCGATGTCGACAATACCGGAAAAGGAGGAGGCCGATTACCGCGCCTGCATGCTGGGCCTGCGCGACTACGTCAACAAGAACGGCTTCAAGAACGTTGTGCTCGGCCTTTCCGGCGGCATCGATTCGGCGATCTGTGCAGCACTTGCCGTCGATGCGCTCGGCGAGGAACGGCTGCGCGCCGTGATGATGCCTTATCGCTACACCTCGAAGGACTCGCTCAAAGACGCCGAGGATTGCGCCCGTGCGCTCGGCTGCCGTTACGACATCGTGCCGATCTTCGAGCCGGTCGAGGGATTCCTGCATACCCTGACGCAGCTTTTCGAGGGCACCAAGGAAGGCATCACCGAAGAAAATCTGCAGAGCCGCGCGCGCGGCACCATTTTGATGGCGATCTCCAACAAGTTCGGCTCGATGGTGGTCACCACCGGCAACAAGAGCGAGATGTCGGTTGGCTACGCCACGCTCTACGGCGACATGAATGGCGGCTTCAACCCGATCAAGGACCTCTATAAGATGCAGGTCTATGCGCTGTCGCGCTGGCGCAATACGCACGTGCCGCCGGGCGCACTGGGCCCCTCCGGCGAAGTGATCCCGAACAACATCATCGACAAGGCGCCGTCGGCGGAACTGCGCGAGAACCAGACGGATCAGGATTCGCTGCCGCCCTATCCGGTGCTGGACGACATTTTGGAGTGTCTGGTCGAGAACGAGATGGGTGTCGACGACATCGTTGCCCGCGGCCATGATCGGGCGACGGTGACGCGCGTCGAGCACCTGCTCTACATCGCCGAATACAAGCGCCGGCAGGCAGCGCCCGGCGTGAAGATCACCAAAAAGAATTTCGGCCGCGACCGCCGTTATCCCATCACCAACCGGTTCAGGGATGGCGGATAGGCGCCGTTTCTCGCTCCTGTGAAATGGCTGCGGCCGGACGATCAGTGGGATAGCCATGCCTGACTGTGAAATCAGCTTCGACGTGTCACGGATCGACTTCCGGGCGACCTCCGACCTGTTGATGGCAAGCTACTGGGGCAGCGGGCGCAGCGACGAACTCCACCGCCGCGCCTTTGCCAACTCGCTTTGCGTCGGCGCCTATCTCGACGGCAAGCAGATCGGCTTCGGCCGGGCGATCACCGACCGCACGGTGTTTGCCTATCTGGCCGACGTCATCATCTGGCCTGGGCACCGCGGGCGAGGCATCGGCACGCGGCTTGTCCAGGCGCTTATCGATCATCCGGATTGCAAGACAGTCACCCACTGGAGCCTGTCGACCAACGATGCCCACGCGGTTTACGAGAAACTCGGCTTCAGGCCGTCTAGCGATGGTCGCTACATGCGGCTCGACCGGGTTCCGGCAGCCTGAACGAGGAATCGTACAACCCCCGATTGTTGCAAAAACGTCTCACTGGTTGGACCAGATGCGCTTTCGGTAGCCTGCTGGCTTGGCGAGGCGTTGAGGCGCCTCTATAAGAGCATCTCCGTGATCCCTACGCATCGGCCCGAAAATCGGCAACGATTTTCGGAAAGCACGATGCGCAGATTCAAGGTGTTAGAGCGTACTTGTGCGTCCAAATGGACGCACATCGCTCTAATGGGAGGACCGAATGGCAGGATTTGACATCGTTATGCGAGGCCGCGAAGCCTAGGTCTCAGAGGGCGCGCCGGAAGGTTTCACCTTCACGGCCAAGCCCATCTGACAACAGGCGTTCGTCGATGCCGGTCGCTGCCCGTATTCGGGCGAGCCGCCAAATATGCCGAACCTCCGCATTCCCGGGCGCTAATTCGCCCAACGCGGTTTTTTCAATTTTCGACCTTACCGGGACCGGGCTCGCTTGCGCCCGAATGACATCATGGCTCGTTTTCAGATAGATTTGCGCGCCGGCGCCTTTCGCAGCGTCCTTGGCTTCACGCTCAGCCATTGGCGGCGCCAGCCGTGGCGGCTTTCGCTCATCATGGGCACGTTCCTGCTGTCGACCTTGGCCGACGTGCTGACGCCTCTCTATTCCGGCCGGCTGGTCGACGCCGTTGCCAGCAGTGCTGCAGCCGACGATGTCGCATGGAATGCGGCGATGGCGGCGTTTTCGATGCTGGTGGCGCTGGCGCTCACCGGCGTCGTGCTGCGCAACCTCGCCTTCATGGCTATCGTCGAACTGACCCTGAAGATGATGGCGGATATTGCCGCCGACGCGTTCCATCGCGTCCAGCGCTTCTCCACCGACTGGCACGCCAACAGCTTCGCCGGATCGACCGTGCGCAAGATAACCCGCGGCATGTGGGCGCTCGACCTGCTCAACGACACGATCCTGATAGCGCTGCTGCCGTCCGTCGTCATGCTCGTCGGTTCGACGCTGCTGCTCGGCTGGTTCTGGCCGCTGATGGGTGCTGTCGTCGCCGCAGGTTCGGTGCTGTTCATCGCGGTGACGGCGCTGCTGTCGCTTGGCTATGTCGCGCCTGCCGCAAGGCTTGCCAACGCATGGGACACGCGCCTGGGCGGCTCGCTGGCCGATGCGGTGAGCTGCAACGCCGTGGTCAAGGGTTTTGGCGCCGAGGAACGCGAGGAAACGCGCCTTGCCAAGGTCGTCGCCAGATGGCGCGCCCGCACGCGCCGCACCTGGGTGCGCGGCACCATCAACGGCACCACGCAAGGGTCGATGCTGCTGCTTCTGAGAACAGCGGTGATCGGATTTTCCCTGCTTTTGTGGTCCTGGGGGCAGGCGAGCGCCGGCGATGTCACCTTCGTGCTGACCTCGTTCTTCGTGCTGCAGGGCTATTTGCGCGACATCGGCACGCATATCCGCAATTTGCAGCGCTCGATCAACGACATGGAGGAATTAGTCGACTTGCAGTCCGAGCCGCTCGGCATCGAGGATGTGCCCGGCGCCAGGCCGATCCGCATCACCAACGGCCGCATCAGCTTCGACGACGTCACCTTCCATTATGGCAGCCACCGCCTGCCGCTCTATCGCGACTTTTCGGTGGACATCGCTCCAGGCGAACGCGTCGGGCTGGTCGGCCATTCGGGCTCGGGCAAGACGACCTTCGTCAAGCTGATCCAACGCCTTTACGACGTGAACGCGGGAACGATCCTGGTCGACGGTCAGGATATTTCCGGGGTGGCGCAGGCGTCGCTGCGCGGGCAGATCGCCATCGTCCAGCAGGAGCCGATCCTGTTCCACCGGTCGCTGGCCGAAAACATCGCCTACGCCCGGCCGAGCGCCACGCAGGCCGAAATCGAGCACGCGGCACGGCTGGCAAGCGCGCACGACTTCATCGTCGATCTGCCGAAAGGCTATGGCACGCTGGTCGGCGAGCGCGGCGTGAAATTATCAGGCGGCGAGCGCCAGCGGGCGGCGATCGCGCGGGCCTTCCTCGCCGATGCGCGGATCCTCATTCTGGACGAGGCGACGTCGAGCCTCGATTCAGAATCGGAGGTGCTGATCCAGCAGGCGATGGAGCGGTTGATGGTCGGCCGCACGACGCTGGTCATCGCGCACCGGCTTTCGACGGTACGGGCGCTGGACAGGCTTCTGGTGTTCGATCGCGGCCGCATCGTCGAGGAGGGTTCGCATGACCAACTGATCCGGCTGCAAGGCGGTATCTACCGCCGGCTGTTCGAGCGCCAGGCGCTCGAATTGACCAAGGGGCTGGCGATCTGACGACTTACAGCGCCGCGCGTCAATTAGAGCGACGTGTGGCCACTTGGACGCACAACGTACGCTCTAACACTTTGAATCTGCGCATCGTGCTTTCTGAAAATCGGTTCCGATTTTCGGGCCGATGCGCTAGGACGCGCGGCGCTGCCGCCTTTTCATCGCCTTCGTCATGTTCTATGTCTGCGGCCAAGCGCGGGGGCGTGTCTTGTCAACAGCAAAACCATCCGGTACGCCCCGTTCATGACAGTTACCGTCCGTTTCGCCCCTTCACCCACCGGCCGCATTCATATCGGCAATGCGCGCACTGCGCTGTTCAACTGGCTGTTCGCCATGAACAACAAGGGCCGCTTCATCCAGCGTTTCGACGACACCGACGTCGCGCGCTCGACGCAGGAATTCTCCGACGCCATCCTCTACGACCTGCATTGGCTGGGCATCTTTCCCGACGCCACGGAGTACCAGTCACGGCGCTTCGAGATCTACGATGCGGCGATGGAGAAATTGAAGGCGGCGCGCCTTCTCTATGCTTGTTACGAAACACCCGAAGAGCTCGATCTCCGGCGCAAGGTGCGCCGCACGCGCGGCCTGCCGCCGGTCTACGGCCGCGAAGCGTTAACGCTGACGCCTGAGCAGGTCGCCGAATACCAGTCCGATGGCCGCCGGCCGCACTGGCGCTTTCTGCTGCCCAATTTCACCAGCGACCCGTTGCAGCCGGAGCGCACGGAAATCCACTGGAACGATCTGGTGCGCGGCGAGGAAACCGTCGACCTTGCCTCGCTTTCCGACCCGGTTCTAATACGCGAGGACGGGACCTATCTCTACACTCTGCCTTCGGTGATCGACGACATCGAGATGGGCGTCAGCCACGTCATCCGTGGCGACGACCACGTCACCAATACCGGTGTGCAGATCGCCCTGTTCCAGGCATTGGGTGCCGAGCCGCCGGTGTTCGGCCACCACAATCTGTTGACCACCGCATCGGGCGAGGGCCTTTCGAAGCGGAGCGGCGCGCTCTCCATCGAGAGCTTGCGCGAGACCGGCATCGAACCGATGGCCGTCGCCTCGCTGGCCGTGCTTGTCGGCACCTCGGAAAACGTCGTGGCGGTGCCCGACATGGCCGAGCTTGCCCGGCGCTTCGATCCGGCCGCGACGTCGAAATCCGCCGCCAAGTTCGACCCGGACGAGCTCTTCGTGCTCAACCGCACGCTGCTGCACCATATGCCGTTTTCCGAGGCGCGCGACCGGCTGATCGTGCTCGGCATCTCCGGCGAACAGGCCGAGCCCTTCTGGCTGGCGGTGCGCGGCAATCTCGACAGGCTGGCCGACGCCGCAATCTGGTGGCGCACACTTCGCGACGGCCCGCAGGAGCAGCCGGACTTTTCCGACGTCGACCGCGATTTCCTTCGCCAGGCGTTCGACCTTTTGCCGGAAGACCCCTGGAACGGGTCGGTGTGGAAGGAGTGGACGGGCAGGATCAGGGAAGCGACCGGTCGCAAGGGCAAGGCGCTGTTCATGCCGCTCAGGCTGGCGCTTACGGGGCAGCCTTCGGGGCCGGAGCTTGCAGATCTGTTGCCGCTGCTGGGTCGGGAAGGAACGTTGGCCCGACGACCCTGACCTTGCGCTGTTCCGGAGGCGGCAAGGTCGTCGGCGAGGGCTTGACGGCGAGGCGCTTGATGGCTTCGCGGTCGAGCCCGCCTTCGACATTAGCCAAAGTCCCGGGGTCGGCGCCTGGATCGGGTTTGGCGACAGGCACCGGATTGAGAGGCGTGCTCTCTACGTCGGCCTCGGTCTGTTCGGGGCTTGGCGGATTGCCGGCAATGATCTCGAAATTCTGTGCAGCGTTGCAACCGCAGGCCAGCGGGCGAGACGTTTCGGGCTGCTTGTAGAGATAGGCGGTCGGCAGTTCGCTGTAGGGCATGCCGGTTACCGAAGACGTCATGTCAGCCGAATCGTCGCCTATGCCGCGCGTATAAAACACCTGCATCTCGGTGCCGGGGCAACTCGAATCACAGTTCTTCTGATCGCGCTCGAAATCGCCCAGCGAGGCGGCATTCGACATCGGGAAGAAATAGCCGTCGCAGGTGCGCACGCACATCGTGCGGAATTCGCCGCCAAGGCGCGGTAGGTCCATGCCGTCGGGCTGATTGATCATGGCGCGGATACCGCGTTCTTCGTCGGGGTCGCTCGGCTCGTCCAGCGCATCGGGCTGATTTCTGGCGTCGCCCAAAAGCCGATCGAGCAGATTTCCATTGCCGTTCTCACGGTTCGCTTCCAGGACAGGCGCACGTTTCGAAGGCACGATGCTGTCGCGACAGCCATTGGCGTCGAGCGAAGCCAATATGCGCGCGCGATCGCGGCGCGAGCCGCCGTCGGCGAGCTGCGCGCGCTTGATCTGCAGGGCATCGAGATTGGCGATCATGCGGTCGAGCGTGGCCTCGAGTGCGGCGCAAGCGTTGCGATTGCGGCCGAGCAGCAAAAAGCCGCAGCCGGCGCTGTCGGACTGGCGGCTTGCCTTTGAAATCTGCTCGCGCTGCCGCACGATCGCGTCGTCGTATTTCCGGAGCAGGGCCGGCTTGCCGCCGCCACCGCGCCAAGCGGCGGCGAGATCGGCTTCCAGCTGGCGGCAAACACCGGAGGCGGCCTGCGGCTGAGTGACGGCAAAGCCTGATAACGCCAGGGCACCGAGCAGCGCCGCGGCACGCGTCAGCTTCCACCCTCCCGTCATTCGCCGTGAACTCCGTTTAACCGCCCGTCGCGAAAGCTACCGCTTTGCGGTTATTTGTTAGCTTACCGCGAAAGGCCGTTTTAGCCCAGATTTACGACCGCCTGCGCCTTATGGGCCGCTTCGACCACCGCGAGCGCCGTCATGTTGACGACGCCGCGCGACGTCACCGACGGGGTCAATATATGCGCCGGCCTGTCGGTGCCGAGCAGGATCGGCCCGACATGCAGCGCGTCCATCATCGCGCGCAGCGCGGTGAGCGTGATGTTCGCCGAATCGAGATTGGGGAACACCAGCAGATTGGCTTCGCCCTTCAGCCGCGAATGAGGATAGACGCGCTGGCGCAGTTGCTCCGACAGAGCCGAGTCGGCATGCATCTCGCCGTCGCATTGCAGGTCTGGCGCAATGCGCGCCAGGATCGCTGCCGCCTGCCGCATCTTGAGCGCGCTTGGCGAATCGCGTGAGCCGAAATCCGAATGCGACAGCAGGGCGGCCTTGGGCTCGATGCCGAAGCGCTGGATCTCTTCGGCAGCCAGCACCGTCATCTCGGCGATCTCCTCGGCTGTCGGATCGACGGTGACATGCGTGTCGGTGAGGAAAATGATGCCGCGCTGCGAGATCAGCATGGAGAGCGTCGACAGGTCGTGATCCTTGATACCGGCGCGCGGGCCGATGATCAGGGTGACATTGCGCAAATGCCGCTCGAAACGCCCTTCCAGTCCGCAGACCATGGCGTCGGCGTCGCCACGCTTAAGGGCAAGTGCTGCGATCACGGTGTTGTCGGTGCGCACCATGGTGCGCGCGGCCTCCGTCGTGACGCCACGCCGGCCGGCGAGTTCGATCAAAAGGTCGACATAGTGGCGATAACGGGGGTCGTCCTCGGGATTGATCAGGCCGAAATCGACGCCCGGCTTGATGCGCAGTCCGTAGCGTTTCAGCCTGACTTCGATGACATGCGGGCGCCCGATCAGGATCGGCTCGGCGATGCCTTCCTCCAGCACCACCTGGGCGGCACGCAGCACGCGCTCGTCCTCGCCGTCGGCATAGATGACGCGCTTGGCGCTCGACGTCTTGGCCATCGTGAACACCGGCTTCATGACCAGGCCGGAGCGGAAGACGAAGCGGTTCAGCGTGTCGATATAGACCGTCATGTCGGTGATCGGCCGTGTCGCGACACCGGTGTCGCAGGCGGCCTTGGCCACCGCCGGAGCGATGCGCAGGATCAGCCTGGGATCAAAGGGCGAGGGGATCAGGAAATCGGGCCCGAAGATCGGCGTTTCGCCGGAATAGGCGCGGGCGGCGACATCCGACGGTTCCTCACGGGCAAGGGCCGCGATCGCCCGCACCGCGGCCATCTTCATCTCTTCGTTGATGGCGCTGGCGCCGCAGTCCAATGCGCCACGAAAAATGTAAGGAAAACAAAGTACATTGTTGACTTGATTGGGAAAATCGGAGCGGCCGGTGCAGATCATCGCATCGGGTCGCGCCGCCCGTGCCGCTTCCGGCATGATCTCGGGGTTGGGGTTGGCCAGCGCCAGGATCAGCGGTTTTGGCGCCATATGCTGGAGCAATTCCGGTTTCAGCACGCCGGCGGCCGAAAGACCCAGGAACACGTCGGCGCCCGGCAGCACATCGGCCAGCGTGCGCGCCTCGGTGTCCTTCACATAGGGGTCCTTCCAGCGGTCCATCTCGTCGACGCGGCCCTTGTAGGCGACGCCGAAACGATCTGTGACCCAGATGTTTTCGACGCGCGCGCCAAGCAAAACCAGCAAGTTGAGGCAGGCAAGGGCCGCAGCTCCGGCGCCGGAGGTGACGATCTTGATGTCGGAGATGGTCTTGCCGGCAAATTCCAGCCCGTTGAGCACGGCGGCGGCGACGATGATCGCGGTGCCGTGCTGGTCGTCATGGAAGACCGGTATGGCCATGCGGGCCTTCAGCCGTTCCTCGACCTCGAAGCATTCGGGCGCTTTGATGTCCTCGAGGTTAATGCCGCCGAAGGTCGGCTCCAGTGCCGAGATCGTCTCGACCATACGCTCGATGTCAGGCGCGTCGATCTCAATGTCGAACACGTCGATGCCGGCGAATTTCTTGAACAGCACCGCCTTGCCTTCCATCACCGGCTTGGACGCCAGCGGTCCGATATTGCCGAGGCCGAGCACCGCCGAACCATTGGAGACGACGCCGACCAGATTGGCGCGCGCCGTGTAGTCGGCGGCGGTTGCCGGATTGTCGCGGATTTCCAGACAGGGCGCCGCGACGCCGGGCGAATAGGCGAGCGCCAGGTCGCGCTGGTTGCCGAGCGGTTTTGTCGCCTGGATTTCAAGCTTTCCAGGCCTTGGGTGCTTGTGGAAGTAGAGTGCGGCTTCGTCGAGGTCCGACCGGGCTGCTTTTTTGCTTTCGCCTTCCATACGGGGCCTCTTCCTCAATTCAGTCCGTTTGGTGTTTTGAGTCTCTTAGCACGCAGCCGTGGCTTTTCGAGAGGTGATATGTCGCAAGTGCGACGCTTGTGGCTTTGCACCGCCGCCTGCCTGTGCCGTCTGCCATTGAAAATGTTGGGACGACGAGCGGGGTGCTGCGGCGAGCTACGCCGCTGCCCAGTTCGAATGTCTGCTAAGGGTGCAATGCTGCCGTTCGACCCGTCAGTTGGAACGAGCAAGGACGACCCGCCGAAAAATCTGCTGCTCGACGATGCCGCGACGTAGCAGCCGAACGCTGCCCCGATCGCGTTCCCGAACCCAGGCAGGTTGCCGAGGACCATGCCATCTGGCGGAGAGAACGAGACGGGCCAATAAAGGCCTAAATTAGAGGGTACTGTTATTTGAGCGCCCACGCGGCGAACCTCGATCCGACGACTCCTCCGGAAATGTCCGTGAGAGCGTTATCGGAGAAGCGGCGCGTGCCGCAGCGGGTTTCGGATCGGCCGGAACGGGCTACCGAGACCACGCTCAGGCGCTGAAACAAGAGAGGTATCCCCATGGCCATCTTGCCCGACTTCTCCGCCGCCATGTTCGGCAATTCCACGAATATCGACAACACGTTCTTCCCGCTGCCCGGCGGCACCATCAATAGCTACGGCGCCGCGCTTATCGATCCCGAGACCGGCGAGGAGGAGACGGAGCGCAATGATCACTTCGCCACGTTCGAGACGAAGATGATCGAGGGGGTCGAGACCGTCGTCGTCCGCGATACGGCCTATGCTGACGGCGTTCTCGTCGAGGACACGCTCGACTGGTACGCGCAGGCCGATGACGGCAACGTCTGGTATCTGGGCGAGATCGCGACGAACTACAACTACAACGACGAGGGCGAGTTCATCGGGACCGACTTCGGCGGATCGTGGGAGGCTGGCGTCGACGGCGCCGCGCCGGGATGGATCATGCGCGCCGCGCCGATGCCGGGCGACAGCTATTTTCAGGAGTTCTACGCCGGAGTGGCGGAGGATGAAGGCGAGGTGATCGCGACCGGCCTCGACGTCGAGACCGCCTTCGGCTCCTTTCACGGTGTCGTTAAGATCCTCGACACGTCGGGCCTGGAGCCCGGCGTGGGCGCCTACAAATACTTCGCGCCCGGCATCGGCCTAGTGTTGGAGGAGGAGGTGGTGCTCTCGGAGGATGAGCCCGAGCTCGTCATCGAGATCACGAACAGGCGCGAGGTCGACGTCTCCGTCCCCGTCGATCCGACGGAGCTCGCCTTCGTGGGAGACGGCACTGCCAAGACCATCACCTTCCTCAGCGAGGACGCGAGCACCAACGGCGCGATCGGCGCCTATACCTTCGACACGGCGACGGGCGAAATCGGCGAGGCGCGTATCCTCTTTGCCGACACCGAGGATGTAAAGGCCGGCGCAAACGCGACGATGACGGTCGCAGCCGGCCAGTCGCTCGGCCTGTTCCTCATCCCGGATGTCGAGGATCTCGGCCTCGAGCTCGAGGACTACGCAGACGGCGGCCTCTTCTTCCGCGACTTCACCTCAGGTGATGTCGCCGACATTTACGACGGCGACGACGCGACGACCTACACGCCTGGCCCGGCCACCATCTACGACCGGGTGGCGCCGGTCGTCACCGATGCCGACGGCAACCTGCTACCGATCCGGGCGTTCCACTCGGTCGGCAACCGCGACGGCTTCAATTTCCTGAACCCTGTAGCTGGCGAGAACGCCCTTGCAAGCGATATCGACGACGGCCTCGCCGGGGTCGAGGTGGTGAGTTTCGAGGATGGCCTGGCCAGCACCGAGGACTTCGACGGCGACTTCGACGATGCTTTCGTTGCCGTCAGCGATGCGCCGCTCAGCGACCAGACGGTCAAGGCCTTGGTCGAGGCGACTGGCATCAGCCGCCTGGTCGGCACTGACGGCCAGGATCGGCTCGTCGGAACGGACGAGGACGACCAGCTCATCGCACTTGACGGCAACGACGTGATCCTGGGTCGCGGCGGCGATGACCAGATCGAGGCCGGCGACGGCAACGATCGCGCCTATGGCGGCGCCGGCGATGACGAGATCGATGGCGAAGAGGGGCACGACCGGCTGTTCGGCGGCAAGGGCGACGACGAGATCGATGGCGAAGAGGGCCGCGACAGAATCCAGGGCGATGCGGGCGATGACGAACTCGCGGGTGGCGAGGGCAACGACCGGCTCTGCGGCGGCGATGGCTTTGACGAGCTCAAGGGCGGTGAAGGCGACGACCGGCTCCGGGCCGGCGGCGACGGCGCGCGGATGTCCGGCGGCGCGGACGACGATACCCTCTTTGGCGAGGCCGGCGCCGAGGACGTCTTTGTCTTCGACCTGATCCCTTTCGGCAGTGACCTGATCCGGGGCTTCGAGAACGGCGCCGATCGTATCGAGATCGCAACCTATACGGGCGTCGAGAGCTTCGAGGACGTCGCCGTCACGCAGGACGGACGGTCGACCGTGCTGAGCTTCGCGGAGGGAACCGTAGAGATCGCCAATTTCGATTCCGCGCGGATCGATGCCTCCGATTTCTTCTTCGTCTGACGCGCGGTTGGGGCGCGGTCTCCCTGGCCGCGCCCTGTCGCTTTCTAGTCGGCCGTGAACAATGGGAGGGATCAGGCTTTGAGTTCTTTCGGCTGACTTTGAGAGGCGGCGAGGAGAAGCCACAAA
>NZ_NPKJ01000064.1 GCF_002284575.1 Mesorhizobium temperatum
TCCCAAGAATCCACAACCCGGCAATTGGCAAGCCATTTTCCAACTACTCAAATGCGATTCCCCTGCCCTTGTGGGGAGGGTCGGCGAGCAAGCTGAGCGAAGCGAAGTTTGCGAAACGGGGTGGGGGTGCTCATAAAGCGCGTCCCTCTCGCCGACCCCCACCCGCTCACTTCGTTCGCGACCCTCCCCACAAGGGGGTGTTTGGGGACATCGCGCTCGTGTCCTCGAATGGCATCTCGAACCTCCCGGCGCAAAGCGCGCCAAACTGTTCGCGATGTCCTCGCACACCTGTTCGCGATGTCCCGGTCCAAACAAGGGAGAGGGTAAAACTGCAGCGGCAGATTGCCGCCGCGGAAGGCGGTGCAGGTGTCGGCGCTCGATTTCGGCCAAAGCAGGATTTGCAACAGATGCGAGTCACTGGTAAAAGATTTTTACCAGTCGATCGAAGGAGACTGTTGATGTCCGGCCTGCTGATGCCGAAGCCAGACGACGCCACGATGCGCCGGCGCGACGAGATCGTCGCCGATATGCGCATCATCGTGCCGGGCGAGGGCGTCGTCGACGCTGCCAACTCAATGCGCGCCTTCGAGAGCGACGGCCTCACCGCCTATCGGCAATTGCCGCTGGTCGTGGTGTTGCCCGAAACGGTGGCGCAGGTCTCGCGCGTGCTGAAATATTGCAACGACCGCAACATCCGCGTTGTGCCGCGCGGTTCCGGCACCTCGCTGTCCGGCGGCGCGCTGCCGCTGGAAGACGCCGTGCTGCTGGTGATGAGCAGGTTCAACCGCATTCTCGAGATCGATTTTACCAACCGCATCGTCGTCGCCCAGCCGGGCGTCACCAATCTCGGCATCACCACCGCCGTCGAGCAGGAGGGCTTTTATTACGCCCCCGATCCATCCTCCCAGATCGCCTGCTCGATCGGCGGCAATGTCGCGGAGAATTCCGGCGGCGTGCATTGCCTGAAATACGGCCTCACCGCCAATAATGTGCTCGGCATCGAGATGGTGCTGATGAATGGCGAGGTGGTGCGGCTCGGCGGCAAGCATCTCGACGCGGAAGGCTACGACCTGCTCGGGGTGATGACCGGTTCCGAAGGGCTTCTCGGCGTCGTCACCGAGGTCACCGTGCGCATACTGAAGAAGCCGGAGACGGCGCGCGCGTTGCTGATCGGCTTCCCGACCAGCGAGCAGGGCGGTCAATGCGTCGCCGACATCATCGGCGCCGGCATCATCCCGGGCGGCATGGAGATGATGGACCGCCCGGCGATCCACGCGGCCGAGGATTTCGTCCATGTCGGCTATCCCTTGGATGTCGAGGCGCTGCTGATCGTCGAACTCGACGGGCCGGGCGTCGAGGTCGATCATTTGATCGGCCTTGTCGAAGCCATCGCCCACAAGAACGGCTCGACCACCTGCCGAGTATCGCAATCGGAGCAGGAGCGGCTGAGTTTTTGGGCCGGCCGCAAGGCTGCCTTTCCGGCGGTCGGCCGCATTTCGCCCGACTATTACTGCATGGACGGCACCATTCCGCGCAAGGAACTGCCGCGCGTGCTGCACGGCATGCGCGAACTCTCCGAAAAATACGGGCTCGGCGTCGCCAATGTTTTCCATGCCGGCGACGGCAATCTGCATCCGCTCATCCTCTACGACGCCAACGTGCCCGGCGAGCTCGACAAGGCAGAGAGTTTCGGCGCCGACATTTTGCGGCTCTGCGTCAAGGTCGGCGGCGTGCTGACCGGCGAGCACGGGGTGGGGGTGGAGAAGCGCGACCTGATGCCGGAGATGTTCAACCAGATCGACCTCGACCAGCAGATGCGGGTTAAATGCGCCTTCGATCCCAACCATCTGCTCAATCCGGGCAAGGTGTTTCCGCAGCTGCGCCGTTGCGCCGAGCTCGGACGCATGCACGTGCATCGCGGCCAGACGGCGTTTCCGGACATTCCGAGGTTTTGAAGTGATGGGGTCTCGGAATGGGGGTTCCTCGCCCCCTCGACGCGGGGGAGAGGTGGCTCGGGCAAAGCCCGAGACGGAGAGGGGGTCTGCGGCCGATGCGCGCCCAGGACAGTCATGACCACCTTCACTCCGTCCACCGCCGCCGAAACCCTCTCCACCGTCGCCTGGGCTGCGGCGGAAGAATCGCCGCTCGAAATCCTCGGCCATGGCTCCAAGCGCGGCATCGGCCGTCCGCTGCAGACCGAGCACACGCTCGACCTGTCGAAACTGTCCGGCGTTACGCTTTACGAGCCGGCCGAACTGGTGCTGTCGGCCAAGGCCGGCACGCCGCTCGCCGAGATCGAAAGCCTGCTTTCCGAATACGGCCAGCAGCTTGCCTTCGAGCCGCTGGACTATGGTCCGCTGCTCGGCGGCGAAAAGGGAAAAGGCACGATCGGCGGCGTGCTGGCTGCGAACCTTTCCGGCCCGCGCCGGCTGAAAGCGGGGGCGGCGCGCGATCATATCCTCGGCATAGCAGCGGTTTCCGGTCGCGGCGAGGCCTTCAAGTCGGGCGGTCGCGTGGTCAAGAACGTCACCGGCTATGACCTGTCCAAACTCATGGCCAACAGCTGGGGCACGTTGGCTGTGTTCACCGACGTCACCTTCAAGGTGCTGCCCGCCGCCGAGACCGAAGTCACGCTCGCTCTGCGCGGCCTGCTCGACGATCACGCCGCAGCCGCCATGGCGCTGGCGCTCGGCTCCAGCGCGGAAGTGTCGAGCGCTGCCCATTTGCCCGAACGCGTTGCTGCACGGGTCGCCGGCGGCAGTCTCGGCAGCGCCGCGGCGACATTGCTGCGCGTCGAAGGTTTCGGACCGTCGGTCGCCTACCGCATTGCGGCGCTGAAAGATCTGCTCGGAAATGCCGGGCCGCTCGAGGAAATTTCCGGCGAGATCTCGCATTCCGTCTGGCGCGATATCCGCGATTGTGCGCCGTTTGTCGACGGCAGCGAAAAGCCAGTGTGGCGCGTGTCGATGGCGCCGGCGCAAGGCCACCAGATGGTGCTGGCGCTGCGCATGCAGGCGGCTGTCGATGCCTTCTATGACTGGCAGGGCGGACTGATCTGGCTGCGCATGGAGCATGGCGATCCCGAAGCCGAGCTTCTGCGCGGACTGGTGAGACAGTATGGCGGCGGCCATGCGACGCTGGTGCGCGCGGCGCCTTCTCATCGCGCCGCTGTGCCGGTGTTCGAGCCGCAGGCGCCGCAACTGGCGGCCTTGTCGGCGCGGCTCAAAGCCGAATTCGATCCCAAGAATATCCTCAATCCCGGCCATATGGCGCCGGCTGCAAGCTCTGCTACTCTTGGCCTGGCAACCGCGGGAGCAGCATCATGAGCGACATCAATCCAGGCCCGGCTGATTCAGGCCCGGCTGATTCAAATAAGCCCGCACCGCGGCAGACCGACCGCTGGCTGGAGCCGGGTTCGACCAACGCGCTGGTCATCTACATCCTTTATCTCGCCGGCCTGGCGATCGGCGTCACCGGCCTTGTCGGCATCGTTCTGGCCTATATCAATCGCGGCAAGGCTGGCGGCTTCGTCGAGAGCCACTACACCTTCCTGATCCGCACCTTCTGGATCGGCCTGCTTTATGCGCTGATCTCGGCTGTGCTGATGATGGTGGCGATAGGCTTCGTGCTGATGTTCGCCGTCGCCGTGTGGTTCATCGCCCGCTGTATTCTCGGCCTGCAGGCGCTGCAGCGCGGCGAGCCGGTCAAAGACCCGGAAAGCTGGTTCCTCGGACTTTAGAGCATGATCCCGAACCGAAGGTCAGCGTAGCAAAAAGTGGGAACCGGTTTTCGGAAAAGATCATGCTCAAACGGTAAGGACTTTTTGCGTGCAGACCAATTTCTCAGCTGCCCAGCTTGCCGATCCGCATGTCGCGGAATCGGAAAAAATCCTGCGCAAATGCGTGCATTGCGGTTTCTGCACGGCCACCTGTCCGACCTATGTGACGCTTGGCAACGAGCTGGACTCGCCGCGCGGGCGGATCTACCTGATCAAGGATATGCTGGAGAACGGTCGCCCCGCCGACAAGGAGATCGTCACCCATATCGACCGCTGCCTGTCCTGCCTCGCCTGCATGACCACCTGCCCGTCGGGCGTCAACTACATGCATCTGGTCGATCATGCCCGCGCCCATATCGAGGAGACCTACAAGCGCCCGCTGCCCGATCGCCTGACGCGCGCCATGCTGGCCTTGGTCCTGCCTTATCCCTCGCGTTTTCGCGCTGCGCTCAAGCTGGCGAGGCTCGCGCAGCCATTCGCCGGACTGTTCGAAAAGATCCCGGCGCTGAAGCCGCTGGGCGCGATGCTCAAGCTCGCGCCGGCGTCGGTTCCCGCGGCCTCGCCAATGGCTTCGCCGGGCATCCATGCCGGGCAGGGCACGAGAAAAGTAGGCCGCGTCGCCATTCTCACCGGCTGCGCGCAATCCGTGCTCGATCCCGCCATCAACGATACGACGATCGCGCTGCTGACGCGGCTGGGTGTCGAGGTCGTGGTACCTGAAGGCGAAGGCTGCTGCGGGGCGCTGGTCCATCATATGGGCCGCGAGGAGGCAGCCCTTGCCTCGGCCAGGCGCAATGTCGATGCCTGGACGCGCGCCATCGACCAAGGCGGCCTTGACGCCATCGTCATCACCGCGTCCGGCTGCGGCACCACGATCAAGGACTACGGCTTCATGCTGCGCCTCGATCCCGCCTATGCCGACAAGGCGGCGCGCGTGTCGTTGCTGGCCAAGGACATCACCGAATATCTGATGGCTCTCGACCTGCCCGAGCCGGTGCGCAAGCCCGGCACGATCGTCGCCTATCACTCCGCCTGCTCGATGCAGCACGGCCAAAAAATCACCCGCCAGCCGAAGGAGCTTCTGGCCAAGGCCGGCTTCGTCGTGCGCGAGCCGCGCGAGGGGCATCTGTGCTGCGGCTCGGCCGGCACCTACAACATCCTGCAATCCGAGATTTCGGCTCAACTGCGTGACCGCAAGGTCAGGAATATCGAGGCGACGGGTGCTGAAATCGTCGCCACCGGCAACATCGGCTGCATCACCCAGATCGCATCGGCTGCGAAGCTGCCGGTGGTGCACACGATAAAACTGCTCGACTGGGCCTATGGCGGCGAGCCGCCAAAATTGGTTTGATTGCTGCGCACCCTCCAATGAGACTGCTGAGATGCCCAACCCAGAGTCCGAAGAGATTGAAACCGTCGTTCGGCTGCTGTCGGACAGATCGCCTGCGACGTTCCAGACTCGCTATGCCAAATGCGAGGCAATCATCGCTCGACATTTCGAGGATGGGTCCGAATTCCTGTTTGCGCTCATTAAGGCAGCGGTAGAAGCCGACGTTCAGAGACAATCTGATTATCGACGCCGTTTCGTTTCTCGATGAGACGCATCTGGCCTGCCTGGCATTTTTCCTACAAGGGGCGGCGAAACGCGGGACAGATGTCGAAGACCTGTTGTCTCACGCCGTTCTGCAGGCACCGGAATTGTTTCCGGACAGTGTTCCGGCCACCAGTTACGATTTCGCAGACTGGCTGACGCATGATGATCCTCGCTCTCCGCCGGTCTGTCATCATTTTGTTTTCGAAGGAGGAGCTCCGAGTGACCTATCCTTTCCGGCGCACCGCTATCATCCTACCTGGCATCTGTCGGCGACTGGTAGGCCAATTACGGTCGGCGGCGAAGGATCTGCAGTGTGCCCGACCTGTCGCGAGCGACTGATACATCTGGTTACGCTGGACGATTTTGGGAACGAGCTAGTGATGCCTTTTCCCAGACTCCATATCGAGACCTGTGCTGGGGCAGCGGTGGCATTCTTTACGTTTTCTGGGATGACGAGTCCCGGATCACATGCCATGTGCCGCAATGTACGTGACGAAAGCGACTATTCCGCCGCCAGCTTATCGGCCGTCCCGTAGGTCGCCTGGTAGCGCGCGCGTTGCCGGCTGAGCGCCACCATCGTGTTGCGCAAAAGAATCGCTACGGTGATCGGGCCGACGCCGCCCGGCACCGGCGTGATCCAGGACGCCACTTCCTTGACGCTCTCGGCGTCGACGTCGCCGACGATACGGCTCTCCCCGTCCGGTCCGATCTCGGCATTGATGCCGATGTCGATGACGGCCGCACCCGGCTTGACCATGTCGGCCTTGATGAGCCGCGGCCTGCCGACCGCGACGAACAGCGCATCGGCGCGGCGCGCATGCGCAGCCACCGAGCGCGTCATGTGATGGCAGACCGTCACCGTCGCGCCCTCGCTCATCAGCAGGAAGGCGATCGGCTTGCCGACGATCTCGGAGTGACCGACGATGACGACCTCGAGCCCCTTCAGATCGAGACCGGTCTCCTTGAGCAGTTCGACCGAGGCTGCCGCCGTGCACGGCGCGAGGTCGAGCTGGTTGTAGACGATGTTGCCGATGGAAGCCGGATGCATGCCCTCGACATCCTTGAGCGGATGCACCGCCGCCTGAAGGATCTTGATCGGGATATGCGCCGGCACCGGCCGCTGGATGATGATACCGGTGACGCGCGGATCGGCATTAAGGCCATGGATCGCCGCTTCCAGTTCGCCGGCGGTGATGGCGGCGGCAAACCGTCTTTCCTCGAAATCGATGCCGGCCAATGCCGCCTTGGCGCGCTGGTTGCGCACATAGACATCGACTGCAGCTGTGTCGCCGACGGTGATCGATATCAGTTTGGGCGGAAAACCCTCGGCGGTCGCAGTCGCCGCATCCTCGCGCACCGAGGCGATGATGCGCTGGGCGACCGGGCCGCCCCTGAGATAGCGGTTGTCATCGGACAGGGACATGGATGAACCTTCTGTCTGAAAGTGTTGCTGCCGACATAGCAAGACTCTTTGGAAAATGGCAGCACGAAAGCGAACTGCTATGCCTGTCGCGCGACGTACCGGCGAACCTGCGAAGATGTGCCCGCCAACCGGATGTCAGCAGAAACAAAAAGGGCAGCGCGGCTTGCCGCACTGCCCTTTCGTGACTGGCCGCATCCCCACACGGCCCGTCCCCCGTATCCGATGATCCAGACTCTTCTGGACAAAATCGGCAATAAGATCAACTGCAGATTACATCACCACAACCGCTGTGCCAACATTGACCCGTTCATAGAGGTCGACGACGTCCTCGTTGCGCATGCGGATGCAGCCCGACGACACGGCACCCCCGATCGTCCAGGGCTGGTTGGTGCCGTGGATGCGGTAGAGCGTCGAGCCGAGATAGAGCGCGCGCGCGCCGAGCGGATTCTCGACGCCGCCGGCGACATAGGTCGGCAGATAACGGCCGTTGGCGGCCTCGCGCGAGATCATCTCCGCCGGCGGTCGCCATTCGGGCCAGACCCTCTTCTGCGAGATCCTGTGCTTGCCGGCCCATTCGAAGCCCGGCTTGCCGGTGCCGACGCCATAGCGCCGCGCCTTGCCGTTGTTCTCGACCAGATAGAGGAAATTCTCCCTCGTATCGATGACGATCGTGCCCGGCTTCTCCGGACCGTCATAGGCGACTTCCTGCGGCAGGTAGATCGGGTTGATCTGCGGGCGTGCGAGCAGGCGCTTCTTGGCCGGTGCCTGCATCGCCGCCGTGTGCAGCTGAGCCGGTTGCGCCTGCCGTTGGGAACGGCGCTGCGGCTTTTGCATCTCTTGCCGGTTCTGGCGGACGATGCCCGGCGCCCGGCCAAGCTGCAGCACCCAGGGCGCTGAAAGGTCAGGGCTCACCATCACCGGCGGCCTGTCGGCATAGCGGTCGTTGGCGCTGGAGGATGTAGCGGCGGTGGCCAGCACGGCTGCGGCGCCGAGTAGCGGGAACAAAAATGTCTTCATCGGAACGCACCTTGTTCGTCGAACACGCCGGGCGCAAAAGCGTCCCCGGTTCGCGGACATTGGGCGCGGAGCAGCAACCGAACCATGAATCGGAATGCGTAAAATGCTCCATTGTCAGTAAAGCTTTCGGTGTGGTTACCGGCCGGTTCAGGAATCTGGTAAAGCCGCGGTAAAGGCAGCGCTGAGGCGCATTAACGAATGGAATTCCGCCATGGATGAGAAGACAGGCCTGCTCGCCGGACCCGATGGTATCGCGCGCTGCTTCTGGCACGGCAATCTGCCGGATTATTTGCACTACCACGATCATGAATGGGGCCGGCCGGTCACCGACGACCGCAAGCTGTTCGAAAAGATCTGCCTCGAAGGCTTTCAGTCGGGCCTGTCCTGGCTGACCATATTGCGCAAGCGCGAGAATTTCCGCGAGGCGTTCGCCGGCTTCGATATCGACAAGATCGCTGCCTTTACCGACGAGGATGTCGAGCGCCTGCTCGACAATGCCGGCATCATCCGCCACCGCGGCAAGATTGTCTCGACCATCAACAACGCCAAGCGTGCGCGTGAATTGGCCGACGAGGCCGGCTCGCTGGCGGCCTGGTTCTGGAAGTTCGAACCCGGCCCCGACGAACGGCCCGAAATCTTCGATCTCGCCCATCTGCGCGCCAACCCGACCACGGCGGTTTCCGTGCGGATTTCGAAAGAGCTGAAGAAACGCGGCTGGAGCTTTGTCGGCCCGACCACCGTCTACGCCTTCATGCAGGCAATGGGGCTGGTCAACGACCATCTCGAAGGCTGTGTCTGCCGCGAGCAGGTCGAGGCGGAGCGCAGGGCGTTCAAGCGGCCGAAGTAGCTTCCTCACCGCGAAGCGGGCGATAAAACTCAAGCGCCGCCGGCGCCGGCCAGAAAAAGCGCGGCAACGATGGCCGCCACAGTGGCAAAAGCCGGATAGATCACCAGCAGGCCGGTCATCAGCGCATCGCGCATGGTCGGTCGTTTGCGCTCGTCCGCGGCGACCTCGAATGGTCCCGCCATTTGGCCTGCCGGCCTCGGTGCATGACTATCGGCCCGTCGCAGCCGGGGCAGATCGCGGGCACCGCTGTCGATGATGTCGAATTCCCGTGCCGTGGTCATGGCCCGAACCCCTTGTTTCGGCGCGCTTTATCGGCTGCGATTGTGTCGGCACAATGCCGCGCTTATGGCGGAATTGTTTCGTTTATCGCGTGGTTTGTTTCAGGAAGGGTGCAAACCCTTGCCGGTCCGGACAGGTTCGGTTAGGACACGCCTACTCGAAATAAGTCATCGATTACTTAGCAAAAAAGACCCATGCCATGGCCGACAAATCGGAAAAGATGAAAGCGCGGCTGCCGCGCGGGCTTGTCGACCGCGGTGCCGACGACATCCGCGCCGTCGAGAAGATGATGGCGACGATCCGCGCGGTCTATGAGCTTTACGGCTTCGAGCCGGTCGACCAGCCGGTGATCGAATACACCGATGCGCTGGGCAAATTCCTGCCCGATCAGGATCGGCCGAACGAGGGCGTGTTCTCGTTCCAGGACGACGACGACCAGTGGCTGTCGCTGCGCTACGATTTGACTGCGCCGATGGCCCGCTTCGTCGCCGAGAATTACGAGCGCCTGCCGAAACCCTATCGCAGCTACCGCTCCGGCTGGGTGTTCCGCAACGAGAAGGCTGGCCCCGGCCGCTTCCGCCAATTCATGCAGTTCGACGCCGACACGGTCGGCACGCCGGGTGTGGCAGCGGACGCAGAAATGGCGATGATGATGGCCGACGTGATGGAAGCACTCGGCATCAAGCGCGGCGACTACGTCATCCGGGTCAACAACCGCAAGGTGCTGGACGGCGTGTTGGAGGCGATCGGCCTTGGCGGCGATGAGAACGCTGGCCGCCGTCTGCAGGTGCTGCGCGCGATCGACAAGTTGGATAAGCTGGGCGTCGAGGGGGTGCGGTTGCTGTTGGGCGCAGGGCGCAAGGACGAAAGCGGTGATTTCACCAAGGGTGCTGGGCTGGGTAATGCTCAGGTCGATGAGCTCATGGAATTTATTGAGCAAGCGAACAAATCGGCCGGTGCAATGCGGAAGGCAGCCGCCGCGGGTGATTTATTTAACAACGAAATTGATCAGAGCTATTTCGTCTTGAAACAAGGCAGCACTTTCTACAATTCTGACCTTTGCGTCGAAGGGCACCAGCAGCTTGAGGAAATACGGAGCCTAGCAAGAAGTGCCGGCTACGGAATGGATCGAATTATGATCGACCCTTCCGTCGTCCGCGGCCTCGAATACTACACCGGTCCGGTCTACGAGGCCGAGCTGCTGGCGGAAATCCCCAACGAGGACGGCCAGATCGTGCGCTTCGGCTCGGTCGGCGGCGGTGGTCGCTATGACGGGCTCGTCTCGCGCTTTCGTGGCGAGCCGGTGCCGGCGACCGGCTTTTCCATCGGCGTCTCCAGGCTGATGACGGCGCTGAAGAACCTCGGCAAGCTCGACACGTCTGACGTCATCGCGCCGGTCGTCGTGCTCACCATGGACAAGGACACCGAAAGCCTCGGCCGCTATCAAAAGATGGTGGCCGAGCTGCGCGCCGCCGGCATTCGCTCCGAAATGTATCTCGGCGCCGCCGGCATGAAGGCGCAGCTCAAATATGCCGACCGCCGCGGCAGCCCGGTCGCCATCATCCAGGGCGGCGACGAGCGGGCGAAAGGCGAGGTGCAGATCAAGGACCTGATCGAAGGCGCGCGGATGTCTGCGGAGATCGCAGACAACGCCGAATGGCGCGCCGCGCGCCCGGCGCAGGTGACGGTGGCGGAAAGGGAGCTGGTCGCCGAGGTGAAGAAGATATTGGCGGCGCAGGCGGAGGAGCGGGTGCGTGGCAAGTAGAGGTCGCGTTTCGTCGCGCCCCCCTCTGTCCTGCCGGACATCTCCCCCACACGGGGGGAGATCCGCCGTCGTCACCGTTTTCGCCAATCACCGACGCTGGAAGGCTGGAGCTGCCATTGAAGCTGCCGATCTCCCCCCAAGTGGGGGAGATGTCCGGCAGGACAGAGGGGGGCGCCGTGGAGCGCCGACCTCCGCGCTCCGTCCAGCACCCCTCATCCGTCTCGGCGCTTCGCGCCGATCCACCTTCTCCCACAGGGGGAGAAGGGAAGGGCGCCTGCCATGACATCCCGCTACCCCGCCATCGCATCAGACATCACAAAACTCTTCGCCGCGCGCAACGCCCATACGGTGGAAGTCGCGGTGCTGCAGCCGGCCGACCCGTTCCTCGACATGGCCGGAGAGGATCTGCGCCGCCGCATTTTCCTCACCGAAAGCGAGACGGGCCAGACGCTTTGCCTGCGCCCCGAATTCACCATTCCTGTCTGCCTCGACCATATTGCCAGCCAGGCCGGCACGCCGCGCCGCTATTCCTATCTCGGCGAGGTGTTTCGCCAGCGCCGCGAGGGCGGCAATGAGTTCTTCCAGGCCGGCATCGAGGATCTCGGCGACGGCGACATCGCACAGGCCGACGCGCGTTCGCTGGCCGATGCGCATGCGCTGCTTTCGCTGGTGCTGCCGGACCAGGCACTGGCGATCACGCTCGGCGACCAGACCGTATTCGAAGCGGTGCTCGCCGCGCTCGGCCTGCCGCGCGGTTGGCGCATGCGGCTGGCGCGGGCCTTCGGTTCGGCGGCGATGCTGGAGGCAGCGCTTGCCGACCTCGCCAACCCGCCGCGCAACGGCCAGCTCCCCGGCCCGGTCGCTGCCCTTGTCCTCGATGGCGACCTGGAAGGGCTTTCGTCGCACATCGCCGGCGGCATGGAGCAAGCGGGTCTGTCGGCGTCGGCCGGGCGCTCGCCGGCCGACATTGCGCGACGCTTGATCGAGAAGGCCGAATTGCGCAGCGTCAGGCTGTCGAACGAGGCGTTTTCGGCGCTGAAGGATTTTCTGGCGATCGACGTGGCGCTCGACGGCGCGGCAAAAGCGCTCGAGATCTTCGCGGCCGAAGCCGGCCTTTCGCTGGGTGCGGCGCTGGACAATTTTTCCGCACGTGCAAAGTCGATCGAAGCTCTTGGTCTGCCCTCGGCAAAAATCCGCTACGATGCCGCCTTCGGCCGTCCGCTCGACTACTACACCGGCCTGGTCTTCGAGATTGCGGCGGAAAACGGCGACCGGCCGCTGGCCGGCGGCGGCCGCTATGACCGCTTGCTGACGCTGCTCGGCGCGAAAACGCCGATCCCCGGCGTCGGCTTTTCCGTCTGGCTCGACCGCATCGAAGCGTTGCGGGAGAAGGCGCAATGATCACGCTGGCGATCCCGTCGAAGGGCCGGCTCAAGGAGCAGGCGCTGGAGGTGCTGGCCAAGGCCGGGCTTGCCGTCAGCCTGCCCGGCGACGAGCGTAAATACCGCGCCCGCATCGAAGGTGTGGAGAGCGTCGAGGTGGCGTTTCTGTCGGCGTCCGAAATATCAGGCGAGATCGGCCAGGGCTCGGTCGACCTCGGCATCACCGGCGAGGATCTGTTGCGCGAAAGCCTCGCCGATTGGGAGGCGCGTGCGGAGATAGTCGCCCGCCTCGGTTTCGGCAACGCCGATGTCGTGGTGGCGGTGCCCGACATCTGGCTCGATGTCGATACGATGGCCGATCTCGACGATGTCGCCGCCGATTTCCGCCAGCGCCACGGCAGGCGGCTCAGGATCGCCACCAAATACTGGCGGCTGACGCAGCAATTCTTTTCGCAAAAGCACGGCATCCAGGTCTATCGCATCGTCGAGAGCCTGGGCGCTACCGAAGGCGCGCCGGCGGCGGGATTGGCCGATGTCGTCGTCGACATCACCACGTCAGGCTCGACGCTGCGCGCCAATCACCTGAAGGTGCTGGCCGACGGCGTCATCCTGCGCTCGCAGGCCTGCCTGGTTGCATCTAGGAAGACGCGTGCGGCGGCCGACGAGGCAATCCTGCGCGACATCGCGGCGAAGATGGCAGGCGCAATCCCTCCCCCTTGAGGGGAAGGTGTCTCGCGGAGCGAGGCGGGTGGGGTCGTCTCACTTCGAGCACTGCCGCAACGACCTCACCCATCCATCCCCTCAAGGGGAGGGATGGCGCTCCAGTACCATCAACGGGATTTCCACCACCCCGGCAGGCTGATAGACTCGGCCTCGTCTGCGGAGGACACGGCGATGCCGATCAATCTCGACGAGTTGAAGAATGCCACCAACCTGCGCGGCCGCCGCCCACGCAACGGTGGTACGTTCGTCGCGCCGGTCGACGGCAGGGCACATGTGTCGGGCGAGCGCAGTGTGCCGCTGCTGCAGCAGACCATCCCGGCACTGCTTTCCGATACCGTCAGCAAATACGGCACGCTCGATGCCGCCGTCTTTGTCGACCAGGACAAGCGCTTCACCTGGAGCGAACTTTCAGACACGGTGGACGCGCTGGCCGCAGGCTTCCTGGCGCTTGGCCTGGCAAAAGGCGACCGCGTCGGCATCTGGTCGCCCAACCGCTGGGAATGGCTGGTGACGCAGTTCGCCACCGCGCGCATCGGCCTGATCCTGGTCAACATCAACCCGGCCTACCGGCTGACGGAGCTGGACTATGCGCTGAACAAGGTCGCCTGCCGAGCGCTGGTCACAGCCGTCAAATTCAAGAGCTCCGACTATCTCGGCATGATCGAGACGCTGGCGCCGGAGATCGCGACTGCGACACCGGGCAAACTTGAGGCCAAAAAATTGCCGGCGCTAAAAATTGTCATCCGCATGGGCGAGGAGAACTCGCCCGGCATGTTCAATTTCGCCGACGTGCTGGCGATGGCCGGGCGCGACGAGCATGACAGCCTCGACCGGATCTCCGAGGGGCTGAAGCCCGGCGACGCCATCAACATCCAGTTCACCTCAGGCACGACAGGCGCGCCAAAGGGCGCGACGCTGACCCACAACAACATCGTCAACAATGGCAATTTCGTCACCTCGGCGATCCGGCTCACCGTCGACGACCGGCTGTGCATCCCGGTGCCGCTCTATCACTGCTTCGGCATGTCGATGGGCACGATCGGCTGCGTCACCAAGGGCGCGACCATGGTCTTTCCTGGTGAGGGCTTCGATGCCGGCGCCACGCTGAAGGCGGTGGCGGGCGAGCACTGCACCGGCCTTTACGGCGTGCCGACCATGTTCGTCGGCCTGCTCGACCATCCGGATTTTGACACCTTCGATCTCACCAGCCTGCGCACCGGCATCATGGCCGGCTCGCCGTGCCCGATCGAGGTGATGAAGAAGGTGGTGTCGCTGATGCACATGGCGGAGGTGACCATCGCCTATGGCATGACCGAGACCAGCCCGGTGTCGTTCCAGAGCAGCGTCGACGATCCGCTGGAAAAGCGCGTCTCGACGGTCGGCCGCGTCCACCCCCATGTTGAGGTCAAGGCGATCGATTCCGATGGCGCCACCGTTGCGGTCGGCGCGCCGGGCGAACTCTGCACACGCGGCTATTCGGTGATGAAGGGCTATTGGGACGACGAGGAAAAAACCCGCGAGGCGATTGATCCCGACGGCTGGATGCACACCGGCGACCTCGCCATCATCGATGCGGAGGGCTATTGCAACATCGTCGGCAGGGTCAAGGACATGGTCATCCGCGGCGGCGAGAACGTCTATCCGCGCGAGGTCGAGGAATTTCTCTACCGCCACCCCAAGGTCAGGGAAGTGCAGGTTTTCGGCATTCCCGACCCGAAATACGGCGAGGAGCTTTGTGCCTGGATCGTGCTCAAGCCGGGCCAGATCGCCACCGAGCAGGAGATCAAGGCCTTTTGCGCCGGCCAGATCGCCCACTACAAGATCCCGCGCCACATCCGCTTTCGCACCGAATTGCCGATGACGGTGACCGGCAAGCCGCAGAAGTTTCTCATGCGCGAGGCGATGGTTCACGAACTGGGGCTGGTGACGCCGAAGACCGCCTGAAGCGGGGTGTCCGCGTCGCGCCACGCGGCCGTTACGCTCCCACGATTCCAAGGCGGGATTCGGTCACCGCGATCTGGCCAAATCAGCAATAGAATTGCCGTCAGAATGGAGTGTCCAAAAATGAAGGTTTTGTTCATTTCGAGTATGGCCATCGTTGCGCCGGATCCAGCCGAGAGCCGCAAGCTCTTCATTGACGTGCTGGGCTTGCCGCTCAAGCGCCACGAGGGCGACGAGTACTACTTCAGCGAGAGCATCGGCGGCAGTAAGCATTTTGGCGTATGGCCACTCTCGCAGGCTGCCGAAGCGTGCTTTGGAACACGCGAGTGGCCGGCAGATCGGCCGATACCGCAAGCCTGTATCGAGTTCGAAGTCGAGGACCCGGATGGCGTCGCTGCCGCCGCGCAGGAGTTTCAGGAAAAAGGGTATGACCTGCTCCATGGCGCACGCACCGAACCCTGGGGCCAGACCGTCGCCCGACTCCAAACAATTGAAGGAGCGATCGTCGGCATCTCCTATGCACCCTGGATGCATCAGACTTAACTGGGCCTGCAGGCCCCCAACAACCCAATGCAATGAAGAGTTGAGCAACATGTTGCCCAGCAACTCCGTTCTCATACGAGCACCCTCGATGCGCAATGCGATGGTTGACGAACTGGGGCTGGTGACGCCGAAGACCGCCTGAGGGGCGGACCGGCGGAGCATCGTAGTCCTGTTGTCGCCAGGTCAGGGGTCGCAATCTTGGTCCGCCTTGCGGACGCTCCGAACACTCCCGACGCATTTCAGGAGCGGACCTTCGCTTTATTGTCCGGAACCCAGGCCAAAGCGGACAGCGACGTTAAGGTAAGCTGCCCTTTGCGATCGCCCGGGCGAGACGGCGCTTCCGGGGTGGAGAAAAGCGGTTGGCTACCTATTTCGGAAGAGGGAAACAGGGCCGAAATCCTGGCCTTAAAGCGAAAGGAACCCGCAAATGCCAAAGAATACGATTTGCCTCTGGTACGATAAGGACGCAGAGGCCGCCGCCCGCTTCTACTCCGAGATCTTTCCTGACAGCGTGGTGGGTGCTGTCCACCGTGCACCCAGTGACTACCCGGCCGGCAAAGAAGGCGAAGTGTTGACGGTCGAATTCACAGTCGCGGGCCTTCCTTGTATCGGCCTCAACGGGGGTCCCGAGTTCAAGCACAACGAAGCCTTCTCGTTCCAGATCGCCACCGACGATCAGGAGGAGACCGATCGCTATTGGAATGCCATCGTCGGCAACGGCGGCCAGGAGAGCGTGTGCGGTTGGTGCAAAGACAAATGGGGGATTTCCTGGCAAATCATTCCGCGCGTGCTGACTGACGCGATGGCGGCTGGCGGCGACGAGGCAAAGCGCGCGTTTGATGCCATGATGACCATGGTGAAAATCGACGTCGCCGCGATCGAGGCGGCGCGGCGCGGTTGACGCTCCATCGCGTCTTGCGGCCAAATTGCTGCCACCCAGTGCGGCCGTCCAGCCACCAGCTTGCGTTGCGCGGCAGCTTTCGCATTAAGCTGGGCTACGGGGTGGACGTCGGGCTTACTCGGCAATGCGGGCAACTCGACCGCTCCGCACCTTCATTTCCCTGGTGATGGCTGTCGCAGAGCCAGCGGGACAACGCGGGCTTTTGTTGCCGGCTGCCGGAGCGCGCCCTCGCAACCTACTTCAGAATTGCAGCGAGTTCGATCAAGTCATTTGCCATGTATTCCCAACCGTCGCGCGGCTTGACAGCGGCAGCCTTCGACGGGTCATGCGCATTTGCGCGAACGACATACGCCGTCTTCAATCCGCATCGACGCGCGGCGTCCAGATCGTAGTCGTGGGCGGCAACCAGCATCGCCCTGTCCGGCTCCACGCTCAGCAGCTCGCAGGCACGAAGATACACCTGTGGCATCGGCTTATAGGCCTCGGAGACATCAGCGCCAAGGATCGTATCCCATGGCAGCCCGGCATGTTTTGCCATGTCCACCAGAAGTCGGGTGTTCCCATCGGACAGCGGTGCGACGATGAAGCGTTCCTTCAATCTGGAAAGACCCTCCACCGAGTCCGGCCACGGCTTGAGGCGGTGCCAAGCCAGATTGAGATTTTCCAGTTCAGCACTCGGTACAGCCGATGGCATCAACCCGTATCCTTTCAGACACGCTTCCAGGTTCTCCATGTTGAGCAGATCGAGCGGGACAAAGGGCCGCCGACCGCAGCGAACGGCTTCAACCGATGCGTCATAGCGTCCGACCCAAGCATCGGCAAAAGCACTAGCGTCGATATGCAACGCGCCGTGGCGCTTCAGAAAAGAACTTGCCTCCGCCGCTATGCTGCCGCGCCAATCGACAACGGTCCCCAGGACGTCGAAGAACAACACCTCAACTTTCGTCACTTTAGCTCTCCATGCTCGTTTGGTGGTCCGTCAGTCGCGGTAAGAGGGGGTCGATCTTGTCGAGCTGCCGCTTGAGATAGTCGAAATGCGCGAAAGCCTGATCGTTGTAGGGCAGCTAGCCGTCCGCTGTTTTCTGCGCCAGATAGTTGGACACGATTTCCACTGTCAGCTGGCTCAGAGCGGGCTTGTCGCGGGCGATCAGAGCGACCTTCGCACCCTCCCGCGCGAGGCGCAGCGCAACAGCGCGTCCGACACCGGCAGAAGCGCCGGTGACCACCGCTGTCTTTCCGCTTCAATCCGACCGTGCCAGGTCGGTGCTGGCAAGGCTAAACCGCCGGTCCTTCGAGCCCGCTTCTCTCGTGCGATTTCCACAGGTACCAGCCGAGGACGGTACCGAAGAAGAATGTGTGGGCAACGAACTGCACGACCGGGCTTGCTTGCAGGAACCAGGGGAATGCGATCGGCGCGATCACATAGAAATTGACGAGCCACAAGGCGAGGCCAAAGACGCTGCCGAGAACAATGAAGGTGGCTTGCCCTCGCAGCATTGCGGCAATCTCTCCGAACACGATCCCATAGATGATAGCCAGAATAATATGGACGATCACGCCGGCGATGCTGGCCGTCAGGAGCGGGTAGCCGGGATCGAGAGCTTCCGGTCCAAGTGCGATGGCGCCGATCATGCGCAGGGGCATGAAGAACGCTTCCGCCCCCATCATGAACGCACTCGCCGTCATTTCGAACGCCGCAAAGACGATGCCTGCGACGATGCCCGCAACGGCCCCCTGCTGGAGACCCCATCGGATGTCGCGCGGCGTCACCGGCGTATGGATGTAATCACGGTAAGCCATAACACTGCTCCCTGTTCTGGACGCAGATTCCTCCGCAAAATCAATGCCGGGACGCGTCGGCGGTTCCGGACGTCCGGTACGATTCACGGGGATTTGATTGAAGTTGATGTTTCTCAGGCCAAGCGGACGCTAGCTCAGCTTCCAGGACTCTCGGCGTTGTCACATTGGGTTGATCGACGCTGCAGCCATGCAGCTTCCCCGCGACCGCCCCAATCCGGCTATTACCTCGCACGAGACCTCAGTTGGCTCCAAAGATCGTAGCCCGCAAGGAGGACGCCGATGCCGATCGCAACGCCCAGATCGGGATGCGGGACGAACCGGATTACGACGCCGAAAAACGCCAGAAAGACTACAAATGCCAAGACGGCCAGGAAGCGGCTCAAATTCATCTTTTGTCCTCTACTCGCCGCGGCACCCCCGTCTCAGCCCCCGTAGATCAGGTTGGGTAGCCCGTACACGATCTGCGGGAAGATATAGATGATGACCATGCACAGGATGACGATCAGCATATAAGGCATCATTCCGCGGAAAATATCCGAAAGCTGAACATGCGGCGGCGAAATGCCCTTGAGGTAGTAGGCCGACATCGCCATGGGCGGCGACAGAAAGGCCGTCTGAAGGTTGACCGCGACGAGCACGCCGAAAAACAGCGGATCGATCTCGAAATGCGCCAACAGCGGCAGGAAGATCGGAACGAAGATCACGATAATCTCCGTCCATTCCAGCGGCCAGCCCAGGATGAAGATGATGATCTGGGCGACGATCAGAAACATCAGCGGCGACATGTCGAGGCCGGTGACGAAATCGCTGATCAGTTGCTGGCCTCCCAGATAGGCAAAGACCGAGGCGAAGGTCGCGGAGCCGACGAACAGCCAGCACACCATCGCGGTCGTGCGCGCCGTCAAATAGACGGACTCCTTCAGGCGTTGCCACGTCAGGGCCCGGTAGGCGGCGGCCAGCACGACGCCGCCGAGCGCGCCGATGGCGGCAGCCTCCGAAGGCGTGGCGAGGCCGAAGAGAATAGCGCCGAGCACCGCGAGGATCAGGACCGCCAGAGGGACGAAGGAAGTCAGCAGCATCCAGCTGATTTGCACGACCGAATAGTGCCCTACCTCGTCTCGGGTCGGCTTCGGCGCCACCTGCGGCTGCAGCACCGCCTTCGCCACCACATAGATCAGATAGAGGCCGGCAAGCAGCAGTCCTGGAAGCAGGGCTGCCGCATACATACGGACCACCGAAACACCCGCCGTCGCGCCATAGACGATGAGCAGAATGGACGGCGGAATGAGAATGCCGAGGGTTCCGCCCGCGCAGATCACTCCCGAGGCATAGCTGATGTTGTAACGCGCCTTCAGCATGGCGGGAAACGCCAGCAGGCCCATGAGTGTCACGACCGCGCCGACAATGCCTGTGGCCGTTGCGAAAAGGGTGCAGGTGATGAGGGCGGCGACCGCCATGGAGCCAGGAACGCGCCGGGTGGCGATATAGAGGGTGCCGAAAAGGCGCTCGATGATATTGGACCGCTCGACGATGTAGCCCATGAACAGGAACAGCGGGATGGCGGTCAGCACGTCGTTCGAGATCACAGAATAGGTTTGGTTCACGAACAGATCGAAAATGCGGTTGTTGAAGAAGCCGCCGATCCAATGCTCCGTAAGCGTCCAGCCGTCGGCACCATCCTCAACCGCCCGTTCATAGGCGCGCCACATCCGCCCCGGATTTAAATAAGCGTAGTAGCCAAAGGCGACCCCTAGCGCCATCAAAGTGAACGCAACCGGGAAGCCAAGGAAGATCGCCAGAAGCAGAATGAGCAGCATCGCGACGGCGACCTGAGGATCGCTCATCTGTCTTCTCCGTCGCGGTCGGGTTGATTGTCGGGGTGGAGGAATGGGAGGTCGACTGCTTCCGAACCGTGATGCAGAACATCGAGCGTCTTGGCTTCCATCAGCACCTTCTCGATCTCTTCCACGTCTTCAGCCGCGCGCGGCCATGTTCCGGTTCGTAGACAGACGACGCAGCGGAACACCTGAGCAATCCCCTGCACGAAGAGCAGGATGCCTGCCGCCACGATGACGGCCTTGAACTGGAAGATCGGAATCCCGGCCGGACTGTTCGAGCTTACCTCGAGATAGCGGAAGCTGCGTGCGGCATACTTCCATCCGGCCAGAACCAACGCCGTCACGCCTGGGAAGAAGAAGATGAAGTAGAGGACAAGTTCGACCGCCGCTTGCACGCGCGGCCTCCACAGACGGTAGATGAAATCGCCGCGCACATGCCCGTCTCGCGACAAGGTGTAGGCGCCGGCCATCATGAACATGGTGCCGTAGAGCATGTAGCTGAGGTCGAATGCCCACGCGGTCGGCGCGCTGAACAGGTATCGCACGACAACTTCATAACTCACGCCGAGTGTCATGATGACGACGCTCCAGGCGAACACCTTTCCAAACCATGCCGAAAGTTCATCGGCGAATGCGATGTAGCGGAGCATGTCTCGGGTTCCGTCAGATGCAATCCGGCGGTCCGGAAGACCGTCGGATTTGCCGAAGCGGAGGCGCGAATTAGAGCTTCAGCTTGCCTGGGAAGTAATGTTCGTATGCCAGTGTCAGGTCGGCTGAATTCATTAGCTCGTAGTAGACAACGCGTTCGACCCATTGGCGCTGGCTATCGAGCACCCGCTTCATGAACTCATCCGCCTCCAGCGTCGGGATGATCTTGTCCCAAGCCTGGAGTTGTGCGTCGAGAATTTCCTTGGAGGTGCGGTGCACGGTGACACCGTGCTCGGTCTGCAGCTTCTGCAGGTCGGCCGAATAGTTGTCGAGGGCGAGTGCGGTGTTCGCGGTGCTGGCCGCCTCCACGCCATATTCGAGAATGGCCTTCAAATCATCGTCGAGGTCGTCGAATACGTCTTTGTTGAACAGGAATTCGAACGACTCGCTCGCCTGATGGTAGGATGACAAGGTGTAGTGCTTGGCGACGTCCTGCGAACCGAAGCGAAGGTCGGATGACGGATTGTTGAATTCGAAAGCGTCGATAACCCCGCGCTCCATGGCCGGCACGATTTCACCGCCGGGCAGCTGCGCCACGCTGAGGCCAAGGTTCTGCATGAGATCGGCGGCAAGACCCACCGTCCGATACTTGAATCCCTGCAGTTCAGCGGTGGTCGTGACAGGCTTCTTAAACCAGCCGAACGGCTGCGCCGGCATCGGGAAGCCATAGAAGCCGACGACGTTGAGGCCCATGATGTCCTGCGTCAGCTCGCGGTAGAGATCCTTGCCGCCGCCCTGGTGGAACCAGGCGAGCATGGTGGTGGCGCTGCCGCCAAACACAGGGCCAGTTCCGAAAAGCGACGCGGCCTTGTGCTTGCCGTACCAGTAGACGGGGACGGTATGTGCGGCGTCGATCACGCCGTCATTGACGCCATCCAGCACCTGGAACGCGCCCACGACCGCACCCGCGGGCAGGAGCTCGAACTTCAGCCGGCCACCGGACATCTTTTCGACGCGCTCTATGTATTGCCGCGCGAAATCCATCCAGATGTCCGAAGCAGGCCAGGAGGTCTGCATCTTGATGGTGACCGGCGACTGCGCCAGTACGGCTGGGGTTGCGAGCGTCGTCGCTGCAGCCGCACCGGCCGTTATGGCGGTGGACTTTTCCAGGAACCCGCGACGCGAGATTTTGCTGTCGGACATTTACTCCTCCCATTGTTGTAAACTCTTCTGCCACAACCAGAATATGCGAACTCGCCCCTCGCGCAACCAGTTTCGCTGCCCGTGATATCAGGCGTCGGGCATTCGGTCTGGCACAAGCACCACTGTGTTTCCGCATCCGACGACTTTTTAGTAGTCGGCGCATATCCTCCAGCTGGCCCTCATGACGAATGTAGGACTGCTGCGCAGCATGCCAAGCCGGTCGTAACGATCTCCAGGGTTGGCCGTCCGCGGAAGGACCCCGTTTATGGAGGCATAGGCCCTTGCTCGCAGCTTGGAAACGAGGTTGAGGTCACAATCGGACCCTCTGACCAACATCCTCCACCTCACGCCGCCAGCACCGCCTGGTCCAGCCCGCGGATGATCTTGGCCAGTTCGACGCATTCGTCGTGCCGGACCTTGTTGCGCCGCCAGGCCAGGCAGATCGTGCGCTGCGGCATCGGTTCCTGGAACGGCACGATCTTCAGGTCGCGCATGGCGCTGGCCGGTCCTGCCGCCATTTCCGGGATGAGCGTGACGCCGAGCCCGTGCGCCACCATCTGCAGCAGCGTCGTCAGGCTGGTCGCGCCATAACTCGCCATTGCCACCGGCCGCACGCTGCCGCAGACGGCAAGCGCCTGTTCGCGCAGGCAATGGCCTTCCTCCAGCAGCATCAGCCTTTCCAGTGCCGGGCTTTCCGGCGGAACCGGCGGCGAGGCGAAGGCGGGGTCGCCGGCCGGCACGGCAAGGAAGAACCGGTCTGAGAAAAGCGGCTCGGTGATCAGCCCAGGCTGATCGAGGGGGAGGGCCGCGATGAAGGCGTCGAGCTTTCCCAGGGCGGTGTCCTCGACCAGCGACGCGGTCACCGCTTCGCGCAATTCGAGCTGCAAGGCCGGAAAATGCCGTTTCAGCTCCGGCAGTACATGCGGCAGGAGATAGGGCGCCACCGTCGGGATGATGCCGAGCCGGAAGCGTCCCTCCATGGCGGGGCGGCCGCGCCGGGCCGTGGTCTCGATTTCGCGGATGTCGGCAAGAATACGCTCGATACGCGGCAGCATGGCCAGTGCCTCGTCGGTCATCCGCACCGATTTGCCGCCGCGCTCGAACAGCCGGCAGTTGAGCCGCAGCTCCATCTCGGCGATCTGTGAAGACAGCGCCGGCTGGCTGACGCCGGCCAGCTTCGCGGCGCGGCCGAAATGCAGCGTCTGCGCCAGTGCCTCGAAATATTGCATCTGCCGGACGGTGAGACCAATCATAAGTAAAACCTATCGCAACAAACAGGAAAGGCAATTTGTTTTTATCGGCAATGCGGCCTAGTCTGGAACCATTCCAGAATGGCGTGGCTCAAGGCCCGTCCGGAAAATCCAACAAATCCCGGAAATCAACAAATCCGGAAAATCAACAAGTCGGAGAGAACGATGGACGCAAAGACCGATGACACCAGCGCGGGAAAATGCCCGGTCGTGCACACAACTATCGCCAGGGCCAACCGTGACTGGTGGCCGAACCAGCTGAATGTGCAGGTACTCCACCAGCAATCCGCACTGTCCGATCCAATGGGCGAGGCGTTCGACTACGCCAAGGAATTCAAGAGTCTCGATCTGAACGCCGTGATCAAGGACCTGCATGCCCTGATGACGGACTCGCAGGAATGGTGGCCGGCCGACTTTGGCCATTACGGGCCGCTGTTCATCCGCATGGCCTGGCACAGCGCCGGCACCTACCGCATCGGCGACGGCCGCGGCGGTGCCGGAGCCGGCCAGCAGCGCTTCGCGCCGCTCAACAGCTGGCCGGACAACGTAAATCTCGACAAGGCCCGCCGGCTGCTGTGGCCGATCAAGCAGAAATACGGCCGCAAGATCTCCTGGGCCGACCTGATGATTCTCACCGGCAACGTCGCCCTGGAATCGATGGGCTTCAAGACCTTCGGTTTTGCCGGCGGGCGCGCCGATGTCTGGGAGCCCGAACAGGACATCTACTGGGGCCCGGAAGGCAAGTGGCTGGCCGACGAGCGCTACAGCGGCGACCGCGATCTCCAGAACCCTCTCGCCGCCGTGCAGATGGGTCTGATCTATGTGAACCCGGAAGGGCCAAACGGCAATCCGGATCCGTTGGCCGCGGCGCGCGACATTCGCGAGACCTTCGCGCGCATGGCCATGAACGACGAAGAGACCGTCGCACTCATCGCCGGCGGCCACACCTTCGGCAAGACCCACGGCGCCGGCGATGCGACGCTGGTCGGTCCAGAGCCTGAAGCCGCTGGCATCGAAGAGCAGGGCCTCGGCTGGGCGAGCACGTTTGGCACCGGCAAAGGCGGTGACGCGATCGGCAGCGGCCTGGAAGTGACCTGGACCACGACGCCGACCAAGTGGGGCAACAACTTCTTCGACAATTTGTTCGGCTTCGAATGGGAGCTTACCAAGAGCCCGGCCGGCGCGCACCAATGGACGCCGAAGGGCGGCGCGGGTGCCGGCACCGTGCCGGATGCGCACGATGCAGCCAAGCGTCACGCGCCATCGATGCTGACCACCGACCTCGCTTTGCGGTTCGATCCTGCCTACGAAAAGATATCGCGGCGCTTCCATCAAAATCCGGACCAGTTCGCCGATGCCTTCGCCCGCGCGTGGTACAAACTGACCCACCGCGACATGGGCCCGATCGTGCGCTATCTCGGCCCGCTCGTTCCCAAGGAAGAGCTGCCATGGCAGGATCCTATCCCGGCAGTCGATCACGTTCTGGTCGATGAGCTAGACGTGGCCGCCCTGAAGGCGAAGATCCTCGCCTCCGGCCTTTCGGTGCCGCAGCTCGTGTCGACGGCCTGGGCGTCAGCCTCGACCTTCCGTGGCTCCGACAAGCGCGGCGGCGCCAACGGCGCGCGCATTCGGCTCGCGCCGCAAAAGGACTGGGACGTCAACCAGCCGGCTCAGCTGGCGAAGGTGCTGGAGAAGCTCGAAGCGATCCAGAGGGACTTCAACGCCTCGCAGACCGGCGACAAGAAAGTCTCGCTTGCCGACCTGATCGTCATTGGCGGCTGCGCCGCGATCGAGAAAGCTGCGAAGGACGCCGGCAACGACGTGAAGGTTCCGTTCACGCCGGGGCGCATGGATGCGTCGCAGGAGCAGACCGACGTCGACTCCTTCGCTCCGCTTGAACCGACCGCCGACGGTTTCCGCAACTATCTCAGCGGCAGGCAGCGTTTGTCGCCCGAGGAGGCGCTGGTGGACCGGGCGCAATTGCTGACGCTGACGGCGCCGGAGATGACAGTCCTCGTCGGCGGCCTGCGTGTGCTCGGTGCAAATACCGACCAGTCAACGCACGGCGTCTTCACCAAGCGGCCTGAGACGTTGACGAATGACTTCTTCGTCAACCTGCTCGACATGGGCACGGTGTGGAAGTCGACATCGGACGCCAAGGACGTGTTCGAAGGACGCGACCGGGCAACAGGTGAGCTCAAGTGGAGCGGCACCCGCGTCGACCTGATCTTCGGCTCGCATTCGCAGCTGCGTGCCCTAGCAGAAGTCTATGCGACCGCGGATGCCAAGGAGAAATTTGCCAACGACTTTGTGGCGGCGTGGAACAAGGTGATGAACGCCGATCGCTTCGAACTCGCCTGATCTCGGCGCCAAGGTCCGGAGCGAACAGCTTCCCGCCTGCGGTAAGTTTCTCAAGTCTCAACAAGAAAGGCGCGGGCCAGGCCCGCGCCTTTCTTGATTCAGCCCTTCGACTTTCAGTCCTTCTCGAAGATGCGTGTCTTGGCAACCACGCCGGCAATGGCGCCGCCGATCAGCGGTGCGACGATGAACAGCCAGAGCTGACTGATCGCGGCACTGCCCGAAAACAGCGCCGGGCCGATCGAGCGGGCCGGATTGAGCGACGTGCCGGTCACCGGAATGATGGCGAAGTGCAGTCCCGCCAGCGTCAGGCCGATGACGAGGCCGGCAAAGGCCGTCGTGTGGCTGCCGCTGGTGACGCCGAGGATCACCGTCACGAAGGTGAAGGTTCCGATCAGCTCCCACAGGAACGCCGAGCTGACGCCCCATTTCGTCGCATCCCAGCCATTGGCGCCGAAGCCGCCGGTATGACCGCCGACCTGCCCGGAGACGATGATCCACAGCGCCAGCGACGCAATGACGGCGCCGATGACCTGCGCGATGCAGTAGGGGATGACGTCCTTGGCCTCCATTCGGCCGGCAAGGAACACGCCGAGCGTCACCGCCGGGTTGAGATGCGCGCCCGAGATCGGGCCGATCGCATAGGCCGCCGCAATCAGGCCGATGCCGAATGCAAGACCGATGCCTTCCTGGCCGAGCGGCAGCGCGCCGCCGAAGCCGCCCGTCACCACCGAGGCCGTGCCGATGAACACTAGTAGAAATGTGCCTAGAACTTCCGCCAGATAAGTCTTCATTGCCCTCTCCTCGTAATTTCCCGTCGATCCGCTTGCAGTTCTTTGCGAATCACGCAGCGGAAGACTATCGCAACTTCAAAAGTTTGAAAGCACAAGCAATGCGAGGGTCAAAGTCTCGGATGCCGATGGGGCGTTCGATCTGATATCCAAGACTCTCCCCGCTTGTGTGCGCCAGTCGCGCGCTTTAGAGCAGGGCCGGAAATAATTTGCTGAGTAACGGAATAACAAGATGCGACTGGGCGGACGGCTGGCGGCGGCCATCGAAGTGCTGGAGGATATCGGCCGGCGGCACAGGCCGGTGGCCGATGCGCTGAAGGATTGGGGCCTGTCGCACCGCTTCGCCGGTGGCGGCGACCGTGCCGCGATCGGCAACATCGTCTATGATGGGCTGCGCCGGAAGCGCTCGGCCAGCTTTTTGCTGGGCGAAGATACGCCGCGCGCCGTCGCTTTCGGCGCGCTGCTGCTCGAATGGAACCAGACAGCCCAATCTTTGAACGAAGCGCTCGATGGCGACAAATTCGCGCCGCCGCTGCTCAACGACAATGAGTTGAAGGCGGTTGCCGGCCGCCAGCTTGACGATGCACCGCCAGCGGTGCGCGCCGACATTCCCGACTGGTGCGAACCGCTTTTCGAACGAGCCTTCGGCGCCAGCTGGGTCGAAGAAGGTGCGGCGCTGGCGACCCGCCCGCCGCTCGATCTCAGGGTCAACACGCTGCAGGCCGATCGCGGCAAGGTTCTTGCCGAACTGGCCGAGACCGGCGCCAGGGCCGCACGGATCGCACCGCACGGCATCCGCATCCCGCCGATCGCGGGCGACGGCAGGCACCCGAACGTGCAGGCGGAACCGGCCTTCCAGAAAGGCTGGTTCGAGGTTCAGGACGAAGGTTCGCAGCTCGCCGCCATGCTGGCTGGCGCGGAAGCCGGAATGCAGGTCCTCGACTTTTGCGCCGGAGCCGGCGGCAAGACGCTGGCACTGTCGGCGGCGATGGACAATCGCGGCCAGGTGTTTGCCCATGATTCCGAAAAGGCGCGGCTGGCGCCGATCTTCGACCGCATCCGCCGCTCGGAAAACCGCAACGTGCAAATCGTCACCAAGCCGGCGGAACTCAGCACCCTCTCGGGCCACATGGACATCGTCCTGGTCGATGCGCCCTGCACCGGCAGCGGCACCTGGCGGCGCCGGCCCGATGCCAAATGGCGGCTGACGCAGAAGCAGCTCGATGCACGCAAGGGCGAGCAGTCGGCGATCCTCGACGCGGCCAAAACCTTCGTCAAACCGGGCGGGCTGCTGGTCTACATCACCTGCTCGGTGTTCGATGAGGAGAATGGTGAGCAGGTCGCTGCCTTCAGAGATCGTAATAGCGGCTTTGTCCCGGTCGATCACCGCCAGCTCTGGGACAGCCGCTTTCCGGGTCACGAGACGGCCGCGCGTATCGGCGCCGCGGGCGGCATTTCGCTGTCGCCGGCGCTGAGCGGTACCGATGGGTTTTATGTCTGCGCACTGCGCAAGGGCGGCTGAACGTTGTCGGCGGGCTTGATTGCTGCAGTGCAGCAATAGCGATTGCCTGCCGCTCATGCCTCTGCAATAAGATTTATTGACAGGAGCGTGACAAGCCATGGCAGCAGAGATCGTACCCGCCCCCAACTATGAGGATCGCGTCAGGACGTCCTTCGCGCGCCAGAACGCCATGACGACCATCGGCGCCGAGCTGACGCTGGTGACGCCCGGCATCATCGAGATCGAGATGCCCTATTCGGCGGCGCTGACCCAGCAGCATGGCTTTCTTCATGCCGGCGTCATTTCGACGGCGCTGGACTCAGCCTGCGGCTATGCGGCGTTCTCGCTGATGCCGGAAAGCTCCAGTGTGCTAACCATCGAGTTCAAGGTCAATCTGCTGGCCCCGGGCCGGGGCGAGCGCTTCCTGTTCCGCGGCTCGGTGACGAAGCCCGGCCGCACCATCATCGTCGCCGACGGCCAGGCCTATGCCTTCGCCGTCGACGGCGAGGCCAAGCTGATCGCCACCATGACCGGAACGATGATGACGGTGGTCGGTCGCGATGGCATTGAAGGCTGATCCGATGCGCAAGGCCGTCAGAATTGCGGGCAGGGACGTCCTCTTCGTGATGGCGGCGCAGGCCGAATACGGCCCGCATCTGCAGCGGCTGTTCACGCCTGTCATGACCGGCGTCGGGCCGGTCGAGGCCGGTGTCAGGCTGGGCGCGGAACTGTCATGGCTGAAGTCTGAAAAGGCGCTGCCGGACCTCGTCGTATCGCTCGGTTCGGCCGGCAGCCGGACACTGGAGCAGACGGAAATCTACCAGGCCGTTTCGGTCGCCTACCGCGACATCGACGCCTCGCCATTGGGCTTCGAGAAGGGTGCGACGCCGTTTCTCGACCTGCCGGTGACCGTGCCGCTGCCGTTCAGGATTCCAGGCATAAGCGAGGCGACGCTGTCGACCGGCGCGGCAATCATTTCCGGCAGCGCCTATGATGCGATTACCGAGGACATGGTCGATATGGAGACCTTCGCCTGCCTGCGAGCCTGCCAACTGTTCGGCGTGCCGCTCGTCGGCCTGCGCGGCATTTCCGACGGGGCTGCCGATCTCAGGCATGTCGGCGACTGGAAGGAGTATCTCCATGTCATCGACGAGAAGCTGGCGGATGCGGTGACGCGGCTGGAACAGGCGATCGGCTCCGGTGCGCTGCAGTTTGGACCATCGCATGACGCGGAAACGGAGTGAGAGAGACGCCTTCGCAACCCATTGCGCCGACTCGTTTCTTTCTCTAAACGCTCGCCATGAAGATAGCCAATCATCCCGACACCGTCCTGATTGTCGATTTCGGCAGCCAGTTCACGCAGCTCATCGCCAGGCGCATCCGCGAGGCCGGCGTGTTTTCCGAGATCGTGCCGTTCCAGTCGGCCGAAGCGGCGTTCAAGCGCATCAATCCGAAGGCGGTGATCCTCTCCGGCGGCCCGGCCTCGACCGGCGACATCGGCAGCCCGCGTGCGCCGCAGATCGTCTTTGATGCCGGCGTGCCGGTGCTCGGCATCTGCTATGGCCAGATGGCCATGTGCGTGCAGATGGGCGGCGTCGCCGAAAGCTCCGACCATCGCGAATTCGGCCGTGCCTTCGTCGAGATCCAGAAGGACAGCCCGCTGTTCGAGGGTCTTTGGGCGCCCGGCCAGCGGCACCAGGTATGGATGAGCCACGGCGACCGCGTCATCTCCTTGCCCAAGGGATTCGAGGTGTTCGGCAAATCGGAAGGCTCGCCCTTCGCCATCTTCGGCAATGTCGAGCGCAAGATGTACGGCATCATGTTCCACCCCGAAGTGGTGCACACGCCGGACGGCGCCCGGCTGCTGCAAAACTTCGTCCACAAGATCGCCGGCATCGAGGGCGACTGGACGATGCGCGCCTACCGCGAGCACGCGGTCGAGACGATCCGCAAGCAGGTCGGCAAGGGCAAGGTCATCTGCGCGCTTTCGGGCGGCGTCGATTCCTCGGTCGCAGCACTCCTGATCCACGAGGCGGTCGGCGATCAACTCACCTGCATCCTTGTCGACCACGGGCTGATGCGCAAGGACGAGGCATCAGGCGTGGTGGAGATGTTTCGCCAGCACTACAATCTGCCGCTCATCCTGGTCGACGCCTCGGACCGTTTTATCGGCGCGCTCGAGGGCGAGTCGGACCCGGAAAAGAAGCGCAAGACCATCGGCCGGCTGTTCATCGAGGTGTTCGAGGAAGAGGCCGAGAAGCTCGGCGGCGCCGATTTCCTGGCGCAGGGCACGCTCTATCCCGACGTCATCGAAAGCGTCTCCTTCACCGGCGGCCCGTCGGTGACGATCAAGTCGCACCACAATGTCGGCGGCCTGCCCGAGCGCATGAACATGCAGCTGGTCGAGCCGCTGCGCGAACTGTTCAAGGACGAGGTGAGGGCGCTCGGCAAGGAACTCGGCCTGCCCGACAGCTTCATCGGCCGGCATCCGTTTCCCGGCCCCGGTCTCGCCATCCGCTGCCCGGGCGGCATCACCCGCGAAAAGCTGGAGATCCTGCGCGAGGCCGATGCCATCTATCTCGACGAGATCCGCAAGGCCGGCCTCTACGACGCCATCTGGCAGGCCTTTGCCGTGCTGCTGCCGGTGCAGACCGTCGGCGTGATGGGCGACGGCCGCACCTATGAGTTCGTCTGCGCGCTGCGCGCCGTCACCTCGGTCGACGGCATGACGGCGGATTTCTACCACTACGACATGGCGTTCCTCGGCGCCGCCGCCACCCGCATCATCAACGAGGTGCGCGGCATCAACCGCGTCGTCTACGACGTGACGAGCAAGCCGCCGGGCACAATCGAGTGGGAATAAAGCTGCATCATTAGCGAGCTTTCAGCAACTATCGATCAGAGTTGCATAAGCTTCTGAAAAGCTAAAGTTTTCCTTTCTGCATCTATCGCCATCTATCGCCTCGAAGCGGAATCATTTGGCGGTAAATCTGACGGCACGCGTTTCTGCGTTCTCTTTCATGCCATGCAATACCGTCGTCGCGCCGATTGCAAGCGTACTCACTTCTTGCCATCAAAGTATTGAAACACAAGGATTGTTCCTAACAGTTGACGGTAAAATCAATGACGGTAAAATTGGCGCTGAGAAACTCAATTTTGTGATCCGATCCTCTGTCATCATGTTAACAGATGTAGCTCTTAAGAGGCTGAAACCAAAAGACAAAATGTACAAAGTTGCCGACCGTGACGGTATGTACGCGGCAGTGTCTCCGACTGGGCAGATTGCGTTTCGGTACGACTACCGGATGACTGGTCGGAGAGAGACTGTGACGCTGGGCCGATATGGGGAGGGAGGCATCACGCTGGCAGAGGCGCGCGACCGCTGCCTTGCCGCGCGGAAAATGGTGGCAGCCGGAAAGTCGCCGGCGCATGAAAAGCAGCGCGACAAGCGTCGCCTGTCAGCCACGGCGAGTTTTGGGGATGAAGGCAAGCGCTGGTTCAAGGAAGCGAAGATGGCGAATAGCACCCGCTCGATGCGCAAGGCCATTTTCGATCGCGACATTTTGCCGATTTGGGAGAAAAGGCTCCTAACCGAAATAACACCTGACGACTTGCGGGCGCTCTGCGCAAAGGTGAAGGACCGTGGTGCGCCGGCAACCGCTGTTCATATCCGCGATATCGTGAAGCAGATTTATAGCTACGCCATTCTGCACGGCGAGAAGATCGCCAACCCCGCGGACGAGGTGGGACCGGCCTCAATTGCCACGTTCGAGGCGAAAGACCGCGCTCTGTCGCCTGCAGAAATCCGGATAATGCTGAAAGAGTTGGAAAACGTGCCGACGCTGCCGACCATTCGGCTCGGCCTAAAGTTCATCCTGCTCACGATGGTCCGGAAGAGTGAACTACTCGAGGCGACTTGGGACGAGGTCGATTTCCAGAACGCCGTCTGGAGCATCCCAAAAGAGCGAATGAAACGGAAGAAGCCGCATAACGTCTACTTGTCACACCAATCCCTCGACATCATGATCGCGCTCAAGACTTGCGCGGCGAACTCCCGATATGTGCTGCCGTCCCGCTACGATGCCGATGAGCCCATGTCGCGCGCGACCTTCAATCGGGTAACCACTGCGATTGTCGAGCGGGCAAAAAAGCAAGACTTTGCGCTCGCGCCTTTCACGGTGCACGACCTTCGGCGTACCGGCTCAACACTCCTGAACGAGATCGGATTTAATCGCGACTGGATTGAGAAATGCCTTGCCCACGACGACAGCCGGTCCTCTCGAGGTGTCTACAACAGAGCTGAATATGAGCCGCAGCGTCGTCATATGCTGCAGGAATGGGCGGACATGGTCAATGCGTGGGCGGCAGGCAAAAAGCACACGCCCATACTTCAGCCGCCTGCAGAGGCCGCGATTATCCTTGATCCGATTTGACGGGTCGCGTCTTTCGTAGTCTTACGTCAGGAGCAGGCCTGGTCTCGATTTTTCCGGCAGATGAGGCATTCCGCCGCTCCTCGATCCAAGTTTCGACTTCTGCCAAGTCCCAGACAACACAGCGGGGGGTGAGATTGAAGCGTCGTGGGAACTCGCCACGCTGTTCCATCTCATAGATAGTCGTATCCGACAGCGGAACGATTTCTCGCAACTGCGACCGGCGAACAGTTCGCACTACCCGACGCGACCCGATGTGTGGCAGAACCGGAAGTGGGTCGGGCTGCCCAATTGCGATGTCCTTGAATTTATCGACCTCGGAAGACTGCTGCCGTTTGACCATTTGGGTGACCGGATGGGTTGCCTTGCTGGCCAACAATCGCGCAACTTTCCGAGGTCTCGTACAGCCCTCAATTGCGACCACATATCCTCGCCTACGGACGAGAAGGCTCAAAGCCGCTCCACTGCGGACTATGTCAGGACCGCACCACCAATGGAATCCATCGAGACGCTGAATAAGGCCCGACAGGCGATCCTCGCTGCCGGCTTCTCGAGGCTCGAGTATCTCGAGCTGCGCGCTGACAATGACCTTGCGCCAATCGACGCGTTCAATCGGCTGGCGCGGCTGCTCGTCGCCGCTTGGCTTGGCCAAACGCGCCTAATTGACAACGTTGAGGTGGGATCGCCAAAACGCTCGGTTCAAGCGTTTAAGGAGGTCGCTGCCTGATCGGATCGCGGGTTGGGATAACCTCAACTGCCAGATCGCAAATCAAGTGCGCAGCTAACCCTCATTGACACGCTGCAAAATCCTGGTGCTCTGTATTGAATTATTAGCGGGCCGTGTCGGAGATAACTTCATGTCCAAATTGCGTGTCGCAGGGCCAGATCTACCCGCGGCCTTGAAACAGGTCATTGACTATCGAAAATCCGGACTCAGCCTCAACCATGTAGTTGGGTGCCCGCTCGACTGCGGCTATTGCGTCCGGCACCTGTTCGCCAACTACGAGATGAAGAAACCGCACCTGGTAGTGGGTGACACGGAGGCAATTGAAGCCCTTGTAGGCCACTGGGCATTTCAACCTGATACTACACCTATCCAGATTTTTAACCGTGCGACCGACCCATTCCTACCTATGGTCAAGGACCACTTGTTCACCTGCCTCGAGGATTTGGACCAGCGCGGACTGACTAATCCCGTATTGGTAATCACACGCTGGCACGTGGAACCAGCGGACGTTGCGCGTCTCGAACATCTCAGAAATCTGAAACTGACCATATTGGTGACTTGGTCGGGAATCGAAAACGATAAGATCGAGCCGGTGGATAGCGGTATCGCTGAGCGGTCTCTAGAGGTGCTCAGCCGCCACGCGGTGCGCACGAAATCGATCCTCTACTGGCGCCCGATAATCGCGGGGTTGAACGACACAGATTTGCATTTTGCACGCGCCAGGGGTCTTGCCGCCCTTGCTGACGCCACTGTGTTTACCGGGCTCTTCTTCAGGGACGAGATCCGCGCCCACTTCAAAGCAATAGGAGTGCCGGATCTTTATTCCGATGTAGCGCGGCGCAAGATCTTTCCAGTCGGAGTGGAACGACGGGTTCTCGAAGCCTTTACAGGGATCCCTCTTTTTCGGAAGACCTCGTGCGGTGTCGCCTTCGCGCATGGCATCTCGGACTACAACGGTCATTATGGCGTCCAGGAGATCTGCGACATCTGCCCGATTCTGCAGGTCGGATTGTGCGCGGCCGCGCACCTCAAGCCGCCAATGCCGCGCGTAGAAGCGCTCGCCGCCACTGCTGGCCTTGATCCCGGATCCATCTCCATCGACGATCGTCGAATTGAAGTTGCTGACAGTAACGAACAGCAGCGATATTTCATGCAGCATTCGCTGAACTATCAAGTACACGATCGCAAGCACCCGCATCATCTCGGACGCCACGGCAGAGCGGAACTCGGATGGACCTGACTCTCGGCAAACTCTGGGTTATGGACGTGGAGGGTAATGGTGCTACGCCACCCGAAATCATTGAGTTGGCGATCGTAGAGATTGCCAATCTCTCAATTATGCCCAGGCATTGGCAGTGGCTGGTGCGTCCCGAAAGCCCAATACTTCCAGCCGCGACTCGGATCCACGGGCTTGCCGACGACGATGTCGCCGATGCACCGAGCATCGACGATATCTCCGGTGACATTATGACCTGGACTGACGGAGCAACCATCGTCGGACACAATGTAAAGATTGAGCTGGACATCATCAGTCGCTCAATACCTGATTGGAAGCCGGCCGCCGCGATCGACACACTCAAGCTGGCCAGGACGCTAAAGCCAGGGCTTGAATCCTACGGTCTTGAAAAGCTCGGCGTGCTGATGGGGCACTCAGAAGAAGCGGCTCAGCGAAGTGGAAAGCGGCATCATTCAGCGCTCTACGATACTATACTCACGGCCCTCATCTTCATCGACCTGATGTCAGCATTGCCGGTCGAACTTCGTTCAGACGCGCTGATGAGCGCCGACATTCTGGCTAGCCGACAAGGAATCCTTTTATGAGCGGACGTCCCTTCAAGATTGGTGTTGCCGGTACACATTCGACCGGCAAATCAACCTTCATAGGTAAGGTTAGGTCAGCTCTCGAAGGGAAAGGACTCAAGGTGGTCGGCGTCGATGATCTGGCAAAGCGCGCTCATGGCTTCGGCTTCCCGATCCTGACAGAACATACGTTCGAGAGTACTCTATGGATTATGGCTGAGTGCATGAGGCAAGAGGCGGAAGCCTCCCTCAGAGCGGACGTGATCCTAGTTGATCGCCCTGTGCCTGACGCGCTGGGCTATCTACTTGCCGCTTTGGAGGTGTCCGGCCGAACCCAAGACCCGAGACGGATCGAGCAGCTCACAGCCATCGCGAGAGCCCACGCCAGAGACTACGATTTTCTGACTGTGACCGTGTTGGATCCTGATATCGCACTTGGCGAGGGGCGCGACACCGACGCGAGGTTCAGATTCGCGGCCGCTAAGCATATGACTACAATCATGGCGGACTTTGCCCCGACGGTGAGGCGGATGACCTCGAGCAATTCGAACGAAATTGTTGCGGATGTGCTGCAAGCGATATCGGCCCGGTCGATTTCTTCAATCCGGTCGGCGTAAATGTCTACTTGCCAGCACCGATCACTGTAGTCCGCCGGAGATACCCAGTGATCACAGAATACTATTTGGACGAAAGCGGCAGCAGCGGCGACCTAGCAAGAGCCGGGAATCGGTTTGATTTCGGAAGGCAGGAGATTTTCACGCTCGCCTGCCTCGGAGTCGACCAGGCCGACGATTTAGGGAGCGAGATTGATAGGCTCAAGGCGATTCATTTCGTTCAAGCGGATGAGCTGAAATCCTCATCGGTGCGAGACAGGCCAAGGTTTGTCGGCGACTTGGTTCAGTACGTCGCGCGGCGACAGCTCCCACTCATGATCGAGGTCGTCGACAAGCGCTTCATGATCGCTGCCAAAATCATCAACACTCTGGTCCTCCCGCCTCTCGGCCCCGACGACAGAAGTCCAGAAGCGCTGTGGCTTAGAAATGTTCTGGCGGAATACCTGCACACACGCGCACCCGCCGCAGTTTTCGAAGCCTATGTCTCAGCATGTGATGGGCCGTCGACCACTAGCATCGAGGGTGCTTTCACCACGCTTCTCGAATGGCTGCGCCATGGCGGACCGGCGGACGAGCTCGGAGAGGGGCTGCTCCGTTTCGCCGAGGACAGCTACGCAGATTTTCAGGAACTCGAACCGGACAACCATGAGTGGATACGACGATCCCTACCATCCCCTGATCTTGGAAAACGTGGCCAGTCGGTCTGGATGCTGCCAAACCTGACGTCGCTGACGAACATCTATGCGCGTCTCAATCATATGCATCGTCGAAGGATTGGGACGATCACACTTCTCCACGATGAACAGGCTCACTTCGACCACATATTGCGCGAGGCAAAGCGGGCGGCCGAGGGACTCGTAAAACTCGGAGGGGTGCCGATAGTTCCTTTCGCCGACTACCATTTCGAGGAGGCAGCGGCGCTCGTGTTTACAGGGTCGCACGCTTCGCCAGGGATACAGGCTGCCGATGTGCTTGCGGGTTTTCTGATGCGATACACCAGGGAGTTGCTCTACGCGGGGCAGCGGCCGTCGACGCATGCCCGGGAGGTCTTTCACCGCATCATCGACTTATCTGAACCCAACAACGGTCGCGGCGTGAATTTTGTTCTCGCAACGGACGACCTCCTAAAGCTTGGAGTGGTACCGGCATAAAGAGATTCTCCGGCTGTCAATCGATGCACGCAGGGCGTGGATCTAATCGAGCATGCGTTCTTGAATCGAAACTCACAGAAATGAACGCGACCGCGAGCACAGTCGATGTGGCACATGAGATGAAAAATGCGCCCCGAAAGGCACTGTCTAATTGATAAAGAAGAAGGGGCCGCAATTGCGGTTTTGGGGGGAAGGAAGTATGGACAAGAATCATTTTTATCGCGTGGGCAGCCATACCGGTGCCTGGGACGATCTCCCCACAGATCCCGACCAACTGGACGCCTTGATCAACAATGCTCGAAAGCACATCGAGCCATGGCTCTCTGCTGTATTTCAGGCCGAGCACCTAAATTTGCTGCTTGGCAGCGGGTTTACCACGGCGGTCGGTTATATCGCGGGTGTTAGAGCCACCGGAATGGGCAAGGTCTCATTCGGAACAACGTATGACACCGCAATTGACACCCACGCCCAGGCTACAGCGACGGCGATGAAAAGGGGCGCGGCCAACATCGAGGATCAGTTCCGAAGTGCATTCGCCCTGCTTGAAGGTTTGGGCGTCATCGATAAGGGAGCTGAGAAGACCCTCAAGCGCGGCATCGATACGCAAATGTCCAGCTTCCTCGCGTCACTGTTGAAGACAGAAACTGACATTGCTGTGGGAAAGGATCTAGCAGCGAAGAACGCTGCCCAAGGCGTTCTGCAATCATTCCTGCTGAGTTTTGCGAGCCGCGCTGCGTCTCGCGAACGCTTGCATATCTTCACGACCAACTACGATCGTCTGATTGAACATGGCTCGGATTTTGCGGGTCTTCGGATCATCGACAGATTTGTGGGTGCTCTGAATCCGGTTTTTCGGGCATCTCGTGTTGAAGTTGACGTTCACTACAATCCGCCCGGCATTCGTGGAGAGCCCAGGTTTATGGAGGGCGTTATCCGCCTGACCAAACTGCACGGCTCGCTGGATTGGTTCTTCGACAAAGAAGAGCGCCGGATTTACCGCAAGGGGATACCATTCGGCGCTCCCGCAGACCATACCGATATCCCAAAAGAACCAGTTGATACGGTTATGATTTATCCGAATGCTGCGAAGGACGTCGAAACGACACAGTATCCGTATGCGGAGCTATTTCGCGATTTCGCCGCTGCGGCCTGCCGACCCAACGCGGTTATCGTGACCTATGGTTATGGCTTCGGTGACGATCATGTGAATCGGGTATTGCTAGATATGCTGACGATTCCATCTACCCACCTGGTAGTCATGGCATATTCGGCTGATGATCGCCTTAAAGCATTCGTTGAAAAGACGCGCGATGCGCAAGTCTCGCTGATGATTGGGTCCCATTTCTCGGATCTTGGAACATTGGTCGCGAACTACCTGCCGAAGCCGGCGCTGGACTACATATCGGGCCGAATGACCGAACTGTTGAAGCATCGTCCGGGCGATCCGCCTTCGGCACCAGTGCCAGCAACCGGCCTGGTATGAGGCGATCATGACAACTCCAATTGAACGATTGTCCGGCCTTGTTGTCGGTGTCGTCGAGTCGGTCGCGCCTGACGAAGTCAGAGTGCTTCTTGAGTTGGACGCGCCACACTCGACGGCATTGAACACCGGAGTGCCGTCGGGATTTCCGCGCCTTAATGGATACGTGATTATCCCAAATGAAGCTGGTGCGACGGTCGCCTACATCACTTGGATTGGGATAGAGCGCTCTCCTTATCCTAAGCGTGCTGGCCTGAAAGACTTCGGTCTGATTGATCTTCCGTTTCCGCTACGAAAAATGTCGCTATCTCCGGTGGGAACGCTGACATCCCGGCGCGACCGTGTTTCGGGAATGACCAGATACGAACTCTCTCGCGGTGTCGTCGTTTTTCCGTCGGTTGGGGATCAGGTCTTGATACCGATTCCGGCACAGGTCGAAGCCATCGTCGGAGCGAAAGCCGACGACAAGCGAGTCAGAATTGGCGCCTCTCCAATGGCGTCAAACGCTGCCATCATGGTCGACCCCGACAAGCTCTTCGGCCGGCACCTGGCGGTGTTGGGAAACACTGGGAGTGGCAAATCTTGCACCGTGGCAGGCCTCATTCGATGGTCAATGGAGGCCGCAGACAGGGCCATAAAGGACTCGGGCAAAACCGGAGTGCCCAACGCGCGGTTCATCGTCCTCGACCCCAATGGCGAATATGCAAGGGCTTTCGCTGATCGAGGGGGCGAGCTGCGGTTGTTTCGCGTACCTCCGGTAACAGGAAAAGAACGGCCACTCGACGTCCCTGCTTGGCTCTGGAGTGGGCATGAATGGACTGCGGTCGCTCATGCCCAGCCCGGCGCGCAACGCCCGTTGTTGATGCAGGGGCTGCGAGAGTTGAAGGCTGGCCAGACGGAGGGTGTGCCGAGAGAGGCGCTGATCCGCCGCTACCTTGGTTCCTATTCGATCCGTATATCGGCGATGTTGAACACTGGCACACCGGCTTTCGCGGGCACTCCAAAAGCGAGATTCGATTGTGCGCGGCTTCTTGAGACAATCGCGTCAGATTGCTCCCAGTTTAGCGGTGAAGCCCTGAACACCGCGAGTGACGCCCTTGCTGCGATTGCGATCACCATCACGGGAATTGTCGATAGTCGGCGATCAGGAAATTACTTCAACGACTTCGCGATTTCCGACTTGGAGACAGCTCGGAGCGCACTGGACACGTTGGCTCAGACACTACCAGATATCGGCCACGCAACGCTCATCAACGAGGATGCGCCACAGTTCTTTGATGTCAATATTCTCGCCGAACATCTTGACCGGGTGGCGACCGAGCAAGGAGGAAACCTCGCGGGGTTTATCTCGACTCTTGGTCTGCGAATTCGTGGGATGCTCGCTGATCAGCGCCTTGGGGCGGTAATTGGACGCGATCCGCCGACTTCCTTTGAAGCCTGGCTAAAGGACTACGTCGGCGACGATGGCGCGACCAATGGGCAGATCGCTGTTGTCGACTTATCCCTCGTTCCATCCGAGATCGTCCACATTGTTGTTTCCGTTCTGGCTCGGCTAATTTTCGAATCGCTTCAGAGGTATCGCCGTGGCCATCCGACGGGACAGACCTTACCGACTGTGCTCGTGCTGGAAGAAGCCCATACATTCGTTCGGCGCGGTAAGGACGACGATGGTCCTGCCTCATCTCCAACCCAACTGTGCCGCGAAGTCTTCGAGCGTATCGCCCGAGAAGGGCGCAAGTTCGGGCTTGGGCTCGTGCTTTCGTCGCAGCGTCCATCGGAGCTTTCTCCGACGGTGCTCGCGCAATGCAACACGTTTCTGTTGCACCGCATCGTCAACGATGCGGACCAGAACCTCGTCGCGCGCCTTGTTCCGGACAATGTGGGCGGACTGCTGCGCGAGCTACCGAGTCTGCCGTCCAGGCAGGCTGTTCTCCTTGGCTGGGCAGCGCCTATTCCTGTTTTGGTGGAGGTGGATGAATTGCCCGATGCGCAGCGACCGCAGTCGGCAGATCCAGATTTCTGGAACGTTTGGACGCTGGCCGAAGAGCGAAGCATCGATTGGGGCGCTGTTTCGAAAGCATGGTCGGGCGCTCCTCCGATGCAAAAGCCGGAGGAGGAATGAGCCGCATGCTGCACACCACTGATTGGCATATCGGTCAAACGCTGCGCGGATGTTCTTTGTGAGCACTAAGGCCGATCGTTGCCATTGACAAACTGGTCTGTTGGAAGGGCTGTGGTCTCTGATGGAGGCATTTAAGATCCATATCGTGGGTAATGTTCGGCGGCGTGACAGACGGGTCGATGCAGCACGTCATCTCGAGCAGTCGCTCTTGGCAGGCAGCGCCAGAAAATTGCTTGCTATCCTTCGGAAGGTACCTCCGCGTCGATACGCCTCCGTTCGCGGCCAAACTTCATGAAGCGAGGATCGACAAACTCTCCCTTTATTTGCGCTGGGGCGTCTCCAGTGTGAGGGAGTAGTAGTTCCAATTGATCGCGTGGGTTGCTTCGACGAGTGGGCATGTGACGTTCCGGGCGCGGGATCGGAGGTAGCTGCGGGAGCCGTCCATCAAGGATATCCTCGATCGTGACAATCTGCATCCTAGGTAGTCGGCCGTGGGCCGAACGCCTCACGAAACCCGCGCGGGCGGCTTCCATGATCATCGGAGCGGTTGGCTCGACCAGCGTAATCATGATGCCCATTTCAGCTTCTTCTCGTTCAATTACACCGCGCAAGTCCCGCATCATCTGAACGCCAATATTCTCACCGCCCTTTACCGAAATGATGATTTGACCATCGCCGTATGGGCCGTTCTTGTACCCTACTCTGCCATCGATCCCCTGATCGGCGCCTTTCTTTTCGTCCCGCTGATAGCTTTGTGCGCCTAACAGCCATGCCGCCCACCATTGGAACTGATGTTTGTCGCGCTGTGCAAGTTCGCGCGCACCTGCGAGCGTGGTCGGTCTCCCGTGGACTTCGTAAACAGCGCCAGGGCGCCAACGTGCAAGCCGTTCTTCAATTAGCGTGACCGCGTAGTGGGCAACGTCGATTCCAACCCATTGCCGGTTAAGCATTTCGGCTGCGTCTACGGCCGTGCCGCACCCGCAAAAAGGGTCAAGAACCACGTCCCCTTCCTTGGACGAAGAACGCAGGATCCGTTCGAGCAACGCCAGCGGCTTTTGTGTCGGGTAGCCAAGCCGTTCTTTGGCAGTCTGGTTCAACCGATCAATGTCAGTCCACACGTCTCCGACAACAACCTGCCGCTTGGCAGCGTCGAACGGTTTGTCGGCTCGACGACGAGGCCAACCGCCATTCTTCGGCCAATGGATCAGCCCAGCTAGATCCCATGCTTCCATCTGGATGATATTGTTCCCCCAGTGACGGCCGAGCTTGGTCGGATTGAAACCACGCCACGCTCGACCGCTTTCACCCTCCTTCGTAATTCCTGCGCCGGTTAGTTCATATGTTTGGTACTTTTCGCCATCCAACCCTGTTATCAGCGTGTGAGGCAATTTTGCCGCTTCGCCGAGGACTCGTTGAACATTAAACGTGGCCGCCTCCGGCGCTGAGTACATTAAGAGGGTGTCGTGAACTCGTGGCCACTGGCCGGTAGTGCTGCGTGAATTGGTTCGCTTCCAGATAATCTCATTGCGAAACCAATCATGGCCAAAGGTCGCGTCCAGCAGGATTTTGAGATAGTGGGACGCCGTTGGATCGCAATGCAAATAAATAGACCCATTGGGCTTCAACACACGTTGCAGCTCAACGAACCTGACAGCCATCATGGCGAGATACGCCATCATTGCGTTCTGGTCGCCAAGCCACCGCCGGATACCCGCTAGTGCCAGACCAAGTTTTCCATGATTGCGAACGTCGTCATAAGCCGCCTCGGCTGCGGCCCCCCACTTCCATGTATCCTTGAACGCCTCAACCTGCGCATCGGCTTCGTTCATAGTAGCGTTCGGCTGGAAGAAAACATTGTAGTTACTGTCCGATTTAAACGGAGGATCGAGGTATATGATATCGGCGCTCTCGTCCCTTATTTTGTTGCGCAGTATGTCTAGATTGTCGCCGTAAAAAAGCTTATTCATAGCCGCGCATCCCTATTCGACAATGCCAAATATGCGCGCTTCCCTGTTAAAGTAGCGTTCTCTTATTACTAATAATTGGTTAATTTGAAAACATTCTCTACGTCATTTAGCGCATAGCGATCATATGCTTTAGATTGGCAACAGGAAGGACACTCAGAGGACTGACGTTGTAACGACATCTTTTCCAAAGGTTCCACGAGCGGGCAAATTCTTAGCGGTGTTCGGCGGTGTCTGGCGCATGTCCAATCTACTGAATGGCAGGGGGTGCACCCGGCTCAAGCCAAAGAGCGGCCCAGGGGCGCGCCCGTCCGCGCCGGCTTCCCGATTGCGAGAAGCCGCTGCCGCTTCTCCGGCGCGAAGTCGAGCCTCGCGTTCAATCGCTCTGCAAGATTTCTACACAGCAAGCGCCACAGGGTTGAGCCCCGCAGTCCGCCTCGGACTTCGTCAGACAAATCCGTATGCTGCGTATAGTTTTTGCACTTATACCAGCGGCACTGATTTCTGACTCGCGGGTCCAGATTCCTCTGCGGGCTGATTTATGATTCCTTTGGGGCGAAGGAGATTCGCCCATGGGATCAGCAGTTGAATTGCGGACGGACTATTCGGCCTCGGAGCTTCGCCGGTTGGCTCGCGCTTCACAGGACGCGCGACAGAGCAGTCGGTTGCTTTCGCTAGCGGCGGTGCTTGACGGTATGAGCCGAGCGGACGCCGCCAGGATCGGCGGGATGGATCGCCAGACTTTGCGCGACTGGGTGCATCGCTTCAACGAAGCCGGGCCGGAGGGGCTCAAGGACGCGTGGTATGGTGGTCCCGAGCCGCGGCTTTTACCAAAGCAACTGGCAGAGCTGGCCGAGATTGTCGAAATCGGTCCCGACCCGGCCGTCGACGGGGTGGTGCGCTGGCGGCGCGTCGAAGCCAGAAGAACGGCATCGTGAGGCAATGGGCAAGGCGGGGCACAAGGCCGCGCCAGTCAGCCGACCGACGGCCTTGGCCTCGGCTTCAGGCTTTTGCCTTGGAGGCCATCGCTGGACAATCGGCTCGGAAGTCTCGTCGCCGGTGTCGCGCGGACCGACGGGATCAAGTGAAGTTTTGGCAGGAAACGAGGACTGGGAATATGACTAGAAGTTACCCGGTGCAACTCTGGAGGTGAACGGCGCGCTCTCGACGGGCTTGCTATCAAGCCCATACTGCCGGCCCGCTTTGATGACGTTCATGAAGGATACGCCGTGGTCACAGACCTACGGCCGCCCAAGACGCTCACGATTTCACAAAGAGCTTGGGCCGCTAAGTTGATCTCCTCGACGCTGTTGTAAATGTATGCGGACAGACGGACTGCTCCTTGTTCGAAGCCCTGACCATCAAATAGTGGATGCGCACAGTGAAACCCTGACCGAGTCATCACGCGAAAAGTATCACTGAGAGTCCGGCAAATAACGTCTGACGAGATACCCCATCCAATTGGAACGACCGAAGCAATAGGAATCTGGAGTCCGGATGTTCCTGCCATGAGGATGCGCGCATCTGCGAGACCGTCCAATGCAGCGCGCATAGCCATACTGAGTTCGCGACCATGCGCCGCGATTTGGTCGCGTCCGAGATCGATGAGGTACTCCAGGGCTGCGCCTAGACCGATTGCACCGGCAATATTGGGCGTCCCAGGCTCCAGCCTGCTCGGCAGACCCTTCATGGTGTAATCACGCAAACTCACCCTATCGACGGTACCCCCGCCTATGACAAGCGGCTCTAGACACTCAAGGGCCTCTCTTCGCCCCCAAAGCACACCTGTTCCCGTTGGGCCGAGCATTTTGTGGCCGCTGAATGCCAAGAAATCGCAATCCAGTTCTTTCACGTCTATCGGGAGGTGCGGAGCAGCCTGGGCTGCGTCGACTACAGAAATAACGCCGAATTCGCGAGCAATCTTGCATAATTTGGCAGCGGGACTGACGGCGCCGTTAACATTTGACACCCATCCAAACGCGATCACTCGGGGGCGGTGAACCTCAATAGCTTTGCGAACTACATCAGGATCCAGCGGCTCGAGGGGGTCCCCGTCCACATATGCGATTGTTCCGCGTCGCATCCAAGGGAGCAGGTTGGAATGATGGCTATTCGGCGAACAAAGAACGGTGTCCTCACTCGTAAGACCTAGGCCCGCGGCCACCATCCCCAGTGAAATGGATGTGTTCGGCGTCATGATAACACAGGCTGGTTCTGCGCCGATAAATCGGGCAACTAGTCGACGAGCAGCCTCATAATGATAGGACGCCTCCTCCGATATGGTACTTGTGCCTCGGTGAACGTTCGCAGTGAAATCAGTTGAATAAGCGCGCTCAGCGTCAATCGCCGCACGGGGCTTCAGCGATGTGGCGGCCGAGTCGAGATAGACCAATGGAATCCCATCGATCGTTCGCGAAAGCATTGGAAAGTCCGCCCGAATAATCGGGTTCATGGTATCTCGCACGTTGGCAGCCGAGTTTGAACCGTGCCGATCTTCATCGATGGGAGCGGATCGATGCGCGATACAGGTCGATATCGCACCTTGTCGGGTTCGATCAAATGCTTGAGCCGTGTTGACAGTTCTCCAACTTCGGGCGATTCGCCGGCCGCAGGAACAACCTCAATTTCAAATGACGCCGAACTCGTTTGAGATAAGCGGTAGAAATCGAGCCAGTCGGGCGTGCCGACAGCATCATCAATTTCTGCAGCAGTGACCCATCGTCCTCTCGACCTGACTAGGTCCTTTGAGCGCCCGTGATAATCGATCGTAGGCCAGTCCGAAAAGGCGCACGAACAAGTTCGCCCTGTCCAAGCGGCAACATCGCCAATCAAGTAGCGTACAAGCGGTGTCACAGTGTCAAATGTCGTGATGGCCACCGCGCCTGGGATACCCGGTTGACACGGTCCAGATTGATCGATGATTTCGAAATACACGACATCGGCCCGAACATGTAGGGAGCCGAGGTGGCATTCGATGGCAATCCGGTTTTCTTCGGACGCTCCGTAGTCGTTAAACACCGGAGCAGCGAATGCCTCTCGGATATCGGCGATCGCTTTTCGAGTCGCGAACTCGAAACCACGCTGGATAACGGGGATTGTTGGTAACTTAATTCCATCCCGTTTTGCCGCGCGCACCACGCATTGCAGATAGAGGGGATCAGCTGCGAGAATGCTCGGTTGGAACCGTTCGACGTCTTCGCAAAACGACTTGAGAATTGGCGTTTCAATTGCAAAAGGATCGTTGGTTGTCCGCAGATATAGGTCAGGAGAAATCGAGGATCGCCTCTCTTCAAACGTTCCGGCCGCGCGTCGGCACACCATGGATGCGCAGACCGGTGTAGTGAAAAATGCCGTGCGAGGCTGTTTACCTCCAATCGGAACGCCGAACAGGTCGTCGCTTCCGAACGGCAGGCGATCTATAATTGAGCGTGTGACAATCTGAAGTCGCTCGTCGGTTGAACCACTCGTCGCTAGAATTGTGAGGCTTCCATCATCGAGGCCAGCCCGAAGGTCTGTGCTCGTGGGGATCAGTCCGTTTGGAAAATTCGCGCGCAGATCCTGCTTGCGTAGGTAAGGTAGGCCTTGAAAATCTTCGAGCGAGGCAAGACGGCGGGGATCGTATGAGGCTGCACGTTCGCAAAAGAATGGAATCTCCCGACGGATGCGAGCCATCAAGTCGCGCAGGCGGTCAAGAAGCGGCGGCTCAGATCTCCTAAGAGCACCACGCTGCCTGCGACGCACCTCCTTGAGGTCCGCAGCGGGCTTTGCCAGACCCATCAACGATAGCTTACTCCAGAGGCGATCTCCGTCAGGCCCAGGGCTTGTCATCGCGGGGACATCGCCCGACCGCAATTCAACGGCGAACCCGGTTTGCGTGTCTGTCAGCTCGATTCCGTCCGGCAATATCGAAGCTTGAACGCCCTCGCGCAGTGCCCGGTTCATGTGCCAAGACGCCAGAGTGCGCTCTTTATCGGACGCGGGTATCACTCGAGCATCCCTCCAACCAATGAGTAATGCTGAGGCTTAGCGCCGTTGACATCTAGCGCATGACAACACTGGCTAGCACCGTGTTCTTGATCATCATTGTGTCGCCAGCGATATTTGTGATTTTCCCCTCACCGTATTCCACAAGACCGGATGCGATATGCCCGCTAAGGCGGGTGACGACGGCGTCTAACTTCAACTGAATTCGGACTCCTGGGAACTCTTGATCCAGAAATTTGATAGGCATGGCGCTGTCAGCAACGTCAACAATGTCTGTTTGATACAATTCAAATCGCACGCCAGGTCCTGATGCTTCTGACATGAAGTACAATCGCTTTGGATCGGGATGGGCGAACAGTGCGCCCTCTATCCACACAGAGCCCTTCTGCGTTTCGTTCTTGCTCAACCAAGATGGCATATCCCATTGATTGATATGCTTTTTGGAAAGTTTGGCCACGTTTTCCTCCTCCCCGGCTCCTTGCTTGCAAGGTTATAATAAAACCCTAGTCTCTTATGCAGACGCGATAACGAATAGCATGCGGGAGACGAATATTCCACTCGGGAGCGCGTTCTCTTGCATCTTTATTTGCCAGAATTCCTCTTTCTCTGATCACATAGCCGCGCCAGTTGCGAAACTGTGAGTCGACCATATTCGACGTTGGGTGACGCTGGAGATGTCGTCGCCGGCAGGCAATTCTACGCCGGAGCGCGAAGTGCGGTTATGTCGCCAGTTTCTTCTTGCCTATTCGGAATCCCGATACACCTCCTGATGGCTCCTGATTGGTTTAGCTGAGGGGTGAAGATATCGCCGATGACAAGGATACTTTGGAGCCAGGTCTTTACCATCCTTTCAATCGTCATTTTCACCACTTGGTGCGCGACACAGTGGACGGCATGGCGGCTCGGCTTCCAGAGTCAGTTGGGCGCGCCCTGGTTCGAGTTTGCTGGCCAAGTCGTCTATCCACCCCCTGCATTTTTCTGGTGGTGGTTTTTCTATGATGCCTACGCCGCTAAACTCGTGGCGTTCCATCATGGTGCGCAACGTGGCGGATTGCAGGATCTGGCCGCGGCAGAGACCATCCAGCACCTTGGCCTCATCAATCGATGTCCCGATCAGGCAACCATGATAGACCCATCGCGGATCGTAGGTCCGGACAGCGGACCAGAACACTTCGCGAAAGTCCGTGGGTGTCATCGCAAGCCGAGCGGACGATGCCTGTAAGGGTTCAAGCACCAGTTCCCGAAGAGCTGCCGCCAAGGGCAGATCAGTGGCCTCTTCGATTGCCTCCCGGACAAACATGTAGCCGATATTGCTGTAGGCCCAGCCAGTCCCGGGTGGAAAGTCAAGCCGGTCGGCGTCCGCGGCCGTTAAGAGGTGCTCGCGGGACCAGGGGATGTCGTTGCGGGCGACGGCGTCATGGTAGGCTTTCAGCGTTCCATAATCGGGAACCCCTGCTCGATGCTGCAGGAGGTGCCGGAGCGTGAAGGGCTTATCTGACCGAGACGTATCCAAATCGAGCTGACTCTCTTCGACCAAGCGCAGGGCGCCGATCGCCAGCACGGTCTTGGTGAAGCTCCACCATGGAAACAGGCCAGAAGCTGACCCGGCGACGCCTGTAGCTCCATCATCCCTGATCCAAGCCGAATGAAAGATACTTTCCCTCACGGAGCGAGCCATGCCTCCGTCTCGACCCGCCTGGCGAGGTAATTCGCCTTGACCGCCCGCCTGCCTGCATCCCGGATGCGTTGCAGCACCTTCTCGGCTTCAGCCTGAAGCAAATCACAGAGCTTGGCGAGGAAGGCGCGTTCCGGATCGTATTTGTGCGTCACGACCTCCGGCATCGTCTTCATCGACTTGACTCGAAGCGCACTGCGGCCGTGCCGGCTCGCGGATCGAGATCCGGGATGCAGGCATCGGCAGCAGACTCCTGCCCAATATGATGTGGCGCATAGAGGCTCCCATCCGTTGCGGACGCACGAAACCGCCGAACCATCTCGAAGAAACGATCCTGCCCGGGATCGTCGGCGAGAGCGTTCGTGACGAACGCGACCTGATCGCGGGACATCGGCTCGCCGGCATGCCCGCTGCGTTCTATCCAGAAGCTCGGAAAGTTCTGGCGCGGACGACAGGAGTTGGAGCAACTGACCGCATATTGATGGATCCAGGCATAGCTCCGCAGCAGGGCTGTATAGCGTGCGCTTCGATGAGGTCCCGTTGGACATTGTCGCTGACGCAGGAGTGAAACACCAACTCGACGTCGCCGGCATAGGCTTGCCAAAGTTCGGGAAACGCCCAATCGAGACAGATCAGGAAGCCGCAGCGTACCCCTTCAATATCAACGGTGAGCTGCCTATCACCGGGGGCAAAGGCGCGGAGGTCGTTCACCGAGCATCGCCGCTTGTCGTAGCGGCCCGCGATCTCGTCCTGGCGATCGAGGACGAGCAGCGAGTTGGTCGGCCGTGATTGCGAACTGACCCGGTGGACGGAACCGATCACCACCCAGATGCCACTCTCGTGCGCTTGGTTCCGCACAGCCTCGATTGCCGCATCCACCGCAAACCAGGAGAAATTTTCCCAATCGGGCCATGAGGCCGGGCCGTAGCCGGAAAGGGCGCATTCGGGGAAGTGGGCGACGTTAGCACCTGCGGCAGCCGCCCGCTGCATCAGGTTCAGAATGTGCTGGAGATTCTGATCGATGTCGTGCTCTACCGGAAACCTGGCAGGTGGCCACCTTAAGACGGGAGCGAGCGCCTGTCGCCGAGGGTGGGGTGTCCCAAGTGTAGTCGCCCTGCCACTTCGCCATTGCCGCCTCCTTCGATTCGGATCAGACAGCCACCTTAGCTCGATAGCGGGGTCTGTGGGATAAGCAGCGGGTCGATCCTTCCCGTTCGCGAAGGTCGCGGAAGGGTCGACCCTTCACGTTCCTGAGCAACGGAGATGGGGGTGGGAACGACCATTCGGGACGGCGTTGCCGATCCACCCATCTATTGGCTAAAGTCGAACCATGTTGAAACGTTTCATCGCCGCGCGGGAGGATCTACCTGGAAAGGATTGGTTCGCTCGCTTCACAGCCGGGCGGGTGGAGGCCGAGAGCTGGTATCGCGGACAAGGCTTGGCGTTCCCGCCGACTGTCGATGATTGCAGGGCCGCTTTGCATAAGCACATGCCAGAGTTGATGCCGCATTATGACAGGGTTTGCGCGCTCGTTGGTGACGACGATTTCGCCCACCGGATGCTGAGCCATTACCGCCCACCGCCAAGCACATTCGGCTGTACGCAGGCTGTCTGGCTTGGAGAGGAGGGGCCGGCATTGGTCCGCAACTACGATTTTCCGCTCGATATTGTTTCCGATCGGTTCGAGATGACCGCGTGGTCCGGCCGTAGGTAATCTCCAAGGCGCAGCGGCCTTGGGGAGGCTGCCTCGACGGCATGAACGAGGATGAGCTAGTCGCCACCTCGGCGGAAGCCGGGCACAGGGCCTTGGTTTCTCGATCATTCTTGTGATCCGCTACGTGCTCGAAACCTGCCGCCGGGTGGACCAGGCCATCGAGGCGCTATCTCGGATTCCGGTCGCGCTTTCCCAGAACGTGACCGTGCTCGATCGGTCCTGTGACTATGCGACCCTGTTCCTCGGCCCTCACCGGTCCCCGATTGTCTCGCGGGTGAAAGCATGCGCGAACCATCAAGAGTGTGCCGCTGCAGCGGCTGAGTCGATCGAACGGCAGCAGGTCGCGTTGGAGGCGTTGGACGACCCCGCCATGTCGCTGGAGGGGTTGACTGGTTGCTTTCTGTCGCCGCCGCTCTACTCCCGCCAAATTAGGTCCCCGACCGTTTATACCGCCGTCTACCAACCGGCCGATGGACGTGTCGATTACCTCTGGCCAGGAAAAAGCTGGTGCCAGCGCTTCGACCAATTTCATCCGGGCGAATACACGCACGACTACGGCGCACTCCTCCATTAGTGCTCCGCCGCTCCAATGACAGTGAGGTCAGTCTTTCGCGTTCGGCAAGGCGTGGAAGGATGCGAATGGGGTCGAAAGGAATGCGAAAATTCCGCGATTTTCCTGGTAACCTACGCTCGCCGAAAAGGCGCAGACCGAGGAAACCGGCATCACACCGGATGAGCGCCGAGCCGAAATCACCGCCGCCTATGAGTCTTTGGACACCGCCGAAGCCTTCCGCACCGCGCTTGAGCAGAAAGGCTATATCCTCGCCAAAGGCGACAGGCGCGGCTTTGTGGTCGTGGACAAATTCGGAAGCCCGCACAGCTCACGCGCTACATTGAGGGCCACAAGGCCGGCGCGATCAAAAAGAAGCTCGCAGCGCTCAGGCCAGAGCAGCTGCCGTTCGTCGATCAGGCGAAGGAAATGATGCGCCAGCGCGCGCAGGCGTTCGACGACGTGTCTGCTGATGCGTCGGCCAAGGCGGACGAGCTTCGGGAGCAACAGGACCGAGAGCGCGAGCGGCTGGAAGAGACGCGCCGGGAAAAGGAGAAGGCGCAGGCCGAAAAGCAAGCCGCACGCCGGCCGGAAATCCAGCAGCCCGAGCAGGAATTGCTGGCAGCAGGCGGCGCGGCTTGCGCTGCATGCGGCGCAGAAGTCGGAAAAGGAAGGTCTGCTTTTCCGGCTGCGCCGTGCGGTTGCCGACCTGATCGCGCGCACGCCCGGTCTGCGCTCCGTCCTCGGTCCCATCCAGAAATTGACGCACCTCGATCCGCGCGAGCGGCACCAGTTGGAAAACGATGCGCTCGCCCACCGTCACGCGCGCGAAAAGCTGGAGATCGAGCGGCGCAAGCGGTTCCAGTCACGCATCGAAACGAGCGAGCGGCTTTCACGGGAGAGGGCGCTGCGGCGTGAGCAGCGGCTGCAACAGGAAGCGAAGCTGGAGCGGGAGCGTACGGCGGAGCAGGCGCGCAAGATAGATAACGTGGCGATGCAGGATTTCTACGACGCCGCGCGCGATCAGGGTTTGTGGAAGGACAGGAAGTTTGAAGGCGGCGAACTGAGCGAGAGCTTCAACGATGCGGCGGAATTTGAACAGGGCGCGAACGGGTCGGGGGACGACGAGTCACGGGCTGGCCAACGACGGCATGGGCCGTGAGCGTGGCGAGGAGCGAGCGCTCTAACCCAATCACGGCTACATTGCCAACCTTTTGGAATGCTGCCACTATGGCGAGCGGAAGGATTGGGCTTTATACTGTCCCGCTAACGAGGGGGAGGCGGCTCCGTGACTACGCGCCGGCAATTCGTCTGTGGTTCCTCACTGGCACTTGCTTCGGCCCTACCCATAGGGCGCGCGGATGCAGCCACTCCTCCGGATACTTCAGCAGTCAACTGCGATGAAAAGAAGCCTACTCTCGGCATCGACATATACAGTTACTTTCAAGACGCTAACGAAAGAGCCATTCGCAAGAATAATTGCCGACTGACCTGCCTTTATTTAACTCACTCCATCACCAAAATAGATCACGAATGGATTTCAAAGAAGGATTATCTAGCCGAGCGAGATTGGGGCTTTCTTCCAACCTACATCGGAAGTCAGCGCGACAGTCCTGCAGAAGCAGATGGAACGCTGCACGGCGAATCGGCTATAAAATTGATGAAGCAGGCACAATTCCCACGGGGTTCTGTCGTCTACTTCGACATAGAGACTCCTAAACGTGCTGGCGGAAAATACGAAGCATACCTTCGCGCTTGGATGAAAGCCGTTTTAAAGGGGGGCTACTATCCAGGCGTCTATGGCTCATACCTAATGGTTCCATGGTTAACCAAGATAACAAGCGCCATATGGACTGTTGAACTTCCTGGAAACACGCGCGCCACCCTAGAGAGCGCCGCCCTTCAATTCAACAGGAACGTACTGCGCAAAAGCGATCAGACCGGAGAACAGGCCTTATCAGACGTTGGGTCAAGCAGTGAATTCTATGATTTTCTTTTCGAGCAAGGCATCCTTGCTTACAACCCAAAGCAATTTCCGCAAGGCATTATAAGACAGGGGTGCATTGCCACCCAATATCTCTGGGAGCAGGAGAACCTCCCAGGACTCCCACCCAAAATGTCTTTCGATTTTGATCGCTCGTTGGTAGCTGACCCGTCCAACGCTCCGAGTATCGCCGTCGCTTTGGGAGTTCAAGACCTGATCCGCATCTGAATGGCTAGAGATAGGTATCGGACCCGAGTATTGCACTAACCACACAAAAGGGGAGGGATTTATGGCACAACTGGGCGCGTCGACCGTTGCGGAGTCCCAGGCAACCCGCTCAAGGTCGGATGGAGACGTTATTCCGAAGCTAATCCAAATTGGAAGCGACCCTAAATGCATCAAAAAGGTCCAGGCCATGGCCGCCAAGACAATGAAGGCAATCGGTTATAAATACCCAAAAAAAGCCTGCGCTGCAACGCTGAGCCATTTTCTTAACGAGGCTGGAATCAACGTGCCTGTGACAACTGGTGCGCAAAATCTCGCAGATAGGTTGAGAGTCAACCGGCACTGGGATCGTATAAAAGTAGGAAAGCAACAGCCCGGCGACGTTGGCGTCTGCTACAGTATTGCCAACGACGTTCCTGGCGCGGACCACGTCTACTTGGTTGTGGAGCGTAAAGACAGCGACTTAATGATAATTGCCGACAATCAAGCGCAGGGGAAGACTCACACGAGGTATGCGAGTGGAAAAGGGGGGAAGACGCCGACCGAGTATTTCTTACGAGCGCCGCAAGCGAGTATATTTGGTGAAGAACCGGATGAAGAGAACGACGAAGATAGCTGGCCTGACGAGGACTCGAACGACCTGCCGGAGCCCTTTATGGACGACGGCTCTCCACGACTGATGGATGAGGACGGTTCCCCGCGACTCATCGATTAAGTTTTTTTTGCTGTGAGGGCGTTGCGCGGGGGCCTTGCCGCTCGCGGCGGCGCTGCCGTTGCCGCCGCCAAGGTGCAGGAGCGCTCAGAACGCCCAGAGACCATTCGGCGCTCCGACGTCCGTCCATACGTTCCGATCCTCACCAAGGGCTTGTTCCGCTCTCCCCCGATTGCGGCGGGGACATGCGCCCGGCGGCCGTCACGCAAGGCAAGAGGAAGCTGCCTCAGATCGTGGATTGCCATCTTCTGGCGGGCGACAGCGACTTCCTCCTGCGTGTCGTTGCTCCCGACCTGGAGGGCTACTGGCGCTTCCAGATCGAACACCTTGGCCGCATCAAGGGCGTCAGAAACATCAAGACCGAAATCCCAATGCAGAAGATCAAACACTCGTGGGAAGTCCCGGTTTGATCTGCACAGTGCCCATCGAACGCGTCCACGTATGGCCAGCTGACCATCGGCGTGATGAAGTCACAAAGCGCCTCCGGTTTTTCGGGTGGGACAGTCAAAGGAAAATACGAGAAGCCTACGGGAACAAACGATTGTCCCACCAACGTTAAGTCTATGATTTTAGAGATTTAGATCGGCTCGCCCCTAGCAAAACGTTCATCTAATTCCTGGCGCGTTGACGAGTAGGTTAAGCTGGTTGCGAACCCCCGCAACCACCTTAACCTGCCGAACAAGAGCGGCCGTCCAATCATCCGGGCGGCCGTTCTGCTTTCCGGCTTCAAGGCAAGGTGGTTGCGTGTCCGCGATTTGAACCTGCCACGCGGCCCGACGCGTAGTCGCTTCGGGGGTTGCAATTGAATGCGAGCTAATGGCCGGCGTACGGGACCATACGGAACGATACGGGAAGAGTTCTGATTTTGGCCCACGAAAAAGCCAATGAAATCAACGTTCCTGGCACATCCTCCGGGCCCACCATTCAGTCCGCTGGATTTCCGGGTTTTTCGCCCGTCTCAGAATAGCTACGACATTTCCGTGGGTTAGCGCCGAGTAGTGGCCAACACTTGGCTGAGGCTCCGCAGTGAGCGTCCAAAACACCTGACTTTTGGCCGTCCGTCTCTGTCGGGCGAATTCCGTAGCCAAGTGTTTGGCAAAGCGATGGTTGGCTGATCAGCCAGATGCACGCCGGATTGGTGTCAGAAGCCGAGGAGTGCAGTCTGGCTGGTCCAGGCGTGTGGCAGGTCAGAGACCCGCGAGAGTCTGTGCGCCGTCAGTTGGACAGGCTGATCACCGGCAACGATGCTGGCCGTTATTTTCGGAGCGAGGAACGCGAAGGGAAGAAGTCGGCTCACCTCAGACGTGTCGGTGCCGTTGAGCATGGCAACGTCGGTGAGGCTGCGGTTGGCTCCGTCCGTAAGTTGCTCCAGGTAGAGGCGGGCTCGACGCACAAGGTCGATCAAGGCGCCATCGGGTTCTCGGCTGATGCTGGACCCGTCTGTAAGCACGATCCGCGTCTCGACACCGCGCCGCTTCATACCGATTGGACATTCGATCGAAGTTACTGGGGCGCTATCGTTGGGAGGCAGAGTACGGTCGAGAAGCAATTCCGATAGCGAGCGGCGATCGAGTTCGATCGTCAACGATCCGGGCTTGAGGGTGATCCTCCGAACGATCTTTTGAAGCATAAATCGCTTCGCTTCCGCAGTGATGCCCAGCACGACCGCATCACTTCTGCCCGCCGCATCGCCGACTGAATTTCGCCAGCATCGGCCCATTGCTGAATCCAACCAGACAGTTGGGCCTGATCACTGAGAATTCGATTCAGGCGATGCTCAACAACTGATTCAAGTGCGGGCGCTGGAAGACGCCAACCCGATGACCCTTTCCGGCGTTCATCGATGAACTGTTTTGAGACATAGTAGCGGTAGCGAACACCTTCTTTTTTCGCGTGAACCGACCGCAATTTCTCACCCGCTTCATCGAAGAGCAGACCGGTGAGCAAATGAGGTTGCGTGACATTGGAATCGCTTCGCCGCCGCGGCGCCTGCGCGGCGAGAAGTGCCTGAGCCTCCTCGAACGTGCCCGACGTGACGATCGGCTCGTGCTCTCCATCGTAGATCAGATCCTTGTGCTTGATCTTGCCGATGTAGATTGGGTTCGAAAGCAGGTGGTAGAGATTGCCGCGACCAAACGGCATGGTGACGGCAACAGATCCGTCTTTGCGTTGTCGCGTCCTTGCCGAGAGCCCGTCACTCGCAACGTCATCGACAAGATCCCGGACCGACTTCAGGGCGAGATAGCGATCGAATAGGTGTCTAACTGTTTGCGCTTCGGTTTCGTCAATCGCCAGCTTCCGGTTGTCGACGCGATAGCCCAGGGGCACCACGCCGCCCATCCACATGCCTTTCTTCTTCGATGCGGCGATCTTGTCGCGGATACGCTCTGCTGTGACCTCTCGCTCGAACTGGGCAAAGGACAGAAGCACGTTGAGCGTAAGCCTGCCCATCGATGTCGTGGTGTTGAACTGCTGCGTGACCGAGACGAACGAAACAGTGCTGGCATCGAAGATCTCGACGATCTTGGAGAAGTCCATCAGCGACCGGGTGAGGCGATCGATCTTGTAGACGACTACCACATCGACCTTCTTATCACGGATATCTTGCAGGAGACGCTGCAGGGCAGGGCGCTCCATCGTGCCGCCCGATATGCCGCCGTCATCATAGTGGTCTGGCACCAGCTTCCAGCCAAGACCTACTTGCGAAGCGATGAAGGCCGCACAAGCTTCGCGCTGGGCATCGAGTGAGTTGAACTCCTGATCCAATCCCTCTTCGGTCGATTTTCGTGTGTAGATGGCACAGTTGAGGCGAGGCGTCATCGTCATAGCCCAAAGAACCTCGGGCCAGACCAATGGGCGCCGGTAATGCGGCGGGCGACAGCTGACAGCGATCCGTACGTGTTGCCGTCAAGCACGAAGCCGTCGTCGACAACTTCGACGATGTGCATTCGGCCATTCCACTCCCGCATCAGGCGGGAGCCGACTTTTGGCGGAAGAGATCTTAGCGACGACTTCAATGCCCTATCCGATGACGCTGGCCGGGCTAATGGAACTCCGTCCTGGCGATCCGGCCCACTATTGCTCGGGCGGATAGCATTCGCGTTGGTCCTACGCGTGGTGCCTGTCCCGAGTGTTTTCTTGAGGGTCGAAGGCAAACCACCCAGTCGCTTGGCCTGGAGATGCCAGGTAGCTGACCGTTCAAGCAACCCACGTTTGACCCCTTTGGGTGGCGGGCAGCCATAAGCCCTCGCCCAAGCTGCTGACAGTTCGTCGCGCGTGAGATCGCCGACCCCGGCGATCTCACCATCCAAATCAAGTCGCTTGCGCATCGAGGTCAACCGGCAGTCTTCGTCTCGACAAGGCGATATCGCCGCTGTCCGTCCTTGCCCGTTTCGCTGAGGACTTCGTGGCCGAGCTTCTTCTTGACGGTGCCGGAGAGGAAGCCCCGGACCGAATGCGCCTGCCATCCCGTCGCATCCATCAGGGTTTGGATGGTAACGCCCTTGGCCGACTTCAGCTTTTTGAGGACGATGTCGGTTTTGGTCGCCGCCGCGGGCGCTTCGTCCTTGGCTTTTTTGTCCGTCATCGAGGCCGTGCCGGATTTCTGGCGCAGCTTTTGGGTCCTGGTGCTCTGGTCGAGCTTGGATGTCGTTTCGCCCGTTTGGGGGTCGGCAGCGGTGGTCGTGATGTCAGTGAGGATAGCCATTTCAAATCTCCGTCAGGTTCCAAGTCCGGACCATTCCGGCGCTTGTACTGACCGAAGCCCGCTGTCCTGGCGGGCTGGAGATTCTGCTCGGCCTAATCCGCGGCTCTTCTGCTGCGCTGGGAACACCAATGCTTCGTTGCCGTATGAAGTCCAGTCGAATGTCGCTCCTAGTGGTTATTCGACAGGTTCCCCGAAGGCAGCTTTGCGCCCAATGTCGGCCGTAGAGACCAGCTTTGCCGCTTCCTGAAAGCCGACATCGCCGGCAACGACGCTAGAGGTCGCGGTTGCGCCAATTCCCGACATTGGCACTCAGCTTTGTGAGTGTCGCGATCCGACCCTTTTCGAGACGTCCATTGTGCCTACAATAAGGGTCATTTTTGGGGTGGCAAGCGTTGGGTCGGCGATACTGGCGACTGCTTCGTTCGCTTCGAGGTAGTCTCCCGCCGCGGTCACTGGCGACCGATGGCAGGAACCGTTCGCTCATCCGCAGGCAATCGGGCGCCCTTATCTAGCGCCAGAGTTTGTTGGCGCCGTGACAACAAAACGACATACGCGGCAGGCGTCGGCTCCGTTCTGAGTAAACCATCGGCACCAGGTTCGCACGCCACAATCCGGCAACGGCGCAGCAGGATCTGCATCGTCCGCTCCTAGTGCGGCAGCCCAGTCTGCCACGCTGCATCGGTTCCCTTTCCATTGAGCGCATCGACCGTGCTGACATGTGCCGGCGAATCGGAAACGGGCTTCTGGAGTCCGTCCACGATGGCAGGTGTCCACAAACGGCTCGTCGATGGTGCCAACGTCAGGCGTAAAAGCGATCGAGCCGTCGTTTTGCACAATCCCTAAGAGCTTCGCCCCAACCTCGCAGGGGTAGGAAGGACACAAGGGTGGGGAGGCGGGGCGGCGCACAGGTTACAACACCACCTCGATTTCGAAGCCGATCATTTGAATTCCGCAACAAGACCAAAGATTTCGCCAGGATCAGGAATGCCAGGGCGCCAATTGGGGTGACCCGGCAACCTTGTCGTGAGGTCACTGCCTGGAATGCCGATCTGCCGGACGCCGTTGTTGTCAATTCTGGCAATTTCCTGCATCACAGCACTGCGAATCGCGGCGTCAATCAGCGTCTTTGTGGCATCGTCCAGCCGAATACCTTGCACAACGGCATGGAACTCGAGATCGTCGCCTATTGGACGTGGTGAAGGGCGTGTCGACGTGCCGTCGAGGCCCGCAATCGGGAAGGGCTGGATGTTCGGTAGGGTCGGCTCAGTTGGTGCCCGACTAAGAACTGCAATTCCTGTGGGCAGCGATCCGCCGGTAACTTTGCTGCCGGCGGTCTCTGCGAACGCTGAAAGCGACACGACGCTCGCATCTATCAACGCGTCGACCTCCGCCAATTTACCTAATACAGTGCGCTGGACCAGCCGCTTCAGGCGGTCCCGCGTGGCTTCGTCGATCGGCAGCCCACGCAGCGAAACGACGAATTCGACGTCGCCTTTCGGTCCAAGCACCTCTCCAGTGTCTGCCGAGATAAGGCGAACGCTTTCGCTTGAGTAATTGTAAAGCGCATCCAGAACTGCGATCCATCCAGTCAGGCTGGGGAACTGCAGACGCATATAATCAGGACGGTTCGTACCGTAAACAGTTGCCGAACCCGGCGCGAATAAGGAAAGACCCATCGCGTTCCGATAATCGCTGCCTGTCACGCGGGCAATTACCGAAGATCGAAACAGAGCCTCGGCGGAGCGAATATCGCGAGCGACAACCTCGGGCAATGACGGTAGCGCAGTTATGGCTTGGGCCAGAGCGCTGACGTCGGCAAGGTTGCCCGCCGAGTACTTCACCACAGAAACACCCGCAATGCGAAGCGCTGCGACGGCGGCTTCGGCATTTGCGGCACTGTCCCTAATCCAATCGAGAAACCGCGTGCAGAAACTGCGGAAAGTCGATAATGCTTCCCCCCAATTCGGGCCCTCGAGGTCGACGGCAACGCAGCTGTCGAAGGGTTGCGTTGGCTGAAATTCGTTGGCAATGGCACATGCCATCGTTGCGGCATCGAATTGACCGCCGGCTTCGGTTAACCGTCGTGCCGGACCGGCCAGATCAATACCAGCGGCGGACAGTTCATCGATCGATCCCACGACCATTGCCACTGAGCCGCGTAACTCTTGCAAGATCTCGATGGAGCTCATCAGGCAAGCGTCGAAAACGGCGACATCGATCGGACGACCGAGCTCGCGACTAACGCGTTGGCAAACCGCGCCCAACTCTACGTTTGACAGGTAGTCACGGTGGTGCCCGTCCAAAAGGACAGCGCGAGCTGTCGCGGCGCTCGAGCTTGCAGCCGGGCCGAATAACGCACGGGCATGACGGATGGCACCCGGAACCGGCGGCACGGCCGACGGGCTTCTTGTAAGCTCCGATCTACCGAGCAACTCGTTAGCTTGGGAGTCCTGCCAGGCAAGGCCGTGACCCGACAGAACAAGGATCGACCGGGCCGCAGGACAGATTGCGGCACTCCATTCAGCGAAATCCAGCAAATTCGCTGGATCACCGACGTTGACGTTGGGTATTGAGAGGATTGGCTGCAGTCCGCGCGGATCAAGCACCGAGCGACGGGATTGGGCACCGGTAGCATCCAGTTGTGCTGTGGCGGCCACGATGGGATTCGTGCAAACGCGTTCAAGATTGCCAAGCTGCCGCTCTATATAGCCGGATAGCGCTCCCTCACCGTCTATAGCTTCGCCGGCGCCATATACCATAATGCTTACTGGCCACTCGCCCATGTTTCGCCATCCGTCAACTATGTTGTGCAGGAGGTCTTCGCGCCAAATGAAACTACTTCGGCGAATCTTCGATTAACGACACAACCTCGCCAATGCCGACAACGATCAGGCCGAGTGCCGCTACCGCGAGGCCTGGGCCGCGTGTCGACACTCCTTGCAAAGATTCTTGCAAAGCGTCTAACTTAGCCTCGATTGTGTCAGGCTGCTCTGTCGAGAGCGCGATACTAAGCAGCCCTGGATTGACAGCGCCAACCCCCTTGCCGTCAACAAAACCTGTCAAGTAGCTGATGATTGCAACCAGTTGACGGCGACCTTGCATAGATTGGCCCTCGTCGCTGCTATGGCCATTAGTGCGGGCGGTCTTCAGTGCGACTGCAGCCGATCGCAGCATACGGCGGTCGCCTTCTGTGAAATCAGGTGGGTAACCACGGGTATCTGGCTGGGCGCCATTCTTAAACAATTCTTGGATTTCTTTGATTTGCCACCAACGAGGATCCAGCAGCAGGCCGGCTTGCGGATCGATTATGTCATTGATTAACGGAATTTCCCTAGGCACAGCGAATCTCCATGCTCAAGATTGAGCTCTTTGCCTACAAACGAAACGGCTCCAAGAGTCTTTGTTTACTTAGGCGCTGCCCACGCCAATGCTTCTGTGATAAGGCCCGTCTTTACCATGTCCCACCCAATTTCCTTTATGGCTTGGCCCACACGGCCCCGCGTCTCCGTAGTCAGAGCGGTCACCAAGTCTGCTTCCAACTCGTCGAGCAGCAGGTTCATGTCTGGCTTCATGTTACCAACTATCAGCAAGTCGAACCCGCTGTCGGTCGCGGCCTTCGGCAATAGTCCCCGCGCGTCGAGAAAGCCTGCGAGATAGCTGATCAACACGACAAGACGCTGTTTGCCACGCTTTGCAACTTCGGCGTCTGGGCTTTTCGCTTCTACTTTGGAGGAGCGGAGCAGGTTAAGAAATACCTGTAAAGAAATCCGGTCGGACCCGGTTAAAATGTCAGTCTGATCGTCTGTCGTGGTGGACATCTCCATGGATGGATCGCCATTCGCCAGTCCAGAAACGGCCTGGAATTCATCCGGCGAAAGCGGACCTAACCTTGGGAGCGACCCAGTCAGCCTCGCAGAGCGGTTGGGGACGACATTTACAGTTTCCATGATGACGATGCTCCAAGAGACATTGAGATGAGCCCAAGTGACATTGACATTGCCTCGGCGAAGTCCGGAGCGATTTCATATTCCGGATTGGAAAAGGGTGTGCCGTCGTGACAGGCAGCTTCGCCTTTGCACGGCTTCGATTTGTCCACGGCACCAAGCATCGCCAGACTCCCTAACCGCAGTTCCAGGCCTTCCGCCTCCAACGAGCGCGTGGCAACGCACCCGGTAACAAACGAATTGATCTCACACCTGGGGCGCTGGCGCATCGGACGTTCGTCCTATATCTTTCACGCTTCGGTTGCAGGCGTTTGAAGGGTTCGGCGAGAACTCAGGCGGGTGGGCGCTGATGGCACGAGCAGATGCGATTCTTGCGGCAGTGCAGCGCATTCACGAGGCGCCACTCGCACCTGAGGGCTGGACGCGTGCGTTGCCGTCGATCGCCGGCGCCCTGCGCAGCGAGCACGGGATCCTGCTGGTCCAGAATGCGAGCCGGACGACTGAGCTCGCCGTTAGCTTCGAGATGACTTCGGAGCAAATGGACGGCTTCGTGGCAGCGGCACACGTCGACTCCGCGTTCTGGGGAGCCATCCGCGGGGTGCCGGTCGGGTCCGTGGCGCCGACCTCGGCGCTTCTCTCCGACCGCGAGTACGCTCGGACAACCTTCTATAACGAAGGCGTCCGGCCGCTGGGCGCCTTCCATGGCTTGGCGGTCTCGCCGCTGCGCACGCCGCAGCGGTTCGTCCACATCTCAACCGGCCGCCGGCTGGGCCGCCAAGATTATGACTCCAAGGACATTGCGGCGCTGCGGATGCTGGCGCCGCATCTTGTGACCGCTCTGAAGGTAGCCCACCGGTTGGCTGCTGCCGATCTGCGCGCGGCGGGCGCGGGGGACGCGCTCGATCGATTGGACGCCGGCGTCATCCTGGTCGATGCGGCGTCGAAAATTCTGTTCGCGAACCAGACCGCGGAAGCGATCCTCGCCGGCAATGACAGCCTCGGCATCGATCGGGACGGCGTCTGCGCCGGCAGCCGCCGCGCAACCTGGGTTCTGCGCCGGTTGATCGCGAGTTGCGCTCAGGTCACGATGGCCAACGGCGGACCTGGCGGAAGCATGGTTATCCCGCGCGCGGAAGGGGGCGGACCCCTGCGCGTTGTCGTCGCGCCGTTTCGAGCGGACACGGCGCAGATCGACACGGCTTGGCTCGGCGCTGCGCGGCCAGTGGCGATTCTCATGATCACCGATCCCGAACGAGAACAGCGCGTACGAAAGGAGGACTTGCGCCGCCGGTTTGGGTTCACGCCGGCGGAGGCCGACGTCGCATTGGAGATTCTCAAGGGCGACGGACGCGACGCATCCGCTGCCAGGCTCGGCATCGCAGCCGCAACTGTCAGGACGCATCTCAGCCATATTTTCGAAAAGACCGGCTTGCACAGGCAGGCCGAACTTGTCCGGCTGCTGATGCAGCGCGAGCGCGAGCTGACGAGCACTGATGGCGGCCTAAAAAAGCTAGACGGTGATTTTTGAAACTAAAGCCAGAACTGTTCCCGCGAGTTCAACATGGCCTGCATAGGTCGTGTCTGGGCCCTTTCACGACCTTCTCTTGAGAAAAAAGAAGGTCCGGGTTGGGTCAGTCAGGGACCTCGGACCTACCGGATCGAATGTCCGCTATCGCTTATTGGACGCCCGAAACTGCCGGTCGGCAAACGACCCAAGTCGGCCGCTACGATGCTCGTTGCCGTTGCCCAAAAAGCGGACGCTCGACTGCGGCGTCGGGTTGGCCGCCTACAGAAGCGGACCTACGGGAGGCCAATTGTGCCCTTTCGAAGGCCTTACTCCTCATCGCAAATAAACCGATATAAGTGTCTGCGCTTACTTGCTGTAGAGTTGGTGCATGCGAATCGAGCTCTCAGAGCAGTCTATTGATGCGCTCGCCGAGATCATCTCCGGCGGCGCCGCTACCGGCTATGAGCCTTCGATTGGCCTATATCGGCAGGGCTGGCGGCTCGAAGCCTGGTTCAAGGGGTTCGGTGTCCCATTCGACGTCAAGGGTGAGAGCCGGCTACCGGCCACAAAGACTGCGATCCGCGGAGCCATCTTCATTGACACCGGTAACGGCGAACTGCTGAAGCGGATCATTGAAAGCTCTGCAGATCCTCGCGACTTCATAAGGGAACCGAAGCGGCTCTCGGCCGTCGTCGAGTATCTCAACAAGCATTTGTTCTACGACGGCCTGAAGCTCGAGCGGGCGGGTCGCACCATGCGCCTGGTCGAGATCGCCGAGACCGCCCCCGTCACCGGTGAACTATCGGCCATGGCTGCCGGCATCGACTTCGACACCGCCAGCCGAGATCTCGATCGCGCCCTTCGCGCGGGCGCTGACGACCCGGAGATTGCCGTCACCGCAGCCTGTGCTGTCGTCGAAAGTGTGTGTCGGTCGATCCTGGTCGAGCTTAAGATCGACTTCCCGGCCAAGCAGGATATCTCAAGCCTCTATCGAGCAGTCCGAGATCCTCTGGGCCTTGATCCGATGAAGGAAGGTCTGGCGCCAGAGATCGTCAACGACGTGAAGGCGGTGCTCTCTGGGCTAATGACGGCGGTACAAAGCATTGGCTCGCTTCGAACCCACGTCGGCGGTGCGCATGGCAAAGAGAAGGGCTTCCGCCGGATCGACGCCGCATCGCCAAACTCGCCATCCACTCGGCGGCCGACAGTCCGATTCCGGCCCACTTATGACGCTTTCTTTTGGCTTGTCGCGGAGCGGCAGCTTTCGGCCCGGATACCTTATCTGCCACGTCTCGATGATGAACAACGCGATCGCAGACGTTTTGGACACATGGAGCGAATAGCGGAAGTTGAACTGGAAAGCGCCATATGTGTCGGATTGGCCCACATCATACGACGTCA
>NZ_NPKJ01000027.1 GCF_002284575.1 Mesorhizobium temperatum
CGCGCACCTGACGCATGATCGTTGGCTGTACATAGAGAACGGGTACTCACCCGGTACGGATGAAACCGGCATGCCGGCGCGATTGGTCCAAGACTCCATCCATGCATGGCTAATCGCCACGTATCCAACCCATTACGTTCCGACGCTCGCGATCATGCAGACCTATAGCGACGGCTCGCCCGGTGATATCGATGCAGTCAGCAAAGGGCTGTGGCCAACCTCGCAAACATCGGACGGACTGCACCCGAGCACAACCACGCCACCAAACGGTCAAACGCATCTCTCGCAGATCATCGCAGACGCGATCACCTCGGCTGGCTGGTAGGAAAGCCAAATCACTATAGTTTTCGCGGTTCCCTGCCTGACATTGCCACCATGCGCTATGTCTGGAAAGGTGATGGATTTTACGACTCAGCAGGGGGCGCTGTGAAATATCCTAAGCCTCGGCATCAACTATCTTAACTGTGATCCACTCCGGCAAATGAGGGTCGGGAACATAATCCGAGAGGGCGAGTCCTTCCGTGAAAGGGCGCCCGTGTTGGAGATTGCCCCGCATGATGCGCGTATTTTCCCAACGGTCGGGAAGTGCGCAGTGCCCGGTCCTGAACTTGAATTCACCCATCTGAAATCTCCTTAAATCCCGGAGAAGACTAGCAGAATCCCGCCTCGAATAGAAGCGGAAACGGCCATTTGCGGCCATCAGCCTCCTGCCATCAACAGCAAGGATTACCCTCCACATGTCTGACTTGATCAACGCTGGCGCAGAGCCGGCGGATACACTCTCGCTGCGCGATACCCTGGCCGCCGAGTGGGAGAAGCAATCCGCTCCCGAGACAGCGCCAATCGAAGCACCTGCCCAACAGGAAACCGAAGCGGAGGCCGCAGAGCGCATCCGTGATGAGAAGGGACGCTTTGCCGCCAAGCCGCCCGAAGTCTCTGAGACGGCGCCAAAAGACCCGGCAGAGGTCAAAGCATCTGAGATCGATCGCAACGCAGGGTGGTTATGATCCTGCCGCAGAAGCGCTTTTCGGGCGGTTTACGACGCCACTTTCAAGCGGCTTATGTTTTCGCGGCGCTCGATAGCACCATCGCCTCGCTCTTAAAGCGGGACTGGAAATGGCGCGGTACGTATTTCGAGATGGCACCTTTGTGGACCGGCAAACGGGCGCTCCGATGGAGAAGCCATTCGCCGGCCAGATCACCATGCCGAACGTCATTTCAGACATTCCGGAATACCGCTCGCCAGTCGACGGCGCATTGATCGGCTCGCGCTCTCAGCGGCGCGACGATCTGAAGAAACACAATTGCGTCGAGTACGAGCCCAGCCTTTCCCCCACCAAGGGCAAATTTCGCAATCCCGACTTCTGCCAGAAGCGGGGTCTCCAGGTGTCAGAGGAATTTCGATGAACGCTCAACTTGCTGCCGTGGCTGAAGCCGCACCGGTAATCGTCGATGCCGGCGTGATCAATGACAATGACGCCGCCGGCGATTCGGCGCTTGAGGCCATTTGGAACAAGAACGAGCGCGACAACGGCGCCGAACGCGACAACGGCAAGTTTGTCAGCTCTGATCGAGCGACCGCAGCTGATACAGCATCGCCGAAAGGCGGCGAAGGCGGGGAACCGGCCGGCGATGGTCTGACGCCTGGCGCTGGTTCGGTTCCCCTGCCGGAGAACTGGAAAGGCATCCAGGGCGCCGACGCCGTGAAGGGTGCTTGGGAAAAGACGCCGGCTGAAGTCAGGGCGTTCGTTGCCCAGCGCGAACAGGAATTGCAGGGCCGCTTGTCCGATCACGGCCGGCAGCTTTCGACCGTCAAGCCAATTCAGGAAGTCATCGATCGGCACGCCCACTATTTCGACCCGCAGAAGGGCCGCAAGCTGGCTGACGGGTCGGTGGTGACCCCCGCGAAGGCCATTGATTTCCTGTTCAACGCCCAGGCCAACCTTGACCGGGCACCAGTCGAATCCATCATGTCGATTATCGACAGTTATGGCGTGCGCGACAAAATCGCAGCAGCCTTTGGCCAAACCGTCCAGCAGGGCGAAACCGAATTGCGGCAAGAGATTGCCGGGTTGAAGACGTTGCTTGCATCGGTCGGAAACCCCGCAAATATCGATGACCGCATAAGCCAGAAGCTTCAGGAGCGGATCGAACAGCAATCGGCCGCCGACGAGTTGACCCGCTTGTCAGCTGACAAGCCGCTCTACTCTGAAATTCCTGAAGTCGACATGGTTGAAGCAATCCACAAGGCGCGAAGGAAGCTTGGCGATGCCGCCTCGAAAGAGGCCGTGTTCGGTCTGGCTTACGACATGGCCGTGAACGCCGATCCCGATCTTAGGGCCAAAGCAGCCGCTGGAAAGCCAGCCGCTACCAATGGCGCCGCTAAGGTCGAAGGCGCTCGTCGGGCCGCCGCCGTGAATATCCCCTCAACAGCATCGGGCAAGGGTCGGGCTCTCACCGAAGACGAAGAGCTGGCCGCTGTCTATGAGCGCAATCAAAAAGGATAAATCCGATGGCTGGTCCGTCGACCACCTTCACTGAAATGGTGTCCACCACGCTTCGCAACAGCGCGAACGAGGTGGCGGACAACGTTTCGAAGAACAATGCCTTCCTCAACCGGCTGAAGAAGAAGAACAAGATCCGCAATCTCGACGGCGGCACCGAAATTCAGGTGCAGCTCGAATACGCGGAAAACAACACCTACCAGCGTTATGCCGGTCTCGACACGCTGAACACCAACGGCTCGGATGTCGTCACGTCCGCGAAATTCGACTGGGCGCAGGTCGCACTGCATGTCGTTTCCAGCGGCAAGGAACTTCGCCAGAACAGCGGCAAGTTCGCGATGATCAACCTCGTGAAGACCAAGAAGGGCAACGCGCTGAAGACCGCCGCGAACAACTTCTCTGTCGACCTCTATTCGGATGGCTCGCTGTCTAACCAGATCGGCGGTCTCGCCAACATTCTCCAGACCAACGGTCAGGGGACGGTCGGCGGCATCGATTCCGCAACCTGGACGTTCTGGCGCAACAAGTTCCTGGAGGCCACCGGCACCAACCTTGCCGCAACGCCTTCGGCAACTAACGCCGCGTCGCTCAAGGCCGACATGAACAAGCTCTGGCTTGCTTTGACGCGCGGCGCCGACAAGCCGGACATCATCACCTTCAGCCATGACTTCTATTCGCTGTATGAGCTCGGTGAGCAGCAGCTTCAGCGGTACATGGACGCCGACATGGCCCAGTCGGGCTTCATCGGCCTGAAGTACAAAAGCTCCGACGTGCTTTTCGACGACAACACGAATTTCACGACCACGGCCGAGAAGGGCTACTTCCTCAACACGGATTACATCTACGTCGACCAGCACAAGGAAGCGCAGTGGACGCAGGACGACGAGAAGAAGCCCGTCAACCAGGACGCCGTTGTCATCCCCTTCTACTGGATGGGCAACCTCGTCACGTCGAACCGGTCGCTTCAGGGCGTCCTTTTCGACGCGGCATAAGGAGCGAAAATCATGACCTCTTTTGTTGGCGCCAACATTACCAAGACCTACACCGCGGCTGATCTCACGGGCGCGGAAAGCGGCAAGGCACCCCGCCTCGGTGACACTTACGAATCGTATGACGGCAAGGTCTATCGCTTCGTCAAATACAACTCCGGTGCCGGCGCAATCGCCGCCGTCGCCAATAACGTGGTTGGTTTCTATGCACCGGGCGGCGTCTCTGCCGGCCAGTCGAACGAAGTGACCTCGGACGTGTCCGACACCGCCGCAAACGGTGCCGGCGTTCTAGCCGCTGCCCCTGGCACCGGCGAATATGGCTGGATACAGGTCAAGGGTGTGGCAACGCTCAATACCGCGCTGGTTTCCGGCGCGGATGGCAACGCGCTCATCCTATCGGCCACCACGGACGGCACTTTGAAAGTGGCCGCCGCTGTGACCGATACGGTTTGCGCTTACGCAATCGATGCTTCGGCGAAGATTGTCATGTGCGCCTTCCCCTACTGATCCGGCTGCGGGCGGGGCTTCGGCTCCGCCCGCCATCCCAATCATCATCTATAAGGGTGCTCCGGCGCCCGCCACGTTTCAGGAGCAATGCACATGTCCGAAAACCAAGCCCCGATGATCCGCGTGATGGGGTTCAAGACGAGCTATGAAATGCTGCCGGTCAAAGGCGATCCGGTAAACGAGCGTTGCGATCTGAAGGGCTACAAGCTCGACGCCAGCGGACGCCGCATCCTGGAGCGGCAGGCGGAGGACTGGGTTACCTACTCGCCGTCGCACTCGCCGATGAACACCAAGACGACCGAACGCGTTCGCCTGATGCTTCCCGACCCGTCGAAGATGGGCGAGGACCAGGACGGCGAAAAGCTGAAGTTTATGACGGCGCGCTGGATGCAGATCGAGCCGGCCTATGACGCGTTCAAGAAGGGGCAGGATATCCCGGTCAACGGCATGGCTCTTGCGGCGTGGCCCGGCGTTTCGCCCGAGCAGGCCGAAGTGCTTCGTCAAGCCGGCATCCGCACGGTGGAAGAAGTCCGCGACCTTCAGGAAGGCCAGATGGACAAGGTTCGCCTGCCGAACATGCGTGAAATGCGCAAGCAGGCAAAGCTCTTCCTCGAAAACACCGACGCGGCAAAGGCATCCGAGCGCGAAGCCCAGAAGGACGCCATCATTGAACAGATGGCGGAGCGCCTGGCTGCGATGGAAGCCTTGCTTGAAGAGCGCACCCAGCCGGCCAAGGGCAAGAGCGCGGCGCGGGACGCCGCCTGATGTCCATTCTCGATGTGGTGAAGGGTGCAGCGACGGTACTCGGCATGGATGTGCCGACGCTGGTCTATGGCAACACCAATCGAGAAATGGTGGAAATGCAGGAACTCGCCAATATCATGGCGTCGGAAATCGTAGACGCCTACGACTGGCAAAAGCTGCTGGTGCTGAAAACCTTCACGGGAAACGGCACCACGGCCGATTTCGATCTCCCGGACGACTACGAGCGGATGCAGCAAACATCGTCGCTCTGGTCGTCCCGCTGGCTTTGGGCAACAAGCCATCTGACCAGCCCGGACCAATGGATTGAGCTTCAGGTGACGCCGATCGCCACGGTGAACGGCTACTGGATTATCTTCGGCGATCAGTTTCACCAATGGCCGGTCATGGCCACCAGCGAGACGGTTAAATTCTTCTACGTCTCAAACCAGATCGTCAGCGCCAGCAACGGTTCGCTGAAGACGATGTTCACCGAGGACGCTGACACGTTCAGGCTTTCCGAACGGCTGCTGAAGCTGGCGATCATCTACCGGTGGAAGCAGAACAAAGGCCTTGCCTATCAGCAGGCGCTCGACGATTTCGAAACGCTGAAGCTTCGATTGATCGACAAGGATCCGGGTTCGAAGCCGGTCGTTTCGGGCCAGCCGCCCCTTAGCTGGCGCGGTCGCAATGTCGCTTGGCCTGGGACAGTCACAGGTGCCCCATGAGGCTCGGCGAGCGTTTCCCAGGCCGTCGCAAGGCTGTTCCCGTTCCTGCGGCTGCTAAGGCCCAGCCGTACACTTTTGGCGCGCCTGTCGCTGGCTGGGTCACCAACCAGAGCCTTGTAAAGTCCAAGCCGTTTTCCGCCCAGCGGCTTGAAAATTTCATTCCGACTTCGACCGGGATCATTATGCGCGGCGGCTCTGTGAAGCGCGCAACTATCGGTAGCGCGCCGGTCGAAAGTTTCATCACCTACAATGCAGGCGGCACAAAGAAGATTTGGGCTTGCGACGAAACCACCATTCGCGATGTCACGTCGCCGGCATCGCCGACCGTGGCGCCCGCTGCATCGGTCTCGGGCCAAACCTCCGGCTACTATTCCTATGTCAATTTCACCACGTCCGGAGGTTCGTTCGTGGTGGCCGTCAATGGAACCGATTTCCTCCAGCTCTACAGCACGACGTTTGACTGGTCGGCCGTCAATGGCCTGGCCACGTACCGGCTGAACTTCGACACCCAGACCGTCAATTACGTGACGGGCCAGACAATCACGGGCGGCACTAGCGGCGCGACCGCGACCGTGGTCAAGTCGATCGACAACGGCACAACCGGCTCGCTCTACATCCAGAGCATCACCGGGACGTTCCAGGACAACGAGACGATTACCGGCGGGATTGCCGGCTCTGCACAAGCGGACATCCCTGCCGGCGTAGTCCAAATCTCCGCCGCGATTACAGGCGTGGCGACTTCGGCCCTGTCGCATGTTTGGCTCTATCGAAACCGCCTTTTCTTTATTGAGGGCGGCACGATGCGCGCTCGTTACCTCGGTATTGATAGCGTGACCGGCGCCTTGGGCTCGCTGAACCTGTCGGGCATTTTCCAGCGCGGCGGCTCGCTGCTCTTCGGCGCAACATGGTCCCTCGATGCTGGCGATGGCATCGACGACAAATGCGTGTTCGTGACCACGGAAGGCGAGGCAGCAATCTTCGAAGGTTCGAACCCCGCCGGCGCGACGCAAGCTGAATGGAACTTGGTCGGTCGCTACGACCTGACGGACCCGATGGGCAAGCGCGCGACGATGCGAGCCGGCGGCGATCTGATCGTAGCGACCAAAGAAGGCCTGGTGCCCATTTCGGCCGCGATCAACAAGGACGCGGCTGCGCTGTCTCTTGCGGCTGTCTCGCGCAACATCGAACCTGACTGGAAACGTGAGGCCTCGCGCCGGCTTTCCCTGCCTTGGGAAATTATCAAATGGCCGGATATGAATTACGCAATCGTCTCGCTGCCGGTCACGGCGGACGGACAGGAATCGTGGGCGTTCGTCGTCAATCTCGAAACCGGGGCTTGGTGCAAGTTCGTCGGCTGGGCAACGCGGTGCCTCGAATTGCACGACAGCCGGCTCTATTTCGGCACAAATGACGGGCTAGTTCTCGAGGGCGAAATCAGTGGCAACGACAACGGCCTGCCGATCTACCATACGTATGTCGGCAATCCTGATCACATGAAGTCGCTGGGCGGCCTGAAGACCGTCCATCAGGCGCGGCCGACCTTTCTTAGCGCCACTCCCTACAACCCGAAAATCTCTTTTTCGGTCAACTACTCTGTCGATCTGCCACCGGCCCCCACCGCGGCGGATGGTGGCACTGCGGACCTTTGGGATTCGGGCCTTTGGGATGTTGCGAAGTGGGACCAAGCCCAGCCGACAGGCTCGGTCGGCGGCGGGCAATGGATATCGATCGGCAAGACCGGACACGTGATGCAGCCGCAACTGCAAATCACCAGCTATCTCAACCAGCGGCCGGTTACAGAATTCGTGCAGCTCGATGTCACCTTTGAAACGGGAGGCGTCGTTGTCTGAATACGCCATCACCATCGAGAATTTCAACGACGCATGGCCCGAGCTGGAGCCTATGTGCCGCACTCACTACGGCGAAATGCAGGCTCGCATGGCCGCCGAAGGGATGACGATCGGCGAATTCAAACCGCGTCTGAACGTCTACGGCGGCGCCGGGCATTTGCTCTGTTTTCTCGTCAGGACCGGCGAGGGCGAGGCAGTCGGCTACGCCTTTATCTGGATCACTCAGGACATGCACAACTCTGAACTGATTGCCCAGGAGGACACGATTTATATGCGGCCGGACCATCGAAATGGCATCGGACGCCGGTTCACCAAGCACATTCTGGCCGAACTCAAAGCGCGCGGCTGCGTCAGGGCGCACGTGACAATCGCCACCGACCTACGCGTTGCCAAGATGTGCGAGCGGGTGGGCTTCAAGCGGTCGGCAATCGCCATGACCTATTTTCTTTAGGAGACCTGACCATGTGTGCCCCAGACGCGCCCGAACCGCCGGACCCGAAAGAAACTTCTGCAGCGTCGACCGCAACGAATGTCGGCACCGCGATTGCGAATGCAAACCTCGGAAACGTGAACCAAGTCACGCCCGATGGCTCGCTTACCTATTCGCAGACCGGCACCTACAAATGGAACGACCCTTACACCGGCAAGTCCTATGATATCCCGACCTACACCGCCACTCAGGCGTTGTCGGGTACAGGTCAGGCGATCAAGGACCAGACCGACCAGGCCAAGCTTAATCTGGGTGAACTCGCCGCGGGTCAGTCGTCATTTCTGAAGGACTGGCTCGCCAAGCCGGTCGACCTGTCCAACGGTGCGACCGAAGCCCGGTTGATGGATCTCGGCATGAAGCGCCTTCAGCCGGCGCTCGATGCGCGTCGGCAGGCGAACGAGGCCGACCTGATCAATCGCGGCATCCGCCCCGGTTCGGACAACTATGCCCAGGCGCAGAACATCCAGAACCAAGGCGAGAACGACGCTTACAATTCGTTGATGCTGTCCGGTCGTGGACAGGCGGTGCAGGAGGCCTTGGCGCAGAACTCGGCGCCGATCAATAATTTGACGGCGTTGCTGTCGGGCTCACAGGTCAGCCAGCCGAATTTCATCAATGCGAACATGCCGACCATCCCGACGACAGACACGGCGGGGCTGATCAACACGAACTATCAGCAGCAACTCGCGGCATCCCAGGCCAACAACCAGAACATCATGGGCGGTCTGTTCGGTCTAGGCGGCTCGCTGCTCCAAGGGGCTGGCGCTGCTGGCGGTTTCGGCGCGATGTTCTCTGATCGTCGGCTGAAAAAGAAAATCCGGGCGATCGGCACTTACGCCAACGGTCTGACGAAATACGTCTTCGAGTATCTGTGGGGCGATGACCAACATGTTGGCGTCATGTCCGACGAGGTGCGCGCGGTCCGGCCCTATGCCGTCACGACCATCAACGGTTTTGATGCCGTCGACTATGGAAAGGCCCTGGCATGAGCACCCAACCCTCGTTCATCTTTGGCGGCGATACCGGCGAAACTGCAGAAACCTTGGCTCGCAGGCGGGCCATTGCTGATGCTCTCCTTGGGCAGAGTATCGGCACCCCCAAAACGATCGGAGACGGCCTTGCCGCGCTCGGGAAGGGCTTTGCCGGCTATATGGCTGGCAAAGCCCTCCACAAGCAAGAACTTGACTGGCGCAAGGGCGGAGATAGCGTCTTTTCGGCACTATTCCACAATTCGGGAGAGACTGGCGCCGCGGCCCCGTCGAGTGCGGTAGCGGCTGCGCTTGCTGGATCGGGCGGCGCTGCCGGCCCGGCGACCGACTTGTCGGGCAACGACATCTATTCCAGCTTCATGGACACGGTGAAGAGCAAGATCACCAACCCGAACGGGCTCGCAGCCGTGGCATCCACCGGAAAGGCAGAAAGCGGATTTTCGCCGAAGAATTCATTCGGCTCCTGGTCCGACCCGAGCGAAAGCGGCGAGGCCGGCACCGCTGGCGGCATCATGTCTTGGCGCGGCCCACGCTTCGAAGCCATGCGGGCATTTGCAGCGAAAAACGGCGGCGACGCCAACAATCCTTCGCCGCAGCTTCAGGCGCAGTTTTTCCTTCAGGAAGACCCCGGCCTGATCGATCGGCTGAATTCGGCGAAATCTCCGGCCGAAGCGCAGCAGATGATGAACAACGCATGGCGGTTCGCTGGCTACGATAGACCGGGCGGGGAGGCGGCGCGCCGTATCGCCCAGGCCAATTCGTTCGCTTCCCAGTTTACCGGTTCCCCGGCGGACCCGGTAAAGGTCGCGAGCCTTGACCCTTCTGCGGGGATGGCAACACCAGCTCCAGGCGGGGCCGTGGCGGCGGCACTCGCTGGCGCTCGGCCTGCGGCCACCCAGCCACAGAGCCCAGCACAGGCCCTTACCGGCGCTCCGCCCGCGCCACCGCCCGTCCAGTCGCCGCGCGCGGCCGACGGTGGGGGCGCCCCCATGCTTGGTGCCAAACCCGTCAACACTGGAACGGCACCCACCGGTCAAAGTGGCCAGGTTCAGGTCGCGGGCGGTGGTCCGACCGTTGATCAGCTCTTGAAGGCCGCGACAGATCCCCGGTTGAGTGCGGAACAGCGCAGCGTCGTCGGCATGTTGCTGAAACAGAGGATGGCCGCCTCTGATCCGGCTACCCAACTGGAGATGGAAAAGAACCGCCTCGATATGGAGAAAACCCGCATCGAGACGGAGCGGCTGCGCAATCCACAGATGACGCCGGCTGAAAAGGCGCGGCTCGATTTCGATGAGCGCAAGCTTCAATCGGATCAAAACAAGCTGATCGAAGTCGGCGGCTCCCTGGTCGATCCGAACACGCATCAGGCCGTCTACACCGGCCAGCAGACCGATTGGGAGAAGCTGGACGACGGCACGCTGTACAATAAGCGCACTGGTGAAACGAAGGCGGTCGCGACCGCAACGGGCGGCGGCAAAATGTTCAACGGTAATTCGGTTGATGCGCAAGCGCTCAACTGGCTTGTCGACAACAACAAGGTGACGCGCGAGCAAGCCGCCCAGATCGCCGCGGGAAAGACCATTACCGGCCCCAACGGTGAAATGATGTTCCTGACGCCAGCCGGCATTGTCGCACAGATGCCCGGACAGGCTCCGCAGGCTATCACGCCGCCCGCCGCCACTTCGCCCGCCCCGGCTCCGGCTCCCACGCCAGCGCCAGCAGCGCCGCCTATGCAGACGCCTCCGGCTGCTGCCCCGGCTCCGGCAGCGCCGACAAGCCCGCGCGCGGACAATTCGTCGAATGGTCGGCCGGGCATCATACCCCTGACCGACCCCAAAGCGGTCAAACCGACAGAGGCACAGCGCAATCGAAAAGCGTCGGTTGATCAGGCATTTGACGCTATCAACGGCGAGCTAGACCGCTTCACCGAACTGGTTGGGAAGACCGGCATTGAGGCGATCCCCGGCAAGGGCAAGGACAATCTGAACACTGTGCGGCAGGGTATCATGCTGCAACTGAAAGAGCTGTTCAACCTTGGCGTTCTCAATGGTCCCGACCTCGGGCTTATGGAAAAGATGATTTATGATCCGGTCATTGACCCCCTGAAAGAAGGTGGCTTGGCCAATCTGCCGGGGCAGCTTTATTCGGCGGCCACAGGTGATGCCAAAGACCGGACAATGAACAGCGTTGCCGAGTTGAAGCGGATGCTGGAAGGCATCAAGGCTTCGGTCGGGAAATCGATCATTCCGTCCGATAGCACGTCCCCGGGCGGCGCGGCCGATCTGAAACAAAAATATGGGCTGGACTGATGACCGATCTTGCGCGCATCAAAAGCAATGTCGCTAAAATGGTCGGCCAAGACGCGCCGGCTGAAGACATTGACCGCTACATCTCCAGCGAGGGAGTGACGCTGGATGACGTACGCAACTTCAAGCTGGGCGATGGAACAGCCTCGGCTGACGCTCGAGCTAAGGCCGGCATTGCCCAGGCGCAAGAGATGGAGAAGCTTTCGCCGACAGAGCGCGCAGAACACGCCGGCATCGACCCCGAGACCATGCAGCCGCAGGGCGTCCCGGCCTTCGCGCCGAAAACTGGGCTTGTCGATAAAGTCGGCGCTTTCTCAACAGGCGGCCTCCAAGGCGTCCCGATCGTAGGCCCCTACCTCGATAAGGCCTCCAGCGCCGCCGCCGCTGCCATGGCAATGCCGTTTACGGGAAAATCGTTCGACGAGCTTTACGACCAAGGAAACCAGTACAGCGAAGCCGTTCGACGCGACAACCCCCACACGGCGACCGCTGGCGGCGTCACAGGGGCAGTTGCCGGAACCCTGCCGGCTATGGTGGCGGCGCCGCAAGCCTTCGGCATTGGTGCGGCATCAGTGCCGGCCAGATACGGTCTCAGCGCGCTTTCGGGTGCGGCCATCAATGGAGCAGATTCTGCCGTACGGTCTGGTGGAGATGTCCGGGAGACAGTGAAGGGTGGCCTGCTCGGCGGGGGGCTTGGCTTGGCCGCACCGTTCGTTGCCCCGCTGATCGGCAAGGGAGTAAAGGCCGTTGCCGACAACTTGCACCTTAGTGCCGTAGCGCGCGCTCTTGGGCTCGACAAAAGTGCTACAAGGATCTTGGCCGATGCCGCGCGACAGGATGCAGTGGACCCGGCGGCGCTCGCCCGGCTCGGCAACGACGGCATGTTGATGGATCTCGGTCCGAACCTTCGCCAAATGGCCGGCGGCATCGCGGCCACGCCTGGCGAAGGCAAGGCCATCGTTCGCGGCGCTATCGGCGCGCGTGACGCTGATGCCAATTGGCGAATCCGCTCTGCTTTGAATGAGACGCTTGGCGAGGCTCCCACGCCGTCACGCATCATCGATCGAGCCAACCGAAACCAGCAGTATTTGCAGCCGGAATATCGCGAAGCTCTGCGAGATGCGGCACCGGTCGATACATTGCCGATCGCGCGGTACCTCGAAACTGAAGCCCAGACATTGCGAGGCGAGCCTCAGCGCGCGGTCCAGCGCGTCCGCGCAATGCTGGACCATCAGCCCACGCCGGCCGAAATTGCCCAGGCTCGAGCAAATGGCCAGCCGCCTCCCGGCACCTCGCTGGTCACAGACGCTAGCGAGCTGCTGAACACCCGGCACGCCATAGACGACATGCTGGAGACGACCCAGGGAACGAACGCCGTCAACGCCCTGACCACGGCGCGGCAGGCTGTTGACGACGAGCTACGGGCATCGGTTCCCGGCATCAAGGAAGTCGACGCGAAATATGCTGAGTTGGCGCGGCAGAAGGATGCGGTTCAGCGTGGCCAGACGGTGCTTTCAAGCGGCCGGGAAGCGCCCCGCCCCGATGAACTCGCGGCCGAAGTGCGACAGGGCGCTTTGCCGCAAGGCTTGCAAATCGGCCCATCCGCCGTGCCGCTTCGATTGCGTGAAGGCGCTCGGGCCGAGATAGAGCGCATCGTCGGCACCAAGGCCAATGATCGCGTGGCGTTGCAAGAAATCATCAAAGGCGAAGGCGATTGGAACCGCGCGCGCTTGTCGACCCTATGGGGAAAGGAAAAAACCGATAAGGTTCTTGATTTGCTCGATCGTGAACGGCTGTTTGCCGACACGTCGACCATCGTCACTCGCAATTCAGAAAGCGCTGCGCGTATAGCCGCTCAGGACGCCATCACGGGCGAGACGAGCCGGGGTTTCGGCGTTCCTGAAGGCTTCATTGCCGGCGGGGTTCGGGGTGCCGCTCGCGCGGCGGGTCTAAGGTCGGCCGAAAAAGTCATCAACGCTCTCCGCAACGGCGGCAACGATAAGACGATTTCTCAGATGGCCACCGCTTTGACCAGCGGCCAGCAGAGCCCCGTTCTTGCCGCACTGATGAAGGCCGGCCAGGGATCCAGGCTGCAACAGTCACAGGTCGATCGTGTTGCGCGGGCGCTCTTGCTCGGCGGCCCCACTACGGCCAACCGCCCTTGAATGTCGTTCCTTGCGGTCCTCGTAGAACCAGATCGACCACATCAAAGCCAAGCCGACCATTACTCCAACCATGAAGTCGGTCGACATGCGGCTTAGGAACCAGTCCAGCCCCTGATGCAGGACGGCCAATACCGCGATGGTGATCACTGCGGCAATGAGCTGAAGCACGGTGTTCCTGGACATGGGGCGGGAACATATGCCGAAATCGGCGCGATTGAAAGATGATCTCTCCCGATCTAACCGCGCTGACGATATGCGACAAAACCGAACAGGGCTGCGGCACCTTTATGTCTCTTGCTTCGCCGCTTCTCTTTGACCCGCGTCCGTTAGAACCAGAAACTCCACGCTCTGGGCGTCCTTAGGGTGCGGGGTGGTCTCCAGAAAGCCACGTGCTTGCAGGCGTTCTGTTGTATCGGGCCCGCAGTTTTTTATCTTACTCCAAAGGACCGGTACATTCGGGCCATAGGCGTTCAACTGCCGAAGTGCCTCAAGCTCCCGTTTGTTCAGCGGTAGCGTCGGTATCTCGGCCTTCCAGCGTGCATCAGCCTCTCCGACGAGGCGCCTGAAGTCGTCGTCATTCATCGTGCGGGGATTGTAACCAAGCTTCCTGTAGTAATCGCTGACTGCGTTGTCATAGGGCGGTTGCACCGTGGCGCGCTCGCGAGAAGAATCGAACATATGGTCTAGCCGCTCATCTACGCTTGGCGAAGCCGCAGATTGGGCGCTGCCTTCTGGAACCAGCCTAACGACGGCGCCATTGATTACCACCTCGGCGACAAAGCCCGCCTTCGAAACGCCCTTACAGATTGCGGTGATCTGGCGGGATGAAATGGCAAGGGCTCTAGTCATTCGTGTTTCTCCGCTGGAGGCGAGTGCGTCTTTGGATCTCAATCCCAATCATCTGCCATCGTCTCCTTGAAACTGTAGGATCGAACCCTGCTGCTCCTGGGACCATCTTTCCAGGCTGATATGTCTATATGCCCGTAGCGCCCCATAGCCAGCATCAGCATCACTAAGGGGAGGGCATCATCCGGCATTATAATGATTCCCTCGAAGCCCCCTTTCACGCGGTCCAGCCTGCCAACGTCCTGCAATTTGGCATTGCCAAGTCTTTTCTCCTCGCGAAAGTGGGCCCCTTCGTAAACGCGGATTTCCGCAGTCAGGCCGGCTTTGACAGACTTGCCGCTATCCTTGGCCAATTTCCCTTTGAGCCGGAGCCCCCGAAGTTCTGCCAGCGGGTCCGGCCCCTCCATCCAGGCCGCACCGAGAGAATAGTCCCACTCCCACCTTTCGATGGTGATGTGCAGCCAAAAGTCGGCCTCTCTGAGCTTGCGCAGTTTGAACGGGCGGTCCGGCATAGTCTGAGCGCTTCGATGACACTACACTGGCCAACTTTGCGCAAATGTGTAGCCGCGCGCAAGCTTCGCCCGCCGCAATGCGCGTGCCTGGCGATTATGGCGCTTGGCCGACATGCGGGCGCGGGGAGTGTTCGCGGTCACGGCTTGGCCTTCAACCTTACGCCGGCGCCGTTGCCATTGGCGTCGATGAAGACCACGCCGGCATCCTCGAATGTCCTCCGCAATACATCGAGTGTCGCATGATGCGGCTCTGACCGGCCTGCCTCGAAATTGCGGATAGTCGCGTTCCCTATCTTCGACGCGTCTGCAAGCTCCTGCTGAGACCAGTTAAGAAGGGCGCGAGCGGCGCGGCATTGGGCTGAGTTCATCATGAAGGCACCTTATCACGTGGTAACGTTCTCCGCTAGTCCTAGCGAAAATCGCTTGCGTTAGCGTTAACAAGCGCATATCGTTATCCATAGCGATAATCGCTAACAAGGGAGTTAACCACATGCCGAACACCACTGTTCGGGCAGCCGCCGAAGGCATGCCCGAGATCAACCGCCGCCGCCTTCTGCTAGGCCTAGCGGCTGCTTCAACCGCTGCCGCAGCCGTAACGGTCGCGCCTGAAGCTCACAGCGGACAGCTCTCCGAAAACCCGGAACTGCTGCGCCTCGGAAACGAGTTCCCAGCCATCGCGAATGAATACCGCTCGGCGCTGGCCGCGCTGAATGCCATCGTCAACAAATGGTCGAAGGTCTGGCCGGTGGCGCCGGATGAAATCCTCGCGGCTCGGCAATTCGACGGCGCCGGAAACACGATGGAGCGGGACATTACCGGTCATGGCCTCTGTCATTCGACCGGGCGGGCGCGCTACATCTACTCATGCGAAAATCTGGATTGGGAACTGAAGCGCGCAAAGAGCATCTTGAAAGGGAAGACAATCGACAAGCGCGCGCTCGGCGGTCTGCCCAACCGTGCCGCCTGGGAAGATGAGCTTGACGTACTGGTTGCGCGATACACCGCCGCCGCCAAGTATGAGGCGGAAAAGGCGCGTGTTCTGGCAGCGTCGGGGCACGACGCCGCTGACCGGCGCAAGGCCGCAGCGGCGCAGGCTCTGATCGGCGCCATAGACGCCATCATGGCGCAACCCGAAACAACGATGGCCGGGGTGGTGATCAAGGCGCAAGCCTTGGCTGCCTGGAGCGCGGTGGAAAAATGGCAGCGGATACTCACGCCGCAAGCCGTTGGTTGGGGCTCAACGCTCTCGGCCTCGGTCCTGCGCTTGGCAGGGGAGGCGTGACGATGGCTGACGCCAAGGAAAAGATGACCTTCGGTGATCTGGAGCCGCTGATCTGCGACGCGGACAACATGCTCGACGTTCTCTTAAACCTGATGGACAGCACCGGCTTCACTTCTACCGATCAGAAAATCAGCGCCCGCGATCATGAGTTGATTTTGTTCGCTGCCAACGTGGCGGTGGATATGTCGACCAAGTTGAGGAATGCTTACTACGAAGTCGTTGGGAGCACGTCGTCATGAGCGCGCCTTCGGACGACCTCAACGACCTCCAGTCCGATATCGGAAACCTGCACCAGTTGCTTGAAGTTCTCTATGATCAGACCGGGGAGCAGGAGTTCCAGCGCAACGGCAAGCGGATCGCCTTGGCAGACCAAATCCACGCGCTAGCGATGATTGCCCGCGACCTCGCGGAGCGCGCGAACGAAGCGGTTGAGGCCTGCCATCTGAAAGTCCTGGCCGAAAGAAAGGAGGCGCAGAAATGAACGCGCCGACCCACAATCTGGCCAGCCTTTTCGAGGCCTACGATGCCGCTTATGCCGCGTGGTTGGCAGAACTCTACCGCGACATAGACCCGGCCAAAGAAGATGAGCTCGACACCGTATTTTCGGCGTTGCGGGATCAGATTTTCAAATACCGGCCGGCGTCGATCGAGGAACTCGCCGACAAGGCGGCTTTCCTTTCCACGCGATGGGATCAAGCGGAAGGGATGAACCGCAACCGCATTCGGCAACTGTTCATCAGCCTGGGTGCGCCGTTGACGGATTGACGGAAACCGGTTCCCGACAGAAGCCCGCTGCCTCACGGTGGCGGGCTTCATCGTTTGCGGAACAGGCAGCGAACACCTTGCTACCATTTTGCTACCCAACTCGGTAGCACGGTGAGTGACAGAGCGGGACGAAAAGCCAGGCAGGGCGCTGCAAGCCTTGGAAATCAGGGATTCGCCGGTATCTGTCGGGACGGCGCGGGATGGCTGAAACCGGATTTGAAGTCCGGACGCCCCACCGGGGACGATGCTCCTCCAGAAGCTTCCGCTGGCGCCGGCTCTGTATCGGCCGCTGAGCGAAACAGATCCCGTCGATACCTGTTGACGAGCCGCAGGTCGCCGCGTCGCAAAGTGACGCCATGCCTATCGAGAAATTCAAGGATCTGGATGGCAACCTTGCGCCCGCTGCCTGCACGATCGCGAAACTGGGCGGCGTTAAACCGCCCGCCCGGCTCGGCCGCCGTCAGGTCGTCGACGATTTCGACAATTCCGGCCAATGCCGGGCGCAGGAAGAAATGATCATGGGCGACTTCGTATACTTTCCCGATGCGGCCGGTAAGTTTCAGGATCCGGCGGATTTCCGTTTCCGGCTTAGCCAACATATCGGCTATATCGCGGACCCTCGGCGGATGATATCGCGTCGAGCCGCCGATGAGCCGCTCGATTTGCAGCCACAGCGTCTCGTCCTGCGGTGTCAGACGGACCTCATGGCCGGGCAGCCGCACCCAGGCGCCATCAAGGGCGAGCTTGCCGGCGCGCGCCAGCATTCGCAGAGCGGCTGCAAACATCGGCGCCGGAAGTCGTGGGTCAAGCTGAAGGCGCAATCTCTCCATGCCGATTCCCGGCAGATCCGGATTGTCCGCGTGAAAGGTCTTCAAGTTCGCGGCCAGGCCGAGCCTGAATTGCATCCAGCGTGCCGGCGAGAGAACGAACAGCGTTTTCCTGACGGGAATGCAGACCAATCCGAGGCTGTCGACCAGTCTCTGCGTCTCGTCGCTGCCGAGCGCCCGGTCGCGCGCGAATGAGCCAAGGTCAAGGTAATGGGGCGGCGTGTCGAGCAGTGCGGTGACAGCCGCCTCGGGATCCGGGACGGCATATGCTTCGATCTGGATAAGCCGTTCCGGCGTGCGGCGCTTCCGGCTCGGCGCCCGCAGATCGATCAGGCGTCCGCCGCCGATGGTCCGCTGCGCCGAGGTGTCGCGCACAACATAGGGGTCGCCCGCGGCAGCCGCGATCGGATTGTCCAGCACCAATTGAACCTTGGCGACGCCGCCGGGTCTGACCGGCTCGTCACTGAGAAGCACGATCCTTGCCCCAACCTCGGCCGCGGCGTGGTGGAGGCGTACCGGGAACCACTGGCCGATCGGCCTAGGCTCTCCTGGCAAGACGCGCAGCCTTGCGTCGATCCGGTCCGTCGGCGCGTGAAGTTCCGGGTCGAGTATGATGTCGCCGCGCCCGATCGCCTCCTTGCCGATGCCGTCACCAGCCAGGTTGAGCGCGCAACGGTCTCCTGCTCGCCCGCGCTCAGCCAGCCTGTTCTGGGCGTGGATCGAGCGAACACGCGCCGCCAGACCCGACGGGCTGACGACAAGGTGGTCGCCGACGCCGACTGATCCTGAAAGGACCGTGCCGGTCACGACAGTGCCGACGCCGTGCAGCGTGAAGCATCGGTCGACCGCCAACCTGAATCGTCCAGAGGTTGCGCGGCCGGCAAAGCGCGACGCCTCCTCAAACAAGAAATGCCGCAGATCGTCGATACCGTCACCGCTGACGGCCGAGGTGGGCATTATGTCTGCTTCGGCAAGTGCTGTATCGGCAAGCGCGGCACGGATGTCCGCTTGAACGGCGGCGCGCCGTGCGGGCGCGATCAGATCGGATTTGGCCAGCACGACCGCGCCGCGCCTGATTCCGAGCAGATCGATGATTGCCAGATGTTCGCGCGTCTGCGGCATGATCCCGTCGTCGGCGGCAATGACCAATAGCACGAAATCGATGCCACTGGCGCCGGCGAGCATCGTATGCACGAACCGTTCGTGCCCCGGAACATCGATGAAGCCGATGACGTCCCCGTTCGGTGCCGGCAGGTAGGCAAAGCCGAGATCGATGGTCATGCCCCGCGCCTTTTCCTCCTGCAGGCGGTCGGTGTCGACGCCGGTCAGCGCACGCACCAGCGCGGTCTTGCCATGGTCGACATGGCCCGCCGTGCCGACGATCATGATCCGTCCCCCGTCAATGATGCCGCGGCACGACTTTCGGCCTCGGCGGTCTCGTCAGGGGTGAGGCCGGCACGCGCGGCCGGGAGATACCGCTCGGCGAGCGCGCTGCCTGCTGCGTTCGCGCGCAGAAGCCAGGCATATGCCTCGACCGCGTCGGCCTCGACACCCGCTGCCAAGTGACAGGCGGCGCCGAGCATGGCCTGCCCGTCCGCATCCCCGCGCACGGCAGCCCGACGCCACCAGCGGACTGCCTCGGCGGGATCGCGCGGCACACCGAGCGCATTGTGATGGATCATGCCGAGCCGTGTCATGGCCGACGCTATTCCCTGCTCGGCTGCGGCAGTCGCCCAGCGCCGTGCCTCTGCTGGGTCGGGATCGACCACCTCGCCTTCGAGCAGCATCCAGCTCAGCATGTCCTGCGCCGGTCCGTCGCCTTGCTCCGCGGCTGCTCGGTAGAGCTCGGCTGCGCGGCCGTAGTCCTGCGCGACGCCCTCGCCACGGAAATAGAGCGACGCCAGGTTCCGCCGCCCGACGGCATCGCCGGCCTCGGCCGAAAGCGCCAGCCAGCGGAAGGCGAGGTCGCAGTCCCGCTCGACGCCAAGCCCTTCTGCGAAGCAGGCGCCGATATTGTTCTGCGCACGCGCGACCCCAGCATGGGCGAGCGGCTCCCATAGGCTCAAGGCGACCGCATAATCGCCGCGCCTGGCCGCTTCCAAGGCCTTTGCCAGGCGTTCGGCCACCGGCACGTCAGCCGGCCGGGGCACGTCAGCCGGCCGGGGCACGTCAGCCGGCCGGGGCACGTCGGCCGGCCGGCGCGCGAGGCTCTCAAACCAGCGCATCGGCTCCTCCAGGATCGAAGCCGGCGAGGTTTGCACAGAACCCCGCTTCGTCTTCGAGGCAGCGCAGATCGAACACAAGCGCCCGGCCCTCGATGCGCCCGATCACGGGAACGCGCAGCCCGCGCAATGCCGCTGCAAGCGCTCCCAGCGACTTCCCGCCGCCGGACTTTACCCGCACAACAAGACCGGCGCTGGGTATCGTCTCAAGCGGCAGGGCACCCGAACCGACCTGACTGCGGCATTCCACAGTCTCCACCACGAATGCCTCACCCAGCGCATTGGCAACCATGGGGGCAAGGCGCTCCGCCTGGGTTGCGATCTCGGCCGAGGGGCGCGTCAGCAATCTCAGCGTCGGCAGTCTCTCCGCCAGGCGATCAGGGTCGCGATAGAGCTTCAACGTCGCCTCCAGCGCGGCGAGCCGAAGCTTGTCGACGCGGAGCGCCCGCTTCATCGGATTGCGGCTGATCGCGGCCAGCAGAGCCTTGCTGCCGACGATGAAGCCCGCCTGGGGCCCGCCGAGCAGCTTGTCGCCGGAAAAGGTGACCAGATCCGCGCCGTCGGCAATCGCCTCGCGCACGGTTGGTTCATGCTTGAGGCCATAGGCAGCAAGATCGAAAAGCGTGCCGGAGCCGAGGTCGTGGACCAGGGGCACGCCCTGCGCCTTGGCAATGGAAGCCAGTTCGCGCGCGCGCACCTCAGCCGTGAACCCCTCGACCCGGTAGTTCGAGGTGTGCACCTTGAGGACCAGCCCGGTCTCCCGGCCGATCGCCGCGACATAGTCCTTCGGATGCGTGCGGTTGGTGGTTCCGACCTCGACCACCTTGGCGCCGGCGCGGGCCATAATCTCGGGCATCCTGAACGAGCCGCCGATCTCGATCAATTCGCCGCGCGAGACGATCGCCTCGCGGCCGAGCGCCAGCGTGTTGAGGACAAGAAGGACAGCGGCCGCATTGTTGTTGACCACAGTTGCGTCTTCCGCTCCTGTCAGTTCGCAAACGAGCGAACGCAGATGATCATCCCGCTCGCCGCGTTTGCCTGTCTCGAGGTCGAACTCGAGAGCGACCGCTTCGCACATTGCAGAGCGCACCGCCTCAACCGCCTCCTCAGCCAGCGACGCCCGGCCGAGATTGGTGTGCAGCACCGTGCCGGTCAGGTTGAAAACCGGTCGCAGGGAAGGGCGCTCTGCTACCTTGAGTTGTTCAACCGCGTCGGCGGCGACGTCGCCGGGCTGCGGCACTGCTGCTCCGCCGAGACAGGCCTCCCGCGCTGCGGCAAGTGCCGCGCGGACAGCCGCCGTCGCGACTTGCCGGCCGAAGCGCTGGATCGCCGTGGATCCGAGCGGCGTCTTCAATATCTGATCGACCGATGGAAGATCACGCAGGCGACGTGCAGGCAAAGCGGTCATCGCGTCCTCAGTATCCGACAAGGAATGGGTTGAACGACCCGCGACGGTAGCCGCTCTCGCGGACGAGCAGGTCCAAGCCGAGTGTCGCCACGTCATCGGCAACCGGATCGAGGTTCGGATCCTTGTGCTGATGCAGGATTTTCACATAGCAGCCGCATGAATCGCAGGTCTCGGCCTTTACAGTGCCGGGTCCGCCTTCGACTTCCACATAGCCTATTCCCTTGGTCGAGCCGCACAGGGTGCATTTGATGCGCACATAATTCCAGAGCGTCCCGCAGAGCGAGCATGCACAGAACCTTGCCCCGTGGGAGCCATGCCAACCGACGATCATCGAGGACACCGGCGGCCCGCCGCAGACGGGGCATGCGCCGTCACCTACCGGGACCAGCGTGGAGGCGTCGAGGCAAGCGGCAAGGCGCGCGAAATGAAGCTGCAGCGCCGCCGCGACATAAACATGCTCGGCCAATGCGTCAGCCGCGATTGCATCGGCGAGCACGTTGCGCACCATGGCATCGCGCTCTGCAGGCGCGGCCAGCTTCAGTCGGTCGAGCGCGTTTGCCGCGGCCCGAGGCTTCTCGATGGCCGAAGCCGCCAGCACCAGGCGGTCGAGCGTCTCGAAGAACGCCCCGGAGGCGAACCTGTCACGATCGAGCGGAGGCATTCCGAAAGCATGCGCCCGTTCACGCACCTCCGTTTCCGGCAGATCCGGGTCGGACAGGCCGTCCTGTATGCCGTGCTGGACATCGGCAAGAGCAGCGAGAAAGCGGAGATAAGGACCGAGTTCATCGATTTCGGCCAGCGCATTCAACCGCTGCGCGCGTCGAAAGAAAAGACGCGTCGGATCAGGCAGACGGACGTAAGGCGGCGCCGAGACTTCACCGATGGCGGTGGGATCGATATCCGACGGAACGATCTGCTTTGGCATACTCACCTCACGAACCACACGGGCCACGTGGTTGGCTGACTAAGCGCGTCGCGTCTGAGGGGATTCAGGCGACGCGCTTGAGTTTTTTTATGCATGTCGTTGTCCCAAATCGCTGCGCACTTTTGGGCGACATGCATTAGTGCCCGCTCATTCGGCGGGCTTCGATCCCGATCTTCCGCCCGGTTTCGTAACAAGTTCCCGCAACCATTTGCGATGATGCCGCCAGGCCCAGCCGCCCGTCACCGAACCGCGTATCATGGCGGGAATCGTACCTCGCACCCAGAGGGCCGAATAGGCATGGATGATCCAAACGCCGATTATCGCAACGGCGGCGATGGCATGAACGAGGAGCGCCACCCGCTGTTGACCGACCGTCGTGTAGGCGGAGAAATACTGATCCCAGATGACCAGGCCACTCGATATCAAGATGACGATCAGGACCGACATGGCCCAGAATACGAATTTCTGGCCGGCATTATACTTGCCGACTTCCGGCACATTCTCCTCGTGATTGGCCAGCACGTCGCGGATGCGCGCGAGCCAGGTCCCGTCTTCGCGCTTCCACAGATTCGCTTTCCAGAACCGGATGAAAAGCCCGAAGAAGCTGAAGAAGAGAACGACGCCGATCCACGGATGGATGAAGCGCGTGAACTGGCCACCACCGAACAGTCCTGACAGAAAGAAAAGGCTCGGGTGAAACAGCGCGAGGCCGGACAGGGCAAGCAGGATCAAGCTCGCCGCCGTGATCCAGTGATTTATCCGCGCGCCCACCGTATACCGGTCCACCGTGACGGGCTTGCCCGGATGAACTGCATTGTCAGGTTCGACATCATGCGCTGTCATGGCGGTCACTCCGCACCAGCCGTTCGGCATTCTCCTCATCCGTGTCCGAAACCCTGTTCGGTCCCATCACCAGATGGTGGAGCAGGCCGACGCCGGCCGCGACCCCAAGCACGGTCAGGCCGGCATATTTGGTGATACCTTTCCAGGCTTCCACGAGAGGACTGATCCTCGGCTCCTTCGGCAGGCCGGAATAGAGTTCGGGCTGATCGGCGTGATGCAGCACGTACATCACGTGCGTTCCGCCGACACCAGGCGGATCGTAGAGGCCGGCATTGGCATAGCCGCGCGCCTTCAGGTCGGTAATGCGGCCCTCGGCATGCTGCTTCATCTCTTCCTTTGTGCCGAAGACGATGGCCTGGGTCGGACAGGCCTTGGCGCAGGCTGGACCCTGGCCGACGGCGACGCGGTCCGAGCAGAGGGTACATTTGTAGGCCGTATGGTCGACGCGGGAAATGCGCGGGATGTTGAAGGGGCACCCCTTGATACAATAGCCGCAGCCGATGCAGTTCTCGTGGACGAAATCGACAATGCCGTTGGAATATTGAACGATCGCACCGGGCGCCGGACAGGCCTTGAGGCAGCCCGGATCTTCGCAGTGCATGCAGCCATCCTTCCGGATCAGCCACTCGAGGTTGTTGGTCTCTGGGTTCTCCCACTCGCTGAAGCGCATAAGCGTGAACATGTCCGGCGTCAGGTCGGGCGGATTCTCGTATACACCGGCGTTGACGCCGACCTCCGGATGCGTGTCATTCCACTCGATGCAGGCTGTCTGGCACGCCTTGCAGCCGATGCATTTCGAGACGTCGATGAGCTTGGCCACCTCGGTCAGCCGCTCGGCCGGCGCGGGTACCGTCGAGGCGGAACGGCGGACGAGATCCTTCTCCGAGAAGCGGGGCGCCACGTCCGTCACCGAAGGATTGGCAATTGGAGGAAACATCGCCGCCTCCCTATGCTACCGGCCCGGAGACGGGCTCGATATTGACCAGAAACGCCTTGTATTCGGGCGTCTCGATGTTGGCGTCGCCGACATAGGGCGTCAGCATGTTCGGGCCGAATCCCTTCTTTGCCGCCCCGGTGAAGCCCCAGTGCAGTGGAATGCCGACGATGTGGACGGTCTTGCCGTCGCAGGTCAGCGGCTTGATCCGCTTGGTTACCATCGCCTTCGCCGTGACCGAGCCGCGCTTGGACCAAACGCGCACCCAACCGTCCTTGGCGATACCTTTTTCGGCCGCTAGCTGTTCCGATATCTCCACAAAGAACTCCGGCTGCATCACAGCGTTGACGACGACGTGCTTGGTCCAGAAGTGGAAATGCTCGGTCAGGCGGTAGGAGGTCGCCGCATAGGGGAACTCCGCCGAGGCCGGCTCGGCGAACTGCCTGAAATCCCCTTCGAATACCCGCGCTGCCGGGTTGCCCCTGACGTTGGGCGCGACCGGATTGACGATCGGCGATTCGAACGGCTCGTAATGCGCCGGGAACGGTCCGTCCCGCATCATGCCTCGGGTGAAGAGGCGCGACACGCCTTCCGGATTCATGATGAACGGGCCGACCTCGCCGGGCTTCGCTGTCGGCGCGATGTCCGGGACGTCATAACCCGACCATTTCGCCCCGTCCCACTCGATCACCTTGCGGTCGGGATCCCAGGCCTTGCCGTTCAAATCGGCCGACGCCCTGTTGTAGAGGATGCGGCGATTGGCAGGCCATGAGAACGCCCATTTCAGATAGGCGCCTGTCTCGTCGGGATCGTCAGTGTCCCGGCGGGCCATGTTGTTGCCCTTCTCGTTGAAGCAGCCGGAATAGATCCAGCAGCCACAGGATGTGGAGCCGTCGTCGCGCAGCGCGGCGAAGCCCGGCAACAGTTTTCCGGCCTCGGCAAGCACTTTGGTCGGATCGGCCGTGTCCGTCACCTTCGCGAGCGCGCGGCCGTTGATCTCCTGGGCGATTTCCTCGGCCGTCGGATCGCCCGGATCGGCATAGGGCCAATGGAGATTGAGGATCGGATCGGGGAAGGCGCCGCCTTCCCCGCGATAGAGTTCCTTCAGGCGAAGATGTATCTGCGCCATGATCCAGGTGTCGCGCTTGGCCTCGCCCGGCGGTGTGCCGCCGGCCCAGTGCCACTGCAGCCAGCGCCCCGAATTGGTAAGAGAGCCGTCGTCTTCGGCAAAGCACGTCGACGGCAGCTCGATCACTTCGGTCTGGATCGCCGACGGATCGACGTCATTGTGCGCGCCGTGATTTTCCCAGAAGCGTGCCGTCTCGGTAGCCAACGGGTCCATGACGACCAGGAGCTTGAGCTTCGAGAGCGAGGCCGTGATCTTCTGCTTGTTGGGGAACGCTTGCAGCGCGTTGAAGCCTTGGCAAAGATACAGGTTGATCTTGCCCTGGTGCATCATATCGAAGGCGCGCAGCACGTCGTAGCCGGGCACGTCGAGCTTCGGCAGGTAGTCGTAGGCAAAGTCATTTTCCGGGGTTGCCGCCGAGCCGTACATGGCCTTCTGGAAACTGACGAAGAACTTCCTGTAGTTCTGCCAGTAGCTCATCTGGTTCGGCCTGAGCGGCTTGAAACCGCGCGTCGACATATAGGCGTTGAGGTCCGGTTCCTTCTCATTGGGCAGCGTCAGATAGCCCGGAAGCAAGTTGGACATGAGACCGACATCGGTCAGCCCCTGGATGTTGGAGTGGCCGCGCAGCGCGTTCATGCCGCCACCGCGAACGCCGATATTGCCCAGAATGAGCTGCAGCATCGCCATGGCGCGGATGTTCTGCGAGCCCTTCGAGTGCTGCGTCCAGCCGAGCGCGTACATCGAGGTCATCGCCTTGGTCGGCGACGAGCACTCCGCCACCATCTCGGCCACCTTCAGGAACTTGTCCTTCGGCGTGCCGCAGATGCGCTCGACCATCTCCGGCGTGTAGACCGCGACATGGTTCTTCAGCAGGTTCCAGACGCAGCGAGGATTTGCCAGCGTGTCATCGACGACGGCGAAACCGTCCGCGCCGATCTCGTAGTCCCAGCTCGACTTGTCGTAGTCGCGCTTCGCCTCGTCGTAGCCGGAAAACAGGCCGTCCTGGTAGGTGAAGCCCTGCTTGACGACATAGCCGGCGTTGGTGAACGCCTTCACATAGTCCCGCTGCACCTTGTCGTTTTCGATGCAATAGTTGATCAGCCCGAGCAGGAACGCGATGTCCGTGCCTTGACGGATTGGTGCATAGAGATCCGACACCGAAGCCGAGCGCGTGTAGCGCGGATCGACGACAATGAGCTTGGCGCCACGGTTGGCCTTCGCCTCAGTGACCCATTTAAAGCCGCAAGGATGGGCCTCGGCAGCATTGCCGCCCATGATCACGACAAGATCGGTGTTCCTGATGTCGGTCCAGGAATTCGTCATTGCTCCGCGGCCGAATGTTGGGGCGAGACTCGCCACCGTCGGGCCGTGTCAGACACGCGCCTGATTATCGAACACCAGCATGCCCGTGCTGCGGACCACCTTGTAGGTCTCGAACGCGGTTTCATTGGTCGTCGCCGAAGCGGCGAGGAAGCCGGTGGTAATCCATCGGTTGACCGTCACACCGTCATTGTTCGTTGCGACGAAGTTCTGGTCGCGATCGTCCTTCATCAGGCGGGCGATGCGGTCGATCGCGTCTTCCCACGTTGTCGGCTCGAACTTGTCCGCCCCGGGCTTGCGGATCATCGGCTGTTGCAAGCGGGTCGGGGCCTTGACGAAGCCGAGCAGGGCCGAGCCCTTGGGGCACAAGGTGCCGCGGTTGGTCGGATGGTCGGTGTCGCCCTCGATATGGGTGATCTCGGCCTGTTCGCCCTTCCTGAGATCGCCCTTTGAGTAGAGGATAACGCCGCACGCCACCGAGCAATATGGGCAGGTGTTGCGTGCCTCGGTGGTGTTGGCGAGCTTGAAGGATCGTATCGCCGCAGCATGTGCGGCTTCTATATCGCCGAAGCCGAGAGCTCCAAGCGTAGTACCGGCGAGACCCGCGCCTGCCGTCTGCAGGAACGCGCGCCGTGACAGTTCGATGTTCATTTGAATGTCCTCCCGAAGCGGATGCTCCGAAGGGCATCCCGAACCAAGGGTACGAAGGCATTTTGATCCAAAATAGGACAAAGTCAAACAAAGCCAAGTGTGTGTTGTACCAGGGTCGTCCGACTGCTCTGCATTTCATACCGACTTATACTTGACAGCTTCACTCATGTTTTAGGATGAGAGAGTGCGATTGACGCTTGTCCAAGGATAATCTTACAGTGTCGCGTGGTATTGAAAACGGCTCCCGCGTGCCGGGGCGCTTTTCGGACGACGGCCGACGGTGGCATAAGCGTGCGCTCCGAGGCTGCGCATGTGTCCCGCTTTTCCTCATCAAGCGTCTTCGGACCGCTCTCACCGTCTCCTCGTCTGATCTCTCCGTTCCGTCAAATCGGTTCCCGAACGAGCGCCAGCGTGCGGCCAAGGCCAATTCCGCAGGCTCGGAATCTCGCTCGGTGCCAACCTAAGGAGGCTTGCCATGGCAGTCGCCCTCTCTCCTGAAGTCGCCGACGTTCCTGTGCTTCGCTTGACCAGTCTCGCCCATGGCGGCGGCTGCGGTTGCAAGCTGGCGCCGTCCGTACTTCAGCAGCTTCTCGCAGACCAGGTCGAGACCAATCCCTTTCGTCAGCTTCTTGTCGGCACCGAGACCGGAGATGACGCCGCTGTGTGGCAGCTTGACGAGGACACCTGTGTCATCGCTACCACCGATTTCTTCATGCCCATGGTGGACGATCCGTATGATTTCGGCCGGATCGCCGCGACCAACGCGATCTCCGACGTCTATGCGATGGGCGGCCGGCCAATCATGGCGCTGGCCATTCTCGGTATGCCGCTCGACAAGATGCCGACGCATATGGTCCGAGACATTTTGAAGGGCGGCCGGGCAGTTTGCGCCACCGCCGGAATCCCGGTCGCCGGCGGCCACTCGATCGACTCGCCGGAGCCGATCTATGGTCTTGCCGTGATCGGTACATGCCGGCCCGATGACGTCCGGCGCAATTCGGGCGCGAGGCCGGGAGACGCCTTGATCCTGACGAAGGCACTCGGCGTCGGCATCTACTCCGCCGCCTTCAAGAAGCAGGCGCTCCCGCCCAGCGCCTATATCGAGATGATCGCCTCGACCACCCTGCTCAACCGGATCGGATCGGAGTTCGCGCAGGATGAGAGTGTCCATGCGATGACCGACGTGACCGGTTTCGGACTGCTCGGACATGCTCTCGAGATGGCGCGCGGCTCAGGCTGTGTTCTCGTCATTCGTGATCGCGAGGTTCCGCTCTTTTCCGAAGCGGTGCTGTTGGCAGAGCAAGGATTTGTCACCGGCGCTTCGCGGCGCAACTGGGCGAGCTATGGCGATGCGGTGCTCCTGCCTGCCGATATGCCGGAGTGGCGGCGCCATCTTCTCACCGATCCACAGACTTCGGGCGGGCTGCTCGTCGCCTGCAAGCGCGACAGAGCGGCGGTCCTGGTCGAAAAGATTGTCGCGGAAGGTTACGCGTCGGCTTGCGTGATCGGCCATGTCGAGCCCGGCGCACCCGCGATAACGGTCCAGTGAAGCCGTTAAACCTGCGCGCCTAGCGAGGCGAGGTGTGGACGCGATGAAATCTGTAACCGTCGAACGTCATCTGGCGTGATGTGCGCCTCGGCTCTTGATCGCTAAGCGCCGTCTCGGGTGCGGCTGTGCGGATATTCCCTACGCGACATGCACTGTGCGCTGCCTCGGCTTGATCGCGGTGGCCAGCAGCAGGCCGGCGACGATAAAGGCAGCGCCGGCGAGGTCGTAGTCGTGCAAGCCTTCCCCAAGGAACAGATAAGCGAGCACGGCAACGAAGACAGTCTGCAGATAGAGCAGCATGCTGGCGCGCCCGGCACCAAGCGTCTCGACGCTGCGGTTGTAGAGGTAATACATCAGAGCGCCGCCCGGGCCAGCGACATAGGCGAGTGCCAGAAGGCCGTTCGCATGCAGCGCCGAACGCTCCCCGGAAAACAGTTCCCAGAGATAAAGGGGCAGTGCGGCCAGCGCGCCGGCTCCTAGCAGCAGGACCACCATCGGCAGAAGCTCGATAGCGAATTTGGAGCGACGCAGCAGCACAGTGTAGAGGCCCCAGCAAAACGCGCTGCCGACGATCCACAACTCGCCGGGATTGAACTGGAGCCGCATCAGCGCGGTAAGGTCGCCGCGCGCTACGATCACCACCATCCCGACCAGAGCGAGCAGCGCACCAAGCGCCTTCCAGACGCCGAGGGGCTCGCCGAGCACGAAGCGGGCAAGCACCATGGTTATGATCGGCGACAGGGCCATGATGATGCCGGCGGTCGTCGCGTCGGTGTAACTGAGGCCCGTGTAGATCATGCCCTGACAGAGGGTCAGCCCGATTGCGCCGATGGCTACCACCTCGATCGCCCGGGATTGGACCAGCACGAGCATCGCCCCATGATGGCGATGGACGATAGGCAGCAGGATCGCGCAGGCGAGCGCCAGCCGCCAGAAGCAGAGCGCCCAAGGCGGCATCTCGGGGGCAACCCACTTGGCTGCGATGTAGACGCCGGCGGACAGGAGCCAGCAGAGCGTCGCGGTGGAATAGGCGAGAGGAAGCGATACCCCGGCTGTCGCCTTCGCTACGCTTGGATGGGCTATCGGCAGCGATTGCATGTCCGTCTCCTCCACCGCCGATCTTAGCAAGATTGCTGCGTCTTGCCGAGCAGCAACGCCTCCTATTTCACCAATCCTTGTGCGGCGGTTTTTGTTTTCCGTGTGGAACACAGGCCAACGACGAAAGATCGACTTCTGCAGCCGTAGACAAATGCTGCCAGATCGGATCCTCCCGCCGATCACAACCCGCGACCTCTCCCCCGGGCGCGGGCTGTCATCCATTTGACCGATGCGCTGATCATGGAAGGTACCCACATTACAAACTGGATCAGTCCCTCTGATCCCAACAGACCGTTGCCCGCGACCTCTCCCGGAGGCGCGGGCTTTTCAATTCACAGGCTGGTCCGCAACGCGGCGCTTTTCAGACATTTAGTCCGAGCAGTTGAACGTCTGCTGCCCAGCGCCCGACCTGAGCCTTATAACCAGCCTTTCGAAGCTGGATGATGGACCGACATATCTCAGCTTTTGTGTCGAAGCGCGTCGACGAGCAGAGTGAAAGCGGGGGACGCTTGACGGCGGCTGGGATAATAGAGGTAATATCCTGGCCAAGCCGGCGACCACTCATCCAGCACCCGCATAAGGCGACCGCTCTTAAGATGAGGCTCCGCCACGTCCTCCGGCACATAGGCGAGGCCGAAACCATCCAGCGCGGCTTCGAGAATCCCGACGGTGCCATTCAGGACGATCTGGCCGTCCACCCGCACCTTCAGTTCGCGACCGTCTCGCTCGAAATCCCAGGCCCACAGCCCGCCATTGGTGGAAAAGCGCTGGTTGATGCAAACGTGACCGGTCAGTTCCAGCGGCGTCGTCGGCGGCGGCCGCCCGGCGAAATAAGACTTCGCACCAACGACGGCGAAGCGGACATCCGGTCCGACGCGTACGGCGATCATGTCCTTTGCAACCTGCTCTCCGAGCCGCACGCCGGCGTCGAACCGCTCTGCGGCGATGTCCGTCAGTGCATTGTCAATGAAGACCTCGACCATGATGTCGGGATAGTCCGGCAGCAGCTTCGCCAGCTTCGGCCAAAGCACGGATTTGAATGCGTGATCGCTGGCGGTGAGCCGAATGGTGCCGGCGGGCCTCTCCCGCAACTCGCTCAATGCATCGAGTTCGGCCTCGATCTCCGCGAAATGCGGGCCGATGTTGCGAAGCAAGCGCTCGCCGGCCGCTGTCGGTGAAACGCTGCGGGTCGTGCGGGTCAGCAGACGAAGGCCCAGGCGCTCTTCGAGCTCGCGGATCGTGTGGCTCAGTGTGGACTGCGAAATCCCGAGCTGCGCGGCGGCCCGCGTAAAGCTGCCTTCCCGTGCGACGGCCAGAAAGGCCAGAAGCATATCATGTCTTCCGCGCTGCATTTATGGCTCATGCCGATAAGTCGATACTCATTATACAAGCTAGTGAGACGAGTTGCACCCGGGCACGATCGACGTGGAATGTCCTAAACGGATCAGGCGTTCGGTGATCGACAACCGCAACGGGCGCGTCACGAACGCCAACTTCGCCGAATATGCTGTGCCGGTTCACGCCGACGCGCCGCCCGTCATGGACGTGATCTTCGTCGACAAGGAAGACCTATCATGCCCTTAAACGTCTAAAATGGTAGAGGGGAGGGAACTGCAATCCAACATTCTCCGTGCGCCGGCAAAACCGGCGGGCGGTAGCACTTCCACTCGGTGCGCCAGCACACCGCATCGCCGACACCATCGCTCTTGGAGCGAATTTCTTCATTCCCCTGCCAGCCGTGGCGCGCGGATCATTTCGGCTTCGCCGGAGAGCGTGGCGACCCACGCCGTCAGCTAACCACTTCTCGCGACGCGATAGAGGGGCAAAGAAAGCTTTGCGACAGAGCCCGTTTGGGTCCCAAGCGACACACACCGTGGCCAGCAACGGTAAGACTGTGATACCATTGCACAAGTTGCGTCGCCGCCGGCAGACTGCCGTTCCCGCGAAGCCGGACAAGCGCAAGTGCTCAGTGTCGTAAGTCTCAACCCGTTGAACAAGTAGCTGCGGATTATGGAACTTGTCTTCGCCCTTGGCCTGATCGCCTTCAAGGTCGCGTTGCTGATTGCGATCCTGCTGCTGCTGCCCTTGCCGCTGACGTGGCTCGAACGCAAGATCGCCGGGCACATGCAGCAGCGGATGGGGCCGATGCGCGTGGGGTGGCACGGCTTGCTGCAGCCAGTGGCGGATGGAATCAAGCTCTTGACCAAAGAGGACCACATCCCGGCCGAGGCCGACCGCTTCCTGTTCAAACTGGCGCCGATCCTGGCGCTCGCCCCGCCCTTCGTGGTGTTCGTCGCGATCCCCTTTGGCGAAAGCGTCTCGGTTCTCGGCACCGAGATCACGCTCTACGTCTCCAACATGAACGTGGCGCTCCTTTTCGTCTTGGCGGTGATCGGGATCGAGGTCTATGGCGTCATCTTCGGCGGCTGGGCCGCGAACAGCAAATACGCGGTCCTGGGCAGCCTCAGAACCTGCGCGCAGATGATCAGCTACGAGATCCCGATGGGGTTCGCAGTCATTGGCGTGGTAATGCTGGCGCAATCCATGAGCCTGCTCGATATCGTGCGGGCACAGGCCGATGTCTGGAACATCGTCTACCAACCGGTCGGGTTTTTCGTATTCTTCGTCGCCGGGCTGGCCGAAGCGCAGCGCATTCCATTCGACCTGGCGGAGGCGGAAGGCGATCTGGGGGCCGGGTTCCATACCGAATACAGCGGCATCCGCTTTGCGTTCTTCATGGTCAGCGAATACGCCGTCATGCTGCTGGTGTCGGTCCTGTCGGTCATCCTGTTCTTCGGCGGCTGGAACGGCGTGCTGATTCCGTTGCCGCCGCTCCTCTGGTTCGCGCTCAAGGTCGCGTTCTTTCTCTATGTGTTTATGTGGTTCCGCTTCACCTTCCCGCGCTATCGATACGACCAACTGATGGCGATCGGGTGGAAAGTCTTGCTTCCACTGTCACTGGCGAACATAATGATAACAGGTGTTGCTTTCCTTTGAGGGCCACTCCAAGCGAGGCGGCGATGTCGCGCGCACTGCACATAAGTGGAGCATGGATCGGCTGGGCATTCTTCGCCGATCTGGCGGACGCTCTGGCGCTGACTTTCGGCTACATGTTCTCCAGATCCGTGACCATGCAGTATCCGGACAAGGAGAAATGGTTACCCTATTCGCGTTACCGCGGGCACCATTTCCTGAAGCGCGACGAAGAGGGCGAAATCAAATGTGTGGCCTGCGAACTCTGCGCGCGGATTTGTCCCTGCGACTGCATCGAAGTCGTCCCCTACGAGGACGAGAAGGGCAACCGGCGCCCGGCAAAATTCGAGATAGACATGGCCCGCTGCCTGTTCTGCGGGCTGTGCGAGGATGCTTGCCCGGCGGACGCGATCGCGCTTGGCCAGCAGTACGAATTCTCGAGTTTTTCCTCGCGTGACCTGGTGGTCGGACGTGACGACCTGCTCGGCAAACCGGGCAAGGCGACGACCGGCGGCGGCGTGGTCGCCGCGCGCCTGAACACCGAACAGGACGTCCTGGTCGAGACGAGCGAGCCGCAGGGATACAACTGGTGGCGGAATATCCGCCGAACGTGAACGCGCGGCAGCCGTCAAGCCGGAGCACAGGAGGCTCAGATGCTTGTCCGCCAAATCTTGAAGACCAAATCTCCCGAGCTCATCTCGGTTACACCAGATCAGACGGTCGTAGAAGTCCTGCGGCTGTTTCGGGACAACAACATCGGATTCGTGGTCGTCAGCCGTTCGCCCGGGGAATGCCTGGGCACGCTGTCGGAGCGGGACTGTTGCTATGCGGTGGCTGAATACGGAATCGAGGCGCCCACAATGCGGGTCGCCGACATCATGAACCGCAGTGTGGTGACCTGTTCGACACAGGATTTGCTGCCCTTTGTGATGTCGCTCATGACCGACCGACGCACGCGCCATGTGTTGGTCATGGATGGCGACGCTTCTGTCGGCGTGGTGAGCATCGGCGACGTGGTCAAGCACCGGCTCGACGAATTGCTCCGTACCGAGCAAGCGTTGAGCGATTACATTGCCGGGACCCCTTATCACTGAGGATGCAAACCAGAGGGAGCCGATTCGGGTGACCTGCCCGGAAGCTCGGCAATGCCTCGGCCGCGACTTTCAGGGCGCGCCTCGACTCCGGTGGCGAAGGCAGCGTGCGCCTTTTGAACCTCCACCGGACAAGGGTATTCGCCCCGCCGCATAAGGCTGTTGAGACGCAGGTCTCTATAGTTTTCCGGTACGAACACGAGGCCCCGGGGAAAATGCCTATTGACCTTGAGCTGCGCCCTCAGTTCGCCCTGGGTGGATCGTACGATCACCTGATCGCGATCCGAAAGGCCAAGCTGCGCGGCGTCCCACGCGCTCATCTCGACATATGGGTCATCCGCGACCGTATTCAGGATCTCCGAGCGTTCGGAAAGATATCCATTGTGGAACAGGCAGTTGCCGGTGACCAACATGAGCCGGTCGGCCGCATTCGGGGTAGGCGGGGGGGCGAAGAACTCGCCAGCCGGCGGCGTCGGGTCCGCCGTGGTGAATGCTCCGTCGGCGCCAAGCCCGTCCGGCGTCAGCCCTTGGTAGGCCGGAACCAGCTGGGCAATCTCGCCGAAGATTTCGCCTTGTATCGACGGTTGCAATGCCTGGTTGCGGAGCGCTGCGACGAAGTCCAAGATCGCCAGATTGCCCCGCGCCTCGAAGGCGGGTTCGCGGAACTTGCGGACCGCCTGGATCCGGCCCTCGTTGTTGGTGAAGGTGCCGGATTCCTCGCCATAACCCGCCGCAGGCAGGACGACATCGGCCAGACCCACGGTATCCGTGAGGAAGGTGTCCTGCACGATCAGGAGATCGGCCGCATCAAGCGCCCGCTTCACGAATCCCCGGTCGGGATAGGCCATCAGGGGGTCGCTTCCGGCGATATAAAGCGCGCCTACCCGCCCCTCGTTACAAAGCGCCAGCATGGCGTCGAGATCCGCGCCCGGCTCAGGTGGAATTTCGGCGCCCCACGCCCGTATGAGAACTGTGCGCGCCGCATCATCATTGACCGGGCGCAGCCCCGGCAGGGCCGCCGGCAGAACCCCCATGTCCCAGGCGCCCAGCTGGTTGGCTCGGTCGAAGAGGAACTGCATCGCTGGGCCCTTGCCGAGCACGCGGAGAACCCGCAACAGGTTGGTGAGCTGCTGCAGCGTTGCGCGCGCTTCGGAAAGCCTCAGGAGGTCGGCGCTGACAAGCACAGCGACGCTCCCGCCGTCCAGCAGCGCAGCGGCTAGACGGCCCGGCCCGTCGCTGCCGGTGGTCGCTGCTGCCCAGCCGGTTGCCGCGCCGACGCCCGCAAGAACCTCGCTCGGCAAGGCTTGGCCGGCCGCCGCCACGAGACCGGCCACCACTGCGGCAAGGGCCGCAGCCTCAGCGCCCGGAGCAACACGAACGACCGCTCGGGCATCGGCGTCCAGCCGGGATGGCCGCGCCGAGAGCATGAGCAACCTGGTCTGCCGCCGCCGGGCGCTGTCTCGCAGCAGGTATTCGGTGACCGGGTTCTCGTCTGTGACATTGCCACCGACGACAAGCACGCAGTCGTTGCCGATCACCTCTTCCAGCGGCGCGCGGCTGTGGAAGCCCGCCACGAACGGGCCGAGCGTATCGAAGGGCGTGGACCAGCGCGACGAGCAGTCGATGTTGTTGGTCCGGAATACCGTCCGCATCAACTTCTGGAACTGGTACAGCACCTCGTTGGGCAGGCGCGGCGAGGCCAGCCCGCCCGCAGCCTTGCTCTCGACGGCCGACAGGCGCCGGCGCAGGTAGTCCCCGGCTTCGTCCCAGGAAACCGGAACCAGTGCGCCGTCACGACGGATCATCGGCCGCTTGATCCGGTCCCGGCTCCCGACGAAGTCGAGGCCGAAGCGCCCCCGAACGCAGAGCGTTTCGCGATTGACGCCATGCTCCCACTTCGAGCGGACCCGCATGAACTCGCCCTTGCGCGCGCCGACGGTGAGCTGGCAGCCGGTGCCGCAATGCGGGCAGACCGTGTCGGTCTCGACCAGATCCCAGGGCCGCGCCTTGTAGCGATAGGGGAAGCTCATCAGTGCGCCAACCGGGCAGACCTCGACGCAATTGCCGCACTGGTCGCAACTCGCGAGACTGCCCTCGAAGCCGGTGACGGCGGTGTCCATGCCTTTTTCGATGGTGCCCAAGGCGACCGCGCCGACCACGTCCTCGCACATCCGGACGCAGCGCTGGCACTGGATGCAGCGGTTGACGTTCATGATGATGACCGGGCTGAGACGGATGTCCTCGGAGTGGAACACACGTTTGGCATCGCGGAACCGGCTTTCCCGGGGCCCGTATGCCATCACCATGTCCTGAAGCTCGCACTCGCCGCCCTTGTCACAGATCGGGCAGTCGAGGGGGTGGTTGGCAAGCAGCATGTCGAGCATGGAAGAGCGCGTTTCGTCGATCAGCGGCGTGTTCGTCCGCACCACCATGCCGTCGGTGACCGCGGTGGCACAGGAAGGTTGCAGCCGCCGCTGCCCTTCGATCTCCACCAGGCACATGCGGCAGGAGGCCAGCGCCGGCAGCCGCTTCAGATAGCAGAAGGTCGGGATTTCGATGCCCAAACGCTCGGCGGCCTGCAGCACCGTAGAGCCTGCCTCCACTTCCAGCGTTTGTTCATCGATCGTGACGCTAACCATGACTTCTTGCGGCCTTCTCCCTGCGCGCTCCTTAGTGAAACGAGCACCTCCGCTCCTCGATATGGGCGACGAACTCATGCTCGAAATGCGCCAGTGCCGCCCGCAGCCCCATAGCCGCGCCGTCGCCAAGAGCGCAGAACGTGTTGCCGAAAATGCCCTTGCAGAGCGCCTCCAGCTGTTCCAAATCGTCCGGCGCGCCCTGTCCCGCCTCGACCCGGCGCAGCACTTTCACCACCCAGTTCAGCCCTTCGCGGCAAGGCGTGCATTTGCCGCAGGACTCGTGATGGAAGAACTCGATGATCCGGGTGGCGACCTTGACCATGCAGGTCGAGTCGTCGATCACGATCACCCCGGCCGAGCCAAGCATCGAGCCGGCCGCAGCCAGCGAGTCGAAGTCCATCCCGACGTCCAGCCCGCGCTCCGGGATCAGCGGCGCCGAGACCCCGCCGGGGATCACCGCCTTGATCCTGCGCCCCGGTGGCGGCCCGCCGGCGCGGTCCTCGACCAGTTCACGCAGCGATATGCCCATCGGCAGTTCGTAAAGGCCCGGTTGCCGCACGTGCCCGCTGAGGCAATAAAGCTTCGGACCGGGGCTCTTGTCAGGGCCGATGCCGCGAAACCAGTCCGGCCCCCGCGCCACAATATGCGGCACGCAGACCAGCGTCTCGACATTGTTGATCACGGTCGGGCTGGCGTAGAGCCCCGCGACCGCCGGAAATGGCGGTTTCAGACGGGGCTGCGCCCGCTTGCCTTCGAGCGAGTCGAGCATCGCCGTCTCCTCGCCGCAGATATAGGCGCCGGCGCCGCAATGGATGTGCACGACGAAATTGAAATCCAAGCCCAGAATCCGTGTTCCCAGATAACCCTTCGCATGGGCCTCGGCGATCGCCTGCTCCAGCCGCCGGATCGCCAGCACGTACTCCCCGCGGATGTAGAGATAGGCGGTGTCCGCCCCGATCGCGTAAGCGCTGATCGCCATGCCCTCGATCAGCTGGTGCGGATCACGCTCCATGATGATCCGGTCCTTGAACGTGCCCGGCTCGCCCTCATCGGCGTTGCAGCACAGGTATTTCGGCTTGTCGGCCCGTTTCGGCACGAAGCTCCATTTCAACCCGGTCGGGAATCCGGCTCCGCCGCGACCGCGCAGGTTCGATTGCTTGACGAGGTCGATGATCTCGTCGGGCGTGTACTGGCGCAGCGCCTTCGCCAGCGCCTGGTAGCCGCCGCCGGCCTCATAGCTCGAAAGCAGATGGCCATCCGGCACGTCCATGTTTCTGAGAAGGACCGGTTCGAACATGGCGGCTATTCACCCGGCGGTCCTGCGGCGGCGAGTTCGGCGCCAGTCGCTTGCCCTGCCGCCGCGCGCAGCCTGTCCACGAGCGCGTCGATCCGCGCAATGTCGAGGTCGCCGTGATAGTCGTCGCCGACCTGCATCACCGGGGCCATCTCGCAAGCGCCGAGGCATTCGACGGTCGAAAGCGTGAACAGCCCGTCCGGGGTCGTGCCGCCCTTTTCGATCCCCAGCACAGTCTCCAGATGCCTCAGCAGGTCCTCGGATCGGCGCAGCATACAGGATAGGTTGTCGCAGAGTTGCAAGTGGAACAGACCCACCGGCTCGGTATGGAAGAGGGTGTAGAAGGTCGCCAATTCGTAGACCCAGACCCGCTCGACACCGAGGATGTCGGCGACCTCTTCCAACACCGGGCCGGGCAGATGGCCATGTTCCTTTTGCGCGATCAGAAGCGCGGGCATGATCGCCGAGCGCTGGTCGGGATACCGCGCCGCCGCCGCCTCGATCTGTTCGCGCATGTTCATCGCGTCCAAAATCCCCTGCTACTTGTCCACCTCGGCCATCACCGGGTCGAGGCTGCCGAGCACGGCGATCATGTCCGCCAGGTAGCGGGCATTGCCGACCCCGAACAGTCCCTGAAGGTTGACGAACGACGGTGCCCGCACTTTCATCCGGAACGGTTTTTGCGACCCATCGCTGATGATATAAAACCCGAGCTCGCCCTTTGGCGCCTCGATCGCCGAATAGACCTCGCCCTTCGGCACCTTGAAGCCATAGGCCGATAGGTCGAAATGCTGGATCAGCGCCTCCATCGAGCAGTGCACTTTGTCCTTGTTCACCGGGAAAGCGATTGTCGGCATATCGATCTGGAACGGCCCCTCGGGCATCTGGTCGAGGCATTGTTCGATGATCCGGACGCTCTCGCGCATCTCCTCGACCCGGCATCGCCAGCGCGCGTAGCAATCGCCCTCGTCGCGGGTGATGACGTTGAAGTCGAGCCGGTCGTAAATCTCGTAAGGCTCGTCGCGGCGGATGTCCCAGTCGACGCCCGAGGCCCGCAGGTTCGGGCCACTCAGGCCAAGGTCGATGCCGTCCTCGGCTGAGATCACGCCGATCCCCTGCGTGCGCTTCAGGAACACCCGGTTGTTCTCGACCAGCCGTTCATAGTCGCGGATCCGGTTCGGGAAGATGTCGCAGAACTCCCTGATCTTGGGGAAGAACCCGTCGGGCAGGTCCTCGCGCACACCCCCGACCCGGCAGAAGGACGTGTGCATCCGCGCCCCGCTGATCATCTCCAACAGGTCCATGATCATTTCGCGCTCGCGCATGGCGTAAACCAACGCGGTCATGGCGCCCAGGTCCATCGGCAACGCGCCGGTGATCAGGAGGTGACCAGAGATCCGCGCGAGTTCGGCCATCAGCACGCGGATATATTGCGCGCGGATCGGCGCTTCGATGCCCAGGAGCTTCTCCACCGCTAGCGCAAAAGCGAGGTTGTTCGAGGGCGGGCAGAGGTAGTCGAGCCGGTCGGTTAGTGGAAAAATCTGGGTGTAAGTGAAGCTCTCGGCCAGCTTTTCGGTGCCGCGGTGGAGGTAGCCGATGTGCGGGTCCACGCGCGCGACATACTCGCCGTCCAGCTCAAGGACGAGCCGCAGCACCCCATGCGTGCTGGGATGCTGCGGGCCGAGGTTGAGAAGCACCTCCTTGGTCTGGAGCGCTTCGCCCTCTGGCCTCGTCAATTCCGTGACTTCAGTCATCTCAAGTCACCGTTCCCGGCGTTCTCCCTGCGGTATGTCCCTGGTGGCAAGGTCGGGCTGCGTCGGCGGCGGGCCTTCCGCGCCAAACGGGTTCAGCGTATCCTTGTAGCCGCGAAGCGGAAAGTCCTTGCGCTGCGGGAAACCCTCGAATCCTTCCCACATGTAGATTCGGCGCAGGTCGGGATGGCCGTTGAACCTGATCCCGTACATGTCCCAGGCCTCGCGCTCGTGCCAGTTGGCGGTCCGCCACACCCCCGTCACCGACGGGACCCGCGGCGGATCGCCGAGGCGGCATTTGATCCGAACGCGCCATTTGTTCGGCAGCGAATAGAGGTGGTACACCGCCTCGTAGCGCAGCGTTTCGGGATAATGGTCGACCCCGCAGATGTCGGACAGGAAATCGAACCGCAGCGCCGGATGGCCCTTCAGGAATTGGCAAAGCTCGATGATCATGTCAGGCGGTGAGGCGAAAGCGTGAACCCCATGCGAGAAGCCAAGCTCCTCGATTTCCCCCCCGAAACGTTCCGCGATCAGGGTGCGGATGAGGGACGTCTCCACGCTCATGAGGCTGCAACCCGATCCAGAGGCGTCCCGGCCAGCGCGCGGGACCTCTTGATCTTCTCTTGGAGCAGAAGGATGCCATGCATCAGTGCCTCGGGCCGCGGCGGGCAGCCGGGCACATGCACGTCCACCGGCACGAAAGTCTCCGCCCCCTGCACCACGGCGTAAGTGTTGTAGACCCCGCCCGAGATCGCGCAGGTCCCCATCGCGATGACCCAGCGCGGCTCCGGCATCTGGTCATAGAGCCGGCGCACGACTGGCGCGAATTTCCGCGTCACGGTGCCGGCGATGATCATCACGTCGGACTGGCGCGGCGAAGGCCGGAACACCACGCCGAACCGGTCGAGATCGTAGCGCGCACAACCCGCCGAGATCATCTCGATGGCGCAGCAGGCGATGCCGAAGGTCTCGGGCCAAAGCGCCGACCTTCGGCTCCAGCTGATCACGCTGTCGGCCGTGGTGAACAGCACGCTGTCGCGGATTGCGTTGTTTACTCCTCCCATCCTAACGCCCCCTTCAGCCAGGCGTAGGCGAAGCCCACAAGAAGCAGCAACATGAAGACAAACATCTCGACATAGCCGACCAGTCCGATCTCTTTCAGGACGACAGCCCAGGGAAAGAGGAACATCGCCTCGACATCGAAGACGACCAGCAGGATCGCGAGGATGAAGAACTGCACCCTGAAGCGGCCCCCGGCGGCCTCGCCGGCCGGGTCCATACCGCACTCATAGGGCATGTTCTTCGCGGGATAGGGGTTGGACGGGCGCAGGAGCGAGGAGACGAACAGCGTCGCCACGGCCACCAGGACAATTCCGGCGACCATGAAGAGAACCGGCAGGAATTCCATTCCAGTCATGTCGCGCTGCCCCGGTCACCCACCGAGGGCTTGCTCAAGCTGCGACCGACCAATCTTCTGGCCGGCGGTGCGGCCCTCGTGCAGCGACTAGGGCATCCTTTCGTACGCTCCAAGAGTATTCCGTTGGCCGGTTCATTGCAAATCCAATCGTGGTCAACCGCCGAACACGGAACTCTGGGCAAGCCTCAGAAACCACGCCGGAAATAGTCCGATGCCGATGGTGCCGGCGGCGGTCAAGGCGAGTGTGGCGCGGACCGAGGGCGACAGCGCCAGGTCGAACGCGCGCTCCGGCTCGCGCATGTAGATCACCATAACTATGCGGATATAGAAATAGGCGGCGACGGCGCTCAACAGCACTGCAATCACCGCCAGTATGACGAAACCCCGCTCGATGAGCGCAACCAGCACGTAGAACTTGGCGAAGAACCCGGCCGTCGGCGGAATGCCGGCCAGCGAGAACAGATAGAGCAGCATCAGAAGCGCCAGCCCGGGATGCGACTTGGCGAAACCCGCGTACTCCTCGATGACCTCGCCTGAGAAATCGCCGTTCCGCATCATGATGACGGTGCCGAAGATGCCGAGGTTCATGAACGCATAGATCAGCAGGTAGAGCATTACGCTGGCAATCCCGTCCGCACCGCCGGCCACCACGCCGAACATGGCGAACCCTGCATGGGCAATGCTGGAATAGGCCAAGAGGCGCTTGAAATTGTCTTGGACCAGCGCCACGAAACTGCCGAGCGCCATCGTCACCACAGCAATGACCGCGACGATGATCCAGGCGTCCGAGGCTGCGACAAGCGGGTTGAGGAACACCCGCAGGATCACCGCGAACGCCGCCGCCTTGGGGCCTACTGACATGAAGGCGGTGATCGTCGTCGGGGCGCCTTCATAGACGTCCGGCACCCACATATGGAACGGCACCGCGCCGACCTTGAAGACCAGTCCCGCGACGATGAAGACCACCGCCAGCAGCAATCCGGGATCGAGCGGATCGCCGGTCACCGCCGCAGCCATCCCGTCCAGCTGCGTCGTGCCGGTGAGCCCGTAGACCAGCGAAACGCCGTAAAGGAAAATCCCGGTCGAGACCCCGCCAAGGATCACGTATTTCAGCGACGCTTCGTTCGACCGCCGCTGCTGCCGCAGGAAGCCGGTCAGCACATAGGTGGAGAGCGCCATCAGTTCGAGGCCCACATAGATCGACAGGAGGTCGGTCGCCGAGGCCAAGATCATCATTCCCGAAAGCGCGAAGAGCAGCAGGACATAGTATTCGCTGCTCCCGATCTTTTCGATCTCTGTATATTTTCGCGAAAGGAGGAATGTCAGAACGGTGGCTAAGTAGAACAGGACCTTGAAGAAGACCGCGAAGGGGTCGGCGATGAACATGCCCGTGTAGGCCGGCCGCACCTCTCCCGCCAGCATGAGTGTCGCCAAGCCGGCTATCAACACGACCGCGACGGAAGCCCAGACAAGGAAATGTCCCTGCCCCTTCCGCACAAGCTGTCCCAGGATCAGCAATATGCAGGCCCCAGCGACCACCACGATCTCGGGCAGGCTCGCGAGGATCGACTGGAAAAGCGCGGCGGCGGTCATTGAGCGCCCCCGTCACCGTGCACCTGCGCCAGCAGATGCCTCATCGAAGCGTCGATGATGTCGAGAAAGGGTTTCGGATAAAGCCCGACCCACAGCACGAAGACGGCCAGTGGCACGATCGCCACCAGTTCGCGGGCGTTCACGTCGCGTATCTTGAACCGCAAGTCGACGCTGGCCGGACCGAGCGCGACTTTCCTATACATGCCAAGCAGGTAGGCCGCGCCCAGCAGAGCCCCCAGAACGGCGGCGGCGCCGACAGCCAGATTGGCCGCAAACGCGCCTGACAGCACCAGCAACTCGCCCACGAACGAATTCGTTCCCGGCAGCGCCATCGACGACAGGGTGAACAGCGCAAGAAACCCGGTATAGACCGGCGCCGCCTTCATCAGCCCGCCATAATCCGCGATGCTGCGGGTATGGGTCCGCTCGTAGATCAGGCCGACGAACAGGAACAACGCGCCCGTCGTTACGCCATGATTGAACATTTGCAGGATGCCGCCCTCGAGCCCGCGGAGGTTCAACGTGAAAATCCCCAGCGTCACGAAGCCCATGTGGCTGATGCTGGAATAGGCCACCAGCTTCTTGAGATCATCCTGCGCCAAGGCAAGCAACCCGCCATAGACGATCGCAAGCGCCGAAAGGGCCAGCATCAGCGTCGAATAATGCACCGACGCCTCCGGCAGCATCGGCAGCGAGAACCGCAGGAACCCGTAGGCGCCCATCTTCAGGAGCACTCCGGCGAGGATGATGCTGCCCGCCGTCGGCGCTTGCACATGGGCGTCCGGCAGCCATGTATGGACCGGGACCATCGGCACCTTGACTGCGAAAGCGATCAGGAAAGCAAAGAACAGCCAGGACTGAACCCGGAACGGCAAATCCTGCGCCGTCAGGGCGAGGATGTCGAAGGTCTCGCCGCCGTGGAGATAGAGCACGATGACCCCGATCAGGAACAGAAGGCTGCCCGCCAGCGTGTAGAGGAAGAATTTGAACGCCGCATAGACCCGGCCGTCGCCGCCCCAGACGCCGATGATCACGTACATCGGGATCAGCATCGCCTCCCAGAAGACGTAGAACAGGAACAGGTCGAGCGCGCAGAAAACCCCCAGCATCAGCGCCTGCATGGCCAGCAGGCTGACCATGAACTCCTTCACCTTGCGGTCGATCGCGACCCACGAGGCGAGCACGCAGATCCAGCCCAATAGCGCAGTCAGGAATACAAAGAGCGCGCTGATTCCGTCGATGCCAAGCGCGTAAGTGATTCCGAGCGCGGGCACCCACGGGCGCGTCTCGGTGAACTGCATCTCGTGGGTAGTGGTGTCAAAGCCGGCCAGCATCACGATGCAGAGAGCAAAGTCGAGGACGGTGACGCCCAGCGCCGTCCACCGCACCGCATCGTCGTTGCGGAGAAACATCACAACCGCTGCCCCGGCGGCGGGCATGAACACGATGAGGCTAAGCAGCGGGAACACCATCGCACCCTACTGCCACGCCACGGCGAAGACGGCGATGGCTGCGATCACACCGACGATCATCGCCAGCGCGTAATGGGTCACGACGCCGGTCTGCAGCTTGCGCAGCGCGCCGCCACCGCGCAGGATCGAGCGGGCGACGCCGCTCACGACGGCGTCCACACCGTTGAGATCGATCCGCAGTCCGGCCCGTGCGGTCCCGTGCAGGAAGGGCAGCACCGCGGTCTCGGACACGTCGCTCACCGCCTGCTCGTAGCGCGCCAACGGTTTTTCGGCGAGCCACATGAAATGCCGCGCGCCTTTGCGGTAGAACCAGTCGGTGTCGAGGCTGATCGTGTTCTCGGGGTCGAGCGCCCTGAGGAACAGCACGAAGCCCAGTGCGGTGAACATCAGCACACCGAGGCTCTCGGTGACATGGACGCCGGTGTAGGGTTCGAAGTCGACCCGATAGGGCAGAAGCGCGTAAATCGGCTGGGGGAAAACCCCGATCGCAATGCAGAGCACCGCCGCCATGCCCATCGCAACGAGCATGTTGCGGGGCGGCTCGCGCGCCTGAAGCCCCCGGTCGGTGCCGAAGAACATGTAGTAGGGCAGCTTCAGCCCGGTGTGCAGGAAGGTTCCCGACGACGCCATGGTGAGCGCTAACACCACCAGCGCGCGGTGGTCCTGCCCAGCGGCGGCGACCACCATCGACTTGGTGACGAAGCCCGAGAAGAACGGAAATGCCGAGATCGCGAAGGCGCCGACCATGTAGAGCGCCACGGTCAGCGGCATGGTCCTGTAGAGCCCGCCGAGCTCGGTGAGCTTGCGCAGCCCGGTGACATGGATCACCGCCCCCGCGCCCATGAACAGGAGCGCCTTGTAGAGGATATGCGCGAAGGCATGGCTAGTGGCCCCGTTTACCGCCATCTCGGTGCCGATGCCGACGCCCGCCACCATGTAGCCCACCTGGCTGACGATGTGATAGGCCAAGAGCCGCCGGCAGTCGTTCTCCAACACCGCGTAGATGACGCCGTAAAGCGCCATCACCGTGCCGAGCCAGACCAGAATCTCGGTCCCCGGAAACGTCCGCGCCAGCACGTAGACGGCAGTCTTGGTGGTGAAGGCGCTCATGAACACCGCCCCGGTGACGGTCGCCTCCGGGTAGGCGTCGGTCAGCCAGGCGTTGAGCGGCGGCACCGCGGCGTTGAGCATGAACCCGGCAAGGATCAGGTAGGCGGCGACGCCCATCCCCCCCTCGATCGGGCCGAAGAGCAGCGAGCCGGTGGCGAGCCCGTGGAGAATGACGCCGCCGAGCAGGGCGACGCCGCCGGTGATATGGACCATGAGATACCGAAACCCGGCACGGACCGCCGGCCCGCCGCGCTGGGCAAAGACCAGATAGGCAGAGGCAAACGCCATACCTTCCCAGAACAGGAACAGGGTCAGGTAGTCGCCGGCAAACACCACGCCGAGCGCGCTGCCGACGTAGACGAACGCCGCCACATGCTCTCCGGCGCGCGTCAGGTGCAGCGCGTAGACCATGCCGATCAGCGCCATGATAGTGAAAACGGTGGCGAAGACGATGCTCAACTTGTCGACCTTCGCGATCAGGAGTTCCTGCCCGATGAACTGCGCCGCACCGTAGCTGCCAGGCTGCATCGTGAAAACGGCGAGGATCGCCAGCGCCGGGATCAGCAGCAGATAAGCCTTGCGGATTGACCCTTTCAGGAAGGGGATCGGCAGGGCGCCGAGAATGAATAGGACGGCGGGATGGACGAAGTCAGTCATAATAGTCCTCGCGCCGCATCAGCCCACCCTGATGGCCGAGGAACTTGGAAAATAGGATCAGCAGCACGCAGGAGCCGAAGCCGTAGACGGCCGACCAGCCGGGCAGGCGGTCCCACAGGTATTCGGCGTGTTCGCGGAAGACCAGAAAGTCTGCGATGACGATCAGAACGAGCACGAGAAAGAACAGCCAGCGGCGCTGCTTCGCATATCGCCTGTCACCAAAGAAATCGACGACGCGCTTGATCATCTGACCACTCCTTCCGCCAGGGCGAGGAAATAGCCGGGGAAGATGCCCATCGACACCGACAAAATGGCGGTCGCGACCAGTGGGATCGTCACCATCGGAATTTCATGGACCGTTGCCGGCCACTCCTGTGCATCCGTCCCGAAAAAGGCGACATAGCTGACCGGCAGGAAATAGGCGGCGTTCAGGACCGAACTCACCAAGAGAACGATCAGGAACGCGATCTCCCCCGCCTCCACCGAGCCCAGCGCCAGATACCACTTGCTGACGAAGCCCGCAGTCGGCGGTACCCCGATCATGCTGAGCGAGCCGACGAAGAACGCCCCCATCGTCCAGGGCAGCCTGCGGCCGATGCCGGCCATGTCGCTGATGTTCCGCTTGCCAGACGCGCAATAGATCGAACCGGCGCAGAAAAAGAGCGTGATCTTGGCGAACGCATGCGCCGCAATGTGGATGATCCCGCCGACCGTCGCGACCGGCGACAGTAGGACAGCTCCAAGCACGATGTAGGACAGCTGACTGACCGTCGAATAGGCGAGCCGCGCCTTCAGGTCGTCCCGCGTCAGGGCGTAGATGGACGCCATCAGGATCGTGAACGAGACCAGATAGGCCGTGGCGAGGCCGAGCCCCAGCCCGTCTAGCAGCCCTGCGCCGAAGACATGGAACACCACCCGCAGCACGCAGAACACACCCATCTTGACCACTGCAACCGCATGCAAGAGCGCGCTGACCGGTGTCGGCGCCACCATCGCGGCAGGCAGCCAGGCGTGCATCGGCATCACCGCGGCCTTGGCGAAGCCGAAGAGATAGCAGAAATAGATGACCGTCAGCAGAGACGCCGAGGCATCGACCCCCGCCAGCAGCCCCCCCGCCACAAAGTCGAGCGACCCGGCAATGTGGTAGGTCAGGGCCAGCGCGGCAAGAAGCAGGCTTTTCGACGCGCCCATCAAATAGACGAGGTACTTGCGGCTGCCCGCCCATCCCTCTTCGTCCTCGTGGTGGTAGACGAGCGGATAGGTAACGAGGCTGAGCACCTCGTAGAAGATCACCAGCGTGAATAGATTGGCTGCGAAGGCGCCCCCGACGGCCGCCGCGAGGCTGGTGGCAAAGCAGGCGAAGAACCGGGTCTGCGCGTGCTCGTTCAAGTGCCGCATGTAGCCTATGGAATAGATCGCCGCCACAATCCACAGCAGCGACGAGACGGTGGCAAACACCATGCCGAGCGCATCGACCCGGAAAGCGAAGTCGATCCCCGGCAGAATCTCGAACAGGCGAAAATCCACCGTGCCGCCCGCCAGCACCGTGGGCGCCATTGAGGCGACAATTGCAAACATGGCGATCGCGGCCAACGGCGAGACGACATCGCGGAGTTTTTCGCGGTTGTTCAGAAGGAGAACTGCAAGTGCCGCCAGACCTGCGACGGCGACGGCAAGCAGCGGCCGGATCGATATCACCGGGTCCAAGCCGCTATCCCTTCATCATCGTCACGTCGTCGACCTTGAGGGTGGGCTTGTTCCTCACGAGGGCGACCAAGATGCCGAGAGCGACGGCAACCTCCGCCGCGGTGATTGCGATGACGAAGATCGCGAAGATCTGCCCGCGGAAGTCGTCGTAGTAGTGCCCGAAAGCGATGAAATTGATGTTGACCGAGTTGAGCAGCAGCTCCAGCGACATCAGCACGACCAGGATGTTGCGCCTGAGCAGCACGCCCGCCGCTCCGATCACGAACAGGACCACTCCTAGCACGATATACCACCAGAGCGGCACCATCACCTCGGCTCTTTCCGCGCCAGCATGATGGCGCCGACCAGGGCCGCCAGCAGGATGACGGAGGCGGTTTCAAATGGCAGGAGATAGTCGGCGAAAAGCGTCGTGCTGAGCTGCCTGATCTCGCCACCGGTGCGCATAGCGACGGGCTCCGTGACCGAAAAGCGGTCGCTCCAGAGCACCAGCGCAAGCATCTCGAACCCAAGCACGACGAGCAGCACCAGAGCCGGCAGGTTGCCGCCCGGCAAGAACCGCTGCAACACCGCTTCGCGCACATCGATCATCATGATCACGAAAAGGAATAGGACCATGATCGCGCCGACATAGACGAAGATCTGGATGACCGCGAGCAACGGCGCCTCGAGCAAGACGAAGATCGCCGAGATCTGCAGGAAACACGCCATCAGCGCCAATGCGCTGTGAACCGGATTCCGCGCCAGGACCACGGTCAGTGCCGTGATCACGGACGCCGCAGCGAACAGAAGAAAGAAGGCCTGATCCATCGACGCCGACCCTCCGCCGCGATCTGTCACTCGGCGCAAGACGGCCGGATTTGAAGATAGCTGCGCTGCGCACTTCAGATGCGTCCACAAATTGTGCCCTAGTATCGGATTTTTCTCAAGATTATATGGTTTGGCGCTACGTTACGCCCAAGTCTCAGCATCTGATTCTGTGTGCGATTCCCGCAGCCTGCTTATCCGTGATTCAGGCTGCCGAAGGAGGTTCGGCACGGGATCAGAAACCCTGAAAAAGGACGTCGCGCCCGGGGCGGCGGGCCTTCGGCGAGCTTACCCCGCCCAGATGTAGTGAATAATCTCTTCGGCCTCGCGCTCGACCTCCTCGATTCGCTTCTTCACCACGTCGCCGATCGAGACGATGCCGTCGAGTTGGCCGTTCTTCACCACGGGCAGGTGGCGGAAGCGGCCTGTGGTCATGATCTCCATGACCTGGTTGATCGTGTGGTTCTCGGTGCAGAGGTTGACCTTGGCGGTCATTGCGTGACGGACACTCTGCTGCAGGGCCGCAGCCCCATGCTTGTCCATGGCGCAGACGATGTCGCGCTCGGACACGATGCCGACCACCTTGCGATCGCCATTGGTAACGACCAGTGCGCCGATCCCGTGCTCGGCGAGCCTGTTGATCGCCACGGCGAGCGTCTCGTTCGGGCCGATAGTCTCGACGGCTCGACCCTTGTCCTCGAGAATCGCTTTGACGTTCATGGCTTCCTCCAAGCGCTGCTACGCTCCAGCCCTCCCCCTCTCTCACTCTCGGTGCATGTCTGCCCCATCGTGCGCCGCGCGCCTTCATATTTCAAGTCCGACTTGCGCGCTCAGGCACCAGTGCTTCCTGGCGGTAGGCCTTCATGATTGGCTCACGCAAACCGCCGCCTGCTACAGGGGTCGCCTTGCCGGTGGCGCCAGTCGATCTCTGTTGCCAGCCGCCGGGTAATGGCTGTCGCGTGGCGGCACCAAGGCGGTCAGAACCCGGACTGACGCCGGAGCCATTTTTCCGACTCTTTGCCGAAAAAAATCGAACAATATCATGCGGTTATACGTTTAAGGTGGTAGTGGGAGCGCGCTACCGCCTTTCCCCACACCCAATGACTTGCCAGTTCAGGCTTCGTTGCTGCGGTTGAGTAGAGCCATCTGCTGGCAATCAATCCAGGGGTCAGTAATCGAATCTCTTCGGGCGCGCCAGATATCTTAAACGAATCAAAACCAGCGCTTTTGTCCGGTGTAGAAAAGGCAGCTTCGCGCCCAATGTCGGCCGTTGAGGTGACCGTTGCTACTGCTGAAAGCGGACATTGTTGGCGACCAGTCCGGAGATCGCGGTTGCGCAATTTGCTGACTTTGCCAGTGATGCAGCGAAAGTCGCGTCTCGGACCTCTTTGCAGACATTGGCACGTGCGGACCAATCCTTGCGCGCGAGTCTCGGACTCGACTCGGTCAAGGCGTAAGCCCAAAGGCTAGCCGTATCCCGCCGTTACTCGGGTTTGACGGGCCACGGCCAATCGCCGATCTGGGAAGATGCAGGTTCGAGATTGGGTCGTTGGCAGGAAAGTGCGATCTCCGCTGACGCGCCTTCCTGGTTCGTTGTTACTTGGCAGCCCGGGTGGTAGAATGACGATGAGTTCAGGCAAAATAGCTTTATCATATTCGAGCGTCATGACTTTCGTGCCGCGCGCTGCAGCCGCTGCGATGAGTATTTTATGGAGAGGACAGCCGTGACAGTCCCAGAGGACGATTTTTTCGTCCTCTCGAGCTTGCCGCCAAGTCGGGCGCAAAAGCAGCTCGCTCTTGTTTTTGTGCTTGGCCTGTTGGCCGTCTACGTGTTGATCACTGTTAGTCCGCTCTCGGGCATCCATCTGAGCCGGGTCGACGCCTTCGTCCCGGCCTACGCGACGGCGATGTTCGTGAACGATTCGATCACCGCAATCCTCCTGTACACTCAGTTTTCCATCCTGCGCGCACGTGCCACGCTCCTGATTGCAAGCGGATATCTGTTTACAGCGCTCATGCTGATCCCGTTTGTCCTGGCGTTTCCAGGTCTGTTCGCGCCAAAGGGCGGCCTGGTGGGCGGCATGCAGAGTACGTCATGGATCTACTTTTTCCAGCACGCTGGCTTTCCCCTATTTGTCATAGGCTATGCCCTCTCAAAGGGCTCGAACCCCAGCAAACGATTTCGGCAGGGTACCGTGCGTGCGGAGATTATCCTCAGTATTTCCCTGACCGCAGCTGTGGTCTCGTTAGCGTCCTTTTTTTTCATAGCAGGCGAAGCGTTATTGCCGCGCGTGACCCTTGATTCCACTCGCCTTAGCCCGGTGTGGCCCTATGTGGGCGCGCCCGTCGCGTTGCTAAGCATCGCCGCCATCGTCGTGCTCTGGATCCGGCGACACTCAATGCTCGATCTTTGGTTGATGGTCGTCATGCTCTTATTCTCGATAGAGATACCTTTAAGCTATTACCCCGATCCGGCTCGCTTCAGCCTTGGCTGGTATACCGTCCGCATCTTCGGAGTTCTGTCCAGCGGTCTCGTTCTTATGGTTCTGCTTCACGAGATAACGACCCTTTATACGCGGCTTCTCGGAGCGGTCCGTGGCCAGCGTCACGAGCGCGAGGCGCGACTGGTAACCGGCGACGCAGTCGCAGCCACGGTTGCGCATGAAGTCAAACAACCCCTATCTGGCATGATAACGAGCGCCGATGCCGGCCTGCGCTTTCTCAGTCGCTCGATGCCCGATCTGGAGGAAGCAAAGGACGCATTCAAGCAGATTGTCGCCGGTGGTCATCGCGCGGCAGCGGTGATCGACGGAATTAGAACGATCTTCAGGAAAGAAGACCGCAAGCGAGCTCCGCTCGACCTCAACAGCCTTATCGGGGAAACACTCGCCCTGGTGCGAGAGGGTCTGGCGAAACACCGGATAATGGTCGAAGCCGAGCTGGACGAACGCCTGCCGCGGGTAACAGGCGATCGAATCCAGCTACAGCAGTTGCTTGTAAACCTGATCACGAACGCCATCGATTCCATGGCCGCGGTCGGCGGGGCGCGGGTGCTGTCCGTGAAATCCAAGTTGCATGACGATGGCCACGTAACGGTTTCGGTTGCGGACACTGGAACTGGAATCGGTCCGCAAGACGCGGATCGAATATTCAACCCGCTCTTCACGACAAAGCCCGACGGCATGGGGATGGGCCTGTCGATCTGCAGATCGATCGTGGAAGCCCACGATGGGCGGTTGTGGGCGGCCCCGAACACGCCCCGGGGTGCCATATTTCATTTTAGCGCAATTCGCTCTGTCTCCGCATGACGAGGACGTCGCGCGAACAGGAGGTGATGGCGCTCGTCGCTACCGGCTTAATGAACAAACAGATCGCCGCTCACATCGGCCTCAGCGAGATTACGGTTAAGATTCATCGCGGCCACGCGATGAAGAAGATGCGTGCGAAGTCGCTCGCGGACCTGGTCAAAATGGCCGAAGCACTCGGTATCGGCCGGGAAATGTCCCCGTAGCCTCATATCTATGTATGACTTTCGAACACAGCTGACTCGTACCATTGTCGGTGCGCATTGATGGGCCAATCGCTTGCCAGACACCCCCGTTATTTCGATCGTCGACGATGACGAATCCATTCGAAGCGGAACTACGAGTCTTGTACGGTCGCTTGGGTTTGTCGCCCACGCTTTCCCATCCGCACGTGCGTTCTTGCATTCGGAACAACTGGCTCAAACCTCGTGTCTGATTTCGGACATCCAGATGCCGGAGATGAGCGGAATCGAGTTGCACGATATCTTGCGCACGCGTGGACATCACACGCCCATCATTTTCATCACGGCCTTTCCCGATGAAAAGGCGCGAGCTCAAGCGTTGGTTCGAGGCGTCGTCTGCTTTTTGAGCAAGCCTTTTGACGGCGACACGCTGTCTCGCTGCCTCGACATTGCATTGAAAAACAATGCCGGTGAGAGCGACTAGCGCGTCGCTGATCGCTGTGCGCGATCAGGCTCGGCAGACCGCAAAGTCCAATCGTAGAATCGCATCGCCTTCAACCGAGGGACGCTCGGGCCCGTCAGGGCCTATAAACTTAGGTATGACCGCCATAAACGAACACGCGGTCACGACCAACCTACGTCCGATGGAGCGCGCACTGGAGTGAGAGCACAACTAAAGTGTTCAACCACTCTAATGGCATCGCGCAACGAAGGAGACTGATCATGTCCACGGCATCACCGGCGCCAAATCGGCGCGAGTTTCTTGCCACATCGGCCACCGCATTGCTTGCCACTTCGGCAGGCGCTGCCGCGTTCAACTTCACCTCGTCTCAGACGGTGGCCGCGGCCGAAGCCAGTTCAATCCGCTCCTTCACCATCAGCTTCCCGCAGGAGGAGATCGACGAGCTACGCCGCCGCATCGCTGCCACGCGTTGGCCCGAGCGCGAATTGGTCTCCGAAGGAGCTTCTCGGCGGACTTCGGCGACGTTGGCGGCAGGCGACACCCAAGGCGTGCAACTCGCCACAATGCAGAAGCTCATCCAGTACTGGGGAACCGAGTACGATTGGAACAAATGCGAGGCGCATCTAAAGTCGCTACCGCATTTCATCACCGAGATCGACGGCCTCGACATCCATTTCATCCACGTGAAATCCAAGCATCAGGGGGCGCTGCCGATCATCATCACGCATGGCTGGCCCGGTTCGGTCATCGAGCTGCTGAAGGTTATCGATCCGCTCACGAACCCCACGGCACATGACGGAACCGCGGCCGACGCGTTCGACGTGGTGATCCCGTCTATGCCGGGCTACGGCTTTTCCGCCAAACCGACCCAACCCGGCTGGGATCCGATACGCATCGCGAAAGCGTGGACCGTGCTGATGCAGCGCCTCGGGTACGACCGGTTTGTCGCACAGGGCGGCGATTGGGGGGCCCTCATCACCGAACAGATGGCTCTGATGGCGCCTCCCGAGTTGATCGCCATCCACACCAACATGCCAGCGACCATTCCGCCCGAGATTGTGAAGGCGCTTGCCGCCGGCAGTCCGCCTCCCGCTGATCTCGGGCCCGACGAAAAGCGTGCTTACGAACAGGTCGCCTTTTTCTACAAGTTCGGCCTGGGCTACGCCAACGAGATGGCGCTTCGTCCGCAGACGCTCTACGGGCTCGTCGATTCACCGGCAGGCTTGGCGTCATGGATTCTCGATCACGACGCGGACAGCTATGCGCTGATCGCCCGCTCCTTCGATGGAGAGCCGGAGGGCCTTACCCGCGACGATATCCTCGACAACATCACGCTCTATTGGCTGACCAACACGGCCATCTCGTCAGCCCAGCTCTATTGGGAACACCGGCAAACGGCGAAGGCGGGCTTCTTTGACGCCAAGGGCGTCACCATTCCCGTCGGCGTGAGCGCCAACCCCAGTGAAATCTATACCGCGCCGAAGAGTTGGACCGAACGTGCGTTCCCGAAGCTTCTGCATTACGGCCGCCCGCCCAAGGGCTGCCACTTCGCGGCATGGGAACAGCCGAAGTACTTCACCGATGAGCTGCGCGCATCATTCAAGACGTTGCAGACGTAAAGCGCTGAGCGGGGATGGCGCGCCGGACATGCACGCCATCCGCCGCTTGGCGATTAACCCCCGTAGCGAATCTCCAAAAGGAGAGCCTGCAATGAAACTCATCATCAAGACGCTCGCCGCGGTCGCGGCTTGCACCGTGTTCGCCACGGATATGTTCGCTCAGAGCACGGTTGTTGCCGTCGACAAGGAACCCCCGCCCAAGCTGATCGTGGAGCCGCCGCTTCCCGGTCCGTTGGCTCAGGGCGTCGTGTTTATCCCCTACCGGGTGGAGAACTTGCAAATTCTGCCTGTGGGCGGGCCAGCCGCAAGCAATGTGTCTCCGCGGGTCGGGCACCTGCACATCACCGTCGACGACCTGCCCTGGCAATGGGCGGATTACGGTCAGAGCAACACCATCATCCTGGTGGGCATGCCGCGCGGCCAGCACAAGGTGCTGATCGAGGCAGTGGACCCCGAAGGCAAGGTCTTTACCGGACAAACGGTGACGTTCGACGCTCCGGGCAAGGAGATTCAGCCATGAAGCTCCACACACTGGCGGCTGCGCTGGCATTCGGATTTTGCGTCCTTTCTGCCTTGAGCCAAGCCAATGCGGCCGAAGATCGCTCGATCAGGCCCTTCAAGGCTCAGGTGCCGCAAGCGGCGCTCGAGGACCTTCGCCGGCGCATCGCCGAGACACGGTGGCCCGACAGAGAGACGGTCAATGACCGGTCACAGGGCATACAGCTTTCGAAGATCAAGCCGCTCGTCGAGTACTGGGGCACCGGCTACGACTGGCGAAAGGCCGAGGCCAAGCTCAACGCCCTGCCTCAATTCATGACGACGATCGACGGCGTGGACATTCACTTCATTCACGTCCGCTCGCGCCATCCGAACGCCATGCCGCTGATCATGACGCATGGCTGGCCCGGCTCGGTGTTCGAGCTGCTCAAGACCGTAGGCCCGCTGACGGATCCCACAGCTCATGGCGGGCGAGCGGAGGACGCGTTCGATCTCGTCCTGCCTTCGATGCCGGGATATGGCTTCTCCGGCAAACCGACAGAGACAGGTTGGGGACCTGATCGCATCGCACAAACCTGGGCGGAGCTGATGAAACGCCTGGGTTATACCCGCTACGTCGCACAGGGTGGCGACTGGGGCTCTCCCGTCTCGAGCGCGATGGCACGCCAGGCGCCGGCAGGTCTGCTCGGCATTCATATTAACCTGCCGGCGGTGGTGCCGCCCGAGATTGCCGCGGTGCTCGCCGTAGGCGGGCCAGCACCAACGGGACTCACGGACAAGGAACGCGCAGCGTTTGACGCGCTCAGCGCTGCAGCCAAGATGGGGAACAGATCCTACGCTACGATGATGGGCACCCGGCCGCAGACGATCGGCTACGCCATCAATGACTCTCCCACAGGACTCGCGGCGTGGATGCTCGGACATCCGGGCTTCTCACGCTGGACATACGACAACAGCGATCCCGAAAAGTCCCCGGACGAGGTGCTGGATGACATTACTCAGTACTGGCTGAGCAACAGCGCGACCTCAGCAGGGCGGCTGTACTGGGAGTACGGTGGACGCAGCGTTGTTTTTGCGGCCGTGGAGCGGACCCTCGAGATCGCGCTGCCGGTGGCCATCACGGTCTTTCCGGAGGAAACATATCTGGCCCCGGAGACGTGGGCCCGGCGCGCCTATCCAAACCTGATTTACTTTCACGAGGTCGACAAGGGCGGTCATTTCGCCGCCTGGGAGCAACCCGAACTGTTTTCTGCCGAGTTGCGTGCGGCGTTCCGACCGCTCCGACAAGATTTCTGAGGCGCGTACCAGGCGCCAGCCCGGGCGCGTTCAACGCTCAACAGGTTAAACCTAAGGAGATCGACATGAGCAGCACTATTCTGGCGCATAGCGAAGACCCGATCGAAACCCCCGGAACGCGCCCCCTCGACATGAAGCTCGAGGCCGTAGTCATCCCCGTTTCGGACGCCGCACGCTCCAAGCAGTTCTACGAAGGCCTGGGCTGGAGGCTCGACGGCGATTTCGTCGTCGGCGACACGTTCCGGGCGATGCAGTTCACGCCTCCGGGCTCGCCGGCCTCGATCCATTTCGGCACCGGCCTCACGCCGGCCGCGCCTGGCTCCGCAAACGGGCTTTTCCTCGTCGTGTCGGACATCGAGGCGGCGCGCGCCGAACTCATTGGCCACGGCGTCGAAGTCAGCGAAGTATTCCACCGCGCCGGTCCGGGCAAGCCAGCGGTCAGCGGCAGGCATCCGGAACGGCAGAGCTATTCCTCTTACGCAACCTTCAAGGATCCAGACGGCAATGAGTGGCTGCTGCAGGAGGTCACCACCCGGCTCCCTGGCCGGATTGACCCCAACACCACCAACTACGCTTCCGTAGCGGACCTTGCTGCTGCCATGCGGCGCGCGTCGGAAGCTCATGGCGAACACGAGAAGCGCAACGGCGGCCAGCGCGACGAGAACTGGCCGTATTGGTACGCCGAGTACATGGTGGCGGAGCAAACCGGCAAGCCGCTGCCACTTTGAGAAATTAGGCGCGCGCGTTGCGCCCACTCCTGTGCGCGCGCCAATTTCGATCATACCCAGAGGCGTCACGATGAAAACAAACAGGCTGTTGGCAGCCGCGGCGCTCGTAATGGCAATCGGCGCATCGATTGCAGGTTTTCTAGGAGATACGAATATGACGCGTCCGATAACCTCCGAACAGACAGAGGTTCCGTTCCTTCACGGCCCTTCCGCCGGCGCTGTTGCAGGTCAATCCGAGCTCGCTTCTCTCGAGAGTGCGGACGAGTGGATAAATTCCCCGCCCCTGACGGCATCGGCTTTGCGCGGCAAGGTGATCCTTATCGATTTCTGGACCTATACCTGCATCAACTGGCTGCGCACGCTGCCCTATGTCCGAGCGTGGGAGGAGAAGTATCGCGATCAAGGTTTGGTGGTGATCGGCGTGCATTCACCCGAGTTCTCCTTTGAGAAAGACCTGAACAACGTACGTCGGGCCGCGAAGGATTTGGCAGTCGATTACCCGATCGCGGTAGACAACGGCCATCTCATATGGCGGGCCTTTAACAACCAGTATTGGCCGGCGCTCTATTTCATCGATTCGCGGGGACGTGTTCGGCATCATCATTTTGGCGAGGGCTCATACGAGCAATCGGAAAAGATCATCCAGGAATTGCTGGCCGAGACTGGAGTCGACGGATTTGAACGTGAGCCCGTCTCGGTAAATGCCCGCGGGTTCGAAGCGGCGGCCGATTGGGACAGCCTCAGGTCTCCAGAAAATTATCTCGGGTATGATCGCACCCAGAACTTTGCGTCCGGCGGGAAACCGGTTTTGGACAAGCCGCGCATCTACGAAGTGCCAGCTCGATTGAGCCTGAACGAGTGGGGGCTGTCTGGCAGTTGGACGGCAAGGAAGGAAACCGCCGTACTGAACAAGCCCAATGGCCGCATCGCGTATCGTTTTCACGCCCGCGATCTTCATCTCGTCATGGGGCCGGCAGCGACGGGAACTTCCGTGAGATTTCGGGTGCTGATCGACGGACAGCCGCCAGGCGCTGCTCACGGAATTGACATTGACGAAAAAGGCGAAGGCACGGTGACGGAGCAGCGCCTGTACCAACTGATCCGCCAACCGCACCCCATCGTCGATCGCCAGTTCGAGATCGAGTTTCTCGACTCGGATGTGGAAGTCTTCGCATTCACGTTCGGCTGATTGCCTGCGCAACGATAGAGGTTCCCTAATGCATTCGCTCAAGATCCCGGATGGGATCGACCAAGATCGCCGCCGGTTCTTAGGCACCGCCGCGATGGCTGTCGCAGCCACTCAGCTCGGTCTGATCGCTCCGGCAGCAGCACAGCAGGCAACCGAAGAGCCAGCAACATCTTTCGGGCTGTTGAATCAGATCGACGCCGGCGTGCTGAGCGTCGGCTATGCCGATATAGGACCCGCTGGCGGCCCCCCGGTCATCCTGCTGCACGGATGGCCATACGACATCCACACCTATGTCGATGTCGCGCCCTTGCTTGCGTCGAAGGGATACCGCGTGATCGTGCCGTATCTGCGCGGTTATGGCACGACGCGCTTTCTTTCAAGCGCGGTCCGAAACGGCCAGCAATCGGCGATCGCGCTCGACATCATCGCCTTGATGGATGCTCTTAAGATCGACAAGGCAACCATCGGCGGTTGCGACTGGGGCGCTCGAACAGCCTGTATTGTCGCGGCGCTGTGGCCGGAGCGCTGTAGGGCTCTGGTTTCCGTGAGCGGTTATCTGATCGGCAGCCAGGAGGCCAACAAGATGCCGCTGCCGCCGAACGCGGAGCTGCAATGGTGGTACCAGTATTATTTCGCAACCGAGCGCGGCCAGGCCGGCTACGAGAAATACACGCGCGATTTCGCAAAACTCATCTGGCAGATCGCCTCGCCGAAATGGACCTTCGACAACGCGACCTTTGACCGCAGCGCGGCGGCCTTCGACAATCCGGATCATGTCGCGATCGTGATCCACAACTATCGCTGGAGGCTCGGCTTGGCCGAAGGCGAGCCGAAATATGGCGATCTCGAACAGCGGCTTGCCAAGTTTCCCGTCATTACCGTGCCTGCCATCACCTTGGAGGGTGACGCTAATGGAGCGCCACACCCGGATCCCAGCGCCTACGCCAAAAAATTCTCGGGCCGATACGAGCACCGGACGATCAACGGCGGCATCGGGCACAATTTGCCGCAGGAAGCTCCGCAAGCCTTCGCCAAAGCTGTCGTCGAAGCCGACGGTCATTGATCGGCCTATAGGCGCCGCTGGCAATGGACAAGAAGAAGAGAACTACTTCCCAGCTACGCCGGACTTTGAACGGCTTTTGGCCGATTTGAACCAGCCCGCCAGAGAGGACGAATATGATTATCCAAGACTCCGTACTGTTCATAACAGGCGCAAATCGCGGGCTGGGTTTGGCTTTTGCTGAGCAAGCCCTTCAACGCGGCGCAAAGAAGGTCTATGCGGGTGTGCGCAGACCCGCTGATGAGGGTAGGCCTGGGATCATACAGGTCAGACTGGATGTAACCGATCACGCCTCAATAGCAGTAGCCGCGAACCAATGCGGCGATACTACCTTGCTGGTCAACAATGCCGGCATTGCCCGTCTGACCAGCAGCACCCTTGACCCGAGTATGATCGAGGGAGCGCGGGAAATCCTCGAGACAAACTATTTCGGAATGATCGCCGTCAGCCAGGCGTTCGCTCCGATCCTTGCCAGGAACGGCGGCGGAGCGATCATCAATGTGTTGTCCGACGCCACTTGGTATGCCCGGCCTATGCTTGCCGCATATTCCGCTTCAAAATCTGCGGCTTGGAGCTTCACAAATGCCTTGCGCATCGAATTGCGGGGCCAGAAGACGACGGTGCTCGGTCTGCATGTGAGCTTCATGGATACGGACATGACCCATGGATTCGACATGAAGAAAGTCAGTCCGCAGCAGGCTGCGGAAGCCGCCTTGATCGACCTTGAGGCTAACAAGGAAGAGGTGCTCGCTGATGATTTCACCAAAGAGGTTAAGCGAAGCCTCTCCAACGGAAAGCCAATTTACCTCGACCCGCCACCACTCGGCTGAATGGCATAGCTGTGATTGGCTTCCAGTCGTCCCGGCCGGTCGATCATTAAAAACCGCCTTTGCTGAAAGCAGTCGTTGTTCGTTCCTGCTCAAGGTCAGCAACGGGTCACCCCATAGTCATCACGCCGTGTGACCTGAACGTCCGCTCTTGCCTTTTGGACGCCAAAAGCTGCCGGTCTGCTCTCGGCCCACCTGCGGTCATCGAGAAACTCGCGGCGGATGGCCGTTTCTGACGCTTCTACGCCGTTCCGGGAAGCTCGCATGCTCCTTTCCGTCCAAAAACGTTAATCCGCAGGCCGGACGTTGCCCCGGCGGCAATCCATTCTGGCCAGCCGGCGCGCGTCGCCGGCCGGTCGCTGGCGTGGCTTCAGCGCGGCTTCACCAAGACCGGGATACTCCTCTGCGGACCAGTGACGCATGTAGCAATCGCATACTCAGCGATAACCCGTCGCCATTCGCCGTCGTCCAATTCGGACTTCAGCCCGAATGTCTACTCGTGGCGGATATGAGCATCCTGTTGGTAGCGTCAGTCGCGCAGCATTGAAATTATTGAGGAATTTTGTCCGAGAGCGCTACCAAAGATGCTGATTTACTAGTTATTTCAATAACTTAGTTGATTTTGGTAGAGGGAAGGGCGCTGGAAACTAACCTTCTCCATTTTCGGCAATTCCCCAACCGTCGCGAATCTCGCGATCGAGCAGCGTCCTCCAGTCACTCATAGCCTGTCATCTCGAGATAGCCGCGCCCGGCATGGCTGCCCTCAAATCGGATCGGGCCCTCCCAATACGGAAAGCGTGTGTCCATCCAGGCTTGCGGGTTCAGCGCCCGCGTGGTCACATCTACCTCTTTTTCCGGCAATTGCACCCGCCAACGGATCGGCACGCTGCGTCCCGCGACTGCCGCCGTTTCGAGCGGCGTGACCCTTAGCGCGCCGGGGGCCTGCGGCTGCGGCCTGCCGTCGGCCTTGATCCATGTGGCCGAGGTAAAGCCCGCGCCTCCGCCGCGCAGACGAAAGCCCATCATCTTTTCGCCGCTGTCGAAATGCAGCGAGAACCAGTCCCACCCGGTTTGATCCTCAGCCAGCGGCTGCGAGGACCATTCGTGGTCCAACCACGCCTGACCGGTCACCGCAATCGCGCCCGCGGGAAGGGTCAGCGTCCCGGTCACGTGGTAGAATGGTTGCGAGTAATAATAGCTCGCCTGCCCCTTCTCGGATTTCACCGAATAGCCCTGCACTCCCTGCGGCACCAGAGGGCCTTTGGCGTCCAACGCCAGTTCGTAGGAAAACGCCTGTCCTGCCGCACGCAGATCGAGCGCCGACAGCGCATCCGCCTCTGGCAGGGCCCGGCCTGCCATCTGCCAATTGTCAATCCAGGCCGCAAAGGGCGCAGCCGTAACCCCCGCCTGGCCGATGCCGCCCCGTGCCATCCGTTCGTCCACGAATTGGTGCGTTTGCGTCGTCAGCCCCGCATGACCCATCCAAAGCTGCGGACTGGACCAGCCGGACCGCTCCACCGGGGCCAGGGCGGATCGGAAAAGAGTCCATTGCACACCATAGTCCGTTCCATCCGCAGCTTGCAGGTTGGCGGTCAAATACCACCATTCGATCCGGTAACCGGGGTGCGGGCCGTGGTCTGCCGGGAAGTTGAATGCAGTCCCCGGCTGCGGCACTGAAAACCCGTCAGCCTCTGTGCCAAGCCCAGCAAAACCCTGGCCAAAGGCAGGTGCGGCCAAGCACAGATAGATCAGCAATGCCCTAACGCTCATGTGCAAATAAGCTCAACAAATCCGATGGCGAAAGACGCGCCAGCCGCCAGGCAGGCACGGCGGCTGCGAGCCCGGCCGCCAGCAGCGCGAGCGCCGCCAGCCGCACCCAGTCACCGGGAAAAAGGTGCATCGGCAGACGCCAGCCAAAAGCCTCGACATTCACCACCGCCAGCAGAACAAAGGCGAGCCCGATACCTACAGGCAGAGCGGCCAGCATGGTCAAGGCTGCCAACAACAAGCCGCGCCAAAGCTCCAGCCATACGAGGTGGCGGCGGGGCAGACCCATGGCCCAGACCGGCGCCAGTTGCGGTAGGCGCATCCCCGACAGGGTCATGAGGCTCGCAAACATCGCCAGCCCCGCGACTCCCAGCGTCAGCACATTCAGCGCGGCTGTCACTCTGAATGTGCGCTCAAACACTTTGAGCGAAAAGACCTTGATCCCGGCCTGGTCAATCACGTTCTGCGCGGGCAGCCCGAATTCCGCCCGCAAACCCGCAGCCAGTGCTTCGGCCTTGCCGGGGGCAATCCGAATGGCATAGCGCAGGCGGGAGACGTCAGGATAGTGCTGGAGCAGTGTGTCGATCCCGATGATCACTTGGCCGATCGGGTTGCCATAGTCGGCATAGACGCCGACGATGCTGGCCCGCCAGCCACCGGGCAGCGTGATCTGGTCCCCCAAGCCCAACTCCTGGCGCCGCGCCAGTTGTTCGTTGATCAGGGCGCCGTCGCCTGTGGCGATCCGGTCCCACACCTCCGGCACTGCAGAGAGGATCGGCCAGTTGTCGCGATAGGTGGCATGATCGGCCACGCCGTATATTGCCGCGGGCTGGCCTGCGACCCGGCCCTCAATGCTCCAGATCGGCAGGACCGCGTCGCTGCGCTGGGCCAGCCAGTCGTGTATCGCCGTGGCCTCTGCTTCAGTGCGGGCGGTCACGTAAAGCTCAGAGGCGAGACGCTGATCGAGCCAGCCGGTGAAGGTCAGCCGAAAGCTCGACACCATCGTGCTGACGCCCACATTGACGGCCAGCGCAAGCAGCAGTGCCATTAGCGCCAATGACAGGCCGGGAAGCTGTTGACGCGTGTCGGCCCAAAACCATTCAGCCAATGGTCCACGCGCCAAGCGGCCGCCAAGGTGCAATATCCCCGTCAGCACGAGCGGCAGCGCCAGTGCCGCCCCCAACAGCAGTGCCGCCAGAAGCGCAAAACCCGCCTCGAGGCCGGATCCGAACTGTGCAATTCCCGCCGCCGTCAACAGGAGCACCATCGCAGCCACGCCTTGCGCGCGCAGGGCCCGCTCCGAAGCCCGCGCCCAGGCCCGAGGCTGGGCCGACGCAAGCAGCGGCAGGTGCCATAGCCGCCAGAGGCTCTGTGCGGCCGCTACCAGCGTGCCGATTACCGCGATCGCCAGCCCCGCTGCCCACACTGCGGGGCGGATCGACAGCGTTCCCGGCACATCGGCCCCGTAAAGCCCGCGCAGGGTGGCGGCGACGTCGGGCAAAAGGGCCGAGGCGACTACATAGCCAAGTGCCACGCCCACTAGTCCCGCGAGGAGGGCGAAGATCAGCAGCTCGGCGATCAGCAAAAGGACCAGCACGCGGGCCGGCAAGCCCAGTGCGCGCAGCGTGCGAAATACCTGGCGGCGCTGTTCAAAAGCCAGACCGATGGCGGAATGCACGATGAAGAGCCCCACCGCAAAGGCAAGAAAACCGAAAGCCGTCAGGTTCAGGTGAAAACTGTCGGTCAGCCTGGCAAGATCCCCCGTTTCGCTCGGCTCGCGCAGGGTCAGGCCGGGGGCTGTCACCTCTAGAGGGGCACGGCCAATCGGTTGGTCCGGCCAGAGCAAAAGACGAGAGATATTGTCCTTTGCCCCAAGCAAGACCTGCGCCTGCCCGATGTCGGTGAGGACTGTGCCAGGCGGCAACCCCTCGGCCACGCGCACGGGAGGTGTTGCTTGCTCGGTTAGTCGTGCCGCGGTTTCCGGAGCTGCATAGAGCACACCGGGCGCCGTGATGAACGGCAATAGCTCATCACCCACCGCAACATCCACCTGCTGCGCCTGCGGCGGCAAAGTCAGTGGGTCAATGCCGAGGACGCGCAACCGCACATCCCCAAACCGCATTTCACCTTCAATCACCGGCGAAGCCAGCCAGCCTGCTCGCCGCAGTCTCACAAACACCTGTTGATCCATCCGGGCCCCGTCCTCACGCACCAGTTGCGCGAGCCGGTCCTGCCCAAGGATCGCCGCTGCACGGTCATAGCTCGCCCGCGCCTCACCGTTGATCGTCTGAACCGCTGACCACAACGCCGTTGCCAGCGATAGCCCCAAAAGCAGCATCGCCAGTTGGACAGGCCGCCTGCGCCAATGCGACAAGAGCGCTGACAACCCGGTCCACACCATCAAGCCAGCCGTCCCGCGTGCAGGTGAACGTGGGCGTTCAGCCGGTTTGCCAGACGGTTGGAATGGGTAACCATTAACAGGGCGGCACCCGTTTCAGCCACCAGCGACAGCATAAGATCGAGTACAGCGTCCCCTGTTGCTTCATCGAGATTGCCCGTGGGCTCATCGGCCAAAACCAGCCGGGGCCGAGCGGCCAAGGTCCGGCCGATCGCCACCCGCTGTTGCTGGCCGGCCGACAGTTGTTCAGGGTAGCGCGTGAGGACTTGGGCGAGGCCCAGCCGTTTGGAAAGGACTTTCAACCATGCCGGATCAGGGCGGCCAGCAAGCCGAGCCTGAAAGGCAAGGTTGGCCGCCACATCAAGCGAAGGGATCAGGTTGAACTGCTGGAACACAAGTCCGACTGTTCCCCGCCGCAGGGCGGCAAGGGCTGTATCGTTCAGCCCCACAATATTGGTACCGCCAAGGTGGATTTCTCCCGCATCAGGGCTGTCGAGCCCTGCAACAAGGTGCAAAAGAGTGCTCTTGCCGCTGCCAGACTCGCCGGTCAGCGCAAGGCTCTTGCCCGCCTCCAGCGAAAGATCGATCCCGTGCAGAACATGCAACGGCCCCTCGCCAGTGGGGTAGAATTTATCGATCCGGTGCAGCCTCAGCAGCATGTTACTCCCCGGAGGTCCGCGTGCATCTGACACGGCATGCCCGTGAAATAGCGCCAAACAACGACCCCTTTCATACAGCCTCCAAACCCACTGCCTTAATTGGACAATGGGTTTTTTCAGAGGGCTCGCGTTTTGCATCTAACGCGACCTCCACTTGGAATTCGATGTACAATTACGCTCTAGCTGTGGGCTTTCGATAGGTTGTCTATTCGGACCGAACCGAGGAGACTGGAGTTACCAAGCTTCAGCACTCACCGGAGGGTCCGAATGAACATCCACAAGGATGCCCGTCTGACGCCATTGCGTCGAGAGGAGATGGCTCTTCGGTCATTGAGGGCCGTCTTTCCCAAGCTCTTGCGGCGCAAGCCTATGGTGTGTCGGCCAAGGTCGTGGCGCATCCGTGGTCAACGCCGTGGTTCAAAGGCTCGAACAGAGCGACATGCGCGCCGAATAAGCGCTATACATCATTCGCTGTCAGAAAATTCGGTGCTTCATGGCGGGTCGAAGGTCGCGGACCTATGCCGATCGGGACCGCGAAAGCCAAATCGGCCAAATCCACGCAATCTATATATATGTCTCGATGCACATTCAATCAAGGCTCAATAGGTTTGGTTCGTAACTGCGGATTAATATAGTCTGTTGTCGGCAAAATTAAGAGGGATGTATTACGATAAAATTGCTTATTGCTCCGCTTTTCGGACGGCCAAAAGCGCCGGTAACAACGACTGATTTACATTTCAAATATTTTCGGCTTGAGGAATTAAAAATTTGGCACTCCTATCATTCGAGTGCCAAAGGGGCTATGTTAAGTGTTGCAGTCGCTCTATGTGCGGCGGCAGAAAGAACCCCAATGAAATTCCGGCCACTCCACGACCGCGTCGTCATTCGGCGCGCGGAAGGCGATACCA
>NZ_NPKJ01000038.1 GCF_002284575.1 Mesorhizobium temperatum
ATGCGCTGGCGATAAAACCGGACAACTCACGTGCTACCTAATCCGGACAACTCATCTGCTTACGACAGAGGCAGCCTCACGGGGTTGACTTTCCGGGCGCGTTCTTTATGTGTCGCGCCAAGTTTCCCGCGTCCGGGTGTTTCCCCGTGCTCCAGCGGCCAAAACTCCACGAACATAACGGACTGATACAATGGCCAAAGCCGCAAACATCAAGATCAAGCTTCTGTCGACCGCCGACACCGGTTTCTTCTACGTGACCAGCAAGAACAGCCGCACCAAGACGGACAAGCTGTCGTTTCGCAAATACGATCCGGTCGCCAAGAAGCACGTCGAGTTCAAGGAAACCAAGATCAAGTAATCTGGTTTCCTGCTTTAAGCCGAAACGCCGCCCCTGTGGGCGGCGTTTTCGTTTCAAGGCCTCGAAAAGTCCAAAATTTCCAATGCTTGGCGCAGAGTCTTGATGTCATTTTGAGAATGGGGGCCGGTCGGCGTTTGGCAGCGGTACGAGGAGGCCACTATGTGCCAGCGCCGGCCGGCCGACCCCACGGACCCAGGAGATGCGGCGGACCTGAATCATGGGGTATTCTTCGGATCGACCCGGCGATCTACCCTCGCGCCGGTTCCGTCATTGATCTGCACATTTGCGCAACAGCCTGTGAAAATCAACAATTTCTTAACCAAGCCCGGCGAATCGCTTGCGTTAAGGTAAATTCGTAACCCTGTCGCACTGACTGGATAATCAGGCGTCGGCGCCTGCCTCTGAACTGAGGTCTGTTGAGATTCAGGTGAGGCTGAGTCGAAAATGGCTCCCGAAAACCGGAACGGAGCGTGGTCCGGGTACGCCAGTACCGGAAGCGCAGGACACTGCCATTTGCAGGCCAGCTGAATATCAACGGACCTTACGCCGCGTTGGCGACGACGCGGTTGCGGCCGGCGCTCTTGGCTTCGTAGAGCGCGAGGTCGGCGCGCTTCATCAGCCCGGCAACCGTATCCACGCCCTTCAGCACCGACGAGACGCCGACGCTGACAGTAACCTCGATCGTCTTGCCGTCATGACCAACGGCAAACGGCATTTGGGCGATTTCGGCGCGAATGCGCTCTGCGACCTTTTCGGCGACGGCGCCGTCCGTATCCGGCATCACCACGACGAACTCCTCGCCACCGAAGCGGCAGGCGAGATCGATGCCGCGCACATTCTTGCGCAGCCGCCGCGCGAATTCGCGCAGCACCTCGTCGCCGCCGTCATGGCCATGTGCGTCGTTGATGGTCTTGAAGCGGTCGAGATCGGTGATCATCATCGACAGCGGCCGTCGCCGCGCCACGGCACGGTCGAACAGCGTCTGCAGATGGCTGTCGAGGTAACGGCGGTTGTGCAACCCCGTCAGGGCGTCGGTCACCGCCATCTCGATGGTCTGGGTGACGCTGGCGCGAAGCTGGTCGTTGTAGCGCTTGCGGCGCACTTGCGTGCGCAGCCGAGCGGTCAGCTCCTGCTGGTCGATCGGCCGCATCAGATAGTCGTTGATGCCGAGCTCGAGGCCGCGGATGATGCGCCCCTCCTCACCCTCCCGCGCCAGAAGGATGATCGGCACGAAACGGGTGCGATCGAGCGAACGCAGTTGCGAGCAGAGCCTGAGCGGATCGAAATCGGCAAAGGCCGTCGAGATCATCACGCATTCATAGGGCGTCTCGGCGGCCTGGAAGAAGCCGGCATGCGGATCGGTGGCAATGTCGAGGTCGGCGCTGCCGCGCAGCATTTTCTGGACGCGCTCGAAGGAGGATTTGCGCTCGTCGATCAGCAGAACCTTCGGCGCGGTGTCTGCGGATGCGAAGTTGCGGCTCAACAGCTCCTCGATGCCGATATTGCGCGTGGTCGAGGCGCGCAGGCGCAGCTCGTCGGTCAACGTCTTCAGCCTGACCAGGCTTTTGACGCGCGTCATCAATTGCAGATCGTTGACCGGCTTGGTCAGAAAATCGTCGGCACCGGCCTCGAGGCCGCGCACCCGGTCCGAAACCTGATCGAGCGCGGTGATCATGACGACGGGGATGTGCGATGTCGCCGGATCGCTCTTCAGCCGCCGGCAGACCTCGAACCCGTCCATATCAGGCATCATCACGTCGAGCAGCACGACGTCGACCTTGCCGTTTTCGCAGGTCTCGATCGCGTCCAGCCCGTTGGTGGCGGTCAGCACCTCGAAATATTCGGCAAGCAGCCGGACCTCGAGCAGCCTTACATTGGCAGGGATGTCGTCGACGACGAGGATCCGTGCGGTCATCTTATAAAGCTCCGGCTCGGCTGGAAGGGCGCATCAGGCGTCGCCCAGATAGGATTTGATGGTTTCTATGAAACGCGGCACCGAGATCGGCTTGGAAATATAGGCTTCGCAGCCACCCTGGCGGATGCGCTCCTCATCGCCCTTCATCGCGAATGCGGTGACGGCAATGACCGGTATGACATGGAGGTCGTCGTCCTCCTTCAGCCATTTGGTCACTTCCAGCCCCGACACTTCGGGCAGTTGGATGTCCATCAAGATGAGGTCCGGCTTGTGCAGTCGCGCCAGATCCAGTGCTTCCAGGCCGTTGCGTGTGCGTACCGTCTCGTAACCGCTCGCTTCGATGAGGTCGCGAAAGAGCTTCATGTTGAGCTCATTGTCCTCGACGATCATGACCTTCTTAGGCATCAAATTCCCGTCCCGGCCTGCCTTCCGCTCGAAGGTTGCCGTCATGCGCCCTCGCCGGTACGCACCAAACCCTGCTCGACTCTACGGCAATATAATTGACGAAACGGAAACCGGCTGCTGGAAAAGCTTCGGATTTCACCTCGAACACCGCATTGCAGAGCTAGATGGCTTGCCGCAGGCGACGCTTGCGATTACTGCCAAAAAGAGACTCATTCCACCGCGCAGAAAGGTAGTGATGGCAAACGCAGCGTCAATGCGCGAGGAAGCGGAAACCATTGCCGTGAAGGCATTGGGCTTCGTCGCCGCCGATCCGGAACTTCTGCCCCGTTTCCTGGCGATCACCGGCATCGAGGCGCATTCCATCCGCCAGGCCGCCGGCGAGCCGGGGTTCCTGGCCGGCGGGCTGCAGTTCATCCTCGCCCACGAGCCGACGCTCATGCGGTTCGCGGAGGAAACCGGCACGCCGCCGGCTTCCGTCGGCAAGGCGCTGCGGGCGCTGCCGCTTGGCGACGACGACCATGAGCATTCGATATGAGCGACGATCGGATCGCGAAAACGCCTACGGCGTCGTTTCTTCTTCGCTGTCGTCGCCTTCATCATTCGCAACCGGATCGGCCGGCTTCACCATGACACCATTGACCGTGACCGAACCGTCCGGCTTGCCGTTGACGATCCATTCGATGCGGCCGTCCGGCAGCGTCTTGCCGAATCCCTTGATCGCAAGCGCCACCGGCACATATTGCGCGGCTTCCGGCTCCGACTTCGCCGCCGCCTGCAGGCTTTCCACAATTCTGTCGTAGCCTGCGATATCGATCGTCACATTTGCCTCCGGCTTCATGCCGGGGAACGTCATCTCGCCCTCCATCGCGATTTCCATGTCGCCGTTCTTCACCGTGCTGTGGCCGATGACAAATTTCGGCGTCTTAGCCATGAAATCAGCTTTGATCTGATCGCCAAAGTCCGCCGGCAGCGGCGGATTCTTGTTTAGATCAAAGGCTTCGATCGCCTTTTTCGCCATGCTGTCGAGATCGATATTGGCGCCGCCGAAATTCAGATTGATGTCGGTGGGCAGCAGCGCCGTACCCCAGGCGGGCATAAGATTCGGAGGGATCGTCAATCCTGCGGCCTTGATCGTATAGTTGATTGCTCCGTTCTGGGCGATGCCGTCGGACCCGAAGCTGGTGCCCAGCTCCGCCGCACTGAAATGCCCGACCGGGCTTTCGACACTGATATCCTTGAGCCCGTAGCTTCCGTCGATCCGCTCCCACAGCGGCAGCGCGGCGAGCAAAAGCGATTTGAGCTGCGCCTGGTTGGCCTTCAGCTTGGCTTCGTCTTCATTGGCGACGGCAAATGCCAGCAGATCGAGAAACGGCTTTGTCCTCAAGCCTTTGCCGGTCGCATTCACCGACAGCTCTGGCGATTTGATCGTAAGCGGGAATTTCAGCCCGCTTTTGGGGTCGTCAAAATCAAGCGCTTCGGCGAAATCGGCGACCGTCTGCGTCGCGGTGAAATCCACGCCGCCATTCACAGCTTTGGTTGCATTCATGGTGGCAGTACCGGCGCCGGTGCTCACCTCCGCGCGCTGCATGGTGTCCCGGGATTCCATCGTCATTCCGGCCATCGAGTGTGTGGCGCTGGTGAAAGCCGCCAATTCGGGATCGTAGACGCCGGAAAACTTGCCGTCTGTAATCGAGAACTGCATGCTCTGCAGGCCCTCTGGCCCCTTGAACTCGAAGGACCCGCTTTGCGACACATCCGCCGAGACGCTCCATGTCCCGTTGCTGCTCGGCTTGACGAGCAATGCGTAGGGGCTGAAGTCGAACTTGAAGGAATGCTGCGCCGCCAGCAGGTCCACGACAGGTTTGACGTCGACAGCGAGTTTGTAAGCGTCGCCTTCCACGGAAACCTTCAGGAGACCGCGGTCGATCGCCTGCTTGCCGACATAGCGGGACAGATTTTCGGAGAGCTGCTTCGCACGCTCGCTGTCAACGGTCTGGCCGAAGGCGGGCGCGCTGAGCGCGAGGACAAAGACGGCCGGCAGAACACGCTTCACGCAGAATCTCCGTTGCTATTCTTATGGTAGAAAACTCCAGATGTAACCGTAAGCAGAAACGGGCAAGGTGCAATCCCTCCTGGGCGCTAGTAGCCGATCTGTACCGATCCTTCGCGCCCCCTCTGCCCTGCCGGACATCTCCCACTTGGGGGGAGATCGGCCGTCACCAACGCCTTCGCGAATGGCGACCGTCGCAGGAGTTAGCGGAGCGCCAAAGCAGCCAATCTCCCCCCTTGTGGGGGAGATGTCCGGCAGGACAGAGGGGCGCTGTCCCTCCGGCATCAACAGTGGAGCTTCACGTCGCCTTCTTCGGCGTGACGACGCAAGCGGCGCGGGCATTGAGCAGGCCCCAGCCGAAGACGGCGTCCTTTCCCGGCGCGCCGAGATCTTCCGCCGACTTGCCGAGCGCGTCATGAATGTCGGCTGCGGAGGCGTTGCTGTTTGCCGATTTCATCAACGCCGCTGCGGCGGCAACAAATGGCGCCGCGAAGGAGGTGCCGGTCTTCGGCCGTGCGCCGCTGACCGACGCGGCCGTCCATACTTCGACGCCGGGGGCGGCCAGATCGATATGCTCGCCGCGGCCGGCACGCCTGTAGGGACGTTTCATGCGGTCCACCGCCGTCACCGCGATCACGTCCGCGTATGCCGCCGGATAGGCAGGTTCGGCGTTGGGACCTCCGTTGCCGGCGGCAGCGACGATCACCATGCCGTGTTCGGAAAGTTTTCGGACAAACTGCTCGAGAAGAGCATTCGCAGGACCCGACAGGCTCATATTCGTCACCTGCACGCCGCGCCCGGAAAGAAGATCGAGCGCGCGAAGAAGGTCATAGACCTCCGAGCGGTCATCCTGGCGATCGCCGCGGTGAAACGCATCGACCGCGATGAGCCTGGCGTGCGGCAGGAGGCCGGGGGTACGGCTGTCGGCGCCACCGACAAGCAGGGCCGCGACGGCGGTGCCGTGCTGGCGGCCGGACTCGGGAACGCCGTCGTCCGACAGGCGAATAACTTCGACCCGTCCTTTCGAGAAGGCGGCATGCGCAGGATTGATCGCCGTGTCGATAAGGCCGATCGTGACATTGCCACCGCAGCCGGCGGGCAGGCCGGTATCAGCCGGCCAGCCGATCAGGTCAGCGGCGGCGCAGTGCGGTCCGGCACATTCGATTTCTTGTCCGGGCCGGTAGTAATGCACGAAATCTGCCGTCGACTGCGGAGCGGCATCGATGACAAGATCGCGCGCAGCCTCCAGCGGCATATTGGGTGGTATGCGCAGCCGAACCAGCTCCGATCCAAGAAGCTGAATGTCGGCGCGGTCGAGGACGGTGAAGCCCGTTGCCTGAAGCTGACCGATCTCGGCCGAACTCAGCCCGGTCGCCACGATCTGGTCCGGCGCCCGAGACGGCAATGGGACGGCTGGCCGTTGCGCACGCCTGCCGCCGCGTCTTGGCGGGCGCGGAATAAACCGATCGGTCAGCGTGCGAAACAGATTCGGTCCAGTCGACCGGCGGGGCGCCGTTCCCGACCCACCAGACGACGAGCCGGATTGGCCGCCGTCATCGCCACCATCGTCACCACCACCATCGTCATCAGCGAACGCCGATTTTGGTCCGAACCCGCCGAGCGCCAGCTGGCCGCTCGGCGCCTGAAGATCGACCATTAACGCGACGACTACCCAGAAAGGCAGCAGGGCTCTTGGTCTCAGCCATGAGGTGGCGCCCATAATCTCCCTCAGATTCCGGCCGTCGCCGATTTTCAACATCGCGAGGCTAGCGGACCTATCCGGCAATAAGCTAGCTTTGCGAGGAAACGGGCGCGGGGCCGCTTTATTCCGAAAAAACTTGGAGCAACATGCCGGAAAAAACCGACCGCGTCCAAGACCAGCTTATCGCTTTTCTCCCGAATCTCCGCCGGTTCGCGATTGCGCTCTGCCGGTCCCGCGATATGGCGGACGATCTCGTTCAGCGCGCCTGCGAACGGGCGCTTGCCAACGAGCAGCGTTTCGAGCAACGGACGCGCTTCGACGCGTGGATGTTCAAGATTCTCCGAAATCTGTGGATCGATGACATCCGCAGGCGCAAGGTCGCCGGCCCGCAGGACGATATCGACGAGCGCCATGACATCGCCGGCATTTCCGGCGAGCGCGAGATGGAGGCGCGGCTGGCGCTGAACAGCGTGGCGCAAGCCATCGGCGAACTCGCCGGCGATCAGCGCGACGTGCTGCTTCTGGTCTGTGTCGAAGAGCTTTCCTACAAGGAAGCCGCGGAAGTCCTTGCCGTGCCGATCGGGACGGTGATGAGCAGGCTGGCCCGGGCGAGGAAGAATCTGGCGGAGGCGACGGGAATATCCATGGCTCCCACCCGTTCTGCGGTCACAAAAGGGGCTAGCAAATGAACGAAGAGACTTTTTCGGACGAGATCCTGATGCGCTTCGCCGATGGTGAGCTTGATCCGGACACGGTCGCCAGGATCGAGCAGGCGATGGAAATCGACGACCGTCTGGTTACCAGGATTGCCATGTTCATCGAAACCAGGGCGCAGGCGCAGGCCGCGCTGAAGCCGCTGCTCGACGAGCCGGTTCCCGAAAAGCTTGTCGCGGCCGTCGAGCAAATGATCGAGGCCAAGCGCGCCGGCGAGAAGACGGAAGCATCGGTATTGCCCTTCGGCGGCGGGCGCATAGCGGGACCGCCATCGAGGTCTCAATGGATGCTGCCGATTGCTGCCTCTCTCGCGGCGGCCGTTGTCGGCGGGCTCGCCGGGTATTGGGCAGCAGGCACCAACGAACGCACGCCGGGCGGGCTGTGGGTTGCCGGCGTCATCAGGCCGGCCCTGGCCCAAGCCCTTGCAACGGTCGAATCCGGCAAGGAAATCAGGCTCGCCGGGATCAGCGATCGGTTCCGGGCAATCGCAACGTTCCGTAACGATGCGCAGGATTTGTGCCGCGAATTCGAGGTCGACTCGCAGGACCGCTCGACGGTGGTATCGGTTGCCTGCCGTTCCGGCGACGAATGGCGCGTCAGCTTCGCGGTCGTGGCGCCCGGCGACGCCGGAGGCTATGCCCCGGCCTCGTCGACCGAAGCCCTGGACGCCTATCTTTCGGCGATTGAAGCAGGCGCTCCGATGTCAGCCGAGGAGGAAGGCCAAGCGCTGGACGAGGTCCGTCGGAAGGACCGGAAGTGAAGCTGCAACGGCCCGGCTTTTTCTGAATGGAAACAGGCTTTCGATGAATGGAATAAAGCCGGCAATCGCCCGTTACTCCGCCGGACCGCAACTGCCGGTCCAGCCTGAAACAAGGAGTAACTACCATGACAAGACACTGGAAACTCAAGTCGACACTGGTCGCAGGAATGGCAGCGCTCGCGAGCACCGCGGCGCAGGCGAAGGAGTATCCCGCGGCGCCATCGCAAACCGAGCGTCCGCCGGCCGCAATGACCAGCCAAAGCGACGGTGCCTTCATCGTCGCGGGCAACAGTTCGTCAAATTCGAGCTCCAATTCGTCGAGCAATTCGAGTTCGAACTCGTCGTCCAACAGTTCATCGAATTCCAGCTCCAATTCATCGAGCAACTCGAATTCGAACTCATCGTCGAACAGCTCCTCCAATTCGAACTCGAACGGTTCGGATCGTGGGTGGTCGCGCAACTGGCGGCGTTGACGTCGGCCGGGCGATAGAGCGACGGCGCGCTTCGACTTGTGTCCGCCGCTTTAGCAATCCACGGAGGAACGGGGGCCAGCTGGTCCCCGTTTCGCATTCCCGCCGGAATGCCTCGTTGCTCCGCACAGAGGATATGGTGTCGACGGTCGCTGCCCAACCGGCCTGCAACCACTAATCTCCAACGCTGGCGATTAGCCAGCGCTACTACACCTTCGTCATCCTAGGGCGGAGCAAGGAGCGAAGCGACGCGGCGTAGACCTGGGATCCATTCCGTGACATCCGCCGAAGAATGCAACGGCGCAGAACGGCGCTTTCCGCAACGGTGCCAGCTACCCTTCCACCATGACCGGCTATGCCACCATGACCGCGAGCCGGAAGCGCGGAACGACGCTTCGACTTGAAAGCCGCCGCTCTGGCAATCCACAAAGAAGCGGGGCCAAGCGGCCCCGTTTCGCATTCTTCTCCGGGAAAAGTCTAGCGGGCCGCGCGGGCCCATTTGCGATACCAGCCTTCGCTCGCAATCGTGTTGCGGTAGACGGTTTCGCGCTCCGTCGCCTCGGCTCCGGTCTCCGCCCGGATCTCCGCCTTGAGTGCCGCACCTTCGCGGCGAACCGGTATGATTTGGACGAGCGGCGTGCCCTTTTCGATGACGTAGAGGCCGTCGGGCGCGGTCGCGAAAAACGGAAAATGGATGTCGGCTGCATAGGTATCGGTATCGACGATGCCGGCGACGCATTCGAAAGGCTGAGCCGGCCTGTTGAGCGGCGGCAGGAACAAACAACTCCAGCCCGGCGGGGTCCGGATCGACCAGTAATTGTGAAACTTGCATGGGGGTGCCGGTTCCTTCGGGTTGCCGGCGACCTGATGGGCGCCATGATTGCTCACCATCACCCTGTCGAACTCCCAGCCGGCATCGACGGCTCGGCCGCCGTCCTTGACCTCAAGGCGGACGGTCGCCGCGAGCGGCAGGATCCAGCCGGTTGTCATCGCGTCGAGAAACGGCATGCAGCGCTTGACGGTTAGACCATTATTGGTGGCCGACGCTTGCTGCGAATCGACTGCCGGCAATTTGCGGAACCAGTCCGGCAGAACCGTCTTGGCTGCCACTGGCGGCGCAATGACGCCATAATCTTCCGGCCGACAGACAAACCGGATCGAGCGAGTGGTCTGGGAAAAATGGAACATCGATAGCCTCCATGGAAAAATCCGAGGAGGAACGGACCGCAGGCGGATTTATTCCTGCTGGACGTCAACTGTCTGACTATGCAGGCCGCCCGCGATAGTTTGGCCGCCGCCGAGCGACCGCCGCGGCAGCGGCGAGCACAGCGGCACTGGCTCAAAGCACCAGTCGCATCAGCGGCCGGCCTGCCTTGCGCTCGACCAGCCTCGCGAAGCCGGCTTTCTCGAAGACCCGCGACGAGCCGACGAACAGCCCGATCGAACGCGAATCTTTCGACAGGTCGATCGGACACGCCTCGACCAGCCGCGCGCCATTCTGGCGAGCAAACTCGATGCCGCCTTCGACCAGCCGGTGCGTCACGCCCCTGCCGCGCGCCTTGACGCGGATGAAGAAGCATGAGATCGCCCAGACGCCCGGATCCGTGGCGTCGGCGGGATCGACCGGCGCCGACCCCCTGCCCTTATTGTTCCATTCGGGCACGTCGGCGCGCGGACCGATCTGCATCCATCCGACCGCCTTGCCATCCTCGAACGCCAGCAGGCCCGGTGGCGGCCCGGCCTCGATCCGCGCCTTGATGTGGTCCTTGTTGCGCTCCCGGTTGCTGGCGCGGCGCGCTGCCGGCGACAGCCGGAAATGTGTGCACCAGCAGCCGTAGCAGGCGCCTTGCTTACCGAAAAGATCTTCGAAATCCGCCCAAAGCTCGGGCACCAATGGCGCTATGGTCGTATTCATGAGCTCTCTCCCGGTCCACCGCCTTGTCGTGGCGTCCGTCCTGACGTACCATTGCTTTTGTTCTCTTTATGTTCGCAGCGATGGCGGCTTCTGTCAACAATCCCGATCACGGTTTTTGCCGCGACTGCCTGACCTTTCAGCGCAGCGAGGCACGGCGCTGTGAACGCTGCGGCAGTCCACGGCTTGCCCGTCATCCGGAGCTCTACCGGCTGCATCTTGCCCATATCGATTGCGACGCGTTTTATGCGGCGGTCGAAAAGCGCGACAACCCGGCGCTGAAGGACCGGCCGTTGATCATCGGCGGCGGCAAGCGCGGCGTCGTCTCCACCGCTTGCTACATCGCCCGCATCCATGGGGTGCGCTCGGCGATGCCGATGTTCAAGGCGCTCGAAGCCTGTCCGGAAGCGGTCGTCATCCCGCCGGACATGGAAAAATATGTACGCGTCGGCCGCGAGGTGCGCGCTATGATGCAGGCGCTGACGCCGCTGGTCGAGCCGATCTCCATCGACGAAGCGTTTCTGGACCTTGCCGGCACCGAGCGCCTGCATGGCTTGCCACCGGCGGTGGTGCTGGCGCGCTTCGCGCTCGGCGTGGAGAAAGAGATCGGCATCACCGTTTCATCAGGCCTTTCCTACTGCAAGTTCCTGGCCAAGGTGGCGTCGGACTTTCGCAAGCCGCGCGGCTTTTCGGTAATCGGCGAGGCCGAGGCGGCCGGATTCCTGGCCGAGCAGCCGGTGACGCTGATCTGGGGCGTGGGAAAAGCCTTCGCCGCCACGCTTGAAGGGGACGGCATCCGCACCATCGGCCAATTGCAGCGTTTGGAGCGCAACGACCTGATGCGCCGCTACGGCGTGATGGGCGACCGGCTCTATCATCTTTCACGCGGCGAGGACGAGCGCCGCGTCCATCCCGACCAGGATGCGAAAAGCGTCTCGGCGGAAACCACCTTCGACACCGACATTGCGTCCCTGGATGAATTGGTTTCGGTGCTGAGAGCGCTGTCGGAAAAAGTCTCGGGGCGGCTGAAGAAATCCGGTATCGCCGGGCGCACCGTCGTGCTGAAGCTGAAGACCCAGGATTTCAAGACCCGCACGCGCAACCGCCAACTCGGCGACCCGACACGGCTGGCCGACCGCATTTTTTCGACCGGGCTCGCGCTGCTGCGCAAGGAAGCGGACGGTACAAGATACCGGCTGCTCGGCATCGGCGTCAGCGACCTCTCGAATGACGAAAAGGCCGATCCACCCGATCTCGTCGATGTCCAGTCGCGCAAACGCGCCATGGCCGAAGGCGCCATCGACACGCTGCGCGACAAGTTCGGCCGCAAGGCGGTGGAGACCGGCTATACCTTCGGCAAGGGCCGCAACGCCCACCCGCCCGAGCCGATCGAGGACTGATGCGTGTCGCCCAAAAGCATGCCCTCGGCCGACCCGAGGGTGCGCAGCGGTTTTGGGACAACGACATGCATAAAAACAAGAACTTAAAGCGCGTCGCATGAACCCCTTCAGATGCGACGCGGTTTAAGCATGATCCCGAAAAGTGGAATCCGGTTCGGAAAAGATCATGCTCAAAAAGAGCGCGTCTTCAGATGCGCCGCAAATCGATCCGGCTGGTCATCACCCGCTCGCCGGTTTTCGGGTCGACGTCGACAACGGTCAGCCGCATGCCGTCCTCGCCGCTCTTCTCGACCGTCATTTGCGCCGTGCGATCGCCGTTGACCTCCTTGGCCCAACGGATGCCGAGATTGATGGCGTTGCCCGAACGCCTGCCGCTGAGCTGCGCCGGCCCGGTGCGGGATCCGACATAGGTGCCGGTGTACTTCGTCCCGCGGGACTTCAGATCGGCACTTATGGCACGCGTCACCACGACAAGACCGCGGCAGGTGCCGTCCAGCGACAATGAGCTCGATGTCGCGTCGGAATTGAAGCGGCAGGAGACGTTCACCGTCGGCGCCTCGGTGGTTACCTTGACGGTGCCCTTGCCGGCAAAATTCCCCTCGAACGAGCGAAGAAAATCGGCCTCGTCGGCATGAGCCGCGCCGGCGGCAGCCGTCAGGCAGCCGGCAAGTGCAAATCGTGTGAATGATTTCATGGGATCTCTCCTCGTAGATATCGGAACGACGATATTTCCAACGAAATGGCTGTTGGACCAACGCTCGCCGTGACGGCAGGTTCCGCCCTCAGCATGACCGTTTTGCAACGTGCCGCTCTGGCCCAGCCGAATGCGTCGACTAGCGGTTGCGATGAAAGTCCGGGCTTGCAAAATAGCGCGCATGGCACCTTCACCGTCGATCCCCAAGGCCGCGTTCTGGATGGCGCTGTCGATCGCGTCGTTTCTGACGATGTCGGTCGCCGGCCGCGCCACGACAGCCGAGCTCAACGTCTTCCAGGTGCTGGAGCTGCGCTCGGTGATCGGACTTTTCATCCTCCTGCCGCTGGTGATGCTGTCAGGCGGTTTTGCGGCGATGCGCACCAAACGCCCCTTGGCCCATATCGCCCGCAATGTCGTCCATTTTGTCGGCCAGGCGGCATGGCTCTACGCCTTGACTTTGATCCCGCTGGCCGTGCTGATCTCCATCGAATTCACGACGCCGATCTGGACGGCCATCCTGGCGGTCGGCTTTCTTGGTGAAAGACTAAGCCGGCCAAAACTTGCGGCCATCGTGCTCGGGCTGATCGGCGTGCTGATCATCGTCCGTCCGGGCGTCGGCTCCGTTGATCCGGGACATGTTGTCGTGCTGGGTGCTGCGGTCTGCTTCGGTATATCTGTAGTCCTGGTCAAATCGCTGACGCGGACGGACAGCGTCGTGTCCATCATCTTCTGGATGCTGGTCATCCAGTCGGTGCTCGGCCTTGCCCCGGCGCTCTACGAATGGCGCAACCCGCCGCTCGAACTGTGGCCGTGGCTCCTGCTGATCGCCTTCACCGGCATGTCGTCGCATTTCTGCATGGCCCGCGCGCTCACCTATGCCGACGCGACCGTCATCTCGCCGATGGACTTTTTGCGCGTGCCGCTGTCGGCGCTGATCGGCTGGCTGCTGTATCAGGAGCAGATCGACGCTTTCACCGCCGGCGGAGCCTTGCTGATCCTGCTGGGCAATCTGCTCAATCTGCAGAAAAAAGCGACCAAGCCTGCGGAAGTGGCAGCGTCGTAGCATTTTGCAGCCAAACGTCTTCGTTTGGCGTCCGACAAAATGCGTTAAAGCAAAGAGCTAGAGCGCGGTTTTGGTTCCACCAAAACCGCGCTCTAGTCTCGCATTTCAGTCGCCTTCGTCGGGGATGTTGAGGAGATGCCCGCAGGCCTTGCAGTGGACGGCGTCGGGCTCGTGCCGCTGAAGCCCGCATTGCGGGCAAGGAAAAAACACCTTGGCGGGACGGAAGAGCGCCTGCGCCAGCCTGACGAACAGCGATATGCCGATGATCATGGTGACGATCGCGGTGAGCTTGCCGGCGATACCCGGCAGGACGATGTCGCCGAAGCCGGTCGTTGTCACCGTGGCGACGGTAAAATACAGCGCGTCGACATAGCCTTCGAGACCGGCCCCGGTGCGGAAGAAGAAGGTGTAGACGAAGCCGGTGATGACAAACAGGAAAGTCAGGAGATTGATGACTGCATGGCTCGCCTCGCGCCATTTTTTTAGCCCGCGCATCTCGAAAAACCGCCACAGCGCGCCGCTGCGCGACAGCGACCACAGCCGCAATATGCGCAGAAAACCTAGGTTGGCCAGCGCCGAAGGCATCAGCAGCGTCAGCAGGATGAAGGCGTCGACCCACGACGCCGGCTGTTTCATGAGGCGCAGCATGTCGTTGGAGGCAAGCAGCCGGGCAGTCATGTCAGCGGCGACAAGTGCTGCCACAGAATAATCGAGCCAGAGGAAAGAGGACGACTCCTGGATCACCGGTGTGGCGATGAAGAAGGCGATGATGGCAAGGTCGATGACAATGGCGACCAATTGAAACCGGAAAGCCGCGGGCGTGCGCCCGTGATAGAGTTTGCGCAGCGTGCCGCGCAGCCGCGTCAAGGCTGAAAAATCCTGCACTCCGTCCCTTTCCGGCGCCTTCATGACAACTGCGATAACGTTCGCTGCGACAGCCGTCCAGTGGGCAGAGCAGAGGGAAGCCGCTGTGGCTTGAGAACATCCGGAGAGTTTCGGGCCCGGAAAGCAGTCAGACCGGTTCCGCCTCGATGATGCTGATGCGAGGTCCGGCTTCAACAATATTGGCGACCCGAAAATCCGACGCCGCAAGCAGCGACCTGAATTCTTCCGCCGTGCGCTCCTGCCCGCCCGGCATGACCAGCATGTTCAGATCGCCGAATTTTGCACTGGCGCCTTCGTTGGGCGGCGCCAGAATGCTCTCAAGCACCAGCAGTTTGCCTTCTGGGCGCATCGCCCGGCGGCAGGTTTTCAGGATCCGGATGTTTGTATCGTCGTCCCAGTCATGCAGGATCCATTTGAGCACAATCGCATCGGCGCCCTCGGGCACCGAGACGAAGAAATCGCCGGCGACGACGTCGCAGCGATCGGCCACGCCCGCAACCTCAAAGACCGGGCCGGCCTTCGCCACCACCTGCGGCTGATCGAAAAGAATGCCGCGCTGGCCGGGATTGCGGCGGAGGATTTCGGCAAGTAGCGCGCCCTGCCCGCCCGCGACATCCATGACGACAGCGAACGGCCGAAAGTCATAGGCCGCAATCACCGCGGCGGCGACGCCACGCGACATGGCCGTCATCGCCCGGTCGAAGATGACGGACTCTTCCGGATGTTCCGCCCGGTATTCCCACACGCCCTTGCCATAAGCGTGGCGAAAGGCGTTTTCGCCGGTACTGACACTGTGCAGCAGATCGCTCCATGCCTGACGGAAATAGGGCCGTCCGGCCAGAATCGCCCACGACGCGACCGAATGCTGAACGTCGGATCGCAACGCGCCGCCAACCGGGGTCAGCGAGAAGGATCGGTCTTCCGCTTCATGGAACACGCCGACGGACGCAAGGGCGCGCAACAGCCGGTAGAGCGCCTGCGGATGGGTATTGGTCAGCGCGGCCAGTTCGCCGCTGGTGCGTTTTCCGTCCTTGAGATGGTCTGCGATGCCCAGCGTGGCGGCGATGCATATCGCCTGAGATACCTGGAACCCATTGACCATTTTCTGGAGTTCGGCAGCGGCATCCCGCTCATCCATGACGCACTCCCCCCGGCCGCCAAAAGACCCAGGCCCCACAATACCAGCGGCATCGTCACCGGGCAATGCGACCGGGCTGGCGGAATACGGTCGTTAGCTCACACCAACTCGACTTCCACCACGCCCGGCACCGCGCGCATGGCCGACGCAATCTTTGGCGAGACGCGGTAACGGCTGGGCAGTTCGATCTCGACCTCGCCCTGCGCCTCATTCTTGATGACGATAATGCTCACCTGGCTGTCGCCGCGCTGGGTAAGCTGCGATTGAATAGCCGACGCCGGTCGGTCATCCCTGACAAAGATGCGCAAGGCCTTCTGGATACGGCTTGCCTCGTCTTCCAGAGACTGCACGGTCTGGATGCGCAGATTAACGCCTTCGGGCCTGTCCTCGGCCGAAACGGTGATCACCACCGAACGGCCGGGCTCGAGCAGGTCGCGATACTGCGCCAGACCTTCGGAAAAAAGCACTGCTTCATACTGGCCTGACGTGTCGGAGAACTGCACGACGCCCATCTTGTTGCCGGTGCGCGTCTTGCGCTCCTGCTTGGTGGTGACGGTGCCGGCAAGCCGCCCGGCGGCAGCACCCCGTTTGACCGCGGCCGAGAACTCGGCCCAGGTCTGCACCCGCATCTTCTGCAGCGCCGCCTTGTATTCGTCCAGCGGATGCGCAGAGAGATAGAAGCCGACCACCTGGAATTCACGGTGCAGACGGTCGGCGGCAAGCCACGGGTCGGTCGCCGGCAGATTGAGCGCCTGCGACTGTGCGCCGAGCGAGGCGCCAAAAATGTCGTGCTGGCCCGACATTGCATTCTGCTGGGCAAGCGAGGCCAGCCCCATCATCCGCTCGACGCCCGCCATCATCGCGGCGCGGTCGTGACCGAAGCAGTCGAGCGCGCCGGCCATGATCAGGCTTTCGAAGACCCGCTTGCCGACGATCTTCGGATCGACCCTTTCGCAGAAATCGGCGAGGTTCTTGAACGGTTTTTCGCCGCGCATGGCGACGATATGCTCGACCGCGGCGTCGCCGACGCCCTTGAGCGCGGCCAGCGAATAGAAGATCCGGTTCTCGCCGACTTCGAAGGCCCGGAAGCTGGTCATTACCGACGGCGCCACAACATTGATGCCGAGGCGCAGCGCATCCTGGCGGAAATCGGCGAGCTTGTCGGTGTTGCCCATGTCGAGCGTCATCGACGCAGCCAGGAACTCGACCGGGTAGTGCGCTTTCAGATAAGCCGTCTGATAGGAGACGACTGCATAGGCGGCGGCATGCGACTTGTTGAAACCGTAGTCGGCGAACTTTGCCAGCAGGTCGAAAATGAAGTCGGCTTGCGGCTTGCCGACGCCGCGCTCGACCGCGCCCGAAACGAAGCGCTCGCGCTGCTTGTCCATCTCGGCGCGGATCTTCTTGCCCATCGCGCGGCGCAGCAAATCGGCTTCGCCCAGCGAATAGCCGGAGAGCTCCTGCGCGATCTGCATCACCTGTTCCTGGTAGACGATGACGCCTTGCGTTTCCTTCACCAGATGGTCGATTTTCGGGTGGATCGACGCCATCTCCTCCTCGCCATGCTTTCTGGCGTTGTAGGTCGGGATGTTCTCCATCGGTCCCGGCCGGTAAAGCGCGACCAGCGCGATGATGTCTTCGATGCAGTCGGGCCGCATGCCGATCAGCGCCTTGCGCATGCCGGCACTTTCCACCTGGAACACGCCGACCACTTCGCCGCGCGACAGCATGGCGTAGGTGTCGGGGTCGTCGAGCGGAATGTGGGCGAGATCGATCTCGATGCCGCGGCGGCGGATCAGCTTGACCGCGGTCTCCAGCACGGTCAGCGTCTTCAGGCCGAGGAAGTCGAACTTCACCAGTCCGGCCTGCTCGACATACTTCATGTTGAACTGGGTGACCGGCATGTCGGAGCGCGGGTCACGGTACATCGGCACCAGCTCCCACAGCGGCCGGTCGCCGATGACGATGCCGGCGGCGTGCGTCGAAGCGTGGCGGTAGAGCCCTTCCAGCTTCTGCGCCATGTCGAGCAGCGTCTGGACGATGGGCTCCCGCTCGGCCTCTTCGGCAAAGCGCGGCTCGTTGGCAATGGCGTCAGCGAGCTTGACCGGATTGGCCGGGTTCGACGGCACCATCTTGGAGAGCTTGTCGACCTGGCCATAGGGCATCTGCAGCACGCGGCCGACATCGCGCAGCACCGCGCGGGCCTGCAGCGTGCCGAAGGTGATGATCTGGCCGACCTGGTCGCGTCCGTATTTCTGCTGGACGTAGCGGATGACCTCCTCGCGCCGGTCCTGGCAGAAATCGATGTCGAAGTCGGGCATCGACACGCGGTCGGGATTGAGGAAGCGCTCGAACAGCAGCGAGAAGCGCAGCGGATCGATGTCGGTGATGGTCGTCGAATACGCGACCAGCGAGCCGGCGCCCGAACCGCGGCCCGGCCCGACCGGAATGCCCTGCCCCTTCGCCCATTTGATGAAGTCGGCGACGATCAGAAAATAGCCGGGATATTTCATCCTCTCGATGACGCCGAGCTCGAAATCCAGCCTTTCGCGATATTGTTCGACTGTGTAGCCAGGGGCCAGGCCGTGCGCGGCGATCCGCGCTTCCAGCCCTTCATGCGCCTGTCTGGCAAGCTCCTGCGCCTCCGCCTTCACCGCCGCTTCGGCGTCGGCGACATCGCCGCCGGCAAAGCGCGGCAGGATCGGGTTGCGGGTCTTGGGATAGTAGGAGCAGCGCAGCGCGATCTCGACGGTGTTGTCGATCGCTTCCGGCAGATCGGCGAACAGCCTCGCCATGTCAGCCTGACTTCTCAGAAAATTGTCGGGCGACAGGCGGCGGCGATTGTCGACGGCGACGACCGAACCTTCGGCGATGGCGATCAGCGCGTCATGAGCCTCATAGTCGTCGCGCGAGGAGAAAAACGCCTCGTTGGTGGCGACCAGCGGCAAGTCATTGGTATAGGCGAGGTCGACTGACGATTTCTCGATGGCCCGGTCATAACCGGAAACCCGTTCCAGCTCGACATAGAGCCGGTCGCCGAACAACGCCTTGAGCGCCAAAAGCCGCGTCTCGGCGAGATCGCGGCGATCCTCCTTCAAGGCATTGCCGATCGGGCCGCGCGGCCCGCCGCTGAGGCAGATCAGGCCGTCGCAATGGCCTTCCAGCATCTCGGTCGTCAGATGCACGGCCTCGCCGGGCGGCGTTTCCAAATAGACCCGGCTGACCAGCCTGACCAGATTGCTGTAGCCGGCCTCGGTCGCCGCGATCAAAACCACGGGCCGCATCTCCGGGCCTTGCCGCCTGCGGTCGCGCTGGCTATCGCTGGCTTCGCCGGAAAAGGCGAGCGTGGTCTGGCAGCCGATGATCGGCTGGATACCCTCCTTCACCGCCTTTTGCGCAAATTCCAGCGCGCCGAACAGATTATTGGTGTCGGTGACGGCAATGGCCGGAGCCTGATCCTTGACTGCATGGCCGACGACTGTGCCGAGTTGCAAAGCGCCTTCGAGCAGCGAATAGGCCGAATGCACGCGCAGATGGATAAATGGGCGCGCCGGCTCTTCCGGCCGCGATGCCCTCACAAAGGCCTCGCGTCGCAAGGGATCGCGTGGAAGTGTCTCATTCGCCATGGTTTTTTAGCGCCGCCTCACAAGGACTCAGTCGATGAAGATGTATTGTCCGGCACCGGACGATGCGAGTCCAGCGAGAGCGGGCGCTCGACCGGCCAATTGTCGACGCTGGCGCCGCCCCTCATCCGCCTGCCGGCACCTTCTCCCCGTATAGTGACGGGGAGAAGGGGCTGGCCGCAACCTTGGCACCCATTCTGCAACGCTGGTGATTGGCGAAATCCTTTGCGAAGGCCTCTTTCTCCCCGTCACTATACGGGGAGAAATGCCCGGCAGGGCAATGAGGGGCAGCGCCAACTAATGCGATTGCCTTGTAACTGTCGGTGGTTCAACGTGACAAGTGACGGCATCTATCCTCACGCAAACTCCATGATCACCGCATCGACGGCGAGACTGTCGCCCGGCCTGGCCTTGAGTTTCGACACGGTGAGATCGCGCTCGGCGCGCAGCACGTTTTCCATCTTCATCGCCTCGACGACCGCCAGCGTCTCGCCGGCCTTGACCTCCTGCCCTTCGGCAACGGCGATCGACACGACGAGGCCGGGCATCGGGCAGAGCAGCATTTTGGAGGTATCGGGCGCCACTTTTTCCGGCATCAGCCTTTCGAGTTCGGCGGTGCGCGGCAGCATGGCGCGTGCGGTCACCGACATGCCTTTCCAGGCGATGCGAAGCCCGTTCGGTACCGGCCTGATCTGCGCCGCGATTTTTCGGTCGCCGACCGTGCCGCGCCAGATGAGATCGCCCGGACGCCAGTCGGAGGCTACCGTCAGCGCCTTGCCGCCGTCGATCGACAGACCGAGCTCCATCGGAATGGAGATCATACCTTCGATAACCGAGGCCGAACGGTAATCCTTGCCGATCTTGACCACCCAGTCGCGTTTCAGAACACCCGAGTGCGGCGCCAGCCGCCCGCCCAGCCGGTCGAGCCGGTCGCGGCGCAGCAGTTCGACCGCGGTGGCGATCGCTGCGAGCACCGCCTTCTCCTCGCTATCAGGCACGATCGGCGCGAAGCCATCGGGATATTCCTCTGATATGAAAGCGGTCGATATCAGCCCTTCCCGCCAGCGCGGATGCTGCATCAGCGCCGCCAGGAACGGCATGTTGTGCTCGATGCCGTCGACCACGAAGCTGTCGAGCGCCTCGGACATGGCGTCTATTGCCGCGAGCCGCGTCGGCGCCCAGGTGCACAGCTTGGCGACCATCGGATCATAGAACATCGAGATTTCCGAACCCTCGGTGACGCCGGTATCGTTTCGGACGACGAGGTCGCCGAACCGTCCCTCTTCCGGTGGCCGGTATCTCGTCAGCCGGCCGATCGACGGCAGGAAATTGCGATACGGGTCCTCGGCGTAGAGCCGGCTTTCCACCGCCCAGCCGTTCAGCTTGACGTCGCTTTGCTTGATAGCGAGCTTTTCGCCGGCAGCTATGCGGATCATCTGCTCGACCAGATCGATGCCGGTGACGAGCTCGGTTACCGGGTGCTCGACCTGCAATCGCGTATTCATTTCAAGGAAATAGAAGTTCTTTTGGCTGTCGACGATGAACTCCACCGTGCCGGCGCTCTCATAATCGACCGCCTTGGCCAGCGCCACCGACTGCTCGCCCATGGCTTTCCGGGTCTTGGCGTCGATGAAGGGCGAAGGCGCCTCTTCGACGATCTTCTGGTTGCGGCGCTGGATCGAGCATTCGCGCTCGCCGAGATAAAGCGCGTTGCCATGCGCGTCGGCCAGCACCTGGATCTCGATGTGGCGCGGATCGACCACGAACTTCTCGATGAAGACGCGATCGTCGCCGAACGAGCTTTTGGCCTCCGACCGCGCCCGGTCGAAACCGTCGCGCACCTCGGCCTTGCTCCAGGCGATGCGCATGCCCTTGCCGCCGCCGCCGGCCGAGGCCTTGATCATCACGGGATAGCCGATCTCGCCGGCGATCTTTTCCGCATGGACGGCATTCTCGATGACGCCGAGCCAGCCTGGCACCGTGCTGACTTTGGCTGCATTGGCGAATTTCTTCGATTCGATCTTGTCGCCCATCGCCCTGATCGCTCTGGGTTTCGGGCCGATGAAGACGATGCCTTCTTTCTCCAGCGCTTCACAGAAGGATGCGCGTTCGGACAAAAACCCGTAGCCGGGATGCACGGCTTCAGCACCTGTCGCCTTGCAGGCAGCGATGATCCTCTCCGGCACCAGATAGCTCTCAGCGGCCGGCGAAGGCCCGATATGGACAGCCTCGTCGGCCATCTCGACATGTACGGCGTCGCGATCGGCATCCGAATAGACCGCGACGGTGGCAATGCCCATCTTGCGCGCCGTCTTGATGACGCGGCAGGCGATCTCGCCACGATTTGCGACCAGGATTTTTGTGAACATGCGGGTTGCGTTCCCTCGGCTGCCTTTCTTTTATGGGCTTCGCCCGGCCGGTCAAGGCAAGTTGGCGCATATGCCCGGGCGCAAGTCGGCTGGCGCCGACCAAAACCCGGCCACGAACTGTCAATTCGTCCCATAGTCCAGAACCTGCAGATACGCTAATGCTCCGCCCCGATTGCAGATTTGCCCTGAGAGGAGGTTCCCGATGAAAACCCGTGCCGCTGTCGCTGTTGCCGCCGGAAAGCCGCTGGAGATCCTGGAGGTCGACCTCGACGGCCCGCGCGACGGCGAGGTGCTGGTCGAGATCAAGGCGACCGGCATCTGCCACACCGACGAATTCACGCTGTCGGGCGCCGATCCCGAAGGCATCTTTCCGGCGATCCTCGGCCATGAGGGTGCGGGAATCGTCGTCGATGTCGGCAAGGGCGTCACCTCGGTCAAGAAGGGTGACCACGTCATCCCGCTCTATACGCCGGAATGCCGGCAATGCCCGTCCTGCCTGTCCAGGAAGACCAATCTGTGCACCGCGATCCGCGCCACCCAGGGACAAGGCCTGATGCCGGACGGCTCGTCGCGCTTCTCGATCGGCAAGGACAAGATCTTCCACTATATGGGCTGCTCGACCTTCTCCAACTTCACCGTGCTGCCCGAGATTGCGGTGGCCAAGGTCCATCCCGACGCGCCCTTCGACAAGATCTGCTACATCGGCTGCGGCGTCACCACCGGCATCGGCGCGGTGATCAACACAGCCAAAGTCGAGATCGGCGCCACGGCCGCAGTGTTCGGCCTCGGCGGCATCGGCCTCAACGTCATCCAGGGGCTGCGCCTTGCCGGCGCCGACATGATCATCGGCGTCGACCTGAACAACGACAAGAAGGAATGGGGCGAGAAATTCGGCATGACGCATTTCGTCAATCCGAAGGAGATCGACGGCGACATCGTGCCCTATCTCGTCAACATGACCAAGCGCGGCGCCGACCAGATCGGCGGCGCCGACTATACGTTCGACTGCACGGGCAGCACCAAGGTGATGCGGCAGGCCCTAGAAGCGTCGCACCGCGGCTGGGGCAAGTCGGTCGTCATCGGCGTAGCCGGCGCCGGCCAGGAGATCTCGACGCGGCCGTTCCAGCTCGTCACCGGCCGCACCTGGATGGGCACCGCCTTTGGCGGCGCGCGCGGCCGCACCGACGTACCGAAGATCGTCGACTGGTACATGGACGGCAAGATCGAGATCGACCCGATGATCACCCACACGCTGAAGCTGGAAGACATCAACAAGGGTTTTGACCTGATGCATGAGGGCAAGAGCATCAGGAGCGTGGTTGTTTATTGAGAAATCGCGACTTGGACCGCGAAGAAGCATGGCAATCGCTTTAGGTTTGCGCTGCCCCTCATTGCCCTGCCGGGCATTTCTCCCCGTATAGTGACGGGGAGAAAGACGCCTTCGCAAAGGGATTTCGCCAATCTCCAGCGTTTCAGAAAGCGTGCCGAGGCTGCGGCCAGCCCCTTCTCCCCGTCACTATACGGGGAGAAGGTGCCGGCAGGCGGATGAGGGGCAGCGCCGACCTTTGACCGCTCGAATATCGTCGATCGAGCCTGGCGAAATCGCCCGGCTTCATACGCGTTGGAACGAACGATGCCCGCACCTGCCATTTACGTCGATGCCGATGCCTGTCCGGTGAAGGCCGAGGTCGAGAAAGTCGCCGAGCGTCATGGCGTCGTCGTCACCTTCGTCTCCAATGGCGGCCTGCGCCCTTCGCGCGATCCCATGGTCCGAAACGTCGTCGTGTCCAAGGGCGCCGATGCGGCGGACGATTGGATCGTCGACAATGCCAAGCCCAACGACATCATTGTGACTTCAGACATCCCGCTTGCCGCCCGCACGGTGGCGCTCGGCGCCCATGTGCTTGGGCCGACCGGACGCCCGTTCACGCCGGAAACGATCGGCATGGCGGTGGCGATGCGCGACCTCAAGCAGCACCTGCGCGAGACCGGCGAAAGCAAGGGCTACAACGCCAGTTTCGCGCCGCAGGACCGCTCGCGGTTTCTCGGCGAACTCGACCGCATCTTGCGGCGTGCGCTGAAATCCGCCGCACCGGATTAGAACGCGATCTTGAGGCCCAGCTTGCCGCTGATGGTTGAACTGTCCTCGGACCATTTGCCGCGAATTTCAGTGCTGACGGTTGTCGATGAAGACATCTTCAGATTGAAGCCGGAGGACAGCGCCACCGAGAAGTCCGCATCCTCAAAATCGCTCTTCAGGCCAGAAACGCTTGCCGTGTTGGAATAGCCGAAACGCTGCTGCAGATCCGCGCGCGCATAGGGGCTGATGACCATGCCGTTTCCGAGCTGGTAATCGGCGTAAACCCCAGGGTCGAACTTGATCGCGCCAAACGATAAACGGCTCTTTCCAAATTCAGTGCCGGAGTCGTCCGTGTATGCGTCGCCGGTAAAGCTAACACCCAACAGCCCGCCACGAAGATCGAAACGCACGCGATCGGTCAAGTTGAAGATGCGGCCGATCGACCCTGTTATCGCGTAGCCTTGCGTGTCGTAGCTGCCGTCATTTCCCTTGACGTCCGTGTTGCCCAGGAAAGCCGAGGCGGCCACAAGAGCATAGCTGGTGCCCTGACGATAAAGCCCATAGCCGCCGAACATGCCGCTTTTGTTGGTCGCGTCACCGACACCGAAAACGTCGACATTGACGTCAGCCGAGGCATAACCGCCGAACAGCCCCAGGTTCAATCCGTGCTCGCTGTCGAATCCGAAATGCTTTGCCGCATCGAAGTCGACACTGACGGCAGCGGAGAATTCATCGACATCGAAGCTCGGTCCGTCAAAGACGTCAAAATCGTCCGAAACGGTGAAGCCGTCATGCTCCGTGTGGGCCAACTGGCCGGAAGCGAAAACGCCGAACGGTGAAGACCGGGCCGGCGGAGCTGCGTTTGCGGGGCCGACTTCCGCCTGGATGATGTCGTCGGACAATTTGAGAAGCGCATCCAGGGACGTGTCGACAATCGCGCTATTGACGGTCACGCCGACGTAGCAGTCCGTCTGCAGAGGGGGACCTTCACTCTCGTCGTCGATACAGGCGTTTGCCTTCGAAGGCAGGAAAACCAATGCAGCACCAATCGAAATTGAACTCGTGCACAGGCGCAAACGCCAACTCCTGCCTTTCATTATCCCCTTCCCCTGCTACTTGTGTCATCTGGCTTAAATATCAGGACATGCCATGCGCAGTTGAACTATGAAAAACATCACTGACTGGAGTAGATGCGAGTGCAACACTACGCCAGCGTTGGTTGGAGCGTAACAAATTATCTCTGGCGTGGATATGATTTCGTGTGGAACCGCTGGCTTCCGGCGGACCGAAATGGTTGCGGCGGCAATCGTCCGGCTGGACCCCACGGCATCTCTAGGGAAACCGAGCTCGGCCAGATCGAAGGCGGGTCGCGCCTTACGCTTTCTTTGATATGGGTTCTGGTGTAAAAATTGCGGCGGTCTTCGGAGAAAAGATTTCCGGCGCATGAGCGGAACGGCGTCAGTCGGGCGGACACTTCGGCGACCTGAAGATTTCACGCGCCGAAACGAGCCCTTGCCATGAGCTACCGTCCCCTCCTGCGCATTGCTGCGGTCCTGCTGGTTTCACTTTTCGGATCCCTCGGCGCTCAAGCCGCGGTCGGGGAAGGCCAGTCGCCACAGCCAAGCAAGCGGCTCGCGATCGTCATCGGCAACTCCGACTACCGGAGCGCCCGTCTCCCGCATCTGGCCAATGCTGCAAACGACGCCGCCAGATTGTCTGAAAGCTTGAAGAGGCTGAAATTCGATGTGCTAACGGCAACCAACCTGTCGTCCGACGGGTTCACCAAGCTTTTCGAACAAGCCGAGGGCAAGTTGGCAGGCGCCAGTGCTGTCCTCATCTTCTACGCTGGCCACGGCGTGCAACTCGGGGGCGAGAACTATCTTCTGCCGGTCGATACGCCCAGCGCCGAGAACCTGCAGGAGTTGATCGCGGGCGCGGTCAAGCTCAACGATGTGATTTCGAGATTTGCCAGCCGTGAAAGGCAGACCTTCGTGTTTCTTGATGCCTGTCGTAACAACCCGATGGGCAAAGGCCTCAGCGCCATGGACGGCCTCGCGCAGATCGAAGTCGGTGAAAACACGTTCATTGCCTTTGCCACACAGCCTGGCAACGTTGCTGTCGACGGCTCGGGCGACAACAGCCCCTTCACCACGGCATTGTTGAAGAACGTCGAGATTCCCGGGCTCAGCATTTCGGATATGATGATCCGGGTGCGCAACGAGACCGAGGCAATCACCATCGGGCGTCAGGTTCCGTGGGATCAGTCGAACCTTCGCGAGCAGTTTTACTTCACCGAGCAGCAAGTGCTCGACCCGGCCCAGCTCAGCGCCAGCCTGTCGCGCATCCTGGCCGATCCTGCCGCCAAGGAGAGGTTGAAGGTCGAGCTCGCTTCCAACGACCTGCAGACGGCCGTGCTGATCGTTGGCCAGACATTGCGTTCGGTCGAGGTTTCGCCCTTACCCGACGCTGCGGCCAAGCCCGCCGGCACGCAGGTCGCCAGCCTTGAGGGGACCAGGCAGAGCATCGTCTCCGGACTTGAAGCGCTGATCGTCGGTACCTCTGCGGCTGAAACGGATTCCCAAAAAGCGACTGATCTCGCGCGCAGTATCCAGACCGAATTGCGACGTTTGGGCTGCTATCGGATGACAGTGGACGGAAGTTGGGGCAAGGGCTCCGTGCGCGCGCTCACCAACTACTACAAAAACACCGCGAGAACCGCATCCGCGACCGAGCCTACGGTTGAACTCCTGAGTGACCTGTTCCTGCACTCCGGGCGGGTTTGCAAGGATCCGGTGGTCGTGCGGAAGATCAAGCCGGCGAAGGTGGCATCAGAGGCGGCTCCGGCGCGCAAGGGGGCGGGCAGCCGAAAAGCCGCAAAGTCGCAGCAGCAATCCTCGCGCCCGGTTGCACCTCCGCCCGACATCAGCGGCGGCATTGGGATCGGCGGGGTTTTCTAGAGCGTTTCATGTCGTGATTGAAACGGTTCTGTTTCCCCGATCGCGAGCCGATCCTCGCGGAGAGTGGCGCACGCATGCGCAGACTTCAAAAGTGCTACAATGTCGTTTACGCGTCCTAAAGACAACGGGCCATGACGACCGAGTTGCCCCTGAAGAAACCACTTCACCGCCACATGCAGTTCGCGGTGTCGGCCTGCATCGGTGTAGTGGCACTGGCGATCGCGCTGGTCTTGCGCACTCCGCTCGCCTTTTCGATCGGCGCCAATGCGTTTTTCGCCGCCTACACCGTCATCGTCGTCGCCCAGATGCCGCTGCTCACCGACCGCTATCTGAGCAAGAACGCGCGGGCCACCGACCAGCCGGTGCTGGTCATCTTTGCGGTGACGCTGATTGTCGTCACCGTCGCGATCATCTCGCTGTTCCAATTGATCAATCGGGAGGGCAGCGCGCACCCTGTCGAACTCACCTTCGCGCTGCTGTCGATCCCGCTCGGCTGGTTCACCATCCACGCCATGACAGCGCTGCACTACGCGCATGTTTACTGGGTCAACGATGAAGAGACCAACCCCGGCAGCAAAGCGAAACAGAAAAAGCCGGTCGGCGGCCTCGTATTTGCCGGTAAGGAACGGCCGGACGGCTGGGACTTCCTCTACTTCTCGACCACCGTCGGGATGACCTCGCAGACCTCCGATACCGCGGTCTCGACCACGCAAATGCGTCACATCGTGCTTTTGCATTCGATCCTGTCGTTCTTTTTCAATACAGTGATCGTCGCCGCCGCGGTCAACCTCGCCGTCAGTCTCGGGAGCCGGTAGTATCGGGCAGCTCGTAATAATTCCGTGATCGGATGAAACATCGCTTTGGCTGGCAACGTATTGGGAGGAGAACGATCGGAAAGGCCGACTGAACGGCCGGGAGGACGCGAAAGAATGGAATCGGTCGCCAGGAGCCAATCCACCGTCGGGCCAGATACTGCCCTCCCGAAGGATGCGACGCTGATCTACCGGCAGTCGCGCTGGACGCGGCTGACGCACTGGCTCTGGGCCATCTCGCTGTTCTTCATGCTGCTTTCCGGCCTGCAGATCTTCAACGCCCGTCCCCAGCTCTATATCGGCAAGGAGTCGGGATTTGCATACAACAACACCGTCTTCGCCATCGGCGCCGAGAACACCGCAAGCGGCCCGCGCGGCTACACCGAAATCTTCGGCAAGCGCTTCGATACCACCGGCGTGCTCGGCTGGTCGGGGCCGGCGGGTCGGGAGACGTCCCGCGCCTTCCCGTCCTGGGCGACGATCCCCTCCTATTATGACCTCGGCACCGCCCGCGTCGTCCATTTCTTCTTCGCCTGGATACTGACCACGACGCTGGTCGTCTGGCTGGTCGCCAGCCTGATCAACGGTCATCTGCGCCGCGATCTTGTTCCGCGCATCGGCGATCTCAGGCGCTTGCCGCGAGACTTCGTCGATCATGCCAAATTCAAGTTCCACCACACGCGCGAATACAACACGCTGCAGAAGATGGCCTATGGCGGCGTAATGTTCGTGCTGCTGCCGCTGATGATCATCACCGGCCTTGCCATGTCGCCTAGCATGAATGCGGTGCTGCCGTTCCTCAACGATCTGCTTGGCGGCCGGCAGACGGCGCGGACCATTCATTTCATCGTGATGCTGCTGCTCGTCGCCTTCTTCATCATCCATATGCTGATGATCTTCGCCGCCGGCCCGATCAACGAGCTGCGTTCCATCATCACCGGCTGGTACCGAACCGACCCGCCGGCGCATGGCAGCAAAAAGCCGGAGAGGAGTGTGTGAGATGGCGAAGTTTGTGATCAGCCGCAGAAAATTCCTGACCTCGGCCAGCCTCGGCGTCTCCGGTATCATGCTGTCGGGTTGCGATGCCTTCGACAGTCAGCTTCGCGTCGGCGACGGCCTGCGCAGCTTCCTCGAAGGCGCCAACGGCCTGACGTGGCGCGCGCAGCGCCTGCTCGCCGGCGATTCGCTGGCGCCGGAATTCACCGAGGCCGACATTCGCCAGCCGCAACGGCCGAACGGCGTCACCGCACCGGACGACGATGTCTACAAGGGCCTGCTCGCCAACAATTTCGCCGACTGGCGGCTCGAGGTTTCCGGCCTTGTCGAAAAGCCGCTGTCGCTGACCCGTGAGCAATTGATGAACATGCCAAGCCGCACCCAGATCACCCGCCACGACTGCGTCGAAGGCTGGAGTTGCATCGCCAAATGGACCGGCACGCCGCTGTCGCTGGTGCTGGATCAGGCCGTGGTCAAGCCGCAGGCGCGCTACGTGATGTTCCATTGCCTCGACACGATCGACCGCAGCCTGTCCGGTGACATCAAATATTACGGTTCGATCGACCTGATCGATGCCCGTCACCCGCAGACGATCCTTGCCTATGGCTTGAACGGCAAGCCGCTGCCGGTCGAGAACGGCGCGCCGCTGCGTGTCCGCGTCGAGCGCCAGATCGGCTACAAGATGCCAAAGTATCTCCGCAAGATCGAACTGGTCGACAGTTTCGCCACTATCGGCGGCGGCAGGGGTGGCTACTGGGAGGATAATGGCTACGACTGGTACGGCGGCATCTGAGGCCAAAGCTCCGCCGTTTCCGATCAGTGTTTTAGCGCTTTTTGCTCAAGCGACCTTGTCGATCAGCGGCTTGAGCACCGGATGGATTTCCGGCGAGGCATGCTTGATCAGTGTCAGCAGCGCGCGCTCGTTCTCATGCAGCGGCCGGTCGCTGCCGATGCGCTCGGCCAGCCATTTCGCCTCGCTGGCGTCGATGGTTTCGGCGCGGCGGGCCAGCGCCTCGGCTGCCTTGTTCTTCGATTCCCATTCGGATTCGATATCGCCCGGCGCGCGATAGGCTTCCATGATGCCGGCGAGACCGCCCGATACCATGCGGCCGAAGAAGCCGCCGATCTCCGGATCGGCCTGATCCAGGAAAGAATCCTGGCGCAGCGCCACGTCGCGTACCGGCGCTTCATAGCCGGCCGAGCACATGACGAAATTGGCGATCGCCTTGACGAACAGATCATTCCACGACGGATCGTTGTTGGCTGCCGCAGTCCGCTCGTTGATCTTGAACAGCATCTCGGCCTCGGCGCGGGTGATCGCAATGTTGCCGTCGCCGCCATGGGCATAGAGGATGCGGCGCAGAAGCTCGACTTCGGCTTTGGCGATCAGGCCGGGGACCAGCCTGCCGCCGTGCGTCAGCGGCCCCTTGCCGTCGATGACGGCATCGGCGACCTGCTCCAGCGCATACACGCAAAGCCCGTTCGGCGACGACTTCGCTTTGTCCAAAACATGCACGAGCAGTTCGAGTTCGGTCCGGCTGTAGACCATGCCGTCGCGCGAAATCGCTCGGACCAGCCAGTCGGCATTGTCCTGCGAGATATAGCCCGCCGGCTTTTCCTGATGAACGATGAAGTCGGTGACGGCTTCGATGAAAAAGTCCGGCCATTCCGCGCATTTGTCCTTGGCCGTTGCGTCGAGCGCAAACAGCGCCTCGGCCTCGCCGCGCGTCACCACACCATCGCCGAACACTTCGCGACGCAGCATGACGACATCCTCGGCCGTGATGCGATTCTTCGAGGTCATGTTTCGTTCCCCGCCCAAACGCCGTTTGGACGGGGATATATCGGCAGTGTCTTGAGAAACCGGCAAACCGCGTGGTTAGCAAAGACTTGTCGGTAAGGTGTCGCTGGCAGGTGACAAGGTGTCGCCCACAGGCTATGGATGACGAGTCGAGGGCTCAAATTGAGTCCTACCTGTTTGCGGGAGAGAGCAGCGAGAGCTGCCGCCGAAGGGGAAATCGCCCGAAATCTCTCAGGCAAAAGAACCGTAGACGGGAAAGACACTCTGGAAAGTCGGGGCTTGCCCCCGCGCCGAAGGTGTAAGCGCTGCCGACAGAGTTACGGGGCGCGAGTCTCTCAGGCTTCAGACAGAGGGGCACGGACTGGTCGCCATTCGCGGCCGATTGCGTGCGACTCTGGAGACGACATGACGGGCGACGACACCAAACACCTTCCCCTCGAAGACCTGCACGTGGCCGCCGGTGCGCGCTTTGGCGCATTCGCCGGCTGGTCGATGCCGCTGACCTATCCGGCCGGCGTGATGAAAGAGCACCTTCATACCCGCGAGCATGCAGGGCTGTTCGACATCTCGCACATGAAGCTGTTCGAGATCAGTGGCTCGGGCACCGTCGCGCTTCTGAACCGAGCCTGCCCGTTAGACGCCGGCGCGCTTGAGATTTCCCAGTCCAAATACACGTTCTTTCTCAATGAAGCCGCCGGCATCCTCGACGATCTGATCGTCACCAGGCTCGGCCAGGCACGCTTCATGGTCGTCGCCAATGCCGGCAATGCCGAAGCCGACGAAAAGCACTTGCGCGCCCTTGCCATGGATTTTGACGCAAAGGTGGACGCACTCGACCGCGTCTTCCTGGCGATCCAGGGGCCCGAAGCCTGGGCCGCCTTGTCCCGCGGCGGCATCGAGACTGGAGCGCTGCTGTTCATGCACGGCTTTGAGCCCCGCGAGAACTGGTTCATGAGCCGGTCGGGCTATACCGGTGAAGACGGTTTCGAGATCGGCCTGCCGGAAGCGGACGCGCGAAATCTCGTCGCCAAACTGCTCGAGGACGAGCGCGTGATGTGGGTTGGGCTGGCCGCCCGCGACAGCCTGCGGCTCGAAGCAGGGCTGTGCCTGCACGGACTGGACATCACGCCTGAGACCGACCCGGCCAGCGCCGGGTTGATGTGGGCGATCCCAAAGGAGGTTCGCGCCTCTAGCGCTTTCATCGGCGCCGACGCATTGCGTTCAATCCTGGAGCGCGGCCCGGCGCAGAAACGCGTCGGCCTGAAGCCGGAAGGCCGCCAGCCGGTGCGCACCGGCGCTGCCCTTTTCGACGCCGACGGCGATCCCGCCGGCCACGTCACCTCGGGCGGCTTCGGCCCGTCGGCCGCCCATCCGGTCGCCATGGGTTATGTCCAGACGTCGCTGTCCAAACCTGGCGCAAAACTCTTCGCCGACGTTCGCGGGACCAAAATCCCGGTCGATATCAATCCCCTGCCCTTCACGCCGCATCGCTACCGCAAAGGATGAACCTTCCCATGGCAAAAACCTATTTCACCGAAGATCACGAATGGCTCCGCGTCGAAGGCGGTGTCGCCACCGTCGGCATCACCGACTACGCACAGGAGCAGCTCGGCGATCTCGTCTTCGTCGAATTGCCGGAGCTTGGGAAAAAGCTGGTCAAGGGCGATACGGCCGTGGTGGTCGAATCCGTCAAGGCGGCATCGGACGTCTATGCACCGGTCGACGGCGAGGTCACCGAGGCCAACACCTCGCTCTCGTCGGACCCGTCTCTGGTCAATTCGGCAGCGACCAGCGACGGCTGGCTGTGGAAGATGAGGCTGGCCGATGAAAGCCAACTCGAAGGTCTCCTGGATGAGGCCGCCTATAAAGCCCATATTGGTTGATAGCAGGACCAGGAAAGATGACCGCAGCACCCTACGCCTTCTCGGCCCGCCATATCGGCCCCGGCCTCAATGACGTCAGAGCCATGCTGGCGACGATCGGCGTTCCCTCGGTCGAGACGCTGATCACCCAGGCTGTGCCGAAATCTATCCGGCTCGACCGGCCGCTGGCCTTGCCGGCCCCGGCGAGCGAAGCGGAGGCGCTGGCCGAGCTTTCAGCGACAATGGCGAAAAATACAGTTCTGAAAAGCTTCATCGGCGCCGGCTACCACGGCGTCCACGTGCCGCCGGTCATCCAGCGCAACCTGTTCGAGAATCCGGCCTGGTATACGGCTTACACGCCCTACCAGGCTGAGATCAGCCAGGGCCGGCTCGAAATGCTGTTCAATTTCCAGACGCTGGTCACTGAGCTGACCGGGCTGCCGGTGGCGTCGGCCTCGCTGCTCGACGAGGCGACGGCGGTGGCCGAGGCTGTCGGCATCGCGTTACGCCATCATCGCGATAAGCGGACCAAAGTGGCGCTGGCCGGCACGCCGCATCCGCAGACGCTCGACGTCGTGCGCACCCGCGCCGAACCGCTCGGCATCGAGGTCGACGGCGAAACCATCGACGACAATACCGCCGCTCTGCTGGTCTCCTGGCCCGACACGTTTGGCGTCTATGGCGACCACAAGGCGGCCATCGAGAAAGCCCGTGCCACCGGCGCGCTGGTCGTCTTCATCGCCGATCCGCTCGGGCTGACGCTGACCGACGCGCCGGCAAAGCTTGGCGCCGACATCGCCGTCGGCCCGATGCAGCGCTTCGGCGTGCCAATGGGCTTTGGCGGGCCGCACGCCGCCTATTGCGCCGTCTCCGACAGGCTGACGCGGCTGATGCCCGGCCGCCTTGTCGGTCAGTCCACCGACAGCAAGGGCCGCCCCGGCTATCGCCTTGCGCTCCAGACGCGCGAACAGCATATCCGCCGCGACAAGGCGACCTCCAACATCTGCACCGCGCAGGCGCTGCTCGCCAACATGGCGACAGCCTATGCGATCTGGCATGGCCCTGCCGGGCTGCAGGCGATTGCGGAGCGAATCCACACGCTGGCCAATCGCCTGGCTGCCGGCCTCAAGGCAGCAGGCTTTTCGGTGCTTGGCGCCAGCCGCTTCGACACGGTGACGGTGGAAGTGAAAGGCAGAGCCGGCGCAATCGCCGCTGCTGCTGAAAAGACCGGCCGGTTGCTGCGCTTCATCGACGCCGACCACATCGGCATCAGCTTCGATGAGACCTCGACCGTTGCCGATCTGGACGCGATCGTGGCGCTGTTCGGCGCCAAGGCAGGCGCCGCTACCGGCAGCACCATGCCCGGAAAGCCGCGCGGCAAGGAGTTTCTCACGCAGCCTGTCTTCCACGACAACCGTTCGGAAACCGACATGATGCGGTTCCTGCGCCGGCTGGCCGACAAGGACCTGGCGCTCGACCGCGCCATGATCCCGCTCGGCTCCTGCACCATGAAGCTCAACGCCGCCGCCGAGATGATGCCGGTAAGCTGGCCTGATATCGCCAACCTGCACCCCTTTGCCCCGGCAAGCCATTCGGCCGGCTACCGCGCGATGATCGACGAGCTGGAAGGCTGGCTGGCGGAGATCACCGGTTTTGACGCGGTGACCCTGCAGCCCAATGCCGGCAGCCAGGGCGAGTATGCCGGGCTGCTCGCCATTCGCGGCTATCACCGCTCACGCGGCGAAGGCCATCGCACGGTCTGCCTGATTCCGTCATCCGCGCATGGCACCAATCCGGCGAGTGCGGCGATGGCCGGCATGAGCGTCGTCGTCGTGCGCTGCACCGAAGACGGCAACATCGACGTCGATGACCTGAAAGCCAAGGCGGACGAGCATGCGCAAGACCTCGCAGCGCTGATGTTCACCTATCCCTCGACGCACGGCGTTTTCGAGGAAGGCGCGCGCGACATCTGCGCCCTCATCCACAGCCATGGCGGCCAGGTCTATTTCGACGGCGCCAACCTCAACGCGCTGGTCGGTCTCGCCCGCCCCGGCGACATCAGCGCCGATGTCTGCCACATGAACCTGCACAAGACGTTCTGCATCCCGCATGGCGGCGGCGGTCCCGGCGTCGGCCCGATCGGCGTCAAGGCGCATCTGAAGCCGTATCTGCCCGGCCACGTCACCGAAGGCTCGGGTCATGCCGTGTCGGCTGCACCGTTCGGCAGCGCTTCGATCCTGCCGATCACCTGGATGTATATCCGCATGATGGGCGCTTCCGGCCTGAAGCAGGCGACCGAGACGGCGATCATTTCCGCCAACTACGTGGCGACGCGGCTCGAAGCGCATTTCCCGGTGCTCTACAAGGGCAGGCACGGGCGCGTCGCCCATGAATGCATCCTCGACACCCGCGTGCTCAAGGACAGTGCCGGCATCAGCGTCGACGACATCGCCAAGCGGCTGATCGACTATGGTTTCCATGCGCCGACCATGTCGTTTCCGGTGGCCGGCACCTTGATGGTCGAGCCGACCGAGTCCGAGCCCAAGAGCGAGGTGGATCGCTTCTGCGAAGCGATGATCGCGATATCGGGCGAGGCAGCCAAGGTGGCGAGAGGCGAATGGCCCTTGGCCGACAATCCGCTGGTCAATGCGCCGCATACCGCGGCCGAGGCGCTGGCCGGCCAGTGGACCCATCCCTATTCGCGCCTGGAGGCGGCCTACCCCGCCGGCGATGCCGACACATCAGCCAAATACTGGCCGCCGGTGTCGCGCATCGACAATGTCGCCGGCGATCGCAACCTCGTCTGCTCCTGCCCGCCGCTGTCGGAATATCTGGGTGCGGCGGAGTAGACCATGATCCCGAAAAGTGGAATCCGGTTTTCGGACAAGATCATGGTCTAACAAGAAGATAGAAGCCTCAGTCAGGCAGAACGCAAGGCCGGCGCGTCGGCCTTGCTCGTCTTCTGGGCGACGACGCGATTTCGCCCGGCGCGCTTTGCCGCATAGAGTGCTGCGTCGGCTTCGGCCAGCACGTGGTCGAGACTGGTGCCACCCGTCCCGCCAAAGCCAATGCCGCCACTGACTGTGCTGCGCAACGGACCAAGCTGGGTGGCCACGACTTCCGTGCCGAAGGCGACGCTGATCTTGCTCGCAATGTCGTAAGCCTTCTCTTCAGTCATCCGAGACATGACGAGGACGAATTCCTCGCCGCCCAGCCGGAAGGCGTCGACTCCGGTCCTGGCATATTTCCTGATGACAGCGGCGAAGCGGCGCAGAACCTGATCGCCGACCGGATGACCGAATACGTCGTTCGTTTTTTTGAAATGATCGAGGTCGAACATGGCGACGGACATGAACGGGCCGAAAACCCGCTCACCGTAGAATGCCGTCAAGGCCCGCCGGTTCATCAGCCCGGTCAATGGGTCGGTCATGGTCTCGGCCTTCAATTCGATCTGCGCCTGCAAATGGTGCAGGGAGAGCGTCAGTGCCCCGAGCCCGGTCATGCAGGCGACCGCCACGACGGAATTCAACCGTTCGGCCCAGTTGTCGGGTGCAACGCCGAGCACCCATTGGCCCTCGACCAGCAGGACAGCGCCGCAAAGCACGAAGGACATCGCACAGACGCCGCTCAGGAACGATACGACCAGCAATATCCGGCGATCGTGACCACCTTTGATCCAGAACATCACCCCGATAAGCGAGAGCAGCGCCGTTACCGTCGCGTAGGTGACGATGAAGCCGACGCCATCAAGGCCCAGCGACGTCGCGCCTGCGCAAACCGCCATCGCAGCCACGGTCGGCAAGATGGCGCGCCTGTAGTCGCGCACGCCGAGATACTGCATGGCCGACAGGCAGAGGGTCAGGAAACCCAGGCTGAGAAGCGCAAGCACAATCTGGCAAAGCCAGGGGCTGGGATGCCTGGCATAATGCCAGAACAAGACCACATGCGCGACGAGCACGAGAATGCCGCACGCCACCGTCAGCACAAAGCGTGCCTGTGGCGCGGTGAACCAGATCGCAAACATGGTGATGCTGAGGCACGTGCCCGACAGTGCCGCCGCGAGCAGGAGCGAACTGTAATCCAACATGCGCTAGCAGCAGCCTTTTCACGGGTTCTGCCGCATTCTAGGCCAGCGGCAGTGGACGGATACCGTTTTTCGGCCAACCTTCGGACGTAACCTTCGGACAAGGTTTACAAAGCGTCGATGCCCTCGACCCATTTCCGCCGCTTGGTTGTCGGATGGTTTTGCAGTAAGAGGCTCTATCCTCGAACGTAACAGGAACCTCCGTCGCCTGCCCGCAAAAAGCGTGGCAGTATCGGGTGGTGATTCGCAGCATCGGAATCCAGGACCAGCATGGACGACAGTAACGATCTTTTCGGCAGTTTGGACAAGCAGCCGCAACCGGTTCGCGCAACCGCGCGCCCGGCCGACCCGCTGGTGCAGGCGGCGAAGCGCCCGGCATCCCGCGACGGCAGCGAGAGCTACAGTGCCGCCGACATCGAGGTTCTGGAAGGGCTGGAGCCGGTGCGGCGGCGACCCGGCATGTATATCGGCGGCACCGACGACAAGGCGATGCACCATTTGTTCGCCGAGGTCATCGACAACGCGATGGACGAGGCGGTCGCCGGCCACGCAACCTTCATCGATGTCGAGCTTTCCGCCGACGGATATCTGGCGGTCACCGATAATGGCCGCGGCATTCCGGTCGATCCGCATCCGAAATTCAAGAAGCCGGCGCTCGAAGTCATCATGACGACGCTGCATTCCGGCGGCAAGTTCGACAGCAAGGTCTACGAGACCTCGGGCGGCCTGCACGGGGTCGGCGTCTCGGTCGTCAACGCGCTGTCGGACCATCTCGAGGTCGAAGTCGCGCGTGGCCGCCAGCTCTATCGCCAGCGTTTTTCGCGCGGCGTTCCGGTGACCGGCCTGGAGCAACTCGGCGAAGTGCACAACCGGCGCGGCACCAAGATCCGCTTCCATCCCGACGAGCAGATTTTCGGCAAGGGTGCGGCATTCGAGCCGGCGCGGCTCTATCGCATGACGCGCTCGAAGGCCTATCTGTTCGGCGGCGTCGAGATCCGCTGGACCTGCGATCCGTCGCTGATCAAGGAGAAGGACACGACGCCGGCCAAGGCCGAGTTCCATTTTCCCGGTGGCCTCAAGGACTATCTGAAAGCCTCGCTCGGCGACGAATTCCAGGTCACCCGCGAAATCTTTGCCGGCAAAAGCGACAGGCAAGGCGGCCACGGTTCGCTCGAATGGGCGGTGACCTGGTTCGGCGGCGACGGGTTCCTCAATTCCTACTGCAACACCATCCCGACCGGCGAAGGCGGCACGCACGAGGCCGGCTTCCGCAACGTTTTGACCCGCGGCCTGCGCGCCTATGCCGAGCTGGTCGGCAACAAGCGCGCTTCGATCGTCACCTCGGAAGACGTCATGATCTCGGCGGCAGGCATGCTGTCGGTGTTCATCCGCGAGCCGGAATTCGTCGGCCAGACCAAGGACAGGCTGGCGACGATTGAGGCGATCAGGATCGTCGAGACTGCCATCCGCGACCCCTTCGATCACTGGCTGGCCGACAACCCGCAGGAAGCCTCGAAGCTGCTCGAATGGGTGATCGCGCGTGCCGACGAGCGGGTGCGCCGCCGTCAGGAAAAGGAAGTTTCGCGCAAGAGCGCGGTGCGCAAGCTGCGCCTGCCCGGCAAGCTCGCCGACTGCACGCAGAATGCGGCGGCCGGCGCAGAACTCTTCATCGTCGAGGGCGATTCGGCCGGCGGCTCGGCGAAACAGGCGCGCGACCGCGCCAGCCAGGCGGTGCTGCCGCTGCGCGGCAAAATCCTCAACGTCGCCAGCGCCGGCAACGACAAGCTTGCCGGTAACCAGCAGATTTCCGACCTGATCCAGGCGCTTGGGTGTGGCACACGCTCGAAGTACCGCGATCAGGATCTGCGCTACGACCGGGTCATCATCATGACCGACGCCGACGTCGACGGCGCCCATATCGCTTCGTTGCTGATCACCTTCTTCTATCAGGAGATGCTGAGCCTGGTCCGCGGCGGCCATCTCTATCTGGCGGTGCCGCCGCTCTACTCGATCCGGCAAGGCGGCAAGGTCGCCTATGCCCGCGACGATGCGCACAAGGACGAACTTCTGCGCACCGAGTTCACCGGGCGCGGCAAGGTCGAAATCGGCCGCTTCAAGGGGTTGGGCGAAATGATGGCCGCCCAGCTCAAGGAAACCACCATGGACCCGAGAAAGCGCACGCTGCTCAGGGTCGACGTGATCGACGCCGAGGCGGCGACCAAAGACGCGGTCGACGCGCTGATGGGCACCAAGCCGGAAGCCCGCTTCCGCTTCATCCAGGAACGTGCGGAGTTTGCCGAAACGGAAGTGCTGGATATCTGAGCGTCTTCTGCTCGGCGAACCGCAAACGGGCGGCCGTCACTGTTGCAAGGCAGTATGTGGCTGGCATCACCGAGCGAAGCGAGGCGGCCGACATGTCGCAGATCCAGCCTCTCTGCGGAGCGCGATCGAGGATTTCCCGGATTTTTCGCGAAGGTCTAAGCCGCAGCGATCGCCAGCGCATGGCCGCGCGCGTTTTCGCGCAGCGCATCGAGATGGATCGATTTGACCAATCCGGCGAGATCGCCTTCGGCGGACTGCCCGCCCAATTCCTTCAGCATTAGCCAACTGACTTCCTGGACGCCGGCAAGGCGCTTGCCATTGGCGACCTCGCGCCAGATCTTTAGCGCACGCAGGATGATCGCGTGCGTGACCGCGGCAAGGCCGGCGCTGCGGAACAGCGCCTGCAGCGCCACGTCGTGCCCGCCGGCCAGCAGCGCTCTCACCCGTTGTTCGGATTGCTGGCTGAGCGCGACCAGCGCCGAGCCGAAGAAGTCGACCTTGCCATGCGCGATGGTGCGAATGATGAAGCTTGCGGTCAGGTCGCCGCGCAGGCGCAGATGCTCGATGAGCGCCGCATGTTCTTCCTGGCGCGTGCCTTCGATCAGCGTCATGGAAGCTTTGACGCAGGCGTCGCGCATGACGCGCTCGGTTCTGGAACGGCCCATCAGCGCCACCACCAGCGGCGAACCTTTGAGCGTTTCACCAAGTTTTATCAGCAGCATATGCCGGCAATCGGCGGGCAGGCGCGCATCTGAAATCAGCGCTTCGCGCACCGAAGGCAGATGGCCATGGCGTTCGGCGATACGGCGGAAGCTGAGCGAAGCGATGTCGGCGCCGCTGTTGGCGAGAAGCGCGGCGCAGGCTTCCGGCTCGCCGATTTCGGCGATCGCCGCTGCGACCGCCATGGAGACACGCGCACGATCCGCGATCAGTTTCTGCGTCGCCTTTTGGCCACCGGCAACGCGGTCGATCAGATCGGCATCGGTGAGCATCGGCGAACGTGCCAGCACCAGGCTTGCAACTTCCGGTTGATCGGACGCCAGCGCGCTGATGATCTGCAGCGGCGCGTGATGGCTCATCGACAGCGCTTCTGCAATCGCCAGCCGCACTTTCGACGAGGCATCGTCGAGCAGCAGCGTCAGCGCGGCCTCCGCCGCGCAGCGATCCTCGAAAGGCAGATCGGCATTGATGTAGGCGCGAGCCAGAGCGCCTGCCGCAGCGGCGCGCTCCGAAACCTTGGCCGTGTAGATCCATTTCAGGAAATGCGAAACAACCATGCCGTCCGCTGCGCCCCTAACCCGAGTCCGTTCCCGCCCCAGTGAAGACCGTAGGCAGAAATGGTTTACGAACGGTTCACCATGTTTGTTAACTGGCTTGCGAGCGCGGTATGCAGCGCCTATCAACCTTTCCTAGAGCGACATGGTCCCTTTCGGAAAGTACGCTCTAACACTTTGAATCTTCGCATCGTGCTTTTCGAAAAATCGATTCCGATTTTCGGGCCGATGCGGCAGCGGAGGAGATCGACCATGGCCGGGCTTTATCTGGAAGAGTTCGTCGTCGGTCATGTCTTCCGGCACACGCTGCGGAAAACCGTCACTGAAAGCGACAACATGCTGTTTTCGGTAATGACGCTGAACCCGCAGCCGCTGCACATCGATTTCGACTTCGCCGCCAAAAGCGAATGGGGCAAGCCGCTGGTCAATTCGCTGTTCACGCTGGGCCTGATGATCGGCATTTCGGTGAACGACATCACCGTCGGCACCACCATCGCCAATCTCGGCATGAAGGAGACGATGTTTCCGCATCCGGTCTTCCACGGCGACACGATCCGCGTCGAGACGACGGTGGTGTCGGTGCGCGACTCCAGGTCGAAGCCGGACCGCGGTATCGTCGAATTCGAGCACCGCGCCTACAACCAGAATGACGTGCTCGTTGCCAAATGCACGAGGCAGGCGATGATGATGAAGAAGGCGGCCTGACCGATGCGCTCGCTGCTGTTCGTTCCCGGCGATTCCGAAAAGAAGCTGGAAAAGGCGTTTGGCGCCGGCGCCGACGTGGTCATCGTCGATCTCGAGGATTCGGTCGCGCCACAAAACAAGGCTTTGGCACGCGACATCGCCGCACGCTCCATCACCGAACACAGGCATCAAACCAGATCCGCAATCTATGTCCGCATCAACGATCTCTCGACCGACCTGACCGATGACGATCTGGCGGCACTCGTGGCAGTGAAACCCCACGGCATCATGCTGCCGAAGTCGAATAGCGGACAGGATGTCCAGCATCTCTCGGCCAAGCTCAGGGTGCACGAGGCGGAAAGCGGGCTGCCGGATGGTGCGATAAAAATCCTGCCGATCATCACCGAAACAGCTGCCGGCGTGCTGGCGGCCGCGACCTACGCCAACGCAAGTGCGCGGCTTGTCGGCGTGACCTGGGGTGCGGAAGATCTGTCGGCAGCAATCGGTGCGCGCACGGCGCGCGACGAGATTGGCCGCTACACCGATGTGTTCCGCTTCGCCCGCACCATGACCATCCTCGCCGCGGGTGCTGCGGAAGTCGCGGCGATCGACACGGTTTTTCCGCACTTTCGCGACATGGCCGGCTTCGAGGCGGAATGCGCCGAGGCAGAGCGCGACGGCTTCACCGGCAAGATGGCGATCCATCCGGCGCAAGTGCCGGCCATCAACGCCGCCTTCACGCCGTCGGCCGAGGCGGTGAAACACTCCCTGGTGATCGTCGAGGCATTCGAGGCGGCTGGAAATCCCGGCGTCGTCGGCATCGATGGCAAGATGTACGACCGGCCGCATCTGCGGCTGGCAGAGCGGCTTCTGGCGCGAGCCAGAGCGGCAGGGATTCCGGCCTAGAGCGGGCTTTCTGCGGGATGTGCTAACTTTGGGGGTGTCCTATAACTCGCCGGCAGTAGAGGTCATTCGGGTAACTTTCTCGGCAGCCAGAGCCACGCGATGATGCCAGTTGCAAGAGTCAGTAGACCGCCGGCGCCGACCGCGACATGTAAACCGGTGAGGAAGGCTTCGTTGGCCCGCACGATAATTTCAGGGTCCGACTGATCGAGTGTTTCGTTGAGCGTGCCGGCCACGCCGGGACCCAACAGCCGGAAACTCAGCGCGGCCAACGATCCGAGCAGGGAAATTCCCAGCGCGTTGCCCAGTTCGTTGCTGGTCTCGGCGATCGAACTCGCCGCACCGGCTCGTTCGGCAGGAACGGCCGACACTGCTATCTCGGCCACCAGGCTAAAGGATAACCCATATCCGACGCCAGCGATCATGGTCGAGGCGATGAAGGCCGCGATTCCGACCTCGGTGGTCGTGAACAGCAGCAGGAGGACGCCGACGCTGATGAGCAGATGTGTGGCAACAAGGGCAGTTTTGCGGCCTATCCGCTCCACGATGCGAGCAGTGCCCACGCAAGTCGCCGTCAGCACGATCGCGCCTGGCAACGTCAGCAGCGCAGCATTGAAAACATCAAAGCCCAGCACCGATTGCAGATAGATGCCCGATAGATATCCGGTAGCCGACCAGACAACCAGCGTAAGAAGGCCGGTTAAGATGGCGATGGAGAAAATGGGGTCTCGGAATAGGTCCAGGTCGAGCAGCGGGTAGTCAACCCTGCTCTGTCGGCGCACGAATAGCCCAAGGGCAAGGATGCCGACGATCCCGATGGTCAACAGTGTCGGCGTGAAGCCATGGGCCGCCGCGCTCTTGAGCGAATAGGTGAACAACAGGATACCTGCGAAGGACAATTTGAGGCTCACGAGATCGATTCGCCCGTAGCTAGTCGAACGCACCTCCTGCAGCAGTACCGGTGCAGAGATCAGGAAGCCGATCACGACGGGGACATTGATCAGAAACACGGCGCCCCATTCGAATTGCCGCAATAGCAACCCGCCGATGACGGGCCCGATGGCGAAACCAGCCGCAAAAGTCGCCGCGAAAATGCCGATCGCCTGAGCGCGCGTTCGCGGATCGGGGAATAGGGAGCTCACGATCGCCAGCCCGGACGGCAACAGTGTCGCGCCGCCCAGTCCCATAAGGGCGCGCGAGGCGATCAGGCTTTCAGGCGTTTGCGAATAGGCTGCGCCGAGCGATCCAGCACCGAAGACCACCGCGCCGACCATGATCAGCTTCAGCCGCCCGTAACGGTCGCCGATATTGCCGAAGGCGATCAGCAGCGACCCGACCACGAAACCGTAGATGTCGAGAATCCAAAGTGCTTGGTCGGCGGTCGGCGTGATGGCCGAGGTCACACGCGGCATGGCGAGATAGAGTATCGAGCCGTCCATAGCTACGAGCAGGACCAGGGGCAAGACGGCCATGAGGCCCAACCATGCCCTGCGGTCGGTCGGGCGTGCAAGTGAAGTATCGGTCATAGGGCACACAAATCCTCTGCGTACGGCATGCTAAGGCGTGCCGCTTCGGCCGCCGGGGGACGGCCGGCGGATGGTTGCGATCGAAGAGCGAACTCTATATACTTCAGGTAAGTTACTTTTGGTACATAGCCGTGTCAAGCACACCGAAAAATAGCGAAGCCACGCAGAGACGCGTTCGCCTCAGTCGCGAGCAGCGACTAAGCCAGCTCCTTGAGGTGGCGAGATGGCTGGTTCGCGAAGAAGGCACCGACGCGTTGACGCTGCCGCGCCTAGCCGAACAGGCCGGTGTCGCCAAGCCGGTGGTCTATGACCATTTCCGGACGCGCAACGGCTTGCTGACCGCCCTCTATCAGGATTTCGACGCGCGCCAGACGGCGCTGATCGACGCCGCCCTTGAAGGAAGCGCTCCGGGTTTGGAGGAGAAAGCTTCTGTCATCGCATCGTCCTACGTCGAATGCGTGCTGGCCCAGGGCCGTGAGATCCCCGGCGTGCTGGCCGCGCTGGCAGGCTCGCCCGAACTGGAGACCGTCAAGCGCGACTACCAACTGGATTTCATCGAGAGGTGCCGGAAGGCGTTGGCCCCATCTACAGGGCCAAGAGGGATCATGCAGGCCGGTTTTTGGGCGATGTTAGGCGCAGCCGACGCCTTGTCCAATGCTGCCGCGACAGGAGAAATCACCGCTCAACAGGCGCAGGACGAACTTTACGAGACGATCGTTGCGATGATCAAGAGAAGCAATCGTTGACGCATGCCTCCCAACCAAGAAATTAGAGTTCCACCTGATCCATCGGGATCAGGTTCTAATCCTTTCCCCAGCGCGGCCGGCGCATCGAAAATATCTCGCTGACGCTGGCATAGTCCATATAGCCGAGACGGCCGACATTGCCCGCCCTGGCGATATCGAAGATGCCGTCTTTCAGAAATGCATCGTCGATATGCACGCCGACGACTTCGCCGGCAACGACGACAGCGCCGGTCAGCGTCCCGTCCAGCGCCTTTGGCCGCAAGATCTCCGTCACCCGGCATTCAAGCGCCGCGGGCGCTGCCGCCACGCGGGGCGGCGCAACAAGGCGCGACGGCGCCATGGTGAGATCAGCATAGTCGAATTCGGTCACGCCGCGCGGCGCATCGACCGCCGTGCGAACCATTTTTTCAGCAAGATCGCGGCTGACGAGATTGGCGACGAACTCGCCTGTTTCTTCGGCGAAGGTGGCGCTGTCCTTCTCGCCTTCGGACGAAAACCAGACGATGAAGGGCCGCGTCGAAAACGCATTGAAGAAGGAATAGGGGGCGAGGTTGACCTCGCCAGCCTTGTTCACCGTCGAGATCCAGCCGATCGGCCGTGGCGCCACGATCGCCTTGGACGGGTCATGCGGCAGCCCGTGACCTTTAGACGGCTCGTAGAACATTCAGCCCACCCACGGCCCCGCATAGTCGGCATAGAGCCTTGCCGGATCTGGTCGCGGCCGCTCGGGCGCCGGCCCCTGATAGGAACCGATATGGACGAAGCCGACGACCCGCTCATGCGGCGCCAGCCCCAGGATCGCCCTGCCCTCCGGCACATCGGAATACCAGTTGCTGATCATGTTGGTGCCATAGCCCAGCGCATTGGCTGATATCATCAGGTTCATCGCCGCCATGCCGCCGGACAGGAACATCTCCCATTGTGGGATTTTTGAGTTTTCCTTCGGGCTTGATACCACGCCGATCACCAGCGGCGCGCGCGAAAAGCGCGCCAGTTCCTGGTTGTGGCGGCCTTCTGGCAGCGGCCCTTCGCGCTGTGCGGCAAGGGCTGCCAGCTTCTTGCCGATCTCGACGCGTGCCTCGCCCCGATAGAGGATGAAGCGCCAGGGCTCGAGCCGGCCGTGGTCCGGCACCCGCGAGGCGGCTGCAATCATCGTCGCGATGTCAGCGTCGCTCGGTGCTGGTTCCTTCAACTCCGGGATCGGCACGGAATTTCGGGTGAGCAGAAAATCGATGATCGGCGACGCCATGGGCGCAAGTCTCCTTGGAATTTAAGCTGAAGCGCACCATCGGGGCATCGGGCGGCTCGGGCATTGGCGCGGCGCGCCGACAAAGAGCCTCTAGCAGAAGCTGATCGGACTCTTAAGCCTTGAAATTGCCACCGCCTTGGGCTTCAACGCAAGGCATGTTTGAGGGGACATTGCGACTTTTCCTGATCTGGCTCGCTGCCGCGCTGTTGATGGTGCCGGTGCCGCTTGCCGTCGCTCAGGATGCGGACGGCCTCGGTGATCTGAAACTTCCCGGAATTTCGAGCTATGCGCCTCCGAAAAGCGATGCACCGCTGGCAGTGGGGAGCAGCGGGGCGATCACGCTGTCGGCGCAATTGACCGACAAGGGCGCCGACATCACACGTGGCATCGTCTGGCGCGTCTTCAAGCCTGACCCCACCGGCGACGGCAAGCTGCCGATGGTCGCTTCCGCCCATGGTGGCAGCGCGGTGTTCCAGCTCGAGCCCGGCAGCTATCTGGTCCATGCCTCTTACGGCCGGGCCGGCGCCACCAAGCGCATCACCGTCGGCAAGGACGCCAAGCGCGAAAGCCTCGTGCTCGATGCCGGCGGACTCAAGCTCGACGCCGTGCTGTCGGGCGGGGTGCGCATATCGCCGAAGAAATTGCGCTTTTCTATCTATGAAGGCCAAGCCGAGGCCAATCACGATCGCGCCCTGATCATACCCGACGTCGAGCCGAACAGCGTCGTGCGGCTGAACGCGGGCGTCTATCACGTCGTCTCGACCTATGGCTCGGTGAATGCGGTCATCCGCTCCGACATCCGCGTCGAGGCCGGCAAGCTGACCGAAGCGGCCGTCGAGCACCGTGCGGCGGAGATGACTATGAAGCTGGTACGCGAAACGGGTGGAGAGGCGATCGCCGACACCTCCTGGTCGTTGCTCAATGAATCCGGTGATCCCATCAAGGAAACCGTCGGCGCCTTTGCTTCGATGGTGCTTGCCGAGGGCGACTACACGATCATCGCCAAGAACCGCGACCGGATCTACCAGAAGGATTTTACCGTCGTGGCCGGGCAGAACAAGGAAATCGAGGTTTTGGCCACGGAGGCATCGGCGATGGATCCCGAGGAAGGCGCGGACTAACCGTCCGGACATTGCCGTGTAGATTCGGGTCCAGCAGCCTGATTTGTCGATCAGGCCGCCTTGCGTATGCGTCGCGGCGGGAATTGGCCGCGGCCGCGCGCCTCGGCCGGCGCCAGATCGAAAACGCCACGATGGAGGCGGTCGAGCAAAGCCTTGCGGTCGCGCAGCGGCTCCAGTTCGTCCCATCCCAACACGTCACCGATGCGCACGTCGATCGATTTGCCCGACAGCCGCGCGAATTCGTGGATGAGCAGGGAAATGCGCAGCGTCAGCGAAGCCTTGCCGACTAACTTCGCCACACGCCCGTCGCGCTCGGCCATATTCATTGGTCCGCTGACTAGGTGGAACAGCCGGCCGTTCTGGCCGGAAAAGTGCATTGGGACAACCGATGCCTTGGCATCCTGGACGAGACGGGCCGGAAACATCTTCCACGGCAGATCACGCGCCCGGCCAAAACCTTTTGGCGCGGTGGCGACGCCGCCCGCGGGGAAGATGACGATGATGACGCCCTCTTTCAGCAGCCGCACCGCCTCATGGCGCACCGCCATATTATTCCTGAGCGCGTCCTTGGTCTCGGAAAAGTCGATCGGCAGCGAATAGGGCTCCATCTCGCGGATCTTGAGCAGATCCTTGTGGATCATGACACGGAACGGGCGCTGAAGCTGCTCGGCCAGCGAGAGCACCGCAATGCCGTCGCCGATGCCAAACGGATGGTTGGCGACGATCACCAGCGGCGTGTCAGGCAATTTTTCCGGCGGCCATTGGCCGGTGGTCCGCACCTCGACATCGATCAGCTCCAGCATGCGGCTGAACACGCGCTCGCCGGTCGGCACCACATGGCGCCGCCAAAAGTCATAGAGGGCCGCGAAGCGGTCGCGACCGGACAGGCCTTCGATGGAGTGGATGAACCAGCGCGTCAATGCCGGCTGATGCGGGCTGGCATAGGAAAGCTCGGGAAACGGCCTTTCGCGCATCTTCAGCTTGAGCATGAGGGCTCGTTACAAGGCTGGCGTGACAAGCATGTGAAATGGGTGGATCGCTCCACCGCCATTTCGTCGACAATCCGGCTGAACTCAGGCCGCTCGTCTGCGCTTGCGGTCGGGCGTCACCGCTTCTTCGGCAAGCATTGCCACCGCCTGGCCAAGGCCGAGCGACTCCTGGTCGCGCGAGCCGAGCCGGCGGATGTTGACCGTCTCTTCCTCCGCCTCGCGCTTGCCGCAGACGAGGATGACCGGAACCTTGGCCAGCGAGTGCTCGCGGACCTTGTAGTTGATCTTCTCGTTGCGAAGATCGGCTTCCGCCAACAATCCGGCCGCCTTCAGCTGCGCGATGACCTTTCGCGCGTAATCGTCGGCATCGGAGGTGATCGTCGCCACCACCACCTGCAGCGGTGCGAACCACAGGGGGAAATGGCCGGAATAGTTCTCAATCAGGATGCCGAGGAAACGCTCCATCGAACCGCAGATCGCGCGATGCACCATCACCGGCTGCTTTTTTTCCGAATCGGAACCGATGTAGAAGGCGCCGAACCGTTCCGGCAGGTTGAAGTCGACCTGCGTGGTGCCGCATTGCCAGTCGCGGCCGATGGCGTCCTTCAGCACATATTCGAACTTCGGCCCGTAGAACGTGCCCTCGCCCGGATTGACGCCCGTCTTGATCCGGTTGCCCGACCGCGCCGCGATCTTGTCGAGCACGTCCTGCAGCACGGCCTCGGCATGATCCCACATCGCGTCGGTGCCAACCCGTTTTTCGGGGCGGGTCGCCAGCTTGACGGTGATTTCGTCGAAGCCGAAATCGGCATAGGTCGACAGGATCAGGTCGTTGATCTTGATGCACTCGTCGGCGAGCTGTTCCTCGGTGCAGAAGATGTGGGCATCGTCCTGGGTAAAGCCGCGCACGCGCATCAACCCATGCAGCGCGCCCGACGGCTCATAGCGATGCACATTGCCGAATTCCGCAAGTTTTACCGGCAGATCGCGGTAGGACTTCAGCCCGTGCTTGAAGATTTGGACGTGGCCGGGGCAGTTCATCGGCTTCAGCGCAAACACCCGGTCGTCGTCGGTGTCGTCGCCAGCAACCGTCACCTTGAACATATTGTCTCGGTACCAGCCCCAGTGGCCTGACGTCTCCCACAGGCTCTTGTCGAGCACCTGCGGCGCGTTGACCTCCTGATAACCCTGCTCGTCGAGCCGGCGGCGCATGTAGTTGACCAGGTTCTGGAACATTCTCCAGCCCTTGGCGTGCCAGAAGACGACGCCCGGCCCCTCTTCCTGGAAATGGAACAGGTCCATCTCGCGGCCGAGCTTCCTGTGATCACGCTTTTCGGCCTCCTCCAGCATCATCTGGTAAGCATCGAGCTGCGCCTGATCGGCCCAGGCCGTGCCGTAGATGCGGGTCAGCATCGGATTGTTGCTATCGCCGCGCCAATAGGCGCCGGCCACCTTCATCAGCTTGAAGGCACTGCCGATCTGCCCGGTCGAGACCATGTGCGGGCCGCGGCAGAGGTCGAACCAATCGCCTTGCGCATAGATCTTGAGGTCCTGATCTTCGGCAATGGCGTCGATCAGTTCCAGCTTGTAGCGCTCGCCCTTGTCGGCAAAGATTTTCTTCGCCTTCTCGCGCGACCAGACCTCTTTGGTGAACGGCTTGTTGCGCGCGATGATCTCGCGCATCTTCTTCTCGATCACCGGGAAATCATCGGGCGTGAACGGCTCGTTGCGGGCAAAATCATAGTAGAATCCGTTCTCGATCACCGGGCCGATGGTCACCTGCGTACCCGGCCACAATTCCTGCACGGCTTCGGCCAACACATGTGCTGCATCGTGGCGGATGAGCTCCAGCGCGCGCGGGTCTTCGCGGGTGATGATCTCGATCGTGCCGGACTTGCCGAGCGGATCGGAAAGATCGCGCACCACACTGTCGATGCTGTAGGCAACGGCCTTCTTGGCCAGCGACTTCGAGATCGACTCTGCCAGGCCAGCGCCGGTCATCGCCGCATCGTAGTCGCGGACGGAGCCATCGGGAAATGTCAGGGAAACGGAATTCAGCATAAAATTCTCCTATCCAGTCCCGCAAACGAGCGCGGGTGGTGAAATGCGTGTCGCCCAAAAGTGTGCAGCGGTTTTGGGGCTACGACATGCACAAGTAAACGCCGGATGCGTCCGGCGGCAGTCTTTTATGGGCAGATTCCCGTGCCGTAAAGGCGAATGGCCGATCACTTACTCTTGTTGATGAGATTCGGTAGCTCTTTCAGGAATATCGCCCGCGTCTGAGGACCCTTGGGCGTGTCGGAACGTTTCGTATCGATTACCAGGCGGGCAAAGACGATGTTGCGAGTATCCTTGTTCGCCCAGCCGACAAACCAGCCAAGCGAGCGCTTGTCGCCGCTGTCGCCAAGCCGTGTGGTCCCGGTCTTGCCCTGCACGGTCCAGCCACCTGCCTGGAAGGTCGGCAAGATCGCCTCGGTCATCGAATAGGCCTTGTCCGAAACCAGCAGTTTGCGGGCGAGCAAACGGCGCAAGAAATCGACCTGTTCAACCGGCGAGATCTTGAGGGAAGAATTCACCCAGGACCGGGTGAGGCCATCATTCTTGCCGGCATTGCCGGAAACATCGGTGTTGCCGTAGTCGAATTTCGAGACATAGCCGGCGAACCGCTCGCTGCCGAGGCGGCGGGTGATTTCCCGCGAAAACCACAGCACCGAGTCCTTTTCCCAGATCGTTGGGTCGACGGTCTTCTGGTCCCGCTTTACCGCCTTGAATTCGGGCTTGTAGTCCCAGCTCGGGGTGTGCGCGTCGATCAGGATTCCCGCGTCATAGCCGATCAGCGACAAGGGAACCTTGAAAGTCGAGGCGGGGCTGAAGCGCTGGTCGCAAATTCCTTGCCGATGCAGCGTTTCGCCGCTCGCAGCATCCAGGATCAGTGTGCATTCGAGGTCTTTCAGCGGCGCGGATTGAGCGCGGATCGGAAAACCCAACAGCCAGGCCAGGAGGTAGAGAACCAAAGCGAAAACAAATGGGCGGCGGTCGATCTGGCGCATTGGGGCAATCTCTCCTGAGGCATGTCAGGAGCGGCTTAACGAGGCGTCTTGTCTCGATTTTGTCCTAAATGCGCAACGTGCGGTTAACCCTAGCAAATCGTAAAGATCCTGCCCGATGCAGAGCTCCCCTTTCCGCATCAGCTTTCAGGGTCACTGCGCTTTTTTCCGATCCGCCAGTATCGCCAGGGCGTGAACCAGACATAGCGCTCAGTCAGCACCTCCGGCACCCTGTCGATGCCATGCGTTCCGCCCGGCCCGCAGCGCAGCACGCGGAAAAAACCCATCCAGCCGCCGGCCCATAATCCATGGCGGGCGATCGCTTCATGCGCATATTCGGAACAGGTCGGCAGGTGCCGGCAGGAATTGCCGACAAAGCCTGACAGCGTCAGCTGATAAAAACGCACGAGCGACGTGCCGAGGATTCGGCCGGGCGTCTTGCGCCATGGGCCGGGCCAGTTGCGCGTGTATCGCGGCCTCTGGTGATGGTGCGTGTGATCCGTCGCCATTTGATGGCTACGCTGCCTGTTCGGCGCGCTTCTTCTCGATCTGGCCAATTGCATCGACCACCGCATCGAAGGTCAGCATGGTCGAGGCATGGCGCGCCTTATAGTCGCGCACCGGTTCGAGATATCTGAGGTCGGCGAAGCGGCCTTCGGGTGGCGCGCCGTTTTCCTTCAGCATCTTCAGCATCGTTTCGCGCACTGCGCGCAATTCATCCGCGCTGGCGCCGACGACATGCTGCGCCATGATCGAGGACGACGCCTGGCCAAGCGCGCAGGCTTTAACGTCATGGGCGAAATCGGTGACGACGCGGTCATCCATCTTCAGATCGACGGTCACGGTCGAGCCGCACAGCTTGGAATGCGCGCGCGCGGTTGCGTCGGGATGGTCGAGCCGGCCGATCCGCGCGATATTCCCGGCAAATCCCAGAATTTTCGCATTGTAGACGTCGTCGATCATATTTTTCCAATCCGTCGCCGCCAAGCGAACAGCGATTGCCGCTGACGGTCTTCCTTTCGCTCGGCACGATCATATATAATGCTGGTACTCGGGTATGGACAAGGCAACCAACAACCTCGTCCTTGCTCAAAATCACTTCACGCCGCTTACGGGCTGGAAACAGGGCACGTTTCTAACACCCGAAAGGTCGTGGTCCGTTCAACTCGTTCCTCCTGAGAGGGGAACTACGGGAGACGCCTTTATGGATGCCGTCATCAAGAAATTCATGCCCCCTTCCGCCTATATGGAAAAGCCGGTCACCGATCGGCCGACTGAGGCCGAAGCCGAGGCCGCGGTACGCACACTGTTGCGCTGGACCGGCGACAATCCGAACCGGGAGGGCCTGGTCGATACGCCAAAGCGTGTGGTGAAGGCCTATCGCGAAATGTTCGGCGGCTACGACAAGTGCCCGGCCGAGGAACTCGGCCGCACCTTCGAGGAAGTCGCCGGCTATGACGACCTTGTCCTGGTCAAGGATATAACGTTCCATTCGCATTGCGAGCACCACATGGTGCCGATCATCGGCAAGGCGCATGTCGGCTATCTGCCGGATGGCAAGGTTGTCGGCCTGTCCAAGATCGCACGCGTCGTCGATATCTTCGCCCAGCGCCTGCAGACCCAAGAAGCCATGACCGCACAGATCGCCGGCGTCATCCAGGACGTGCTCAATCCGCGCGGCGTCGCCGTCATGCTCGAAGCCGAGCATATGTGCATGGCCATGCGCGGCATCCGCAAGGAAGGCTCCACAACGCTGACCTCGACCTTCACCGGCGTCTTCAAGGACACGCCCGAGGAACAGGTCCGTTTCGTCACCATGGTGCGCGGCGGCAGGGGCTGAACGATCCTCGCCGGTCGGCTAGCCATGATCCCGAGAAGTGGGAACCCGTTCTCGGACAAGATCATGGCCAACAACAAGACAGGGCCTCGCCCATTCCGATCCTATCGGAATGGGCGAGGCTCTGAACAAGGACCGGCGATGTCGGCAGTGGAATTTCCGAAAGCTCCATCAGACAAGAAGGCACTGGAAGAAAGCACGGTCTTTTCGCCGCGCTTCGATGCCGACGGCCTCGTCACCGTCGTCGTCACCGATGCCGAAGACGGCATGCTGCTAATGGTCGCGCATATGAACGCCGAAGCGCTGGCGCTGACGCTGGAAACCGGTATTGCCCACTACTGGTCACGCTCGCGCAACGCTCTGTGGAAGAAGGGCGAAACGTCCGGGAATGTCCAGAACGTTGTCGAGATGCTCACGGATTGTGACCAGGACGCCATATGGTTGCGCGTCAAAGTGATGGGCCACGACGCAACCTGCCACACCGGCCGGCGTTCCTGCTTTTATCGGACGGTGGGGCTGATCGACGGCAAGGGGACGCTTGCCAGCGACGGTAGTAAGCCGCTGTTCGATGCGGAAGAAACGTATCGAAAGCCCCATGAACCATCCAAATGAACCATTCGCCGAACTGCAGCCTCGTATATTCATGATTTCGATACGGCCAGCCTGTATGTTGGCCGCGGGACAAGGGAGATTGTGATGCTCGAATGGGCGTCATCGCGCAACAGACCGGACGTTCGAGAGGCCAATGGCCTGTCATCGTCCGCCGGTGCATCCGAAACGAACCCCGCCAAGAAGACAGGCATTTCGCTGGCATTGGGCGGCGGCTGCGCGCGCGGCTGGGCCCATATCGGGGTGCTGCGCGCGCTCGACGAAGCCGGCATCGAAGTATCGATGATCGCCGGCACCTCGATCGGCGCGCTGGTCGGCGGCTGCTATCTTGCCGGCAAGCTGGATGAGCTGGAAGAATTCGCCAGAAGCCTGACCAAGCGGCGCATTTTTGGTCTTCTCGATCTCAATCTGCGCGGCAGCGGACTGTTCGGCGGCATGAAGCTCGATGCAAGGCTGCGCGAGCACATGGCCGGCATCCGTTTCGAGGATCTGCCGAAGCCTTTCGTCTGCGTCACCTCGGAGATCCGCACCGGCCATGAAATCTGGCTGTCGGGCGGGTCGCTGATTACCGCCATGCGCGCCTCCTATGCTCTGCCCGGCGTTTTCGAACCAGTCAGTTGCAACGGGCGCGTGCTGGTCGACGGTGCGCTGGTCAATCCGGTTCCGGTCTCGGTCTGCCGCGCCTACGAGCAGCCGCTCGTGGTCGCGGTGAACCTTCACTACGATCTGTTCGGCCGCGCCGCCGTCATCAAGCACAGCGCCGGCGAACTGGTCGTCGAAAAGGATGCGCCAAGGCCCGGCCAGATCGACGCAGGGCACCAGTACCAGACACGGCTCGGCATCACCGGCGTCATGGTCGAAGCCTTCAACATCATCCAGGACCGCATTTCGCGTGCGCGACTTGCCGGCGACCCGCCTGACATGTCGCTGCAGCCAAAGCTCAGCCATATCGGCCTGACCGAATTCCACCGCGCCGACGAGGCGATCCGCATCGGCTATCAGGTGACGATGGCCCAGATCGACGAGCTGGCCCGCCTGCAGACGGTTCTGGCTTAAACGCGATCCGCGCGGCAGAATCGGGAAGCGATCCTCAGGCGCGTGCGGCATCGACGATGCGGAACTGCACCGTGCGGTTGCCGTTCCAGTGATTGCCCGACAGCGAACCTGCGACGTGCACCGGCTTGCCCCTGTTCTTGAACAGGAATTCGCCGAGTGCCGTATCGATGGCGCGAAACGCGATCGCCTGGATGCGGCCGCCACTTTCCGACTGCAACTCGGCGCGGATGTGATTGGTGCCGACCGGCCTTGCATCGGCGAGGCGATGGCGCGGCAGCGCGAAGATCGGTGCGACATGCCCGGCGCCGAACGGGCCGGCTTTCTCCAATGCATCGAGCAAGCCGAGCGTCGCGCCCTCGGCGGCCAGCGCACCGTCGATCGCCAGGCTTTCCGCGCCTTGCAGCCGGAACACGTCGGCCGCCGCTCGTTCCTCGAAGAAGGCCCGGAGCGCGCCAAGCTTCGCCCGCTCCACTGTGATGCCGGCCGCCATGCCATGGCCGCCGCCCTTGACGATCAGCCCGGCAATGGCTGCCTCGCGCACCAGCCGGCCAAGGTCGAAGCCCGACACCGAACGGCCAGACCCCGTGCCGACGCCGTTGGCGTTGAAGGCGATGGCGAAAGCGGGCCGGCGCGCATGGTCCTTGAGACGCGAGGCCAGCAGGCCGACGATGCCCGGATGCCAATTGGAGCTGGCGGTGACGACGATGGCCGGCCCATTGCCGCCAGCAAGCTCCGCATCGGCCTCCACGCGTGCCGCGGCCAGCATTTCCAGTTCCATCTGCTGCCGCTCCTGATTGAGCCGGTCCAGCGTCTCGGCGATGGTGCGGGCCTCGACGGGATCGTCGGTGGCGAGCAGGCGGCTGCCGAGCGCTGCGTCGCCGATGCGCCCGCCGGCATTGATGCGCGGGCCAATCAGATAGGCCAGGTGGAAGGTGCTGACCGGCTCGCCGATGCGCGAGACCCGCGCCAGCGCCGCCAGCCCTTCGTTCCTCTGCTGGCGCGCCATCTGCAGTCCCTTGACCACGAAGGCGCGGTTGACGCCGGTCAGCGGCACCACGTCGCAAACGGTCGCCAGGGCAACGAGGTCGAGCAAACCGAGCAAGTCCGGCGGTGCGGCATCCGGCAACCGGCCGCGCAGGATCTTCGCCGTCTGCACCAGAGCCAGGAAGACGACGCCGGCGGCACAAAGATGGCCCTGCCCCGAAAGGTCGTCCTCGCGATTGGGATTGACGACCGCAACCGCTGCCGGCAACGGACCGCCGAGCTGGTGATGGTCGAGCACCACGACATCAGCACCCGCGGCCTTCGCCGCGTCGATGGAAATGGCGCTGTTGGTCCCGCAATCGACGGTGACGATCAGCGTTGCGCCGCGCGAGACGAGTTCGCGCATGGCTTCGGGGTTGGGACCGTACCCCTCGAAGATACGGTCCGGTATGTAGATCTCCGCTGGCACGGAGAAATGCGTGAGAAACCGCTTGAGCAGCGCCGACGAGGCGGCGCCATCGACATCGTAGTCGCCGAAGATCGCCACCTTTTCCCTGGCAATGATTGCCCCGGCGATGCGGGCGGCGGCCTTGTTCATGTCGGTCAGCGACGCCGGATCCGGCAAAAGGTCGCGGATGGTCGGATCAAGGAACCGCTCGGTCTGCTCGGCAGTCACGCCGCGCCCGGCAAGGACGCGCGCGACGATGTCCGGCACGCCACAGCCCTGCGCTATGGCAAGCGCAGTCATGTCCTGCCGCTCGGTCAGCCGGTGTTCCCAGGAAACACCTGATGCCGACTGCCTGACGTCGAGGAAGATACGATTTTCGCCCGTCATGCGACGCGCCGTCTGCGGATTGTCATTTCTCACAATATGCGACGGCTAGCCGAGTCGGGAATCAAAACTTTTCCAGATCCTGGTGCCTTGCCTTGATCTCGCGCACGGTGCGCGACGACGAACGCAGCACGATCGTATGCGTGGTGATGGAATTGCGACCGAACTTGACGCCGGCCAGCATATTGCCGTCGGTCACGCCGGTTGCCGCGAACAGGACGTCCCCGCGCGCCATGTCTTGCGCGCGGTAGACCCGCTTCGGATCCAAAATGCCCATCTTTGCCGCGCGCGCCAGCTTTTGCGGCGTGTCGAGGATCAGCCTTCCCTGCATCTGGCCGCCGGTGCAGCGCAACGCTGCCGCCGCCAGCACGCCCTCCGGGGCGCCGCCGGTGCCAAGATAGATGTCGATGCCGGTTTCGTCCGGATCGGTGGTGTGGATAACGCCGGCGACGTCACCATCGCCGATCAGCCGGATCGCAGCGCCCGTGGCGCGCACCGCCTCGATCAGCGCGCCATGGCGCGGCCGGTCGAGGATGCAGGCGGTGATCTCCGACACCGGCACGCCCTTGGCCCTGGCCAGGCTGGCGATGTTTTCGGCCGGCGAGGCATCGATATCGATGACGCCGTCCGCGTAGCCCGGGCCAATGGCGATCTTGTCCATATAGACGTCGGGCGCAAACAGGAGACTGCCCTTTTCCGCAATGGCGATGACGGCCAGCGCATTAGGCAGGTTCTTGGCGCAGACCGTCGTGCCTTCGAGCGGGTCGAGCGCGATGTCGACCGCCGGGCCTTTGCCGGAACCGACCTCTTCGCCGATATAGAGCATCGGCGCCTCGTCGCGCTCGCCCTCGCCGATCACCACCGTGCCGTTGATGGCGAGGCGGTTGAGCTCCTCGCGCATGGCGTCGACCGCAACCTGGTCGGCGGCCTTTTCGTCGCCGCGTCCGCGCAACCTTGCCGCCGCAACCGCTGCGCGTTCGGTGACACGCACCAGTTCCATGGTGAGTATCCGGTCAAGGCCGGCGACGATGTTCTGGGCGACGTTCATCGTGGACAATCCTCGTTGGCACATTGCCTCCCGCCAGAGGCGCGCCGGTTGTGTCAAAGCTCCATGACAACAGCAAGACCTGGGCGGGTCTTTTTTGAAAACGCAACGATATCAATCGATTGAAGGAGAAGGAGAAATCCCTATTCCGCCCGCTCGATGCGGATAACCTGCGGCTTGTCGGTCAGATGATCGTCCTTGGTGATGCCGTCAACAGCCTTGCGGACCGCCGCTTCCGTCGTCTCGTGGGTGACGAGGATCACCGTCTTCTGCAAGGCGGTATCCGGCCCGGCGGCGTGCTGCACGATCGATTCCAGCGAAATGTCGTTGTCGGCCATGCGCTTGGCGATGGCGGCAAAGACGCCGATGCGGTCGTGCACGGTCAGCCGGATGAAATAGCCGCCGGCATGGCTGCGCATCTGCGCCTTCTTGTACGGCCGCAATTCCTTCGCCGGCAGGCCGAAGACCGGACCGTGCTGGAAACCGGGGCGGCTCTTGGCGATGTCGGCAATATCGCCGACCACCGCCGATGCGGTGGCGTTGCCGCCGGCACCGGGACCGGAGAGCAGGAGTTCGCCCAGAATATCGGTTTCGATCGCCACCGCATTGGTGACGCCGTGCACCTGCGCGATGACCGAAGCCGTCGGCACCATGGTCGGGTGCACGCGCTGTTCGATACCGCTTTCCGTGCGTTGGGCGACGCCGAGCAGCTTTATCCGGTAGCCGAGATCGCTGGCCGCGCGGATGTCGGCCTGGCTGATGTTGGAAATCCCTTCCATGTAGATGTCGTTGGCGGCAATCCTCGTGCCGAAGGCAAGGCTGGTCAGGATCGACAGCTTGTGTGCGGTGTCGTGCCCTTCGATGTCGAAGGTCGGGTCGGCCTCGGCATAGCCCAGTCGCTGCGCGTCCTTCAGGCAAGCGTCGAACGACAGGCCCTCGGCCTCCATGCGGGTCAGGATATAGTTGCAGGTTCCGTTGAGGATGCCGAAGACACGGGTCACCGAATTGCCAGCCATCGCCTCGCGCATCGTCTTGATGACCGGAATGCCGCCCGCTACCGCCGCCTCGTAATTGAGCAGTACGCCCTTCTTCTCGGCGATCTCGGCCAGCGCGACGCCATGCTTGGCGAGCAGCGCCTTGTTGGCGGTGACGACGTGACGGCCGGCTTCAAGCGCTGCTTTTACGGATGATCGCGACGGCCCCTCGTCGCCGCCGATCAGCTCGACGAAGACATCGATGTCGGCGGCCTGCGCCATTGCTACCGGATCGTCGAACCATTTGGCCGCGCCGAGGTCGACGCCGCGGTCGCGTTTGCGATCGCGGGCCGAAACGGCTGACACGACGACCTCGCGGCCGCATTGCCGCGTCAGTTCCGCCGCCTTGTCGCGCAGCACGCGCGCCACCGACGCGCCGACGGTGCCGAGACCGGCGATTCCAACACGCAACGCTTCAGCCATGTCCGGCGACGCCCCTCAAGGATTTGGTCGATGTGATCTGTGGCCACTCAACGATGCGCGGCGAGTGGCACCACATTGTTGGGCTGTTTGGCGCTGGACGCCAGGAAGCGCTTGATGTTGCGCGCCGCCTGCCGGATCCGGTGCTCGTTCTCGACCAGCGCGATGCGCACATGATCGTCGCCATGCTCGCCGAAGCCGACGCCCGGCGCCACCGCCACGTCGGCGTGCTCGATCAGAAGCTTGGAGAATTCGAGCGAACCGAGATGCTTGAACGGCTCCGGGATCGGCGCCCAGGCGAACATCGATGCCGCCGGCGCCGGGACGATCCAGCCGGCGCGGCTGAAGGCGTCGACCATGACGTCGCGGCGTTTGTGGTAGATGTCGCGCACTTCAGCGATATCGGCGCCGTCGCCGTTGAGCGCGTGCGCGGCCGCCACCTGGATCGGCGTGAAGGCGCCGTAGTCTAGATAGGATTTCACCCTGGTCAGCGCCGAGATCAGCCGCTCGTTGCCGACGGCAAAACCCATGCGCCAGCCGGGCATGGAAAAGGTCTTCGACATCGAGGTGAACTCGACCGCCACCTCGATCGCGCCCGGCACCTGCAGCACCGAAGGCGGCGGATTGCCGTCAAAATAAATTTCCGAATAGGCAAGGTCCGACAGGATGATGATGTCGTTCTTCTTTGCGAAGGCCACCACCTCCTTGTAGAAATCGAGCGAGGCGACCTGCGCCGTCGGGTTCGACGGGTAATTGAGGATCAACGCCAGCGGCTTCGGGATCGAATGGCGGATGCCGCGCTCCAGCGCCGGAATGAAGCCGTCGTCCGGCTCCACCTGCAACGAGCGGATGACGCCGCCCGACATGATGAAGCCGAAAGCGTGGATCGGATAGGTCGGGTTGGGGCACAGGATCACGTCGCCGGGCGCGGTGATCGCCTGCGCCATATTGGCAAAGCCTTCCTTCGAGCCCAGCGTCGCCACCACTTGCGTGTCCGGGTCGAGTTTCACGCCGAAACGGCGGGCATAGTAATTGGCCTGTGCGCGGCGCAGGCCCGGAATGCCGCGCGACGACGAATACCGGTGCGTGCGCGGATCGCGCACGACCTCGCACAATTTATCGACGATGGCCTTGGGCGTCGGCAGGTCCGGATTGCCCATGCCAAGGTCGATGATGTCGGCGCCGCGCGAACGGGCACTGGCCTTCAGCCGGTTGACCTGCTCGAAGACATAGGGCGGAAGCCGGCGGACCTTGTGAAATTCTTCCATGTCAATTCCAGACGGTCAAAGTGGTTTTTGGCAAAGGTGCTTGTCGGTCGCGCGATATAACCCTATTTGCAGGTAGGGTCGAGGGCCGGATCGCATTTGGCTTCGATCTGCTTTAGCGCGTCGATGCCGTGCTTCCTTGCCAGTGTGTTCAGCGCCGCCTGGTTCGTGGCCTTGACCGCGCCGCCTTTTGAGCCCTGCGCCTGCTCGTCGGCTTTCAACTGGGCGAGCTTGGCGTTCCTTTCCGCCTCGGTGAACTGCTCTGCCGCTGCCTGTGGCGGGATATTCAGGTTCGGATAGGTGCCGGTGTTCTTTGGCCCGTCGCTAGCCGCGACAGGCCTAGCGCCCTCGATGTTGGCGCTCGAACAGCCGGCGATCGCCAGCAGGACGATCGCCGCCCCCATGCGGCAAAAACGACCAGTGCCAGAAAAACCAGTGGTAGAAAAAACAGCGTCGCCAATATTAATCGTCATATTGTTTCCTTGGCAGCCGAGGTAGAGCACGTTGGACCCTGTCGGATATCCCATGGTAATATGTCAAGAAAACGCTTCGGGAGGAACCCGCCAACTATGTCCAAAACACCCGATTCGGGAAAGACGGAAGATGAGCGGCCTTCCACCGTCGAGCAATATCTGGTGAAGGACCCGGAACGCTTCGCCTTGAACATGGCGCGCATGATCGAGCAGGCCGGCAAGGCGGCCTCTGCATGGGCCGAGCCGCGGGAAAAAGGCGAGGTGCGCGATCATGTCGCCGAGCCGGTCGTCGATATGGTGAAGACCTTCTCCAAGCTCAGCGAATACTGGCTTTCCGATCCGCAGCGCGCGCTGGAGGCGCAGACGCGGCTGTTCTCCGGCTACATGACCGTCTGGGCCAACTCGATCCAGCGCCTCAGTGCCGGCGGCGAAAATGCCGACGACTCGGTCAAGCCCGAGCTCGGCGACAAGCGCTTCCAGGACCCGGAATGGGGCCGCAACGCTTTCTTCGATTTCCTCAAGCAGGCCTATCTTGTCACCTCGCGCTGGGCGAACGAGCTGGTCGAGCACGCCGATGGCCTGGACGAGCACACCCGGCACAAGGCCAGCTTTTACGTCAAGCAGGTGTCCAACGCCATCTCGCCGTCGAATTTCATCCTGACCAACCCGGAGCTGTTTCGCGAGACCATCGCTTCGAACGGCGAAAACCTGGTGCGCGGCATGAAGATGCTGGCCGAGGACATCGCCGCCGGCAAGGGCGACCTGAAACTGAGGCAGGCAGATTACTCGTCCTTCGAGATCGGCAAGAACCTGGCCACGACACCCGGCAAGGTGGTGGGCCGCAGCGATGTCGCCGAGATCCTGCAATACGATCCGGCGACCGAGACCGTACTCAACCGGCCGCTGCTGATCTGCCCGCCATGGATCAACAAATTTTACATTCTCGATCTCAACCCGCAAAAATCCTTCATCCGCTGGGCGGTCGAGCAGGGCCATACCGTCTTCGTCATCTCCTGGATCAACCCGGACGAGCGCCACGGCACCAAGAGCTGGGAGGCCTATATCAGAGAGGGCCTGCAATACGGCCTGGACACGATCGAAAAGGCCACCGGTGAAAAGGACATCAACGCCGTCGGCTATTGCGTCGGCGGCACGCTTCTGGCGGCGGCCCTGGCGCTGATGGCGCAGGAAGGCGACCACCGCATCAAATCGGCCACCTTCTTCACCACGCAGGTCGATTTCACCTATGCCGGCGACCTGAAAGTGTTCGTCGACGAGGAGCAGGTCGCGGCCGTCGAAAAGGCAATGAACGAGAAAGGCTATCTCGACGGCACCAAGATGGCGACCGCCTTCAACATGCTGCGCTCGGGCGACCTGATCTGGCCCTATGTCGTCAACAACTACATGCGCGGCAAGGATCCCCTGCCCTTCGACCTGCTCTACTGGAACGCCGATTCGACCCGCATGGCCGCGGCCAATCATTCCTTCTACCTGCGCAATTGCTATCTCGAGAACAGACTTTCGCAAGGCATGATGGAGCTGGCGGGCCGCGTCGTGTCGCTGAAGGATATTACCATCCCGGTCTACAACCTCGCCTCGAAGGAAGACCATATCGCACCGGCGCTTTCGGTGTTCCTCGGTTCGAAGTATTTCGGCGGCGATGTCGACTACGTCATGGCCGGCTCCGGCCACATCGCCGGCGTCGTCAATCCGCCGGCGGCGCAGAAGTATCACTACTGGACCGGCGGCAAGCCGGCGGGCGACTTCGACCAGTGGCTCGCCGGGGCGACAAACCATCCCGGCTCCTGGTGGCCGCACTGGCAACGCTGGATCGAGGCCAAGGACAACACCCGCGTGCCGGCGCGTAAACCCGGCAATCACATGAAAACCCTGGGCGATGCGCCAGGCACCTATGTCAAGGTGCGAGTGTAACCTTCTGTAATGTGTGGTGAGTTGACGCGCCGGTAAAAGAGGGCGAAATGGAGCCGTCAACCCTTAAGCAGCCCTGATTCCTCTCTAGCCGTCGAAATACTCTGGGGCTTGCGGATTTGACACAGGTCTCGTTTCCGTCCGGGGACAAGGGTTAATTTCGGCGAGACGTTCCGACGCCGCGCCAATGATTTACCGGCCGGACACCGAGGGGGAATTTGGTTTTGAAATCAGCAGGATCGCGCCTCGCGAAGGGAGAAAGCCGCCCCATTGCGGCCGCGCTTTTCTCCGTGCTCCTGGCGTCCTGTACCTCGGCCGGCGACCCGTCCCTGTCAGTCGGCATGCCCGGTTATAACGCCTCTGCTACGGATATCAGCACGGCCTCTGGTACCCAACAGGTCGCCGTTGATTCGTCGTCGCAGATCACGACTTCACAGATGACGATGACCGCCGAGGGTGACGCAAGCCTTCCCGCGCAGGTCGCTTATGTGCCAATGGCCAAGCCGGGAACCCAGGGGGGAGCCCCCCAGGGAGGCGCCAAGTCCGATGCCGGCTTCCCCGTCACGGCTCCTGCGCGCGCAGATGCGACTGCGGGCCAGACGCCGCAGCCACAGGAACAGTCGGCGCAGACGGTTGAACAGGCCGACGCTGCTGCGCAGAAGACTGAAACCGCCGATGCAGGCACGGCCGCGCCGAAGTCCAAAGCCGAGGCCGCCGCGCCGGCGATGAACAACCCGGTTTATGTGACCGCCGGAGAGCCGCAGCCGCAAGCCTATGCGCCGAAGAAGAAGGGGTTCCTCGCCTCTTTGTTCAGCGCCACGCCCGCTTCGGCGGCCCCTGCCCCGCAGGCCAACAACAGGTCGGGCGACAAACCGGCATCCGCCCCGCCCAAGGCGGCGGCGGCAAAGCCGACCATCACCTTAGCCTCGGCCAAATCGGCTGAAAAGCCGGTGCAACTGGCTTCGGTCGGCGACACCAGCCATTTCACCGACGACGCCCTGCCTGGCGTACGCAAGACCGCACTGTTCGAGATCAAGCGCAAATCCGGCCTCGACGACGATAGCGATGTCGATCTGAACGAGGATGAAGGCGGCGCCTATCAGGTGGCATCCGCTGCCGGGCTTGCCCGGCTGGCGCCCAACGGTCTTTTGAAGCAGACCGAGAATGTCGACGTTGCCTGCCTGAAGCCGTCGCTGGTCCGCGTGCTCAAGACGATCGAGGGCCACTACGGCAAGAAGATGATCGTCACCTCCGGCTACCGTGACCCGGCCCGCAACCGCCGCGCCAACGGCGCCAAGAATTCGCTGCACATGTATTGCGCCGCTGCCGACATCCAGGTTCCAGGCGTCTCGAAAGCGCAACTGGCAAGCTACATCCGCAGCATGCCCGGGCGCGGCGGCGTCGGCACCTACTGCCATACCGAATCCGTTCACATCGACGTCGGTCCCGAGCGCGACTGGAACTGGCGCTGCCGCCGGCGGCGGTAACGGCTGGTTCTTCCTCGTTTATGAAACGTCCGCAATGCGCCGTCTCACGACGGCATACTGTGCCGCGTCGAACCGGGCTAAATCGCCGAAAATGCGCGGTTTTGCGGCCACTGAAAAAAGTTGTCGCCGGCGGCTGCAGACGGGTTGCCGGTTTGGTGCAACGCAACTATAAGCGCTCACATCTGAGCGCGCCCATCGTCTAGCGGTCAGGACACCGCCCTTTCACGGCGGTAACAGGGGTTCGATTCCCCTTGGGCGTACCAGAGATGTCAAGCACTTAGCGAAAAACCCCCGTTCCTGTCCAATATCTGGCCAATTTCCTACTTGGGCTGGTCGAATCGTCTCGTCTTGAGAAAGCTGCGCATGGCCGGTAGCCCTCTTCCACCAGCAAATCCGTCCGCGCTCGGACTTCATATGACAACCAAACAGCTCGCCGGCTCCTGGTGTGGCTCGGCGAACAACAGGAAATCGTGGAGAGGGCATGGATATTCGGGTCGCGGTTCTCAGGGCAGCGGCGTGAAAAGGATACCTCCACTGGGCCGGACGTTGACCTTGCAGTTGAACTTTGGCTCGGCCCCGACCCCGAAGAACCTGACCGTTGGTTGTACGAATTGCTTCGTCGCTTGCGCGAGTTCCTCGATAAGAACGGTGCTGCCCTAGATCTCAGTTCAAACAGGGGGAACCCAACTTTGTCCAGCTAGAGTTCTGCATAGAGGGATCTTCGATCCCTGGTTACGTGGCCGAGGGCGCGACACTGATTTACCCTTCGACGGAATGGAAAAGCTCGCCACCGTGAGGCAGCGGGCCGCACTCCGTAATCAAAACTTCACGGAATAGAGAGGGTACCTGAAACGTTGTTGATAAAGAGACGACGAAGACGTGGGTTGGGGCGATCCTGAAAAAGGAGGAAGATGATGAACCGGGCATTGATGATCGTTACCGCTACCGGCGCCGCTTTTGGATTTCTGCCAGTGACGGTGCTGGCGGTGGATGTCGCGCAAGCTGCGGACGCGGCGGAGATTCAGATTTCCGAAAAGGCTCCTCTCGGCAAGTTCCTGACCGACGCTAAGGGCGTCAGCCTTTATCTGTTCGAGGCCGATTCCAAGGCCACCAGCAAATGCTACGAGGCCTGCGCACAGGCTTGGCCTCCCCTCCTTACGGACGGAACGCCGGTCGCAGACGACCAGCTCGATGCCGGGATGCTTTCCACCACTAAGCGCAAAGATGGTTCGACCCAGGTAACCTACAACGGCTGGCCGCTCTATTATTTCGCCAAGGACCAGGCGGCCGGTGACACTCAAGGCCAAGATGTGGAGGGCTTCGGGGCGGAGTGGTACCTTATTTCGCCGGAAGGTGAGAAGGTCCACGATTAACGGAGAATGCCCGCTAAAGGGAGGTCATCGATATGCGCCTGCTCATCCTGTTTTCGGTATTGCTTTTGACTGCCTGCATGACAGCACCACGCAGCGAGGCTCCGACCGCGCCGCCTACCGCGTCCACATCGAACGGGAGCGGTGGCAGTGGGGGTAGCGGAGGTGGCGGCTATTAAGGTCGGTTGCAAATCCGAAATGATTTCGGATTTGGAGCTGAACCGAACTTAACCGCCTCAGCAAAACGCCCGCCACCGTGAGGCAGCGGGCTATGACAGTTTTTGTTGGGTTCAGTGATGGTCGCTCAAGCCACGGTTTCTACGAGGTTGCTTGGTGATCGGATGCGCTGCAAGAAACGCCTCATCTGCCGCGACGAGCCTGGCGACTTCAACCGCACTGATCGGCAGATATCGGTCCTTTGCGGCTTCTCGCTTCCATTGAACGGCCAGGAGATCGGGTGCTGGAACTCGGATTTGATCGGCCACAGCCTGCCGGCTCCTGTCGACGCTGATCATCCGTTTGTGAGAATAGGCTCTAGATCTATCCTCGTCCTCTAGGACGTACATCGCGTGAATGCTTTTCGCTTGCCAGTAAGCCGTTTCCGCTCTTGTGAGGTCGGTGACAGCATCAGCCTTCCGCCAAGGAAGGCGGCGCGCCTGACGCATGAGCTGATTGTGGTGCGTGTCGATGAGGGCGGCATCGGGTAGCGGATCAAGGCACTGCTGCACAAATGCAGCCAGCGCCTTCGTCTTGACGGCGGCGCTCATGCTGCATCGCCTTTCTCTGCCTGCATCATGGACAGCAAGACGGTCAGGTTAAGCAGACAGCGGCGGTTGACATCGGGCATGCCTTCGGCGGCTGCCCGAACGGTAATGTTCGGCATTGGGTTTTCTCCCGTGGTTTAGTTTGCTTACCCTCTCACAATCTCATACAATGTCATCAATCGTCAACTACATTGTATGAGGATCGCACACCATGGTCAGAACGGCACCGATTTCGTTCCGCATCGAACAGGGGTTGAAAAATGCCCTGGAGGAAGCGGCGAAGGATGACATGCGGTCTGTGTCATCGATGGTCGAGAAGATCCTGACCACGTATCTGCGGGAAAAGGGCTACCTGCCGAAAGGCGCAGCAGAATAGCTATGCTCGTCACCGTCAGCCGGGAGGAGTGTAGAGCGGCTCTCTGCATCGATGAACCAAGCACTGGCCATCGCGCGTCGGCACAAACGCTACCGCTGGGATTTCCGACCAGTCGCACGCATTGCTGTACTGGCGGACGTAGAGGGCATAGGTGTTCGGGCCGGTGGTCAGCACCGCCGAGCCATGGCTCTGGATTAGCGCCTGCGTCTGTTGGCAGGTCATGGCGCGGGTGTCCGGCCTGGCCTGGGCGAGGGTTGTGAAGGCAAGCGTGACCGCTGCCGAGGTCAACGCAATCCGGCGAATGGACATGACGAGACTCCCATGATGAGCCATTTGGTTGACAAACTCGCATGTCGCAGGGCAGCTGTGCAATGGCGGCCGCTGGCGTGAGGCTCAAGGGGCGGCGGCATAGGCAGCTGAAACTAACGGCGGCAGACCTTGCGGGCACGCCCCTTTTAGCGTTCAGTTGCGTGCGGGGAAGAAACATGCATAAACGATATCTTTAGTGGCACTGGCTATTGCTGGATGTCAGTCCACACCGGCTTATGTGGTCTTCAAGCCTGGGTTGATCTCAACTCAACCCAGACCGCGACCGATCAATGCAAAATCAATTCGTTCAGAGAGATCCCGCAGTCGCTGGCGACCGACGTTAACCCCGGCTACAACAATCCCGGCACGATCCAATGCAACACGTATGGCACTATGACGACCTGCAACCGGGTCGGAGCCATAAACATCCCCAGCACGACCTATGACGTGAATTCCGAACTGCGAGACCGCTACATTGTTCGCTGCCTGGAGGGCCAAGGATTCGGCGTCAAGCTTGCGAGGGCGTGCGGCACCAAATCCGAGGTAACGAAAGCTCTTGCGGATCGGGCGGCAGGTCAGTTCCCAACGTGCGCTGTTAGATTAGGACGGAAACCGATGCCCGCAACGAAAGACCAGTGGAAGGCTTTCCGAGAAGAACTTAGCCAGCAGCTTAAAGATGAGCGCCGGTTCATCGCCAATGCCGAAGCAGGGAAAACCGGCATTTGGACCGTTCAGCCGGGCAAGGGAAAAGTCGACACCACGGCCGCTCATGTGGAGATATCGAGGCGGGCAGTCCTGGCCCTCGAGGGCGTGATTGCCAAGATCGATCAGGACCATCTGGCGTAAGCCCCGCACGATCTAGCGCCTCTTCTGCTTCGGCGTGATCTCCCAACCCGCCAATGAGCCGGTTAGCCAGCGTTTGAAACACGCTTGTCCATCATCGTCGGGTGAGATTAAATCCCTCGGCGCGACCGGGGCGCAGAAAACAGGGGCGGCGCGCGCGGCGCGCAAGGGGGGAGCATTGATGCACAGAGATGACGTCTTCGTCGCAGGAGGGCAACCAACGGTCACCTACGTTGATCGGCAAGAACTACATGTCGAACGAAGCCTTGCTCGAGCTTTGGCTACTCCCAACCAGATCGTTTCCCTCGCCGGCCCCACGAAGACCGGTAAGACCGTTCTCTGCAAGAAAATGCTCGGAGAGCGAGAATGCGTTTGGATAGACGGCGGCCAGATTAAAAGGGCCGACGATCTCTGGACCAAAATCACGGCCGAACTGAACATTCCATTTGAACGAGCCTCAAGCCGCGAAGTGGCGACGCAAGTTGAGGGCGGAGTTTCTGTGTCTATCGTGAGCGCTGGAGGCTCCAGGCTGTCGTCGCAGACGGCGGAGAACCTGCATCGTGTAGATGGTATGGCGGAAGCACTTTTGATGATGCAGCAACGCCGCATTCCTGGTCATTGACGACTTCCACTACATCGACCCCGAGTCGCGAAAGGAGGTCGTCAGAAATCTGAAAGGGGCAATTTATAATGGTCTCAAGGTGTTGCTCCTTTCGGTCGCTCATCGAGTGTTCGACGCCATATCGGCCGAATCCGAATTAACTGGACGGTTCATCTCCGTGACACTCCCGGAGTGGAACCCAGGCGAGCTTGAGCAAATTGCAACACTCGGCTTTCGCGAATTGAAAGTTGATTGTCCGGGTGAGATCGTGGCGACCATTGTGGCCGAAAGTCAGTCGTCGCCGTTTCTGATGCAGAAATTTTGCTGGGAAATTTGCTTCGACAATGACGTCGAAAAGCCGTCGCTGTTCGGCCGAACGAGGATCTCCGCTGAGTACGACCTGAAGTCGATGTTTACCCGTATCGCTCAGGACGCCGGCCTCCCGATCTACCAGAAGCTCGTCGCTGGGCCCCAAGCGCGAAAAGAGCGACTGAAACGCCCGCTAAAAAGCGGTGAGGAAGCCGACATTTACGAAGCAACTCTGCTGGCCATCGCAGAGACCGGGCCATTGCCGTCGATCAGCTACGACGACCTCCGGTCGAAGCTGAGCAACTTGCTTACCGAGATGATGCCGCAGAAACATGAAATTACGTCCGCCCTGAAGCATCTTGCGAATATATCGCTCAAGGGTGGACTTTCCTCGGCCGTCGACTGGGATGAAGAACGTCGCGAGGTGAGCATTGCCGATCCATATCTTCGCTTTTTTCTGCGCTGGCAAGTCCGCGGAACCGCACCGATGTAGTGCGGGAGCTAGTTTGCGAAATCGACGAAGAGACCGCCCGGCCGGCGCCAAACAGGCAATCTACCCCCCTCGTTCGAAGGTTGGCTTCCAGTCGCGATTGCGCGCCCGCTGCTGGCCTTCGTAGTCAGGAATGCATGTGAAGAACACCTGCCGGCGGTCACGACCGGCAGCGTTGCAATTTGAGCAGACAAAGAGCCCGACCAGGTCGTCATGCATCGAGCCGTGGTCACGGCCGAGCCTGTCGATCAGCGCCTGGATGTCGAGCTTCGTCGATTTGCAGCACATCGGGTGTCCGCAATTGACATAGAAGGTTTCGCGGGCGGCCAGAGTGTCGGCGAGGGTCTTTCGAGGCATGGCGATCTCCGTTGAAGGGCTCGCCGCAACGGGAGGATTATATTCCTGAATGCTGATCCCTTGCCACTGGTCGCTAACTCTCATCCCAAAAATCCTGCAGCGAGGCCCGGCGTGCTCCTGGACGCGCTTCCAAAGCCGCTCCCGCATCTCGCGATTGACGCTGACGAAGGCGCTGCCGACATATTTCCGTGTGCCTGGGTCAGCCATCAGAGCAAACGCGGGCTTGCCCCTCTTGAGGTGCAGCAGATCGAAGGCAACGAAATAGAGATCGTGCTGGCGACGGGTGATTGCCTTCCGCAGCTCGGCAAAGTCCGAATGGCCTTCCTTGTCGAGAACGATCACCTCGCCATCGATGATGACGTTCTGGACGTTCAGCCCCTTGGCTGCCTCGGTCAGGTCGCGGTACTTGGCCGTCCAATCAAGGCCGCGCCTGGTGAACATGCGGACCTCGCCGCTGTCGATGATGATTTGAGAGCGGTAGCCGTCGAATTTTACCTCGTGAGTCCATCCGTCACCTTGGGGCGGCTTGGCTACCAAGGTCGGCATCATCGGAGGAATAAACTCTAGCCGGCCAGTCCCGGCACTCACTCGTCTACCCACAGATTCGAGTCTAGGCCGGCCCGAACTGGCGAATAGGGGAACGGATCATGATCATTTTACTAAATTAGCAATGATGCATGAAATCGCCTATAATTCGCTCCAGCCGGCGAGTGCGAGACCTCACGAGCCGGTTAGGCCTGGCGGCCGGTTGGTTCACCCCCGAAGGCTGTCGGGCCATTCACAGACCACTGTAAATTGGTAGCGAAAAGATAAATAACTCCGTGTTGGTCAAATATTGATATGACACGAGTATAAGCTTTGGAGGAATACCCATGAAAGTGACTATATTGGCAAACTATGCGCCCAATGCCTATAAAGGATTGATACAGGGCTCAGACCGAGAAGCTGCAATCAAGACGCTTTTTGAAAGCGTTGGCGGCAAGGTTTCCGGTGTGATGTTTACTCGCGGCGCCTATGATATCGTGGTCAATGCTGAGGTGCCGGACCAGGCCGCTGGGATGGGGCTAGCCCTGGCGGTGCGGGCAAGCGGCTCGGTGACCGACCTCGTTGTCCTCGAAGAGCTCGACATGAAGGCGGTGCTTGCAGCGGCCAACAAAGCTGCCAAAGTTTACAAGCCCGCCGGCTGATTGGACTAACTGTGCATTGATGGCAGCACGGTTTCGATTGAACCAAGCCCTGCTGCCGAGCGAGGAAGCTGTGTTGGCCTGCTCTACGGCCCAGAGCCTATCCATGAGGGCGAAGCACTCGCGAAGGCCAATCATCGAGACCGTCGAAAGGCTAAGCCGGTAACGACCTATGGAAAGAAAGCCCGCGCCTCCGGAAGAGGACGCGGGCTGATCGGAGGACACCGATCTCGCAGCATGTGCCTGCGAAAACATGCTGCAGATGCCCAAACTATCGTCTCACGATCTTCGAGGAAACCCACCTGCCGCTGCACAAGTGGCTACAGGCAATCCACCTTATGTGCTCATCCAAGAAGGGCATCAGCGCCCATCAGCTGCACCGCGTTCTGGAATGCACCTACAAGACCGCGTGGTTCCTGGCCCATCGCATTCGCGAGGCAATGCGCTCGGATGACTTCATGCCGATGGGCGGCGACGGCAAGACCGTCGAGGCGGACGAAACCTACATTGGCCGCCGCGTGACGTTCCGGTCAACAAGGGCTTATTGACAGCGCGCCATGACACTCCAAGCTTTTTGGAGTTGACCGTTGATCCAGTCATCCGATGGCGGTTCAGTATGGGTTTCCAGATACTGGTCCGCGAGTTGGTTCTGCCGCGCCGCAACTTCAGTGTGACCGTGGGGTCATAAAGCTCCTTCGACATCACGGCGGCTGTATATCTCATTTTCGCATAACCACTGCGGCCTGATGATCGTGCGCCTGCTCCTTCACAGCGACAACTGGTATGATCCGGCCCCACCGCCGCTCCAAGGAAGCGACGTCATAAAACACCTGAGAGTTCGGGTCAGCACCGAAGGTAAACACCGACCACTCGACTCCATCAGGATTATTTTCGGCGAAGTTGGAGTTCAGTTCTGCAAGTAGGTCAGAGAAAAGTGGATCATCGCGATACTTCGTTCGCAGAAGATCAATCGTCTGCCGAGTATGAATGGTGATATATGCGTAACCGTCCTGACGGAGAACGCGCCGAACTTCGAGGAGCCACGCCTCAGCCAATTCGGATATATGCGTGAAAACCGATCCGCAGTAAACCAAGTCGAAGGTGCTGTCTTCAAATGGAAGATGCGGTGCTGTGGTGTTGGTTGCGAAGAGCATCGGCGGATTAAGGTGTTCCTGGCACCAGGCGATATGCTCGGCATTAATGTCGAGGCCCCAATGCTCTGATGTCTCGTCTCGCGGAAGAAATCGCAGCATGCGGCCACTGGCGCATCCGAGATCGAGCACGCGTGTCAACGGAATGGGCGGTTGCCCGACTTCATTGAGGATGCAAAGCATTTGTGCCACGTCATCTTGTCCGCATTTCAAATAGTCTAATTCAGTCTGGGCGTATCCTTCCCACAGATGTTGAGGTGGAACCGGCGTGGCATTCTTTGACTGGGAGGGACAAACAAACAAGACGTTATGGTGTCTGGCTAAGGGGATGAATCGGGCCGAGCTGCCGTGGCTGAAACGCTTGGTTTTACTTAACTGCCCAGCTAGCTTTTCCATCAGCGCCATTGCGCGACGATCCTGACTTAGTTTACGAGCTAGTTGTTCAATGAGGTTCATTTGCGCAGCCTCCAATTCTGATCGATGGTTTACGCACAAATTCGAGTCTAGGCCCGTCCCATCTGGTGGCTAGGGGAACGGAACGTGACCATTTTACTAAATTAGTAATGTTGCATGAAACGGCTTATTATTCGTCCCAGCCGGCGGACACGCCGGTTAGGCCCGGCGGTCGGTTGCCTACCCCGCAGCGGCTGTCGGGCCGACCATCTCAGCGAGGAAGCAGTGGAAGCGCCAGAGACGATCCAAAACGCCTGGGCCGGCCTTAAGCTGGTTCGCACGGCTATTGAACAGACCTGCCCCGCTGGCGTTACTGCCGAGCGAAGAAGCTGTCCTGCTGCTCTATGGTCCCGAACCGGTCCATGAGGGCGAAGCGCTTGCCAAAGCCATTATCGAGGTGAACGCTGGCGGACTTTCCCGCTATTTCCATTCAAACCTATCGGTCGGCTCAAGGCTGGATTGAAACTTATGGCGAAGGGCCGCCAGAGACGCCATTTTCTCATTCAGGTAGCCATCGAAGAACAGCACTGCTCCGTCTTGTACAACGCGAGTGTAACGGGTCTCCTCCTCGGGGCCGTGGGCGTGTGGTCCGTGCTTCAGGCCGGAAAACGCATTGTGGTCAGCACCGTCGAGAACGAGCAGATATTGATGAGGGATGGTCAGCGCTTCGTAGGGAAGGGTCCGCTGTATCGGATCGAATTCCTTGTTGCCGGGCACCGCATTGCCATCTCTCGTGCCCGTGATGTGAAACAGCGGGATACTGATATCGCGGTAAAGGGCGGCCAACTCGCCGCCTTGGATGGGTATGTTCGGGCTCATGACCAAGCCAGCGCGAATTCTTGGCTCCTTGAAGGACCACTGCCCGCCCGGACCCATTCTCTGCCCTGCGGAAACCATCGTCGAGACGCCTCCATAAGAGTGTCCGGCCATTCCGATGCGTGTCAAATCCAGGCGGCCGGCAAGCCGCCCCTCGCCGTTCATGCGCGCAAGCTCGCGCAGGGCAAAGGGCACGTCCTGAAATCGCGCGCGCGCAACATTGGCGTCCCACATGGCTTCACGAAGAATGCGGTAGACGTCCGCAAGAGTGTTTGCGTGTTGCCAGATCGAACTGTCCGTCCCTGTATGCTGCAGGTGCACCGCCATGTATCCGCTTTCCGCCAGGCGCCGCCCAAGGTAAGGCATCGCCTCGCGCGATCCGCCAATGCCATGGGACACAAGGATCACCGGGTAAGCGCCAGAGAGGGGGGCGGGGGCATAAAGCCGGTACGGCACGGTACGGCTGCGCGATTCGTCGCGAAAGGCGCCATCAATGATAGTATATCCCGAAGTTGAATCATCCACGGTTTCGTTCATCCGCCAGTTCCGCAGTAATGTATGCTCGAAAGCATCGATTATTCGCCCGGTTCCTTGACCTGCTCGGCCGAAAGCATTAAGGCAATTACAGGTAGAAGCCACTGCCAAGACATCTATTGCCCACTAGGTTCGTTGCTATGGTGGTGTTTGAAACAAGCGCTCACTATTACCGCTTCTTTGCCAACGAGTCTCGTCGTGGCGGCTCCCCCCTCTATGAAAAGCTGTCGCTTGGGATTGCGGACAACGTCGCGCTCCAGCGCCTGGCGGCAGGGCGCAGGAAGGGTCAGCCGGCGGCGAACCTTGTCTTCGGCGCGGTACAGTATCTCCTGCTTGGGGGCGTCGACCATCCCCTCAAGGATTATTATCCGAGTCTGGGCGGCACGCGGCCGCCCGACGATCGCGCATTCGAACTTTTCGCCGCTTTTTGCGGTGACCACGAAGCCGAACTCGTTGACATCATCTCGAAGCGGGCAACCAACACCAACGAGGTTGGCCGCAGTGCGCTGCTGCTGCCCGCATTCGATCTGGTTGCGCGCGAAGCCGCCGCTCCCCTTGGCCTCGTCGAGATCGGATCCAGCGCCGGCCTGAACCTGAACTTCGACAAGTACGGATATCGGTATACGGACGAGAAAGGCGCTCCGAAGCTGGAGCGGTGGACCGATGCGGATTTTGTCCTTTCCTGCATCCTTGAAGGGCCCGGCGTGCCTGTATTGGGGACGTTCCCGCCCCCCATTTCATCGAGGATCGGCCTCGAACTTTATCCGACCGATGTTCGGGATGAAAATGAACGCCGGTGGCTCAAGGCGCTTGTTTGGCCCGAGCGCATTGACCGGCTTACAAAACTGGATGGCGCCTTGAAGATCGCCGCCGCGCATCCGCCCCGGATCAGAGGCGGCGACGCCGTGTTGAACCTGACCTCTGCGCTGGCGGAGATTCCGCCTGATCAAGCCCGATGCGTGTACCACACGATAATGGGCTATCAGCTTTCTGGCGATCAACACCGACGCATAAACGAGATCCTGTTGGAGGCGAGCAAGACGGCGCCGGTCTGGCGCGTCACAGTGGAAGGCGAGGTCACACATCCCAACCCCACTGAGACGTTCAATCCTCTCAAGGTCAGCAGATACTTCAATGGAGAGCGCAGGGTCAAAACGCTCGCGGTCTGCGATCCGCATGGGCTATCGATGGAGTGGAAAGGCTAGCTGGTCGACCGCTTACCCAGCCATTCCTGACTTTGACCAATGCATGTCGCGCAAAAGCTTGCCCTCGGGCTTGACCCGAGGGTGCGCAGCGGTTTTGCGATACGATACATAAAAAATCAAAGACCTTAAAGCGCATCGCATGAATCCATTCAAACGCGACGCGCTTTAAAGTGTGTCGACATCATCGGCGATGGACAAACGGTCGCGCGGCAGAGGCACACACAACTGGTTGCGATTGGATAAGGCCTTCGCAAAGTCCGGTTTGAGCGTGAGCGCCTCGTCAAAGCTGGCGAGTGCCTCATCAATGCGCCCCAACGCCCGCAGCGTAACCCCCCGATTGTTCATAGCCTGCACGAAATCGGGTTTCACCCCGATGGCTTTCTCGTAGCACGCGAGAGCCTCATCATACCGTTTCAGACCGCGTAAGGCATGCCCCCTGTTGTTGTACGCAGCTGCGGCTTTCGGATTGATCTCCGTGGCGCGAGCCAGGTACGTGTCCGCTGCCCGATACTGACCGGCCTGAAGACATAGAACGCCCAACAGATAATTAGCGCCGTAGTGCCGGGGATTTGCAGCCAGTACCTCCAGATAAATCCTCTGGGCATCCAAAAATTGTTTGCTCCGATGGCGTTGCAAGGCACTCGCAAATTGCTCCTCAATACGCGTAGCCGCCAAAACCTCGTTCAGAAGCCGCCGCGCCTCCAAATTGCTCGGTTCAGTCTCGAGCACCTGCCTGCAACCGCGCTCCGCCAGATGGAGCTTCCCCTCCTGACGCAGCTTTCGCACCGACGAAATCACTGAGGGAAGGCTTCTTCGATCCAGCCTGTTTCCGCGGGTCAGGCTGTTGGTGGAGTCGATCCGGACACCCTCTACAAGCCGCTCCTTCGATCCGAAACTGTACTTGTACGAAAAGTCTCCAGTGCCAAGGTCGTAAGTCCTGAGGCTGTTTTGAATTGCCCAACGGATGCTGTAGGCGTGAAGCACCAAGCCAGGTGGAGGCTTCCGAATTGCAAGATTGCGGCTGACGAGGAAACAGACGAGTGAACCCTTTGACCTGTCGATAAACGCAATGTGTACTCCTAATGGAGTATCGCCTTTCCACAATACGGGCGCGAACAGTACACCCGCCTTGTGGCATTCAAGTAACATATAACGGCAGTTGGCAATAATGCCCTGAGCATAGACACGGCTTTTGGCCTCCCACTGCGTAAGCCAAAGTTGAAAGAAAACCTCCAGGTCACTTTGGATTGTCTCGAAGTCTGCTAAAGTTATCCGGTATTCTCCGCTATTTTCGACCTGACGAAGAAAATGACGGACATCACGACGGGTTTTCGGGCCAAGGTTGCCATCCAGGAATTCGTCCCAATCGGCCGGCAAATCGACATACATATAGATGTCATGATTTATATTTTCGCCTGTTCGGGTTGTATGGCGACGTCGTTTAATCTTTTCTTTCACAAACTCGTTGTCGGAAAACCTTCCAAGCAGCATTTGACGGCGCTTGGCCGATATCGAAATATCGTCGAAGTGTAATGCTCTCCAATTCAGCGCCTGCAAGCGATCGGCGAACGACGAAATGACTTGCTCTTCGAATTCGGGAACGCAGATGAAGCCTGTATAGGTAGCGAAATACGAGCCGGCCATCCTTATGCTGCTATAAAATCCCGTCTGCTCATCAAGCCCGGTGACGAGTTGCAAAGGGAAGAAGGCGACATACTCGTTTGACTCGGGAGACCGCGCAGCCAAAATCATCCAACCTGGGCGTCGCAGCCAATTCGACATCCATGGCCACGACAGGAAAAAGTGCGCCTCCGGGTCGGAGTCATATATCCGGTTCCAATTCTCTCTCAGCGGCTCCAACGCTTCGAATTTGTCAACCATATCAATTTGCATACGCTGACCATCACTGAAGTGCCTTACCGAGCGTTTTGCGGTTGTTTTTGCCGCTTTCTCTGCCGCCTGAGACTGTGCGTCAAAACATGTCCCACCAGTTCTTCATACTTGATCCCATGCAGGGCGGCCGAACGATAGACCGCCGAGGCCGGCGCCATGTTGCAGGCAATGTTCACTTCGATGAAAACGGCCCGGCGAGTGTCGGGATCATAACGGAAGTCGTAGCGCGCATAGTCGAATGGCGACATCTCGGCCACCATTCGTGCGGTGGCCTCCAAAACCTCCTCGGCTCCCGGTCCGTCGTAAGGAGCGGACTTGTAGGAACTGTTGAGCCCTCGCTTTGCTTCATTGGTCAGAACATTGTCGCCAGGGCGGCCGCGCTCCTCGAAGACCGCCAATGAACCTGGGGGGAAGCCCTCGACAATTGGAACCGTCAGATTGAGGCCCGGCACAAACTCTTCGGCAATGAATTCACGGCCGCCGTGACGCGGATCTGCGATGGTTGTCAGCGCATCCCGCCAATCCGCTTCATTCTCCACCTTTACAATCGCATCGGAAGCGATACCCCCTCGCGGCTTGACAATCCACGAACCGGGCAGGCTGAACCTATCATTGCTGACCTCACCGGGCTGCATGATCCTGTGCTCCGCGACGTCGAGGCCCAAGGAAGCAGCCAACTGCTTGGCCAATACCTTGTCTTCCGAGACCGCCCGGCTTGACGCCGATGCGCCGAGACACGGGACGCCACGATAGGCCGCGATTGCCGGCGCCAGGAGCTCGTGGCCATCGAATATCGCATGAGAGTGAATGGCATAGAGGAAATCGAAGTCGAGAGGCCCGAACAGCACCTCGTGCTCGCTCGCGGGCGTGACCCTGAAACCCAGCCCCCGCAGCGTATTGAGCATGATGGCATGATAGGTTACGTGGTAGCCGTACTTGGCCTTACGCTCCGGGCTGGAGTCGAGGGCATGACGCGCCAAAAACAGCACATGGGTTTCCGCCAGCTCTTCCGGCGATGGGGTCAACAGGTATTCCAACGTCGGCATTTATGTGCCTGATGTGTTCAGAACGCTTTCCCATGCTTGCATCATGGCTCGAGCCGGTCAAGCAGACAACATCCTGGGTGGCGCTGAAGGTCGAAATGGTACAGATCAAGACAGGGATGCTGGCCGCACTGTCCGGCATAGAAACGCAAGAGCAGTTCGGGGCTCCCGGTTGTCCTTCGACGGGAGTCAAAGCCCGGTATCGAACGTAGAAGCCTGCTTGCTTCCGAGAAAATTCCCCAAGGCTCGGATAGCGTCTATCGTATGCTGGGCATTGTCTATGCGAGCCCAGCTATTTTTCCCTGCATTTGTCCTGATGGCTCCTCGGTACACGTAAAATGGAAGAGAAGACTCATCCAGTTTTTCTCTATACTGCAAGGATGCAATGTTTTTCAACGAGATCGTAATAGCGTCAAGGTATCGTCTTGCTCTCACCGGATCCCCCGTCCGCAGCGCCATCTCGAATGCATAAGCAAGCCCCTCGGTGTAAACTCCGTCCGAGGACGCGTGCGGCAGGCCGTACTGAGGGGTTGCTGGATTGAAGAATCGTCCAATCCGGTACGATCGGTCCTGAAGTTCAAGCAGTTTGTCGTTCAGGGTAAACACCGCCTCGGCGAATTTGCCGGCTTTCGTTAACTCGTATAGATGCCGATAAGCGATGGTGTGCCAAGGGACGTATGCGGGGTAAAAGTTATCTGCGATATTGCGGACATACTCCTCTAAATAGAATTCTGCACTGCGCGCCGCTTCGTCGAAATAACGGGTTAATCCAGTCCGAAAATAATATTCAAGCAATGCTACTAATGCTTCCCCTGAGTAAAATGTTAAGAGGTATTTTGCGTCGAAGGGATAATTCGGCTCTTTTAGCCAAGGCCGAAAGGAACCGTCTGCATTCTGGAGCGCAAGGATGCCATCCGCGGCTGCACTAGCCTTTAACTGGTACTGTTCAAAGTGAGGGCTTGCGGCGAATGTGCGAAGCAGCATCGCATTCGCCCCGAGCTTTGACTTGCCATCATATTCAATATAACCAATACCCCCTTCCTCCCTATACCATGAAGTCATGATGAATGACAAATTCCGGCGATGAACAGGACGAAGCGGGAGGTTTCTTGCGCTCATTTCCGCTATCGTGCGCGATGACATAAGCTGTCTTAGTTCATTATTTTTTTTAGACTTCTCGCCAGTATATGGATTAATACTGTAGGTAAACAGACCTTTTTTTCCAATATTGCGGATTATCCAAGCTTCCGCCAAGGTTCGGATCCTTGCCATCTCCTCTGGCAGCGACACGATCGTCTGTGGTTCGGGAGACCGTTCGGCCCGATGAGAGTTCCTCTTCGGCAAGAGGCGTTTGGAGGTTTGAATTCGGTGGGCGGACATGGTTTCGCCGAGATTGATCGAGTTCTTGGCTGCTCTTCAACATCCCTGTCGAATGTAACGGCACGGTCTATGCGGTGGCAACGGCCTCGGCTGTGGGGCCGGGCTCCAAATGAGCGCCGTGAAGATCCTGGTTTGTCGCTGCAATTGAAGGGCCGGTCTGCGACGAAGCTGCGCGGAGGAGTGAGGGGGATAGCTTCGCGGCCGATATTCGCTCTCGCGCCGGCCCTCCTGTTCAGTATCCCAAACAGAACGTGAGCGTCTTTGGACGCTCACGTTCGCCACTATCGAGCGAAATCTGGTGGGTCGCTAGCCGCCGCTGCCGCCACTGCCGCCGCTGCCGCCACTGCCGCCGCTGCCGCCACTGCCGCCACTGCCACCGCCGCCGCCGTCGCCGCCGCTGCCGCCACTGCCGCCG
>NZ_NPKJ01000033.1 GCF_002284575.1 Mesorhizobium temperatum
CAGAAGCCCTTCGGTGATGACCTGGCCGACGGTCATGCGCGGCGACAGCGAACCGAACGGGTCCTGGAAGACCAGCTGCAATTCGCGCCGCAGCGGCCGCATGGCCTGACGGTCGGCGGCGGAAATATCGCGATCGCCAAAGCGGATGAGGCCGTCGCTTGGCAGCAGCCGCAGCAAGGCCCGGCCGAGCGTCGATTTTCCCGAACCCGATTCGCCGACGATGCCGATGGTCTGGTTTTGTTTCAGCCGGATCGAAATGCGATCGACTGCGCGCAGGATCAGCGGCTCGCCGGCGAGAAACCCGCCGCCGATCTTGAAGGTCACTTCGACATTTCTGCCTTCGAGCAGAACGGGCGCATTTGGCGGTGGCGGCGCCTTGGTTCCGGTCGGCTCGGCGGCCAACAGCATCTTGGTATAGGCATGCTGCGGGTTGACAAAGATTGCTTCCGCCTCGCCCTCCTCGACGACTTCGCCGTAGCGCATGACATAGACGCGGTCGGCAAAGCGCCGGACAATGCCGAGATCGTGGGTGATGAAGACGATCGCCATGCCGAGCTTGCGCTGCAGTTCGGCAAGCAGCATGAGAATCTGCGCCTGGATCGTCACGTCGAGCGCCGTCGTCGGCTCGTCGGCGATCAGTATGTCGGGATCGTTGGCCAGCGCCATGGCGATCATCACCCGCTGTCGCTGGCCACCCGACATTTCGTGCGGATAGGATTTCATCCGCCGCTCGGGATCGGCAATATGGACCAGACGCAAGAGCTTGAGCGCCTCTTCGCGTGCTTGCGCCGCGCCAAGCCCGCGATGCCGGCGGATCGGTTCGATCAGCTGATTGCCGATCGAATAGAGCGGATCGAGCGAGGTCATCGGCTCCTGGAAGATCATGCTGATCTTGCGGCCGCGGATCTGATTGAGCTCGGACTTGCTTAGGGTCAGAAGGTTGCGGCCGCGATAGTCGACGACGCCTGTCGCCTCGCCGTTCGAGGCCAGCAGGCTCATCGCCGCCATCATCGTCTGGCTCTTGCCGGAACCGGATTCGCCGACCACGGCAACGGTTTCGCCTGCATTGACGTGGATGCTGATGCCTTTGACGGCTTCGACCGCGCCATCGAGCGTTCTGAAGCGGACCCGAAGGTCCTTGACGCTGAGGATCGTTTCGGAAGCGACCATCTCAACGATCCCTGGGGTCGAGCGCATCGCGCAGGCCGTCACCGACGAAATTCAACGCGAACAGCGTCGAAACGAGAAAGAAAGCAGGGAACAAGAGCAGCCAGTTGGCGGTGCCGATGTTCTTGGCGCCGGTCGAGATCAGCACGCCCCAGCTGGTCATCGGTTCCTGGACGCCGAGCCCGAGGAAGGACAGGAAACTCTCCAGGATGATGACATGCGGCACCAGCAGCGTCATGTAGATGACCACCGGGCCAAGCAGGTTGGGAATGACGTGGCGGATCAGGATGCCGCGCTGGCCGATGCCCATCGCCTCCGCCGCCTGGACATATTCCTGCCGCCGGATCGACAGCGCCTGACCGCGCACGATGCGCGCCATGTCGAGCCACAGCACGGCGCCGACCGCCAGGAACATCAGCACGAAGTTCCGGCCGAAGAACACCACGAGCATGATCACGAAGAAGATGAACGGCAGCGAATAAAGCACATCGACGATGCGCATCATCACCTCGTCGACCTTGCCGCCGGCAAGGCCGGCCGTAGCGCCGTAGAGCACGCCGATAACGCCGGCGACGACCCCGGCGAGCAGGCCGATGGCCAGCGAGATGCGCCCAGCCATCAGCGTTCGCGACAGCAGATCGCGGCCGGTATTGTCAGTGCCGAACAGGAAATACTGCTGCCTGATCGAAGCGCTCATCACCGCTTCAAGGCCGTCAGGCGATTTATCCTCGATCTTTGTGTCATCGAAGGCATCCGAACGGTCGAGGTAGCGGACATTGCGGTCGTCGATCGGCTTGGGCGATGTGACGGTGACGAAGATGCGGTTGCCTTCCTGCCGCCACTCCTTGATGTCGACACGCATGCGCTTGATCGCCTCATTGAGCGCGGTTTCGACCATGTCGGCCTTCGGATAGGCCGAGAAGCTCGGCGGCGTGCGCACATGGTCGGCGTAGATGGTGGTGTATCGATGCGGCAGCAAAGACGGCCCGAACACGCTGATGACGGCGATGAAGGCAAGATAATACAGGCTGAACATGGCGGCGCGATTGGCCTTGAGCCGTGCCCAGGCATCGCCCCACAGGGAGCGGCCGACGACGGCCGGAGCGGTGGCTGCGATGTCAGTCATAGCGCACCCTGGGATCGACGAAGGCATACATGACGTCGACGATCAGGTTGAAGATGATGGTGAACAGCGCGATCACCACCACGGTGCCCATGACCAGCGTGTAGTCGCGGTTGAGCGCGGCATCGACGAAATAGCGGCCGATGCCGGGAATAGAAAAGATCGTCTCGACGATGATCGAACCGGTGAGGAGCGCGGCAGCCGCCGGGCCGGTGAAGGAGACGATCGGCAGTATGGCGCCGCGCAGCGCATGCTTGACGATGACCGACCAGTCCGACAGGCCGAGCGCGCGTGCGGTGCGGATGTGGTGAGAGCGCAACGATTCGATCATCGAGCCGCGCATCAGGCGGGCGACGATGGCAATCTGCGGCAAGGCGAGCGTCAGCACAGGCCCGACCTTGTTGAGCAGGGCGCCATCGCCCCAGCCGCCGATCGGCAGCAGTTTCCAGGTCAGACCGAACAAAAGCTGGATCACCGGCGCAATGACGAAGGTCGGGATGGTGCTGCCGGCGGCAGCCAGCGCAATCACCGAGTAGTCGGCAAGCTTGTTCTGGTTGAGCGCGGCGATGGTGCCGAGGAGGCCGCCGAGCAGCAGCGCCAGGATCAGGGCCGAGGCGCCGATCTGGATTGAAACGGGCAGGCCCCTGGCAAACAATTCGGTGACGGTGAAATCCGGCATGTTGTAGCTCGGACCGAAATTGCCGCGCAGCAGATTGCCGAGATAGTGGACATATTGCAGCCAGAGCGGGTCATTAAGGCCGAACTGCGCTTCAAGATTGGCCTTGATCTCGGGGCTCAGGCCCCGCTCCTGATTGAACGGGCCGCCAGGCGCGACACGTATCAGGAAGAACGCCATGGTCACGATGACGAACAGCGTCGGGATGGCGGTCAGGAGCCGCCGGAATACGTATCGTAGCATCGGTTCCCCGCTTTGCTGGCAAACCGGAGCCGCCGCCCCTAACGCATGACCCGAACCGAAGGTTCGGAAAGGATCACGCGCAAAATCAAGGCGTTACAGCGCCGTGTGCGCGTCCCGAAGGACGCGCGGCGCTGTAAAGGAGCGGCAGTCCGGCCAAGGAGATCAGTCCTTGGAGATGAAGCGGGACGGATGCACGTCCATAACGTTGTCCTCGAAGCCATGAAGCTTCGGAGAAACGATATCCTTGTAGCTATAGTAGAGGAGCGGGATGTTGCCGACCTCGTCGACGAGGATGCGCTCGGCCTCGGCGAGTTCTTTCATGCGCTCTTCGGGCTTGCCGCCGGCGGCGGCCGCCTCGTCCATGGCCTTCTCGAATGTCGGGCTGTTGTAGCCCGAATAGTTGTTGCCGCTTGCCTTGCGGGAGATGCCGAGGAAGGTTTCCGGATCCTTGTAATCCGCAATCCAGCCGGCACGCGCCACGTCGTAGTCGCCCTTCTGCTCAAGGAAGGAGTAGTGGGTCTTGGTGTCGGTGTTGAGCAGCGTGACTTCGACGCCGAGCGGCTTCAACTGCTCCTGGATGGCGACCGCAGTGTTCTTGTGGTTTTCCGACGTGTTGTAGCGGATTTCCATCTTCAGCGGTTTCTCGGGCGTATAGCCAAGCTTCTCGAGTACCTTCTTGGCCTCATCCTCGCGGTCGATCTGCGACATGTCCGCGTATTTGGCGATTGCCGGCGTATAGCCCTCAATGCCTGGAGGCACCATCGAATAGCCGGGCAGCATTGAGTTCTGCCAGACCTTTTCGGCAAGGAAATCGCGGTCGACTGCCATGGAGATGGCATTGCGCAGTTCGACGTTGTCCCACGGGGCCTTGTCGGTCTTGATCGCAAAATAGTAGGTGCCGAGGTAAGGGCCGACGCGAATCTGATCGCCAAACTTGGCCTTGAGGTCGGCGAGCTGCTCGGTCGGGAGGTCGTCGTAGCTGTCGAGTTCGCCGGCCTCGAAGCGCTTCATCGCCGACGAACGATCTTCGGTCGGGATGTAGTTGACGACGTCGAACTTGACGCTTGCAGCATCCCAGAATTTCGGATTCTTGACCAGTTTGATGTGGTCGTTGGGGACCCACTCCTCCAGTGTAAAGGCACCGTTGGAGACCAAATTGCCCGGTTTGATCCAATCGGCGCCGAGCTTGTCAATAGAGGCCTTGCTGACCGGAAAGGTCGCCTGGTGGGTCAGCATTTCGAGGAAATAGGGCGTGGGCGCCTTCAGTGTCACTTCCAGAGTGTTTGCATCGATTGCCTTGACGCCCATCTCCTCGGGCTTCGCCTTCTTGGTGTTCACCTCCTCGGCATTCTTCACGGGATAGAGCATCGAGGCGTATTCGGCGCCGGTGGCCGGATCTTCCAGCCGTTGGAAAGCGTAGACGAAGTCATCTGCCGTCACCGGAGCACCATCCGACCAGACGGCGCCCTTGCGCAGCTTGAAGGTGTAGACGGTGCCGTCGTCCGATACTGTCCAGCTTTCGGCGGCGCCCGGGATGAGGTTCGCCTTTGCGTCCTGCATGGTCAGCCCCTGGAACAGGTCACGCAAAATATTTGCTTCGTAGATTGTCGAGGTCTTGTGCGGGTCGAGCGACTCCGATTCGGCGGCGGTGCCGCGGTTATAAACGACCTCGGCGAAAGCCGGCGTGTAGAACGTGCCGGCGGCCAAGACCATGGTTGTGGCGAACACCGTCGCCTTCAGCATGTTTTTCAGCATGAAGTTCTCCCTGTCGAGGCGGCCCTTCAGCTACGCCTCTTGAGTGTTGACGCCCCGAAACCGATTAGATGGCCCCTTTGAGCGCGCCGCCGGTTCCCTCTCCGGCAGCTGGTGGCCAAACAGTAGCGTGGCAATTTTTTATTTCAACAGACTCGTGAGGTCACCCTAAGTAAGGCGCGCTGACAGCCACTTTCGCGGCCGCCAGAACAGCAGTCGAAACCATGGACTTGGCTTCGTTTCCCAACACTTCAAGCATTCGGTACCGGCAAGAAATCTGTCGTCTATTCCACTTTGCCGAAATGTCTTAAGCCGTCTTTAAGCAACCATCGGTTACAACTTCGCGGGCTTCGGTATGTCTCGATGGGCGAAGGAATTGAACAGCGCAGAAACTGAGACAATCTCTATAAGGCGGCGCAATACGGGCCAGCTAAGACTCAAATTATGCCAATTTAGAGAACAGTCCGGAACATCCGCCATTGAATTCGCGCTGCTTTCGCCCATTTTCATCTTGCTTTTTCTCGGAATGGTTGCATACGGTATCTATTTTGGTGCAAGCAACTCTGTGCAGCAAATCGCAGCGGATGCCGCCCGCACCGCGATAGCCGGGCTAAATGAAGGCGAGCGCCAGGCGCTGGTGACCAGTTTCGTCAACACCAATGCCGGCGGATATCCCTTCGTCGATTCCACCAAGCTGACCTATCAGGCAAAGGACAGCACGGCCGACGGAAACCAGTTCGTCGTGTCCATCCAATACGATGCCCGTAACCTCCCAGTCTGGAATCTGTTCCCGGCGCTGCCCATGCCCGGAACCACGATCTCACGCGAGTCGACAATACGGGTCGGAGGCATCTGAATGTCGGAAACTTTGCCGGGGAGGATCGGCCGGGTCGCCCGCTCGATGCTTGGCGACCTGAAGGCGAACTTCACCGTCATGACGGCGCTGTGCGCACCGTTCGCGCTGGCGCTGGCCGCCTTCGCCATTGATGAAGGCTCGATCTATGTGGAGCGCCGGGAGGCCCAGTCGCTGGTCGATCTTGCGGCAATCACCGCCGCCTCCAACATCAACAACATTGAGGCCGCCGTCGTGGCGACGCTCGGCGACAACGGAATGCCGGGTATCGTTGTTCAGAAGGCAGGGCAGACGATCGCCCCTGCCCTCGGAAAAACCGTCGTGTCGGTCACCGCCGGCCGATATTCACCAGAGTCGTCGCTCGGCGTCGACAAGCGCTTCGAGGCCGGCAAGACGCCCCACAACGCCGTCCATGTCACGCTGAAAAAGATTCCTGCCCGCTATTTCGCAAGTTCGCTTATCCCTACGCCGGTCATCGGCACCCAAGCGGTTGCCAGCGTAGCGCCGCAGGCGATGTTCTCAGTCGGGTCCAGGCTTCTCAGCGTCAATGGCGGCATCCTCAACGCTCTTCTCGGCAAGCTCCTGGGCGGCAACATCTCGCTCAGCGTCATGGACTACAACGCGCTGATCGCTGCCGACGTCAACCTGCTCTCGTTCTTCGACGCACTTGCCGTCCAGTTGCAGCTGACAGGTGTCAGCTATTCGGAGGTGCTGGCTTCGAAAGCGACGGTGGGCCAGATAGCGACGGCCATGGCTGATGTTTCACCCGTTGGCAGCACCAGCAAGCTTGCTTTGCAGACAATCGCGTCAAGGACCACCAGCACGGTCAAGATACCGCTCAATCACCTTGTCGACCTTGGATCAATGGGCCAACTGGGCCTCGGACAACAGTCGGCGGGTTTTTCCGTCGACGCTAGCGCAATGGGAATGCTGACCACCGCCGCTGCACTGGCAAACGGCTCGAAGCAGGTCGAGCTCAATCTGGGAGCCACCATTCCGGGGCTTACCTCGACCACGCTTGCCATCGCCATCGGCGAACCTGCGCAATTCTCGCCGTGGCTGACAATCGGCGAGAAGGGAGCCGTGGTGCGCACGGCGCAGACACGAATTAAGCTGGTTGCCTCCGTCGGCATCGGCAATTCGAATCTCGGAGGCGGCACCACTCTCCTGGCCGTCAATCTTCCGCTGCATATCGAAGTGGCCTACGCCGAGGCCAAGCTGACCGACATCAGCTGCCCGACGGGGCGCCCGGACAGTTTGGAGGTTTCCATCGCGGCGCGCCCGGGCGTTGCCTCGCTGCATCTTGCCGCCAGCGATGCCGACAGCAGCCCCATCGCCTTTGCCGATTTCAGCAATCCACAGTCGTTCTCTAATGCCCAGATCGCGGCAGTGAGGCTTTTGCTCATTCCATTGCTGTCGGTGAACGGGTCTGCAGCGCTTGATATCACCAACAACGATCCGACGACATTGACCTTCAACAGCACCGAAATCGCCAACAAGACGATAAAGACCGCTTCTACGAAAAACCTGACGCAATCCCTCACCACATCGCTTGTTGATGAACTGTCGCTCTCGATCAATGCGCTGGGACTAGGGCTGCTGAACGTAACCGCCCTGCTTGGAACGGTAAAGCCGGCGGTGATTGCGGCTCTGAACGCCGTGACGGCGCCGGTCGACGAATTGGTTTATAACGTGCTTGCGGCGCTGGGCGTGCATGTCGGCGAGGCAGATGTCCGGGTCATGGGCGCGACTTGCGGGCGCTCCGTGCTCGTTCAATGAGCTGACAAATGACCGACATCAGCCGGCTCGTCCGAGGAAGCAGCCCAAGGGCGGCAGCGACAGAATTTTTCCCTGCAAGGCGGCACCAGCACCAAGATCGATCGTCTCTGCGACATCGATACTCTGCGGCAACGGCCATTTGGCCGGCTCCTCGGCGAAATTGAAAAGGCAGAGCAGCTTCTCGCCGCCGCCTTCGCGAATGAAGGCAAGCACATCGCCCGCGGCATCGAGAAAGCGGATCGAACCCTGTACCAGCGCGGCATGCTGCCTGCGCAACGCCAGCATCGCGCGGTAGCTGGCTAGAACCGACTTTGCCTCGCCGTTCTGGACATCGACCGCGCGGGCGCGATGGCTTTCCGGGATCGGAAGCCACGGCTTGCCTGTTGAAAACCCGGCGTTCTCGGCGCCTTTCTCCCAGACCATCGGCGTGCGGCATCCATCCCTGCCCTTGAATCCGGGCCAGAAGCGGATGCCGTATGGATCGCGCAAATCCTCGAACGCCAATTCGGCTTCCTCCAGCCCGAGTTCCTCGCCCTGATAGAGGCAGATCGATCCACGCAGGCATGACAGCAGCGCGATCGAGAATTTCGCCACCGCCTCCGGATTGCCGCCGGGCCTTGTCCAGCGCGTCACGTGGCGCACGACATCGTGGTTGGAAAACGCCCAGCAGACCCAGCCGTCGGAGACAGCACTTTCGAACGCTTCGACGCATCCGCGCACGTGTGCGGCCGAGAATTGCAGTCCGAGCAGGTCGAATGTGTAGCACATGTCGAGCTTGTCGCCGCCGCTGGTATAGGCGGCGAGCGTCTGCAAGGAACGGGTTTCGTCGCCAACCTCACCGACAGCGGCGCGGCCCTCATATTCGTCGAGCAGGGCCCGAAAACGCTTGAGGAAAGCGAGGTTTTCGGGCTGCGTCTTGTCGAACAGATGCTCCTGATAGAGGTAGGGATTGGTTTCGGTATTGGTGTCGGCAACGCTCGATGCCAAAGGCGGATTGCTGCGCAGCCAGCGGTCATGGACATAGTAATTGACCGTATCGAGCCGAAACCCGTCGACGCCGCGCTCCAGCCAAAACCGCACCGTTTCCAGCAGGGCGTCCTGAACCTCCGGATTGTGGAAATTGAGGTCCGGCTGCGAGGCGAGGAAGTTGTGCATGTAGTATTGCCTGCGGGTCGCGTCCCACTCCCAGGCTGGGCCGCCGAAGACCGACAGCCAGTTGTTGGGCGCGGTGCCGTCAGGCCTCGGATCGGCCCAGACATACCAGTCCGCCCTGGGGTTATCGCGGCCCGCGCGGCTTTCGACGAACCATTCGTGCCGGTCGGACGAATGCGACAGGACTTGGTCGATAATGACTTTCAGGCCGAGACGGTGCGCCTCGGCGACCACCGCGTCGAAATCGTCTGATGTGCCGAACATCGGATCGACGGCTGTATAGTCGGATACGTCGTAGCCCATATCAGCCATCGGCGACTTGAAGAAGGGCGACAGCCAGACGGCGTCGGCGCCAAGCGATGCAACATGAGCCAGCCTTGAGGCAACGCCGCGCAGATCGCCGCTGCCGTCCCCTGTCGTGTCCTGGAAGGAGCGCGGGTAGATCTGGTAGATGACGCAGCCGCGCCACCACTCGCCGTTGTCACTTGCCACCGCCGTTCTCCTTTATCTGAGGTTGCGCGGCTTTGTGTTCGATCATGAAAATCAGCGTTCGCCCTGGCACCGGCCGTGAAATTCCTGCTGCGCCGCCCGGTGTTTCGATGGCTGGCTCCCAGCGAAATCCGTCGCGCTCCGGCAGCGTGAACATACACGTCCGGCGATCGCCATTGATGACCACGGCAAGGCGGCAATCATCGCCGCCGAGCATCATGACCAGGCGGTACCGCCCCGGATCTTGCCAGCCTGCCTCGTCGAGCGGCATGCCGGTTTCAGTGAGCCAGACGACGTCCGGTTTTTCTGATCCGGGCGGCGGCTCTCCGGTCAGGAAGCGCGTGTCGGAAAGCGCCGGCACGGACCGACGCATCGCGGCGAGCAAAACGGCGTATTGTTCCAGCGCCTGGTCGCGCCCGGCCCAGTCGAGCCAGGTGATCTCGTTGTCCTGCGCATAGGCGTTGTTGTTGCCCTTCTGGGTGCGGCCGAATTCGTCCCCGGCCGTCAGCAAGATCGTGCCGCGGGAGGCAAACAGCGTGGCCAGCAGCGCACATTGGTCATCGAAACGGTCCGTAACGATCGCCCGGTCGCCGGTCTCACCCTCGACGCCATTGTTCCAGGACAGGTTGTCGTCGTGGCCGTCGCGGTTCTGCTCGCCATTGGCCTCATTGTGCTTGTGCTCATAGGCAACAATGTCGGCCAGCGTCATGCCGTCATGCGCGGCGATGAAATTGACGCTGCGGCTTGTCTGCTGGCCTGCCTTGGCAAACACGTCGGAGGAGCCGGCAAGCCGGGTGGCGAGCGCGCCGACCATGCCGCTATCGCCGCGCCAGAACCGGCGGATGTCGTCGCGAAATCTGTCGTTCCATTCGAGGAAGGGCGGCGGAAAATTGCCAAGCTGATAGCCGTCCGGGCCGATATCCCAAGGCTCGGCGATCAGCACCCTGTCACCAAGGGCCGGGTCGCTCCGAATAGCCATGAGCAACGGTGCCGCGGCGTCGAATACGCCATCGACCCGACCCAGAATGGGCGCCAGATCGAAGCGGAAACCGTCGACGCCGGCACGGCAGACAAAGTGACGAAGCGTGTCGAGGACCATTTCCCGGACGACCGGATGATCGCAAGCGACGGTGTTGCCGGTGCCGGTGTCGTTAGCCAAGCTGCCGTCCGGCCAGTGCCGGTAGTAGGTGCGGCTGTCGAGCCCGCGCAGCGACAGCGTCGGCCCCAGCCTGTCGCTTTCGCCGGTGTGGTTGAAGACAAGATCGAGGATGACGCCGATGCCGGCCTCACGCAGCGTGGCGACCGTCTGCCGCAATTCTGCGAGACCGTCGGGCGCGAGGCGCGGATCGAGCGCCATGAAGGTCACGGGATTGTAGCCCCAGGCATTACGCAGCCCGAGCGCCGGCAAATGCCGCTCATCGATCGATGCCGTCACCGGCATCAGTTCAACCGCCCCGACTCCGAGCTTTTTCAGGTGCTCGACGATGGCCGGATGGGCAAGGGCTGCAATTGTCCCGCGCTGGGGCTTCGGGATGTCCGGATGCAGCATGGTGAAGGCGCGCACCGGTACTTCGTAGATCAGACCACCGGGCTGGAATAGCGGCGGCAAGGCAGGTACCGGTTGCGGCAGGGTAGCGGCAATCGCCTTCGGCAGCAGCGGCGCGGTGTCGGTGCCCTCGCCCCGACGCGCGGCGAGCCTGCCGTCATAGACATAGGGCCTGTCGACCTCGACGGCATAGGGGTCGACCAGCAGCTTGTCGGGGTCGAACCAGAGCCCTTTCTCGGGGGCATACTCGCCATCGGCCCGAAATCCGTATCGGGTGCCGGCGGCGAGGCCGGCAACGAAAACCGCGTGAAAGCCCTCGCCTTCCGGCTGGAGTTCGAGCCGGTCGATCTCCCGGGTTCCTTCATCGTCGAAGATCGAGACCCAGATGCGCCGAGCCGACGAAGACCATGCGGCGAAGCGAACGCCTTCTTTGGTGATGATTGCGCCGAGCTGGCTCACGCGCACTCACAACAGCAGATCGTGGACGGTTTGAGGGGTTGGCAGGTTGGCTCCACCTTTTCCCCTTGTGGGAGAAGGTGTCGCCGAAGGCGACGGATGAGGGGTGGTCCAGCCTGGCACCTACGACGATCCGTCCAACACCCCTCAACCGTCTCGGCGCTACGCGCCAATCCACCTTCTCCCACAAGGGGAGAAGGAAAGGTGCGCCGCGCCAGCTTCACGTAATCACGCTCGGCTTGACGCGGCCGGTGTGGCTACGAATCCCGGCGATATCATCGGCTGCCGCAATCAGATCGGCAAGCGCCTCCTGCGTGTCGAGATCGTGCCTGGACTTGTCCGGCTCGTAGCGCTCGATATAGACACGCAGCGTCGCCCCCGAGGTACCGGTGCCGGAGAGACGGAAGACGACGCGCGATCCGCCTTCGAATAGCACTCTGATGCCCTGGTTCCTGGCTATCGAGCCGTCGACCGGGTCGTGGTAGGCGAAATCGTCGGCGCTGGCGATCTTCATGCCGCGCACGCTGGTGCCGGGCAAGGAAGCGAGTTTCGCCCGCAATTCGTCGACCAGCGCATTGGCCCGGTCGGTCTCGATCTCCTCATAGTCATGGCGCGAGTAGTAATTGCGGCCATAGGCGGCCCAGTGCTCGGTGACGATCTGCTTGGCGCTTTCGCCGCGGGCAGCGAGGATATTGAGCCACAAAAGCACGGCCCACAGCCCGTCCTTTTCGCGGACATGGTTGGAACCGGTTCCGGCACTTTCCTCGCCGCAGATCGTTGCCATGCCGGCATCGAGCAGATTGCCGAAGAATTTCCAGCCCGTCGGCGTTTCATAGATGCCGATGCCGAGCTTTTCGGCGACGCGGTCGGCTGCACCGCTGGTCGGCATCGAGCGGGCGATGCCTTTCAGGCCGGCCTTGTAGCCCGGCGCCAGATGAGCATTGGCGGCGAGCATGGCCACCGAGTCCGACGGGGTGACGAAAATGCCTTTGCCGATGATCAGGTTGCGGTCGCCGTCGCCATCGGAAGCAGCGCCAAAATCCGGCGCATCCGGTCCCATCATCTCGTCATAGAGGTGCTTTGCGTGGACCAGGTTCGGGTCAGGGTGATGGCCGCCGAAATCCGGCAGGGGAACGAAGTTGCGGGCGGTGCCGTTCGGCGCGCCGAGCCGGTTCTCCAGGATCTCCTTGGCGTAGGGACCGGTCACGGCATGCATTGCGTCGAAGCGCATGCGGAAACCCGATTTGAACAGTGCGCGCAAGGCATCGAAATCGAACAGGCTTTCCATCAGCTCGGCATAATCGGCGACTGGGTCGACCACCTCGACCGTCATGCCGCCCGCCTCGACCGTGCCGACCGTGTCGAGATCGACCGTGCCGATGTCGGCGATCTTGAAGCTCGAAATCATCTTGGTCTTGGCGAAGATCGCCTCGGTCAGCTTTTCCGGCGCCGGCCCGCCATTGCCGGCATTGTATTTGATGCCAAAATCCTCGTGCGGGCCGCCCGGATTGTGGCTGGCCGACAGGATGATGCCGCCGAAGGTCTTGTATTTGCGGATGACATGCGAAGCGGCCGGCGTCGATAAGATGCCGCCCTGCCCGACCATCACCTTGCCGAAGCCATTGGCCGCCGCCATGGCGATGGCCTTCTGGGTGACCTCGCGATTGTAGAAGCGGCCGTCGCCGCCGATCACCAGGGTCTTGCCCTTAAATCCGTCCAGCGCATCGAAGATCGCCTGGATGAAGTTCTCGGCATAGTGCTCCTGCTGGAACACCGGCACTTTCTTGCGCAGCCCGGAAGTGCCGGGCTTCTGGTCTAAGTAGGGTTTGGTGGCGACGGTTCGTATCATGCGTCAGACAGCCCTTTTCGATAGCAGCAAGCGATAGAGTTCGAGGTATTTTTCCGCGCTTTTGTCCCACGACACATCGGCCTTCATGCCTTGCCGCTGCATCGACGTCCAGATCGTGGGGTTGGCATGCGCCTCGACCAGCCGGCGGATGGCGTGCAGCAAGGCGCCGGCATCGGCGGGCGCGAACTGGAAGCCGGTCGCCACACCTGCCGAAACGGCCGCTTCATTGGCGTCGATGATCGTGTCGGCAAGACCGCCGGTGCGGGCAACGACAGGCACGCAGCCATAGCGCAGGCCATAGAGCTGCGTCAGCCCGCAAGGCTCGAAGCGCGACGGGATGACGATGGCGTCACAGCCGCCCTGCATGGTGTGGGAAAGCGCCTCGTCGTAACCGACGACGACGCCGATGCGACCGCGATGGCGGGCGGCGGCGGCCAGCAGCGCGCCTTCGAGGCCAGCATCGCCCGACCCCAGGATCGCCAGGCGCGCACCCCTGGCAACGACCCCGTCGACGGCCGCTGCCAGTATGTCCATGCCCTTCTGCCAGGTGAGCCGGCTGATGACGCAGACGATCGGACTGTCGTCGCGGTCGAGATTGAAACGATCCTCGACGGCGGTCCGGTTGGGGTGCCGCGCCTTCAATGTCTTGGCCGTGTAGTTGGAGACCAGATGCTTGTCGGTTTCAGGGTTCCATATCTCGGTGTCGATGCCGTTGACGATGCCATAAAGATCAACGGACCGCATATTGACGAGGCCATCGAGCCCCATGCCGAATTCCGGCGAGCGGATCTCCTGCGCATAAGTCGGGCTTACCGTGGTGATGGCCCAGGCGGCCTGCAGGCCGGCCTTGAGGAAACCGACGCCGCCATAATATTCGACACCGTCGAGCGTCATGGCCGCCGCCGGCAAGCCAAGCTCGCCAAAGATGCCGGCGCCAAACTGACCCTGGAAAGCGAGGTTATGGACGGTGATCATCGACGGCGTGCCGACCGCCTTGCCGAAGCGCATGTAGGCCAGCGTCATCGCCGATTGCCAGTCATGGGCATGGACGATATCCGGCTGGTAGCCCGAGATGGCGCCGCCGGCGATGTCGCCGCCAACCTGGCTCAAGGCCGCGAAACGCCGCCAATTGTCCGGCCAGTCGGCGCCGGTAGCATTGCCATAGGGACCGCCGGGGCGATCGAACAGATGCTGCGCGTCGAGCACGAACAGGTCGAGCCCGGCAATCTGGACGGCATGGACCGAAGCCTTGCCGCCTTGCAGCAGCGGATATTGGTGAACGGGTTTTTTCTTCTTGAAGGCATCCATCACCTGGGGATAGCCGGGAACAAGCGTGCGCATCGTCACGCCCTTGCCCGCCAATGCGATGGGCAACGCGCCGGTCACGTCGGCAAGCCCGCCAGTCTTGATAAGAGGAAAAATTTCGGGCGTGACCGACAGAACCTGCATTCATTACAATCCCAGCTTGTCGATCATGGCCTGCGTGACGAGGCAGATGCCCTTTTCGGAAACGCGGAAGCGCTTGGCGTCGAGGACGGGATCCTCGCCGACCACGAGGCCTTCGGGAATCCTGACACCATGATCGATCACCACGCGCTTCAATCTCGCGCTGCGGCCGACCTGGCAGTCGGGCAGCATGACGACGTCCTCGAGCGTCGAATAGGAGTTGATGCGTGCGCCGGTGAAGATCAGGCTTCGCTTCAGCGAAGCGCCTGAGACAATGCAATCTCCCGAGACGAGCGAGGATACCGCCGAGCCGCGGCGGCCATCCTCGTCATGCACGAACTTTGCCGGCGGCTTCAGCTCGGCATAGGTCCAGATCGGCCAGTCGCGGTCGTAGAGGTCAAGCTCCGGCGTGATGTCGGTCAGGTCGATATTGGCTTCCCAATAGGCGTCGACGGTCCCGACATCGCGCCAGTAGGCTTCGTTCTCTGCGGTCGAGCGCACGCAGGATTTGGCGAAGCGATGGGCGATCGCCTTCCCGTGCTCGACGACATAGGGGATGATGTCCTTGCCGAAGTCACGGCTTGAGCCCGGTTCGGCCGCGTCGCGACGCAGTTGCTCCATCAGGAACTTGGTTTTGAATACGTAGATGCCCATCGAAGCCAGGGCAAAATCCGGCTTGTCGGGAATGCCGGGCGGATCGGCGGGTTTCTCGATGAAGGAGATGATGGTGTCCTTCTTATCGACATGCATGACGCCGAAGCCGGTCGCCTCCATGCGCGGCACTTCGAGGCAGCCGACGGTGACGTCGGCGCCAGCGTCGACATGCTGGCGAAGCATCAGCTCGTAATCCATCTTGTAGACGTGATCGCCGGCCAGGATGACCATGTATTCGGGGCCGTAGGCCTCGATGATGTCGATGTTCTGGTAGACGGCATCGGCCGTCCCCTCATACCATTGCGTTTCCGATACGCGCTGGCTGGCCGGCAGGATGTCGAAGCTCTCGTTGCGCTCGGGCCGCAGGAAGTTCCAGCCGCGCTGCAGGTGGCGGATCAGCGAGTGTGCCTTGTACTGGGTGGCGACGCCGAGGCGGCGAATACCGGAATTGAGCGCATTGGAGAGCGCAAAATCGATGATGCGCGTCTTGCCACCGAAATAGACCGCGGGCTTGGCGCGCCGGTCGGTCAACTCCCTCAGGCGGCTGCCACGGCCGCCGGCCAGAACATAGGCCATGGCATCGCGCGCCAGCGGCTGGGTCCGTTTTATCTCTGCCATTTTTATCCTCCCAAGTTACGCGCTGCGAGACATCGCTTAGTCCGGAGCAAGTTCGAGCATGATCGTCGACAGCGGCGGCAACAGCATCGTCGCCGAGATGCCTCCTCCTTCCGCCCGAGCCTCGACGGCACCGCCATTGCCCTTGCCGGAACCGCCATAGTCGGTGGCGTCCGTGTTGATGATCTCGCGCCATCTTCCAGCGGTCGGCAACGGCACGCGATAATCGTCATGCGGCACCGGTGTGAAATTGGAGATGACGGCGACCGGGTTTCCGCCCGGCGCGCTGCGCAGCCAGGCAAAGACAGAGTTCGCGCTATCGTCGACGATCAGCCAGGAAAAGCCCTCCGGCTCGCAATCGCGCGCATGCAACGCCGGGCGCGAGCGGTAGAGATAGTTGAGATCGCGCACCGTCTGCCAGACGCCGCGATGGGCCCGGAAATCGAGCAGGTTCCAGTCGAGTGCGCGCGCCTCGCTCCACTCGCGGCGCTGGGCGAATTCCTGCCCCATGAACAACAGCTTCTTGCCGGGGTAGCCCCACATGAAGGCGTAGTAGGCGCGCAGTGTTGCGAATTTCTGCCAGTCGTCGCCGGCCATCTTGCCGAGCAGCGTCCCCTTGCCGTGCACGACCTCGTCATGGGAGAGCGGCAGCACGAAATTCTCTGAGAAGGCGTAGACCAGACCGAAGGTGATGTCGCCGTGGTGATGCTTGCGAAAAATCGGCTCCTTGGAGAAATACTCCAGCGTGTCGTGCATGAAGCCCATGTTCCACTTGAAGCCGAAACCCAGCCCGCCCTCATGCACCGGCTGCGAAACTTTTGGCCATGAGGTCGATTCCTCGGCGATCGTCATCACACCCGGATGATGGCCGTAGACTTCCTTGTTCATCCTCTGGAGGAAGCTGACCGCCTCAAGGTTTTCGCGCCCGCCTTTTTCGTTGGGAATCCATTCGCCGGCCTTTCGCGAATAGTCGAGGTAGAGCATCGAGGCGACGGCATCGACGCGCAAACCGTCGACATGGTATTTCTCGGCCCAAAACAGCGCGTTGTTGACCAGGAACGAGACCACCTCGCGCCGGCCGAAATTGTAGATCGCGGTGTTCCAGTCGGGATGGAAGCCCTTGCGCGGATCGGCATGCTCATAGAGCGCGGTGCCGTCGAAATTGGCTAGGCCATGCGCGTCCACCGGGAAATGTGCCGGCACCCAGTCGAGGATGACGCCGACGCCGGCGCGGTGGGCGCCGTCGACGAACCGGGCAAAACCGTCCGGATCGCCGAAGCGGGCCGACGGCGCGTAGAGGCCCGTCGTCTGGTAACCCCAGGACGGGTCATAGGGATGTTCGGAGATCGGCATGAATTCGATATGGGTGAAGCCCGTGTCGACGACGTACGGGATCAGCCGGCCGGCAAGCTCGTCCCATGACAGGAAGCTGCCGTCGTCGTGAAGCTGCCAGGAGCCGGCGTGGACCTCGTAGATCGACACCGCCTCGCGCCTGGGATCGGCGTTGCGCCAGAAATTGCGGTGCGCTTCGTCACCCCATTGATGCGCCGGCGGAAGCGCCGTCACCGAAGCGGTGGCCGGGCGCAGTTCGGACTTGAAAGCGAACGGATCGGCCTTCAGCGGGAGTCTCACGCTATCGGGCCCGATGATCTCGTATTTGTAGGGCCGGCCGGCGCCGATGTCGGGAATGAACAACTCCCAGATGCCGGTGTCGCGGCGGACGCGCATCGTATGCCTGCGGCCGTCCCATTCGTTGAAGTCGCCGACCACCGAGACGCGCCTTGCATTGGGCGCCCAGACGGCGAAATGCACGCCGGACGCACCCTCGTGATCGATGAGATGCGCACCAAGCTTGTCGAACAGCCTGAGGTGCGAACCTTCGGCGATGTAATAGTCGTCCAGCGGACCGAGCACCGGACCGAACGAATAGGGATCGGTCAGCCACCAGTCACCGCCGGCATTGCGCGCGTGATAGCGCAGCGGCTGACGCTTTCTGAGCGACAGGCTGCCCTCGAAGAAGCCGCCTTCGTCGCGCCTGGAGAGTTCGCCGGCTTTCTTGCCGGTCAGCGTATAGGCGGTGACGAACTCGGCATGAGGGACGAAGCAGCGGGCGACAAAGCCCTTGTCAAACTCGTGCACACCGAGGACAGCGAAAGGATCACCATGCGTGCCGGCGACAATTGCCGCGACATCACCGGCTGACGCCAGTCCATCCGGCCCGCTTGTCGCAGCGGTCGCGCGCGGCTTCCTCATCAGGCAGTGACTCTCCCCGGCACCCGGACCACGTTGTTCGTGGCCTCATGCAATCATATCAGACGGGCACGTTCCAGATTTCTTTCGCATATTGGCGGATCGTGCGATCGGACGAGAACCAGCCGACGCGAGCGACATTGCGGATTGCCTTGGCATACCAATCCGGGCTGTTGCGCCAGACGGCGTCGACATCGCGCTGGGTGGCGGCGTAGGCATCGAAATCCGCGGCGACCATGAACCAGTCGCTCTGATAGAGGCCGTTCATCAGGTCGCGATAGCGTTCCGGATCATCAGGCGAAAAGACGCCCGACGAAACGGCAGCCACTGCCTGCGCCAATTCGGGAGAGGCTTCGATCACCGATCGCGGATCGTAGCCGTTGCTGCGCCGCTCGGCGACCTCTTCGGTGGTCAGGCCGAAAATGAAGATGTTGTCGTCGCCGACGCATTCCTTGATCTCGACATTGGCGCCGTCGAGCGTGCCGATGGTCAGCGCACCGTTCAGCGCGAACTTCATGTTGCCGGTGCCGGAGGCTTCCATGCCTGCAGTCGATATCTGCTCTGAAAGATCGGCGGCCGGCATCATAATCTCGGCCAGGCTGACATTGTAGTTCGGCACGAACACCACTTTGAGCAAGCCGCGAACGGCCGGGTCGCGGTTGATGACCTTGGCGACGTCGTTGGCGAGTTTGATGATCAGCTTGGCGTTATGATAGCTGGGCGCCGCCTTGCCGCCGAAGAACTTGACGCGTGGCATCCAGTTGCGCTCGGGATGGGACCGGATCTGGTCGTAGAGGGCGACTGTTTCGAGGATGTTCAGGAGCTGGCGCTTGTATTCGTGGATGCGCTTGATCTGGATGTCGAACAGCGCCGAGGGATCGACCTTGATGCCGAGGCGGTCGGCCACGAGGTTGGCAAGCTTGGTCTTGTTCGCCCGCTTGACTGCCGCGAACTTGTCGCGGAAGGCGGCGTCGTCGGCAAAGGCATCGAGCTCTTTGATCGCGTCTATATCGTCGAGGAAGCGGTCGCCGATCGCCTCGCGGGTGAGCGCGGTGAGACCGGGATTGCACTGGATCAGCCAGCGCCTCGGCGTGATGCCGTTGGTCTTGTTGTTGATGCGGTCGGGGTAGAGCAGGTGGAGCTCGGCAAACACCGTTTCCTTCATCAGCTCGGTGTGAAGGGCAGAGACGCCGTTGATCGAGTGCGAGCCGACAAACGCCAGATTGCCCATGCGCACGCGGCGCTCGCCGTTTTCCTGTATCAGCGAGATTTGGCTGATCTGCTCGTCAGAAAACTGGTCGGAGGCGCGCGCCTCCAGCAGCACTTCTGCGTTGATGGCGTAGACGATCTGCATATGGCGCGGCAACAGCCGCTCGAACAGCGGCACCGGCCAGCTTTCGAGCGCCTCTGGAAGCAGCGTATGGTTGGTATAGCCGAAAGTGCGCTTGGTGATGCTCCAGGCCTGGTCGAAATCCATGCCGTGGACATCCATCAAAAGGCGCATCAGCTCGGGCACGGCGATGGCCGGATGAGTGTCGTTCAGATGGATCGCAGCCTTGTCGGGCAGCGACTGCAGGTCGCCATATTGGCTGAGATGACGCTGGATGATGTCCTGCAGTGAGGCGGTGGAAAAGAAATACTCTTGCCTGAGCCGCAGCTCCTGACCGGCCTTGTGGGAATCAGCAGGGTAAAGGACGCGCGACAAGGCATCGGCCTTGTTGCTTTCGGCGAGCGCACCGATGTGGTCGCCGGCGTTGAACTTGTCGAGCAGGATCGGATCGATCGGCATGCCGGACCAGAGCCGCAGCGTGTTGACGCGGTTGGCCCGCCAGCCAACCACCGGCGTATCGTAGGCAACCGCCAGAACATGTTCGATCGGCTTCCAGACGTGGCGCTCAAGCCTGCCGTCGTTCGAGGTGATCGATTCGACCGAGCCGCCGAAACCGACCTCGAAAGAGCGTTCGCGCCGCTCGAACTCCCAGGGGTTGCCGTGATCGAGCCAGGTCTCGGGCAGCTCAACCTGCCAGCCGCCATGGATTTCCTGCCGGAACATGCCATTGGCGTAGCGAATGCCATAACCATGCGCGGGGATGTCGACGGTTGCCATGCTTTCCATGAAGCAGGCGGCGAGCCGGCCAAGACCGCCATTGCCAAGCGCTGCATCTGGTTCGAGGGCCGCGATGAGGTCGAGGTCGACGCCGAGAGACCGCAGCGCTTCGCGCATATTGTCCATCAGGCCGAGATTGGAGAAGGCGTCGCGCATCAGGCGGCCGATGAGGAATTCCAGTGACAAATAATAGACGCGCTTTTCCTGATGGGCGTAGGCCTCTTGCGTCGCCTGCATCCAATGATCGACGATATGGTCGCGCACGACCTTTATCGAGGCGGTGAGCCAGTCGTATTGCGTCGCGACGCTGGTCCCCTTGCCGAGCCTGTATTTGAGGGCCTTCAAGACTTCGTCGGCAAGCGCCTTGGGATCGGAGTTTTCGAGAATGGGAGCTTTGGATGTCATCGCGCGCGTCATGCTGCCTCTCGTGCGGTTGCCATGATCATACCGGCTTTCACCATTCCTCCCAGCCCATGCTAGCGCATATTGTTAAGCGTTCAATCGAGTTAGATTGCCGCGGGGAAGCTTACCCTGCGGCAATTAGAAACTTAAAGCGCATCGCGTTTTGGGCGGCCTCTGCGACGCGCCTTAAGTTCTTACTTATGTACATGTCGTCATCCCAAAACCGCTGCGCACCCTCGGTTCACGCCCGAGGGCATGCTTTTGGGCGACATGCATCAGGCCGCCAGTGCCGCCTCCGGCGGAAGCTTCGCTCCGGTCATGAAGGCGACGGCGTCGGACATCGTATATTGCTTGGGATCGATGACACAGAGGCGACGGCCCAGCCGATGGATGTGAATGCGATCGGCCACCTCGAAGACATGCGGCATGTTGTGGGAGATCAGCACGATCGGCAGGCCGCGCTTCTTCACGTCGAGGATCAGTTCGAGCACGCGGCGGCTCTCCTTGACGCCTAACGCCGCCGTCGGCTCATCCATGATGACCATCTTCGAGCCGAAGGCGGCGGCGCGCGCCACCGCCACGCCCTGGCGTTGGCCGCCCGAGAGCGTTTCCACGGCCTGGCTGATGTTCTGGATGGTCATCAGGCCAAGTTCGGTGAGCTTGTCGCGGGCGCGCTTTTCCATTGCCGGGCGGTCGAGCATGCGCAGCCAGTCGCCCAGAAAACCCGGTTTGCGGATCTCGCGACCGAGGAACATATTGTCGGCGATCGACAGCGCCGGCGACAGCGCCAGGTTCTGGTAGACGGTTTCGATGCCGGCTTCGCGGGCCTCGATGGGCGACTTGAAGAGCACCTGCTTGCCGTCCAACTCGATGATTCCCTCGTCCGGAACGACGGCGCCCGAGATCGCCTTGATCAGCGTCGACTTGCCTGCACCATTGTCGCCGATCACGGCCAGGATTTCTCCCGGATAGAGATCGAAGTCGCAGCTGTTCAGTGCGGTAACGCGGCCGTAGCGTTTGACGAGGCCGCGCGCGGTGAGGATGGGCTCCTGGGTCATGGTTACACCGAAACCTTTCTGATCCACTGGTCGATCGCCACGGCGCCGATGATCAGCACACCGGTGAGCAGCACTTTCCATTGCGGATCGGCGCCCAGCATGTTGAGGCCCATCGAAACGACGCCGACGATCATCGCGCCGAACAGCGTGCCCAGAATCGAGCCGCGCCCGCCGAAGAGGGAAATGCCGCCGATCACCGTCGCGGTGATCGCCTGCAAATTATAGTCGGTGACGGCGGCGGACGGCGAGATCGAGCCGTTGCGACCGATGGAGACCCAGGCAGCGAAAGCGGCGATCAGCCCGGCAAGGGTGTAGACCGAGATCAGCACCTTCTTGGTCTGGATGCCCGACAGCTTGGCCGCCTCCGGATCGTCGCCGACGGCGTAGACATGGCGGCCCCATGCCGTGTGATTGAGCACGTACCAGAGGATCAGCACCAGCACGACCATGGCAATGACGCCGAATGTCAGCACCGCTGTGCCGATCCTGAAGTTCAGGCCAAACAGATGCAGCAGCGGCGCCTGGACGTCGACGTCGGCGTCGCGGATCGTCTCATTGGCCGAATAGATGAAGTTCGTGGCCATGACGATGTTCCAGGTGCCGAGCGTGACGATGAACGGCGGCAGCTTCATGTAGGCGACCAGCAGCCCGTTGAGCAGCCCGCAAGCCGCGCCGGCGGCAAGCCCGATCACCACGGCAAGCAAGGTCGGCAGACCGTAGGTGACGGCGCAATTGCCCATGATCACGGCCGATATCACCATGATCACGCCGATTGACAGGTCGATGCCGGCTGTCAGGATGACCAGCGTCTGCGCGGCTCCGAGAATACCGACGATGGCGATCTGCTGCAGGATCAGCGTCAGCGTATAGGACGAAAAGAACCGTCCTCCGATGGTGACGCCGAAGACAGCGATCGACAGAACCAGCACGATCAGCGGCACCGCAGCCGGAGTGGAATGCAGGAAATGCTGGATGCGCTTGACGAGCGACGTGCCGTGCTCGTCAAAAGCGGCAACGCTTGTCTCGCTGTTCGCGAGAGCCTTTTCGAATTCCTGAACCTGAGACATGTTTCCTCCCATGAGGCTTCAGCCACGCGCCGACGCCCGTCCAACCATTCCCGATCTGCCGCCGGAATTGTTCGCGCTTGCGACTACCGCATCGTCCACCCGAAGCGGCCGGGGATCAAGCCCCTGGCCGCTTCGGTCTGTTGCCTGTCAGACCGGCATCAGCCCCAGCACTTGGCGAGGCCTTCCTTGGTGTCGATGGACTTCACGCCCTCCGCGGGCTTGTCGGTCACGAGGTTGACTCCGGTGTCGAAGAAATCCTTGCCTTCGGTCGGCTTGGGCTTCGTCCCGTCCTTGGCGTAAGCAGCGATCGCTTCGATGCCGAGTGCCGCCATCTGCAGCGGATATTGCTGTGATGTCGCACCGATCACGCCCTCGGCGACCGACTTCACGCCGGGGCAGCCGCCGTCAACCGACACGATCAGCACGTTGCCTTCGAGACCCACGGCCTTGAGCGCCTGGTAGGCGCCGACGGCTGCCGGCTCGTTGATGGTGTGGATGACGTTGATGCCGGGGTCCTTCTGGAGAAGGTTCTCCATCGCCTTGCGGCCGCCTTCCTCGTTTCCGTTGGTGACGTCGTGGCCGACGATACGCGGATCGTCCTCATCGCCGATCTTGTTGGGATCCTTCACGTCGATGCCGTAGCCCATCATAAAGCCCTGGTCGCGCAGCACGTCGACCGTCGGCTGCGAGGGCGTCAAGTCGAGGAAGCCGATTTTGGCATCCTTCGCCTTGTCGCCGAGCGTCGCGGCGGCCCAAGCACCAATCAGCTTGCCGGCCTCCAGATTGTCCGTCGCGAAGGTCGCGTCGGCCGCGTCGAGCGGGTCAAGCGGGGTGTCGAGCGCGATCACGAGCAGACCGGCGTCACGTGCCTTCTTCACCGCCGGGACGATGCCCTTGGTGTCCGACGCGGTGATCAGGATGCCCTTGGCGCCGTCGGCGATGCAGCTTTCGATCGCCGCCACCTGGCTCTCGCTGTCGCCGTCGATCTTGCCGGCGTAGGCTTTGAGCTCGACGCCGAGTTCTTTAGCCTTGGCGCTCGCGCCTTCCTTCATCTTGACGAAGAACGGGTTGGTGTCGGTCTTGGTGATCAGGCAGGCGCCGACATCGGCGGCAGACGCAGCCGAGGTGAACGCCATCAGACCCAGTCCGGCCGCGGCAAACACGGTGGACTTCAATAGTGTTGTCTTGGTCACGATTTTCCTCCCAGTGGAACCATTTCGGATGCCGGCCAACCGGCATCTGCACGAAGCATCCAGCGACTTCTCCCAGCGTGGACGCCTGCCCTAACAGAATACCAGACCGAGGTTCCTGTCAATAATTAAATCACTCTTATTTATTATTGACAGCGTTGCCTCGTTCACCCATTCTGGCCCGAAAGCATTGAGGGGAAAACGACGGGAGGAACAGGGGTGGAGACCGGCACTACAAGGCACGGTTCGCCCGAGGCAGCCGAGAGCCGCATTCACCGCGGCACCAACCAGAGCGGCATGCGGGACCACAATGAGCGGCTGGTGCTGTCGCTGGTGCGTCAGCACGGCAGCCTGGCCAAGTCCGACATTGCGCGCATGACCGGACTTTCTGCGCAGACGGTTTCGGTCATCATGCGTGAACTCGAGGAGGACAACCTCCTTGTCCGCCAGGCGCCGCTGCGCGGCAAGATCGGTCAACCTTCCATTCCGATGGCGCTCAATCCCGATGGCGCCTATTTCATCGGCCTGAAGATCGGCCGTCGCAGCGCCGAACTCGTGCTGATCGACTTTCTCGGCAATGTGCGCTCGATGCTGCAGCATTCCTACCGCTATCCGGCACCGCGCGAGACGGTCGAATTCGTCACCTCCGGCATGAAGACGATGCGCGGCGAACTCACCCCGGCGCAGGACAAGCGCATTGCCGGACTTGGCATCGCCATGCCGTTCGAATTGTGGAACTGGGCCGATACGGCAGGTGCGCCGCGCGACGTCATGGACGAATGGCGCCACCGAGACATCCGCGCCGACATCCAGGCGCAGTGCGAATTCCCGGTCTACCTGCAAAATGACGCCACCTCGGCTTGCGGCGCCGAACTGGTGTTCGGCAAGGCGGGTGCGGCGCGCGACTTCGTCTATTTCTATATCGGCGCCTTCGCCGGCGGCGGCATCGTGCTGAACGGTCACCTTTTCGGCGGACCGACCGGCAATGCCGGCGCGCTGGGTTCGATGCCGGTGCCCGGACCGGACGGCAAGCCGACCCAATTGATCGACGTGGCGTCGATCGCGATGCTGGAAAAGGCGCTCAACGCGCGCGGCGTCGAAGCCTCACATCTGTGGACGTCACCGGAGGATTGGGGCGAGATCGGCGTCGAGCTCGACGACTGGATCGGCTGCGCCTCGCAGGCGCTCGCCTATGCTATCGTGGCGGCGTCCTCGGTTATCGATTTCGAGGCCGCGGTGATCGACGGATGGATGCCGACGGCCGTGCGGCGCCGGCTCGTCGATGCCGTTATCGAAGCCATCGGCAAGATCGACGGTGAAGGCCTGAAGCTTCCGGACGTTCGCGAGGGGACTGTCGGCATTCATGCACGTGCCCTGGGCGGGGCCAGCCTGCCGCTTTCCGAGCGCTTCCTCATCGGTTCGACCACGATTTCCAGGAGCACCTGAATGCTGATCGGAATCCCGGCCCTGCTCGGCCCGGAGCTTCTGGCGATGCTGCGTGCCATGGGCCATGGCGACGAGATCGCCCTTGTCGACGGAAACTACCCGGCGAAGGAACAGGCACACCGGCTCATCCGCGCCGACGGTCATCATCTTGTTCCGATGCTCGACGCCATCCTCAGCGTATTGCCTGTCGACGACGCCGTGCCGGCGGCGCTGTTTCGCGCCTCGGTCAAAGGTGATCCCATGCTTGCCGATCCCGTTCATCACGAGATGGAGGCGATCTGCGCCACGCGTGCTCCGGGCCGCAAGGTGGTTGCGCTTGCCGGCGCCGACTTCTATTTACGGGTCAGGTCCGCGCACGCGATCGTCGCGACAAGCGAGCCGCGGCTCTACGCCAACATCATCATCCGCAAGGGTGTGATCTATCCGCCGGAGACCAGGAAATCATGATCCTCTGTTGCGGCGAAGCCCTGATCGACATGCTGCCACGCACCACGACACAGGGCGAGCCGGCCTTTGCCCCCTATGTCGGCGGCGCGGTCTTCAACACGGCAATAGCGCTTGGCCGGCTGGGAGCGCCCGCCGGTTTCTTTTCCGGCCTGTCGACGGATCTGTTCGGCAGCCAGTTCAAGGACGCGCTGAGGGCAAGCCAGGTCAGTTCCACCTATGCGCACACATCGCCCCGGCCGACCACGCTCGCCTTCGTGCGGCTGGACAACGGTCAGGCGACCTACACGTTCTACGATGAAAACACAGCCGGACGCATGCTGACCATCGACGATCTGCCGAAACTCGGCAGCGAGATCGAAGCCATGCTGTTCGGCGCCATCAGCCTGATCTCGGAGCCGGCCGGATCAGCCTATGAGGAATTCATGCGGCGCGAGCACAGCCACCGCGTCATGATGCTCGACCCCAACATTCGGCCGAATTTCATCCCGGACAAGGCCAAGCATCTCAGGCGCATCCGCTCGATGATGGCCATGGCCGATGTCGTGAAGCTGTCGGATGAGGACCTAAACTGGTTCGGCGAAGCCGGCTCGCATGAGGACGTCGTCCGCAACTGGCTGGATCGCGGCCCGACGCTGATCGTCGTTACCCATGGCAGCGAAGGCGCCGTCGGCTACACCAGGGATCACAAGGTCACGGTCGTGCCGGACAAGGTCGAGGTGATCGATACGGTCGGGGCCGGCGACACGTTCAACGCCGGCATCCTGGCCTCGCTGCACGAGCAAGGCCTGCTGTCGAAGGAGGCGATCGCCAATTTGCCGGATGACGCCATCCACAAGGCGCTGGCGCTTGGCGCCAAGGCTGCGGCGGTGACCGTGTCGCGGGCCGGCGCCAATCCGCCCTGGCGGCATGAAATCGCCTAATTGGACGGCGATGCGCTGAAGATGCGCGAGACATCGATCACTTTATGTTTCGCCCCGCCGAGCGCGTGCGACACAAAGGCCGTATCGTGCGCGACAAAGCCCCGGATTTCCGGCGTCTGACGCGGACCTGTCGGAATCAGAGGTAACAGGCTGCGACATTTGAGCAATTCGTGGTTCTGTTCGTGCAGCTTTCTCGGCTGGCGCAACTCTGCTACCAGCGGCCGGTTATCTGGCTAGTACCGTTTTGAGGCCGACATGCAGTTCATCGATCTAGGCGCGCAGCGCGAACGAATCCGCGACAGACTGAAAGCAGCCATCGACCGCGTCGTCGACGAAGGGCGCTATATTCTGGGACCTGAGGTCACCGAATTCGAAAACAAGCTCGCCGCCTATATCGGCACCAAGCACGTCGTCGCCTGCGCCAACGGCACCGACGCACTGCTGCTGCCGCTGTTTGCGGCCGGCATCGGCCCAGGTGACGCGGTGTTCGTGCCGAGCTTCACCTTCGCCGCCACGGCGGAAGTGGTGGCGCTGGCCAAGGCCGAGCCGGTTTTCGTCGACGTCGATCCGCAGACCTACAACATCGACATCGCCAGCCTCGAAGCCGCCATCGCCATGATCAAGGCGGAAGGCCGGCTGAAGCCAAGGGCGATCATTCCCGTCGACCTGTTCGGGCTCGCCGCCGATTATGAGGCGATCATGGCAATCGCCAACCGCGAAGGGCTGATGGTGATCGAAGATGCCGCGCAGGCGATCGGCGGCTCGATCGACGGCAAGATGTTAGGTTCGTTCGGCGCGGTCGGCTCGACCAGCTTCTACCCGGCAAAGCCGCTCGGCTGCTATGGTGATGGCGGCGCGATGTTCACCAATGACGATGCGCTGGCCGAACAGCTCCGTTCGTTCGCCTTCCACGGCAAGGGCGAAACCCAATATGACAATGTCCGCGTCGGCATCAATTCGCGGCTCGACACTCTGCAGGCGGCGATCCTGATCGAGAAGCTGGCCATTCTCGAAGACGAGATGGTTGCCCGGCAAACGGTCGCCAATCGGTATGCCGAAGGCCTCGGCGACATCGTCAAGGCGGCGCGCAACCTGGACGGCAGCCGTTCGGCCTGGGCGCAATATGCCATCGAGACGCCGAAGCGCGACGGGCTGAAGGCACATCTCGGTGAAAAAGGCATCCCATCGGTCATCTATTACGTGAAGCCGCTGCACAGCCAGATCGCCTACCGCGACTATCCGCGCACGCCGACAGGACTGGCCGTTTCGGAGGGGCTGCCGAAGCGCATCCTCTGCCTGCCCATGCACCCCTATCTGAGCGAGGCCGACCAGGACCGGATCATCGAGACGATCCGCAATTATATCGGCTCGAATTCGGCGCACGTCGCGGCCGCGTAGGCGCGTAATCTCCCCCTTGAGGGGGAGATGGCCGGCAGGCCAGAGGGGGTTGCCACGCGTGAAGCGCCGACTTCCCTCTTTCGTTTCCATATGCGTCGCACCTGCTGAGGCGACCCCCTCTGTCGCCTTCGGCGACATCTCCCCCTCAAGGGGGGAGATTACTGGCCCGCGCTCTTGCCGCTGGCGATGAAATGCGGATTGGCAAAATCCACGTCATCGCTCTGGTTGCGCTTACCGTAGGCGAGCGGCTGACCATCGAGCGTGCGCGTCATCCCGCCTGCCGCGCGCAGCACCGCATCGCCGGCCGCGGTGTCCCATTCCATGGTGCGGCCGAAGCGCGGATAGACGTCGGCCTCGGCGCTGGCGACAAGACAGAATTTCAGCGACGAGCCGACCGAGACGATCTCGGCAGCGCCCACCGTGCGGATATAGGCTTCGGTCTCCGGCGTATTGTGGGACCGGCTGGCGACGATGGTCAGTGGCGCCACACCCGCCCTCACCGAAATCGGCCGACGGCCGATGATCTGGTAGTCGCCATTGACATCGATTGCTTCCGCGCTGCCCGGCCGGCCGGAAAAGAAGCGTCCAGTGCATGGCGCGAAGACGACACCGATCTCCGGCACGCCGTGGCGAACGAGCGCGATGTTGACGGTGAAGTCGGTCCTGCGGTTGACGAATTCCTTGGTGCCGTCGAGTGGATCCACCAGGAAGAAGACGGCGTCGAGATCGGGCGGCACGATGCCGGCCGATGCCTCTTCCTCAGCCACGCAAGGGATATCGGGGAACGCCGCGCGCAGCCCAGCGAGAATGATCTTTTCGCTCCGGCGATCGGCTTCGGTCACCGGCGAGGCGTCTGATTTCTGGTCGACCGCGCAGCCGGCATCGAAGACGCGCATCACCTCTCGCCCCGCCGCCAAGGCAAGGCGCTCGAACAGGCCGAGCATCGCTTCGTCGTCAGATGCCGCCGCCGCTATCGTATTGGTTTTCGGCAATGTCGCGCTCGTTCAGCCAGAGTTCCAGGGCCTCTACCATCTCCTCGGCAGACTTGCCGAGTGTCTTGAGATGGATTTCGGGGTTTTCCGGGGCTTCATACGGTGAATCGACGCCGGTGAAATTTTTGATTTCGCCATTCAATGCCCGCGCATAGAGGCCCTTCGGATCGCGTCTGGCGCATTCCTCAAAAGGTGTGTCGACAAACACCTCGACGAATTCACCGTTGGCCATCAATTCCCTGGCCATGCGCCGCTCTGCGCTGAAGGGCGAAATGAAGGAAACGATGACGATCAGCCCGGCATCGGCCATCAGCCGCGCCACTTCCGCAACGCGGCGAATGTTTTCGACGCGGTCGGCGTCGGTGAAGCCAAGATCGCGGTTGAGGCCGTGGCGGACATTGTCGCCATCCAGGATGTAGGTATGGCGGCCGGTGGCGAACAGCTTCTTCTCAAAAAGATTGGCGATGGTCGACTTGCCCGAGCCCGAGAGCCCGGTGAACCAGAACACTGCGGGCCGCTGGTTCTTCAGATCGGCGCGGCCGTGCTTGCCGACATCGAGCGATTGCCAGTGGATGTTCTCGGCGCGGCGCAGCGAATGCAGGATCATGCCGGCGCCGACCGTGGCGTTGGTGATGCGGTCGATCAGGATGAAGGCGCCGGTCGTGCGGTTCTCGGCGAACGTATCGAAGGCGATCGGCGCCCGCGTCGAGATGTTGCAAATGCCGACCTCGTTCATTTCGAGCGACTTGGCCGCCTCATGAGCAAAGTCGTTGACGTTGACGCGGTATTTCAGGTCGGTGACGGTTGCGCTGGTCTGATCGGTCTCGGTCCGCAGGATGTAGGAGCGGCCAGGCAGCAGCGCGTGCTCGTCAAACCAGACGATGTTGGCGGCGAACTGGTCGGCGACCTGGGGCCGCGCCGCCGGCGACACCAGCATGTTGCCGCGCGAGACCTCTACCTCGTCGTCGAGGACAAGGGTGATGGCCTGGCCGGCGACCGCTTGGCTCAGGTCGCCGCCATGCGAGACGATGCGCCTGACATGAGAGGACTTGCCGGATTTGGCGACAACGACCTCGTCGCCTGGTGAGACGGAGCCGGACGCAATCGTGCCGGCAAAACCGCGAAAATCGAGATTGGGGCGGTTCACATACTGCACCGGAAAACGGAACGGCAGTTCGACAACGGCTTCATCGACCGACACGGCTTCCAGATGTTCGATCAGCGTCGGCCCGGAATACCATTCCGTCTTGTCCGAGCGGCTGGTGACGTTGTCGCCGTAACGGGCAGACATCGGGATGGGCACGATCGTCTCGAAGCCGAGCTTGTGCGAGAACTGCCTGAAATCCTCGATGATCCGTTCGAACACGGCCTTGTCGAAGCCGACGAGGTCGATCTTGTTGACGGCCAGGACGATGTGCCGGATGCCCAGCAGCGAGGCGATGATCGAATGGCGCCTGGTCTGGCGCAGCACGCCCTGCCGGGCATCGATCAGAACGATGGCAAGATCGGCGGTCGATGCGCCCGTCGCCATGTTGCGCGTGTACTGTTCGTGGCCGGGCGTGTCGGCAACGATGAATTTGCGTTTCGGCGTGGCGAAAAAGCGATAGGCGATATCGATGGTGATGCCCTGCTCGCGCTCGGCCTCAAGGCCATCGACCAGCAGGGCAAAATCGACGTCGTCGCCCGTCGTCCCGTGCTTGCGCGAATCACGCTCGAGCGCGGCAAGCTGGTCCTCGAAAATCTGCTTGGTATCCGAAAGCAGGCGCCCGATCAGCGTCGACTTGCCGTCGTCCACGGAACCGCAGGTCAGGAAGCGCAGCAGCGACTTTTGTTCCTGCACCGCCAGATAGTCACGAATGCCGTCGGTGGGCGCGAGGCTCTCGGCCGTGATGTGGCGCATGCTCAGAAATACCCCTCGCGCTTCTTCTTTTCCATCGAACCGGCTTCATCACGGTCGATCAGGCGGCCCTGCCGTTCGGAGGTGCGCGCCGTCAGCATTTCGCCGACAATGGCCTCCAGCGTATCGGCGTCGGATTCGATCGCGCCGGTCAGCGGATAGCAGCCAAGCGTGCGGAACCGCACCAGCCGGTTCTCAACCGTCTCGCCGGGACGCAGTTCCATACGGTCGTCATCCTTCAGAATGAGCATGCCGTCGCGTTCGACGACCGGTCGCTCCTTGGCGAAATAGAGCGGCACGATCGGGATGTCCTCCTGGAGAATATACTGCCAGATATCGAGTTCGGTCCAGTTCGACAACGGAAACACCCGGATCGATTCACCGGTCGCGATGCGGGTGTTGAATATCTTCCACATCTCCGGCCGCTGGTTCTTCGGATCCCAGACGTGCTGGGCGTTGCGGAAGGAGAATATCCGCTCCTTGGCGCGCGATTTCTCCTCGTCGCGCCGCGCCCCGCCGAAGGCTGCATCGAAGCCGTATTTGTCGAGTGCCTGCCGCAGCGCCACGGTCTTCATCACATGCGTATGGGTGTTCGAGCCATGGTCGAAGGGATTGATGTTGTCGCGTACGCCGTCTTCGTTGACATGCACCAGGAGATCGAAGCCGAGCTTTTGCGCCATCTGATCGCGAAACGCGATCATCTCGCGGAATTTCCAGGTCGTGTCGACGTGGAGAAAGGGAAAGGGCGGCTTGGCCGGATAAAACGCCTTCATCGCAAGATGCATCAGCACGGAGGAATCCTTGCCGACCGAATAGAGCATGACCGGCTTGGCGAAGGCCGCCGCTACCTCGCGAAAGATATGGATGGATTCAGCCTCAAGCCGCTGAAGGTGCGTAAGCGCGATATTCATGGACTGCAAGCGTTCTCTCGTGCCAATCCAGACCTTGCATCGATGCATCAGGCGCAATTTTCAGCGGCCCGGTTCAAGCTTCACTTCTGGACAATGTGTCTTCGTGCGGGCCTTCTAGCAGATCGCCATCGTTTATAACAATGCAAGACGGGCCTGCCCTGGAGTGGTTCGGGAATGAATTTTCCACGCGGGGACCAGAACCCGGAAATTCCTGCTCAAAGGGCTGGCGAGCTTGGTGGCCGAAAAAATATTCCCTGGAGCGGCCGCGATCAGCGTCAACTCGGCTACACGTTCCTGCGGTCACGTAGATTGAGCAGCACCGTCGATTTTTGATGGCAATCCCGTCTCGCCGTACTATGGAAAACGATGATCAGCCGCTATACTGGCTCCCGAAAACAAGTCGCCATTCGTAATGCAACTTGCACGAACCCTGAAGACCGTCGCGCCAAGCACGGTCGAAAAGCCCATCCCAGAAAACCTCTCCGAACAAGGCGAGCAGCAGCCTTGAGCCGGTTTTCGTCGATAACAGGTCAATTCACGCCTTCCCGAGTTAATATCTACTTGTCCATTCTGGAATTGTGGTGATCACCTATCTCTCAGGCGGAATGGTTCTGATCGGCCACGATATTCTGGACGCAATCCTAATGATGTTCCTGGTATCCGGAACATGCCTTGCGTCAGGACGCCACCTGCCTCTGATGGAAGAGCTGACGCTCTCCATAGCACCAACAGTCCGATAGAAGTTCGGGCAAGACAATGAAGGTGTTAGTAACAGGATTCACAGGGGTTCATCCGCCGTCTGTCGTACGACAGTTCAGCGGATAGAGCCGGGTTCCGCTGCCCCCAGCCTGGATAATGCCTCTCAAGCTCTCCTAAAACTGCCTTCGCTTCCCAGCCGACGCAATTTGTTCGAGCTTATGTTTCGCGCGGCGGCTTGTCTTGGCCTGAGTTACCACTCTCTGGGATCCTGGCGCCTGTGCAAAATTTAACTTCGAGGCAGAGCGACCATGGCTTCGCGCCGTGGGAAGTTTTCGAGATCCCGGAATTCATCGCCAAGCCGTCTGTCGGGCAAGCCTCTTCAATGCAGCGTTTGGTTCAGACGACCCTAGCCGCGATGCCGAATCTAATCGATGCACTGCGGCAGGATCATCCTTCTATCGCGGCATTTGCGGAGTTGACCTCGGTCACAACGAGTGGCATTTCAACTCGGATTGTCCGCTACTACCGAGTTAAGGTTGGGTGCAGATGAAATCAATCGTGGTCGCGTTTGGAGTGCTACTCTCGATGCTCTCTCGGGATGGTGGCTCTACCGAAGAACGAACGCCCTGGATAGATATCCCTACCGTCCAAATGCGTGGAGGGCTGTCAGTTTTCTGGGCTATGGGTGGCAGTCAGAGTGAGAGACATCGCAAGGAGGCGGTGGCTCACGGGTTCCAGCTCTCCACCGCTCTGAACACCTTTGCTGACTATCCTGGAAAGCAGAAGGAAAATATCGCGAACTTTGCAAAGAGTGCTCTAGCCAATCCATGGGCGAAGCCTCCGTTTTTTGAGCGCATTGTGCGCCGAAATATCGAAGCGCGCAGACCGGAAGGCATCTTCTTCCACGACATCGAAATTCCGTACTCCAACGATGCGGAGGCGGCTTGGGAGAATGCGCAAACACGTAAGCTATCTGGGGCCAGTTCGTTTCCGGAATTTGAGAAGGACTACCTCAAAGAGTGGTCGACTTGGTTTTCACTTCCGCTGCAATGGACGAAAGAGATCTATCCGCAGACCCCTGTAGGGCTGTACGGAGTTCAACCTTTCCGCCGTGATTTCTGGGGCATCGCTGGTAAGAGCGCCAGTCAGATCGATGGTTCTCACGCTACCGACCTGGAGCTATGGCGAAATATTGATCGGTACGTCGATTACTATATCGCCAGCATCTACGCCTTCTATCCGACGGCTGATTCCGTTTTCTACATGGCCGCTAATGTCGAGGAAAACTATACGCGCACCAAGCAGTTTGGTAACAGACCCGTCTATGCGTTTGAGTGGCTTCGCTATCACAACGCGAACAAGTGGGAAAAAAACAGGGAAATCGACCCTTGGCTGGTTGAGGCGATGGCGATCGTTCCTTGGTTCAGCGGGGCAAAAGGAATAGTTCTATGGGGCTGGGAACCAAATGATGATCGTCCCGACTTAGCCCCCTATGCTGTTTTTGACCGATATATGCGATCACTCGCGCGGGTTTCGAAGCTTTCCGAACTGATAGGTCGCGGAACTTTGGTGGTCGATACTCCGACCTATGATCTGTGGAGCAAGAGGCTGCCGCTGGTACGAAAAATCGTTGTAGGGCAGGACGACTGCGTTGTGATGGCTATCAATCCTTGGCAGTCGGACAATGAGACAACTAGCGTAGAAACGACATGCGGAAGTGCCCCCCTGCGTGTTGAGATGAAGGGCCGAATGGTAACGCTTTTGCATTCAGTTGGTCCCGCGAAAGCGTTCTTTTAATCTCGCTTTATCGCTCGACGGACCGCCTCTGTCGTCGTGGCGCTCCCATGAAGAACCTGGCCTATAGTGCATCCCTTGATTTCGGAGGACAAGGATGCCCCATCAAAGCCTGGGATCAAACACCTAGCCTGAGACGGCCCTGTCGATCGTCTACGACACATCAGAGAGCGCACCGAAACCATTTCAGTCACGAAGCTTCGGGACGACGTCGCTGGGACGAAGTTCCGATGGGAACAAATAATTTGTCACCGTTGTGGTCGATCTCGATCAATTCGCTCTTCTGGGCCAGACGCTCTGCAAATCCTTTGTGAAAGATAATTGCGTTCATATAGGCAAACGTCATTGCAAGGGCTTCGGTCCGTAACGGGTAATCAACCAGTGAATGGATGAGAAGAAACGACACCGAGAGAAAAGCTGCCTTTTGAAGTGGATCGCGGCGAATTCTGGCAAGTGCCGCAAACAGTAAAACGAAATAAACCACCATCAGCAGAATAGCTATAAATCCGCCCTCAAAGGCTATCTCAAGATAATCGTTGTGAGCATGATTGACATATTTCTCGAATATCATCTCCTCTTTTTCGTATATCTGATAGGCTTTTTGAAAATTCCCAAACCCAACGCCAGTCGCCAAATTCTCTTTGATTCCCTCGATAGTGGTTCGCGCAAATTCTCCTCGCCCGAAAGCCGGATCAAGCACCTTTGCATCGATCTTCGTCCACGCGCCTATCGTGTAGACCGAGAGCCCGATGAAAATCGCCAGGATGCTCAATCCACTCACCCTGGAACGCGCTGAAAGAAAGACGATGGATAGTACGGTGATCGCCAACCCAATCAGAACACCAGCACGCGAACCGGCAGCCAGAAGGAGCAGCAAAAGCGAGACCAGTCCGAGCGATCCTGACAAGAGATGTCCACGGAACAGACCGTAATAAACGACGAAGGGGATAGAAACAAAAAGCAAAGCCGCAAAATGATTCTGGTTGGCAAAAAGCCCGGCGTTGATCGTAAAAGGCAACAATCCCTCTATGGCGATGTCGTCAGAGAGCGAATATTGAATCGCTCCCGCTAACCCATTGCAGATAACGCCCATAAAAAAGAACGGCAGAAGCCCTTGAACCTGCTCGGTGCGCAAACGCAATACGCTCAAGAAAAACGCGGCTGACGCCACCAGATACAACAGACACTCGATCGTTCGGCCGACTCCGACGCTGACGAAGCGAGATCGGGTTTCTCCCGCCAGCCATGGATCGCCAAGCAACAACTCTGGTCGCGACCCGTTGAATATGACGGCAGGCAGCGGGAGGATTTGTAAAATCACCAATGCCACAGCGAAGATAAGCAGCCACAGAATTGAATGGGGGATTCTTGGGCCAGAAGTCTGCGAAAAAACAGTCGCCGCCGAGATGATTGCCGCAACCTGAACCAGCGTATCCGTATAGAGGCCGCTTGCAGTCCCTCCGCCTATCAGCAGCGATGTAAACAGAACCGATCCGAGGAGATATTTATCCCATTCCGATGGCCGGTCGCTCAAGATGAAAGTCTCTCGATGCTCAATTTGTGCATTACCAACGTACCGACGTAGCGAAATCGCCAGCTCTCAGCAATGGCGGCCGTCTCCAGCCGTAACAATTGCATGGGGCACCCAGCCGGTCCAATCGAAAAATCCTGACTAAGGGCCTGACGATTGTATGTACCCTCAGGAATTTTGAACCGCGCTGTTTCGCCGGCAGGCCCCATGCACCTGATCGACCAGAACAATTCCTTTGGAAGTTTCAGGTTCCTTGCAGAGGCATTCAGAGAAATCTTGTACGAACCTGGAGGGAGTTCAATATACTGCTGAAGAGAAGCGTTCTTGACGGGCGTGTTCAGGAAGCGAACCGTCGCTCCACCCTCACCTTCGACCGCATCCTGGGATGTTACAAAGGTAACTTCCAAACCTGACTGCTCGCCGATTTGCCAATCGAAAGGTTTACCGCTGGGTACCGGTTCAAAGGTACTGTTGAAAATGTACCCGCCCAACTTCCGTTCCTGATCAGACAGGCTGAAAAGAAACAACCGATAGGCCTGTTCATATTCCTTCTGACGAATATGTTCGTAGATCACCCGGGACAACTCGCTCGATTTTGGCGGCGCGCTTGACCCAGTCAAATCGAGCAGCAGTCGATCTGCTGACTTAAGCCCCGCGGGGGTTTTGCCGAGAGCCGCGAACAGACTAGCTCTCCAAGGTGCCTCCGCCTTGATGGCTGCCAGGACGGCCTGGTATCCATCGGGGCTCGAGAGGATTGTCGGCAGACCCTCGGCGACGGCCGGAAATCGATCTGGCCATCGCCGTAGCAATATATCGATCTCGCCGACAGCCTTTGACAGATCGCCTGTCTCGATCGAGTGGCCTATCGACCTCTGGAGCGCGTGGATCTCGGTCTTGGATAACTTTCGAGCTTGATCGAAGAACTCATAGGCTTCTTCTTTTTTGCCCTGTCGGTATTTGATCTCGCCAATCAAGCTGTAGAGACGTGCATCTGCCAGATCGAAGCGAAGCGCGCCTTCGGCCTTGGCGAGCAACGCATCGAGATCAGGATCGTTGGTTGCGTCGTTCAGATCGTCGGTGATTTCGCTTATCAAGGCATTGACGTTCAACGGATCCAGCGCGAGGGAAACGACTGGCGTCTCGGTTTCAAGAAACCGACTTAGCCCGATCGACGAAGCCGCCAACACTAGAACGGATGCGACGAACCAAACGCCTGAACGCCGGAGATTTCGCATAAGCGGGCTGGTCTGCTCCGTCATCGACTTTGCCCTCAAGTTTCGGGGTGCCGTAGTCGTAATATTGGTAATTCATATACTTGTAGGCGTAGTTGTAGTCGAATTTGTTCACCGCAAACTTCGACATCGCGGCTCCGACCACGTTCGCGCCGGCAGCTCGCAGGCGCTTCAACGCCGTCTTCGCTGACTTGCGTGTCACCTGGTTGGTAGAGATGACCATCAATGTGCCCTCGGCAAGCCGGCTGAGAATGGGGGCATCTGAAAGGCCGACGATCGGCGGGGCATCGATTATGACAAGATCGAAGCGCTTGCCGAGATTCGTGATGATCAGCGCCATCTTCGGCGAAGAGAGCAGGTCAGCAGGGTTCGGCGGGATCGTTCCAGAGGTCAGGACGGTCACATTAGGATATTTCGTCGCTCTGAAAATGCTTGCCAGATCCTCCTTGCGGACGGTGTTCGTCAGCAGATTGCTCAGTCCGATTGTGTTGTCGAGTCCAAACAGCCGATGAAGGTTCGGCTTTCGAAGATCGCCGTCGACAATGAGAACCCTCGCACCGAGCGCTGCAAAATCCTGCCCGAGCTTGAACGAGGTGGTCGACTTGCCTTCCGACGGCTCCGAACTCGTGACCAGCAGCGATCGCGGCGCACCCTCGGCGCCGGAGAACTGCAACGAAGTTCGAAGCGAACGGTAGGCCTCGGACAGTCCTGACTTCTGGTCGGTGATGCTGGCTATGAGTTCCCGGTCGTCGACAAGCGGCAAGATGCCGAGCATCGCCAATCCCAGTTCCTTTTCGATCTGCTCAGGGTTGGTAAAGGTATTGTTCAACAACTCGATAATGTAAATAATTGATGCACTCAGAGCTAAGAAAAGGGCCAGAGCGATCGCAAGATTGATGCTCACACGCGGAGAATAAGGACTGCCAGGCTGTGTCGCGAAATCGACGATTGCCGCGCTTTGTGTCTTGAGTTCAGAGCTGACACCGACCTCGTTCAGCTTGGCAATAAGGTTGTCATACTGAGACCTGTTTGAATCAACCTCGCGCTTCAGGATCGTGTATTTGATGTTTTTATCGTTGAAGATGACCTGCTGCTTCTCCATCTCGGCAAGTTTTGACTTGAGGTCGGCCTCCTTGTTCTGAGCTTCCTGGTATTTCTGCCGCAACGAATCGGTTATGGTCAAAACGCCATTGTTATAAAGCCGTTGCAGCTCCTTGATCTGCGCCTGAAGCTGCTGCATTTCTGGAAAGCCAGGCTTCAATATGCCCAACTTCTGCTGATACTGGCTGGTCAAATCCGCCAGTTTGTCGGTGATCTTCTGTAGGCCTTCGCTTTCCAAGACTGGGCCGAGACTCGACCCGCGACCTTTGTCAATCTGGTCCACCATCCGTCCGGCATCGAGACGTTCCTGGATTGCTGTCGCGAGGGCGGTGTTCAGGGCCTCGATATTCGACCCAATCAGCGATTTTTCATCGCCGGTAATCGTGATGCCCGCATCCTTTGCATAGGCGACCAGGTCTTCTTCGGATTTCTGCAGCTTTTGCTTTACCTGCAAAACCTGTTCCTGGATGAACTGCCGTGCCAGGTCTGAAGTCTCGCTGGTCTGATCGAGGCGCTGGTCGATAAAGCTTTGCGCGACCTGATTGGCTACATCACTTGCATATTTCGGTTTCTGGTCGGCAAACGTAATCGACAGCAGGCTTGTGTTGGTGACAAGATTGACCGTGAGGTCATTCAGAACGCGACCGATCGCAATCCTCTCACGTTCCTCTGGGGTTTTCTCTTCGATGGAAGGCGATTTAGAAATTCCGAACGCACGATAGAAAATATTGCTAAGCGAGAAGCTCGGCGTCGGAAACAGGAAGTCCGGCTTTTCGCTGAGCCCCAGTTGGAACACCACGCGTTGTGCCAGCGCGCGGCTTTTGAGCTTTTCACGGGCGGTTTGAAAGGCCCGCAGATCGCTGCTTTCAGAAACCACCTCAATGTCCTGGAAGACCTTGGCCGAAGGAACCAACACTTCCAATTGCGTTGTTGCCCGATATTTTGGCGTCTGCATCATGGTAACAACGACGCCGGCAACTAGCCCAGCGGCAGCCATCATCACGATCAGCCACCGATACTGGACAACGTAAAACAGCAGCCTGAGCGGATTGAAGCCCTCGTCCTGCTCCGAATAATCGCGACCATACGAGCTATAGTTTTGCGCACCGTCATAATACAGATCGGGGGACAAGGCTTGGCCATGTCCTGGGCCTGCAATTTGATGCTGACTGTTACGATCGAGCATGGTGCGAAGTAATCCTGGGTTTGTCTGTAAATCCTGAATTCTGACGGGCCATGGTTATATTCCCGGGATCACCGCAATTCGCGCTGCACTCGAGGCGACACCGAGGGCGTCCTTGAGATTGTTCAGCGCAATTTTCGATTTCGAGGCGAAGACGACAATCTTGTCGCCGCCATAGATGCGTGGATTGCGGCTCTTGCCGGCGCGAATCTGCTCCACATCGTAATTTGCGACCAATGTGTTTGGGCCGATATTGCGGTAAACAAAGACTTTTTTTGCGTCTCCAACGGCATTGAACCCTCCAGCAAGGGCGATCGCGTCGATGAGGGAGGAATTGCTCGACACCGGAAAAATACCGGCCCTGGTGACTTCGCCATCGACGGTAATGCGCTGTCCGATCGATTCCTTAACGTAGACCGACACATCGGGCGCCTGCAAATAGTTGGCGCCGTAGGCCGTTTCGATTTCCTGCTCCAGCTGACGGACGGTCTTTCCTGCCGCGGTGACGGTTCCGATAAGTGGAAGCGAAATTTGCCCGCCGGCGTCGACTTGAACGGTTCTGTTCAGATTGTCGACCTGGAACACATTCACCTCGATCACATCGTTCGGAGATAACGGCTGCTCGTTGCCGTTCCCGGTGTTTTGCGGCGCAGGCAGGTCCTTTACGACCTGCAGGGCGCCGCCGCCCGAAAGCGGCGCCGACGATGACGACAGTTGCAGCGCATCGACCGAAGTCGGCGAAGACGATGCCGTCGACGAGGTGCTCGTGCAGGCAGACATCGAGAGCGAAGCGAGCAAGACACATATCGTGCCCAAGCAACTTTTTGCGAAATGAAAAACGCCCATTACGCTGTCCCACCCTTCAACAAGCGACCCAATCCCGCAAAGCGACCGACGTTGCCGGGGCTTGGCTTTTTCGAGCCTGCCTTTCCGACCGGCTCGAGAGGCCGGTTCGCCAATATTTCGCCTGGACGTTTCAACACCATGTTGCGGGCCTCGTCTTCCCCACATCGCTTCGCCGCCGCGGCGACGGCCTGCGTAAGCCCAGGACGCCGGCGGGTGGCGCCATGGGTGTCCGATGCGATAACATCCACCCTGCCCTCGTCAATCAGCTTTTCCGAGTAGTAGAGCGCTGTGCGTCCAAAAGCACCAACAATCGAGTCTGCGGTAAGCTGAACAAGGCAGCCGATTGCATTCAACCTCTCGACAACATCGTAATTCGTCTTGATCCAGGTCAGCCGCTCAGGATGGGTAAGAATCGGGATGAACCCGGCGTTTATGAGGCGCAGAGCAAGATCTTCCAGTCTTGGCGGCAGAACGTGATGCGGCGGTTCGAATAGAAAATAACGAGATCTGTTCAAGGTCGGCACGCTACCTAGCGCCAATTGCTCCGGAAGATCCGGCGCTATATGCACGTCGGCCCCAACGTAAAGAGCAAGCGGTATTGCCGCGCGGCGTAGAGCCTGCTCCAACCCTTGAACCGCTCGGGCAATATTTGCCGATCCGTTTTCGTACATGCCTGGCACGATATGCGGCGTACACGCCATATGCGTCGTTCCATCTGCCACCGCCAGCCGCGCCATTTCCAGCGACTCAGCAAGACTGGGCGAGCCGTCGTCAAGACCGGGCAAGATGTGGGAATGCAGGTCGATCATTGGCGTTTGTGGCCACATTGAAGCAACGTAGCAACTTCTCCCGGATAACAGGTAAATGCGCCATCCGCACGATAGCGAATGACGCGTTTAGCAAGTTCATGCAATGCGGTAGATGCCAGAATCAAGCTATTCGCTGACTGCGTGCAAGTTAACGATCAGCGTTGCCGCGCCACCTGTCACAGCGCCGCCCAGCGGCGCGAGACGAACTCGCCCAGCACGAAGCGCATTCAGCTTCAACTCAATCAATAGAGCGGTATGGTTGACGAACTCCATCAATCCCGACTCCAACCGATGCGCCAAGGCTACGGCACAGAGGCGCCGGCAATACAATACAACAGAGGCAGTCACATGCCTCTGCTGTATTACCTTAACTGAGCCTAACGGCTAACGGCGCGGCCATCATCCTGCGTTGCAGCAAGGAGACCAGAGCCAAGACCCATGCCCCCAAAAATATAGAACGGAGTGTTGGACTGGTTGCCGCCCGGGGGAATCTGACCCGTATGCTCAGAGCTAACGGCGGCAGCCGTCTGCTCGGAACCCACGACTTTCAGGCAGATATTGTTCTCGACACGGGAAATGTCGAGGCTTGAATTCGCAGGCACATCCAGGTTGCAGCCACCGACATTGACCGAAGCCGATCCCTTAGCACCGACCACTATGCGGCTGCCGAAATTCAGAGCATTTCCCGCCTTGGCCGGGCCATAGCCAGCCGCTTGCGAAACCATCACGTCGCCATTGGCGTGCCCGATGGAACCAATCGAATTCGCTGCTGCCTGATAGGCTGTCGTACATGTGCATGGCGCGTCTTGGGCGAAAGACGAAACCGGGCCGAAACCGATCGAGGCGACAACTCCGGCTAACGCACTTTTAACTATAAGGTTCATTCGTTTCGATCCTTTTTGTCCCGCCGTACCTCAGCCCCGCCCGATCACCAAGGTATAGAAGCGCGTAACAGCTTTCTACTTTGATTCCAACATGTTTCGCATTTGCGAGATGACTTTTTGGTTGCCCCTGTGTTTCATTGGACACACTCAGTTGCCAACTTTGAATCTACCATTTTTGCTGCCGGCCCCTGTCGAAATTGTCGGAAAAGGCAAGTCTATTTCGTGGCCTTTGATGGCCGCCATTGCGCCGGGCTTCGTACAGGGATTATGGTCGACTCTGTTTGACGTGGGGCGTTGTCGCACATCCTGCCTTTCGTTTTATGACAGTCGCGATTCGTGGGAATGACGGACGCGAGGGCAGTTAGCGAAGCCGTGAGCTACGAACCCGATAAGCAAGATTTGTAGGTCGAACCCGCCTGCGCGGGCTGTCCGCACAAGATGCCATTCTCGGCAAGTTTCGCGGCCAAATCCGTGCCATCGGACGTGAGGCATTGCACAACGATGGCATCACCAAACTTTGCGGCGACATTGCCGTCGCAAGGCGTCCCCATGCCGACTGGCTTGCAGGTCAGGGCGACCCCTTGGTAGTCCCGGCGCGCCGCCTCCGTTACCATGGCACGCATGGATCCCGGCTTGGTAAACGCCACGCCGCACAACACAATCTTGCGGCCGGCGACGCGAAGATCATCGACTGCCTGGATGGAAAGCTTGCCGTCAAACGGCTCAAGTGCCGCTTGCGGCTTTGGCGGACGAACAGGCGTTCCTTTTTTCACGATGATGACAAAGAAGCCAACCGCAAACGCCAAGGCAACGAGTGCCAGCAAGCTTATTTTCTTGAACGACAAAAATTCTCACTCCCGCCGCGTCCAGGCACGCGTCTCTTTGCCTCTAGCGGAACATCCGCACGACCGCGCCGTCGCCTGGTCGATGATTGGCACGAAAACATTGGCCTATTTCAATCAAGAGATTTTCTATTCCGCCTTACCGCCCTACCGCCCGGAAATTGGAATCGGTTTTCCAGAAAGGGGGCATGCGCAGGGCCAAAATGTTAGAGCGTCTTTGCGTGTCCAAGCGGGGCGCTCTACTGAGGCTCGCCGACGGTGGTGTCGAGATATTGCGTCAGCGCACAGACCAGGTGGTAGAAGATGCTTGCCGGCACATCGGTCGCCAGCGAGCGGCCGCGCTCGTCGATCCGGTCTATCCACAGGCCGAGCGGTGCCGGATTGATGTGCCAACGGAAGAGGCGGCCGACACGCGCTTCGATCTCGGGCTTGAGGTCGGGGCCGCCTGAACCGTCGAGTGCAATCGCCGCCTTGATTGCTTCGGCCTGCGGCCAACTGCGCGAGACAAGGTCGAGCGGCAGGCCTTGCCGCGAGACGGCGCCATAGGCGAGGCCGGTGGCGCGATTGAGGCCGTTGGCGATGGCCGAGGCATAGAGCTTTCTGGCAAAGCCGGTCAGTTCACTCTGGCCGCTGCGCCCGGCAAAGTCGACCAGCAGCGAGGCCCATTCGAAATGGTGGCCGGGTTCCGTCCATGTACCCTTCTCGCCCTCCGCCGGCCTCCACTCGGCGTCGAAATATTCGCCCAGCGTCCAGCTTTCCGGATCGAAGAAATGGCTGCGAAACAGATCGACGATGCGCGCGGCGCGGCGAAGATAGGCGAGCTCGCCGGTCGCTTGATGCCAGGCCAGGAAAGCCTCGAGCAGATGCATATGCGGGTTGGAACGCCGGTCGCCCGCGCCGCTCGACGTTTCGAGAAAGCCGGTCATGCGGTGATCCTCGAGATGCGCGTCGAGAAACGAAAACGTTTCTTCGGCAAGCCGTAATGCATCAGGATTGCCGACCATATGAGCATGCGCCAGCGCCAGGAGCACGCAGGAATGATCGTAGGCATCCTCGGCGGGGTCGGCGACCGTGCCGTCGACATTAAGCGTACGCACCCAGCCGCCATTGTCGGTGCGGCCGTTCCTGGCCATGAATTCGAGGCCGTGGCTGATCAGCCGGTCGGCAGGCCCGTCCCAGCCGCGCGCCTTGGCGACAGCGAAGGCGTAGACTTGCCTGGCCATGGTGCGCATGCGCTTGGGCTTCTTCAGCGGTGTGGCGTCAAAGCCGAGCGCCTCATGAAACCCGCCATGGCGCTCATCGACCCCGACCGTGGACCAAAGTGGCACCGTCTCTTCGAACAGCCAGTGATGAACACGGCGCCGCCAGGCGCCGCTTTCGATCACGCGATCGCCGGCGGGTGTGAACCTGGTTTCCAGCCGGCCGCTCTTTTCGAGTTGCTCGACGATCTTCTTGACGTTCTGGCTGCGGCTGACCGGCGCGACGAAGGTGGCATCGGCGGTCGAGACGATGGCAACGTCCTTCAAGCCGATGGCCGAGAGCAAACGACTGTCGCTGCGGATATAGGAGTTCTCACAGTCGATGGCGACGACATCGCCGACGATGACGTTGCCGTCATTGTCGGAGGGACCGACATCGAGCAGCGACTGCCAGGAGCCGAGATCGTTCCAGCGGAAGCCGGCCGGCACCATGGCGATGTGGCTTGCGCGCTCCATGATGGCATAGTCGATCGACGTCGAGGGAATGGCGGCGTAGAGTTCCAGAGGCATGTAGAGACCGGAAAGATCTGAGGTCGCGGCCTGATAGGCAATTTCGGTGGCCTTCCAGATCTCGGGTTCGAAAGCAGTGAAGGCGTCGCGCATGGCGCTGGCGCGAAACAGGAAGATGCCGGTGTTCCAGTAGAAATTGCCGGCCGCCACATAGCTCTGCGCGGTCACGAGGTCCGGTTTTTCGACGAAACGCGAGACATCATGGATGCCATCCTTCTCGCCGGCGACCTCGATATAGCCGTAGCCGGTCTCCGGCTGGCTAGGCTTGATGCCGAACACCACCAGCCGGCCCGCACGCGCCGCGCCGGTGCCGTTTTCCACGCTCTGCCAGAATTGCCGTGCGGTCGTAATCTCATGATCGGACGGCACCACCAGCACCAGGCTGTCGCCAAATTCGGACAGGGTGCGCAGAGTCGCCAGGGCAACGGCGGCGGCGGTGTTGCGCCCGGTCGGCTCGAACAACGGGCCACCGCCGGAAAGGTCGAGGCCGGCGAGATCGGCGTGAACGCGGTCGGCGTGCCGCTCCGAGGCGATCAGGAAGACCGGCGTTTCGCCCTTCGGCCGCGCCGTCAGCCGGTGCAAGGTCTTGACCAGCATCGAGCCATCGCCCGAAAAATCATGGAACTGCTTGGGATTGTCCTCGCGCGACAGCGGCCATAGGCGGGAGCCAATGCCACCGCTCATGACATAACTGACGATCCGCTCGGTCATAAGCACCCCTTAATTAGAGAGTTTGGTTGTGAGCACCCGCCGAGGGTTGAGTCACCAACTCGGCGACAAAACTTGAAGGCTGGAGCGGGGTGGGCCTGCAGTCCGCATAAGCTGCCATTTTTCACCGGCCCATAGCGCCCTACCTAGGCTTTTGCGCGATCGCGATCATACTCTTGGCAAGAGCAGGAATACGACCCACGCGCTCGAAACGTAAAACTTCTAGCCCTACTTCGTTGAGTAGCATGCCAAGGCTTCGGATAGACCAAAACTTAATATGGCCTCCATCCCACAGAGCCAAGAAATGGGAGTCCAACCGGCCGGTGACAGCCAATGCCAAATTTTTAAAATAGCCGTGATAAGGTGTCGAAATGACGGCTGTGCCACCTGGATTGAGGAGTTCGTAAACATTTTTGGCAAATGCTCTTGGGTCGTAGAGATGCTCCACGACCTCAAGGCTGAGGACCAGGTCAAAAGTGCCATAGCGAGCGCGCAGATCGTCGTAGGCCGAACCGCTTTCGATCCTGATATTGGGATAGGCTTTGTTAGCCATCGCTACGGCAGACGTTGACGGGTCTATTCCAGTGACCACATACCTGTCACTGAGATGCTTTGCAACGCTGCCGTTGCCGCACCCCAGATCAAAGATGCTGGCGGGAGAAAACTCCTCCACTATTTTATCAACGGCAGGTAATAAAATACTATGTGAATCATTCGCATCAGGAGAATCGTAGAGATATTCTAGATTATTTAGTTGAATCATTTTGACTATCCTAGATCTGCCTTAACCCAAAGTCAGGAATCCGCTTAATTTTCATCCACAACAAAGCCCGTACGATCTTTGATAGCTTTTGCTATCGGCACACCCTTTTGCTTTGCGAGTTCTTCTATTTCGAAAATCTTGGCGTCAACCAAACCGCGATACCAAAGCCCTTGCAAGACGTGAAAATAGAACCCAGGCCTGCCGTCGAGAAATCCAAGGCGCACGAAATATCGGTAGAGGAAGTAGGCAATCGTTCGAACACCGGCTGGAGTTCGAAGATAAACCTTTTCCTTGAGGAAGCGCCGCGCACGGGCCTGTGGGCTGGAACCGGAAGCTGGCAGCTTGTCTATTCTTAGAAACTTGAATCGTGCATTCAGCAAATCAATAGCCTCCCGAGAGGCATATTGATTATGCTTTGCCGTCCACCACGTTAAGGAATTCAGGTTGATATCCGAAATTATCACGCCTGATTTTTGGACATTTCCGCTCACTATCACATGCTCGTCCATCCAGCGCTGTTCGCACCGCCCTCGGCCATTGCGCCAAAGCCGAAGCTGCCAACTAGGCTCGATTGCTCCATACCTTATGCGGCGGCCAAGAAAATAGATTCGGCGCTGCACGAGTATGCCATCGCAATCATCTCCAACTTGCGAAACAGTTTCAGAAAGCGAACATGGCGTTGCGGGATCCAGCACCTCATCAGCGTCGATACGCATAAGCCAACCGCCCCTGGTAACGAGGGCGGAGAGCCCAAAATTCAGCTGTGTCGCGTAATTTTTCCAAGGGTGACTAATTACTTCCGCACCTAGCTTTTCAGCTATTTCGATCGTCCCGTCGGTTGAGCCGCTATCGATGACAGTGACGCTTTCAACCTGATTTTTGCAACTCTCTATGCAGCGGGCTATGTGGATCGACTCATTTAAGGTCAGAATAACGACGTGAATCGCGATCGGTGCCCTACTATCATCATTGCTCATGTCAGATTGACCATTATACCTACGCTACCGTAGACTAATCTGACGAGCGGGATTGCCTACTACCACAACTCCATCAGAGACGTCTTTAGTGACGACCGAACGCGCGCCTACAACAGCGCGGCGCCCCACGCGCACGCCAGGGCCGATGAACGCCTCAGCCGCCACCCAAGCGCCCGCCTCAATCTGGATTGCGCCAACGACCAGCGCAAAGGCAGGATCGCGATAGTCATGCGTTGCGGCGCAGAGATGAGAACCTTGACTAACGGTCACGTAATCCTCAATTGTAATCGACCCGACCGAATAGCAGTTCACCCCGGGCCCGAGGCTGCTCGCAGCACCAAGCCGCAGATTCCACGGTGCCCAAATGCGCGCTGTTGGATAAGGATGAGCACCCCTACCTACAGCGGCGCCAAATAGCCGCAACAGAAAGCACCGCCAACCATGAACTGGGACAGGCGACCATCTGTACAGTGTGGCTTCCACAATGCGCCATTGCAACCGCCTCACTTTGTCTTTGAAGCTTGGCGCGGGAACCGCCTCCAGCCGAGGGCGTCGTAGGGTCAATTCGGGCATGGCCTATTCAGATGTTACAAAGCGTGGCTGATACGGGATATCGGTATAGGATCGGGCCCTTGGGTGGTGCAAGCTTCGAAACCGCGAGTTTCACGTCAGGCCTTTTCCGACCCATGGCACTGCGAAAAATTGCGCGACTTGCGCGCCTGCAGGACCGCCACGTATCCTAGCTGCCGTTCTAAATGTCCTAGCTGTCGTTCTAAAAGAGAATCGAATTATGCGAACTTCGGCCACGCGGAAATCCGTCGGTTCACCATACTGGGTTTCAACCATCATGTTTGCAAGGCTATATTCTGCGCGATTTGCGTTCTAGTCAGCTCTTGGTCCGTAGCCACCGAGACGCGCTCCGCTCAAGCTCTTCAAGGTCAACACTTCACCGGCGGGCCCGATTCGCAGGCGTTTGGTTTCGAGCATCTTACGATCGCCGACTCTCATGTTCTGAGACCGGATGTCCGCGACGCCGGCCAGTGTAGCAAGCGCTGGCATTGGCGAGGAGCAATCAACATCTCGCTATCGACATTTGGATGCTGCCTATGAAGGGCCAAGACAGGCGTCGCCCACTGAGAAAACACCAAAGACGCGCTGTGCCTTTAGAAAGGCAGATGCAAGTGTCAAGCTGGGCCCTTATAGCGCGTTGCCGATCTGGACCATTTGAGAGCAAGGGGCCGTTGCGCAGAATGATTGAAACATCAAAATCGGGTCCGCACTCGTCCGTTATGTCGATGAGCTCTTCCTCTCCTTCTGCAGGTTTACGGTGACAAGGACGTTTGGGCCGCTTATGCGCGAACCAACATCAGGAAGCGAGGAACCGCGCAGGGAAAGCCGGTCTACTGCTTTCTATGGCCGCAGCTTCATTAAGGCTCTTGCTTTTCTGCCGGGCGACGTTCGCCCATGCTGCTCCAAATAACATTCGAAGGAACCTGCGGCACAGTTAAAAAAAGCCTTCCCCTGATCGAGGCTTAAAATAGCAAAACCCTTCAGGTTTTTGCCTTAACGCGGAAAATCGCATGCAGAGGCTTTTCAACAACAAAGTGAAATAATATTGCGACAAAAATACAAACAGCGAGGGTTAAAAGCCATGTGATCGTCGCACCTGCAAAACCGGACAAGCCCGCCTTCTTGGCTAACTTGCACATTACACTGATGACTGGGAAATGAGTTAAGTATAGAACATAGGACGCATCCCCTAGCAACTCCCCAGCGCCAGAGACTGGCCTCCACCCAGCAAGCTCTCTTGATACCAGTCCAAAAATGAGGAGGCTTGAAAAAAGTCCGAAAGCAAGGATTCCACCAGGGTCCTTGTGCAGATCGAATTCCGGCCCCGAAAAGAATTCGCTGACGCTTACCAACATCACCATTAACGTCATTCCGCCGGCGCCCAGAACGACAGCCGGCGCGGCCGCTGGCTTAAAATAACGAGCGCGCACCAATAGTGCCACAATAACTCCGAGTCCAAAAAGGGTGATAAAGTACCCGTTTAGAAACGCAATCGTAAAGTGCAGATCAAGAGCCCAGTATCCAACCACAGCTGCCCCAATCAGGGCAACGCTCATCCACCCGCCTATCAGTATTGCAAAAAATAAATAGAAAACCACCTCATATTGAAGAGACCACGCTACAACTATAATCGGAGCACCAGTACCTCCAACAACGGCAGGATCCTGCGGAAAAAGAAGTAGCGTTTTGGCAATTACAGAAATCTCTTTTGGAAAAGACTCTGATGCGCCAGGTACATACAATGCAATTACAGAAACTGAGACAAGTATGACCAAATATGGGGGATAAATACGTGAACAACGTTTTAAAATATACAGGTACAACCTGGAAGGCTTGCCGATGTCAGAAAAATGTACATAAGTGATGATAAATCCGCTAAGAACGAAAAAGAAATTCACACCCGCAGAACCAGCCTGGAAGTAATAGCTGAAAAGCGGTTGGCCAAAATATTTCGGCGCGGCGATTGCTCCACTTAGGTGGAACAGTACGATCGCCAAAGCAGCAATACCTCTGGAGATCTGGACCGAGGTCAACGCTGGCCTAGAAGTCGGCGTACTCGAAAACTCAAGCGATTGAGGATCACGAGTTCTAATGGTATAAGTCATAGAAAGACACAAATAAGCGGGTTGATCCTGCACTTTAATAGTACATCATTATTGTACAAATCAAAGGAAGCGCTACGGACTTTTCTCTGACGCAGACGAGCCAACATGCTTGTAGAGATAGTTTGCACCTTTCCTGTAACACAATTGGTAGCCGGCGTTTAACAGCGCCCCGTGACCTTCGAAAAAGCGCGCCGTGGATCGTTTCGAAGGGCGAGTCAGTTCATCAAACTCGACTAGTATCTGTGAGGGGCGTACTTTGCCGAGCATCATGTGCTTTAGAACATCAACCTCTGCACCTTCTATATCCAGTTTTAATAACGGCAGCTTTGTTATGCTATGATCCCTGCAGATCGCTTCAATAGTTAAGGCGCTAACGTGGATATGAGTGCCCGTCATTTGGTAGTTGTTCTGAAAGTCGATGATTGAGTGGCTAACGTGTGTTGGATCAGACGGCGCAAAGAATTTAAGAGATGTCTCCTCTATCCATAACGCTTTTCGTACCAGCAACAGCTGCCAAGGCCTAATGTTGGTTAGATCGTACCTCCCTGGATGCCACGGGTCGCTTGTAGTCGGCACCAGTTCGCCGCGGGCGATTCGATCCACAATCGCCTGGTAGTGGGCGATGGCCCGGGGGGTGGGATCAAGTATGATTACCTGCGCACCGTATTTTGCCGCGAACTCTACGTCGAAACTGGCGTCCTCTCCGAGTCCACAACTGATCACTGTTGAGCCATGCAACTCCTCCCCGTCGATGAAATCCCATCCCCCATACGCCGATCCGAGCCGCATTGTTTGGGCGCCAGAAATAGATACGCGAGGTTGGTGCACAGTTCGCCGGACTTTGTGAAGGGCCTTCTTTAATAGGGCCGGTAGCAAAACCGCGCGCGACGTCATCTGTCGCTCCATGTCTATTTCCATTTCAATCCTTAACAGCACGATCTGCAATGCGGCAATACCATTGGAGATCTGGATCGAGATCAATCCCGCCAAGAAGTGAGCTTACTCGAAAATTCGGGCGGTCGCGAATCACGCATCTTAAAGGAAAAAATCATAGAAAAACGCAATCGGGGCGGCTACCGCGACCAAGAAGCCAAGAGTAAACGCTCAGCATCCGATCGGAGATCGAATTCCAGCGATAGTCGCTCAGCATCCAGCTCCGACCCCGCTGGCCCATCTTCGACAGTTTGTCCATCGACAAGTGCATGGCATCGCGAAGGGCATACTCGAGTGGAGAATCCCCAATCTCCGGCCACCAACCACATCCACGCGACTCAAGTTCAGACCAAGGCGCGCCCCTCGAACAAACGACCGGCGTTCCGCAAACGAGAGCTTCAGCCACTGTCATCCCAAAATTCTCATCAAGGGTCGGCAAAACAAACAGTTCTGCCTTCTGGTACGCTTCCAGTTTCGTCTGACCAAAAACCCCTCCGGTGAATTTAACCCTGGGAACGGCCGTTTCTCGCACCAGCTTCTCATAGGCGGCCGCATACGAATTATCGAGAGGCCCAGCAATCTCAAGGCGCCAACCCGGAAACTCCGACGAAAGGCCAGACCATACACGTAATAGACTATCGACGCCCTTCTTGGGATGCAGGCGTCCCAAAAATAGCAAGGTGCGCGCTTCAGTATTCCGATGAGCAAGGGGTCCCGCAGGCAGCATATCGTCAATTCCGTTGGGAATGACAGCCACAGGTGCTTTCAGTCCGAATGAGCGAATATCCTCCAGCTCTTTCTCGCTTGTAGCGTGCCAACAGGCGCAACTAGCCGCAGCTGATTTCTGAAACAGATACCAAAAGAGGCGCTTCTTCCAGCGAGAAAACTGCAAGGCGCCAGGCCCCAACATCCCATGAGGACTGATGACAAGCGGTAGTCTTTCACGGCTCGAGACTATTCCAGATGCCACGTTTGGCATCATCCAAAGGCCGTGATTATGAATAACCGCCGCATCCCGGGCTAATGCCTCGAGCCCTGGAATAAGAGCGCGAGACACGCCTAACCGGCGAACCAAGGGCAAGTTGCGGAAGTTCGATTCAAATGCGTGCAGTTTGAACCCTGTGTTGCTTTGATTGGTCGACAGATCTGCGTCTTCGATGGTCACCACTTCCGCTGGCCAGCCCGCCTCTATGCTTTCCTGGACTAGCCTCCGCACGCATATCGTCGTGCCGGCAGCCTCACTTGCCATCGAGGAGATCGTATGAATAATCTTGGGCAATTTAAAATGCAGCCTTTGAAGCACCTAAATGAAACATCTTCAACGCCTAGACGCCGCCATGTCGCGAAACATTTTCAAAAAACGACGCGCCATATCGGCGGTATTAAACGATTCACTAGTTGTCTTCAACGCCGCACCAGACATTCTATTAAGTTCTTTCGGCGATGCCAGGGCGTTTGCAATAGTATTGGCGAGCGATTCCGCATTACCTTTGCGAAATAAAAACCCATTGACTCGCTCTTCATGCGCAGCAATTTCCGGCATGTGAGTCTTGCGATCATCATGCACCACGCTGGGCAGGCCGTAAGCGAGGGCATGTATCAGACTTAACCCGACGCTGCCAGGATACACGAAGAGCTTGCATTGGTTCGCTATCTCAGCAATCCGGGCCTCGTCGGTCATGCCCCCGTGCAACACCACCCTGTCACCAAGTTGACTCTCGGCAAGGCGAGACTGTAACGCGTCTTTATCTTCGCCAGCTCCGACTATGTCCAGGGTTACAGAAGCACATTTCGAATGGGTCAGCGACTCCAACAATAGATTAAGCTCGCACTTTTTGGTAATTCTTCCAATAAATAGTAAATCGCGCGGACGTCGTTCCGCATCATACAGAGCGCGAAATTCTGCAATTCCAGTTGTTTCAACGCCATTATTTAACGCAAACACGAGTTGACGGTCGTTGCGACGTCTCATTGCGCGATGCGCCTCGACCTCCCCGTCTGTGTAAAACAACACCGAATCTGCGAAGCGCATCGCAAACAAACGTAGCCGCGAGCTCCAGTTTCGGCTAGTTGCGGACCAGTAGTGCCCCCACCACACAGTTTTGGCACCTAGAAGCCGTGCCTTGACCAACAGTGCTAGATTGGAGATGCAGCGGGGCGCTCCGGAAACAACGACTATGTCATCTCGCTGAATGGGAAACGATAAGGCGCCTCGCTGCCAGAACAGACCAGGAGCGATCGCAAAAATAGAACCAAGCGAGGTCTTCCATTCAGGTAGCGACGTTGATTCGCTAAGCACCCCTAGATCTTCAAATGATGCATATACGGTGAAATCCCTTCCCAACTCGCTCGCTAGACGGCTAAATAGCCCAAGCCTATAAAATGGAACTGAAGGTTGTACGACTATAAACCTCATGCCGAGCCCCTGCCTCGCAAATATCTGACCCTTGCGTTGATACTTTCAAGTGAACGGGCATCAAAGGCTGATCTAGTCAAAGCTACTTTCTTACTTTGCCACATCACTATGACCAAAAAAGAGCTTATCCAAAATCCTGAAACACTCCAAATTCCGCCACTCGCGGCAGCGCCCACCGCTTCTCTTATAAACAGCAACGCGACGAATGCTCCGGCAAAAGACCCCTCTGAATTACGAATTAGCCCAATTGACGACCTCAATGCCATAACGAGGTGGATAGCAAAGGGTACCGTTCCGACCAAACCGACTGACATCAAAGACTCAATATATATATTGTGGGGATAATAGCCGGTCAGCCGCTCAACCACGTAGCGGCCGAAGAAAGGATTCTCAAGGAATTGAGCCCATGCTCCTTTAAATGCCAGCGCCCTGCCGGCGGTCGACATGTCATTGTCCACGTCGATCCTGCTCAGCGCTTCAAATACTATAGATTGGTATTCAGGGCTGAGAAATGTCAGCACCATGACAGCAGCGGTTGCCAGTCCTGCTACGGCCCATATTCTCCGGTTTCCTTTGAGCACCAGAACGTAAACTAGGAAAGTAATCGCCGTAGAGATCATCATGCCGCGCGATCGCGAGAGCGACACAACCACCAGCAGGATAGGAACGATAGAAAGAGCCTCTAGTATTGTCCATTTCGACTTTGTAAAGCGCAGAAAATAAAACAAAAGGAAACTGGACGACACATACGCAAGTGCTATTGGGTTCACTTTATCCAGCGTCATTCTACTCTCAGATGTCATAGCAAGCGCATCGCGGTTGATGATTATCCCAACCACGAACGCGAAAGAGAACGCCGAAGTAGCCCAGGCCAGTTCGCGATCATTTATACCTCTTTCTATTGCTGCCAACAAATATGCCGGTATGATTCCTGAAAGAAAAAATATTGACATAACTAATATCGCACGCTGACCAGAGTAAATATCATCGACATATATGTTTTGTATTAATCTAAATGAGTAAATAAATAGAAATATAGATGCATATGAGAGAATTGGAAGAACCGGCCTCGTCATCCTTGGGCTAAGTCGTGCATACGCGGTCAGCAATACAACTAGAGAAATGACTCTAATTGCAATACCTCCAATACTACCTTCTGGTATAATGAAATTCACATATGTAGCAAGTGTATAGTAGCCAACTGTCGGAAACAGCAGAACAAATGCCATCGAAGCGCTGGATAGGCGGCTAAAGATCATTGTATTCTACTTTTGCTCCGTCATTTAGGCCACCGAATCCGCGAACGTGATGGAGATAATAAGTGTCACGACTATCTGCATTAAAACGATGCTCGCGGCGGAGCCTAAGAGCCGCCACCGTAATGAGCTTAGTGCCCGCTATGGAATGGGCATCCCCGATGAGAGACGTGAACAAGCTAGCGATCAGCCCAACAACGATTCCAGCGACAACCCCCAGAGGAACGTCGGATCGCAAACTTCGCCACGGCTCAAACAGCAATGCTGCAATGCCAATCGCATTTACTTGAGGCATATCCAGTCGTTTTGACGAACACGTCTGTTCGCAATCGATAACGCACGGGCGGCATTGCAACAGCTTCGCCGTCATGTGCTTCCGGGAGAGGACTGCAGATAATTTTCGCGCGCGTCATGTGGAGTCCAATGCGGAGGAATCCGAAATGGGTATACTCACACGGTGAAGTGTGCCACGCCGTGGATACCGCGGGCTATGTTACCTTTGGAAAAATAGCAACTGAATTCGATGCCGAAAAGACCCGCCCAGAGCCGTAATATCTCTTGCTCCCCCAGCCGATGGATATCATCGAGAAACACCACGTAATCTTGCGCGAGGTGTGCCTCAAGTGCAGGAAGTGCTGGATAACGCGCCAATTCATATCCCGTCTTGTAAGCAGGCGGGCCATCGACGACCACACAATCAATCGACAGATCCTGTACAGCCGCTGCGACGATCGATTGATCGTACCAGCTCAAGCCATTTTTGCTCAAGGTGCAGGGTCCCAATGGCGCGCGAACGACTGTGGCGAATTCGGACAGGCTCAACGCTGCGAGGCGGTTCTCAACGAAAGTCGCCCATTCTGCGTCGGTCTCGAAGCTGACAATCCGGCCGCCAAGCCGTGACAGGATCTGCGCAATGTAAATCGTGGAAATACCACTTCCAAATTCCGCGACTGTCTTGCGAGCATTGATTTCAATTTCGTTGAGCACGACCTGCAGGGCAGAAGGAAGCAGGGACGCGTCGGACCATGGCAAGTACGGCAGACCAAGCCGGGATAATTCTACCGCAGCTCGCGTATTGTTGGAAGCTTGCGCAAAGTGGTTCCACTTTGTCGCTACCCTGTTTAGCACTGTCATGCGCTCGTAACTCCACTTCTTTCGGCCATTGAAACTGACAAGGACGCCCGTTCACCCGAGCTGCAATTGAACGCCAAGAGGTCCTGCCGTTGGACTGACTGATCGATCAGGCATGGGCGCTTCGTCTTACATAATTGAAGAAATCTTTGGGAGCGCGCCACGGCATAAAGGCGGAGCGCGACATCATTACGAAAATCGGCCTCGTTCGGCGTGGGATGGCCAAGGCGAGGTAGGTGGCCGTTGCATATGACACGAGCGTCGCAAGCGCGGCACCAATACTCCCATAGTGGGGAATGAGAAGAAAATTAAAAGCCACGTTTGTAAGCGCACCGAGGCCTTCGGTTAACATGAAGAATGTGGCGCCGCCTCCTATGATGGTCCATCTCGTAAATGCGATTCGCATGAACAAGAAGGGCGCAGACAGGACATGAACCAGCAGCACCGGGATCGATGCATCGTACTGAGCTCCAAAAAGGAGCCGGATAAGCGGCCCGCCAAGCAAGAACATCGTGGCGATCATGCCAAGTCCCGCGAGCCACAAGACATCGAAAACGGTCTGAAGCTGCCTGCCGAACAAATCCTGATCGGTTTTCGCGGACTCGATCAGCTTGGGGAACACACTGGCGACCAACGCGGCCGGCACGAAGTATGCTGCCTCGGAAAGGGTCGCCGCCACCGCATAGGTACCAACCTCTGCCGGCCCGGCCAGCCAGCGAAGCATGATCATATCGATTTTTAGGTAGACGATCGCAAATATGGATCCAAGAAAAAGCATCCAGCTCTCGGAGAGCAGCACCTTCGCCAATGCCGGAGAGAACCGCCATGCCGACAAAGGCGGACCTTTCTGCCGCTTGTAAAAGCGAAACGAGAGCATGGCCGCAATCAACACCTGGACCACATTTGCAGCGGCGAACGCCATCACTGCAGCCCCGCTCCATACAAGACCGAGTTTTCCCAGGCCGACCAGTAGCGCGGATATGCTGGAGGAAATGGCACTGTACCGGGCCTGAACGCGCGAATGAAACCAGAGGCCGAAGAACCCTGACAGCGACGCCAAGGGTATGAAGGCTGCGGCCAAAAACAACATTGCACGCTCAGTCGAATGCACGCCGATAGACAGCGCATAGACGACCAAACCAGCGGCTCCCAGCAAATGCCCGGAGAATTTCAGGACGAACACTGTGCCGAGTACGCGTGGCACGTCGTCAGGGCGGTTGACGATTTCTCGAATGACTAGTCCGTCGAGCCCAAGTTGTCCCACGACCGCAAACAGGAGTGCCGTAGAGAACGTATAGGATAGCAATCCAAATTCGCTCGGCCCGAGATAGCGAGCCACTACCGCCACAACTAAAAGCCCTATCAGACTTGCTAGCAGCCTGTCGGAAATCAACCAGAGTGAGTTTGAAATAAACCTCCAGTATCGTCTAACCAGACTTGAAAACGTTCGGAACGCTATAAAGATCTTACGCACGATAAGGTTCGTTCATACTTCCCACTTGCCAGATGATCTTTTCGACTGACGTCTGACGAATCCGAGTCGGAGTTCCGCATGGTACCGTTACAGATCGAGGCATGGCCAGCACCGCATCGCGCGACGACGACTGTGACCAGAAGCCTCAGGACCCGGGCACGCTTCAGGACGGTTACGTGTGGCACGGGTCATGCTTGATCACCACTCAACAAGGATTCATACAGGTCGATATAGCGACGGGCGATAGCCTCTGGTGAGTATCTGTCGATCACGGCGGCGCGTGCGCTCACTCCAAAATTCCTTAATGATGGAACTGGCAGGGCCCGTGCTGTCTCAATAGCGGCCGCTACTGCATCAGCGTCACCGTGCTTTACCAACCATCCGGTCTGCCCGTGGCTGATGATCTCCTCGGCTGGCGTTTTAAAGAGCCCGATGACAGGAGTTCCGCATGCCATCGCCTCGACCGTGACCTTGCCGAATGACTCCTGAAGTGAGGGCATCACGAACACATCGGCCGCCGAATATATCTGGTTAAGAGTGACTTCATCGCGGATGAGGCCAAAACCTGTGCAGTTTTCAGGCACCGGATCGACCAGTTCTGCAAGTCCCTTGCCAAACAAACACCAGTGAACGTTTTTGTTATCTCGGTAAACATGCAGCAGGTGACGCATGATATCCGCGCCTTTGCGCGGATCTGCTAGATTCAAAGCACCTGAGGCGATTACGAATTTGTTCGCTGGGAGTCCCAATGCGCTACGCGCCTGCGCCTTGTCCATTGCGCGAAGCTGGCTCATTTGCACACTGTTGGGGATTACACGTATATCACGCTCGCACAGAACCGTACTCTTTCGGGCCTGCTCGGCGATCGTGTCGCTGATCGCAACAAATACCGATTGTGGGCCGTAGTGCTCGGCCTTGAATGCAACATCGTCAGACGTGATCCTCTCGTCCCCTCCACCCAAGAGTGGGCACTGGCCACAACCACTGGTATATTTCTCGCAGAGACCTGCGAAATGACATCCGCCAGTGAACGGCCACATGTCGCGAAGTGTCCAGACCACCGGCCGTTTTTCGCGCCTAGTCGCGCGCCAGAATGCCGGCCCAAGCGTGGGCGCGTGAGCCCACTGGACATGGATAACATCAGCTTTCCGATATTCCGGCGAACTGTGCAGCCGGAGGCCGTGGGAGATGGGATGGAAATTCGGCGGATTCTCGCCGAACCGCCGCATCAAATCCCATTTGTAGAAACGGTTCTTAACACCAACAGGCAGACGCTGCAGCAAGGGAACTCTTCTGGCGAACAAGCTCTCCGGAAGGTCCCGCTCAACCCTTCCTAGGATGTGAGAACGAATTCCTGCATCCAATAAGGCTTCATGCACGGCGCGGATTCCTCGACCCGCACCAGTGTTGAGCGCGCAGCCAACAATCTGAACAACATTCATAGTGTTCGAGCAATCGGTGCGGCAGCCGTCCCAGTGGTTGCTTTGATGTTGGGAAGGCTCTGATTTGGATCTAGCCACACTCTCATGTCAGCTTGCACATTTTCAAATTTCAAGCCCGGCGCTTGCACGAAAATACAGGGCATCTATCTGTGTTAAGCGCTGCGTCCGCGGGTTTCGATATCCTTGCCAGACATCCCACAATTCGAACCCACCGCCGGCAATGAGCTGATGCACCTCCAGAGCTGTCGCTTGACCCGCATAGAGTTCGACCAGCGACAATTCCGACAGGACGCCTCGTAGTTGCGGCAGGACGGTGGGGGCACCTGCAAGAACAGCCGCTTCAGCGCCCTGCACGTCAAGTTTCAGGAACGCTCGCTTGCCAGCACGGCCGATCATACTCGCGAAGGCATCGAGCCGCTCTGTCTTGACCACGATCCGCTTGGCGACGGCCACCCGAGGGGTATGTTCCACGAACGACTCGCGCGGCTCGTGCAACGAACTGCTCGTCGCTGCTTCCGTAACGTGGAACGTCGCCTCCCCGGTAGTGTCGCTCAGCGCAACAGCAGGTCCCACCATCCACCGTTCGTCAAACGCCTTGGCCGTGCGCATGAGCTCGGAATGCGCATCTGGCAGCGGTTCGAATGAAATTATCGAGCCTTGGAACCCCGACGCAAACAGCATCGTGCCGAACTGGCCTTTGTTGGCGCCGACATCGATTACGAGATCGACTTCATGCATGTGAAGGAAGTGCACAAAACGCAAATCATCGCGCGAATTAATGCCATTCAGGCGGACGTCAAACCCGAACCGCCGCCCTACATCGCGCAATGATGTCTTCGTCTTGGGACCCAAGAATTGTAACATGATCAGCCTTTATCTCGATCCTCAGAACTTACATAGCGGCGGCCAAATACCCGGCTCAGCGGCGTTGACGCACATGCGCCCGCGGGTCAAAGCGCCGCACGGATTTTCTGCACAAAATCGGCCCGCCAGCCGCCGACGATTTCGCCCAGCCGCCCGGGCTTGTCGGATCGATTGGCTGCGGCGGCTGCGATATTGGCTGCAGCGTCACGGGTATCGCCGTAAACCAGACACACCGGTGCAACTGCACCTTCTTGCGCATATTTCTCGAGATAAGCGCCCTTGCGGATAATCGGACGTGTACCCAGTTGTACGCTTCGTCCGAATATGCCGGAGGCCTGGTCGTAGTCGGGCTCGTAGCAGCACCAGGCGAAATCGCAAGTTTTGTACAGGCTCAGAAGTTCGTCGTCCGACATGAACCGGTCGACCACCATTCCGCCGGCAGAAATCAGGCGAGCGCAGTCCCCGCCACAGGCCGGATCGACGCGCCCGACGGCCACCACAAAAACATCTTTCGCGAGATCTGGGTGGTCAGTGAGGGTGTTGACCAGGAATTCGAATCCCTTCGACTTTCTCACGCTGCCCAGGAAGCACAAGATGGCGCGCCCGCCGGCCGCGGCCAGCACGTCGCGTGACAGTTGGCTAGTTTCGGTAAGCGCCGCGCCGTCATGCACGTCCCACATCTGAGGGTCGTGTACCCACCCGTGCGCGACTTGGGCAAATCGAAGATCAAATTTGAACGGCAAAATCGTGAAGAGCGACAGGTGGGGCAAACGCCGCAAGCACTGGAAAGCCCATCTCTTGAGGCGGTAAACGAGCCTTCCACCGTCGAAGCATTTGGACGGCCTGAGAAAAAGCCCAACTGTCCGCCGCCCAATCAGCGATCTCGCCAACGCGACTGCTATAAAACCAGCGTAGTCGTCGTCTATCGTCGCAAACAGAAGATGGCGGGCCCTAACGAGGTCGAGCCACAGTCGAGGCCCAATGCGTCCCATTACCGGGTCGAGGCCAAATAGGCCGGCAAAGAGATCCTGATAGAATTGGCGGTGGCCGCTGCGCGCAGATACGTGAACGTAATTGCGCTTCACCTCTGGACCGACCTTCGAGGCATGGAGATCACCTATCGAAGCCACTATTCAGCTTACTCCATGCCGGCTTTGCTTGGCGGTGCCGGTACTGTTAATGCCGAAGAACTGCCCCAGCTTGCGCACTGGCTTCGCAACGAGTGCATAGTCAACTGGTCCGGAGCGCAGCCATTGGCGCCGCGACCGCAGGGCCTCAAAATTGTGTCCGATATAGGAGCCGAGGCTCCGTGTGCTGGCCCCGCCAACCATCATGTCCACCAACACGTGGCTGGTTGCAGCGGTCTGGAATCCATGGAGTTCAACAGCTCTCAACATCCAATCATAATCCGATGCCACTTTGAGACTGAGATCGAATGCACCGACCGCGTCCGCCACCTTCCGCTTGACGTAGAACGTTGGATGGGCTGGCATCCATCCGGTCCGAAAGCCCTTGGCGGGTCTGGGGGCGGCACGCCATCGCCGGATGACCCGCTTGCTGAAATGATTTTCAACAAAATCCAGATCGCCATGCACGATGTCGGCCTGTTCGAGTTCTGCCGAAATTCGCGTCAGCACAGTATGGTCATGGAAACAATCGTCTGAATTCAGCACGCCTACCGCGTCTCCGGTATAGAGACGCAGCCCCTTGTTGAGTGCATCATACATTCCGCTGTCTGGCTCGTTGATCAGCCGGATCTGGTCCGGTGGGTAAGACCGGACAATTGACAACGTCTCGTCCGACGAATTGCCGTCGATGACCACCAGCTCTTTGTCCTGATGATCCTGGGCAAAAAAGCTATCGATCGTATGCCTGATTGTCGCCGCGGAGTTCCAACAGACGGTCAAGACCGAGATTTTCATGTCGACCCGGCCCAACGTCGCTTACTGTGCCGCAACGCGAATGCGGTCCTCATCCAGGCGCCGGTGTTCGGATTCCCGTCTTACCGTTTCGAGGTCGGACTGAACCATTTCCTGGACCATCGCATCGAGCGAGGTTGTTGCCTTCCACCCGAGAACGCGCTCCGCTTTCGAAGGATCGCCGATCAGCAGCTCAACTTCGGTCGGCCTGAAATAGCGCGGATCCACCTCGATCAGGACAGCGCCTGATTTTGCATCGACGCCTTTTTCGTCAATACCGGAACCAACCCACTCGATCTCGATCCCGACCTCGCTGAATGCAAGCTCGACAAAGCGGCGGACCGAATTCTTTACGCCGGTTGCAAGGACGTAGTCGTCCGGCATTTCATGCTGAAGGATTCTCCACATGCCTTCGACGTAATCGCGGGCATGCCCCCAATCCCGTTCAGCCGACAGATTGCCGAGGTAGAGCTTGTCCTGGAGGCCGAGCCTGATTGCAGCAGCCGCGCGCGTGATCTTGCGGGTGACGAACGTCTCGCCGCGCATCGGGCTTTCGTGATTGAACAGGATGCCGTTGGAAGCATGGATATCATAAGCTTCGCGGTAATTCACGGTGATCCAGTAGGCGTAAATCTTTGCCGCCGCATATGGCGACCGAGGATAGAAAGGCGTCGTCTCCCGTTGCGGGATCTCCTGCACCTTGCCGTAGAGCTCGGAAGTCGATGCCTGATAAAAACGAGTCTTTTTTGTCAGGCCAAGCAGCCGGATGGCTTCGAGGAGACGCAATGTGCCGATCGCGTCGGCGTTCGCGGTATATTCCGCGGTCTCGAAGCTCACCTGGACATGCGATTGCGCCGCGAGATTGTAGATCTCGTCCGGCTGCACTTCCTGGACGATACGGATGAGGTTGGTGGCGTCGGTCATGTCGCCATAGTGCAGCGACAGCCTTACGTCCTTCTCATGCGGATCCTGGTAGAGATTGTCGATGCGACCGGTGTTGAACGACGAGGAACGCCGCTTGATGCCATGGACATCATAACCCTTTGCCAGAAGAAGTTCCGCCAGATAGGCACCATCCTGGCCGGTGATGCCTGTAATGAGTGCGGTCTTCCTAGTCATTGTGCTTCTCCGGCGATTTCTGGAATGCGATTGTGAGTGTCTTCCAAGCGAATAATATGATCCTCCCGCAATCAGTAAGCCTCTTCGGCCTACCGAGCACCAAATCCTGTCAGCATGGTTCGGATGGTACGAAACACAATCAGCACGTCGAGCCAAGGGGAGAAATTTTTGATGTAGTAGAAGTCGTAGTGAAGTTTTTCCAGAACGTCGTCCACCGCCGCAACGTGGCCCTGATTGACTTGCGCCCATCCGGTAATGCCAGGCCGGACGATGTGCCGATATCGGTAGAATGGCAGCTCAGCCTCGTACCATTTCGATAGAACGAGTGCCTCCGGTCGCGGTCCGATCCAGCTCATTTCGCCGCGCAAGATGTTGATGGCTTGCGGCAATTCATCGATCCTGGATTTTCTCAGGAACTGCCCAAGGCGTGTAATGCGCGCATCGCCGGCCTTTGTGATGGCCTCTTCCTTTTCATCGACAACCGCGGCGCCGAGTTTCATCGTCCGAAATTTGTAAACCTCGTAGATCTTTCCTCTGTACCCCATTCTTTTTTGCTTGAATAAGGCCGGACCAGCTGAATCGAGCTTTATCGCCATCGCCACAAACAAAAGCAATGGCGAGAAAGCGGCAAGTATAAGCAGTGCTGAAATCCAATCAATGGCCTGCTTTATTTTTAAATAAGCCTGGTTTGGATTCAGAGATCCCAATGTATTTTCGGAAAGATGCTCTATTTCTACTCGACCCGTGAGCGACTCGCTGATCTGTTTGACATGGTAGACGGGTGTTCCCGAGAGCGCGCGATCGGCGATGTACCGTTCCCATTCATCCGAAAGATCGGCTCGAAGATCGGCCACCACACCGCTCGCATATTCGACAATCGTCTCGGGCGAATGAATCCGGTGCCAACTAACGCCTGGTATGCTTTGCAGCCTATCGACATCTCCACCGGGGATTACTGCCAACCGGTATGGGTCGAGCCGTCGCGTGGCCAAGCTCAGACCAAAATACCACAATGTCGACTGAAAGAGACTCGCCGCGGCCTGGAAGCGGCTATAGTCGAACCTGAAAAAGAAGATGGCCATGAATACGAGACCGTAAGTCAGGGCGAAGGTGGGCAGGATGTAACCAGCCGCCGCCACACCCGGAAAATTGCCGATGCGCTTGTAAAGCAGGTAACCCGCCGTGTGAGCCATGAATGCAGCAAAAATCGTAACCTGCATATTCGGTGACCAGATTACTTGCTGATTGAAAGACATGCGGATGAGCGCTGGAACCAGGATCGCGAACGTCAATCCGCCAAGCAACTGAAAGCGCATCCGAAGCAGAATATGCCTCTGGCTGGGCAGGTTGATAGTGGAGGTGTTCAAATTCGTGAAGCCATTAACCAATTAAACTGATCATCCGCGAAGGCAACCAACAGTTCTGCATTGCCACGTCTATCGACATCCTTCGGCTCCAACAATGGCTACCGCACTCCCGGGTGAACCCGAGAGCCGACTTTGCAGCACTTGCACCGCATGACCTGGCGTCAGCTGCGGTTATGCGATCGCGACGAGTTCCCTTGAATCCATGTCAACAGGGATCTCGCCATTCATGATGGCAACCAGCACTCGGGCCCTTCCGGCTGGATCGAGCCGGTCAAGGCGACCGATCATCTCCGCGAAAGGACCTGAAAGAATCCGAACCGATGCGCCCGCAGCGAGGCCTCCGCTGAAATCAAGCAGGCCATCCCTGCCGGTCAGGGCTATGAACCGCTCCACCAACCCCGACGGGACCGGCGATGGCCGTTCGCCCTGCATGATGAGTGAGCGCACACCGAACGTTCCATTGACCGAGCGCCACCGCTGCAGCGCGACATCGAGGGCGATGAACATGTAACCTGGAAAATAGGCCGCCGGTCGCGTCTCGATGCGCCGGGCATGACGTGTGGTCTTCTCGCAGCGAGGCGTAAACGGGTGAAACCCCTGCATCCGGAGATGCCGTTCGGCGACGTCTTCTTTTCCCGGAAATACGCTGGCGGCATACCAGCGTGCTGCGGTGCCGGTTGCGGGTGGTTGCAACGATACAGTCGCCTTAACAGTTGTTTTTCCCGGGCTGGTCACAAGTATCCTTCTCGGCGGTCTTTGGCACGGTCGGGGCAAGCGTTACGACAGCGCGAAGATACCAGCAAGCAACCATGTCGTGAGAATCGATTCGATTGGTCGAATCCTGCTAATTGTCCACTACTTTAGCTGCGCCTAAAAGTCATCGCGCCGCTTTCTTTTTTAGCTATCCAGCAGCGGTATCGAGCAATTGCTCCGATATGTAGCTGCTTGGTTATGCTGGCTCGCGACGAACCGCTGGCTCTTCTGGTCCTTAATCGGTCGATTTGAACATAGTGTGACGGTATCGTTAGCAAAACGTTACCGACCACTTGGCGGCGGCCTGCTTTGACGAGAACTCGCGGCAGGCCGTCGCTGAAACGGGACCGTTCCACGATCACATCCTGTGGTTGCGTGCACTCGATCAGTGCCCGCGCCCGATCTATCGACCAGAGTTCAGGGGCGTTTGAGTAGCGACCAGACGGCTGGCACAAGGCTCGCCGCCAGGCCGACCTTGATCAGGTCGCCGACGATGAAGGGCAAGACGCCGAACTGCCATGACTTTTCCGGGCCGATGAGCAGTGCCAGCCAGGCAAAGCCCATCGCCATCATGACGATTTCGGCAACCAGCATCGCGTTGAAGAGCTTGATCGGATGGCGATCCCAACCGCGATCGGCAGCCCAGCCGACGATCGCCGCCATGACCACGAAGCCGGCAAGATAGCCGCCGGTCGAGCCGAGCATGTAGGCGATGCCGATGCCCTTTTCCGGCGTGCCCTGGAAGACCGGCAAGCCCATGGCGCCCTCCGCCATGTAGAGAAGCAGCGTGGCGACGCCGAGGCGCATGCCGAATGCTGCGGCGATCAGAAAGACGGCTAAGGTCTGCATCGAGATGTCGACCGGTCCGAGCAGAACTCTGGTCTTGGCCGACAAGGTCAGCACCAGCGTTCCAATGATCGCCAGCAGAAGCTGCGTCGCCAGGCGGGCCGCGCCTTTTTCAGGCAGAGCGAGAGAAACAAGCGGTGTCGTTGCAATTGCCATGGTCTTCCTCATTGCGGACTGCCGCAGATCGCGGCCTTGCGTTTTCCTATATTGGCTTCCGTGTTATGCGGCAATCGGTTTTGCCGTCTCTGGAACAGAGCTTGAACGACATTGGCCATGGCGCTGAAATTCGACACAGACTTCGATCCGTCCTACGGCCAGGGCGTGACGGTTGCGCCCGACGTGCTCCGGATTACCGCGGAAAATCCCGGCCCGTTCACCTTTTACGGCACCAACAGCTACATCGTCGGACGCAAGACGCTGGCGGTGATCGATCCGGGGCCGGATGACGATGCGCATCTCAAGACATTGCTCGAGGTGATCGGAGATAGGCCGGTCAGCCACATTTTCGTCAGCCACACGCATCGCGACCATTCTCCGCTGGCAGCGCGGCTGAAGCAGCACACCGGCGCAATTGTATTGGCCGAAGGTCGGCATCGGCCGGCGAGGCCGCTGCGCATAGGCGAGGTCAATCCGCTCGACGCCAGCGCCGACACCGCCTTTAATCCGGATATCGCGCTTGCCGACGATACGGTGATCGACGGCGACGGTTGGGCGATCAGAACGGTGCTGACACCGGGCCATACCGCCAATCACGCGGCTTTTGCGCTGGAAGGAACCAGTATCCTGTTCTCGGCCGATCACGTCATGGCTTGGTCGACCTCCATCGTTGCGCCACCGGACGGCGCCATGGCCGACTATATGGCCTCGCTGGATCGGCTGATCGAGCGCGACGACCGCCTGCTCCTGCCCGGCCACGGCGGGCCGGTGACCGCGCCGCGCAGCTTCATGCGCGAGTTGAAGACGCATCGCCGAATGCGCGAACGCGCGATCCTGGAGCAGCTCAGAAGCGGCGACCGGACGATCAAGGAGATGGTCGCGGCGATCTACAGGGATACCGACCCGCGCCTGCACGGCGCGGCCGGCCTGTCGGTGCTTGCCCATCTCGAGGACCTGGTGGCCCGCGGCCTCATCACCACCGACGGCGAGCCGGCAATCGACGGCATATTCAGGCCGCCTGGCTAAGGTCCCGCCACGAACTACGCTCCTGAAAGCTCAGAACCGGCTGGAACGCTCTGCCGGTTGAGGCGACTTCAAACCCTGGCAAGAGCATTCCGGATTGGCCGGAAGTCGCGCGGCGGTCTCCAGTGCAACCCGCGAGGCTGTCATGGAGAGATTGGGCAGCACGTCCTCCTGCAGCAATTTCCGGCGATTGCGGTCCATATAGTCGTTGAAGCCCGCGGTGACGAACGCACAGGGCACGAAGCAAGCGCCGATCTCGCGCGCCAAGGTGGCCTCAGGGGCGATGGAATGGTTAAGCACATCCGCCCCCATGCCGCGATACGCCAAAGCCTCGGCTGGGGTTGTCAGTCGCGGCCCATAACAATGGGCAGCCACCAACTGCTGTTCGATGCCATGAACGCGGCATTCGGCTGGCCAATGGCGGCGGGCCGTTTCGACAAGAACCGCCGCACATCTTGGACATACGATCTGCTTGCCCGAACAGTCGAAGCTCTGGCGGTCTGGAAGCAGTGAAAACGGGGTCTGCGTCAGCTCGATGATATCGGCGGTCACCACCATGTCGCCGGGCTGGATCGCCTTGTTGACGGCGCCAACGGTCGAGCAGGCGAGAACTTGCCGTACACCCGCCCGCATCAATACCCAGAACGCGCGGCGATGGCAGGAATGGTCGATATGATCGCGGGGGTTGCCGTGCGAATACATGCACAACGCCCGCTTCGCTCTCCCTTCGGCTGTAATCGAGGCATCGAACTCGAGCAACTTCCAGTTGTCGGTACGACCGAAAGGCGTTTCAAAACTCAGGTCGCGCTGCAACGTGCGCACACCATCGAATTCGACATCTTCCGGGAAGGCAAGCCCCCAGTTTGCCGACCCGGTGATGATGGCCAACCCTACCTGAGGTATGTCCGTCAGATCGTCGGCTGCGTGATGATTTGCAGGCATGTTTCCAGTCTCGGTCAGGATTTTTGGCGAAAAGCCACGATCAGGACGACGACCACAACGATAGCGGTCCACAATGTCGAGATCGCCGCAATGGTCGGATCGATCTGATCGCGCAGCGACACGAACATGAGCTTCGGCATCGTGCTGTTGCGACCACTTGCGACGAAGATCGAAATCACAGACTCGTCGAGCGACGTCAGGAAGGCCATCAATGTCGCCGACAACAAACTGATCTGAAGTTGCGGAACGATTATTCCGCCAATAGCTCTGGCCCAGTTCGCGCCGAGGCTACGCGCCGCCTGAACCTGGTTCCAGTCAAAGCGAGCCAGGGCGGGCAACAACACAATGCACGCCACCGGAACGGCCAGCACCACATGTCCGACCAGCACACCGAACAACGTTCCGACCAGACGTTGTGCCGCCAGCACAAAAAAGAGGCCGATCGCAAGCAGGATTCCTGGGGTGATCGAGGGGGTGAGCAGAACGCTCTGGATGGCCGCAGCAGTCTTCCCGCCCAGCCGATTCATTGAGATGCAGCCGAGCAGCGCAAAAGGCACCGCGATCAGCGCCGTCAATGTCCCAAGGATCAGGCTCGTCCTGAGTGCAGCCATCCACGTCGCCGAGCCGAAGAAGTTCTCGTACCAGCGCAACGAGTAGGCGTGCGGCGGAAACTCGAGAAGATTCGACGCCGAGAAGGAAAGCGGCACCACCACGAGCGTCGGCAACATCAGAAATGCCATCACAAGAGCAGCAAAGCCCCAGAGGACAATGCGGGCCAGTCTGTTGTGCGGGTAGGCCTCAAGCATGGGGGGCATCAACTGTGTTCTGGGCCAGCAGGCGCCGTGCCGCCAGCAACATCACGCCGATCAGCGCCATCAGAACGAGGAGCAGAATGCCCAGGACGCTCGCCGACCCCCAATCCTGAAAGGTCGATAGCGTACGCTCGATCCGGGTAGAGAGAGGATTTACCTTGCCGCCGCCAAGCACCGCCGGCGTGATGAAAAAACCTATGGAATAGATGAGAACGATGACCGAACCCGAGAAGATGCCGCCCGCCGAAAGTGGCATTATGACTGTGCGCATCACCTGCCCGAGTGTGGCTCCCATGCTCGCTGCCGCGCGAATGAGGTTTGGGTCGATATCGCGCATCGCAGCATAAACGGGCAGCAGAAAGAGCGGCAGCATGTAGTGAACCATGCCGATCAGCGTTCCGGTGAAGTTATAGACCAGCGGCAAAGGCTCCGCCGTCAGGCCCGAACCGGTCAACGCCGCGTTGATCAGGCCATCACGCCGCAAGAGCACGAGCCAGCCATAAGTGCGCACCAGAATAGCGGTCCACAATGGCAGCATGACGAAGGCCATCAGTACGTTGGCCACCCTTGGTCTGGCACTGGCCAAAGCGAGTGCCAGCGGGGTGCCCAGAAGAATGCAGATCGCCAGCGTGCCGAGGGACAGTTCAAGGGTTGTGACGAGCGCCGACCATGTCAGTCCGCTCGAAAGCACTTTCGCGTAGTTGCCGACAGTGTACTCACCCCCTGTGGTCAGGAAAGATTGCCGGATGATCCAAAGGATGGGCAGTATCGCCGCCAGTCCAACGATGAACAGCGCCGGGAGCGAAAGCGAAAGGAAGAATCGCCGCTCGCGTCGCGCATCTGCGGCGAGCGCAGGATCCACAGTGACGGTCACGCTGTCGCTCCCGGTATCGCGTGAACCTTCGCTGCTGGTGCATATGCGGTCATCCGCTGACCGGCGGCAAGCTCGGCGCAGCCGCCGGCCAGCGCTGCCGGAATGCAGACAAGAACCTCTTGCCCACCGTCAAGCGCCAGCGTCAAAAGCCAGTTCTCGCCGCGAAACGCCTTGGCGCGCAGTATTCCTTCGAGAGCCACTCCGTCTCCCCCGACGAGCTTCGTATCAAGATGGAAGCTTTCGGCGCGAATCATCAGAGTTTCGCGTGACGCTTCGGCGCCGTCGATCCTGCGCACCGAGCCTGGAGCCACAATGTTAGCCTCGCCCATGAACTCCGCGACGAAGCGGGTCGATGGACGATCATAAATCCGCTGCGGCGTATCGATCTGCTGGATGCGGCCGGAGTTCATCACCGCAATCCGGTCAGACATAATCAGCGCTTCGCGCTGGTCATGGGTCACGTAGATTGTGGTGATCCCCAGATCATCGTGCAGACGCCGGATCTCGTACTGCATGGTCTCGCGCAGGTTCTTGTCGAGCGCCGACAGCGGCTCGTCCATCAGCATCACGCGTGGTTCGAAGACGATAGCCCGCGCCAATGCCACCCGTTGGCGCTGGCCGCCGGACAGTGCGGCAACATTGCGCTCCGCCAGACCATCCAGCTTCACGCGGGCCAGGGTGGCAAGCGCCCGCTGACGCGCCTCCGCTCTCGGCGTCTTGCGCAGCGCCAGCGGATACGCGACATTCGCCAGGACATTCATGTGGGGAAACAAGGCGTAATTCTGGAATACTATGCCGATGTCGCGTTTGTTGGGCGCCAGGCGAGTAATGTCCCGATCGCCCAACAAGAGTTTACCGGAATCCGGCCGGACAAAACCGGCCAGAGCCATGAGTAACGTGGTCTTGCCCGATCCCGATGGCCCTAGCAGCGTGAGGAATTCGCCAGCTTGAATGTCGAGCGAAACATCATCCAGTGCGACGTAGGTCCCGTAAGCCTTGCTGACGCCGTCGATGGTGATCGGGAGCGACTTCATCATGTGCTCCAGCCTTACAGCTGAGGCTCAGCGGGCCATCATCTCATCGAAGGCTTGTTGAGCAGCCTCGCCGTTCTTGACCCACCATTCTGAATTGGAAAACACCGAAGTGCCGGCATTTTCAGGCGCGGTCGCAAGCGTCTTCAGGCGATCCTCGGGAATTAGGCCACCCTCATATGCCGCAGGATTGACCGGGCCATAGGCGATGAAATCGGTCAGTTTCGCAACACGCGCGGGCTGCGTCATCGCTGCGATGAGCTTCATGGCGGCTTCCTTATTCGGCGCTCCCTTCGGCACCCCAAGGCAGTCCGTGCCGATAACCGAACCCTTGAACGTGTAGTCAGCAGCACCCCCGTCTGCTTTCACGGTTTGGGCCCGTCCGTTCCAGGTAACGACCAGATCCGCTTCGCCGTCCTTCAGCAACTGCGCGGACTGAGCTCCCGAGGTCCACCACACGGCGACATTTGGCTTGATCGCTTCAAGCCGCTTGATGGCGCGCTCCAGACCTTCCGGCGTGCTGAGCACGGAATAGACGTCCGCCGGCGCCACGCCATCGGAGAGAAGCGCGATCTCGATCGAGTCTTGCGCATTGGCGCGCAACGCGCGGCGGCCCGAGAATTTGGCAACGTCCCAGAATTCCGCCCAGGTCTTCGGCGGGTTCTCGCCATAGGTCTTGGTGTTCCACGACATGACGGTGCCATAGGAATCGAACGGATAGCAGTAGTCGGACTTTGCACCCTCCGGCACGGATTTGGGGTCGATGATCTTGTAGTCGAGCGGCTCCAGCAACGATTGTGCGGCCGCCTGGGCGCCTTCCGGTGAGCCCAGGTGAATGACGTCGGTCGTGACCGCGCCCGAGGTGACCTGCATCTTCAAGGCGGCCAGGCCGTCGCTTAGCGTCTCCTCGCGGACATCATAGCCGAGCTCTTTTGCAGCAGGGCCCCACATGGCCTCTTTCATGGCGTTGCCATAATCGCCACCTGCGGTCGTGATGGTGACTGTTTGCGCATGGACGGGCAAGGCAGCCGAGATTGCGAACGCTGCTAAGGAAATGCGTAGCCAGGACATAGGTTCTCCTCCCCAAGATTCATCAAATGGTGCTCGAAATGGCCATTTATTTGTAATCGTAACGTTACGATTGCATCTGAATACGCCTGAGTCAAGCTGCTTCCTATGGGCGTTTGGATTGACCGGGATGTCGAATTCGGTAACGTTATGGCGGTCAGCAAAATCAGCCGGCGCTTTCGCAAATGAAGTCGGGCGAACAATGGCCAATCTAAAACAGATCGCGGCGGAACTTTCCCTCTCGGTGACCACGGTGTCCCGCGCTCTGAAGGATGGGCCGGAAGTGCAGCCCTCGACCATAGCCCGCGTCAAGGAGGCGGCTAAGCGGGTCGGCTATCTACCAAATCATCATGGTCGTGCGCTAAAAACCGGTCGAACGCTGACGCTGACGGCAATACTCCCGATGGAGACACGAGACCATCTGTCCGATCTGTTGAAGCTTCCCTTAATCGAAGGCATGACGCTGGCGGCGCGGCAAGCCGGTTATAGTCTGTCCATCTATTCCACCACTCCCGACGACGATCCCGTCGAGAGTGTGCAGCGGCAGCTTCAGGCGCGCAGCACAGACGGACTGATCATCACGCGCCTGGTGTCGGGTGATCCGCGCGTCAAGCTGCTGCTGGATAAACGCATGCCATTCGTCGCGTTTGGAAGAACCGACCTGGATACCGCGTATCCCTATGTCGATGTCGACAATGAACAGATTGCCTACGAGGCGACCCGACGGCTGATGGATAAGGGCTGTCGACGCATTGCACTGCAACTTCTGGTTCCGGAGGATCAGGCAAGTGCCATGCGTCTTTCCGGCTATGGAAGGGCAATGGCCGAGGCCGGTATTCCGATCGACCAATCGCTGATCGGTCATGGCATGTTCACCATGGAATCGAGCGCAGCCTGGTTCGATCGCTTGCTGGCTTGGTCAGATCCGCCGACAGGCTTGGCATGCGCCAACGAACTGGGCCTTCTAGGGGCGTTACACGCTCTTGGCAGAAGAGGTCTTACGCCGGGGAGCGACGTCCACATTGTCACTCGTGACAGCACGCGGCTGGCACGCTTCCTGCCGGCGAAGATTGGAGTTCATTTCGTGGACATGGCGGGTGTCGGACGCAAACTTATCGAAGTCCTGGAGAGCCGGATCATTAATCCGCTTGGGCCGGTGGAGACAATCTTGCTAAAGGGTGAATTCGACCCTGGCGAATAGTCTGCCCCAGACTCAAATCAACCGACCCAGGGACGGCGACCCAACCTCGCGCGGCTGCTTCGCGGCGCGATTCCACAACTGTCCCGTCGAGCGGAGCACGCACATTTCGACTGAAGGGGACCAGGGCCCGCTTATGGACGCAAGGCGACTGGCGAGACAAGTCGAATTGCCTCCGGCAACCCCAGATTGTATCAGCCGCATTTCTGTAGCGCCGAGCGATACCGCTTGAGCTGTAAAATGCTCTGGACATCACTCGACCGGGGCCGTGCCGACCTGGCCGGCGACTTCCTGATCCAGCTCGGTGAGGAAATCCACGATGCGGGCCGCATTGTCGCCAAGGTCGTAGCGGCCATAACGGGTGGCCGAACGCATGTCGACAATGATTGCATCGCCATCGTCGGTCACACGGATGGCGACGTCGGCGGGAAGGCTGAGGAGGAAGCTCCTGGCTAGGGCGTTAATCGTCACCTCGCTTTGCCCGATCGCGCGGGGAACCGGCGCCGTTAGCTGCCAATCCCGACGATCGAGCACGGTTTCGACTGCTTCCAGGACCCGATCAAAAGGCAGATTGTAGCTGCGTCCGGTGACAAGCGGATAGGTCTCGGTCTGCAGGCGCTGCTCGCCCGGGGTCGGTGGCGAAAGCGCGTTCATATCCCCGGTCCGAGTGCTGGTGTCGAGCATCGGCGGGTCGTCGAAATCCGTCGAGATATCCCTGAGCGGCGGAGAAGTCGCTGCCCAGTAGGCAGCGATACCAAAGGGAGCAAGCACCAGCAGCGCCAGCAACGTGCCGACGGTGAGATCGCGACCGCCACGGTCGCCGAAATTCCAAAATCTCGAAAAGGCAAATCCGGCGAATAAAAGCGCAAAGGCGGCAAGCAGAGCGACAATGCCGAGCACCCAAAGGAAAGCCGGCGTTTCAACAAGCTCATATCGGTGGCCGACGAGAACGGTCAGGAGCAGGACCGCCGAAAAAGCGCCTGTCCGCCGCGACCAGCCGGCCGCCCTCGACGTCTGTCGCTCGGGATTTTCCATTGTTTTCAGCACTGCTCCACCCCGAACGGGCGCTTTGAGCCGTTTAGCGGCGGCTTTAAGGCGAAAGACGTCATCTCCGTCAATCCGTCGGCAGACGATAGTCCCTGAACTGCTGGCGCAAGGTGGTCTTCTGGATCTTGCCGGTAGCGGTATGGGGGATTTCGCCGACGAAGGCGACGTCATCCGGCATCCACCACTTCGCCACCTTGCCGTCCATGAAAGCGAGGATATCCGTCTTGGTCGGCTCCCGGCCCGGCTTGCGGACAACGACAAGCAACGGCCGTTCGCCCCATTTCGAATGTTGGATGCCGATGGCGGCCGCCTCCGCCACATCAGGATGACCGACCGCGAGGTTCTCGAGTTCGATGGTCGAAATCCATTCGCCGCCCGATTTGATGACATCCTTGGCGCGATCGGTGATCTGCATATAGCCGCTCGGGTCGATATGGGCGACATCACCGGTATCGAACCAGCCTTCTTCATCAAACTGTTCGGATCCGATGCCGCCATAATAGGCGCGCGCGACAGCCGGTCCGCGGACCTTCAAGCGTCCGAATGTCTTGCCGTCCCATGGCTGCTCCTTGTTGTCATCGTCCGTCACCTTCATTTCGACGCCGAAAGGCGGATAGCCCTGCTTGCCCTGGACGTCGAGCCTGGCTTCGCCTTCAAGCCCGGCATAGCCCGGCTTCATGGTGCACAGGGTGCCGAGCGGCGACATTTCGGTCATGCCCCATGCGTGGATGACCTCAACATCGTAATTGTCCTGGAACTTCGTCGTGATCGCGCGCGGGCAGGATGAGCCGCCGATGACGACCTTCTTCAGATAGGGAAGTTCCTTGCCGGTCTCCTCCAGATGCTGGAGCAGCATCAGCCACACTGTCGGCACGGCGGCGCTGAACGTCACCTTTTCGGTGTCGAGCAACTCGTAGATCGAGGCGCCGTCCATCTTGCAGCCAGGCATGACCAGCTTGGCGCCGATCATCGGCGCGCTCTGGCCAAGACCCCAGGCGTTGGCGTGGAACATCGGCACAACAGGCAGTATGGTGTCGCGCGACGAGAGGCCCATCGCGTCGGGCATCGCGGCGATCATGGCGTGCAGCACGTTAGAGCGATGGCTGTAGAGGACGCCTTTCGGATCGCCTGTCGTGCCCGAGGTGTAGCACATGCCGGCGGCGGTGTTTTCATCGAACGTCTTCCAGGTGAAGGCGCCGTCGGCTTGGTCAAGCCATTCCTCGTAGGCGACGACATTCGGCAGCGCCGTTTGCGGCATGTGCGCCTTGTCGGTCAGCACGATCACCTTTCTCAGCGATTTGACCGCGCCGGCGATCTTTTCAAGCAGCGGCATGAATGTCAGATCGACGAAGATCGCCCTGTCCTCGGCATTGTTCATGATCCAGACGATCTGCTCGGGAAATAGGCGCGGATTGAGCGTGTGATAGATCGCGCCGACACCCATGATGCCGTACCAGGCTTCGATGTGGCGCGCCGTATTCCAGGCCAATGTGGCGATGCGATCGCCAAGCCCAAAGCCATCCCGCTCGAGCCGCTCGGCGACCCGCAAGGCGCGGCGATGAATTTCGGCGTAAGTGGTCCGGACGATCGGGCCCTCGATCGAGCGCGATACGATCTCGCGTTCGCCGTGCTGCCTGGCTGCGTTGTCGATGAGCTTGTGGCAAAGCAGCGGCCATTCCTGCATCAGTCCGAGCATTCTATTCCTCCCATTGGTTTTTCGTTCCATTGTGGGACGAACAAGCGGATTGTCCAGCCATGACCGGGCAGAAGCAGTACATTGATCGAAAAGACAGGCCGCCACAATCCGGCCATCGTCGGCGTTAACTTTGATTAATGGGCAGGGGTGCGATTGGCGAATGAAAGAGGTTCGCATGGACGCGCAGCTCGACGACAAGACTCTCGAAGATACGCTCGCCGAAAGCCTGGCTGATCTGGTGCCGGACGCCAAAACCGTTTCCGAAGACGAATTCGTCGAAGTTGTCGGCGGCGCCCTTGAGGCGGTCGGCGGCACGCTGTTGTTCAAGATGTGCGTTCAGAACGAAGGCGAAGGCCAGCACGTTGCCGCGGCATGCGTCGGCGATGGCGGCAACCGCCAGTTCCTGCTTCTTACCTTGCCGACCGGCGGTGGTGCGCTGAAGGTCGAGACCGCGTCGAGAAGCACCAATCCGGTCGCCGGTATCGCCGCCGCCTATGCCGGGCTGATGGACGCGTTTCAGGCTGCCGCCTGATGTGGTCATCGGCAGGGCCGATTTGACGAGAGATCCGGCAACGCCAAAGGCGATGGTTTTCGAGCCCCGCATTCGACGGCGGCCTTGCGCGGCGCGCACGCCCGACACACTTTAGGTCGTGCAAGGAGAACCCGTCATGGACCAGATCGCCAATCCGTCACCCGGCTTTCAACGCAACCGGGGTAAAGTGATTACTGTCGAGCCCTACATCGGCACTGTGACCGTACGCGCCGGCGACGCGGTCATTGCCTCGTCCACGAGGGCCAAGGTGTTAGCCGAATCCCCCTACCCCCAGGTCCTCTACATTCCATTCGAAGACATCGATTTCGACCAGCTTCGCAAGACGGAACTGTCGACCCACTGCCCTTACAAGGGCGATGCGAGCTATTGGAGCGTTCTGCCCGCCGCGGAAGCAGGCAAGAATGCAATGTGGGCCTACGAGCAGCCTTTCGACGAAATGATCGAAATCCGCGATCACGGCGCATTCTATCCCAACAAAGTGACGATCGAAGCCAAACCCGCCTGAGCAGGAACGACTCGAAACCTGTCCTGCCGATCAGTCGGGGGTGCAATCGTTGCCGATGTCGTGCCCCTTACCTGCGGCCATTCTTTGCAGCCTGTACCGCCGCCTGCGCGGCAGCCAGCCTGGCGATCGGCACGCGGTATGGCGAGCACGACACGTAGTCGAGGCCGACCTCCTCGCAGAAATGGATCGACGCCGGGTCGCCGCCATGTTCGCCGCAAATGCCGAGCTTGATCTCCGGCCGCGTTGCCCTGCCTTTTTCGGCCGCCATCCGCACCAGTTCGCCGACCCCCTCGATGTCGAGCGACACGAACGGATCCTGCTCGATGATGCCCTTTTGGCGATAGGTCTCTAGGAACGAGGCCGCATCGTCGCGTGAGATGCCGAAGGTCGTCTGGGTCAGATCGTTGGTGCCGAAAGAGAAGAATTCGGCGGCCTCGGCGATGACATGGGCGCGGATCGCGGCGCGCGGCAGTTCGATCATCGTGCCGGTAAGATAGGTGATCTTGACGCCGGTTTCCTCCATCACGCTCTTGGCGACGGCGTCGATCCGCGCCTTGACATAGTTGAGCTCCTTCACCAGACCGACCAGCGGCACCATGATTTCCGGAACCACCAGCGCGCCGGCCTTTCTGCCGGCTTCGACGGCCGCCTCGAAAACGGCGCGCGCCTGCATCTCGGCGATTTCGGGATAGGAAACCGCAAGCCGGCAGCCGCGATGGCCAAGCATCGGGTTGAATTCGTGCAGGGCCTCGGTGCGCTGCCTGAGCTTGTCGGGCGACACGTTCATGGCGGCGGCGACTTCGGCCACCTCGTCCTCGGTCTTGGGCAGGAATTCGTGCAGCGGCGGATCGAGCAGTCGGATCGTCACCGGCAGGCCGGCCATGATCTCGAACAGTTCGAGGAAATCCGAGCGCTGCATGGGCAAGAGTTTTGCGAGCGCCGTTCGCCGGCCCTTTTCGGTGTCGGCCAGGATCATCTCGCGCATGGCAACGATACGGTCGCCCTCGAAGAACATGTGCTCGGTGCGGCAAAGCCCGATGCCTTCGGCGCCAAAGGAACGCGCCATGCGCGCGTCGAGCGGCGTTTCGGCATTGGTGCGCACCTTCATGCGGCGCACGCTATCGGCCCATTCCATGATGGCGGCGAAATCGCCCGAGAGCTCCGGCTGCAGCATCGGTACGGCGCCTTTCAGCACCTGCCCGTTGCCGCCGTCGATGGTGATGATGTCGCCCTTGCGGAACGTCGATCCCATCGCCATCAGGGTGCCGGCTCTGTAGTCGACGCGCAGCGAGCCCGCGCCCGACACACAAGGCTTGCCCATGCCGCGCGCCACCACCGCGGCGTGGCTGGTCATGCCGCCACGCGTGGTCAGGATGCCTTCCGCCGCATGCATGCCGTGGATGTCCTCGGGACTGGTCTCGATGCGCACGAGAATCGCCTTGCGGCCCTGCGTCTTAAGTTCCTCGGCGTCATTGGAGGAAAAGACGATCTCGCCGGTGGCAGCACCCGGAGATGCGGGCAAGCCGATGCCGATCACATCGCGCGCCGCCGCCGGATCGATGGTCGGATGCAGCAATTGGTCGAGCGAGGCCGGATCGATGCGGGCGACGGCCTCCTCCTTTGAAATGAGCTTGTCCCGCGCCATGTCGACGGCGATTTTGAGCGCCGCCTTGGCGGTACGCTTGCCGGACCTCGTCTGCAGCATCCACAATTTGCCGCGCTCGATAGTGAATTCGAGATCCTGCATATCGCGGTAGTGCTTTTCCAGACGGTCGGAGATGGTGACGAAAGACTGGAAGGCATCCGGCATCAGCTTCTGCAGCGACGGCTTGTCGGAGCCGGCGGCAATGCGCGCCGCCTCGGTGATGTTTTGCGGCGTGCGGATGCCAGCGACGACATCCTCGCCCTGTGCATTCACCAGGAACTCGCCATAGAGCATCTTTTCGCCGGTCGACGGGTTGCGGGTGAAAGCGACACCGGTGGCCGAAGTCTCGCCCATATTGCCGAAGACCATGGCCTGGACGTTGACCGCCGTGCCCCAGCTTTCGGGAATGTCGTGCAGGCGCCGATAGGTGATGGCGCGGTTGTTCATCCAACTCGAAAACACGGCGCCGATCGCGCCCCAGAGCTGCTCGTTCGGATCTTGTGGAAACGGCTTGCCGAGTTCCTCCTCGACCTTGGCCTTGTAGAGTGCGATTACGCCCTGCCATTCGATGGCAGTCAGTTCGGTATCGAGTTCATGGCCGAGCCCGCCCTTCTGGTCTTCGAGGATTTCCTCGAACACCTCATGATCGAGGCCCATGACGACATCGGAATACATCTGGATGAAACGCCGGTAGCTGTCATAGGCAAAGCGCGCATCGCCTGAATCGGCGGCCAACGCCTCGACCGTCTCATCGTTCAGACCGAGGTTGAGCACGGTGTCCATCATGCCGGGCATCGAGGCGCGGCCACCGGAACGCACCGACACCAAAAGCAGTTTCGACGGATCGCCGAAACGGCGCCCGGTCAGCCGGCCGATGTGGTCAAGCGCAACCGCGACGTCCGCCTCCAGCGAGGCCGGGTAGGTGCGGCCGTTGGCGTAGTAGGCGTTGCAGACCTCGGTGGTGATGGTGAACCCTGGAGGCACGGGCAGGCCGAGGCTGCACATTTCGGCCAGATTGGCGCCCTTGCCGCCCAGGAGGTTCCTATCGCCGGCACGGCCTTCCGCAGCGCCGTCGCCAAAGGTGTAGACCCATTTGGTCATGCTTGCTCTCCGGTTGCAGGAGATTGAAAAGATTGACGAAGCCGAAGTTCCGCCGTGTCCCTATCCGAGCGATATTATGCTGCAGTGCGAAAGGCAAGCGTCGGCAAAGCCAGCCGGCTTCTACAATCGATTAAGAAAAAGCGATGCCAAAAAGACTTGCGGCTCGATGGCCACTTAAGTAGAACATAACAGGAACCAGGGGTAACGCCATGAGACTGACCGGAAAACTCGATTATCTGGAAATGCCGGCAACTGGTGGAACGCTGGATAGACTCAAGGCTTTCTACAGCGCCGCCTTTTCCTGGTCGTTCACCGACTACGGGCCGACCTATTCGGCGTTTTCAGAAGGTCTTGACGGAGGCTTCCATGCTGATGCCGGCGAAGCGCCCGCCAAGCCGCTTTCCGTGCTTTATTCCGAGCACCTGGAAGAAACCTTGGGCGCCGTCGAAAATGCCGGCGGCACGATCGTCAAGCCGATCTTCTCATTCCCCGGTGGCAGGCGGTTCCATTTCATGGATCCGGCAGGCAATGAAATGGCCGTCTGGGGTGAATAGCGACAGAACTCCCCATCCAGGACGATGATTGCGGACCGAAACTCTGGCTACGGTCCAGTTGCGCATAGCCGCTATTCTCGGCATTGAGCTTTCCGTCGGCTCGTCCTATAAGGCCGCGCGCGCAACGGGCATATTCCCGTTGCTGGGGCGTAGCCAAGTGGTAAGGCATCGGTTTTTGGTACCGACAATCCCAGGTTCGAATCCTGGCGCCCCAGCCATCGCTCACAGGGTCCATTCTGGACACATGTGTAGCAACCACTTAGTAATGCGACAGTTGAGCAAGATAGAGATGCGACAGTTTTCGTCGGCCGGCGAAAGGTCGCTGTATCGCATATTAGCTCATTGGCCATACGATCATAAGCATCGGCACAGCAACAATGACGACGAGGAACGATAGCGGCAGTCCCAGACGCGGATAATCGCTGAAACGGTAGCCGCCCGGCCCCATGACGAGCGTGTTGCACTGGTGGCCGATCGGGGTGAGAAAATCGCAGCCGGCGCCAATGGCGACCGCCATCAGAAATGCTTCCGGCCTGTAGCCGAGATCGCCAGCAAACTCGGCGGCGATAGGCGCCATGACC
>NZ_NPKJ01000071.1 GCF_002284575.1 Mesorhizobium temperatum
CCATCCCGAATCTCCCTGCTGCGACCATCACCACAGAATCACCGTTCGGCTTCTGTGCAAAGGTCTCACAAGGGGAGAAGGCAGGGCGCTCAACCGCCGACCGCCACATGCGGCGCGAGCCGGCGGATCGCCGCGATCATGTCGGCGCCGGTGATGTCGAGCGAGGAGATCTCCATGTGCACGATGTTCTTGCCGAAGGGCAGCAAGAGGCCGAGCGCGTTGGCCGGCGCGTATCTGATGGCATCGGGAGGTGGCTCGGTCAGCTCGAAGCTGATCATCCCCGCGTCCTTGCCGGGGTGCACTCTGCGCACCTTCTCCCAGGGCACCAGCACGTCGCCGCCGCGCCGGTCGCGAAAGCCCCTGTCGTCGAGCACCACCTGGACGCCGGTGTCGAACGCCCCGCGCGCCAGGAACAGACCCAGCGCCAGGCAGCCAAGCGCCAGCACCGCCACCCAAAGCAGCCGCCCGGCCGGCGCGCCTGACGCAAGCCCCTTCAGCGCGAAGAAGCCGAAGATTGCCGCGATCAGGAACGGCCCGAGCGCGGGAAAGAGCTTCCCGGTGAGGCTGTTGCGGATTTCGACGGGCGCGGACATGGGCCACTCATCGGCCTGATTTCAGCAGGGTCCAGATCCAGCCGATGAAGGTGAGGACCAGAAACGGATACCCAGCGGCAGGCAAGGGCGCCGAGGTCGGCAGCAAAGGCGCGCCCCAGAGGATCAGGCCTGCCGAGACAATAAAGAGCACAGCGGCCACGACAGCAGTCAGACGCATCCACAGAGCGAAGGTTTTCGGCGCGCTGACCATGACAAGCGCAGCCGCCCAAAGCGAGATACCCCCGACATAGGAGGGAACGCTGGCCTGGAGGCCTGCGGCATTGCCGGCCAGGAGCAGGCTCTCGCCCGCGACAAAGGTCAAAAATCCGGCCGCTACGCAGTCGTTGCCCTGCCGCTGATACTTCATCGTCAGCAGAGCGGCTGCCACCACGAGTGCCACGCCGTCGATCGTCCAGAGTGTTTCGCGCAGCTCGGCGCTGTCCACGAAGGTTCCGGCAAGGCCAAAAGCGCCACCGATGGCGAGGCCGATCGCGGCGACGATGTCGGAGAAGGCAGGGTTGGCGGAACGCATTGAGATCCCCCTTCCAAGCCCAAGGATACTTCAGGAAAGGGCATTCTCCAATCGTTGGTTTTCGTGGCCTCCGGCCCTCATCCTTCGCGATTGCGGGCGCTGCTCCCTCAATCGCCCATCTTCAGCGCCTGGATAAACGCCTCCTGCGGGATATCCACCTTGCCGAACTGGCGCATCCGCTTCTTGCCCTCTTTCTGCTTGTCGAGCAGCTTGCGCTTGCGCGAGACGTCGCCGCCGTAGCATTTGGCGGTGACGTCCTTGCGCAGCGCCGAGATCGTTTCGCGGGCGATGACCTTGCCGCCGATCGCAGCCTGGATCGGGATCTTGAACAGATGGTGCGGGATCAGCTCCTTCAGCTTCTCACACATCAGCCGGCCGCGCTTTTCCGCCGCCGTGCGGTGGACCAGCATCGACAGCGCGTCGACCGGCTCCTCATTGACCAGGATCGACATTTTCACCAGGTCGCCCTCGCGATAGTCGGTCAGGTGATAGTCGAAGGAGGCGTAGCCCTTGGAGATCGACTTCAGCCGGTCGTAGAAGTCGAAGACGACCTCGTTGAGCGGCAGATCGTAGGTCAGCATGGCGCGCTTGCCGACATAGGACAGATCGGCCTGAATGCCGCGCCGGTCCTGGCAGAGTTTTAGGATGCCGCCGAGATACTCGTCCGGCGTCAGGATGGTGGCGCGGATCCACGGCTCCTCGATCGCCGCGATCTTGACCACGTCGGGCATGTCGGCCGGGTTGTGCAGTTCCTTCGTCGTGCCGTCGTTCAGAGCCAAGCGGTAGACGACCGAGGGCGCCGTGGCGATGAGGTCGAGGTTGAACTCGCGCTCCAGCCGCTCCTGGATGATTTCGAGATGTAAGAGGCCGAGGAAGCCGCAGCGATAGCCGAAGCCCAGCGCCGCACTGGTTTCCATTTCAAACGAGAAGGAAGCGTCGTTGAGGCGCAGCTTGCCGACCGCGGCGCGCAGATCCTCGAAATCGGCGGCGTCGACCGGGAACAGGCCGCAGAACACCACCGGCTGCGCCGGCTTGAAGCCGGGCAGGGCCTGCGCCGTCTGGCGCTTGTCCTCGGTGATGGTGTCGCCGACGCGGGTGTCGGCGACTTCCTTGATCGAGCCGGTGAAGAAGCCGAACTCGCCGGGCCCGAGCTCGTCGACATTGATACGGGCAGGGGTGAAGACGCCGGTGCGCTCGACCAGGTACTTGGCGCCGGTGCCCATCATGCGGATGGTCTGGCCCTTCTTCAAGACGCCGTCGATGACGCGGACCAGCACGATGACGCCGAGATAGGCGTCGTACCAGCTGTCGACCAGCATCGCCTTCAGCGGGGCGGTGATGTCGCCCTCGCGCGGCGGCGGCAATTCGTTGACGATCGCCTCCAGCACGTCGGGAATGCCGAGCCCGGTCTTGGCCGAGATCAGCACGGCGTTGGAGGCGTCGATGCCGATCACCTCCTCGACCTGCTCGCGGATGCGCTCGGGCTCGGCGGCCGGCAGGTCGACCTTGTTCAGCACCACGACGATCTCGTGGTTGTTGTCGATGGCCTGGTAGACATTGGCCAGCGTCTGCGCCTCGACGCCTTGCGAGGCATCGACGACCAGCAGCGAGCCCTCGCAGGCGGCCAGCGACCGCGACACTTCGTAGGCGAAGTCGACATGGCCGGGCGTGTCGATCAGGTTGAGGATATAGTCCTCGCCATTGTTGGCGCGGTATTTCAGCCGCACGGTCTGCGCCTTGATGGTGATGCCGCGCTCGCGCTCGATGTCCATCGAGTCCAGCACCTGCTCCTTCATGTCGCGCAGCTCCAGCCCGCCGGTGGACTGGATCAGCCGGTCGGCAAGCGTGGATTTGCCATGGTCGATATGCGCGACGATGGAGAAATTGCGGATGTTCTTGATCGGCGTGGTCATGTCGCGCGCTTTAGCAGGGGCAGCTTGCCCGGGCAAGCGGCGGGCGCGTGCCCAGGGCAATCGCTTCAGGTTTGCGCTTACCCGCCTGTGTTTCCAGCGCTGGCGGCTAGCGAAAGCCGAAGCAGCATCCATCGGTGCCGGCCATTTCCCGGTCTCGTCCGGTGTCGATAAATGACCACACAGCTATGCAAGGCTCGCATCCTTCCGAACTCACGAAAGGACAAACCAATGGCGAGCAAGCTGGTTTGGGGCATTCTCGGTGGGGTGGTGCTGGGGGCCGCGTTCGGCAATGTGGGCGGCAACACCGGGATCTGGATTGCCGTTTGTATCGCGGCCGGTGCTGTCGCGGCCGGCCTATGGTACTACATGGACACGCGGCGCCAGGGCTGAGCGCAGGCGGCCGAAGACGCCGTTGTTCGCGGCATCGCGCCGGCAGCAAACGAAGGTAGACGATCACGAAGCGGTGATCGCTGTAACGAACCGCATTGCGGCGCCGAAGTGTGGACATGACGGCGCTTCACGCCCGTCGCAGCGGAGGACAGCCGATGATCGGATCAAGAGCCAAACGCAGCAGAAGCGTGATGCAATCAAGCGCAGGCGCGGTCCTTGTAGGGCTCGCCGCTGCTCTGTTTTCGGCAACCGGCGCGGCCGGCCAGCCGCTCACCGTGGTCGAGCTGTTCACCAGCCAGGGCTGTTCGTCCTGCCCGCCGGCCAACGCCAATCTGATCAAGGTCAGGGACCGCCCAGGCGTGCTGGCGCTCTCCTTCAACGTCACCTACTGGGACTATCTCGGCTGGAAGGACACTTTCGGCAGAGAGGAATTCACCCAGCGCCAGGTCCGCTACGAACCGTCGCTCGGCCGTTCGGGTCCGTTCACGCCGCAAGTGGTGGTCAATGGCAATGCCGATGCGGTCGGCGCCCGGCCCGGCGAGATCGAGCAGCTGATTGCGAGCAGCGGCCGCGCGAAAGGACCCTCGCTGTCGCTCGACGGCGGCAAGATCGCCATCGGCGCCGGCCCGGTGTCAGGCGGCAAGGCCGATATCTGGCTGGTGCGCTACCGGCAAGGTGTTATCGAAGTGCCGGTGGCGCGCGGCGAAAACACCGGACGCACGCTGCCGCACGCCAATGTCGTGCATTCCCTCTCCAGGCTTGGCGCCTGGACCGGCGATGCCCTCGCGCTGCCGCTGCCGGCACCGCCGAGCGGGCTCAGCACCGCAGTGCTGGTGCAGGTGCCAGATGGCGGACCGATCCTGGCCGCCGCGACGAACTAGAATCCAAAGATCTGCGCAACGCCGCATGAGCGGCGCCGCACCTACCGGCCGCATCAGCGTGCCACCCAGAGGAGACCACCATGACCAACTTCACCCGCCTGACGCTGCCGGTGCTCGCCTTCGCGCTTTGCTCGACGGCGCTTTTCGCCGGCGGCACTACCCGCGCCGAAGATGCGATGAAGCCCGCGGACCCGATGGCCACGGATGCCATGGCCACCGACGCGATGAAGCCGGCCGACCCGATGGCCGCCGAGAAGATAAAGGACTGCATGGTCAAGGCAGCCATGGAAACGGACGTGATGAAGAAGGATGAGGCAACGAAAGCCTGCGACGCGATGGGCATGGCCAAGTAGGTTTCGGGGCCATCCCTGCTCGTTCCTGTCGAGATCAGGGACAGGCCCTTGCGGCCCGGCGCGGGGGCAACCCTGCGCCTGCGCAGCATTCCAGATACGCACGGCCCGAACTATGCGCGGCCCGAACTACGCACGGCAATGTGAAACGCCGGCGGACTTATATGTTCTATAGTCAAAACACCATCATGGGAGATCCGACATGACCGGTATTCGAGAACCCGTTGCGAGGCGGTCGATGAACTTCGCCAGGGGCGCGCTTGCGGCGCTGATGCTCGCGGCGGCCAGCGCCGCCTTGTGGCAGACGCCGGCAAGCTCGGCCGAGGAGGCGGTGGTGATCCCGCCGCCGGCGATGGACGAGAAACCCGCCGCCAGCACCGCGAAGGCGGTCTTCGCCGGTGGCTGCTTCTGGGGCGTGCAAGGCGTGTTCCAGCACGTCAAGGGCGTGACCAGCGCCGTCTCCGGCTACGCCGGCGGCGACAAGGACACTGCCGTCTACGAGACGGTCGGCACCGGCCGGACCGGGCACGCCGAAGCCGTCGAGATCACCTACGAGCCGACAGAGGTGACCTACGGCCAGTTGCTGCAGGTGTATTTCTCGGTCGCGCACAACCCGACGCAGCTGAACTATCAGGGTCCGGACCGCGGCCCGCAATACCGTTCGACGATCTTTGCCGAAAACGATGCCCAGAAGAAGATCGCCGAGACCTACATCGCCCAGCTCGACAAGGCCAAGGTATTTCCGGAGCCGATCGTGACCACGCTGGAGACCGGCAAACCATTCTATCCGGCCGAAGACTATCACCAGGACTTTTTGACGCTGAACCCGACCTACCCCTACATCGTCTACAACGACCTGCCCAAGGTCGAGAATCTGAAGCGGCTATTCCCCAGCCTTTACAGCGACAAGCCGGTGCTGGTGCTGGCCACCAACAAGAGCTGATCTTTTGCCAGCGTGTACTTGGTGCGTCCAAGTGGACGCACGGCGGCGTAAGGTGTGTTGAGATTCGGGCTAGGCCGAGCCGAAAATGGTGGATTCTGAGAACCGGAACGGAGCGTGCTTTCGGGTACGCGAGTACCGGAAGCGCAGGAAGCCGCCGTTTGCAGGCCGGCATCACCTGAATATCAATATACCTTATTGCACGCCCAGAAACTGCCGGAGCTCCGGCGTCCTGGGGTTGGCGAAGACGTCCTCGGGGGCGCCGATCTCGTGGACGCGGCCCTGATGCATGAAGACGACGCGCGAGCAGACGTCGCGGGCGAAGCGCATCTCGTGGGTGACCATCACCAACGTCATGCCTTCCGCGGCCAATTCCTTGACGACGGCCAGCACTTCGGCGACGAGTTCGGGGTCGAGCGCTGAGGTGATCTCGTCGCATAGCAGCGCGATGGGCTGCATGGCGAGCGCTCGAGCGATCGCCACGCGCTGCTGCTGGCCGCCGGACAGTTCGTCCGGCAATGCGTCGAACTTGTGGGCGAGACCGACGCGGTCGAGCATTTTTCGCGCGACCGCCTCGGCGTCCTTTTTCGGCGTCTTCTTCACCACCATCTGCGACAGCATGACATTGCCGCCGGCCGTGAGATGCGGGAACAGGTTGAATTGCTGAAAGATCATGCCGACCTTCAGGCGCAACGCCTTGAGATGAACCTCGTCGGGCAGGAACTGGGCGCCGGCGACGACGATCGAACCTTCATCGATGGTCTCCAGCCCGTTGATGCAGCGCAGCAGCGTCGACTTGCCCGAACCGCTCTTGCCGATGATGGCGACGACCTCGCCCGGCGCGACGTCGATTGAAATCCCCTTCAGCACCTCGTTGTCGCCGAAGCGCTTCTTCACCTCAGTGATTGCGATGAGCGACATTGAGCTTCCTTTCCAGGAGCTGGCTGGATTTCGACAGCGGCCAGCACAAAGCAAAATAGATGAGCGCGACCAGGCCATAGACGGTGAACGGCTGGAACGTGGCGTTGGTGACGATCGAACCGGCCTTCGATAATTCGACGAAGCCGATGATCGAGGTGAGCGCGGTGCCTTTCACCACCTGCACCGAGAAGCCGACGGTCGGCGGCACCGCCACTTTCAGCGCCTGCGGCAGGATGACGTAGCGCATCTGCTGGAGGTAACCCATGCCGAGGCTGGCGGACGCCTCCCACTGGCCCTTGGCGATGCTCTCGACGCAGCCGCGCCAGATTTCGGCGAGGAAGGCGGCGGTCCACAGGATGAGCGCGACACAAGCGGCAAGCCAGGCGGGAACGTCGATGCCGAACAGGCCAAGGCCGAAGAAAGCGAGAAAAAGCTGCATCAGGAGCGGCGTGCCCTGAAACAGCTGGATGTAGCCGCGTGACAGCAGCCGCGCCCAACGCTGGCCGCCGATGCGCAGGAAAAGCAGGGCCGCCCCGACAATGCCGCCGCCGATGAAGGAGACCAGCGAGAGGACAACGGTCCAGCGGGCGGCCAGAAGCAGATTACGCAGGATGTCCCAGAAGCTGAACTCGGTCATGGCGCATGTCTCATCGCGACGCCTTCCTTGGGAACAGCATCCAGCCCAGGCCGGCCAGCAGCTGGCGCAGCAGGATGGCGAGGGCCAGGTAGATCAAGGTGGAGACGGTGTAGGTTTCGAAGGCCCTGAAATTGCGCGACTGGATAAAGTTGGCGGCGAAGGTCAGGTCCTCGGCGGCAATCTGCGAAACGACGGCCGAACCTAGCATGACGATGACGATCTGCGACGACAGCGCAGGCCAGATGCGCTGCAGCGCCGGGACCAGAACCACATACCAGAAGGCCTGGAACGGGGTCATGGCGAGACTCGCGCCAGCCTCGAACTGGCCACGTGGCGTGGCCTGGATGCCGGCGCGGATGATCTCGCAGCTATAGGCGCCGAGGTTCACGATCATGGCGAGGTTGGCCGCGCTCAGTTCCGACATCCTGATGCCAAGCGACGGCAGGCCGAAGAAGATGAAGAACAGCTGGATCAGAAAGGGCGTGTTGCGGATCAGCTCGACATAGGCCGCGACGACGGGCTTTAGCCATTTCGGCCCGAGTGCGCGCACCCAGGCGCAGGCAATGCCCAATGCCACGCCGAACACCGCGCCGATCAGGATGAGCTGCACGGTGATCCGAATGCCCTTGAACAGCACCGGCAGAGACTCGATCAGCCAGCCGAAATCGAACTGATAGGTCATGGCTTGCTACCTGACCTAAACCACACGCGGCGGGCGGCGATCACAGATCAGCCGGCAGGTCCACCTTCAGCCATTTTTGCGAAATCGTGTTGAGGGCGCCGTCGGACCTGGCAGCGGCGATGATGCCGTTGATCTTGGCCATCAGCGCCGGCTGCTCCTTATTCATGCCGATGTAGCAAGGCGAGTTCTTGATCAGGAATTTGAGCTCCGGCCGCTTGGGTGGGTTCTTTTCGAGGATGGCGGCGGCGACGACATTCCCGGTTGCGATCACCTCGACCTGGCCCGAAAGGAAAGCCGAAATAGTGCCGTTGTTGTCCTCGTAGCGCTTGATCTCGACGCTTGCGGGGACGACCTTGGTGAGCTCGAGGTCTTCGATCGCGCCGCGGGTGACGCCAACGGTCTTGCCAGCAAGGTCTTCCGCCTTCGCGACCGCGACGTCCGCCGGAGCGAACACGCCATTGTAGAAGGGAGCGTAGGCTTCGGAAAAGTCGATGACCTTCTCGCGATCGGGATTCTTGCCGAGGCTGGAGATGACCAGGTCGACCTTGTTGGTCTGAAGATAGGGAATGCGGTTGGCGCTGGTGACCGGGACGATCTCGACCTTGGCGCCGAGCTTTTCGCCAATCAGATTGGCGATATCGATGTCGTAGCCTTGCGGCGTCATGTCGGCGCCGACACTTCCGAAGGGTGGGAAATCCTGTGGGACGGCGATGCGGATGGTGCCCCGCGCCCCGATGTCGCTCAAGGCGTCAGCCCGCGCCTGCGGGAACGGAGCCATGGCGATTCCAGCCACGGCGGCGAAGGCCAGCATGCATACATTGCGACGGTTCATTATTTTTCCCTTTGACTGAACAAAACCGATTGGTCGTCAGGGAAAGCAACAGACATGCCAAACCATCGAAATCAGCGCGAATCAGGCTTTCCCAGTAGGATTGGGAAGGCCGTCTTCACGATCCAATGCCGCCCGACCAGCAGGCTGCCTAAATATTGTGCAGTGCGGCGGTTGCCTGTCAGTCGTAGGTCAGATCCGTCGCCTTGCCGCCGAACACGCGGTAGGCATAAAACGAATAGAAAATGATGATCGGCAGCACGACCACCGTGCCGGCCAGGATGATGGCGAGGCTTTCAGGCGCGGACGCCGCCTGCCAGATGGTCAGCCTGTCGGGCACGACGAAGGGATAGAACGACCAGGCGAGCCCGGCAAAGCCCAGCGTGAAGATGGCGGCCAGCGTCAAGAACGGCGTCAGCGCATGGCGGTCGTCCGTCTTAGGCAGTTGGAAGGTCTGCCGCCACAGCCACGCGAACAGTACCGCCGACAGGATCGGCAGCGGCGACAGGTAGAGCATGGCGGGCCAGACGAACCATTTGTCGAAGATGCGCGGACTGGCGAGCGGCGTGGCCAGCGAGACGGCGACCATGCCGAGCGCGGTCAGCACCAGCGCCCGGCGCAGCCAGAGCACCGCCTTCTTCTGCAATTCGCCGTCCGTCTTGTAGATGACCCAGGCCGCGCCCATCGCCGCATAGGCGGCGGCAAGACAGAGCGCCACCAGCGCGCCGAAGGCCATGCCGCCGAGGCCGACATCCAGGCCGAGCACATAGATCCCCAGCATGTAGCCCTGCGCCAGCGAGGCGATGACCGAGCCCAGGAAGAAGATGCGGTTCCAGCGATGCTTCCGGCCGGCCGGCACCTTGGCACGGAAATCGAAGGCAACGCCGCGCAGGATCAAGCCGACAAGGAGCAGGAAGACCGGAATGTAGAGCGCGGTGAGGATGGTGCCGTGCGCCAGCGGGAAGGCGACCAGCAGCAGGCCGACGGCCAGCACCAGCCAGGTCTCGTTGGCGTCCCAGAACGGGCCTATTGCCGCGATCATCGTGTCCTGCTCGGCGTCCTCGGCAGCCGCGAACAGGATGCCGATGCCGAGATCGAAGCCGTCGAGGATAACGTAGATCAGGATGGCAAGGCCCATCAGGCCGGCGAAGATGAGGGGGAGCAATGTCGGCCAGTCGAGGGTCATCACCATTCCTCCTATTTCGCCGCCGGCTGCGACAGCGGCGCGTCGAGAACGCCCGGCAGCGGCGAGGTATCGCCGTCCTTCGCCGCCTTCAGCGCCAGATAGACCAGCACGCCGAGATAGGCGGTCAGAAGCAGCGCATAGAGGATGAGATAGACCGCAAGCGACAGCGCGACCTGGCTGCCGGCGACCGGGCCGACGGCATCGACGGTCCTGAGCACGCCGGCGACCAGCCAGGGCTGGCGGCCGATCTCGGTGGTGTACCAGCCGGCCAGCGTCGCCAGCCAGCCGGACAGCGCCAATGGCACCATCACCAGCGCCAGCGGTTTCGGCAGGCTGTGGCGGCGCTTGAGGAAAAAGGCGGCCGACCAGGAGACGACGAGCATCAGGACGCCGGTGCCGACCATGATGCGGAAAGCCCAGAACACCGGGAAGACCGGCGGGTGGTTGCCGGCATAGTCGTTCAGCCCCGGCACGACGCCACTGGCGCTGTGCCTGAGGATGAGGCTGGCGCCGTCGGGGATGGCGACTTCGAATTTGTTCTCCCTTGCCGCCTCGTCGGGAAGCGCGAAGAGGACCAGCGGCACATTGGGGCCGGTGTTCCAGTTGGCCTCCATGGCGGCGATCTTCTGCGGCTGGTGTTCCAGCGTGTTGAGGCCATGCTGGTCGCCGGCGAAGATCTGGATGGGGATCAGGATCGCCGCGGTGAAGACACCGGTGCGCAATGCCTTCCACATCGATTCCGAGCGGTCGCCATAGAGATAGCGCAGCGCCGACAGGCCGGCGATCAGGAACGAGACCGTCAGGCCGGAGGCAATCAGCATGTGGACGAGCCGGTAAGGCATGGACGGATTGAAGACGATCGCCCACCAGTCGGTGGCGTGGGCGACGCCGTTGCGCATCTCGAAGCCGACCGGCGTCTGCATCCATGAATTGAGCGCGATGATCCAGAAGGCGGACAGGGTGGTGCCGCCGGCCACCAGCACGGTTGCCAGGGTGTGGATGCGATTGGAGACGCGGCGGAAGCCGAACAGCATGATGCCGAGGAATGCCGCCTCGAGGAAGAAGGCGGTGAGGATCTCATAGGCGAGCAGCGGGCCGGCTATGTTGCCGACGGTCTCCATGTAACCCGGCCAGTTGGTGCCGAACTGGAAGCTCATGGTGACGCCTGAAACCACGCCCATGGCAAAGGACAGCGCGAACACCTTCACCCAGGTAAAATAGGCGCGCATCCAGGCGGAATCGCCAGTGGCGTTGTAGCGAAGCTTGAAGAACAGCAGCACCCAGCCAAGCGCAATGGTGATAGCCGGAAACAGGATATGGAACGAGATGTTCGCGCCGAATTGGATGCGCGAAAGGATGAGCGGGTCCATGGTGGGCTCCGGCTGCTGCTATGTCAGGGAAGATAGGCCGGATGCGCCGACCGGTCAAAGCGGCGTGGCGTCACGCGAGGCGGAACGCCGCAGGACCGCGGCAGCGGTGGATGCGTCTTCACATACCGATGTCCAGAACTGTCAGGAGTGCCATTGACTTCCGGCGGCGCGCACCGACATTCAGCGGACTAAAATCAACAGACCTCCTTTCAAGCAGCCGTTTTTCAGCCATGCCATCCATCATTTCCATTTCCGGGGTCACCAAGACCTACGCCACCGGTTTCAAGGCGCTGAAGGAGATCAACCTTGATATCGAGCGCGGCGAGATCTTTGCGCTGCTCGGGCCGAACGGCGCCGGCAAGACGACGCTGATCTCGATTGTCTGCGGTATCGTCAACCGCTCGTCGGGCACGGTCACCGTGGACGGCAACGACATCAGCCGGGATTATCGCACCGCGCGCAGCCTGATCGGGCTGGTGCCGCAGGAACTGACCATCGACGCGTTCGAGAGCGTATGGGCGACGGTCAACTACAGCCGCGGCCTGTTCGGCAAGCCGGCCGACCACGCCTTCGTCGAGAAAGTACTGCGTGACCTGTCGTTGTGGGACAAGAAAGACGCCAAGGCGATCACCCTGTCCGGCGGCATGAAGCGGCGGCTGATGATCGCCAAGGCGCTGTCGCACGAACCAAGGGTGTTGTTCCTCGACGAGCCGACAGCCGGCGTCGACGTCGAGCTGCGCCAGGACATGTGGGCGATGGTGCGCCGGCTGCGCGAGGATGGCGTCACCATCATCCTGACGACGCACTATATCGAGGAGGCCGAAGCGATGGCCGACCGCGTCGGCGTCATCAATCGCGGTGAGATCGTGCTGGTCGAGGACAAGGCCGAACTGATGCGCACGCTTGGCCGCAAACGGCTGTTGCTGGCGCTGCGCAGTCCGCTCGCCAGCATACCGGCGACGTTTTCGCGCTACGCGCTGGAGCTTTCACCGGACGGCAGTCAACTGACTTACACCTATGACAACCAGAGCGAACGGCCGGGCGTCGCCTCGCTGCTCCGCGATCTTGAGACGGCCGGCATCCAGTTTCGCGATATCGACACGCAAAACAGCTCGCTCGAGGAGATCTTCGTCAAACTGGTTAGGAGGGACGCATGAACCTGCGAGCCGTCTGGGCGATCTACAAGATGGAAATGGCGCGCGCCTTCCGGACCGTGCTGCAGAGCATTGTTTCGCCGGTCATCTCGACATCGCTCTATTTCGTCGTCTTCGGCTCGGCGATCGGCTCGCGCATCACCGAGATCGACGGCATCAGCTACGGCGCCTTCATCGTGCCGGGGCTGATCATGCTGTCGCTGCTGACGCAGTCGATCTCCAACGCCTCCTTCGCCATCTATTTCCCGAAATTCGTCGGCTCGATCTACGAATTGCTGTCGGCGCCGGTGTCCTATCTGGAGATCATCATTGCCTATGTCGGGGGTGCGGCGACCAAGTCGATCATCCTCGGCCTGATCATCCTGGCGACCGCGGCGCTGTTCGTGCCGCTGACCATCGAGCATCCGTTCTGGATGCTCGCCTTCCTGGTGCTGACGGCGGTGACCTTCAGCCTGTTCGGTTTCATCATCGGCATCTGGGCGAGAAGCTTCGAGCAACTGCAGCTGGTGCCGCTGCTGATCATCACGCCGCTGACCTTCCTTGGCGGCAGCTTCTATTCGATCGACATGCTGCCCGGCATCTGGCGCACAGTGACGCTGTTCAACCCCGTCCTCTATCTGGTCAGCGGCTTTCGCTGGAGCTTCTACGGCAAGTCCGACGTCTCGATCGGCATCAGCCTCGGCATGACCGTCGTTTTCCTGTTTATCTGCATAGCGATCGTCGCGTGGATCTTCAGGACCGGCTACCGGCTGCGGACCTGACGGATTGGCTGAGGGCAATCGCTGCCTCCCAGTCCTGCAACCGGGCATCCGCAGGGGCCGGCAGGATCAGCCGCGTATCCACACCGACACGATTGACCCGGTATCCAAGCCCGGCCAGCACGCGCGCCGTCTGATCGCCGATCTGCACGAACCAGGGTTACCGGCGGCCTCAACGAAACGCCTGATATAGTCGGGCCGATCGGGTGGGTGAACCACGGGGTCGCCGAGCGCGAAATGGTGCTTCATCTTGGTGCCGAAGGCGATGTAGCCGGGCGGCGGTCGAATAGGCGAGCGAAAAATCGCCATGCCGGCGGACCAACGCCAAGGCGTTCGACATGGGTCAGCTCCCGCCGGGAGACCTTGGGCGCGGCGCCCTCGAGCAACCGGTCGAAATGAATGCGCAAGGAGGGCACTGTCGAGATTCCGCGTGCCGCGCTTCGTTATCAGGGAATACCCGCCAGCCCGCGGGCTTCGAATCACTGGTGGCAGCGAGAATTGAACGGAAGCCCTGCCAATTGGGCATAAATTGGCAATTGGGCATAAAAAGGAGGCGCTTCGGTCGAGCCAAAACCCCTCCTCCACGATTTACCGGCGTGGACCTGGGGTGAGATGAGCTAGACCGCGATTTTGCCACCGCCCTGTTTGGTGATGGCGACGACCGACGGCCGCACCGGCATATCGGGCTTGAAGTCGGGCCAGCGGGTCGACGGGTCCTCGTAGTAAGAGGGACGGCCAAAAGCCTCCCAGTCTTCGCCGCCATCGGCCGGATGCTGGACCGCGACGAAAGCGGTCTGGTCGTCGGGCGTGAATAGCGGGCCGCACAGTTCAGCACCGATCGGCACGCGGAAGAACAGCTTTGATGTCGCCCGCGCCTCGCCTTCGGTGTCGACCGCCCACAGGCCGTCGGTGCGGCCGGTGGCCTTCGGACCCTGGCCATCGGTCGAGACCCAGAGCCGGCCGGCTGAATCGATGGCGCAATTGTCCGGCATGCCGAACCAGCCATTGGCGGTGGTCGCGGTCGAGAAGGTGGCGCCGACTTCGGCCACAGCGGGATCACCGCATTTCAGCAGCACTTCCCACTTGCCCTTGGTGGCAGTGAAATCACCGCCGTCCTCGACGATCTCGATGATATGGCCGAAGGCGTTTTCGGCGCGCGGGTTGGCGGCGTCGGCCTGCTCGGCCTTGCGCTTCGAATTATTGGTCAACATCAGATAGACCTTGCCATTGGTGGCATTGGGCTGGACGTCCTCGGGGCGATCCATCTTGGTGGCGCCGAGCAGGTCGGCGGCGCGGCGCGTCTCGATCAGCACGTCGGCCTGGCTGGCAAAGCCGTTCTCGGCGGTCAGCGGCCCCTGGCCAAAGACGACCGGCAGCCATTCGAGCGACCCGTCCTCGGCGAATTTGGCGACATAAAGCGTGCCGTCGTCGAGAAGATCCATGTTGGCGGCGCGGTCCTCGGCGTTGAACTTGCCGGCCGTGACGAATTTATAGACATAGTCGAAGCGCTCGTCGTCGCCGAGATAGAAGACGACACGGCCATCCTTGGCGACGATCGATTCAGCGCCCTCATGCTTGAAGCGGCCCATGGCAGTGCGCTTCCTTGGCACCGAGGTCGGATCGTTGACGTCGACCTCGACGATCCAGCCGAAGCGATTCGGCTCGTTCGGCTCCTTGCCGATGTCGAAGCGGTCGTAGTGCGCCGCCCACTCATAGGCGCCTTCGGGAATACCCAGGCGCTTGTGGTTGGCGGCTTCCTTGTGGCCTTCCGGCAGTTCGCCCGAGAAATAGCCGTGTATGTTTTCCTCGGCCATGACATAGGTGCCCCAGGGCGTGACGCCGCCGGCACAATTGTTGACGGTGCCGATGGCCTTCGTGCCGGTCGGATCGGCACTGGTCTTGACGCGGTCGTGGCCGGCGACGGGGCCGGACAGTGCCATCTCGGTGTTAGAGGTTATGCGGCGATTGAGCTTGCCGTCGCGCACTACTTGCCATTTGCCTGACACCTTGCGGATCTCGACGATGGTGCCGCCATGCGCGGCCATCTCGATATCGACCTGTTCCTTACTCAGCGGCGCCTGCTTGGCGGCCTCGCCCTCGACGATAGTGACGAGGCCCGGAAACATCAGATGCGGGTTGGTGTATTCGTGGTTGACCACCAGCAGGCCATGCTCGGCCGAGCCGTCGAGCGGGATGTAGCCGACATAGTCGTTGTTGTAGCCAAACTGTCTTTCCTGGGCCTGCGCCGACTGTTTTGTCGGATCGAATTCCGGCGAATCGGCAAACAGTGGATCGCCCCAGCGCAACAGCACGTCGGCGTCATAGCCGGCGGCGACATGGTGCTTGTCGTCGACGCCCGCCTCGACCTCGTCGAAGGTGAAGGCCGAGCCGCCGTTGGCGCGGGCATCGTCGGCGAGGATCAGCGCCAACGGGCTGACGGTGACGGCGATGGCGGTCGCCGCGAGCGATCCCTGCAGGAAACCACGGCGCGAGAAACGCGCGGCGATGATCTCGCCCATCGTCTGGTTGTCGGTGGGATTGGCACCTGGCCCATCGTTTTCCTCAAGCAGGCTGGTGCGGAAATGGGCGTCGGGGGAGCGATGTTCAGTCATGGGGGCTTGCCTCTGGCTTCTTGGGATGGCTGGAGCGTCTTGCTTGACTGACCGCCTATCGCGAGCAGATCACAGTTTGATGACGTTGCCGGCCAATTTCCAGCCTCGATTTCGTGTCCATGATCAGCCTCGCTTGACCGCGACCCGAGCTTCGGAAACAAGATCTGCGGCAGGCGCGGAAGGACCGCGTCGAGAGGGACAAAAAGTGAGTTTCTGGGGACTGGGGCAGCTCGGCATTTCGACGGTGATCTTCCTGCTGGCGGCGACGGCGGCCAAGCAATGGGGACTGGCGCCGAGCCTCGGCAAGATCGTTTTGACGCTGGCGCTCTATTCGGCGGGCAATCTGATAATGCTGAGGCTGATCCGTGAATTCGGCATGTCGGTGTCGTTCAGCCTGTCGGCGGTGATCCAGCTGGTGTCGGTGAACGTGGTAGCACTGGTGTTCTTCGGCGAGCGCGTCAATGCGTTGCAGGCGACCGGCATCGTGCTCGCCGTCGCTGCTGTGGCGCTGATCACACTCGGACCCTATCTGCAAAAACTGTAATTGCGCATGACCCCGAAAATCGGAATCGATTTCGCTGGGGATCATGCGCGAAAATTAAAGTGCTACAGCGTCCTTTGCGCGTCAAAAGGACGCGCGGCGCTGTAGGACGATTGGGCCGATGAAGAATACCGCAAGCAAGCTGCTCAACTGGATCGAATTCCCGGTGCTGCTGGCCGGACTGGTCATCGCCGGCGGACTGTGGGGGTTCGAGGAACTGATGGAGGTGGCGCGAGACACTACGCCGCACGCCTTCGACACGGAAATCCTGCTCGCCTTCCGTGAAGCCGGCCAGCCCGACAATCCGATCGGACCGCCGTGGCTGGAAGGGGCGATGCGCGACATCACCAGCCTCGGCAGTGCCAGTGTGCTGGTGCTGATGACGGCGGCGGTGATCGTCTATCTGCTGCTGATCCACAGGCCGGGACCAGCGTTTCTCGTTTTCGTAGCAGTGGCGGGCGGGCAGGCCCTGTCGAGCACGCTGAAGCTCGGGATCGACCGGCCGCGCCCCGATCTGGTCTCGCATCTCGCCGACGTGGCATCGCTTTCGTTTCCGAGCGGCCACGCGATGCTGTCGGCGGTGACATATTTGACGCTGGGCAGCATGGCGTCGCGCTTCCTGCCTGGGCGAACGACCAAGGTCTATGTGCTGGCACTGGCGGTGCTGACCACCCTGCTGGTCGGCATCAGCCGCGTCTATCTCGGCGTTCATTGGCCATCCGACGTGCTGGCCGGCTGGTGCGCCGGCTTCGCCTGGGCGATGCTGTGCTGGCTGGCCGCATGGGCGCTGCAGCGATGGCGCGGGCAGACCGACGGCGGCTGAACCGGCTGGTCAGAACGACGCTGTGTCGGTCAAATCAGCGTGTTGACGAGCTCATGCCCGCAACCTGCCAGCAGGAAAAACCGTCGACACCAAGAACGTCGATCTCATCAAAGCCTTGAAAACTCTCAACTGCTTAATCCCTTTGAATTTCGATTGCTGAAAATTGAAGACCGCCGTGGCTATTTCCGCCAGACGACGCGTAACGCGCGAGCTCTGCAGGACACAAGCGGTTTTGGTGTGTGCATGCCTGACATGTGCATCATGATGATTGAACCATCATAATGATGATATTATACATGGGAATGCAGACTCAGACGGGGGTTCTTAGCCGATGATCACTGCCGCGCAGATGCGCGCCGCAAGGGCGCTGGCCGGCATCGATCAGAAGACGCTCGCCGAGCGTGCCGGGGTTTCGCTTCCAACCATTCAGCGCATGGAAGCGAGCGACGGCGTGGTCAGGGGCGTGGTCGATACGCTGATGAAGGTCATCCAGGCCCTCAATGAGGCCGGCGTGGAACTGATCGGCGAGAACCAGGCCAGCGAGCGCGGCGGCAGGGGCGTGCGCCTCAAGCCGGTCGTGCCGCAGAAGCCGCCAGGCTGAGCCGATAAAAGTCGCGACGGCGACCGCCGACAGTCCTGCCGACGATCCCGCCGCCTCCTTGGTTTTTATGCGTGCCCCAAACCGCTGTGCACTTTTGGGCGGCATGCATCAGGAGCGGAAGGCAATCCATGGATCGAACCCGGCGGGCAATTCATCAACCGGCGCAGCCGACATTTTCCGAACTGTTCACGCCGAAGCTGGTGACGGTGCTGCGCGAGGGCTACACATCAGAGCATTTCAAGGCCGATGCCGTCGCCGGACTGACCGTGGCCATCGTGGCGCTGCCGCTGTCGATGGCGATCGCGATCGCATCGGGCGTGACGCCGGAGCGCGGGCTCTACACCGCCATCATCGGCGGCTTCCTCGTCTCGGCGCTCGGCGGCAGCCGCTTCCAGATCGGCGGGCCGGCCGGCGCCTTCATCGTGCTGGTGGCGGCAACGGTGGCGCGGGTCGGTGTCGACGGGTTGCTGCTGGCGACGATGATGGCCGGCATCTTCCTGCTCGCCATCGGTTATCTCAGGCTTGGCACCTACATCAAATTCATTCCCTATCCGGTGACCGTCGGCTTCACCGCCGGCATCGCCGTCATCATCTTCTCCGGCCAGATCGTCGAGCTGTTTGGACTGAAGCTCGCCGGCAAAGAACCTGGACCGTTGGTGCCGAAGCTGATGGCGATCGGCGAGGCAGCCGGCACGATCAATCTCGCAGCCACCTCTGTGGCCGTACTGACCATCGTCGCCATTGCTCTGATGAAGCGGTGGCGGCCGAAATGGCCCGCCATGCTGATCGCCATTGGTCTGGCGTCGCTTGTTGCGGCGCTGTTTTCGCTGCCTGCCGAAACGATCGGCACGCGCTTCGGCGGCATCCCGCGCAGCCTGCAAATGCCTGCCTTTCCGCCGATCAGCTTCGACAGGGCGATCGACGTCCTGCCGGACGCCATAGCCTTTGCGCTGCTCGGCGCGATTGAATCGCTGCTGTCGGCAGTGGTCGCAGACGGCATGACGGGAAGGCGGCACCGCTCCAATTGCGAACTCGTGGCGCAAGGCTTTGCCAACATCGCGTCCGCCCTGTTCGGCGGCATCTGCACCACCGGCACCATTGCCCGCACGGCGACCAATGTGCGGGCCGGCGCGCATGGACCGGTTTCGGGCATGATCCACTCGGTCCTCCTGCTTGCCCTGATGCTGGTCGCGGCGCCGCTGGCCAGCTACATCCCGCTTGCAGCCCTTGCCGGCGTGCTGGCGGTGGTGTGCTGGAACATGTTCGAGAAGCAGGCCTTTGCCACGTTGCTGCGTGCCTCGCGCGGCGACGCGCTGGTGCTGATGGCGACGTTCCTGATCGTCATCTTCCGCGATCTCACCGAAGGCATCGTCGTCGGCTTCGCGCTGGGCTCGATCCTGTTCATCGACCGCATGGCCAAGAGCATTGCGGTTGAGCCGGACCAGAGACTGGTGCAGGACGATGTCGCCGACAGAACCGGCGCCGACAGCGCATACGATTCCAGCGAAGCCAGCGATGCCGACACCGTCGTCTACCGGATTTCGGGCGCCTTCTTCTTCGGCGCCGCCTCGACCGTCGCCACGGTGCTGGACCGCATCGCCGATCAGCGCAAGAACTTCATCCTCGACTGCTCGGCGGTGCCGTTCTTCGATTCGACGGCGGCCAACGTCATCGAGGGCGCTGCTTACAAGGCGAGGCGCGCCGGCGTGCGCTTCATCATATCAGGCGCTTCGCCGCAGACACGCCGCATGCTGATCAACCACGGCGTCAAACGGCCGCTGGTGACATACGCCGCCTCGATCAGGGATGCGCGGGCGCAACTGAAAAAAGCCCCCCCGGGAGAGGTCTAAACCTCCTCCTCATTTGTCAACGATCTCGGGACGGATACCGACGCAAGCACCGCGTCAGCCGGCGGCGCCGGGCGCGCTGGCATCTTCGCGCGGCGCAGCGGCCAGATCGTCACGCACTTTGCGCGCGAGTTTCCTTGTCGAGCGCCTGGGGCTGTCGCCGAACAGATCGGCTGCCGCGGCGAGACAGGTCTTTTTCAGGCTTTTCTCCGAGCGCTTCAACAGCTTGCTCAGGAGCCGCGTTTCTTGAGGAGAGCCGAGCGGCCGGTCGTCGGCATCGAGAAGCGTACGCAGGACGAACACATCATGCAGTTCGCCCAGCTTTTCGCCGAGTTCGTCGACCGCCTTGCGCCGGGCCTTGATCGGCGTCGGCCACAGCCTTCCGAGCAGCGACAGATGCATGCCGTGAGTCTTTGCCGCCTTGCGCAGATCATGGAAATCATCGGCCTCACCGCGGGAGCCTGCCTTGTCCAGCGCCTTTCTGGCACGACGCAGAGTGATGCGGGCACCTTCGGCAAGCACATCGGCGGCCTGTTCGGGCTGGTCGGGCAAGGCCAGCGTATCGATCCGGCTGATACCCTCCTCGCAAGCGGCAATCGCGGCAGCTATCACTGCGCCGAGGCCGGCTCGACCATGCAATTCGTGCTGGCGCGCGACGAGCGTGTCGCGAACAGCATCGAGACCGCCGCCGGCGCTTTGCTCGGAAAAGCTTGCTGCCAGCCGGTCGATGGTTTCAACCAGCGCGGTTGCCTCGCGCGGACCGGCAAGCAGGGCAGCCACCTGTCGGTAACACTGATTCTCGGTCCCGCAAAATGTTTCGTCTCCGGAACGGACCAGACGCAGCAAGGCGCGCACGTTCTTCAGCCGCTTGCGGCATTTGTGCAGCGCCTGCTCCGGCCTGTCATGCGCCGCGTCCAGTTGGACGAGCGCCTTGCCGATCTCCTCGGCGAGGATGCGCCTGACCTCGCCGGTTAACGGCAGGCGCGGATCGATGCGATAGCTCATGCGGCGATCTCCGGAACCCCCTCGATGGCGAGCGACGCGTTGTAGAACCTCTGCTCGCCGGTGACTTCGCGGCCGAGCCAATCTGGCAGCATTTCGTCCTGCACGTCCTCGAGCGTCTCAAGTTCGGCGACCACCAGACCGCTAAGCGTCCCGCCGAAGACATCGATTTCATAGAGATGGCCGCGATGCCTAACATGGTGGCGTGTCTTCTCGATGACACGTCCGATGGCGAAGGCCAGCATCTCTTCCGCCTCCGCCAGAGGGATCGGATACTCGAATTCGTCACGTTCGCGGGCCTTGCTGCCGAATTTGAGCGTCAGCTTCGCCGAGGCGCCGTCGCTGATGCGCACGCGGACCGAGCGGTCGGGTGCGGCGGCGAGATAGAACTGGCGAATGCGGATGTCCGCCTCGACCAGATCCCGCCACTGCGCGCCGGAGACCAGGAACTTGCGCTCGATTTCCTTGACCATGGCTCGCACTAAAGCGCGTGCGGCTGGAGATGGCAAGATGGAGATGGGCGGGGTTGACTTTAATCATTCGATTGATTAAATGCTTGGTATGAGCAAGCCGACAAACGCCAAAATTTCACGTCGCGAGGCATCTCCCGCCGACATGACGCGCGCAGCACTTGTCCGCGCGGCGCTGACGCTGTTCGGACGGCAGGGTTTCGACGGAACCTCGACGCGCGAGATCGCGGCTGAGGCCAGGGCCAATATCGGCTCGATCGCCTATCATTTCGGCGGCAAGGAAGGACTTCGCGCGGCAGCGGCCGATTATATCGTCGACACCATCCAGGCCATTGCCGGCCAGGCGATCGGCGATCTGCAGGCGCCAAACGACCCTGAAGCGGCGCAGGCACAACTCTTCACCGCATTGGAGCGGATGGTGGCCTTCATCGTGGCTAGGCCGGAGGCCGGTGAAATCGTGCAGTTCGTCCTCCGTGAACTTTCGCATCCTACGGCGGCACTCGACCGCATCTATGACGGCGTGTTCGAGCCGACGCATCGCCGGCTCTGCCTGATCTGGGAGCAGGCAACTGGCGAGCCGGCCGAAAGCGAGGCTACCCGACTCACCGTGTTCACGCTGATCGGCCAGGTCGTCTATTTCCGCATCGGCCGCGAAGCGGTGATGCGCCGCATGGGCTGGCGAGGGATCGGCGATGCCGAGGCCACCAAGATTGCGGCGGCGGTGACGGACAATCTTGGGGCGATATTGGCCGCCCGGAAGGATCGTAGGTCATGAGTTTCCTCTGCTCTTTGCCGCTCGCCGCCCTGCTTTTCAGTGCCTGCGCACCGGCGCTGCCGCTCGCCGTCGGCTATGTCGAAGGCGACTATGTGCTGCTCGCGCCGATCGAGGTGGCGCAGGTAGAGACGATTTCGGTCAAGCGCGGCGACCGCGTCGCGCCGGGTACGCCTGTGGTGACGCTGGAAAACGCCGACGCGAAAATAGCCGTCGCACAAGCCGAGGCGGCCCTTGCCCAGGCTCAGGCGCAACTTGCCGACCTGCAGGTCGGCAAACGGCCGGAAGAGATTGAGGTGCTCAAGGCGCAGGTCGACATGGCCAAGGCGCAGGCCGCCGACGCCAAACGCAGATACACCCGCGCCAGTGATCTGTTCAAACGCGGCACCGGCACCCAGGCCGATTTTGACACCGCCTCGGCCACGCTGGAGACAGCCAACGCGCAGGTCGGCCAGGCGGAGGCCAATCTCGCCGTCGGCGGCCTGCCGGCACGGCCCGAAACGATCAAGGCCGCCGAGAATCAGGTCAGCCAGGCGCAATCGACGCTGGAGCAAGCGCGATGGCGGCTGTCGAAGCGCGTACTGGCGGCGCCGTCGCCCGGCCGCGTCAACGACGTGATCCGCAACCCGGGCGACACCGCCGGCCCGACCGCACCTGTCATTTCGATGCTGCCGGATGGCGCGGTGAAGCTCAGCGTCTATGTGCCGGAAAACGCGTTCTCGTCGGTGAAAGTCGGCACACTGCTTAACGTCCATTGCGACGGCTGCGGGCCGGACGTGAAGGCTCGCGTCAGCTATGTGTCGCCGGATCCGGAGTTCACGCCACCGGTGATCTACTCGCTCGAGACCCGGCAGAAGCTGGTCTATCTGGTCGAGGCGCGGCCGGAGGGCGATGCCGGCGCGCTGCAACCGGGGCAGATCGTCGATGTCGATCTGGCGGATATCGGCAAATGAACGCCATCGATGTCCATGGCCTGGTCAAGCGTTTTGGTGACAAGACCGTCGTCGACCATGTGACAATGACGGTGGCCGAGGGCGAGATCGTCGGCTTCCTCGGCCCGAACGGTTCGGGCAAGACGACGACGATCCGCATCATGTGCGGCCTGCTGACGCCGGACGAGGGCGAGGGCACGGTGCTCGGCTTCGACATCCGCACCGACAGTCTGAGGATCAAGCGCGAAGTCGGCTACATGACGCAGAAATTCTCGTTCTACGAGGATCTGACCATCGCCGAGAACCTTGAATTCGTGGCGCGGCTCTATGGGCTGAAGCCGCTTGACGAGCATGTCGGCAGGACGCTGGAGGATCTTGGCCTCACCTCGCGCAAGGACCAGTTGGCCGGTACGCTGTCCGGTGGCTGGAAGCAGCGGCTGGCACTGGCCGCCTGCATCATGCACAAGCCCAGATTGCTGTTGCTCGACGAGCCGACGGCGGGCGTCGATCCGAAAGCCAGGCGTGAATTCTGGGACGAGATCCATCGGCTGGCCAGTGGCGGACTGACCGTGCTGGTCTCCACCCATTACATGGACGAGGCCGAGCGCTGCCACCGCATCGGCTACATCTCGTACGGCAAGATGCTGGCCACCGGCACGGTCGACGAGGTGGTCAGGAATGCCGGGCTGACGACCTTCGTGGTGCAGGGCCCGCAGCTCGATCGGGTTGCTGCCGCACTCAGCGGCCGGTCCGGCGTCGACCAGGTGGCGCCGTTCGGCGCGACGCTGCATGTCGTCGGTTCCGACAAGAAGGCGCTTCAGGCAGCACTCGCCGATGTCGAGAAAGAGTACAAGGGCGTGACGGTTTCGCCGGGCGAGACCAGCCTGGAGGATGTGTTCATCCAGTTCATGTCCGGCTCGAAGGACAATATGGGATGAAAAACCGGATAAACAGCGTCTTTTCCTTCGCCAGGCTCGGCGCGCTGCTAATCAAGGAGTTCATCCAGATGCGGCGCGACCGCATCACCTTCGCCATGATGCTGGGCGTGCCGCTGATGCAGCTGGTGCTGTTCGGCTATGCCATCAACAACGATCCGAAAAGCCTGCCGGCGGCCCTGGTGGCGATGAGCAGCGATCCTTACACGCGGGCCATGGTTTCGGCGCTGCAGACCACCGGCTATTACCGGTTCGACCGTGTCGCGCAAAGCGCCGCCGAGGCGGAATTCCTGATGGCGCGTGGCGACGTCGCCTTCGTCGTCACCATCCCCGCCGATTTTGCCCGGCGGGTCGAGCGCGGCGACCAGCCGCAGATCCTGATCGAAGCGGACGCGACAGACCCGGCCGTCGCCAGCGGCGCCATCTCGACGCTCGGTACCGTCGCCAACCAGGCGCTGCTCCGGGCACGCGGCATGCAGGAGACGGCCGCCGAGGCTGCCCGGGGCCAGCTCGAAGTGGTGGTCCACCGGCGCTACAATCCGGAAGGTATCTCGCAATACAATATCGTGCCCGGCCTGCTCGGCGTCATCCTGCAGATGACGATGGTGATGATGACCTCGATCGCGCTAACGCGCGAGACCGAACGCGGCACGATGGAAAACCTTCTGGCGATGCCGTCCAGCCCGCTCGAAATCATGTTGGGCAAGGTGCTGCCCTACCTGGCGGTCGGCGCCGTGCAAGTGGTGGTGGTGCTGGCGGCGGCGAAGCTGCTGTTTGCCATTCCATTCACCGGGTCTATGCCGCTGCTGCTGACGGCGGTCCCGATCTTCGTGCTGGCGCTGGTGCTGCTCGGCTACACCATTTCGACGATGGCGCGCACGCAGATGCAGGCGCTGCAGCTCACCTTCTTCTTCTTCCTGCCGTCGATCATGCTGTCCGGTTTCATGTTCCCCTATCGCGGCATGCCAGGCTGGGCCCAGGCTTTCGGCGAAATCCTGCCGTTGACGCATTTCCTGCGCATCATCCGCGCGGTGATGCTGAAGGGCGCCGAACTGCCTGCGGTCGCGACGGAAATCGGCTGGCTCGTCGTGTTCGTAGCGCTGTTTTCCGGCGTCGCACTGGTGCGGTTCCGCCGAACGCTGGACTAGGATCAAAACTCAGTCAGGCCGGCTGCCGTCAATGGCCGACGCGTGGGACCATGCCGTTTGAAGTGGTCGGCGGAACCGAGCACGGAGCATGAGCGGACGTTGCCGGCCCTGTCTAGCTTCGGCTGCGGTGGGCCTTTCCTTCATTCGCCAGATACTGGTGAACGAATGCGATCGCCATGCTGCCGTCTCCGACCGCTGACGCAACCCGCTTGACCGGGCTCAGGCGTACGTCGCCGCAGGCAAAGACGCCGGGCGCACTGGTTTCGAGCAGATAGGGGTCGCGGTCGTGCGACCAGCCCCCGGCCTTCTTCACATCGTCCCCGGTCAGCACGTATCCGCGGGCATCGCGCACGACGTCGGCCGGCAGCCACTCGGTCTCTGCGTTGGCCCCAATGAAAACGAACAGCCCGCCGCAATCGTGCCGGCTCACCTCATTGCCGGCCTTGTCGAGAATGTCGATCGCCGTCAGGTGAGTCTCGCCGTGCACGGCCTGGACTTCGGACCGAAGCTGGACTTTTACGTTCGATTTCGCCCTGAGCTGCTCGATCAGGTAGTGAGACATGCTGTCTGCAAGCGCCGGACCGCGCACGAGCAGTGTCACGCTGCGCGCATGGCCCGAAAAATGCAGCGCTGCCTGGCCGGCCGAGTTGCCGGCGCCGATCAGGAAGACGTCCAGTCCATGGGTGGTGCTTGCCTCGCTGCGCGCGGCTCCATAATAGACGCCCTTGCCAATAAGCCGGTCGAAGCCGTCGATGGCGAGACGACGCCATGTCACGCCTGTCGCAAGAATGAGGCTGCGCGCCCGCACGGCATCGGTACCGTCGAGAAACAGCTGGTGCGTCGCCGGATCGATGCCGGCGACGGAGCGGGTGACCAGGATTTCGGCGCCCAGCCGCCTCGCCTGCTGCAGCGCGCGGCTGGCCAGTTCGTCGCCGGAGATTCCGCTGGGAAAGCCGAGATAGTTCTCGATCCGCGACGATGTCCCCGCCTGTCCGCCAGGCGCCTCGCGCTCGACGACAATGGTGCGCAGCCCCTCGGATGCGCCGTAGACCGCCGCGGCAAGGCCGGCCGGCCCGCCGCCAATGATCGCGACATCGTACTCGGCGCCGCGCGGGCGCGTCTGCAGCCCGAGGCGCATGGCAAGATCGCGCACGGCGGGATTTTCCATGATCTCTCCGTCCGTCAGCCGGGCAACGGGACCATCGAGAGCCGGCCTGCCCATGCCAGACCAGAAAGCCTCGGCATCGGATGTGTCGGGTAACAGCCAGGTGAATGAGATCTGGTTGCGGGCCAGAAACCGGCGCAGCTCCGCGCACGCCGTATCCCAGCGATGGCCGACCAATGTCACGCGCGGCTTCTGCGGCTCGGCGGTGATGCTCTGCAGCCCGCCCATCCGCTCACGCGCAAGCGCGCTGACCTTCTGGGCCACGTCCTTCGAGACCGCGGCGATGGAGTAATATTGCTGAACCTCGAGGCGCATGACGCGGGACGGCTCAGTGGCGCGATAGCCGCCCGGAAAACCCGAGCCCAGGGCAATCGGCACCTCACCGAATATCGTTCCCGGCAGCCGCCAGCCGAGCGTCCGCTCGATGCCGTCGAAGATCTTTACGACTTCGATCCTGCCGGCGAGAACCGCAAACAGCGCGGCCTCTCCGCCCTCATGAACCGCGAACTCTCCGGCGCTGAGATGAAGGTCGGCCGCCGTCCGCGCCAGCCGCTCCAGCTCGCCCGCCGGCAAACCCGAAAACAACGGGATCGCTCCCACTTCATCAATTGTCAGCATGGCTCCCTCGCGGGAGCCAGTTAGCGTTGTTTTCCCGTTTTGATCAACAAAAAGGGCGGAGTCTCGCCTCGGCGACTAGGTCGTGAAGCAGCGCGCTTTGAAAGTGCATCGGGTTGTGCCGATAGGCATGATCATTCGGATCGAGGTTCATGCCGGCTTGGCCTGAGCCGGGACCGGCGGCAATTCAGGCGCATTCAGTCCTTTGAAAGGATCGCGCCAGGCGTCGATTTCTTCAAACTGACGATACCAGCGGCTGACAGAAGGATAATCAGCGAGCGGCAATCTGGCGACATCGTTGAAGGGCAGAAACGTCGCCATTCGAAAGTCGGCATAGGAAACCGAATTTTCAACCAGCCATTCTCGCTCGGAAAGCTCGGCCTCAAGTGTTGCAGCGGCCGTGCGGAAGTCTCTCAACCCCTCCTCAACCCGGTCCTGATCGATCGGGCCGAGCCCATACCGCTGTTTGGTCCCGCGTTCGAAATGCACGACGTCGCAAGCTCTTGCGAAGTTCTCTTTCCCCCAACTGAGCCATCGGATCATCTCGGGTTCGTCATCGCCGGTGCGCCAGAGATCCGAATGCGCGTCGCGTGACAGCCGGCAGGCTATGGCATCGGTCTCCCAGAGGCTTTTTCCCGAGCCCACGAGTATGGGCAGTGAAAGATTTGGATTTAGCGGGCGATATCGCTCAGCCTGCCCGGGAGCGAAGGGGGAGGCGAATTCAAACTCGACCTTTGCGTCGAGATAGCGTGCCACCGCGACCGCGAGGCGAGGATTGGGATTGCGGCTGAAGAGCAGTTTCATTCCGTGTCAGCCTTTTTGAATGGTGCTGGTTCGGTCGCCACCTAAGCCGCCGCCATGATCTCCGCATAGGTGGCGAAATCGACATTGCCGCCGGAGAGCACCACGGCAATGCATTTGCCTGATAGCTCGATCTCGCCCGACGACAGCGCGGCCAGCCCGACGCAGCCGCCGGGCTCGACCACCAGCTTGAGATGGGCCATGGCGTCGCGCATCGCCTGCGCCGCCGCTCTGTCGGAAACGGCAATGCCGCCGGCGAGATTCCTGCGGTTGATCTCGAAGGTGATCGCGCCCGGTTCAGTGGTGAGGAGCGCATCGCAGATCGAAGTGTGTCCGGGTTCGATCGAAACCCGCGCACCTCTAGCCAGTGAACGACAGGTGTCGTCGAAATGCTCGGGCTCCACGGCCCAGACGGCCGTGGCAGGGGAAGCGTCCTTGACGGCGATGGAAATACCGCTGCTCAAGCCGCCGCCGCCGCAGGGGATGACGACCGCGTCGAGGCTCACGCCGAGCGCTTTCGCCTGCGCCATCAGTTCGAGGCCGATCGTGCCCTGGCCGGCGATGATGGCCGGATCGTCGAAAGGTGGGACCAGGACCATGCCCCGTTCGATGTACGGGCGAACCACCGTCATGCGGTCATCGCGGAAACGGTCGAACGGCACCACTTCCGCGCCCATTTTCCTGACATTGCCGACCTTCATCGCCGGCGCATCCGTCGGCATGGCGATGACCGCCTTGACGCCGAACATCGCCGCCGAGGCGGCGACGCCTTGCGCGTGATTGCCCGACGAGAAGGCGACGACGCCACGGCTGCGCTCCTCATCGCTCAGCGACGACAGCTTGTTGTAGGCGCCGCGGAACTTGAACGAGCCGGTACGCTGCAGCGTCTCCGGCTTGAACAGGATCCTGGCGCCGAAGCGCTTGTTCAGCTCAGGCGATTCGATCAGCGGCGTTTCGACGATCAGGCCGGACAATCGCGCTGCTGCGGCGCGGATGTCGGCGATGCCGGGAGGGGTGGTCATGGCGAGGTCCTGCAGAAGTGAGATCGCCCATGGTGCACGGAAAACCAGGCCGCGCACCACTGGAAAAATGTGACCGTTACAATTCGCCTTTGGCGAAGGAAGGGGTGTGTGCCTGTCACCTACCGCCTCCCCGGCCCTCCGCTATGGCTTGCTGCCCTTCGGGCGTTCAAGCAGCAGACCTTCGAGATTGGCCGAAGCCTCCCCAACTTCGTCATCCCAGGACGGAGCAGGAGCGAAGCGACCGTAGCGTAGACCTGGGATGGCGAAGCTACGGAGGCCTCCGGCCGCTTCTCACCCCAAAAGCGCCCTTTTCCGTTTGGCGCCGCCCATCTTGCGCCAGGTATTGAAGCGATGGGTGGCGGCGGCGAAGGAGATCTTCATCTGCTGGGCAACCGAATAGCGCGACTTGCCCTCGTCGAACATGCGGTAGCAGCACTCGACGCCCTCCTCGGTCAGCTTGCCGTCGGGGGCTTTGTTGTGCGGATTGGCCGGATCGAATTTTTCGACCTGCTGCTCGACCAGGCCTTTGAGGCGCTGCAAATCGGCCTCGATACCGGCGATCAGGTCGAGAACGGGTTTCGGGTCGAATGCATGCGTGGACTGTTTTGCCGGCATCTACGGATTCCTTTCTCTTGGCTTAGGTTCAGCTATATAGGTGAACATTCGCCAATAATTAAGGGGCAGAGAAGGATTCCCGGAGCCCCTAATTTTGAACGTCCGGCCGACGGGCGCGATTGACCAATGGCGCGCCAAACCCTAGTTTAGAATTATTCTAAACTAGGGTGAATTTCTCATGCTTTCCCGTGTTTTCGGTTTTGGCCGCCGTCCTTTCGAGTCGCTCTCGGAGCAAGAGATCCTGGCACTCGCCATCTCTTCCGAGGAAGACGACGGGCGCATCTACCGTGCCTATGCCGACGGGCTGGCGGATAGCTTTCCGCATTCGGCCAAAGTGTTCGTGGAGATGGCCGAGGAAGAGGACGGCCATCGCGACTCGCTGATCGAGCTTCACCGCGAACGTTTCGGCGAACGCATCCCGCTGATCCGGCGCGAGCATGTTAAAGGCTATTACGAGCGCAAGCCCGACTGGCTGGTCAGGCCGCTCGGCATCGAGCATGTGCGCAGCCAAGCCGAGGCGATGGAGCGGCAGGCGTACCTGTTCTACGTCGAGGCGGCGAAACGCACCAGCGACGCCTCGACACGAAAGCTGCTCGACGATCTGGCGGTGGCCGAACAAGGCCACGAGACGCTGGCGCAGCGGCTGGAGCAAAAGCATGTGCCGGGCGCGGTGAAGGACGCGGAAGAAGCGGCCGAGCAGCGCCAGTTCATCCTGACCTATGTGCAGCCGGGCCTGGCCGGGCTGATGGACGGATCGGTGTCGACGCTGGCGCCGATCTTTGCCGCAGCGTTCGCCACGCATGACACATTCCAGACCTTCCTGGTCGGGCTTGCCGCCTCGATCGGCGCCGGCATCTCGATGGGCTTCACCGAGGTCGCCTCGGACGACGGCAAGCTGTCGGGCCGTGGCTCGCCGGTCAAACGCGGCATCACCACGGGCGTCATGACCGCGCTGGGCGGTCTCGGTCACGCCTTGCCCTACCTCATTCCGTATTTCTGGACCGCGACAATTCTCGCGGTGGTGGTGGTGTTCTTCGAACTATGGGCGATCGCCTTTGTGCAGAACCGTTATATGCAGACGCCGTTCTGGCGCGCCGCCTTTCAGGTGGTGCTGGGCGGCGGATTGGTGTTCGCGGCGGGCGTGCTGATCGGGAATGCTTAGAAAGCCCCTACCCATGCAGCGCCCGGCTGTCCTCAGGCGCCTCTGCACGTTCGGTCAGGCCATAGTCGCGCACGACGTGGGCGATGCGCAGACGGTAGCCGGTAAAGATGCCGCCACGGCCGGCCTTCTGAGCCCGCCTATGTTCCTCCGTGTTGCGCCAGGCCTTCACCGCCTCCTCGTCGCGCCAGAACGACAGCGACAGGATGCGGTTCGGGTCGGTGAGGCTCTGAAAGCGCTCGATCGACAGAAAACCGTCTATGCCGTCGAGCAGCGGGCGCAGGTCGGCGGCAAGGCTGAGATAGGCGTCGCGCTTGCCCGCCGCCGGCTCGACCTCGAAGATGACGGCGATCATAGTTTCACCTTTCCTTCAGGCATGATCTCGGTCTGAAATGACAGCAACTTCTGGGGATCATGCCTCGGTGCGTGCGGCCCGGACGCGAGTTTCAGAAAAGTCCGATCCTCTTTCAGGATGAATTTTTCACGCCGGGCGAATTCGTAATTCGCATTGCCGGCCGGATCGGCGGCGAGCCTGGCACGGTAAGCTTCGTAAGCCGCCAGGCTGTCGATGTTGTAAGCGGCATAGGCGGTAGTGGCCGAGCCCTCATGCGGCGCAAAATAGCCGATCAGATCGGCGCCGCAGCGCGGGATCGCCTGGCCCCAATTGCGGGCATACTCCTCGAATGCCGCCTTGCCGAACGGGTCGATCTCGTAGCGGATGAAGCAGGTGATGGTCATATTTGTCTCCTTGCTGAATTTGGTTTCTTGCGCCGACAGTTCGAGCGGTGTCGAAACGTTCTGTGGTTCTAGGCAATTTCCACGCTGGTCACGCTTGCCAGAAGGACTTCGCGCATTCGCGGCGAACGTCTTCTGACGTCAGGCCAAGATCGCGCAAAAGATGCTCGTCAATCTCGGCGAGGTCGAGGCGCTGCAGATGGCGGTCGTACCACCGCGCCGGGAGCCACAGATGCAACCGGTGTAAGATGATGAACGGAAACGGCCGACGGCCGAAGCGGCTGACAAGCACGGTGTGGGGAACGGTTCTTGCGGTCATCGTCGTCTCCTTGATCTCAGCGGAGGATAGTGGTTATCTGACGACAATGCTTCGATGAAGGACGAACTATGCGTGAAGGACCAGACATAGCCCGCATCGCCAGCCTGGTCGGCGATCCGGCGCGGGCAAACATGCTGACCGCGCTGATGGGTGGCACGGCACTGACAGCGAGCGAACTGGCGCTCGAGGCCGGCGTGTCGCTGCCAACCGCCAGCTCGCATCTGTCGAAACTGATGGAGGGTGGGCTGCTGACGCTGGCAAGCCAGGGGCGGCATCGCTACTACGGCCTCGCCGGGCCGCAGGTGGCTGGCATGATCGAGGCGATTACCGGCGTCGCCGCTGCGGTCGGGCCGCAGCGGGTGCGGCCGGGCCCGCGCGACGCCGCCATGCGTGTGGCGCGGGTCTGCTACGACCACCTCGCCGGCGAGCAGGCCGTGGCGATGCTCGACCGTCTTGTCGCTCGACAAGTGCTCCTGCGCCACGACAAGGAGATCCGGCTCGGGCCGTCGGCCGCCTCGCACTTCGCCGCGATCGGCATCGATGTCGAGAGCAAGGCGCGACGACCGGTGTGCCGGGCCTGCCTCGACTGGAGCGTGCGGCGCTCGCATCTGGCCGGCACGCTGGGTGCGGCCATTCTCGACAAGATTATCGCCGAGAAATGGGCGCGACGCGAAAAAGACAGCCGCGCAGTGATCTTTTCGCCGATGGGCAAGCAGGCGTTCGAGAAGGTGTTTCTCGGCTGAAAAATAACTGATCAGCCTCGCTTGAGCGGCTTGCTCTGCTTGAAAAAATCTGCCCAGGGATCGGCTTTCGCCAACTGCTTCAGCGTCGTCTTGTCGCCGATCGGAAAGGCGTTCGGCGCCAACCCGGCCTCGATCTCCGCCCAGGTCGCCGGCATCGAGACCGTAGCGCCTTTCTTGGCGCGCGACGAATAGGGTGCCACCGTGGTCGAGCCACGGCCATTGCGCAGATAGTCGACGAAGATCTTGCCGGTGCGCGCCTTCTTCGACAGCGTCGCTGTATACCGATCAGGGGCGGCCTGCTCAAGGGCGCGGGCGAAATCATGGGCGAAGTCCTTCACCTCATCCCAATCCGCCGACGGTTTCAGCGGCACGACGACATGGTAGCCCTTGCCGCCCGACGTCTTGACGAAATTCGGCAATGACAGCGCATCGAGCCGGCCGTGAATTTCGAGCGCCGCCGCGCGCACCGCTTTCACGTCGACGCCTTCGTCGGGATCGAGATCGAAGATGATCTGGTCCGGCTTGTCCAGTTCGTCGATGGTGCAGCCCCAGATATGGTCTCGACCACGCCGAGCTGGACCAAGGCAGCGACACCGTCGAAATCGCGGATGAACAGGATCTCCTCGCCGTCGGTCGGATCCTTCATCCTGGCGATCTTGTCATGCATGCCGGCCGAGGCATGTTTCTGGAAGAAGCGTTGGCCGCCGACGCCGTCCGGCGCCCGCACCAGGCTGAGCGGCCGATTGATGACGAATTGTTGCATGCGCGGCCAGACCAAAGCGTAGTGATCGAGCAGGCCCTGCTTCGATACCTTCTCCTGCGGCCACAGAAGCTTGTCCGGATGAGAAAGTTTTACGACGGTGTTTGCCACCCCCGTGGATTTGACAGAGGCGGATAGCTCGCCCTTGCCCCCGGCAGGCTTTGCCTTGGTGTCGGCCCTGCCAGCGGGTGCCTTCGGCTTTTCCTGCACGACTTCCTCCGCCGGTTTGTCCTCGCGCAATCCCTGGAACGAGGCGTGGCGTATTATACGGTCGGACGTCCAGGTGCGGAACTCCACTTCGCCGACAAGTTCGGGCTTCACCCAAACCACTCCTTTGCCCGGCCCCTTGCCTTTCGGCACCGCCGTATCGAAGGGCGAGGTCTTCGCCTTCAACGCATCCAGCTTTTTCTTCAGGTCGTTGGTACTCTGCATCGAAAAACCGGTGCCGACACGGCCGGCATAGTGCAGCTTGCCGCCCTCGTGATAGCCGACCAGCAAGGAGCGCAATCCGCGCCCGGTCTTCTCCGACGGCAGGTAGCCGCCGATGACGAATTCCTGGCGTAGCGTGCATTTCGACTTCACCCAGGACAAGCCGCGGCCGCTGCGATAGGGCGCGTCGGCGCGCTTGGAGACGATGCCCTCCAGCCCCATGCGGCAGGCGTGCTCCAGCATGACCTTGCCCGGTTCGGCAAAATGGTCGCTGAAGCGGACAGCCGAATTGTCTGGCTGTTTGCCAAGCAGGTCCTGCAAAGCCTGCTTGCGCTCGACCAGCGGCTCCGTGCGCAGATCTTCGCCGTCGAGACGCATCAGGTCGAAGACGTAATAGAGAAAACGGTCCGTGCGGCCGGCCGACAGGTCAGCCTGCAGCAGCGCGAAGGACGACACGCCGCTGTCTGCCAGCACGACGATTTCGCCATCAATAATGGCGTCGGTACATTTCAGACGCCCGAGTTCTGCAACAATCTCGCCGCCGAATTTGTCCGTCCAGTCGAGGCCGGTGCGCGTCAAGAGCCGCACCTTTGTGCCGGCAAGCTGCGCCTGCATGCGATAGCCGTCGAATTTCACCTCATGCAGCCATTCCTTGCCGGGAGGGGCATCCCTCTGCAGTGTGGCGAGGCATGGTTCGATGAATTCGAGCTGCTTTGCCGCCTTGGCCTTCGCCTTGCTGGCGGGCCGTTTGTTTGAATGCCAGACCCTTGGCTTCTTGCCATCGGCCGTCTTGCCTTCGCCGACCTCCTCGATCGTCAGGCCCGACTTCACCGATTGCGGCGCCTCCTCCAAAATGTCCTCGCCTGGGCGCGCGGCGGCATCGTCGGATTTGATCAGCAGCCAATTGTCGCGCGTTTTGCCGGGACGCGGCTTTAGCCGCACCAGATGCCAGAGACCGTTCAGCTTGTGGCCGTGCAATTCGAAGCTGATATGACCGTTTTTCATCGCCTGGGCCGGATCGGTCTCCGGTTGCCATTTGCCTTCGTCCCAGACGATGACCGAGCCGCCGCCATATTCGCCCTTGGGAATGGTGCCCTCGAAGGACGCGTAGTCGATCGGGTGGTCCTCGACATGCACGGCGAAACGCTTTTCATGCGGATCGAGGCTCGGACCCCGGGTTATTGCCCAGCTCCACAGCACGCCGCCGTGTTCCAGGCGAAGGTCGTAGTGCAGCCGTGTCGCGGCGTGCTTGTGGACGACAAAGATGCCGCCGGCCTCACCTTTCCTGTTGCGGACGACCTTGCCGGCCGGCTCGGCGGTCTTCTTGAAATCGCGCTTGGCGTGATACTGCTCAAGGCTGGCCATGACACGCGATCCTATGTCGGTTTAGTGGCGCCGATTTCCTGTGGCGTCGAAGGCTTCGGCTCGGCGACGCCGGCACGAGCCCTGAACGGATTGAAACGGTTTCAGTTCCAGCCCAGCGAAAAGCGAGGCAAAGCCGGATTTGCCCGGCGTTGCCTGGATCGAGACTGCTATTCGGCGGCCTGAAGGTTGACCTTGGCTTCCGCAATCTCGGTAAGCTTGCGGTCGGTCGCCTGCTCTTCCTTGATGTTGTTGGCCAGGACATTAGCGCAGTCGGTGCGGCCAAGCTGCTTGGCCCAGGCGATCAACGTGCCGTAACGGGTTATTTCATAGTGCTCGACCGCCTGCGCGGATGCGATCAGGGCGGCGTCGAGAACGTCCTTGTCGTCGATGTCGCCGCTGACTTCATCGGCTTCCTCGAGAATGCCGTCGATGGCCGGACAGTTGACCGTCTTGGCCTTCACGCCATGCAGTTCGAACACCTTCTCGACGCGCTCGATATGACCCTTGGTCTGGCCGAGGTGCTTTTCAAGGCCGGCTTTCAGCTGCGGGTCGGTCGCCTTGTCGATCATCTTCGGCAGCGACTTCTCGATCTGTTTTTCGGCGTAATAGATGTCGCGCAGCGTGTGGACGAAAAGGTCGTCCAGCGTCTTGATGTCTTTCGAAAAGAAACCCATGGCTTTTGCCTTTCCATGTTCTTGCTGGTTTGGGGTTCCGGCGGCGGTTTCGCTCGGAAGCCGCGGCCTGCTGGGCCGGGTGGGTCCCGGCTCTGGGCGTCAACGTGCGGCTATCGGACGAGTTCCTGACTTTCCCCAAGCAAGCACGAAAATTTCGCGGCGCTGGCCAAGGCTGAAACAGAAGCGCGTCCGAGCGACATCCAAACGAAACATATGTGATGCAAAAGTCACATCGACCGAAATGTCGACGGACTGCATGGAAAGGCCCCGAATCAGCCGCATTGCGGCCACGAACCAAGGCCTTTTCGACCAGATATTAACATCGTGTTCACCGACTATTCACGCCTAGACGCTATGATCTCCGCAATTCGGAAGGGACATCCGAAATCGGGACAGGGACAGGTAAAATGAACTTCTTGACGCACCTCATCGGCTACGCTGCCGCCATCCGCGAATTCGTCGCGCCGACCTACCGGCCGGAGCGCTATTACATGCGCGGCCCTGGCCCCGCTTGCGCACGCCGCGGCCACACGCTCGGCATCAGCGCGCACTGATGACGACCATGGAAAGCCGTCATGACAGCCGGATCTGCAGGCCGGCCGCCGATCACCGTGCGACGACGTATCGCGCGGAACGTCCTGCGCTCGCCGACAGGCGGCGTGCGACAACACCAAAGTTCTAAGATTCTAGAGACTTTGATCTCGCAGCCGGCAAGCTTAGTGTCGTTTGACACCAAGCAGCCGGGACTCGCGTGACCACCCAGCCAGACAATCCTCCTGAAAAACCCGCCTTCGAAGCAAGCCAGCCGCTGATCGTGTTCGACGGCGTCTGCGTGCTGTGCTCGGGCTTCGTGCGCATGATGGTCGGGCTCGACCGCAAAAGCCGCTTCCGCTTCGCCACGGCGCAGTCACCGCTCGACGAAGCGCTGTTTCGAAAATACGGGCTGCGGACGGACTGCTACGAAACCAATCTGGCCCTCATCGACGGCGCCGCCTTCACCCGGCTGGACAGGTTCGTTGCCGTGATGGCCGAACGGGGCTGGCGGTGGCGGGCGGCGAAGTCGTTGCTCCTGCTGCCGCGCCCGCTCCGCAACTGGCTCTATGATCGCGTTGCGAAGAACCGTTACGCGCTGTTCGGCAGGAAAGAGAGCTGCGAGATTCTTTCCGCCGAGTTGAAAGGCGGCTGGTTGGCTAAGCGCCGAGCCCCACCAGGTTTTCGCTTTGCCCGATATCGCGGGACCCTTAGCTTTTTGGGGGAGCCGCGATGAAGATCCTCATCGTCGGCAGCTATGGCAGCTTTGGCGGCCGGATCGTCGAATTGCTTGAAAACGAGCCGCGCCTGACCCTGATCGTCGCCGGGCGCTCGCTGACCAGGGCCGATGCCTACTGCAAGAGCCGCGATCGTGCCGTCGCCCGGATCGTTCCGGCGCTGTTCGACCGCGACGGCGACCTCCCCGCTCTACTCGCCTGGCTGCGGCCCGATATACTGATCGATGCCAGCGGCCCGTTCCAGGCCTATGGGGAGGGCCGATATCGCCTGATCGAGGCCTGCATCGACCAGCGGGTGAATTATCTCGATCTTGCCGACGGCTCGGATTTCGTTGCCGGCGTGTCTGCGTTCAACGAGGCGGCGCGAACGGCTGGTCTTTTCGTGCTGTCCGGGGTCTCCAGTTTTCCGGTGCTGACGGCGGCGGCGGTGCGTCGCCTGTCTGTGGACATGGCGCGAGTCGACAGCATCCGCGGCGGCATCGCGCCGTCGCCCTTGCCGGTGTCGGCGAAAACGTGATCCGCGCCATATCCGGCTATGCCGGCCAGCCGGTCAAGCTCGTGCGGAACGGTCGTTCAGCGCTAGGCCATCCGTTCACCGAACAGACGCGCTACACGATCGCGCCGCCGGGCCGCCTGCCACTGAGAAATACGCTGTTCTCGCTGGTCGACGTTCCCGACCTGCGCGCGCTGTCAGAGCTTCGGCCGGAAGCGAAGACCATCTGGATGGGAGCCGGGCCGGCCCCGAAATGCTTCTCTGCGCCTTGATCGGGCTTGCCTGGCTGGTGCGCGCGCGAACAGTCCGCTCGCTTTCGCCGCTGGCCCCGCTCATGCAGCTGGCGACGAACCGGCTGCGCTGGGGCGAGCACCGCGGCGGTATGTTCGTCGAGGTGGCGGGATCGGACCAGACGGGCGTGGCGGTCACACGATCGTGGCACCTGCTGGCGGAGGGCAATGACGGGCCGCTGATCCCGTCGATGGCGGTCGAGGCGCTGGTCCGCAAGGCGCTGGATGGACATGAGGCGCCGCCGGGCGCGCGGGCTGCCGTACACGATTTGGAGCTTGAGGATTATGAAGCGCTGTTTGCCAGCAAGACGATCTACACAGGTTTCAGAAACGAACCCGTTGATTTGGACACCCCGCTTTATGCCGCCTTGCTCGGCGACGCCTGGCTAAGCCTGCCGGACGAGATCCGCGCCATGCATGATGGCACGACGACAGCGGAAGGACGGGCGCGGGTCGAGCGCGGAGGTACTATCCTTGGCCGGCTAACGGCCTGGCTGGTCGGTTTCCGAAGCCGTGCGCCGATATTCCCATCCGTGTCCGGTTTGAAACCGGCGAGGATGGCGAGACCTGGACCCGGACATTCGGCACGCACGGTTTTTCAAGCCGACAGTACGCTGGCCGGGACCGGTCGCAGCGGCTGCTGTGCGAACGCTTCGGCCCGTTGACCTTCGCGATGGCGCTGGTCGCCGAAAATGGACGGCTGACGCTCGCCCTGCGTCACTGGAGCATTTGGGGTCTGCCGCTGCCGCTGTGGCTGTGCCCGTGCTCGACATCCTACGAAACCGTGGAAGACGGCCGGTTCCGCTTCCATGTCGAGATTTCACACCGCTTCACTGGAACCATCGTCCGTTATCGCGGCTGGCTCGAACCTTCGCAGGGCTCCAGCACGGTCGCATCGCCTGCCGCCTTGGCGAGTTCGCGGCAGCCCTGAACCGTGCACAGCGTCCAGCCTTCACCGGTCGCGCCAGAGGCCGCAAGCACAAGGCGCCGCTGCGGCGCCATCTTGGGTTTATAGATCCACCAGCCGTCCCGCAGCACCGAGCCTTGCGGCGGCTCCATGCCGGCGCCCGAGCCCTTGATCCGTGCCTCGACGATTTGCAAGCCGGAAGGCACGACCTTCCAGTCTTCCTGCCAATGCGTCTTTTCCACCGAATGTGTCCAGGACAGCGTGAAGGCGGCCACAGTGAGCGTCACCGTCTTGCCGGCGGCCAGGATACAGAGGCTCATGCGGTGGCGGACGCCTGTCGCGCACGCCAGCAGTGCCAGCCGATCCAAACAAGAGAGAGCGCCCAGCCGGCTTCGTCAGTGAGCGGCAGGGCGGCAACCAGCAGCGCGCCGGCGGCGAAGGCGACGAAACGTTCCCACCAGGCCATGCGCCGGGCGAGGAACCCGACAGCCGCCGCGCCCCACAGGACGATGCCCATGCAGGCCTTGGCGACGATATAGGCGACCTCGACGGGATAGCCGAACTGAGCGGCGATCGGTCCGGCGTCCTGCAACATCAGCGCCGGGGTGTAGACCGCCATGAACGGCACGACGAAGCCGGCGACGGCAAGCTTGGTGGCCTGGATGCCGATCTTGAGGCCGCTCTCCCTGGCCATTGGCGCGGCAGCGAAGGCGGCTAGCGCCACCGGCGGGGTGAGGTCGGCCATGATGCCGAAATAGAAAACGAACATATGGCTGACCACCAGCGGCACGCCGAGCGACAGCAGTGCCGGCCCGGCCAGCGACGAAGTGATGATGTAATTGGGGATCGTCGGTATGCCCATGCCGAGCACCAGACAGGTGAGCATGGTCAGCAGCAGCGACAGGAACAGATTGTTCTCGCCGATGGAGATGATCCAGCCAATGAAGGTCGAGGCGATGCCGGTGAGCGTCAACGTGCCGATGACGATGCCGACAATGGCGCATGCAATGCCGACCGGCAGCGCGTTCTTTGCTCCCTCGGCAAGCGAGTCCACGCATATAAGCAGCGTCTCGCGGCCGCCCTTGAAAGCGAAGCAGGCGACAATGAGCACAGCGATCACAAGACTGAGAATGTTGACGCCGAACCTCATGAAAGAGGCAGCGGCAAGCCCCAGCGCCAGCCAAAAGACGATGCGGAAGGCAAGCGGCCCGATCAGCGCCGCCAGCGGCGTGCCGAGGATGAGCACGATGGTCAGCGCCAGACCCATGGTGCCGGCGAAGATAGGCGTATAGCCGGCAAACAGCAGATAGACGAGCACGGCAAGCGGCAGCACCAGCGGCCAATGTCTCCTCACCGCGTCCCACGGATTGGGCAGGTCCGCTTTGGCCATGCCGTGCAGGTCGGCTTTGCCGGCTTCCAGATGCACCTGCCAGAAACAGGCGCCGAAATAGAGCATTGCCGGGATGATCGCCGCCTTGACCACCTCGGCATAGGGGATGTTCAGCGTCTCGGCCATGATGAAGGCGACCGCCCCCATCACCGGCGGCATGATCTGGCCGCCCATCGACGAGGTCGCCTCGACGGCGCCGGCGAAGGCCGGGCGGAAGCCGAAGCGCTTCATCAGCGGGATGGTGAACTGGCCGCTGGCGACCACATTGGCGACGCCGGAGCCGGAAATGGTGCCCATCAGCGCCGAGGACAGAACGCAGACCTGGGCCGGGCCGCCGCGCCACGAGCCGACCAGGCCAAGGGCGAAATCGTTGAACAGCGCGATCATGCCGGCGCGTTCGAGAAAGGCGGCGAAGACGACGAAGATGAAGATATAGGCGGCCGAGACGTAGACCGGGGTGCCGTATATGCCTTCTGTGCCAAAGGCGAAGGTGTCGACGAGCTGGGCGAAATCATAGCCGCGATGGATGAAGGGCGGCGGCAGATGATTGCCGAAGAAAGCGTAGGCGAGGAAGATCAAGGCGATCAGGGCAAGCGGCAGCCCCATCAACCTCCGCGCGGCCTCGAAAACCAGCACGACCAGCACCGTGCCGACGATCAGGTCTGGCGTGGTGAGGAAGCCGGAGCGCCGGATGAGGTCGGTATAGAACACCCAATTGTAGAGGCCGGTGGCGAAGCCGAGCACACCGAGCCCCCAGAACACTGCTTTCGCCGGGACGCTTTTGGCGTGCAGATTGGCGATCAGGGCAAAGCCGAGCAGCAGCAAGAAACCGACATGCATGGCACGCACCACCTGGCTCGGCAGGTTGCCATAGGCGGCGATGTAGATCTGGAAGATGGAGAACGCGATGGCGATGAGAAAGGCGGCCTTGCCGGCGATGCCTTCGCCGAAACCCGGCGGCAGGCCTTCGACCGGGGCTTCGGCCGTGGGGGAGAGAATGGTCGGGGTCTCGGGATGGGCGTCGGTCATTGGCGGATTCCTGGCGGGGCGCTCTCCCTCCCCTTGAGGGGAGGGTGGACAGCCGCCGAAGGCGGATGGACGGGTGGGGTCGTTGCGGCAGTGCGCGGCCTGAACCGACCCCACCCGCCTCGCTTCGCTCGGCACCCTCCCCTCAAGGGGAGGGAGCGCCCTACTTCACCAGCCCTTTCTCCTTGTAATACCTCTCGGCGCCTGGATGCAGCGGCACCGGCATGCCGTCGAGCGCCTTGGCCGGATCGATTGCTTTGGCGGCGGCGTGGGCGGCGGCGAGCTGGTCGAGGTTTTCGAACAGCAGCTTGGTCATCTGATAGGCAGTCTCGTCAGAGACGTCGGCATGGGTGATGAGGAAATTGCCGACGGCGGCGGTCGCGACATCCTCGGCCTGGCCCTCGTAGGTGCCCTTGGGAATGGTCACCGAAAGATAGGGCGAGCCGATCTTGGCGACGTCCTGGGCCGGTACGGCAACGACGTTGATCGGCACCGAGGTGGCGAGGTCGCGGATCGAGGCGACGCCGAGGCCAGCCGATTGCAGCGTGGCGTCGAGCTGGCGGTTCTTGATCAGCTCGACCGATTCGGCGAAGGGCAGATACTCGACCCGTCCGAGGTCTTCGTATTTCAGCCCGGCGGCGGCGAAGATGGCGCGGGCATTGAGCTCCGTGCCGGAGGCCGGCGCGCCGACCGACAGGCTCTTGCCCTTGAGGTCGGCGAGCGTCTTGATGCCGGACTCCTTGCTGGCAACGATCTGGATGTAGTTGGGGTAGATGGCGGCGATGCCGCGCAGCTTGTCGAGTTTGCCCGGGAAGCCGGCTTCGGTGTTGCCCTCGGCGGCCAGCTTGACGGAATCGCCGAGCGCGAAGGCGATCTCGCCCTTGCCCTGCTGCAGCAGGTTGAGGTTCTCGACCGACGCTTTGGTCGCCTGCACCTGAGTGCGTGCGCCTTCGATGCCCTTGCCATAGATTTCCGACAGCGCGACGCCGAGCGGGTAGTAGACACCTGAGGTCCCGCCGGTCAGCACGTTGATGAACTCCTGCGCCTTGGCCGGCACCGCGCCCAGGCCTAGCGACAGCGCCAGCGCGCCGGCGGCAACAAACTTCGTTCTGAAATTGAGCATCATGTTTTCCTCCCTGAAATATCATCGGCCGTACCGCCCTCGCCAGCACGAGCCGAGGCGAGTTTAGACAGCGGGTGGGAAATGCCAACCCGCAATAATATCCATTAGACGAACGGCTGAGTGATGCCGCAACGCATGGCCGCTTGCGCGATGTGCGATCGGAGCCGAAAGATTTTCGCAGAGCCTGTCGAAATCGCGCGAGGCCGCGCGACATACGTTCGGCTCGCAACGATGCGGCCTTCGAAAATGGAGAAGACCATGCGATACATGCTTTTGATCTACGTGAACGAAGCCGCGATGGCGGCCGCGCCGACGGAGAAGACCTACGAGATCAGCGCAGCCTATGGCGCCTATACCGAGGCGTTGAAGAAGTCCGGCTCCTGGTTGGCCGGCGACCGGCTGAAGCCGACCCAAGCCGCGACCTCGGTGCGGATGGCCAACGGCAAGACCAACGTGCTCGACGGTCCCTATGCCGATACCAAGGAGCAGCTCGCCGGTTTCTACATGATCGAGGCGGAGGACGCCGACGCGGCTATTGCCTGGGCGGCGCGATGCCCAGCTGCCAGCACCGGCACGGTCGAGGTGCGGCCGATCTGGGAACAAACCATGTGATGACGAATGACCTGGAGGTCGCCCGGGCGGCGGCGGAAGCGGCCGCCCGGCAAAGCTACGGCAAGCTCGTCGCCTTCCTCGCCGCCCGCACGCGCGACGTGGCCGGCGCCGAGGACGCGCTGGCCGACGCCTTTGCGGCGGCGCTGGAGCGCTGGCCGCAAACCGGCGTGCCGCAGAAGCCGGAAGCCTGGCTGCTGGCGGTGGCGCGCAGACGCCGCGTCGACGCCGTCAGACGGCGGCTGACCGGCGAAGCGGCCCGCGACCATCTCAGGCTGATCGCCGAGGAGATGGAGGCCCGCATGGTCGATGAAGACCTGCCCGACGAGCGGCTACGGCTGATGTTTGCCTGTGCCCATCCGGCGATCGAGGCTGGCGTGCGCGCGCCGCTGATCCTGCAGGCCATTCTGGGCTTCGACGCAGCGACGATCGCCTCGGCCTTCCTGCTGTCACCGGCAACGATGGGCCAGCGCCTGGTGCGCGCCAAAAGCCGCATCCGCGAGACCGGCATTCCGTTCCGGGTGCCTGAAAGAACCGAGCTCGGCGAGCGGCTGGATGCGGTGCTGGAAGCGATCTACGCCGCGTTTGCCGAAGGCTGGTCCGACCCGGCCGGCACCGAAACCCGCCGCCGCAATCTCGCGACCGAAGGCATCTGGCTCGGCCGGCTGGTAGCCTCGCTGATGCCGGATGAGCCGGAAGCGCTTGGCCTGCTGGCGCTGATGCTGTTTGCCGAGGCGCGGCGTGCGGCGCGGCGCAACGCCGCCGGAGACTATGTGCCTTTGGCCGAGCAGGAGCTTGCACTGTGGGACGGAGCCTTGATTGACGAAGCGGAGACATTGCTGAAGCACGCCGCGGCCAAGGGCGTCGTCGGCCGCTATCAGCTCGAGGCAGCCGTGCAATCCGCCCATACGACAAGGCGGCTGACCGGCCGGACCGACTGGGCCGCGATCAAACAGCTCTATGATGCGCTGTCGGTGATTGCCGGCTCGCCGGTGGTATCGATCAACCGCGCGGTGGCCATCGCCGAGGCCGACGGCGCCGCGGCGGGATTGAGCGCACTTGATGGGCTTGGCGACGACAAACGGCTGCATGATTATCAGCCTTATTGGGCCGCCCGCGCGGGCCTTCTGGCCAGGCTCGGCAAAACTCGGGAGGCTACTGAGGCCTATGACCGGGCGATCGGCCTCGAACGCGACCCGGCCGTGCGCCGGTTCCTGCAGGCACGACGGGCTGGGCTCGGCCGCGTGGAAAAAGCCTGAGACGTGGCGATCTGTTCAGGCAGGCCACATGGCGTGGGAGGCGTTCAGCTTCCGCATCACCGGATGCTCCCGCAACCCGGCCCACAGGCGTTCGATATTCGGCCAGGCGCTGGGGACCTTTTCAATCTCGGGATGCCAGGCCACCAGCATGACGAGATAGATGTCGGCCAGCGAGAGCCGGTCGCCGACCAGCCAGTCGCGGCTTTCGAGGGCAGCATCGAGAATGGCCAAGCCGCGATCCATTTCCGAGATCGCTGCCTGCTTGACGGCTTCCACGCCGCCGGGATCGGCCGTGTAGCGATGAGCGTAGAAGAACCGCAGGTCAGCCGAATAGATGACCGATGACATGAACGTCATCCAGCGCAGGAAGTCGGCGCGGGCGGGCGAACTCACCGCCGGCGCCAGAGCTGCTTCCGGGTGGCGTTCGGCGAGCAGGATGCAGATCGCTGCCGATTCGGTCATCGAGCTTCCGTCCGGCAAGATCAGGACCGGGACCTGGTTCAAGGGGCTGATGTCGAGAAAGGCCTGATCGGGCGAGGCCGACTTCGGAACGTCGATCTGGTCGAAAGGCACGCCCGCCAAAGCGAGCGCTGCCTCGACGACAAAGCCGCCGGTGTTGGGGCGCGTATAAAGCCTGTACATCAAATTCTCCGCCGGCCTGCAGGTCAGCGGCGATTTGAGCCGGAAGCACCGCTCCACTCAAGTGAGCGACGGCCGCCACAGGTGTTTTTTCAGCGGTCCAGCGCTGCCATCTGGGTCCTCGGTGCACGGGTGGAGCATGCCGCCCCTTAGGTGGACTAGCGCAAACCCTCGAGATTGGCTGAAGCCCACCTACCTTCGAGGGCGGAGCAGGAGCGTAGCGACGTCGCTCCGCCCTGGGATGACGAAGTGTACCTAAGCCCCCAGTCCTTCGAACAGGATCGTCGACAGGTAGCGCTCGGCGAAGGACGGAATGACGACCACGAGGTTCTTGCCCTTGTTCTCCGGCCGCGAGCCGACGACGATCGCCGCCTGCAGGGCGGCGCCTGAGGAGATGCCGACCGGCACGCCTTCGAGGCGGGCGACAAGCCGAGCATTGGCAACCGAATCCTCGTTGGAGACCTTGACGATCTCGTCATAGATCGTCGTGTCGAGTATCTTCGGCGCGAAGCCGGCGCCGATGCCCTGGATCTTGTGCGGACCGGGCTGGCCGCCCGACAGCACCGGCGAGGCTTCCGGCTCGACGGCGACGACATGCACGGAGGGCTTACGCTGCTTCAGCACCTGGCCAACGCCGGTGATGGTGCCGCCGGTGCCGATGCCGGCGACGAAGATATCGACCTCGCCCTGAGTGTCGTTCCAGATTTCCTCGGCTGTGGTGCGGCGGTGGATTTCCGGATTGGCCGGATTCTCGAACTGCTGCGGAATAATGGCGTCGGGCAGCGTCGCGGCCAGCTCATCGGCCTTGGCGATGGCGCCCTTCATGCCTTTCGGCCCTTCGGTCAGCACCAGTTCGGCGCCGAGCAGCGCCAGCATCTTGCGGCGTTCCACCGACATGGTTTCCGGCATGGTCAGGATCAGCTTATAGCCCTTGGCGGCGGCGGCGAAGGCGAGCGCGATGCCGGTGTTGCCCGAGGTCGGTTCGATCAGCGTGGTCCTGCCGGGTGCAATCCTGCCCGATGCCTCCAACGCCTCGATCATCGAGACGCCGATGCGATCCTTGACCGAGCCGATCGGGTTGAAGAATTCGAGCTTAGCCAGCAGATTGGCAACGACGCCCTTTTCATTGGCGAACTTGTCGAGCCGCACCAGCGGCGTGTCGCCGATCGTCTCGGTGATCGAATTGTAGATGCGGCCGCGGCCCGGCGCATGCGCGGTGGTGGCGGGCTTGTTCATTGGTTTCGCTCCCAAGAGTTAGGCGGGCAAGAGTCAGCCTGGCAAGAGTCAGGCAACTAAGTCTCGACCAGGCAGGATAAAGCCTTCGGCCGCGCAAGATAGTCTGCCGTTTGAAAATATCCGAGTGGGTCGAATGCTGAAGACACACTCGCCCCCGGAAAAGCATTTCAGCCGAGGCCAAAACTGGCTATTGCCGGGCGGCGATCGCAGCCGCCGCTCCGACCATGAAAGCGGCGGCGGTGCGGTTCAGCGCCCTCAGCGCGCGCGGCGACTTCAGGAACCCGCGCGCTTTGGCCGCCAGCGCCAGATAGGGCACCAGCACCACCAGGAGCACGACGAGCGTCAGAGCGACGAGGATGCCGTAGTCGGCGAGCGTAATGGTCTTCAGATCGACGATGGTCGGCGTGATGGCGAGATAGAAGATCATTGTCTTCGGATTGCCGAGCGTAACGGCGAGGCCGGCAATAAAGCTCGACACCAGCCCGCCCCTGCCTTTCTTCGCCTGCACGGTTTCGGGCGTGATGCCGCTCGTCCAGAAGCGCCAGCCAAGGAAAGCGAGATAGGCGACGCCCAGCCATTTGATCGCCAGGAAGGCCATGCCGAAGGTCTGCGCGACGAGAGCGAGGCCGAGCACCACGGCGGTGAGATAGGTGAGATCGCCGAGCATCAGCCCGAAGGACATGGCGAGCGCCGAGCGAAAGCCGGATCCGAGCGCACGCGCAATAAGCGCGGTCAGCCCCGGGCCAGGGATGGCGGCGGCGATGCCGAGGGCCGCGCTATAAGCGAGAAATCCGGTGAGGGTCATGGTTTCGGCCTTAGCGCATGACCCCGAAAATCGGAATCGACCCTTTAAGACTGAACCTTGTCGCACAACGGCGGGCAGGCGTGTACTCCCTGAGGGACGAATTCGATTGCACCAGGGCCCTCGCTTTTGTCTTTCGGCCTCAGTTTCCGGCCGCGTAGAAATCGTCGTCGAGGCGCTTTTCCAGCGCGACGAGATCGGCCGGCAGCGGCAGGCCCATGGCGCGCATTTCCCTCAGCTTTTCGCGCAGCTGCTCCTGCACTTCATGCTGATCCTCTGGCTGGTTGATCATCTGCTCGAGCAGCAGGCTGATCTGAGCTTTGAATGATTCCAGCGCCATTTTTTTTCTCCTTGAGGTCCACCCAAAGCGCGTCGCGTTTGAAGGGTTCCTGCGACCCGCTTTGCTTTCTTGTTTTCATGCATGTCGTTATCCCAAACCGCTGCTCACCCGAGGGCAGGCTTTTGGGCGACATGCATTATCGCAGCATGCGGGAAATAAGCTGCGCGGTATAGTCGACCATCGGCACGATGCGTGCATAGTTCAGCCGGGTCGGGCCGATGACGCCAAGCGCGCCGATGACGCGGGCGTCCTTGTCGCGATAGGGCGCCACGACCAGCGACGAGCCGGACAGCGAAAACAGCTTGTTTTCCGAGCCGATGAAGATGCGCACGCCGGAGCCTTCCTCGGCAAGGTCGAGAAGCTGGATCAGCCCGTCCTGCGTCTCCAGATCCTCAAACAAATGCCGCAGGAGCTCAATGTCGGCCTGCGCGGTGACATTTTCCAGCAGGTTGGCGCGGCCGCGCACGATGAGACGCGCCGGCAGGCCGCTCTCGGCGCCTGCCCAGACCGCAAGGCCCTTCTCGACCAGATCCTGCGACAGCGTGTCGAGGGCGGCCTTGGTCTCTTCCTTGATGCGGGCGATCTCGATCCGCGCCTCGGCCAGCGTGCGGCCACGGATATGGGCATTGAGGAAGTTCGAGGCTTCATGCAATTGCGAGACGGTGATGCCGGCGGGCAGGTCGACGACGCGATTTTCGACGTCGCCGTTCTGCGATACCAGCACGGCCAGCGCCTTGTTCGGCTCGAGCTGGATGAACTCGATGTGCTTTAGCGGCACCTCGTTCTTGGCGGCAAGCACGAGGCCGGCGCCGCGCGACATGCCGGACAGCATCTGGCTGGCTTCGGTGAGCAGATGTTCCAGCGTCGCGCCCGAGCCGGAGGCGCGTACCTGCGCCTCGATGGTGCGGCGCTCCTCGTCGGAGAGGTCGCCAAGCTCCATAAAAGCATCGACGAAGAAGCGCAGGCCGGCCTGGGTCGGCAATCGGCCGGCCGAGATATGCGGCGCATAAATCAGGCCGAGATGCTCGAGATCGCTCATCACGTTGCGGATGGTGGCGGGCGACAGCGACGACGGCAGGATACGCGACAGGCTGCGTGAGCCGACCGGCTCGCCGTCCTTCAGATAGGAATCGACAATGCGCCGAAAGATGTCGCGCGAGCGCATGTCGAGCGACTGGAGCGCGGGCGATTGAAGCGCGGGCGACTGGAGCACTGCCGCCGACTGGGAACCGGGATCGACTGCCTTGGTCATTCGAGCCAAATACCTCCGGCCCAAAGATATAGACTTCGGCCACACCCGCGCAACCGGCCATTTTCCTTTGCGCCCTGCGCCCCATGCGGCTACAAGCCGGCCACGATTCCGAAAAAGATAGGAAAAAAGCCTGAATGCGCCCTTCTAAACGCCAATTCGACGAAATGCGCGCCATCTCCTTCGAGCGCGGCGTCTCCAAGCACGCGGAAGGTTCGTGCCTGGTGAAATTCGGCGACACGCATGTGCTGTGCACGGCCAGCCTCGAGGAGAAAGTGCCGGGCTGGATGCGCAATTCTGGAAAGGGCTGGGTGACAGCGGAATACGGCATGCTGCCGCGCTCGACCGGCGAGCGCATGCGCCGCGAAGCTTCGGCCGGCAAGCAAGGCGGCCGCACACTCGAAATCCAGCGGCTGATCGGCCGTTCGCTGCGCGCCGTGGTCGACCTGCAGGCGCTCGGCGAGCAGCAGATCACCGTCGACTGCGACGTGATCCAGGCCGATGGCGGCACGCGCACAGCCTCGATCACCGGCGGCTGGGTGGCGCTCCATGACTGCCTGCGCTGGATGGAAGCCCGGCAGATGGCCAGCGTCGCTAAGGTGCTAAAGGACCATGTCGCGGCTATCTCCTGCGGCATCCATGACGGCCAGCCGGTCATCGACCTCGACTATCTCGAAGACTCCTCGGCCGGCACCGACGCCAACTTCGTCATGACCGGCAAGGGCGGCATCGTCGAGATCCAAGGCACGGCCGAGGGCGAGCCTTTCTCGGAAGAGCAATTCACGGCGCTGATGGAATTGGCCAAGAAGGGCATCCAGCGACTGGTCAGCCTACAACAGATGGCTGTAGCTTAACCCTGTCATGACTCCTTCCGCCATCCTCGAATCAGCCCTCTACGTGACCGACCTCAATGCCGCGGAAGAATTCTATTCCGGCGTGCTTGGGCTCAATCAGCTGGGCAAGGTCGACGGCAGGCACCTTTTCTTCCGTTGCGGGGACAGCGTGCTGCTCATCTTCAACGCCGAGGCGACCAGGGTGCCGCCGGCGCCCGACGCCAGGCTGAAAGTGCCGCCGCACGGCACTGTCGGCGACGGCCATCTCTGCTTTGCGGCAAGCGCGGATGAGATCGTGCGCTGGAAAGCGCATCTGGAAGCGAAGAAGATTGCCATCGAAAGCGAGTTCGAATGGCCGCAAGGCGGCCGCTCGATTTATATTCGCGACCCTTCCGGCAATTCGATCGAATTCGCCGAACCAAGAATCTGGGGCATCTGATGCATTCGCTTGATGGGCACAGAATTGTCGTCGCCAGCCACAACGCCGGCAAATTGCGCGAATTTGCCGATCTGATGGCGCCATTCGGCATAGAGGCGAAATCGGCCAATGAATACGGCCTGCCGGAGCCGGACGAGACCGGCACCACCTTTGAGGAGAACGCCTATATCAAGGCTTTTGCCGCCGCCAAGGCGACAGGCCTGCCGGCACTGTCGGACGATTCCGGCCTGTGTGTCGATGCGCTGGGCGGAGCGCCCGGCGTCTATACCGCCAATTGGGCCGAGGCGCCGGACGGGTCCCGCGACTTCGGCATGGCGATGCAGCGAGCGGAAGTGGCGTTGCAGGAAGTCGGCGCGGTCGCGCCTGCGCAGCGCAAGGGCCGCTTCGTCGCCGTCATCTGCCTGGCCTTTCCCGACGGCGCGGCCGAATATTTCCGCGGCGAGGTCGAGGGCACGCTGGTATGGCCGCCGCGCGGCGAACTCGGCTTCGGCTACGACCCGGTGTTCGTGCCGGACGGTTTCGAAAAGACCTTCGGCGAGATGACCGCAGAGGAAAAACATGGCTGGAAGCCCGGCCAGCCGACGGCATTATCGCACCGCGCCCGCGCCTTCCAAACATTCGCGCAAGCCAGACTGGATTTGGCACGATCGGGCGTGAAATGACCATGCTGCTCGACCGTAGCCCCGGCTTCGGCGTCTACATCCACTGGCCGTTCTGCGCGGCCAAGTGCCCCTATTGCGACTTCAACAGCCATGTCCGCCACCAGCCGGTCGACCAGGAGCGTTTTGCGCGCGTCTTCGAGACCGAGCTTGCGACGATGCGTGACCGCACCGGACCGCGCGAGGTGACCAGCATTTTTCTCGGCGGCGGCACACCGTCGCTGATGAAGCCGGAAACCGTGGCGACGGTGCTGGACGCGGTGGCGAAGAACTGGGCGGTGCCTGCTGGCATCGAGGTGACGCTGGAAGCCAACCCCTCCTCGGTCGAGGCCGAGCGCTTTCGCGGCTACCGGGCGGCGGGAGTCAACCGCGTGTCGCTCGGCGTGCAGGCGCTGAACGACAAGGATCTGCGCTTTCTCGGCCGGCTGCACAATGTCGAGGAAGCGCTGCATGCGATCGGCCTGGCACGTGAGATCTTTCCGCGGCTGTCCTTCGACCTGATCTACGCACGGCCCGGCCAGACAGCTGAAGCGTGGCAGGCGGAACTCGAACAGGCTATCGGCCACGCCGCCGACCATCTGTCGCTCTATCAGCTGACCATCGAGGAAGGCACGCCGTTCCACGCGCTGCATGCGGCCAAGAAATTCGCCATTCCCGACAATGACCATGCCGCCGATCTCTATGCGCTGACGCAGGAGATCACCGCCGCGCATGGGCTGCCGGCGTACGAGATTTCCAACCACGCCAGATCAGGTGCGGAGAGCCGGCACAATCTCACCTATTGGCGCTATGGCGAATATGTCGGCGTCGGTCCCGGCGCGCATGGCCGCTTCGTCGAAAACGGTCGCCGCGTGGTGACGATCGCCGAAAGGATGCCGGAAACCTGGGCCAATCTGGTCGAGGCCAAGGGCCATGGCATCACCGGCGGCGAGACCCTGACGCGCTCGGAAGAGGCGGACGAGTTCCTGTTGATGGGGCTGAGGCTGGCCGAGGGCATCGACCTCTCCCGCTACGAGGCGTTTTCCGGACGCGGCCTGTCGACCGCGCGACTGTCGGTGCTGCAGAGCGAGGGGCTGGTGGCGCCGATCGGCAATGCCCGCCTGCGCGCCACGCCGGCCGGCATGATCGTGCTCGATGCCGTGGTGGCAGACTTGGCGAGATAGGCTGGTGAAGTGGCGCCGATCGCCGACGCTGGCTGCCATTAGCTACCTTCCCTTCGTCATCCCAGGGCGGAGCAGGAGCGAAGCGACGTCGCGGAGACCCTGGGATGACGACGGGAGAGTGATTCGGCTAATTTCCAAGGTCTGCGACCCGCCACTGAGGTTGGCCGCTAAAAGAAAATATAGACATTCGCTGCCGACCGGCCCCAACCTGTCAAACGACTGTGTCGAGGAATTAAGCGTCGTGCTTGTGGTGGCGCTTGGCGTGGTCTTCCTCGGCGTCCGCCTCACCGTCGCGAGCCGGCTTGGCGTCGCCCTTATCGCGGCGGGCGCGGTGTTGATCGCTTATCGGATTTGGGGGCGCTCCATTGCGGGAGCTTTTCGTTTCAAGGCGGGTGATGAAAATGTCGAAGCGATTGGGCATCGTCTGGTCAGTGCTCCATCGTGCTGCCGGTGCCGGTCGAGGGCTCGATTTCCAGGTCGGTTGCCTTTGAAGGACGACGCTTTCGCGGTTTTTTGGCCGGGCCCGCGCCGGCTTTGGCGGACTGGCTCTTGTCCTTTCGCGCGGCAAAGCGCTTGCGCCCTGCATAGTAGGGTTCGAAAACGTCCTGTATCTTGAGGCTGTCCATCCTGCTCCTCCCGAGATCAGGGGTAAATCCGCCGGGCACGGTTTCGTTCCGTACTGTGGCGAAGGCATGGCGACCGCTTCACTTCGGCACCGGTTTTGCAACCAGGCGTGAGCCGTGCCAAACAGGGCCGAATGCATTCAAGTGTCAGAGCCTGATGGGGACACCGGTGACCGGCGAGTTGGCAAGACGCAGCTATGTGATCGGCCAGACCGAGATACCAGCCCGGCCGCTCGCGCCGGCGCTCTACCTGGTGGCGACGCCGATCGGCAATCTCACCGATATCACATTACGCGCGCTTGAAACGCTCGCCGCCGCCGATATCGTTGCCTGCGAGGACACGCGTGTCAGCCGCGTGCTGCTCGACCGCTACGGCATCCGCCGCCGCACCACTGCCTATCACGAGCACAATGCCGCCGAGGCCGGCCCAAAACTGATCGCAGCCTTGCTGGCCGGGCAGAGCGTGGCGCTGATCTCGGACGCCGGCACGCCGCTGATCTCCGATCCGGGCTATCGGCTGGTCGGCGAGGCGCTTGACCAGGGCATTCGTGTCGTGCCGATCCCCGGCCCGTCGGCGCCGCTTGCGGCGCTGACAGCGTCCGGCCTGCCCTCCGACGCTTTCCTGTTCGCCGGCTTCCTGCCGGTGAAGACTGGACAGCGGCTGGCGCGGCTGGAAGCGCTGAAAGCGGTGCCGGCGACGCTGATCTTCTTCGAATCGCCGCGACGGCTGGCCGAGACGCTTGGCGCCATGGTCGAGGCGCTGGGGGGCGCCCGCAAGGCCGCGATCGGCCGCGAGCTGACCAAGACCTTCGAGGAAATTCGGACCGGCACCTTGCAGTCGCTTGCCGATCATTACGCGGCCGCCGACACGCCGAAGGGCGAGATCGTCATCTGCGTCGGCCCGTCGGAAGCAACCGCCGACGAACCGGCCGATATCGACCGGCTTCTGCTTTCACTTGCCGCCGAGATGCCAGCCTCCAAGGCAGCGGCGGAAGCCGCCAAGATGACAGGCGGCCAGAAGCAGGCGCTTTACCGGCGGCTGCTCGAACTCAAGGATACTGGGAAAGAGGGCGACACCGGGAAAGACGGCGATGGCTGAACGCCCGGTCGCCAGCCGCCAACAGGCCTATTGGCGCGGCCACCGCAGCGAGTGGCTGGCGGCGGCGGCATTGATGGTGAAAGGCTACCGGATCCTGGCGCGCCGCCACCGCACGCGTTTCGGTGAGATCGACCTGATCGCGCGGCGCGGCGACCTGGTGCTGATCGTCGAGGTGAAAGCGCGCCGCACACTTATGGAAGCGATGGAGGCTATCGCTTACGAATCGGAGCGCCGCATCGAAAGCGCTGCCGATCTCTGGCTGTCGCGCCAATCCGACTATGGAAAATTGTCGGTGCGCTTCGACATGGTCGCAGTGCTGCCGTGGCGCTGGCCGGTGCATGTCGAGAATGTTTTTTACGGGCGGAACTAAGTGCGCCTCACCCCCAGACGAACAGCGCCGCCAGGCCGACGGTGCCGATGACCAGCCGCCACCAGCCGAACAGCGAATAGCCGTGGCGCGAGACGTAGTTGAGCAGGAAGCGCACGACGATGAGTGCCGCGATGAAGGCCGCGATGAAACCGGCGGCGATGATGGGCAGATCGGCGCTGGTCAGCACATTACGGTTCTTGAAGAGGTCGAAGGCGAAGGCGCCGACCATCGTCGGCATGGCGAGGAAGAAGGAGAATTCCGCAGCCGCCCGTTTGTCGACGCCCAGAAGCAGCGCGCCGACGATCGTCGAGCCGGAGCGCGACGTGCCGGGGATCAGCGAAAGGCACTGGAACAATCCGATCTGCAGATAGAGCCTGAGCGGAAACCGCTCGACGTCATGGTAGAGCGGCTTCGGCTTGAAGCGGTCCACCCACAGCAGGACCACGCCGCCGATGATCAGCATGACGCAGATCAGCCTCGGTGATTCAAACAGCACCGTCTTGATGAAGCCATGCGCCAGCGCGCCGATGACGGCCGCCGGCAGGAAGGCGACGAGGATGCCGAGGACGAAATGCCGCGTCACCCGATCACGCGGCAGATCGACGAGCATCTGCCACAGCCGATGGAAATAGACGCTGAGGATCGCCAGTATGGCGCCAAGCTGGATCAGGATCTCGAAGGCCTTGCCGGTCGAATGGAAGCCGAGAAAATGGCCGGCAAGCAGGATATGGCCGGTCGACGAGACCGGAATGAACTCGGTCATGCCCTCGATCATGCCCAGCAGCAGCGCTTCGACGATGGTCTGGCTTTCCATGGAAACCTCGGCGTTCGAGTGAGGGCTTTGAAGAACGGCTTGCTTGTCATGGCGCGGAACTCCTCCTATAGGTCGCAGCACCCTGACTGACGGCCCTCTGAATCGGGGCGGCCAAGACTTACCGGCGCAGCCGGCGATTTGCCAGTGCGCTCTATTATCGCGGGACCATGCTGACGCTTTTCCACCACCCGATGTTCGCCACCTGCCGGTTCGTTCGCCTCGCTTTCGGCGAGTATGGCGAGGAGCTGGCGCTGATCGAGGAAAAGCCGTGGATGCGGCGCAAGGAGTTCCTGGCGCTGAACCCGGCCGGCACGCTGCCGATCCTGCTTGCCGAGGGCGACGTACCGATCGTCGGTGCCATGGTCATCGCCGAATATCTCGACGAGACGCGCGGCGTGCTCAAGCGCGACAAGCGGCTGTTCGCCGAGGACCCGATGGGGCGCGCCGAAATCCGCCGGCTGACCGACTGGTATCTCAACAAGGCCGATAGCGAGGTGACCCGGCACCTGGTGCGCGAGCGCGTGCTGAAGCCGATCATGCCGGAAACGGCGGGCGGCGGCTCGCCCGATTCGGCGGCTATCCGTGCCGCGCGCGCCAATATCCGCCAGCACATGAAATACACCAACTGGCTGGCCGGCACACGCCATTGGCTGGCCGGCAACAAGGTCACCTATGCCGACCTCGCGGCTGCGGCGGCGCTGTCGGTGCTCGACTATCTCGGCGAGATCGACTGGCGCGAACACGCTGCCGCGCGCGAATGGTATGCACGGGTGAAATCACGGCCATCGTTCCGGCCGCTCTTGTCCGACCGGGTGCGCGGCCTATCGCCGGTATCACATTATGCGGACCTCGATTTCTAAGACCGAAAACCTGCGCGCGCTGATCGACCGCGAGGCACGGCGCGCCGGTTTCGATGCCGTTGCCGTCACCACGCCCGATGCCATCCCGCAGGCGCCGGCCCGGCTTGCCGAATTCGTCGCCGACGGCTTCCACGGTTCGATGGGCTGGATCGCCGACACGCTCAAGCGCCGCGGCGAGCCGACAGCACTTTGGCCTGAGGTTCGCTCGATCATCGTGCTGGCCATGAACTACGGGCCCGACCACGACCCGCGCGCGGTGCTGGCGAAGCGCGACCGCGGCGCGATCTCCGTCTATGCGCAGAACCGCGATTATCATGACGTGATGAAAGGCCGGCTGAAAGAGATCGCCGGCAAGATCGTGGCCCGTGCCGGCGGCGACGTAAAAGTTTTCGTCGATACCGCTCCGGTGATGGAAAAGCCGCTGGCTGAAGCCGCCGGCCTCGGCTGGCAAGGCAAGCACACCAATCTGGTCAGCCGCGAGCACGGCTCCTGGCTGTTCCTCGGCACCATCTTCACGACGGCCGAGCTTGCGCCCGATACGCCCGAGGACGACCATTGCGGCTCGTGCCGCGCCTGTCTCGACGTTTGTCCGACCGACGCCTTTCCGGCTCCCTACCGGCTCGATGCGCGACGCTGCATCTCCTATCTCACCATCGAGAACAAGGGCCCGATCCCGCATGAGTTCCGGGAAAAAATCGGCAACCGCATCTATGGCTGCGACGACTGCCTCGCCGCCTGCCCGTGGAACAAGTTTGCCCAGGCGGCATCCGAGGCAAAGCTCGTCGCCCGCGCGGACTTGCGCGAACCGCCGCTCACCGATCTCTTAGCGCTCGATGACGCTGCTTTCCGGTCGTTCTTCACTGGTTCGCCGATCAAGCGCATCGGTCGTGATCGCTTTGTCCGCAATGCGCTGATCGCCGCCGGCAATTCCGGCGAACCCTCGCTCCGCGACGCCGTGTGTGCGCTGCTCGGCGATGCCTCGCCTCTGGTGCGCGGCGCGGCGGTATGGGCGCTGTCGCGGCTTGTGCCAGAGACCGAATTTGCCAAATGTGCCAGCGCTGCACTGAAAGCAGAAGGCGACGAGGCCGTGCGACGCGAATGGCGCCTGGCGCTGGCAAATCAAATCGAGGCGCATGCATGAGCCAGAAGCAGATCTTCATTTTCGGCGCCGGCTATTCGGGCAAGGCATTTGCCCGCGCCAACAGGGATGCCGGCACGATCCTTGGCACGACACGCGCGTCGGAGAAATTCGAAGCGCTACGGCAAGCCGGAATCCAGTCGCTGCTTTTCGACGGCGCGCTGACGCCCGAAATCAGCGACGCGCTCAAAAAAACAACCCATCTCGTCGTCTCGGTGGCGCCGGAAGAGGCCGGCGATCCAGTGCTGAATGCGGCGCGCGGGACAATCGCGGCGGAGATGCCGGCGCTCGAATGGATCGCCTATCTCTCCACCGTCGGCGTCTATGGCGACCACGGCGGCGGCTGGGTCGACGAGACCGCCGAATGCCGGCCGCTGTCGAAGCGCTCGATGCTGCGTGTCGCCGCCGAGCAGGACTGGCTGAAACTGGGTCGGGACATCGTCCGGCCGGTGGCGATCCTGCGGCTTTCCGGCATTTACGGGCCGGGCCGCAATGCCCTGGTCAATCTGGAAAACGGCGCCGCGCGGCGGCTGGTCAAGCCGGGCCAGGTGTTCAACCGCATCCATTGCGACGACATTGCGGGGGCGCTCTGGCATCTGCTCAAGGACAATCGCGGCGGCATCTTCAACGTCACCGACGACCTGCCGGCGCCGCCGCAGGACGTCGTCGCCTATGCCGCGGGGCTGATGGGCGTCACACCGCCGCCCGAAATTCCGTTCGAGACCGCCCAGCTTTCGCCGATGGCGCGGTCCTTCTATGGCGAGAACAAGCGTGTCGCCAACACGGCGATCAAGGCTGCCGGCTATCGCTTCCGCTTTCCCGACTACCGGGCGGCCTTCGACCATATGTGGGCCGAGGGCAACTGGCGCGACGGCGAGGCGCGCAGCCCGATGAAGCGGTCGTGATCGAAACCGCGCGCCGGGCGTGATATGATTCGACTTAAATCGCAGAGGGGTTCTGCCTCATGAAAACGTTGAAGCGATCGTTGCCCGGTAGAACGCTGCTGCTAAAGCGCGTCGCAACGCGCTTTAGATCTCTGTCTGTGCATGTCGTTGTCCCAAAACCGCTGCGCACTTTTGGGCGACATGCATTAGCAGCGCTCGCCGTTCTCGCCATAGCAGGGCTTGCAGCGCGACCTGCAGCGGCCGAAGAGCTGGCGAAAAACCTGTTCGGCGCCAAAAAGCTGCCGGCCGTGGCTGCGCCGCAATCGATCGGCTTTTATTCCAAGGGCTGCTTTGCCGGCGGCGTCGCCATTCCCCTGGACGGCCCGAAATGGGAGGTGATGCGGCCTTCGCGCAACCGCCGCTGGGGCCATCCGACAATGATCGCGCTGATCGAGAAACTGTCGCGCGACGCCGCGGCCGACGGCTGGCCCGGCCTGTTGGTCGGCGACATTTCGCAGCCGCGCGGCGGCCCGATGCTGAGCGGCCATGCCTCGCACCAGATCGGCCTCGACGCCGACATCTGGCTGACGCCGATGCCCGACCGCAAGCTTTCGCTCGAGCAGCGCGAAAACATGAGCGCCACCTTGCTTGTCGACGAAAAGACCCACCTGGTGAAAGATGCGCTCTGGGTGCCGGCGCATATGCGGCTCCTGAAGCGCGCGGCAAGCTACGCGGAAGTCGAGCGCATCCTGGTCAATCCCGGCATCAAGAAGAAGCTCTGCGACACGGTGAAAGGCGACCGCGCGTGGCTGCGCAAGGTCAGGCCGTTCTGGGGCCACGACTATCACTTCCACATCCGCATCGGCTGCCAGCCCGGCTCGCCCAATTGCAAAGCGCAGGAAAACACGGCGCCCGGCGACGGCTGCGACCAGTCGCTGGCCTGGTGGTTCACGGAGGAACCGTGGCGCCCCAACAAGAACCCGGACAGGCCGAAAGCGCGCGACGTGATGACCATGGCGAGCCTGCCCGCAGCATGCCAGGCCGTGCTCGACGGGCCAGATCCGGCTTCGGCGGAGGCGGTCACCTATTATGGCGACGGCGTGCCGGTCGCGGCTGCACCCGTTCTCATGACGGCTCCGGCGCCGGCGCGGGCATCCGCAAGCGGCGAGGCAGCGCTTCCGGCCTCGGTCAACGCCTTCGCGGCGACGCCCGAGATCGGCATCCCGCTGCCACGGCCACGACCGGGGAACTGAGGCCAGGATAATCGCCTCGGCTTCCGCTGATGTTGACGACGACCAACTGTTGGGGTCGGCGCCGCCCCTCATTGCCCTGCCGGGCATTTCTCCCCGTATAGTGACGGGGAGAAATGGGCTGGCCGCTGCCTTGGCGCCGTTCTGCATCGTTGGAGATTAGCGAACCATCGATGAAAGCGCATCCTCTCCCCGTTTACGGGGAGAGGATGCCGGCAGGCAGGTGAGGGGCAGCGCAAACGCTGAATGGGGCAAGGACGAAATTCGGACCTGAAGTGATTGCACCGGAACTGACTCTGAAGCGACTTTCCCTTTCCCGGGTCATGCGCTAGTCAACGAAAGAACGGCAGAACGCCACTGGGAACCGGGACGGACGAGAGCATGCCAGGCGACGACGACATAGCGCTGCAGTTTCCGGTCCTGATCGGCGACATTGGCGGCACCAATGCACGCTTTGCGGTCGTGCTCGACGCGAATTCGGAACCAACCGAACCGCAGATCGTCCAGACCGCCAATTTCAACACGATCGATGACGCGATCCAGGCGGCGGTGCTCGACCGCTCGGCGGTCCGGCCCAACTCCGCCGTGCTGGCGGTGGCCGGCCCGGTAGACGGCGACGAGATCCCGCTCACCAACTGCCCGTGGATCGTCAAGCCGCGAAGGATGTTTGCCAGCCTCGGCCTCGGCGACGTCGTGGTGCTCAATGACTTCGAGGCACAGGCGCTGGCCGTCGTGGCGCTCGGCGAAGAGCATATGGAAAAGATCGGCGGCGGTGCACCGGAGCCCAATGCGGGACGGGTGGTGCTCGGTCCCGGAACCGGGCTTGGTGTCGCCGGCCTGGTCCACGCGCTGAACCACTGGATACCGGTGCCCGGCGAGGGGGGACACATGGACATCGGGCCGCGCTCGCCGCGCGATTTCCAGGTCTTTCCGCATATCGAGAAGCTCGAGGGCAGAATCTCCGGCGAACAGATCCTGTCCGGACGCGGCCTGGTCAATGCCTACCGGGCGGTGGCCAAGGCGGACGGCAAGCCGGCGCCCTTCACCACGCCGGCCGAGATCACCTCGGCGGCACTGGCGAAGTCAGATCCGGTGGCCGAGGAAGCGCTGTCGATGTTCGTGACCTGCCTCGGGCGCACCGCCGGCGACCTTGCGCTGGTGTTCATGAGCCGCGGCGGCGTCTTCCTGACTGGCGGCATCGCGCAGAAAATCCTGCCGGCGCTGAAAACGGGCAATTTCCGCGCCGCCTTCGAGGACAAGGCGCCACACAGCGAGCTGATGCGCACCATGCCGGTCTATGTGATCACCCATCCGCTGGCAGCGCTCTCCGGGCTTGCCGCCTACGCCAGGAACCCGTCGCTGTTCGGCGTCCAGACGGCAGGACGGCGCTGGCGGGCTTAGATGACGGCCGAAGCCGCGGCGAAGTTTTGCCGGTCTCGGCCATAGGCAAGCCGCCACCGGGGCGCTAAGAGGATGCCGAATTGGCCCGGCCGCAGAGCCGAACCGACATCACGGAACGATCCCGACTTGAACCAGTCGCCAAACCACCAAGCCAAAGCCCGGCCCGGCGAGATCGTGGCGGTGATCCGCCGCATCATCGCCGAGAATAGCCACGACTACCGCTGGTATTATGTTCTGGCCGTTCTGTGCCTGGTGACGGTTGCGGCCACGACTGCCTTCACCGCCTGGATCATGAAGGATGTCGTCGACCAGATCTTCTATGAGCAGCGCGGCGATCTCATCGCGCTGATCTGTCTATCGATCCTGGGCGCCTTCATGCTGCGCGGGCTGGCCACCTACGGCCAGGCGGTGACGCTGGCCAGGATCGGCAACAATCTGGTGGCCCGATACCAACGCCGCATCTTCGCTCATCTGATGAGGCTCGGCATCGGTTTCTTCAACGACACGCGCTCGGGACGGCTGGCCGCCCAGATCAACGAGAACGTCAACGGCATCCGCGACCTGCTGTCGATGACGCTGACATCCGTGGCACGCGACGCCGTATCGCTCATCGCGCTGATCGGCGTCATGATCTGGCAGGATCCGATGCTCTCCTTGATGTCGCTGCTGATCGGGCCGCCGCTGATCTACACCGTCGTCTACCTCACCCGCAGAATAAGGCACGCCACGCGCGAAGCGGTGCAGATAAACTCGCGGCTGATCGGCGCCATGCAGGAAGCAACGCAAGGTATCGCCATCGTCAAGGCCTTTACGCTGGAGGACGAGCTGTCGCGCCGCATCAGCGGTCTTGTCGCCGGTGCTGAGCAGCGGGCAAACCGCATCGCCCGCGTGTCGGAACGATTGACGCCGATCTCCGAAATGCTGGCCGGCTTCGCCGTCGCCGGCGTTATCGCCTATTCCGGCTACCGGGCAGTCGTCGGCGGCCAGCCGCCTGGCGCCGTCTTTGCCTTCATCACCGCATTGCTGCTCGCCTACGACCCGGCCCGGCGGCTGGCGCGCATGCAGGTCGGCATGGAACGGGCGCTGGTCAATGCCCGCATGATCTACGAACTGCTCGACCTCGAGCCGCAGCAGGGCGACGCGCCCGGAGCGGCCGAAGCGAAGATCACCAGGGGCGAGGTGCGCTTCAACAATGTGTCGTTCGGTTATTTCGCCGACGCTCCGGTGCTGCAGGATCTCAGCTTCGTTGCCGCAGCCGGCAAGATGACGGCCATCGTCGGTGCCTCGGGCGCCGGCAAGTCGACGCTGGTGGCGCTGCTGCAGCGTTTCCATGATGTCGAGGCAGGCAGCATAGAGGTCGACGGCCAGGACATTTCGAAAATCACCAAGCAGTCGCTGCGCAGCTCCATCGCCTTTGTCTCGCAGCAGCCCTATCTGTTCGAAGGCACCATTCGCGACAACATCCGCTACGGGCGGCTGAGCGCCAGCGACACCGAGATCGAGCTGGCCGCGCGACAGGCCGAGGCCGATGGCTTCATCCGCCAGCAGCCGCAAGGCTATGACACCCCTGTCGGTGAAGGCGGCCTGACGCTGTCGGGCGGCCAGCGCCAGCGCCTGTCGATCGCCCGCGCCATCGTGCGGCAGGCGCCGATCCTGCTGCTCGACGAGGCGACCTCGGCGCTCGACAACGAGGCGGAAGCGCGCGTCCAGCAGGCGCTTACCCAGATTATGGAAGGGCGCACGACCATCGTCATCGCGCACCGGCTGTCGACGGTGGTCAATGCCGACCACATCATCGTGCTGGAACAGGGCCGGCTGGTCGAGCAAGGCACGCATGCGTCGCTGATGGCCGACCCGCACAGCGTCTATGCCCGGTTCCACCGGGTGCAGGGCAACAAGGGGCTGGGGCTTGTCGACGACGGCAAGCCAATCCAAACTTCGTTGCGGCGCGCGAAAAAGGCGATCGGGAGAACTTTATGAGCGGTACACCCACAAACGACCCCCCCGTCAATGAACTGGGCCTGGTGGTGGTCGGTGCGGCCGGCCGGATGGGCCAGGCGCTGATCCGCGCCATCCACACGATACCGGGCGCACGCGTCGCCGGCGCGATCGAGCGGGCCGGTTCGCCGCATCTCGGCAAGGATGCCGGCGAGCTGGCCGGCATCGGCACTATCGACGTGACGATCGGCGACGACCCGCTGCCGGCCTTCGCCAAGGCCGACGGCGTGCTCGATTTCACGAGCCCGGCGGCGACAGTCGAATTCGCCGGCTATGCGGCGCAGGCGCGCATCGTCCATGTCATCGGCACCACCGGCTGCTCGGCGGACGACAATGCCAAGATCGCCGCGGCGGCGCGCCATGCTACGATCGTCAAGTCAGGCAATATGAGCCTCGGCGTCAATCTGCTGGCGGTGCTGGTGGAACAGGCAGCGCGTGCGCTCGACGCCGACGATTTCGACATCGAGATCCTGGAAATGCATCACCGGCACAAGGTCGACGCACCGTCGGGGACGGCGCTGCTGCTCGGCGAAGCCGCCGCCACTGGACGCGGCATCGATCTTGACGGGAACAGCGTGCGGTCGCGCGACGGCCACACCGGCGTGCGAAAGACGGGCTCGATCGGCTTCGCCGCGCTGCGCGGCGGCTCGGTGGTCGGCGACCACTCCGTGGTGCTGGCCGGCACCGGCGAGCGCATCACGCTCGCCCATCATGCCGAGGACCGGGCGATCTTCGCCCGCGGCGCGGTCAAGGCAGCACTTTGGGCGCGCGGCAGGAAGCCGGGACTGTATTCGATGCGCGACGTGCTCGGACTCGCCTGAGACGATCTGATCCACAAACTGAAGGAGCAAAAATGTCGGGAACTCTCGTGCTCGTGCGCCATGGCCAGAGCGAATGGAACCTGAAGAACCTGTTCACCGGCTGGCGCGATGTCGACCTGACCGAACTGGGCCACGCCGAGGCCAAGGAGGCGGGCGCCAAACTGAAGGCGCGCGGCATGAAATTCGACATCGCCTTCACGTCGTCGCTGATCAGGGCGCAGAAGACCTGCCAGCACATTCTCGACGCGGTCGGCCAGAGCGATCTCGAGACCATCCGCGACCAGGCGCTGAACGAGCGCGATTATGGCGACCTCTCCGGCCTCAACAAGGACGACGCGCGCAAGAAATGGGGCGAGGAGCAGGTGCATGTCTGGCGCCGCTCCTACGACGTGCCGCCGCCCGGCGGCGAAAGCCTGAAGGACACCGGCGCGCGCGTCTGGCCCTATTATCTGCACGACCTGCAGCCGCATGTGCTGCGCGGCGGCACCGTGCTGGTGGCAGCGCACGGCAATTCGCTGCGCGCGCTGATCATGGCGCTGGACGGCAAGTCGGGCGAGGAGATCGTCAGACTGGAGCTCGGCACCGGCGTGCCGGTCATCTACAAGCTCAACGCCGATTCGACGGTGGCTTCGAAGGAAGTGCTGGAGGGGTGAGCCGGCGCGCGGGCGTGTTTCTTGATTGAGCAGAAAAAGCGCGTTGACACTCACCCGTTGCCCGCCTAAAGAGCCCGCACCAGCCCAGATGGCGGAATTGGTAGACGCGCACGGTTCAGGTCCGTGTTCCGCAAGGAGTGGAGGTTCGAGTCCTCTTCTGGGCACCATCATCTTGACCTCGAAAAAGTCATCGCCTTCGTCAACCGCTTTCGTCTCCGGAAGCAGATCGAGACGCTGCAGAGCGACCGGGAACCTTGGCGAATTCGTCGCGATAGCTGACAAGCGCATTGCAGGGATGAGCCGCCCGGATGCAATCGCTCTCTCCCGATTGTTGCTTGAGGAGGAACTCGACGCACTACTGGCGATTGCCAAGGGGCCAGCCCGACCCTTCGCTGGGCGATCTTCGGGCAGGTAATTTTCGGCAGGCGGAAAATCCTGAGGCGTCTGGCTTGGGCAGTTCCCTGCCGACGGCGCCGACCGTCAAGCTGATCTCGCTCGACGAACTCTTCGAGCGCTGGGAGGCGGAAAACCGATCCGAGTGCCAGCACACTGTCCAGCTGGCGCGGCATCATGCGCGACCTGAGATCATTCGTCGGCGAGAAGGCGGACGATATTACTCGCATCACCGCCGAGGATATCGTTCGGCGGAAAGACAAGCTCGTCAGAGCCAACAAGGCGGCGGCAACCATCTCGCGAGGCTATCTCGGCTGCGCCCGTGCGCTGTTCAGGTTTGCCGTGGCGAACAGGTTCGCGGCCTCCGATCCCTCCCAGGGCATCAAGATCGCGCGCAAGACGAAGGCGGGCAAGAAGATGCTCGGCTACAGCGGCGAGGAGGTGGCTCGTCTGCTGGAACCTGGCCAGCAATGCTTCTGAGCCCTCGAAGAAGTGGCCTGTTCGGTGGGGTCGCGATCTATACCCTGGGGATAGGTAACCTCTGCTTGATGCTCATAGACCGCGATCGACGGGCTGAGGTATCGTGGCGACAATGTCTGGGTGTTCGCATCGATGCCAAGCGCCGCATGAAGATCTTGACGGCATCGGTGGGATGGTGGGTTGGACAAGAGCGTGGAATGCCTCGTTGGCCAAGAATTGACTGCGGTGGCCTTCCTGCAGTCCCTAGTGAAGTACTAGGCCAACGGGAAATCCTTTATGCAGATTTACGTGTACCGGACCGAACGATCCTACAAGCGCAGCTTCGGGCTGCGCATGCTGGGACTCGCTCTCGGTTTGCTGGTCTGGATTGCGCCGGTCTACTCGCAAGAGGTGCTGCGCATACCCTACGTGGCCGATATCGGCACTTTCGATCCGGACAACGGGTTTGAGACCGGCGCGATAAGCGCAATCAACAACGTCTATGAAGGGCTCGTCGAGTACGAGCCGGGTTCGACCAGGATTGTCGGTTTGCTCGCTAGGACCTGGGAAATTTCCGATGACGGGCTTACCTACACGTTTCACCTGGCCGGGGGAGTGAAGTTCCACGACGGCACGCCGTTCAATGCGGCGGCGGTCATAAATTCCTTCGAACGCCGCCGCGATCGTGGACTGAACCTGAGCTACTTCCTGGCGAACGTGAAAGACATGAGGGCGCCTGACGATTCCACGGTCGTGCTCACGCTGGGCCATCCTCAGCCTTCTTTCCTCGACGCCCTTGCGAGTCCCTGGGGACCGAAGGTCATTAGCCCGAAAGCGCTTGCCGAGCATGACAATGGCAATTTCGCGACGACCTGGCTCAATGAGCATGCGGCGGGAACGGGTCCGTTTAAACTGGCCGAATTCAAGCGCGGCCAGCGCTATGTGCTCGAACGCAACGACGACTATTGGGGCGACAAACCGTCCTTCCGGCAGATCCAGATTTCGGTCGTGCCCGATATCAGCCAGCAGATACTTCAATTGCAGGCGGGTGCGATCGATGCCGTGCCGATCAACTATCCGTTCGCGCAACTCACCAGCTTGCCGGAGGGTCTGGAGATCACTGCGGCCCCGAGCATGATACCGTACGATCTCTTCGTTAAGCCGAACTCCCCGCTCGATGACGCGGAGGTCCGCATGGCCGTTTTGACAGCGATCAACCCAGCGCTGTGGGTCAAGGACGCCTTTGGAGAGTTCGCACGCCTGTCGAGGTCGGTATATCCGAACGTGATGCTCGACCCGGTGAATCCGATCCGGTTCCCGACCGACTTCGAGGCAGCGAAAGCCGCGATCACCAAACATGGCGCGGTCAATTTGGTCATTGGCCTCCATAGCGCGGCCCCGAGCTACGGCCGCATCGCCGACCTGATGATAGCGCAACTGGCGTTGATCGACGTAAAGGCAACGGCTTACGTGCTGCCCTCCGGCGCTGCTTACACCTTGAAGGACGACCCAAACCCTCCCGATTTACTGCTCACGATCGCAGGCCCGGACGCCGCTCATCCGGAAAGCCAAGCCAAGGTGTTCTTCACAAAAGACGCTTCCCTCAACTTTTTTGGGCGGGTGCTGCCGCAAGCCGATGCCATCGTGGACCAGGCCGGGCAGTTGACCGACGTCAAAGAACGCGACGCGCTCTACGAAAGAGCGGGGCAGATGTATTTCGATGCCGGCATCATCATCCCGCTTGTGGACGTCAACGATGTGGTTGTCCACGCCAAGGGTCTGAAGGATCTTGGACTCCGTCCCGTGAACCCACCCGGCAACATCGACTTCGCCACCGTTCGCTGGGGGCGCTGAATTCCGAAACCAGGTCAGGCTCGTCACGCACATGGCTAAGCTTTCGCACCGAATGTCCGAACCCGTGACCGAGTCCGTCCTCACCGTCAAAGACCTCTCAGTCATTCTCAGCCGCGAAGGCCGTCCTTCCCGCGTCCTTGATGGCATCAGTTTCGACATATTTCCGAGCGAGATCATCGCGCTGGTCGGGGAAAGCGGTTCCGGCAAGACAAGCATCGGGCTGACACTTCAGGGGCTCTTGCCGCGCGAATACCTTCCGCAGATTGCAGGCTCGATCCGGTTAGCGGGCATCGAGCTTGTCGGCGCGGGAAGGCGCACCTGGCAGTCGGCCCGTCGCCACCTCGTCCGCGCCATCTCGCAGGACCCGATGGGCGCGCTCAACCCCACGATGACGATCCGCCGCCAGATGCAAGAATCCAATGGGGGGGCCGAGAGATCGATCGAAGACTGGCTCAACCGAACCGGCCTGCCTGACCCGGACCGCATCGCCGATGCGCTTCCGCATCGCCTGTCGGGGGGGCAGCGACAGCGCGTGTTAATTGCCATGGCGATGATGGCAAGACCGAAGCTGCTCATCGCCGATGAGCCGACCACCGCGCTCGACGTCACCGTGCAAGCGCAGATCCTCGACCTATTGCGAGATCTCGCCCGCGATCAGCAGACGGCAATTCTGTTCGTTACGCACGATCTGAGTGTCGCAGCCTCACTGGCCGACCGCATCCTGGTTCTCTACGCCGGACGCATCGTTGAAATGGGCCGCATGCAGGACGTGGCCCGCAATGCCGCGCACCCCTATTCTGCCGGCCTGCTCGCCGCTCGATTCGATGTGGACTCTGATCGACGGCGCCCGCTTCCCACGCTCCCGTCCGAGCGTACGTCCTCCGTAGATGTTGGGAACGCCTGCGCCTACGCGACACGCTGCCCGATCGCCCAGCCAGATTGCACGGCAATCCGCCCACCGCTGGAGCCTGCTTCCGTCCACGATGGCGCGGTCGCCTGAGCGAATTGTTCGATCGAAGCGTCGGAGACCCGCGGCTGTCGGATATGCGAACTACTCCGCGTTCACGAGGCCAAGCACGGGAGATCCAGTTTGCGACCTTTGAAAGTATCGGTGCTCGTTGGGCTGGCAGCACTGGTTGCGACATTCGTTTGGCTCCGGGGTTGCGACACTCGGATCGCCGCCACGGACATACCCCTTGACGCGGCGCAAGCAGAGAAGGCTTTGATCGCCGGCTATGGCGAGATCAGGATATATCGCGACGCTCGGATCGCCGCAGGAGATGTGCGCGACTGGACGCCGGCAACCGAGCCGGATGGCCTCGATGTCCTCATGATCTCCGGCGGAGGTGCGGGAGGCGCCTTTGGCGTCGGCGTGCTTTCGGCGTGGAGCGAGACCGGGACCCGCCCGCAATTTGATGTAGTCACCGGCGTAAGCACTGGCGCCCTAATCGCGCCATTCGCGTTCCTCGGATCGGCTCATGACGGCACGCTGGTGCATCTCTTTACAAGCGGCGTCGCCGACGATCTTGTCGCAACCAAATTTCCCGTGGGCTTGATCGGATCGAGCTTGCTGAGATCCACGCCAATGAGGCGGATGGTCGAGGAGTTCATCACACAAGCGGTCCTGCAGCAGGTTGCAGCCGAGCATCGCAAAGGCCGCCGCCTCCTGGTCCTCACGACGAATCTCGACACCCAGCGGGCCGTCGTGTGGAACATGGGCGCCATCGCCAACAGCGGCCGATTGGACGCGCTGAAGCTGTTTCAGGACATTATGATCGCTTCGGCGAGCATTCCGGGCGTTTATCCGGCGGTCATGATCGAGGCCGAGTCAGGAGGGCGCCGCTTCCAGGAAATGCATTCCGATGGAGGGTCGACGTCGCAAGTCCTGATACTTCCGCAGGCAATTCTGGCAAGCACGAACCCTCTCGTGCCCGCGAAACGTCAGAGTGTCGATTTCCATGTGATCGTAAACAACGCGCTCATACCGGAATTCGCCACCACGCGGAATAGAACGTTGTCCGTGATCGCAAGAGCGTATTCCATCCTCCTCAAGTCACAGACACAGAGTGAACTGGCTATCCTCTACAACTATGCCAAACTGACCGGGGCACGTTTCCACCTTGCGACCATTGACGCTCAAGTCCCCTATTCGATGCTCGATCCTTACAACGCCAGCTATATGCAAGCTGTCTATGACCTCGGATACGCCGGGTTGGCGGCTGGCACCCTTTGGAAAGACAGCCCTGAATTCGCCGACAGGCGCCTGTGATCGGCATCCTCAACGTCAGGCTCTGCTCCGGCAGGAGCGTGTCCGACAGTAAGAAGGCGGATTTCCTACGGCCAAGAACGCTGTGACCCCAAGCGCTTCGATATTCTCCGCCAGCACGGCGCTCAACTGCACTAGACCTTAGCATCGCCCGACAGATGCCTGCGTAGAATAGGCTGCTGCGCGGGACCGCGTCATTCTCCTCGCATCGGCCGCCCCCGACATCGATGGCGTGGTGCGGAGCCGGACTGAAGAAGGAGACGAAGATGACAGATGCCCGCCGCGGCTTGGAACGCGGGGATCGTCGGCGCGCTGATTGCCTGCTGCTCCGTCGTGGCGCTCTACCGCTACGGAGCATGGACGGAGTGGTCCAATCTCGGCTTGGGGTGCTGGGGGGTAGCCGCTCCGTTCCTGCTCGGCTTCGGATCGGCGCAGGCGGCGATGTGGACGCACGTCTTGGTTGGGCTTTGCGTCGCGACGATCGCCATCATCCAGCTTTCGAGCGGCCGCAAGGCGCAGATGCTTTCCAGGTCCGACGTCAGATAATTTCATGGAAGCCGAGGCACCAGGGGACGGGCGCGCCGAACTGTTTCCGCGACCGTCCCCTGGGATGCTTCGGCGGGTTGCGCGTGAAAACCCGCGCCGCAAGCCCGAACCGGCAAGAGAACAGATCATGGACCCCGTGAATTCCGAACCAACACTCGAAGAGATGCTGGACGATCCTATCGTCCAGCATTTGATGCGGCGCGACAACGTCTGCGCCGACGATGTGAGGCGGATCGTTCATGAGGCCCGTGAGGCATATCGGCGTCGACGCCTGCTGGTCGAACGGGGCACGCCGCTCGACTTTTCCCCAAACGACCCGATTCTGACGGCAACGATTGCCCTTCTACTTCCGGCTGCGTCGAACGCCGTTCAGGAAGATTTCTACAGCAGAAGCAACCGCCTCCCGCGCTTCTTCGTCCGACGGCGGGGGCCGGAGCCCGAGAACGACCTGCAGATGCAGGTTGTCGCGGGTCATGCCTACAAAGTGCCCGGCCAGACGCAAGCAATCGTCCGCCTGTATTTCCCCCCGTTCCCTGGCGGCTTCGAGGACCTCGGCGAGCCGGACCGCGGTCCGTCCTGGCCCCTGTTCGTAGAACGACTTCACGAGATCGGGGAAGCGGTTGGCCTCGGTAACGGCAATTCGGTAGATTCCGATCAAAGTGGGAGACATGTAGGCGTCCATGGAATGCCGGCCGAACGCCGTCAGTGTCGCCCGCAGATCGTGGCCTTCTATTTCCTCGATCACCAAGGGCGACAGCAGATTGTCTGCGCTTTCCGTGACGATAGCGGAGAACAGGCCCTCCTTGTTGCCGAACTCATTGTAAATGTTGCGTTTCGATCCGCCGGCGCGTTCGATGATCGCGTCGATGCTCGTCGCGGCGTAGCCTTGTTCGAAAAAGACCTCGGCAGCCGCTTGAAGAAGAGCCTCCCGGCGGCCGTTGCGCCGTGTGGTCCTTGCAGCAGCCATTCATCCACTCCAGTCCATCCCTTGACTGGTAACAACCATTACCATAAACGTCAATGGTAACGCCTATTACCGGAGGCCCGTCATGCCGCATAGCAGGAAAAAGACGATCGGCCTGCTGCTGTGCCTATCAGCCGTGGTCGCCCTTGGCGCAGGATGGGCTTGGGCCCGTTCGGATGACACGTCGACCGACAACGCATACGTCCGCGGGGATGTGACCGGGCTTGCGCCGAAGATCGCGGGCTACGTTACCGCAGTAGAGGTTCGGGACAACCAGGCCGTCCGGGCGGGTGACGTCCTGTTCCGGATCGACGACCGCGACTACCGCGCGCGGCTCGCGCAGGCTGTGGCCAATGTCGAAGCCGCTCAGGCGCGCCTTGGCAATGTCGACGCCGAAGTCCAGCTTCAGCATGCCCTCATCAGGCAGGCCGAAGCCCAGACGCGTTCGGTCGAGGCCGAGCTGAACCTCGCGACCAAGGCGTCCGACCGCCGCCGCGAACTTATTCGTACCAACGCCGTAAGCCAGGCCGAGGTCGATGAAAGTGATGCCGCGCGGTCGAGGGCCGAAGCGGCCGTGGCGGCGGCATTGGCAGCACTGGAGGCACAGCGGCAACGCATCGCCGTGCTCGACGCCCAGCGCGAAGCCGCCGTGGCCGCGGTAGCGCAGGCCCGGGCCACGGAGGAACTCGCTCAAATCGACCTCGACAACGCCGTGGTTCGCGCGCCGGTAGACGGCGTCGTCGGCAACCGCCAGGTTCGCATCGGCCGGCTTGTGGCGCCGGGTGCCTCTCTGCTCGATATTGTTCCGGTCAATGATCTGTGGGTCGTGGCGAACTTCAAGGAAACCCAGATCGAACATATCCAGCCCGGTCAACACGTCCGCATCACCATCGATGGCTACCCAAACGAGACGTTTGAAGGGATGGTGGACAGCTTTGCGCCCGGCAGTGGGTCTGCCTTCAGTTTGCTCCCCGCAGACAATGCGACAGGAAACTTCGTTCGCGTCGTTCAGCGCGTTCCGGTTAAGATCCGATTTATCGGCAATCCGCTGCCCGGTCGCCTCGTGCCCGGCCTGTCCGCGCGTGTCGAGATTGATCGCGGTAGAGACTCATGACCGCAGTGGTCATCGCCATCCCGGACCGCAACCGACCAGCAACTGGAGCCCTTCTCGTCGCGGGCATAATACTAGCCACTCTGACAGAGGCGATCGCCAGCACAGTCCTGTCGCTCGGGCGTGGCGATATCATCGGCGACATCTATGCAACTCCCGATGAGTTCGCCTGGCTGGATGTGGGATATACCGCTCCGAAACTGATCGGGTTCATGGCCGCCGCCGGGCTGATGAACCGCGTCAGTCCACGCTGTCTGATCGTCGGCTCGACCATAGCCATGGGCGCATCCTGCGCCCTTGCCGCCATCACAACTCAATTGGATCTGCTGGTTGTGCTCCGCGTAATGCAAGGCTTCTCCGGAGGCGTCCTGCTCGTCGCGGGGCAGACGATCATTTTTCTCGCTTATCCGCGACGCCATCAGCCGATCCTTCAGGCCCTGTTCGCAATCGGTTCGGTCGTTGCCCCCGCGACGATCGCCCCAGCCTTTGAGGGCTGGTTGCTCGACAGCCAGTCGTGGATGTGGATCTTCTTCAGCGTCGTCCCGGTGGCGCTGGCGGCCGCCGGATTCTTGCTGCTCGCGGACTGCCCGGCGCCCGTCAAAGCCGGACCCCGCCCGTTCGACTGGCTTGGGTTCTCGCTCCTCTCGACCGCACTGTTCTGCTTCACATACGTATTCGGCCAAGGCAGCCGATGGAACTGGTTCGAAGAACGACACATCGTCTGCCTAACGGTGGTCGGCACGGCCACTCTGCTGGCATTTCTCGGCCAACAAGTGATCGCCAAAGGTCAGGGCCTGCTGGACTTCACCCCGTTCCGGTCGGACGATTTTTCCTTCGCCTTCATCGTCAGTTTCGTCGCCGGCGCCGCCTTGTTCGGGAGCGCGTTCCTGATCCCTTCGTTCGCCGTGTCCGTCCTTGCGTTCACGCCAACCGACGCCGGCCTGCTCCTGTTGCCGAGCGGCGCACTTTTCATCGGCGCGCTCCTCATCGCTGCTTTCCTCATGCAGGTCCGCCGCGTTCCTCCGATCGCCACGGTGCCCTTTGGAATCCTTATGATCATGGTTGCGATGTGGATGCTGTCCGGGTCGACCATCGAAAGCGGCGCGGACAACATGATGCCAGCCATTCTGTTGCGTGGCCTCGGCCTCGGCTTCCTGTTCCTGTCGATCACTCTCATCGCTTTCGGCGAGCTCAACCACCAAAACCTCGCATCCGGCGTAGGCCTCTTCAATACGGGTCGCCAGCTCGGTGGCCTCATGGGTGTCGCCTGGCTGCAGACATTGATCGAGAATAACGTCGCCGCCAATGTCGCAGTGCTCGGCGCCAACGTCACCGCGGGCATTCCCGCGGTCAGCGAGCGTCTGGCAACGACGACAGCCATGCTCGCGGCAAAAGGAATGGATCCCGTGGCAGCTGGCCGGGCAGCGACGAGCCTGCTGGGCAGAGCGGTCGCCGGTCAGTCCACAGTGATCGCCTTCGACGCCGCGTTCAACGCAGTCGCGCTGCTGTTCGTGGTTGCCGCGCCCGTGCTGGTCACGATCAAGATCGGCCTTGCCCGATACATGAGAAAGCGCACGGAACAGTCGTCCCTGGCGCTGAGGGCGGTTCCGATGCCGATCGCGCCGACGCCCGACATGACCCCGAGCTTGCCGCCTTCAACCTTGGCCTCGAACGCCCTTGTCGAAGGGAGTCAGAGGCAAATGGAAGACGCACAGTTGCCAGCGTGACAAACGCCCCTGGAAAGATTCTCGCCAGCCAGCCATGTCGTGAATGCCCGCAGTACGGTGTGATCGATTGGCAGCCATGACATGGGCAAGGGCCCGAGGCCGATGAGCTGGTATTGGAATTCGAAATCTGGCCGGCGTGATGGAATGAAACGCGAGACGGCCGAGCTAGCTCGCAGGGCGAGTGTCCGGACAAGTCCTGGGTGAGTTCTCGGATAGTCGTGAAATGAGCATGGGAATGGCGCACTGGCCGGCAGTGGCGGCAAACGCGGCGGAAGCCGGCCGCAGCGATTCGGCGATACGGATGGTTGTCGATAGCGCGTCCCCGGCGGATCATTGCGCACCGCCAGGGATCAGCGGTGACACGGCGACAGCCGCGCCGCCGGTCTGTAGCGGGCTAATTGAGCCCCGCCTTGTCCAGGCCATACATTGCATCGGCGGAACCCGGCACGGTCTTGAAACCGACGTTGAGGCGGTTCTACGAGTTGATCACCATGACAGCGAAGCTAAGATCGGAGATCTCCTTTTCCGACAGCTGCGTGCGGACGCGCTCATAGAGCTCATCGGAAACGCCCTGGTCCGGCAGCTTGGTCAGGACTTCCGTCCATGCGAGTGCGGCGCGCTCGCGGGGGGCAAACAGGGTCGAATCCCTCCACGCGGCCAAGTGGTAGAGGCGCAGTTCGCGCTCGCCATGCATTTTTGCCTGCTTGACGTGCATATCGAGGCAGAAGGAGCAGCCGTTGAGCTGCGAAGCACGAATATTGACAAGATTGAGGATGGACTCCTCGATCGAGCTTGCATGGAGAGCCGTTACAACCCCGGTGAACTTCTTCACGAGTTCCGGAGATTGCTCGGCCCAGTTAACACGAGGCCCATGCTTGGTCCCGGCCTGCGCCGTCGGTTTGGTGGCGATATTCATGAATGTCTCCTTGAAGGCGGTTTATCGCCTGCAAATCATGCCGGGACGCGCCGGGCCGAGCCATCATGCGAGAGGCCATGTCGCCACTCGGCTGGTCTAGGCAGCATCATCCTGAGGGCTAGGCCAGGTACGCTTCGGCCACGCCTCATGGATTTCCATGAGGTGCAGCCGGGGGGGCGCCGAATTAGAGTGGGCCATGAGTTCGCCTGCCGAGATCATGAGTTCGCCAGCCCGAATATCGCGGAGACGTGCTACACGCAGCGTTGACAATCCCCAGCCCTTCTTTGCCCGGCAGGAGAAACCGATGATGTCCGTCTGGTCGCGCCCGCAATTCCTTCATCTGGGGCTATTTTTTGCGGCATATGTCTTGGGCTGCGGGTTCGCCCAAGCGCTCGCAATCGTCCCCGGAATAACGGTTTCCATTTGGCCTCCGGGCGGCGTTTTCATCGCGACGCTCATCCTCACCTCTCCTTACAGTTGGCCGTGGTGGATACTGGCGGGTTGCCTGGCGGAGATGTTCGCGCAGTTCGTGTGGTTCCACAGTCCGCTGCCTGCGGGCTTTCTGATCTATATCGGCAACGCCCTTGGCGCGGCTGTCGGCGCAACGCTTGTGAACCGGGCATGCGGGCGTCCGGTTCGGCTTGAAACTTTGCAGGAAGTCCTCGCATTCGTCGTACTCGGCGCTGGAGTTGCGCCGCTCGTCAGCGCGACGGTCGGAAGCGCGACGCTTGCGTGGTTTGGCGTGGAATCGCAAACCTTCACGGCGGTATGGCCGCTGTTTTGGATTGGAGACGCCACCGGAATCCTGCTCGTAGCGCCACCGGCACTGGTCGTGATCCAGTATTGGCGCAGCAAAACCCAACTCTCTCCCGCGCAGCCGGTAGAAGCCAGCGTCCTGGGTCTGATCTTCCTGGGGGTCGCCGCGCTTTCCTTGAGCGACGTCTACCTGCCCACCCCCTACATCATCATGCCGCCCCTTCTTTGGGCCGCGGCGCGCTTCGAGTTCAGAGGCGCCGCCGTCGCCTTGACGCTCCTCGCCCTGATCACGATGGCACTTACGATATCTGGAGACAGCCAGTTTGTCGGCGCTCCCGAATTCCAGAGACAAAGGCAGGTCATGCTGCAGCTTTTTCTGGCAATCTCGGCATTTTCGGCGCTCATCGTGGCGGCCATATCCCGGCAGCGTCAGCTGGCGCTGGTCACATCGCGCGACAGGGAGCGGGAGCTTTCGCAGCTTGTCGATATGGTTCCAAGCCAGGTCTGGCGTCTCGCGCCCGACGGCGAGCCGATTTTCTTCAACAAGCGCATGGTCGATTTTCTCGGCCTGGACGTGGCGGATACGATCAAGCCGGGCATGAGCCGCATGACGGCGATGATAGAGGCCGGCGTCCATCCGGACGACAGAGCAGCGTTCTCGGACACGCTCCGCCATTGTCTCGCCACCGGCGAGGTCCTTGCGATGCGGTATCGCTTGCGCCGTCAAGACGGGGTCTACCGCTGGATGTCGAGCCGCGCCGAGCCGATGAGGGACCAGGACGGGCGCATCGTCCAGTGGTACGGGCTCTGTCACGACATAGACGATCAGATGCATGCCGAAGAGGCGCTGCGGCGGAGCGAGCGGCAGCTTCAGGAGACGATCGATGCCGTACCAGTCCGGATCTGGAGCGCAAAGCCTACGGGCGGGCCGGTCTACTTCAACAAGCGCTACCAGGACCATTTCCGCTCCGTCATCGCGGATTTCGAAGCTCTCGAGGAGCCGCGCATCGAGCAACTGCTGCAGGAGCTGATCCATCCCGAAGATGCTCCCGAGGTACAGAACACCCTACGGAATTGCTTCGAAACCGGTGGCATGTCCACGATGCGATTTCGTTGGCGCGAACAGCACGGCGCGTACCGCTGGGCGGAGTGCAGGGTAGAGCCTCGGCGTAACGAAGACGGTGAGGTCGTGGAATGGTACGGCGTTTCGCTCGACGTCGACGAGGAGGTGCGTGCGCAGGAAGCCTTGCGCGACAGGGAGCGCGAGCTCTCGCAGCTCGTGAATATGGTTCCCGTCCATATCAGGCGTCTGACGCCGAAAGGCGAGCCGACCTTCTTCAACAAGCGCTTGCTCGACTTCTTCGGCTTGAACGACCTGGCCCAACTGGACAAGCCGGACATGAGCCGACTGGCGGCAGCCATAACGACCCTCGTCCATCCGGAAGATGCCGCACGTCTGCTGGAGACCGTCCGCCACTCCTTCGCCACCGGGGAGCCCTACTCTATGAAGTACCGTATGCGTCATGCGGATGGCGCGTATCGCTGGGTGGACGGCCGCGGGGAACCGGTGCGGGACCAAAGCGGCGCGATCATGCAATGGTATGCCATTTCCATTGACATCGACGATGAGATGCGCGCGCAGGAAGCGCTGCGCGACCGGGAACGTCAGCTTCAACAGCTCATCGACACCGTGCCCGTGCAGATCTGGTCTGTCACGCCTGGCGGGGACCCTGCATATATCAACAAAACGATGATGGACTATATCGGCCTGAAGCTGGATGATTTTGATGCCGACGGAGGCCTGCCCAGTGCGATCTGGACCATCGTCCATCCGGAAGACAGGGCCCGTTTGCTGCAGGCCTTGACCCATTCCCTCAGCACGGGCGAACCGTTCGAGCTGAAGTTTCGCAACCGCCGGTGGGATGGTTCATACCGCTGGACGGAGGGGCGTGCTGAACCACTCCGTGACGAGAGCGGCCGCATCATCCGGTGGTTCGGCGCCAACGTCGATATCCATGATTTCGTGACTTCTCAGGAAGCGCTGCAAGAGCGGGAGCGCTTCCTCTGGCAACTCGTTGAAACGCTGCCGGCAATGATCGATTGCGCGGCGCCGGATGGCGAGCCGGTCTATCGTAGCCAGCAGCTCCGCGAGTTCCTGGGGTATGAGCTTGAGCGATTGGACGGCACCGGAAAGTCCCGGCTGGCCGGCACGCTTGACGCCGGTGTGCATCCCGACGACTTGGCGGGCGTCAAGGGAGGATATGCTCATTCGTTGTCCACCGGCGAGCCCTATGCGCGCAGGCACCGCCTGCGGCGGTTCGACGGCGAGTATCGCTGGGTCGAGACACGCGCCGCGCCGATGCGCAATACCGAAGGGACTATCGTGCAGTGGAATGTCATCTGCCTCGATGTTGAAAATGAGGTTCGGGCGGAGGAAGAGCTGCGGCTGGCGCAAGAGAGCCTTGCACGAGCGAGTCAGGCCGCGAGCCTTGCTGAGCTCTCTGCTTCCATCGCGCACGAAGTAAACCAGCCGCTGGCGGCCGTGGTGGCGAACTCGCATGCCTGCCAGCGATGGCTTATGGCTGAGCCGCCAAATCTCGAGCGTGCGCAGAAGACGGTGGAGCGCATTATTCGTGACGCAAATGCGGCCGCCGACGTCGTGAGTCGCATCCGCGCTCTGTTCAAACAATCCGGCGAGGCAAGGAGTTCTACGGCGCTCAGTGGCGTTATCGCCGAGGCGCGCAACCTGATGGCCGAGGAAGCGGCGCGGCGGCGCGTCCGCATGGATATCGACGTCGAACGCGACCTGCCGCTCGTCGCGCTGGACCGCGTACACATCCAGCAGGTTCTGGTGAACCTCATTCGCAACGGCATGGATGCCATGGACGCCGTTACGGGCGACCGGGTTCTTGAGGTCCGTGTGCGCCGCATAGGCGATGTGGTTCAGACGGAGATCAGCGATCGTGGCGCGGGGATCGAGTTTCCCGACAACATATTCGAACCGTTCTTCACGACGAAGGGGAACGGAATGGGCATGGGGCTCGCGATCTGCCGTTCGATCGTCGAATCGCACGGCGGACGCCTGTGGGCGGAGAAGAACGAACCACATGGGGCGACGTTCGTCTTCACCTTGCCGGTTGAAGTGAAAGCGGCGCCATGACCACAGATGACCATTTCGTCTTCATCGTGGACGACGATGCGCGCCTGCGGGAGGCGCTGAGCGAGCTGCTGGATTCGCACGGTATCCGCGCCGCTGCGTTCGGATCGGCCAGCGAATACATCGGTGCAAACAAGCCGGACATCCCGGCATGCCTCATCCTCGACGTCGAGCTGCCCGACATCAACGGCCTGGATCTGCAGAGGCAGATATCAAAGGGAGATCATCCGCCGATCGTTTTCATAACAGGGCACGGCGACATCCCGTCCTCCGTCCAGGCGATCAAGCATGGCGCCGTGGACTTTCTCACCAAGCCTTTCAGTGATGCGGATCTCATGGCTGCAATCCAAACGGCGCTCGCCGAGGATCGGGAAAGGAGGTCCGCGCGTGCTGAACTGGTCGCGCTGAAGCAACGCTATCTCGACCTGACGCCGCGCGAACGCGAGGTGCTGCCGCTCGTGGTGAGCGGCCTTCTCAACAAACAGGCAGCCGCTGAGCTCGGAATCAGCGAGGTCACGCTGCAGATCCATAGAAGGAATGTGATGCAGAAAATGGCGGCGTCATCGCTCGCCGATCTCGTGCGTATCGCGCAGCGACTGGAGATACCAATCACCCACTCGCGCCGAGCGGGAGGGAACCGGGCGTGACCAAGGGAAGACCTGTCGTGGCCGTTGTCGATGACGATCCAAGGCTACTCGAGTCGCTGGAGGATCTGCTGGAGTCCGCCGGCTATGCGGCCCGCAGCTTCTCGTCAGCGCGATCATTGCTCATCAACGGGCTGTCCGGCCTTGACGTGCTCATCACCGACATCGGGATGCCCGGCATGGACGGCTTCGAACTTTGTGATCTGGTGAAGAAGGTGCGCCCGGACCTGCCGGTGTTCCTGATCACCGGGCGCCACGAGATTGCCGATGCGGACAGAGCCCAGGGCGTCAGCGGGTGCTTCCGTAAGCCCTTCGATGCGAAGGTCATGCTGGCAGCCATCGGCAATGTATTACGCAAATCGAAAAATGGAGATGAGCATGAGAGTTGAGCAGCCGCCGCACTTACGGAGATCGGCGCCGTTGTCATCGCAGCGCAGGAGCGAAGCGGAACAGCCCCTCGTTATCATTGTGGATGACGATGCGTCTGTTCAGGAGGCGCTGTCCGAATTGATACTCTCCGCGGGGTTCCAGCATGTCTGTTTCAGCTCGACGCGCGAATTGCTCGATGCCGACGTACTGGATAGCGCCGGTTGTCTGATCCTCGATGTGCGCATGCCGGGAGCGAGCGGTCTCGATCTGCAGCGGCATCTGGCCCAAAGCGGCAACCCCAAGCCAGTCATTTTCCTGACCGGGCATGGCGACATTCCGATGACCGTCCAGGCAATGAAGGCCGGGGCCGTGGATTTTCTCACCAAGCCGGTGCGGGACCAAACGCTGCTTGACGCTGTTATTGCGGGCATTGCGATGGATGCCGCGCGGCGGGCGGAAGCCGCGGTCGTCAAGCGCAATGTCGAACGCTTTGAGACGCTGACGCCACGCGAGCGCGAGGTTCTGCATCAGGTGGCGCGCGGGCGCCTCAACAAGCAGATCGCCTTCGACCTCGGCATCAGCGAGGTGACGGTAAAACTGCACCGCGGCAGCGTCATGCGCAAGATGGAGGCCGCTTCCATCGGTGAGTTGATCCGGGCATGGGAGACGCTGCCGGCGCCGATGCGCGAGGTCGGCGGGGCCAGGACTGCGGCATGAGCCGATCCCTGCGTCGTCCGACGGGGCTCGGCGCGCCTGACGAGCGGCGCGCCGCCGGTCAAGGGCGAAACGGCCGGGAGGCCGAGCCGGCTGTTTCGGCCAAGTCGAGCAAGAGATCTGGCTAGAGGTGTTCAGGCGGTCGGGCGCTTACATGAGGCCAAGGCCTCCGTCGACGGCGATCACCTGGCCGGTCATCCAGTCGGACGCCGGATCGGCCAGATGGATGATCCACCTGGCGACGTCGTTGGGAAAGCCGCGCCGCTTGAGCGGTATCTGCTCGCGCTCGGCTTCCTCAATTACGGCGGCATGTTCCGGGGAGAGCCCCATCATGCCCGTCAGCGCACCGGATTCGGTCGGGCCTGCTGCAACCGCGTTGATGCGCACCCCGAGAGGCGCGAGTTCCAGCGCCCAGCAGCGCGTCAGGTGCTCCAGCGCCGCCTTGCTGGCCGCATAGTGCGAGAGACCGGCTCCGGGCTTGTGGCCGAACGTGCTCGATATGTTGACGATTGCTCCTTTCGCGACGCCCAGGTGCGGAAGGGCCGCGGCCGCAAGCAGGCTCGGGCCAACGACATTCACGGCAAAGATCCTCGTGATCTGCTCGGCGGTTGCTTCGGCGAGAGGCAGGAGAGCGCCGGCACCGGCATTGTTCACCAGCACGTCGAGGCGGCCCCACGTGTCGATCGCCGTTGCGATGGTGCGCGCGGCATCCGCGGGCTCGGCGGCGTCTGCGACGAGGCTCTTGATGTTCGGGTGCCCGGCGACCATTTCGTCCAGAATTGCCGCGCGGCGTCCGGTGACGAGAACCTTCGCACCTTGCGCAGCAAAGCCTAGCGCCGCGGCTCGGCCTATGCCGGAGCTTCCGCCGGTGACGATGGCGACCTTGTTATCGAATGCGGACATGATCTTGCTCCTGGCCAGCTCCCGGGCTGACAAATTATCGGATTGATGGGTGTGTCGCGAACGCTCCGGAACGAACACCGCGATCGGATCGCTCGCTGGGAAGGTCAGCTCCAACGCCTCGCCGAGCAGCACATCCTGGTGCTTCACCTCTGATACCGGTGGTGCTGCGTCAGCCGCCAAGCCGCTCCCATTGGCGTCCAATCGATCGGAACGGCCGACGGCTGCCGAAGAGGGAGCCATCGCCGCGTCAGGCGGCGGTGGAAGCTGCGCGGTCATTTGCCGAGATCAGCCCCTCGTGCCGCATGGCCTCTTGCACGGCCGGACGGTTCGCCATGCGCTGACGCAGAGCGGCCAGTTCCGGGGGAACGGAGACGTCGAAGCGCTCGGCCCATAGCAGCATCACAAAAAGGTAAAAGTCGGCCACGCTGGGCGTTGCGCCAAACAGGTAGTTGCCCGCAAGGCTCTCCGAAAGTATGTCCAGCAGCTTGGAGATCGTCGCTCTTGCCTGCGCCTTTTGGGTTTCGCTGCTTGCATGCCACATCGGCTTGAAGCTGCGGTGCACCTCGGTCGAGATGAAAGCCAGCGCTTCTAGCACGCGCGTGCGGCCAAGGTTTCCTGGAATACCGAGCGTTGGATACTCCGTGGCGAGCCAATCGAGGACGGCGATGTTCTCGGTGAGGACTTCTCCGTTGTCCAGCACCAGCGCCGGAACGTAGCCCTTGCGCGTTATATCGTTGAAATCGACCCCCGATGCCGTCCGCTTGGTCTTCAGATTGACGCTCTCCCGCTCGAATGGCACACCAGCCTCGAGTAGGGCGATGTGATCGGCAAGACTGCAAGCAAGCTGGCTGTAGTATAGTTTCATGTTCATTGTCCTTCTGGGGAGGATATGCCTGGAGGAGTAGCGGTGCCGGCGCAGGCAAAGCGGCTAGCGGTAGCCGACGCCGGTGACATAATTGGAGAGCATCCGCTCCTGCATTTCTTCCTGCTCGAACAACACTTTCATCGCGTCGCGTATGTCCAGTATGCCGAGAGGCCTGGCGCCGACGTCGATTACCGGAATGTTCTGCAGGCTTCGCGCCGCCATGGTCTGCCATACGTCATGGACATCGTCCTGCGGACTGCACGAGACGATGGATCTGCTCATCAGGTCGGACACTGGCGGTGTCTTGGACGCCGGGCCGCTGAGATGGCGCACGAGATCGGATTTGCTGAGCACACCCTCCGCGCCTCCGCCTGCATTGCATACCACAACGAGGCCGATGCCAGGCCTGGACAGGGAAAGGGCGGCCGCTTGCACCGTTGCATCGAAGCCGATCACGGCCAGGCGCGACGACGTGAAGGCATGCAGTTTGTCGATGAGCATTGCGCCGTCCTTGGTGGCGTGCCGCGCCGCCGAGTTCTTCAAACGCTCCGGCGGCGCGGCGCTTTCCTGTTCAAACAGGGCGATAGATTCCGACCTCATTCTTCGTAGGGGAGCACAAGTTCGGTCTCGCCGGTGTCGACGATGAAGACGGCCAGCAGCCGGGCGGGGTCAGTCGCGCTGGCATTCTGGCTGACGCGGTGACGATCGCCGGGATATTCGGACCAGCTCTCGCCGGCGCGATAGGTGACCACCGGGCCATCATTGACCTGACTCTTGATCGCCCCTTCGAGAACCGTGGCGTAGATGAAGGCAGATTTGGGATGGAGATGCGCGGGCGAGTTGCCGCCTGGCTCATATTCGACGAGCACACCTCTCATGCTCTTGCCGGGCACGTTCGGAAGCGGCTGATCATAAACGAGCTTCACGTTTTTGAAAGCGCCAGCCGTATTGTCGGCCAGCGCGGCGGTGGCGATGAACGCCGCGAGAGCGGCGGTGCTGTAGAGTATGCTCCTGATCATTTGTCTGGCTCCAGTTTGCGGTTGAGATTGCGGGGGATCGCCGGTCGGAGGGGAGGACGGCCGGCGATCGTGCTCTCGCCTGAGGGCACGGCGTGAGCCTAGGACCTGATGAAGGTGAGCAAGTCGGCGTTCACCACATCGGCATGCGTGGTACACATCCCGTGCGGAAAGCCCTCATAGATCTTGAGCGTGCCGTTCTTCAGAAGCTTTGCCGATAACGGCGCGGAATCGGCAATGGGCACGATCTGATCGTCCGTACCGTGCATGACGAGTGTCGGCACGTCGATGATCTTGAGGTCGTCGGTGAAATCGGTTTCCGAGAAGGCCTTGATGCCGTCATAGTGCGCCTTGGCGCTGCCCATCATGCCTTGCCGCCACCAGTTCTGGATGACGCCCTGGATCGCTTCTGCGCCCGGCCGGTTGAAGCCGTAGAAGGGGCCTGACGGGAAATCGATGTAGAACTGCGCGCGGTTGTCGGCGAGCGACTTGCGCAGCCCGTCGAACACTTCGATCGGAATGCCACCAGGATTGGCCGGCGTCTTCACCATGATTGGCGGCACCGCGCCGATGAGGACGAGCTTCGCGGTGCGTTCGTTGCCGTGGCGGGCGACGTAATGAGCGGCTTCACCGCCGCCGGTCGAGTGGCCGATATGGATTGCGTCGCTCAGGCCGAGATGCTCGACCACCGCCGCCGCGTCGGCGGCATAGTGATCCATATCGTGACCGTCGCTCATCTGCGCGGAACGGCCGTGCCCGCGCCGGTCATGGGCGATGGTGCGATATCCATGCCCGACGAAGAAAAGCATCTGCGTGTCCCAGTCGTCGGCGCTGAGCGGCCAGCCGTGGTGGAAGACGATCGGTTGGGCGTCCTTCGGACCCCAGTCCTTGTAGTAGATCTCGGTGCCGTCCTTGGTAGTGACAGTGCTCATATCTTTCGATCCTTTTTGAGCGATGGATGAGTTCGACCCTGGCCGGCTGTCCCTTGCGCGAGCGCGTATTTGGGCAGGCCGGTTGCAATACCGGCGGCCGCCGCGCCGAGGAGGAGGGCCCGGCGACTTGCCTGAGGCGCAATGGGCAGCTTGTGGTCCATCGTCGTTTCCTCGTCAGATGACGCCGTTACGCCGCAACACCGCTGCGCCGAGGCGGGGCGTGGTCGAACCAGTCTTCGAACGACGTCGAACCGATCCGGGCGCCCGCGCCGGGGACAAGCGAGCGGTCGTCTAGCGCGGTCCCGAAATAGAGCGCATGAGGATGGCCGATCACCTTCCTGGGATCGTTGGCGAGCTGCAGAAAACGCGCGACCAGCTCGTTCATGCGGAAAGGCTCGGGGCCGCCGATCTCCATCACGCCGTTAATCGGCTGGGAGAGCGCCACGTCAGCCATGACATCTGCGACGTCGTCGGAGGCGATGGGCTGGAAGTAGGCCGACGATACCGAGGCGGTGTCGCCGACGGTTGCCGACTGCGCAATGCCGCCAAGGAACTCGAAGAACTGGGTCGAGTGAACGATCGTGTAGGGAATTCCCGACTCCCTGATCAGCTTCTCCTGAGCCATCTTGGCGCGCAGGTAGCCGCTGCGGGGCAGGCGCTCCGCCCCGACGATCGAGAGCGCAATGTGATGTTTCACGCCGGCAACCTTTTCCGCCGCGAGCAGGTTCTTTCCGGCTGTTTCGAAGAACTCGAGAACGGCCTTGTCCTCGAACGACGGCGAATTGGCGAGGTCGATGACAACCTCCGCCCCGGCAAGAGCCATGTCCAATCCCTCACCGGTGAAGGTGTTGACGCCGCCACTTGGCGACGCCGCCAACACGTCGTGGCCCTTCACGCTCAGCCTTGCGACGGTCTTGGAGCCGATAAGTCCGGTGCCACCGATGATTACGATTTTCATGTCATTCTCCTGTTCTGACTTCGAAAAGATCTACTTGGAACAACGCCGGCGGCTCTAACCGTGCCGGCCCTGAATTCCTCGATGAGAGCGACGCGCGTCCGCGACTCGCTCGACCGCCAGCAGAAGAGCTTGGCTCAAGCGACACTGTCTTCGCAGCCTTCCCTCGCTTGGCCCCGACCCACGACCTCCGAGGCGCTGCCGTAGTAGCCCAAGCCAAAGATGTCGGCCGTGCCATAGGTGGCGCAGGACGGAGGCGGTGTTCTCGAGGAATTCCCGAAGAGGTCTGCCAGCGAGTGCCGCCAATGACCACGATTTTCATGTCGATGTCTCCTGAGGCTTGCACTTGTCGAATGCAGCCGGCGCGAGGCGGCCGGTTTCGTCACTGCGCCGATGCGGCTTCCTTGATGAGCAAGGCGATCGCTTCTGGACGCGAGACCATCAGCGCGTGCGACCCGCCCTCGACGACGATGGTCTTCACCGAATGCGCGCGCTCGGCCATGAACTTCATGACCGCCGGCGGGATATTCCGATCCGCCGAGCCGTAGATCGCGTAGGACGGAATTGTCTTCCAAGAAGGCGCGTCGGAGGGCTCTGCCAGGGCGGCGTCAGCCACCGGGCGTTGTGTCGCCGCCATCAGGCTGGCCTGCGCTGCCGGCACATCGGCCGCGAACTGCTCGTGAAACTTTTCCGGCTGGATATAGAGGTCCTGTCCTCCATCCGGCCGCGCCACCGGCAGGAGCGCCTCGCCAAGCGTGCTGCCTGGGAACTTCCCCGAAAGCGTGAGACTGGACTCGCCTTTGTCGGGGGCGAACCCGGCCACATAGACCAGCGCTTTCACATTGTTCTTCCCGTTGGCTGCCTCGGTGATGACCGGACCGCCATAAGAATGGCCTACCAGGACGACCGGTCCGCCGATGGATCCGATGACGGCCGATACGGCGGCCGCATCGCTTGCAACGCCGCGAAGTGGGTTGGCCGCAGCGATGGTCCGGAAACCGTCCCTGTTGAGCTCGGCGATGACGCCGTTCCAGCTCGACGATTCAGCAAAGGCCCCATGCACCAGCACGATCGTCGGTTTTGCCTGATGATCCGCTGCCTGCGCTGTCGCGCTGTCCGATACGCACCATGCGTAAACAAGGGCCAGAGCTCTGATGATGTTGTGCACGTGTCTTCTCCTGTGCGGCGAGTCGTCCGATACCGAGAAGAATGCGCCCACTTGGCGCGCGAAAATATTCGACGGACGGCTCGGTCAGGCGATCCGAAAGTCTAGGACGATGCACCCGGGAGAGTGGCAGCTGTAGCCGCTGGTCGGCGCACGGGTAAGTTCCCGGCATCGATCGAACGCATCGCCGGGGTAAGGCCGCGCCGACGTTCCCAGGCAGCGCGCCCAAGGCTGGCAGGGAGTGCGCAGCCGACTGGCGTCGGCTGTCAGTGTCTCCCTTCACCGGTCTCAATAAGTGCCATGACGATCAATCCGGCGAAAACTGCAGCGAGACATATACCGCCATATGGCTCACCCTCGTCCTCCATCCAATCGACCCGAAAATGCTCCTCAATATAGTGTCCTCACACGACCGGATTGCCAGGTGTCGACCGAACAAAAGAGGGCATGAAAATGTCAGGCGCGGAAACAAGATCAGGCTCGGCCGACAATCATGTCTTTGACCGGACTACTGATGTTCCCCTGTCCGACCCGCCGGCAGAGCAGTCGACGGCCGGCATTGTTCATGATCTGGGCAATCTTATTCAGGTCGCTTCATCTGCACTGAATCGGGTCGCCCGCGACCCGAGCGTCTCGACGGCTCCAGCTCTCGACCCCGTAATCGCCAGCGCCAGGACCGCCCTGCAGCAAGCCGGCGCGCTCGTGAGGGAGACGGTCGGCCGGGCCGCGGCAAGTCATCGAGCGCCGGAACATGCAAGCGTGGGCGCCTGCTTGGCCGAGGTCGAAAACCTTGTCCGAAGCGCATGGGAGAGGAACGTTCGTCTCGAAGTTCGCGTTGGGCGCGATCTACCCGCTGCGAAATGCGATCCGCTGGGTTTGCAGAACGCGGTCTTGAATCTCGTATTCAACGCGCGCGACGCGATGCCGGACGGCGGGTTGATCTCGATAAACGCCGCCGCGGTCGTCCAGGATCCTGGCACTGTCGTCGAGCTCCGTATCGAAGACAGTGGAATCGAAATGACGCGAGAGACCGTGCTCCGCGCATTCGATCCCTTTTTCACTACCAAGGGCAAAGGCCTCGGCGGTGTCGGCCTGCCGATGGTGAAGCATTTTGCCGAGCGGCACGGCGGGCGCGTCGACATCGAGAGCGCCTTCGGGTCGGGCACGACGGTGATATTGCGGCTACCCGCCATGCAGGCGCCGCAGGATTAACTGCAAGCCAGGAGGAGAGTTCGATGACCTTCGTCGGGGCAACAATGCCAGCCGATGATAGGAGAACAGATGCAGTTTGCGGAGTGCCTCATGACGGGCAAACCAAGGCTGCCGACTTCATCAACAGGAACCCCGTGTATCAACTCAGGAAGTATTCTTGTGTGGAGCCTCGTCGGGTCCAGGCGATTCTCGGAAGGACGATGGCATGACTGCTTCCGGGTGCTGGCAGACGGAGTCTGCCAGCTGACAGCGCCAGTCATTCTCGCCAGGCCGACGATCATGTTTGCAAATGGTCGAGGACTCTCAAATGAACGCGAAGGTCACGGAAAATACGCAACAACATCGTTTCGAGCTGCCTATTGCAGACGGAGCAATCGCTGCGGCCTACTATCGTCTCGAGAACGGACGGGTTGTTCTGATCCACACCGAGGTTCCTTCAGAGTTCTCCGGGCAGGGGATCGCATCGCAGTTGGCGCACGGCACCTTTGAGATGCTGCGCAAGACCGGTCGCAAGGCGATCCCGAAATGCCAGTTCATGGGCCAGTTCCTCGTCAAGAACCCGCAATATTCAGACGTTCTCGCCGGATGATCGTGAGCGGAGTTGTTGCTTCAGCAAAAGATCGGGTGAGCCGCAATGGATGACGAATACAACCTGCAAAGATTCGTCCACGCACAGGAGCCGGTTTACGAAGATGCTATCGGCATCCTGCGTCGGGGAATGATGTGTACTCCCTACACGGAGTTCATGTTCCCCAGGCTGGCCTCCAGCGGAAGCGGGGCCGCGCTTGAGCCTTACGCGATCAGATGGCTCGACGAAGCGAACGCGTATATCTCCTCGCCGCTGCTGGGCGGTCGTTATCGCGAATGCGTCAGCACGATGCAGAGGCTTATCAACTGCAGCGCCAGCACCGTCTTCGGCGATATCGACGCCCGCAAACTGCACGCGTCGCTGACGCTGTTCTCCGAAGCCAGTTACGACGAGTTCCTGCTCGAGACCATGTTCAATGTCTGGTTTGACGGTCTGCTCGACGAGGACACCATGACCAGGATTCGCTCGATGCAGAGGCAAATCGCTTAGCTTGGCCAAGCACAGAATTTTCCGCCGTCGAGAACCGCGCCTGCGGTCGCATGCTGCCAGGCAGATCGGGCAAGCGATTTGCGTCCTGGTCAATCCTCCGGCAGAGGAGTGAATTCTTCCTCCCCCGGCACTTCCGGGAAACGGCGTTCACGCCAATCGGTCTTTGCCTGCTCGATCCGCTCGGTCGAGGAGGATACGAAGTTCCAATAGACGTGCCGCGGTTCGGAAAAGGGCTCGCCTCCCAACAGCATCAGTCGTGTTGAATGAAAGGCCGGCGCCTTAAGCACGATCTCGGCGCCTGGTCCCAGCAATATCAATTCGGCTTCACGGAACGAGCCCGGCCGGCCGACGATCTCGACCTCGCCGGCGACGACATAGACCGCCCGCTCATGATGTTCGGGCTTGACCTGATATCGTGCGCCGCCGGTCAGCACGATTTCGGCGAACACCATGTCGGAGAGAGTTCTTACCGGCGAGACCAAACCGTCCGAGGCTCCGGCGATCAAGGTGAATTCGACGCCTCTGGCACACGTCCTCGGGATATCCGGCTCACTGTAATGGGCAAAATCGGCGGCGGCTTCCTCATGCCTGCAAGGAAGGGCAACCCAGGCCTGAATGCCGAAAAAATTGCTCCCGGACGCTCGAGCCTCCGGCGGCGTCCGCTCGGAATGGACGATCCCCGAACCCGCCGTCATCCAGCTGACTTCACCGGGGCGGAGCGCCTGCACCTTACCGAGACTGTCCCGGTGGACGATCTCCCCATCGATCAGGTAGGTCATGGCCGCCAAGCCGATATGGGGATGCGGTCTCACGTCCAAACCCTGGCTGGTATTGAACACGGCTGGCCCCATCTGCTCGAAGAGGACAAAGGGGCCGACCATTCGCCCATACCTGGAGGGCAATACGCGCCGTACCTTGAAACCGCTCACAGGTTCACTGGACACCGGCAAAACGATATCTGTAACGCCGGTTTGGCGGATGCTCATGGCTACCTCCCTTCTTGTACGCCCGGTCTGCCGGCGCTCGAAACGCGCCGGAACGGTACTGGGTGAAAGATCGTCTGCATGGCTTTGAGCAGCTCGAATTTCGAATCCGTGTGCTCTTGTCCGGTGCGGCTACCGCCGAGGGACATCCTGGCTGAGAGGACCCCTGCAAGATCTTCGGCCATTTCGGGCCGGTCGAGCAGCAGGGGCGCGAAGCTTTGCTGGTCAATCTCGTAGACCACGACGTGGCTCATTGCGCGCAAGGTCGAGGTCTCGCCAATGCCCGCGAGCAGACCCGTCTCTCCGAAAAAGTCGCCGGGAGCGAGGCGGCCGATCTCCTGCGGATGGGCGTCATCTTCGCCGCGCTCTCGGACAATGATGCCCGTCCGAACAATCATGAGGGAGGGCAGCATCTCTCCCTGTCGTGCTATGATGTCGCCCTTGCGATAGGTGCGCACCGCTACCGTTGCCGCGAGGGCTTCTTTTTCGTTGTCCGTCAACGCCGAGAATACTGGTATGGCATTTATAAGCTTGATCGGCGTGACTTCCGCGAGATTTGCCGTCTCTTCGCTCGGCAAGTCATTCATGAGAATCAAAGAGGAGGGTGGCGTCGCAAGCCGCAAACCCGCGGACTTGGAATGACGGTAGACAAGATCGAAGATTTCGTTCGTCGCTGGAATTCGCTGGCCAACATTTGCGACGCGAAAAAACAAATCGACCTCAATCGCCGTCGCATCCAGAGCTTTGATGGCTACCACTGGTGGCGGCTCCCTCAGTATTGTGTTACTGCTTTGTAAGGCCGCGTTCATGACGTCCGCGACGATCGCCGGCATCTTGGTCGGCGCCAATCTTATCGCGACGGATAGCCCATGGCTCTCTTCAGGGCTGCTGACATTGGTCAGCCCGAGCTTCGCGAGGAGGCTGTTCGGCAGCGCCACCACGTTGTGGGCCAAAGTGAGCAGGTGGGTCGATCGCCAGTTGGTCTCCACGACGCGGCCTTCGGTGCCGTCGCTCAGAACGATCCAGTCCCCAAGCACATAAGGTCGGCCGAGGTTGAGCGCGATGCCCGAAAAGACGTCGCTCAGCGTATTCTGGAGCGCCAATCCGAGTACGATGGCAAAGACGCCCGAGGTGGCGATCAGCGTTCCGACCGGCGCGCCGAAGACGAAAGCGAGGATCGACAGCAGTACCACAACGTAGACGACGCCGACGACGAGGTCCTGCAGAAGGCGCGCCTCGCGCGGCTTTCGCTCGAACACGAGATAGATGCGGACAAACCCGATCAGCGCCCAGGCGAGGTGAACCCACCACAGCAACTTGGCCGAACCGACGAGGATTGCGCTAGCGGTTGTCTCGGTGCCCCGTGTCGGCTCGTAGGGGAGCACGGCTCCGTCAAGCAGCAGGACCGACATGGTAAGGAAGAATGCGATCTGGACAATCAGCCTGGTGGTGGAGAGCCGCCGCGGAATGATGTGCCAAACGACTATGCCGGCGAGACCGACAAGCACCATGTAGAGATGGGGAGCATTCCACCAGCTCATGACCGGATCCGAATCCATAAAATCCTCACACAATCCTCGCCTCGGAGCATGACGAGCGATCCTTCGGTGTTAATCCTTGCCTTTCTCCAGGATCGCTTCGGTTATCGAGTTCGGCAGCCGGCGCGGCGTCTCGATAACGCCCAGCAGCGGCATGACGACGAGAAAGAACGCGAAGTAGTAGAGGGTCGATACCTGCATGGCGGGTACCAGCCTTCCGCCGGCTGGACCCCAGCCAGCCAAGGAAGAGCGCGTTGATGACAAAGAGCCAGAAAAAACGCCTGTACCAGGGCCGGTAGACGGCCGAGCGCACCTTCGACGTATCCAGCCAGGGCACGAAGAACAACACGGCGATGGCGCCGAACATGGCGAGCACGCCGCCGAGCTTCGAGTCGATCGGCCCGATGTTGAAGGTGACGGCGCGCAGGATCGCGTAGAAGGGCAGGAAGTACCACTCGGGCACGATATGCGCCGGAGTCTTCAGCGGGTCGGCGGCGGTGTAATTGTCTGGATGCCCGAGATAGTTCGGCACGTAGAAGACGAAGTACGCAAAGGCGAGCAGGAACACCACGGCCCCGAGCACGTCTTTCATTGTGGCATGGGGTGTGAAGTCCACGACGTCGGTTTCCGACTTCACGTCGATGCCTGCCGGATTGGTCTGGCCGACGACGTGAAGCGCCCAATGTGCAGGATGACGACGCCCGTCAGCATGAACGGTAGCAGGTAATGCAGCGCAAAGAAGCGGTTTAGAGTCGGATTGTCCACCGCAAAGCCGCCGAGCAGCAATTGCTGCACCCAGTCGCCGACCAGCGGGATGGCGCTGAAGAAGCCGGTGATGACGGTCGCGCCCCAGAACGACATTTGTCCCCAGGGCAGCACGTAACCCATGAACGCCGTAGCCATCATCAACAGAAGGTTGGTGCAGCCGAGAACCCACAGCAACTCGCGGGGAGCCTTGTAGGAGCCGTAATAGAGGCCGCGGGAGATGTGGACGTAGACCGCGATGAAGAAGAACGACGCGCCGTTTGAATGCAGGTAGCGCAAGAGCCAGCCGGAATTCACGTCGCGCATGATCTTGTCGACGGAGTTGAAGGCCAGCGTCGTGTCGGCCGCGTAGTGCATGGCAAGCACCACGCCGGTCACGATCTGCGCTGCCAGCATCATCGAGAGGATGCCGCCGAACGAATAGGCGTAGTTCAGGTTGCGCGGGACCGGATATACGATGAACTGATCATGCACCAGGCGCGGCACCGGCAGGCGGGCGTCGAACCAGCGTCCGATCCGGGTCCTGGGAACGTAGGTTGAATGTCCACCGCTCATTACGTTGCCTCTGGTTCTCGAATTGCCGGTATCGACATCGGCCGGCACTCCTTGGCCGGCCGCCCTTCAGCGGGTTCATTCGCGGTTGCGAGGATTCCTTGGCGAGACAGACACTCTGATCCCGTTGCGAGAGTAGATCGGCCGGACCATCGCTCGCGCAAACCTCTCGGCCTCGCTGTCGCGCCTTGCCGGCGGTGACGTGTCGACAGCCCGGAGCCTCAGGAGGATCTGCCGCATCTTCGAAAGAACGAAATCCAACGTCATTTGCGATGTTCATTGGTCGGGTAACGGACAGACCCAACCATGCCAGCCTTTCCAGGGTGCGGACCATCGTGCTGAGGACGCGTGCGTCCGATACGTTGGTCTATGGGCTCCTGAATGAAAGGCTGCGCCGGGCGCCTTCACGACATGGCGAAGCGCGCATGCATGCGCGTGGGGGGCGGACCGATCGGCCTCCGGCCTCTCAGGGCAGCGCGACCGCTCGTGGTGAACTACTGCGCCACTTCCATGAGCATTGACCGTTCCTCGTCGGCCACGACCAAATCGTCGGACGTCAGACGAATGCCCTGTGGGCGAGGTATCTCGTCAGCGCCCGAGGTTGGCGGGTCGTCGACGCCATTTCCGGCAATCGGCAGGATCGCCGCCGGCGAAGTCCTCCTACAATAACATCGACATCGACAAGCTGGTCGATGACGCCATGAAGGGCGGCAAGCGGTCAGTACTCCAGAAGGTCGACGGCGGACGAATCAGGGTTACTGGATGCCGGACGGGCGCTGCCGAGCGCCTCGTCAATGATGCGGCGGATAGTACGCGCGCAACGGCCGCACTGGGCGCTACAGCCGAGACAACCATAGACCTGGCGGATCGAGCACGTCCGCTCCGCCTTGACGGCGGAGCGGACATCCTGATCGCTCAACACATTGCACGAGCACACGATCATGGCGCGATAAGTCTCGACGGCGACCTGGTACGGCTCTGACCCGACAAGCGGGTCAGTACTCCCAGACAGCCGGCACGCAACGAAAGACATCGCCGTCCACCGCCACATGGCAGATAGACGGGAACGGCAGGTGAGTGGCCACCAGCGGCTCGCGGGTCGCCGCCAACTCCCGCAAAAGATTGATGCGGACGCGGGCCGCCTCCTCGGGGTCGTGTTCGAAGCCGTTGTGCCAGTCGGGTTGGTCGAACCCGACCTGGAACACGGCGTCGCCGGCGAAGGTCAGCCGGTCGCCGCCGGACGCCAGGCGGACCACGCTGTGCCCGGGGGTGTGGCCGCCAGTGAGCGTGACGACCACCCCCGGCGCCACCTCGTGCTCCGTCTCAAACGGCCGCAACTGGCTGCGGTACTCGTTCACGAACCGCTTGGCCGCCCGCCGAAGCGCATCCGGGAACCCCGTTGGCATGGAGGCGCGGGAGAAATCGGGCGACTCCCAGAACTTGAGCTCGGCGGCCGCCACGTGAACCCGCAGATCCGGACGCAGCCGGTCCTTCACCCCGTCGATGAGCAGCCCGCCGATATGGTCCATGTGCATATGGGTCAGCACCACGTCGGTGACGGATGCGAGATCGATGCCGGCGGCCTCCAGTCGCGAGACCAACCGCCCGGCCCTCGGCAAGTGCAAGTCCGGGTCCATCCCCAGCCCGGCGTCCACGAGTATGGTCCGGCCGCCGCTGCGTACGACGACCACGTTCAGCGGCCACTCGAGCACGTCTGGCGGCAGGAACATGTCGTCCAGCCAGGCCGCCCGGACGGCCGGGTCGACGTTGTATGCCATAACCGGGGCTGGTATCGGCAGCACTCCATCGCTGACCACCAGCACGTCGATGTCGCCGACCTGCAGCGCGTAGCGCGACGGAACCAATTCGGGCCCCGGTCTACCGTTGCTGTGCTTGGCGTTCAGGCTGTCGGCGCAGTGCTGGATCGAGGGGTGTGAAATGTTGTCCAGGGTCATGTTTGTCTCCTGCTGACCACGGCCGTATCGGCCACCTCCGCCGCTGGCGCCCGTGGATTTGGCATGAGCCTCCATGGACCGCCACCTGGCGTCTACGGAGGAAGTTGCGCCGCCTCGGCCTGCGCCACCATCGGACGGAAGCACCGGTCAGGCGATGCGAAAGTCTATGGCAGACCCGTTGCGAGCATGGGTGATATCCCGCGAACGTCGGAAGACGCCGCTTTGAGCAGCGAGCAACGGCTGTGCCTCTTGCCTGTTGGCAGTACACCCAGCGCATAGGATCAGGATCAATCCTATACCGCGGTCTCAGTCGTCCACAGCCTTGATACAGTCGACTGCACGCGCACCCTCAACATAGCGCTCTCCCCGTGTCTCTGGTCTGCACGCTGGTCGACCGAGCAAATGAGGAACACGGGCATGTCGCGCACCGACAGACCGTCCAGCACGACTAATGATGGCGCAACGCAATGGACGCCTTCCCACCGCTGGCGGGCAGGGTACCTGCATGTCCGATTGCGGCGGCGAAGCACGCGCTAGTGGCAAGCTCCGATCGACTGAGCGACACAATCCACAACCAGATCGAATGGAAAGGAGAAGCATCCCATGAGACGGACAGCTATGCTTGTTGCAATGAGCATTCTCACACTCATGCAGCAGCAATCGAGAGGCACAACGTATCGCAAATGTCGCGCGAGGCGGTCGGTAGAGTCCGTCAATCGAAGCACCGATGCATCCTTCGATACCACTCAGCGCGTAGATAAATTGATGCTCTACGACAAATACGTGCGTGATCATCGGACTTGCAAATCCGGCGAGGCGGCCGTGCCGACGCGCGTTCAGGCTAAGGACGGTCTATACAGAGTCCTCCGATGACCCAGGACAGACGTTTGGCGGTCGCTCGGTGGTCGACTGCACCTCTGCGGACATTCGAAATGTTGCTTGGGATGCAATGCGCTCCAGGATCGGCACTGCCAAGCGGCAAATCAGGCCGGGAGCCGCCACATTCGAACACGACCTGTACCACGCAATTCCGTTTCCGCGAGTGGGTCGCAAGCAAAATCGGGTCCAAGCAGTTTGTGAGTTGCATCCGAAATACGGATTTCATCGGGCTCCGCGGACGTTTGAATACGTGCGGCGAGATTAACGGTCTCGCCCCACAGGTCATAAGCAAACCGCTTTTTGCCTATGACGCCCGCGACGATTGGTCCTGAGTGAATTCCAATTCTGAGTCTTATCGGTTCTCCTGCGAAGCGTTCGCGCTTAACCGCCTTCCGCAGTTCAAGTGCATAGTGCGCAAGGGCTTCTGCATGATCGGATCGCGCGACGGGCAGGCCAGCGACCACCATCACACAATCGCCGATTGTCTTGATCTTTTCGCAGCCGTATCGTTCCGAGAGCAGATCCGCCGCCTTGAAGAAGTAATTTAAAATAGCGAGCGTTGTCTCGGCTCCGACGCTCCGCGCTCTTTCCGTAAAGCCGACGATGTCGGCAAAAAGCACACTCACGTCAGCATGGTTGTCCGCAATTTGTTCGTCCGCTTTTAACCGCTCCGCGATCGACGCCGGAAGAATGTTGAGGAGTAGGCTTTCGGCGCGCTGGTATTCACGCGACAATCCCTCTTGGCTCTGCCTCAACGCCTCGTTCGTCAATTGTAATTTTTCGTTGAGTTGACGCTCCCTCTCTTGCAGGAGTGTCATTTCATAAGCCTTCTGTTGAAGCCGCTGCCTATTGTCGCGTTCGGCAGTGGCGTCAAGAAAGAGCAGCCATACGCAGGCATTGTCAGCAAAAAGATGAAGGTCGGCGACACGCCCGCTGGGCAGTTCGACCATGGCCATATGATATGGAAGCTCCGGGCAAGGCAGCAAACCTTCCATGAATTCAAGCTGCTCGGCAACGGGCTTGCCAATGCAAAGTGATGATAGGCCGTAATGTTCAACACTACCGCCCTTCGCAGCTATGCAAAGCTGGGCGTCGACTTTCAGATATGCGACAAAGTGCTCGTTGTAGAAGAAATTGTAAATCCAGTTTCTGACTTCTCTTGGCAATCCATGCATGGTTTATTTGGCAACCATCGAAGCAAGCTGACGAAACGCATCATCAACATGTTCACCCGAAAGCGCGCTTGTTAGATAGATTTGCCATCCTAGTTGCCTCAGTTCGTTAATCTCCCTATCCGATATTGCCCACCGATCGGCCAGATCGGATTTGTTGAACAGCAATACGAACGGCATAGCGCCGAATTCGGCCTCGGCCCGCTCGCGCAGCGTGAGCGCCACGGCAAGAGTAGCGGCGCGGGTTCCATCGACGACAAGCACGAGCCCGCTCGCACCTCGCACATAGCTGACGCGGAATGAGCCGATATCGTCTTCGCCGGCCAAATCCCATAAAATCAGATCCACGGTTTTATCGGGCAATACAACACTCTTCTTGTCGATTTTCACTCCAACCGTAGTCAAGTAGGTTTCTGAAAAGATGCTTTGCACAAACCTGCGAACCAGACTCGTCTTTCCGACAGCGAACCCGCCCAACATGCAGATCTTCTTTTGCAATATCCTGGGCTCCGCCCTAGTGGAAGTTTACCGTAACCGAAACTCTGCGATTGGCGGAGCTCCCGGTTCGGCTATTTTCAGTCTCCGCTGGCTCAAAGGTGCCCGCGGCGCGAACCAAGAGCAATTCCGGATCGACGCCGCGCTGCTTGAGAAGCGCACGAACTGTCTCCGCGCGGGCGGCGCTGATCGACAACTTGGCCGTTTCACGGCCCGTCGTGTCCGAATGGCCGGTCAACATGAACTGTGCTGTTACGCCTGCCTTGCGGGCGTCCTTGGCCAATTCCTTCAACTGATTCGCCAATTTGTCGAGAACCGGCAGTTGCTCTGGTCCCGGTACAGCCTTGCCAGAATCGAAGAAGATGTCGACCGCTTGAATAGCCTCCCTCAAATGCGTGAGTTCCTGAGGGGTCAACTCACGCAGCTCGGAGATTTCTAGAGTGAGTCCGTCCGCGGACAGCTGTTGGGCGGCGACCCGCGCCCGGTTTATCCAGGCGGCAGGAGCTTCACCCACGACAACGATGCGATCCTTGATGATCATAAGCCGAACCGATTTCGGCGGAGTCAGCGACGCCACCAGCCGCTTCAGCACGAACTTCGGATCAAGGCTCTGATAGAATTGCCACTGCGAATGAACGCGAGCAGGATCAACCCCTGTTCCGGACAGCAGAGCCTGCGGGTCGGCGGCCTGTGGGTCTCTCAGGCCGGAAATATAGAAGTGTCCGCCCCTCGCCGTTTGTTGGGCGACGATGATTCCCGGTTGGGCCTCAAGTCGCGACACATAAGTCTGCCAGTGCTCCGCCGCGCGTGCTTCGGGGCTCACATCACGAACCTTGGAGATGTCGA
>NZ_NPKJ01000077.1 GCF_002284575.1 Mesorhizobium temperatum
CATCCCCAGCCTCGATGCGCTGGCGATAAAACCGGACAACTCACGTGCTACCTAATCCGGACAACTCATCTGCTTACGACATAGAGTGCCGTTATGTCTTGGCATTCGGCACCGGATCGACTAGATGAGCCCCGCGCCTGTTGCTTTGACGGCTCAGGTGCGGGGAAAGGGTGTCCGCTGGTTGACGGCGCCCACGGTGCGGAGTTCCGGACCGCAATCCCCAAGGGAGACGCATCTCCCCAACCCGCGCGGTGAAACCGGCCGCGGCGAAAATGCTAAGACGGAGAGGTGGCCGAGTGGTTGAAGGCGCACGCCTGGAAAGTGTGTTTACGGGAAACCGTAACGCGGGTTCGAATCCCGCTCTCTCCGCCAGATTTCCATACTAACAGGTTGTTTTAGCTGAGAAATACCTTTCCTTGCACCTTCGGTGAGCGGTTGGCGCTTTGCGCGGGCCCGCATTCTCGAACCATCCGGAACGACGCTTCCGCCTGCAATTTCCGTGAGGCAGCTTTCCCTTCAGCAAACGTCCGTTCAACGACGGTCGCCACGGCGGTGAACGCAAGTAGTGTACGGCGGGTGAACTTCGGGCATGCATCATATCCTTGCTATCTGACAGGCAGGTACACCATAGCACCGGCGCAACACTTCGGAGAGGCGCTCTAGGACGCGACTACATCGTCTGATGACAAAATGTATCCGTCTCCGCGTTGCTGGCCGGTTCCCCAAAAAAACCGAAAAAACGCAGCGTGGGTGGCCCCACAATCCGCACCCACCCCGCCTTCGGACAAACCGCCCCGGGCCGGCACGGACAAGGTGCCTGCTTCGCTCACCCATCAACAGCGGTGTGGCTTCTAGCCGCAAGCAATTGTTTGAAGCAGTTCCCGACACCACATGGTGTTCCATAGCCAGCCAAGCGAGATAAACTCGCCCGACGCAGTCGCTGCCCTCCACAGTGGAAATCAGACTATTGGATCATGGCGATGACGTACGGCCAACCTTTAGGAACCAGAAAGACATCATGCCTGAAAATACCGGACTAACTACGAGTGACGTCCCCCTCATTAAGCTAGGCCCCTATCAATGCCGCTTCCCGGTTCGCGAAGATCGGTCAGTACCCGGCGGTCACCGCTTTTGTGCTGGGCCAACTTCGCCTGACCGCGTGTACTGCGATCACCACCACAGCATCGTGACCGCCGTCGAGCCCCGTCGAGCCCGTTCGGGTTTCCACCTCGCTCAACGACGCGCCGCGTGAGTAGATACCGGGCGGCTGCACCTCGAACCGGTCTTAAGGGCTCGATGTGATGCTCTCCCACGTACGTTCGGGCACCACATCGTTGCGGGGCTAACCGTCCATCTGGTCCGTGGTTTGCCTGATAGGCGGTTTATTTGTCGTGCAACGTCCTCTTTCAGCCTAAGCTGCTCCACGCGTGGGGTACCAATGTCAGACTTTCACCGCTACTCCTCGTCACCGAAACCCAGCAGCGATGCGTTGCGTATGTGGCTGTGGTCGCCGCGAAGATGCTTGATGCGCAGCTTCACCCCGGGCCTGACCCATTGTGTCGCAGGCCGTTTCTTCATGGCCTCTGGCGGCGGCCCGGTGTGCTCCCGAACCCGCTTCAACAGCCGCTCCTTCATGTCGCGGCCCAGGCTGATGAAGGCGGAACCGACATATTTCCCGGTGCCGGGCTGTGCCAAAAAGGCGAAGGCCGCCTTGCCAGGCTCGCGCTCGACGCCCAGCAGTTCGAATTCATCGACCGTGAAGCTCTTGGTCTTCAGCCAGTTCGAGGTCGGGCCGCTGCGATATTTGCTGTCGGGGCGCTTCGAGACAATTCCCTCAAGCTCGACCTGCTCGACGAGATAGAAGACAGACTTCGCGTCACCAGGCATGGCCTCGCTGAACTGGATCCGGCTGTTCGGCTTGATGATGCCGTAGAGAATTTCGCGGCGCGCCTTGCAGCCGATGTCGCGCAGATCATGGCCGTTCAGATGCATGATGTCGAATGCGACGAGATACATGCCATAGGGATTGTTGTGGACGGCGTTCTGGAGCGCGTTGAAGTCGGGCATTCCGGCCTTGTCGGTGACGACCGCTTCGCCGTCGATGATGGCGTTCTCGACCTCGAGGTCCCCCGCGGCTTCCACAATGCCCAGATATTTACGCGTCCAGTCCTTGCCGGTTTTGGTGAAGACGCGAATATCCTCGGGGCCGTTGATAATGATCTGGGCGCGGTAGCCATCCAGCTTAATTTCGTGAATCCAGTCGTCGCCTTCAGGCGGCTTGGCCACCAGTTGGGGCTCCATCGGGGGGATAAACTCGAGCCGACCGGTGCCGGCACCTGCCCGCCTACGCATGGAACCTAGTCTAGGTCACCGGCGTATATTAGCCAGAGTTAACATAACGAAATTCAAAAAGGACGTGCGATATGGCAGACGACAAAACCAAACGCGACTTCCGTGACCGTAGCAAGATATCGGCGGACGATGAGTATGAGGTGAACTATTTCGCTCTGCAGAACAACATCACGCCGGAGCAGGTGCGCGAGCTGATCCGCAAGCACGGCAACGATCGGGCAACCCTGACCGACGCCGCGAAGGCATTGCCGGCACAATGATGACCAACTCTCAGAGGCGCGAGCCTTTGGCGGCTCAGCAATATCCCGACGCCGTTTAGCGTGGAGACCGCAGGTATTCATGAGACCGAGCGCGCCGTTTCGGCGGAGAAGACCACGAAGGCAAAGAGTAGTACGCTGACAGCGACGATCATTGAGCCGGTAGCGACGATCGGCTCAAGGGCCGGATTTCCATGCTGCATCAGGTAGAGAGCCAGTAACATCACGACCTGGCCAAGATTGTAGACGCCTTAATGGACCATCGCGATCCTGCGGGCGGCTTTTGCCGGGTTCAGGGCGTAGTACCCCCGAATATTGCACTTGTGACCCATCCCAGAAGATTGATGTGTGCGTGAGCCGGATAAGCACCGTGATTGCCTGAAATTGCCATCTGCAGGCCGGCTGCGATTCCCAAAACAAGAAAGACGATCGCTGTCTTGAAAAAGAGTTCCGAGATTTTCGGCTTGTCTTGTCCTCCCAAGCCGTTGCTGGCGGCCCGGCAGCCTATGGGGGTGACCGGCCAGCCACCGGGCCTAACCGGCTTGCGCCGGCTGACGAAAACATGCACTCACGCTAATGTAATTGCAACATCGACATGGTCGCCATACTGGCGAAAGACGCTAGCCATGACGCCGTAGGTGATCGACAAGGGCGCGCAGCTTCGGCGCGACGTTGCGACGGCTCGGATAATAGACGTAGAAGCCGGCAAAGCGCGGGCAATAGTCCTCGAGAACTGGCACCAGTTTGCCCCGATCGATCCACGGGCGAAAGCTCTCCTCCATGCCGAAGGTGATGCCGGCGCCGGCGACGGCGAGCTTTATCATCAACGCCATGTCGTTGGTCGTGATCTCCGGCGCAACCGCGACGATGAACTCCTTGCCGTTCTCGGCGAATTCCCAGCGATAGGGCGCGACCTTCGGTGCGCGGCGCCAGCCAATGCAGCGATGGCCGGCGATTTCCCTCGGATGCGAAGGCGCCCCGAACCGATCGCGATAGGCCGGCGCGCAGACGGCCAGCTGCCGCTCGTCACCGGCGACAGGCACCGCGATCATGTCCTGCTCGATCACCTCGCCGAGCCTGACGCCGGCATCGTATCCCTCGGCGACGATATCGAATTCCTCGTCCGTCACCGTGATGTCGATCTGAACATCCGGATTGGCTTCGGCAAAGGTCGCCAGGAACGGCCCTGAAAGAAAGCGCTCGGCGATCGACGAGACGGCGAGCCGCAACTGCCCGCGCGGACGCCCGCGCAGGTCCCCGGTGGTCTCCATCGCGGCGCGCATGTCGGCAATGGCGGGCGCTATTTCGGCGTAGAGGCGTTCGCCAGCCTCGGTCAGGCTGACGCTTCGCGTCGTGCGCTGGACAAGCGCAATACCGAGCGTCTCCTCCAGCCGCTTCATCGTCTGGCTCACCGCCGAGCGGGTGACGCCCATGCGGTCCGCAGCCGCGCGAAAGCTCCGCTCCTCGGCGACGAGGGCGAAGACGGCGAGCGCATTGAGATCCGGCTGCATTGGTTAGCTGTGCTTTCCACATTGGAAAGGAATGGTCGTCTTATCGCAACAGTGAAACAGATCCATCTTCCTGGCAACCGCTGCATCGCGGTTCGCAAGATCAACCAGACGGAGACGAAACATGTTCCTCAATAAAGTTGTGCTGATCACCGGGGCTTCGAGCGGCATTGGCGCCGCCATCGGCCGGGAGCTCGGTGCTGCCGGAGCAAAGGTCATACTCGGTGCGCGCCGCACCGATCGGCTGGACACACTCGCAGAAGAGATCAGGGCAAAGGGCGGGGAGGCCATGACACGCCGCCTGGACGTGACCGACCGCGCCGATGTCGCCGCCTTTGCCGAGACGGCGCGCCAGGCCTGGGGACGCGTCGACGCGATCGTCAATAATGCCGGCGTCATGCCGTTGTCGCTGATGGCGTCGATGAAGGTCGAGGAATGGGACCGGATGGTCGACGTCAACATCAAAGGCGTGCTCTACGGCATCGCCGCGGTGCTGCCGGAGATGACGGCCCGAGGCTCCGGCCATGTCGTCAACATCGCCTCCATCGGCGCGCTTTCGGTGTCGCCGACAGCCGCGGTCTATTGCGCAACCAAATACGCGGTCCGCGCCATCTCTGATGGCTTGCGGCAGGAGCACGACAACATCCGCGTCACGTGCATCCATCCCGGCGTGGTCGAGAGCGAGCTCGCCGACACGATCACCGATCCGGTCGCGGCGGAAGCGATGAAGACCTATCGCGCCATTGCGCTGCAGCCCGACGCGATCGGCCGTGCCGTGCGCTTTGCCATCGAACAGCCCGACGATGTCGACGTGAACGAGATCGTCATCCGGCCGACCGCCAGCAAGTAGGGAGGCAACAATGGGTTTTCGTTTTCACAGCTCGTACATCGCGATTGCCGTCGCGTTGCTGCTCGGCGCGGTTCCCCCGCGCGATCGCAACATCGCAAGCGCTCTCCGAGCTGTTCACTGAGCGTCGCGCCGCTCCCGGCAAACAACCCTGAGGAGCTGTCCATGAACAGATTTCGATGCTTGCCGCTGCCGTGTTTCTTGCCGGCGCCGTTTTACCCGCACAGAAAGGTCTCGCCCAGATGAATGCCGAGCAAAATACGGTTACCCAACCTTCGGCAAGCCATCCTTATGTCGGGATGTGGGTCACGGCCGATGGCTATATCCGCCACAACTTGCTCCCAAACGGTCGTTATGACGAAGCGCGCGGAAACCGTGAGAGCGCGTACCAGGGGCGCTATGAGATCCGAGGAAATCACATCGACTACTGGGACGACACCGGCTTTACTGCTGACGGAACGTTCATTGACGGCGTGCTGCATCACGCCGGTATGATCTTGTATCGGGAGAAGTAGTGGCAAAAGGTTTCGCATGGTGCCGCTGTACGATATGTCATTTGGTGCGACGCCAAAAAGGAGCTCATCTTGGCGACTGAACCACGTTCTCCACGGCTTGCAGTCCTGATCGACGCAGACAATGCCTCGGCCAAGATTGCCGACGGGTTGTTCGAGGAAATCGCCAAGATCGGCGAGGCGAGCGTTCGTCGCATCTATGGCGATTTTTCCAGCACCCGTTCGAAGGCTTGGGCCGATGTGCTGTCGAAGCATGCGATTATCCCGCAGCAGCAATTCGCCTACACCACCGGCAAGAACGCATCCGATATCACGCTCGTCATCGACGCGATGGACCTTCTCCACAGCGGGCGGTTCGAAGGCTTCTGCCTGGTGTCGTCCGACAGCGATTTCAGCCGCCTTGCCGCTCGCATCAGGGAACACGGGATCGACGTTTATGGGTTTGGCGAGCAGAAGACGCCGGAGAGTTTCCGGCAGGCATGCCGCCGGTTCGTATACACCGAGAACCTGCTTGCGACCGCACCAGCCAACGCTCACGATGCGGCGCCGACGAAATCTTTGCAAGCGCCGCGACGCCGATCATCACCAAGGTCATTTCACAGATGGGAACCGAGGACGGCTGGGTGCCGCTCGGCATCGTAGGCAATCAGCTCGCCAATCTGGCATCGGACTTCGATCCGAGAACCTTCGGCTTTCGCAAGCTGAGCGATCTCGTACGGAAGACCAATGCCTTTGAGATCGATCATCCCGAGGGCGGAGCGATGCGTATAAGGGTCAAGCCAGCTGCGAGGAGCCGAGAGAAATCGAAGTCGGCAGCGTCGCGCTGAGCCTTGCAAAAAGGTAACTGTCCGCGGTCCGATTTTGGCCTCTGGTCGGACCACTATTTCGCTGGCGGAAACCGCCATTCGGCGTATCATTCTTTTGGGGGAGGGTTCATGGCGGAGGAGGCCAATGAACATCGTTTCGAGAGTGCCTGTCGCTGACTTGACGGCCCAGGAACTTGTTTCATCTGCGCTTTCAAAATTTCGCGCCGGCGACACCATATCGACCAGAGCCGCAATTGACGCCATCCGCCGGGCAGCCCCGGGTTTTGAGGACAGCGATGACCATCTGGTCGAGCTTGTCGTGATGACCGCAATTGGTAGGACCATGGGGGTCGTGTTCGACCATCGGTCCCGCTAATGCATGTCGCCCTGCGCCCAATTAGCTTGCGCACTGTCGGAACTAGAGCGGCGACGTAAGCCACTCAGTAACCATGAATTGTGATCGGGATGGATCACGCCATTCGTCATCGGAACGAATAATCCCGCTGCGCCGTTCCTGTCCTTGGAGTCAAGGAGTGGCGGTAATGCGTGATGAACAATTCGACGTTCCGGTGACGATCGAGAGCGAACGGATCGGCCGCCTCCTCTCTGTGACGAGGACGGTCCAGGCGGCCTCACTTCTGGTCGACAAATGGCCAGACGAAAAGCGCGGGCCGAAATATCGCGCGGCCTTGAAAGCCATGATGGACGCGATGGAGCAGCGGCGGGCGGTTGGCAGTGCGCGGCGGGCATTCACGGCCGCCGCCAAGGAAGCCCATGTGTTTGTTCGCGAAGGCCGGCATTGAAGCGCGTCACGTCCGAAGAGATCGATGCGACGCTCTTTAAGTTCTTGTTTTATGCCTGTCGTTGTCCCAAGCCGCTGGCACTTTGGGCGACATGCATTGCTGTTGTTTTATGCGTGTCGTTGTCCCAAGCCGCTGCGCACTTGGGCGACATGCATTAAGGAACTTCACGAAATCTCCGTCGTTATGCTCTAGGTCGAAACGAGGAGAACTGCCATGCCCGACGACAAGACCAAGACCGACAACCGCGATCGCTCACAAGTTGCCGGCGACGAAGACTATGAGGTGAGGCATCTCGCCGAGGAAGCCGGCATTACTCCCGAACAGGCACGCACCTTGATCAAGCGCCACGGCACCGATCGCAAGGTGCTGCACAAAATAGCCGAGAGCATAAAGGCGTCGTGATGGCTGACAAGCGGACCACAATGGCGGATCGGAAGAAACGCGAACCGGACGACAAGGAGGCCCTGCGCCTGGCCGAGACCACCGACGTTTCGCCCAACCAGGCGAAGGATCTGATGCGCAAGCACGGCAAGGACCGCGCCAAGGTCGAGAAGGAAGCGAAGAACTTCAAGGCGGAAGGCTGAGCCGCCGACTTGGCGGAGTGTCCGCCCTCGCCGTATCCCCCGCATCACCGTCGCACGCGCCCGGCCATCCGCACGCTTCGCTTATCTGGCGTCGCGGGCCGGCAATCCTGAGCGGCTTATCAATTTTCTAACAAATTCGGCCTATTCCCGTTCTAACCATGGGAGCTGGGCTTTTGGCGCAAACAGAGAAAATCGCTGCGCGACGCGCCGTCGCGCTGTCGGTTGTCGTGCCGTGCTACAATGAAATCGGCGGGGTCGCCGAACTTTACCGGCGCGTCACAGCCGTTTGCCGTGAACAAGCGGGGCATTCCTACGAGATCGTGCTAGTCATCGACGGAGCCACCGACGGCACCCGCGAGGCCATTTTCGAACTCGCCAAACAGGACAGCCACGTCATCGGCATAGACCTCGCCCGAAATTACGGCCACCAGATTGCGCTCAGCGCCGGCCTGGAGTTTTGCCGCGGCCAGCGCATTCTCATTCTCGATGCCGACCTCCAGGACCCGCCGGAATTGCTCAAAGCCATGATGGCAAAGATGGATGAGGGGTTCGACGTCGTCTATGGCCAGCGGCTGAAGCGCCAGGGCGAAGGCTGGTTCAAGCGCGCAACCGCCGCATTGTTCTACCGTCTGCTGCGCAAGATGGTCGACGTCGACATGGCGCTCGATTCCGGGGATTTTCGCCTGATGAGCCGCCGCGCGCTCGATCATCTCAATGCGATGCCCGAGCGTTACCGCTTCATTCGCGGCATGGTGAGCTGGATCGGCCTGAAGCAGGTGGCTTTTGCCTATGAGCGGCACCAGCGCTTCGCAGGCACCACGCATTACCCATTGAAGAAGATGGTGCTTCTGGCAATGGATGCGATGACGAGCTTCTCCATCGTGCCCCTGCGGTTCGCCTCGCATCTCGGCTTGATCTTCGGCTTTCTCGGGCTTGCTGCGCTCGGCTACACGCTCTTCTCATGGTTTGCCGGCAGCGTGTTGCCCGGCTGGACCAGCCTGGCGGCAATCGTCCTGATCCTCGGCAGCGTCCAGCTTCTGGTCCTTGGGATTTTCGGGGAATATCTCGGGCGCATGTATATGGAGACCAAGCGGCGGCCGCTCTACCTCATAAACGAGATCGCTGCCCACGATCCTGCCGCCGGGAAGCTGCCCGTCCATCGCCTTCAGGAAATGGCCCATGAACTGACGAAGGGAGCCGCGCGTGCTTCAGGCCGAGTTTGACCAGTTCGCGCTGGAGTATCAGCAGCAGCATGCCGCAAGTATCCGGCTGAGCGGCGAAACCCCGGATTTCTTCGCGCAGTACAAGATCGACGATGTCGCGGCAAGGCTCGCCCACTCAGGCGTGAAGCCGCGGCGGATACTCGACTTCGGCGCGGGTGTCGGCAATTCGCTGGGACCTCTGCGCGCCGCATTTCCCGACAGCGAAATCACCTTGCTCGACCCCTCGTCGCAGTCGCTCGACATCGCCCGCAAGCGCTTTCCCGGCCAGGCCGATTTCAGGCACTTCGACGGCGAAACGATCCCTTACGACGACGCGAGTTTCGATCTCGCCTTCGCCGCCTGCGTGTTCCATCACATCCCCGAAAACCTCCATGTCGCCCTGATCAAGGAGATCGAGAGAGTGCTGACCGGCGGTGGCAGCTTCTTTTTGTTCGAGCACAATCCCTGGAATCCGCTGACGACGAACGCGGTGCGAAACTGTGCTTTCGACGAGAACGCAGTTCTGATCAACAGCCGCGATGTGCGCAAGCGAATGGCTGCGGCCGGCTTCTCCAAATCCGATGTCGTCTACCGGATCTTTTTCCCACGCGTGCTCGCAAGATTGCGACCCTTGGAGCGCTTCCTGACCAGGATGCCTATGGGAGCCCAATATTTCGTGCATGCGGTCAAGCCTGCCGTTTGAGCGGACGCCCTCCCCTCGGATGAGCGACAAGCTGAAACCGCCAATCGATCTGCCGCAGAGCGGCCTGGAGCTATGATATGAACGGGATTCAGGCGACCGTAGCGACCGTTGCGACCGCGTCGTCGGTCAACGACGCGCAGCGGGCCAGGGTGATGTTCTGCCTGCTCGTCGCGCCTCTCGTGGCCTTCGCGCTTTCCGCCCACACCCAAGCCATCCTGCAGGACCCCGACTGTTGGTGGCAGGTCAAGGTTGGGCTCGATCTGCTGGCAAATCGTACGTTCCCGGTTGTCGACAGCTATTCTCATACCTTCGCCGGACACCCGTGGATCGCCAAGGAATGGCTTGGACAGGTTCTCCTTGCGCTCGCCTACACGGCAAGTGGCTGGAACGGCGTGGCGGTGCTGATCATCTCAATCATCGCCCTGACGGGCGCGCTGCTGTCATGGTATCTCAGCACATGGTTGAGACCGACGGCGGCAGTGGGACTGGCCTTGTTCGCGGCGGCCTTGATCTCCCCGATCTACACCGCGCGTCCGCACATCTTCACCTTGCCCATCATCGTGATCTGGACCGCAATGCTTTTTCGCGCAGCGCGCAATGAGCAGGGACCGCCTCTATGGCTGCTTGCCCTGCTTGTCCTGTGGGCCAATCTCCACGCGACCTTTACCATCGGCTTCGTCATCGCGGCTTTCGCCGGCCTCGATGTTCTTGTGCGAAGCCGCCTGTCCAACCCCGTACTCCTTGGCAAATGGGTTGCCTTCGGACTGCTTTGCCCGGTGGTCAGCTTAATCAATCCCTATGGCATCAAGGCCATCCTCGCCACTTTCACCGTAGCCTATGGCAATGAAGCGGTTCCCTTGATTATCGAGTGGAAACCGTTCGACGCCTCGGATCAACGGTTCCAGGAACTGGGTATCCTACTGTTCGTTTTCGCGCTGCTTGTGTCGAAACTTCGCATCGGCTGTGCGAAGGCGCTGTTCATCGTCTTTGCCTTGCATATCTATCTCACCCATCTGCGCTTCATGTACCTGTTCTTTCTGCTGGTCCCGATCGTGCTTGCGGCCGAGATTGCGGAGCAATATCCCGCGCTTTCCCTGGCGAGATGGGTGTCCGACAGGCGCGACGGGCTGGAACGGTTTTTCGCAGAGCGATTTTACCGGATTTGCGGCGTGGCAGGCGTTTTGCTGGTGATTACAACCGCAATGCTCACGAGCGCCTATCCGGTCGCGCCGAGCCAGAAGACTTCGGCCAAGGATGCGCTCGCATTCGTCGAAAGCCATCATCTGTCAGGCAACGTCCTGAATTCCTACAACTTCGGCGGCAGCTTGATTTTCCATGGAATCAAGACATTCATCGACGGCCGGACAGATCAGCTCTTTCTCAACGGCTTTATGAAGACAGATGCCGAGACAGGACGCAGCGGCGGAAAGCCTGTCCTCGTAGCCCAGCTTGAGAAGCATGCGATAGACTGGGCCTTGCTGACGCCGGACGACAGCCGCATTCCATTCTTCGATGAATTGGGCTGGAAGCGGGCGTATGCGGACGACTACGCCGTGATCTATACGCGCGATCGTTGATTTTCGGCAGCTTCGCGCCGATTGTCTTAAATGCCGTGCAAAATCCCTATAGGATTTTTATTTCTTTCCTCTTTGCCCCGGCTCGAACCTTTATGGGGTTTTGATCCATATTCCGTCGGGAAGGACTTATCTTGGTCGCCATTACCGTCGCGACCGAGTGTCTTCACATGACTTCAACCCTGCCGGCTGCAGGCAAGGCAGTGCAAAACGAAAATAAGGAGCAAGTCCGATGGACATCATCGTTCTCGGAATAGGGTTTTTATTTTTCGCCCTGTTCTTCGCCTTCATCAAAGCTTGCGACAGTCTTTAAGCGGAAGGATCGCAACATGCTTGTCGACTATATCCTCGGTGGCGCTGTGACCTTGTTCCTTCTCGCCTACCTGACATACGCCCTCGTTCGCCCAGAACGTTTCTAACGGCAACTGGCGAAGGCAGGAAAGCTATTTCAATGACCTTCAACGGATGGATACAGATCCTCGTCTATTGCGGGATCGTCGTTTTGCTCGTGAAGCCGCTCGGCGGCTACATGCACCGCGTTTTCGGCGGCGACCGCACATTCCTCTCGCCGATTTTGGGTCCTGTCGAGCGGAGCCTTTATCGCATCTCGGGAACCAGCGAGCGCGAGGAGCAGCACTGGACCACCTATGCGGCAGCCTTGCTGTTCTTCAACCTCGCCGGTTTCCTGGTGCTTTACTTCCTGCAGCGGCTGCAAGGCAGCCTGCCTTACAATCCGGCCGGTATGAGCGCCGTCGAACCCGGTCTCGCCTTCAACACCGCCGCCAGCTTCATGACCAACACCAACTGGCAGAACTACGGCGGCGAAAGCACGATGTCCTATCTCGTGGAGATGGCCGGCCTCACCGTGCAGAACTTCCTGTCCGCGGCGACCGGCATCGCCATCGCAATCGCGCTGATCCGCGGCTTCACCAAGGCCTCCGGCAAATCGATCGGCAATTTCTGGGTCGATATGACCCGGTGCACGCTTTACCTGCTGTTGCCGCTCTGCATCGTGCTGACGCTGGTCTATGTCTATCTCGGCATACCGCAGACGCTCAGCGCCTATCTCGACGCCACAACGCTGGAGGGCGCGCGGCAGACGATCGCGGTCGGGCCAGCAGCCTCGCAGATCGCCATCAAGATGCTCGGCACCAATGGCGGCGGCTTCTTCAACGCCAATGCCGCGCATCCTTTTGAAAATCCCGACGCGATCTCGAACCTGATCCAGATGGCTTCGATCTTCGCCATCGGTGCGGCGCTGACCAACGTCTTCGGCCGCATGAACGGCAACCAGCGCCAGGGTTGGGCAATCTTGACCGCGATGGCCGTCCTGTTCATCGCCGGCGTCGCCGTCTGCTACTGGGCGGAAGCATCAGGCAATCCGCTGGTTCATGCGCTGGGCATCGACGGCGGCAACATGGAAGGCAAGGAAACGCGCTTCGGCATCGCTTTGTCGGCGCTGTTTGCGGTCATCACCACAGCCGCGTCCTGCGGCGCCGTCAACGCCATGCATGACAGCTTCACCGCGCTTGGCGGCATGATTCCGATCATCAACATGCAGCTCGGCGAGGTCATTGTCGGCGGTGTCGGCGCCGGTCTCTACGGCATCCTGATGTACATCGTGATCGCCGTCTTCGTCGCCGGACTGATGGTCGGACGCACGCCCGAATATCTCGGCAAGAAGATCGAAGCCAAGGAGATCAAGATGGCGATGCTCGCCATTCTCTGCCTGCCGCTGGCGATGCTGATCTTCACCGCCATCGCGGTGGTGCTGCCGACAGGCGTCGCTTCGATGGCCAATGCCGGCCCGCACGGCTTCTCCGAGGTTCTCTATGCCTACACCTCGGCTGCCGCCAACAACGGCTCGGCCTTTGGCGGCCTGACCGGCAACACCCCCTGGTACAACATCACGCTCGGCATCGGCATGCTGATGGGCCGCTTCCTGGTCATCATCCCGGCTCTGGCGATCGCCGGTTCGCTGGTCGCCAAGAAGACGGTGCCCGCCTCCGCCGGCACCTTCCCGACCGACGGGCCGCTGTTCGTCGGGCTGCTGGTCGGCGTCATTCTGATCGTCGGTGGCCTCACCTTCTTCCCGGCGCTGGCGGTCGGACCGATCGTCGAGCACCTGGCTGGCATCCACGGGCAGACATTCTGAAACCGCCCCACCTTGGATCAATGTCATGTCCTGGTTCGAAACCATACGCCGCAAGATTCGACATCGAGCCTATCAGAAGGGGGCAACCCCGCCTCCTTTCCCGACCATGTCCACGTTCTTCGGCATTGCGGCCGTCATGATCGTAATCTGGCTGCTGGCCTCCGGGCTTCCGCATCTTCTTTCGGCATACGATCGATCGGCGCCATCCAACAACATCGATACTGGAGCCACTAAATGAGCCAGTCCAAATCCGCTGTTATCATGGATGCCCGCATCCTGCTGCCCGCCATCGACGGGGCCTTCAGGAAACTGAACCCGCGCACCTTGATGCGCAATCCGGTGATGTTCGTCGTCGCTGTCGTCTCGGCGCTCACGTCAGTCCTGTTCGTCAAGGATCTTGTCATTGGTGGCGGCGATCTCGGCTTCTCGCTGCAGATCATCATCTGGCTGTGGTTCACCGTGCTTTTCGCCAACTTCGCCGAAGCGGTCGCCGAAGGCCGAGGCAAGGCGCAGGCCGACTCGCTGCGCAAGGCGCGCACCGAGACCCAGGCCAAGCTGTTGAGCGGCGACGACCGCACCAAGTTCAAGCTGGTGCCCGGCACCAGCCTGAAGGTCGGCGACGTGGTGCTCGTCGAGGCTGGCGACATCATTCCATCGGACGGCGAGGTGATCGAAGGCGTCGCTTCGGTCAACGAGGCGGCGATCACCGGCGAATCTGCTCCGGTGATCCGTGAATCCGGCGGCGACCGTTCGGCGGTGACCGGCGGCACGCAGGTATTGTCCGACTGGATCCGCGTGCGCATCACCGCGGCCTCCGGCCATACGTTCCTCGACCGCATGATCTCGCTGGTCGAAGGCGCTGCGCGCCAGAAGACGCCCAACGAGATCGCGCTCAACATCCTGCTCGTCGGCATGACGCTGATCTTCGTGCTGGCGACGGCGACGATCCCGAGTTTCGCCGCCTATTCGGGCGGCTACATCTCGGTGACCGTCCTGGTCGCCCTGTTCGTCACCTTGATCCCGACGACGATCGGGGCGCTGCTTTCGGCCATCGGCATCGCCGGCATGGATCGCCTGGTGCGGTTCAACGTGCTGGCCATGTCGGGCCGCGCCGTCGAGGCGGCTGGCGACGTCGACACGCTGCTGCTCGACAAGACCGGCACGATCACGCTCGGCAATCGCCAGGCGACGGCATTCCGTCCGGTCAAGGGTGTCACCGAGCAGGAGCTGGCCGACGCGGCGCAGCTTGCCTCGCTTGCCGATGAAACGCCGGAAGGCCGCTCGATCGTCGTGCTGGCGAAGGAGAAATACGCCATCCGCGCCCGCGACATGGCAACACTGCATGCCACTTTCGTGCCCTTCACCGCGCAAACCCGCATGAGCGGCGTCGACCTCGATGGCTCGTCGGTGCGCAAGGGCGCGGTCGATTCGGTGCTCGCCCACGTCAATCGTTCGACCGTCGCCACGCATGGTACGCGCCCCAGCAGCGACATCGTCCGCGACCTGCAGGCGATCGCCGACGACATCGCCAAATCCGGCGGCACGCCGCTGGCGGTCGAGCGCGACGGACGCCTGCTCGGCGTCGTCCATCTCAAGGACATCGTCAAGGGCGGCATCAGGGAACGCTTCGCCGAACTGCGCAAGATGGGAATCCGCACGGTGATGATCACCGGCGACAATCCGATGACGGCGGCGGCGATCGCGGCGGAGGCCGGCGTCGACGATTTCCTTGCCCAGGCGACGCCCGAGGACAAGCTGAAGCTCATCCGCGACGAACAGGCCAAGGGCAAGCTCGTCGCCATGTGCGGCGACGGCACCAATGATGCGCCCGCCCTTGCGCAGGCCGATGTCGGCGTTGCGATGAACACCGGCACGGTCGCCGCACGTGAAGCCGGCAATATGGTCGACCTCGACAGCGATCCGACCAAGCTGATCGAGATCGTGGAAATCGGCAAGGCGCTGCTGATGACGCGCGGCTCGCTGACGACCTTCTCCATCGCCAACGACGTGGCCAAGTATTTTGCCATCATCCCGGCCATATTCGCCGTCTTCTACATCGCGCCGGGGCAGACATCAGGTCCGCTGCAGGCGCTCAACATCATGCATCTGGCAACGCCGCAGAGCGCCATTCTCTCGGCCATCATCTTCAACGCACTGATCATCATCGCGCTGATCCCGCTGTCGCTGAGAGGCGTCAGATATCGCGCGATCGGCGCGGGCGCGCTGCTCAGCCGCAACCTTCTTGTCTACGGCCTCGGCGGCATCATTGTCCCCTTCGTCGGCATCAAGGCGATCGACATGGCCATCACCGCGCTTGGCCTCGCATAAGGAATTAAGTCCATGCTCAAGCAAATCAGACCCGCGATCATCATGATCGTTTTCTTCACCGTGCTAACCGGCCTGATCTATCCGATCGGCATGACCGGCATTGCTCAAGCTGTGTTCCCGCGCCAGGCCAATGGCAGTCTGATCGAGAAAGACGGCAAGGTCATCGGTTCCGAACTGATCGGCCAGGCTTTTGCCAGCGACCGCTATTTCCATGGCCGTCCGTCGGCTGCCGGCGATGGTTACAATGCCGCCTCATCGAGCGGTTCGAATCTCGGTCCGACCAACCCCAAGCTGATCGACCGCATCAAGGGCGATGCCAACAGACTGAAGGCGGAAAATCCGAACCAGCCGGTGCCGATGGATCTGGTAACGACTTCAGGCAGCGGCCTCGATCCGCATATCAGCCCCGAAGCCGCCTATTTCCAGGTCGCCAGGGTGGCCAGGGCCAGGGGCGTCGATGAAGCCAGGATCAAATCTCTTGTCGACAGCCATGTCGAGGACCGCGAGCTCGGTTTCATGGGAGAGCCGGTGGTAAATGTGCTGGCGCTCAACCTGGCGCTGGACGAGGCCACCAAGCAATGAATAGTGGGCCGGGGATCGACACCATCCTCGGCGCCATTCATGATCGATTCTGATGCCGGACGACAGCCGCAACGAAACCAGACCCTCACCCGACGCACTGCTTGATCATGCGGAGCGGGAGGCGCGCGGCCGTCTGCGGATATTCCTGGGCGCAGCACCCGGTGTCGGCAAGACCTATGAAATGCTGATGTCGGGCCGTGCAAGATTGGCCGACGGGGTAGACGTGGTGATCGGCGTCGTCGAAACGCACGGCCGCAAGGAAACCCAGGTGCTGGTCGACGGCTATGAGGTGATCCCCCGTCGCCAGGTCGACTACAAGGGGCGCATCCTCGAGGAAATGGACCTCGATGCCATCCTTTCCCGGCGTCCGGCGCTGGTCCTCGTCGACGAGCTTGCCCACACCAACGCGCCGGGCAGCCGCCATCCCAAGCGCTATCTCGACGTTCAGGAAATCCTGACGCACGGTATCGACGTCTACACGACGCTCAACATCCAGCATGTCGAAAGCCTGAACGATGTCGTGGCGCAGATCACGCGCGTCAGGGTGCGCGAGACGGTTCCAGACTCCATCATCGATCAGGCCGACGACATCGAGATCATCGATCTCACTCCCGACGACCTGATCAAGCGGCTCGAGGAAGGCAAGGTCTACATCCCCAGTACCGCCCAGCGCGCGATCGAGAACTATTTCTCGCCGGGCAATCTGACGGCGCTCAGGGAACTGGCGCTCCGCCGCACCGCCCAGCGCGTCGACGAGCAACTGCTGATCCACATGCAGGCCCACGCCATACCCGGGCCCTGGGCGGCCAGCGAACGTGTCCTGGTCTGGGTCGACGAGGATCCGCGCAGCGCGTCGCTTGTGCGCTATGCCCGCCGCCAGGCCGAGCGGCTGCGTGCATCATGGCTGGCGCTCTATGTCGAGACGCCGCGCTCGACCGGCCTATCCGAGCAGGATCGCGACAGGCTCGCATCGACGCTTCGCCTTGCCGAACAATTGGGCGGCGCTGCCGTCACCATACCCGGCCAGGACGTCGCCGCTGACATCCTGCGCTACGCGGCGGCGAACAACGTCACCCACATCATCACTGGCAAGCCGCGCAAGCCGCGCTGGCGGCAATTGTTTGACGGCGCCGTCACCTATGATTTGATACGCGACGCGGGAAAGATCAGTGTCCATGTCGTCTCCGGCGACGTCCAGGCGCAAGCCCAGCCGTCGCGGGGTATCACCCCGGCCCAACCGGCGCGTTTCGACATCAAGCCCTATTTGATCGTCACAGGCTACGTCGTCGCGGGGCTACTTTTCGGGCTGCTGTTGTCGCGCGTGCTCGACGTGCGAAACATCGCCCTAGTCTTCCTAATGGCGGTGCTGGTGTCTGCGGTCACCGCGGGTCTGTGGCCTGCGATATTCGCTTCTGTTCTCAGCGCCTTGGCCTTCAATTTCTTCTTTCTCGACCCGCTCTACACCTTCAACATCAGCGACACGGAAAGTGTCGTCGCGCTCGGCTTCCTCTTCTGCGTGGCGATCATCGCCAGCAATCTGACGGCGCGGGTGCAGCGCCAGGCCGTGGCGGCACAGTCCCGCGCCCGCACAACCGAAGACCTTTATCTGTTTTCGAAGAAGCTGGCGGGAACTGGCACGCTCGACGACGTGCTTTGGGCGACTGCCTTCCAGATAGCCTCGATGCTGAAGCTGCGCGTGGTGCTGCTGCTGCCCGAAAACGGCACGATCACGGTCAAGGCCGGCTATCCTCCGGACGACACGCTGGCTGAGGCAGACATCGCTGCAGCACTCTGGGCTTGGGAGCACAACCGCGCCGCAGGGCGCGGCGCGGACACGCTGCCCGGGGCAAAACGCCTCTATGTTCCGTTGCGGACGGGGCGTACTGCTGTCGGCGTCGTCGGCCTCGACAACGACAAGCAAGGTCCGCTGCTGACGCCCGAGCAGCAGCGCCTGCTTGATGCCCTCACCGATCAGGCGGCGGTGGCCATCGAGCGTATCCAGCTTGTCGCCGACGTCGACCGGGCCAAGCTCGAGGCTGAGGCGGACCGCCTGCGCTCGGCGCTGCTCACCTCGATTTCCCATGATCTGAAAACACCGCTTGCCGCCATCATGGGCGCCGCCGGCACTTTGCAGGAATTTGCGCCAGCGCTTCCCGAAGCAGACCGGGCGGACCTGCTGTCGACCGTGCTCGACGAATCGGAACGGCTGAACCGCTTCATCGCCAATCTGCTCGACATGACCAAGATCGAATCCGGTGCGATGGAGCCGAACTACGCATTCCACTATGTCGGCGACATTGTCGGCACCGCGCTGCACCGGGCCAGGAAAATCATCGGCGAACACAAGACCGAAATGGACATTCCCACGGATCTGCCGATGTTGAGGATCGACCCCGTCCTGTTCGAGCAAGCGCTGTTCAACCTCCTCGACAATGCCGCCAAATACGCGCCGCCAGGTTCGACGATCCGCCTGCAGGGCTGGGCCGACAATGGTTCCGTCATCCTGCAGATCATGGACGAGGGGCCGGGCATTCCGCCAGCCGATCTGGAGCGCGTTTTCGACACGTTCCATCGAGTGCGCAAGGGCGACCAGGTCCGTGCCGGCACCGGGCTCGGGCTCTCGATCTGCCGCGGCTTCATCGAGGCGATGGGCGGGACGATTTCGGCGGCCAACAGGACCGACCGCTCGGGTGCGGTTTTCACCATCAGGATGCCGGTGCCGGCAGACCAACGTGCGGACACCCGACATGGATGACTTGCCATGACGAACCTGGACGTCAGGATATTGGTCGTCGATGACGAACCGCCGATCCGCAAGCTGCTCCGCGTCGGCCTTGGCAGCCAGGGCTATGCGATCAGCGAGGCGCCCAACGCCAAGATGGCGATCGAATTGATGGAGACGGAAAAGCCGGACCTGATCCTGCTCGATCTCGGCCTGCCCGGCATGGGCGGCCACGAATTGCTGCGTAAATGGCGGGACGACGGCCTGGATGTTCCCGTGGTCATCCTTTCCAGCCGCACCGACGAGGCCGGCATCGTCTCGGCGCTTGAGCTCGGCGCCGACGACTATGTCACCAAGCCGTTCGGCATGAACGAGCTTGTCGCGCGCATCCGCGTGGCGCTCCGCCACAAGTTCCAGCAGCAAGGCGAGAAGCCGGTCTTCCACACCGGCGATCTCACGGTCGATTTGGTAAAGCGCATCGTCACGATCGAGGGCAGGGAGATTAAGCTCTCGCCGAAGGAGTACGACATCCTGCGCATCCTCGTGCAGCACGCGGGCAAGGTTCTCACCCACCAGTTTCTTTTGAAGCAGGTCTGGGGCGATTCGACCGACGTGCAGTATCTCAGGGTCTATGTGCGGCAGCTCAGGCAAAAGATCGAGAAAACGCCCGACCAGCCGCGTTACATCACCACCGAAACCGGCGTCGGATATCGTCTGCGCGAAGTGGATTGAAGCGAGGGGCGGGGCGACGCTCAATCGGCCGAGAGCTCCGCGGCGCGCCGCTGAACCCGGTCAATGAGATGGGAAAGCTGATCGGCTGGCCTGTGTCGACCGCAACCGCATTGATTTTCAAAATGGTGGCGGCCTTGAGCAGCGGCGTGATTTTCGCGTTGAATGCCACAGGCACCAGGCAACCGACGATCTACCAAATGCTGAACTGCAGGATTCCCTCCAATTTCCTGTCGTCGATCTCGAGATTTATCCCCTTGCCCGGCGCGCATGGGGTCGATCGGCATCGAGTCCGGCAGCTCAACCCGCCAATTCCGCTTCGGCGAGGCTTTAACCATGGCATCACCAGACAAACGCCCTATATGATTGGAGGCTCAGTTTCGCGTGGGAATGGATAGATGTCGCCGCTTCGCCTATCGACGATCTTTATGTCGGCAACCCTGGCAACAGCGATGCTGTCGGGCGCTGCTGTCTCCGCGCAGAACGTCACTCCCGCCAACCGCAACGCGCTGGTCCTGCAGGGCGAATTGCAGATGCTGGAGAACAGGCTGCGGCGGCAGCAATATCAGCAGCAGCAACAGCAGTTCCGTGCCCAGGATCGCGAGGTCGCGCCGCAACGGCCAGATGTGCCGCAGATGAAGCCTACTTGCCAGTTGCGGCGGTCGGGCAGCCGCTTCATCAGCATCTGCCGCTGATGAGCCGGCGTTTTCATTTATTTAGCCGATATGCTTGAACGCCGCTCTACTTAAAGTAGCATCAAAGGCGGTTTTGATTTTCGCAACGTGCCTTTGCGCTTGGGCACTGCCCTGATTGGATCGTCGGGAATGGCAGCCACCAAGAAGAAGGTCGTACGCAAGGCGAGGAAGGGCGAGCGGATCCGTCAGGTCGCGGCGATTCCCTTTCGGCTGGGCGAGCGTGGTGACGTCGAGGTGATGCTGGTCACCTCGATATCGACAAGGCGCTTTATCGTGCCCAAGGGCTGGCCGATGAAGGGCAAGAGTGGGCGCAAGGCAGCCACCATCGAAGCGCAGGAGGAAGCCGGCGCCCTCGGCAAGACGCTGAAGCAGCCGGCAGGCACCTATTCCTACTGGAAGCGGCTGACGAACCGCTTCGTCCGCGTCGACGTCACCGTCTACCTGCTGGCGGTGACGGAGGAACTGGCCAACTGGCAGGAGGCCAAAAGGCGGCAGCGGGCATGGCTGGCGCCGGAAGACGCAGCCGTGCTTATCGACGAGCCCGATCTTTCAACGCTTCTGAAGAACCTAAAAATTCCCCAACCGGCGCCCGCTGGCGAACTTGAACCAAGGCCTCATTTGGAGTCACCATCTCCCTGAGGGAACGGCCGCACCGGCGTGCCGGTATAGGCCCACAACCATTCGCGCGGCAGTGGTCCCTTGTTGCGGTCGCTCTGTTGCGACTGTTCCCACGCATGCGCCAATATGCCGACCGAGCGCGAGAGCACGAAAAGGCCGCGTGTCAGCGGCGGCGGAAACCCGAGCTCGCCATAGATGACGGCGGTGGCGCCGTCGATGTTGAGCGAGATCTTCTTGCCCTTGCGCCGCGCGACCTCGGCCTCAACAGCCTCGGCGATGTCGGCGAAACGTCCGCTGACGACGCCGCGCGCGGCAAAATCGCGGGTCAGCTCGATGAGGCGCGGCGCCCGCGGATCGACCGGGTGGAAGCGATGGCCGAGCCCCGGCACATAGGATTTCTCCTCGGCGAAGAAGCGATCGAGGCGCGACGCGACAGCATCGGCAAGCGTCACGCCTCCATCCAGTGCCGCGGCGATGTCGCCGTAGAAGGCAAGCGCCTGTTCACCGGCGCCGCCATGCACGTCGCCAAGCACATTGATGGCTGAGGCCATGGCACTGTTGATGCCGACGCCGCAGGTGGCCGCCATGCGGGCAATGGCGATCGACGGCGCCTGCGGCCCGTGGTCGACGGCGGCCCCCAGCGCGATGCCGAGCAGCGCCGCCTGCTCCTCACCAGGCAGTTCGCCGCGCAGCATCAGCCAGATCATCGCCGGAAAGCTGACGCGGCCGATCAGGTCCTGGATCTCATAGCCGCGCAGCCGGATCACGCCAGGGCGCATTTCGATGATATCGGTCTGCCACCATTCCTCGCCGCGTTCACGGCCGGTTTTTTTCCCAACGTTGCTCATGTTCTCGCGTCGCTCATGCCTGCGCCCTTTTCTTGACGCGCGGCGGCAGACTGGCAAACACCTCGTCCATATGCTCGCCCAGTGCCGGCGGCGGCTTGGTCGGCAACGGTGCTGCACCATCGACCATGAACCCGCCGCGCACGACGGTCAGCGGTCGGTCGATGTTCGGCATGCTATCGAAACGGGTGGTCATGTCGCGCTCGATCACTTGCTGCTCGGCCAGCACCTGCGGGATCGTCAGCACCCTGCCCGCCGGCACGCCTGCGCGATTGAGCGTCTCCTCCCAGGCCGCGGCCGAGCTGTTCGCCAGGGCATCCTCGATCAGTGCCTTCAAGGCGATGCGATTGCGCTTGCGCGTCTCGCGCTCGGCAAAGCGCGGGTCCGAGGCCAGCTCCGGCAGCCCGACCAGCCGGCAGAGCGTGACGAACTGCTCCTGCTTGTTGGCGGCGATGTTGAGCAAGCCGTCGCCGGTGCGAAACGTTCCGGAAGGTGCCGCCGTCATGTTCTCGTTGCCCATCGGCTGCGGCTCGACGTCAGCCGTCAGATAGTTGGAGACCGGCCAGCCCAGCGCGGAGAGCGTGCATTCGAGCATCGACACGTCGAGGAAGGCGCCCTCGCCTGTCGTCTTCTGCTTCACAAGTGCCGCGGCGATCGCGAACGCTCCGACCAGTCCGCCCAGCGTGTCGGCGACCGGATAACCGACCCGCAGCGGCGCGGTCTCCGGCGTGCCGGTGATGCTCATGATGCCTGAAAGGCCCTGGATGATCTGGTCGTAGGCGGGATTGTCGCGCATCGGCCCGGTCTGGCCGAAGCCCGAAATCGCGCAATAGACAAGGCTGGGGCGGACCTCTTTCAGCCTGGCATAGCCGAGTCCCAGCCGGTCCATCACGCCGGGGCGGAAATTCTCGACCAGCGCGTCGGCGGAGGCGACCAGATCGAGAAAGCGTTCGCGATCGGCCTCTTTCTTGAGATCGAGCACCACCGATCGTTTGCCGGCGTTCTGCGCCAGGAACGAAGCGCCCATGCCAGCGCTGTTGAGTTCCGGCGAGCCGCCGAGCTGGCGCGCCAGGTCGCCGCCTTGCGGCGCCTCGACTTTGATCACATCGGCCCCGAGCAGCGCCAGCTGATAAGCACAGTAAGGGCCAGCCAGAACATTGGTCAGGTCGAGGACTCGGATACCGGTCAGCAGATCGGTCATGATGTTACAGACAGGTCAGGCATCGCCCGGCACATGCTCCGGTCCGCGCAGGCGCCTGCGTTCGACGTAAGCGTAGATATGCGGCCCAATCAGCCCGATGAACGCCAGCGTCAGCAGCGTCAGCGACAGCGGGTGCTTGTAGAACACCGACCAGTCGCCGTTCGAGATGGTCATCGCGCGGCGGAACTGCGTTTCGGCGAGCGGCCAGAGGATCATGCCGATGATGACCGGCGCCGTCGGGAAATCGAAGCGCCGCATCAGGAATCCGGCCCCGCCGAGCAGATAGAGGATGACGAGGTCGGTCGGCGACTGCGAAATACCGTAGGTGCCGACCGTGGCGAACACCAGGATACCGGCATAGAGCTGCGGCGCCGGGATTTTCAGCAGCCGCACCCACAACCCGATCAGCGGCAGGTTGAGGATGACGAGGATGATGTTGGCGATGAACAGGCTGGCGATCAGCCCCCAGACCAGATTGGCCTGCGTCATGAACAGCATCGGCCCGGGATTGATGCCATAGCTCTGGAAGGCCGACAGCATGATCGCGGCCGTCGCCGAGGTCGGCAGGCCGAGCGTCAGCATCGGCACCAGCACGCCGGCAGCCGATGCGTTGTTGGCGGCTTCCGGTCCGGCAACGCCTTCAATGGCGCCGACCGTCCCGAACTCCTCCTTGTGTTTGGATAGCTTCTTCTCGATCGCATAGGACAGGAAGGTCGGGATTTCGGCGCCGCCGGCCGGCAGGGCGCCGATCGGGAAGCCGAGCAGGGCGCCGCGCAGCCAAGCCTTCCACGAGCGTGCCCATTCGTTCGCCGTCATGTAGAGCGAGCCCTTCAGCGGCACGATCTCGTCCTTGCCGGCATAGCGGCGCGAGGCCATGTAAAACGTCTCGCCGACTGCAAAGAGGCCGACGGCGACGACGATCACGTCGACGCCGTCGAGCAATTGGCTCATGCCGAAGGTGAAGCGCGGCTGCCCGGTCTGCAGGTCGACGCCGATCATGCCGATGACGAAGCCGACGAACAGGCTGGTCAGGCCGCGCACCGACGACGAGCCGAGCACCGCTGAAACCGTGATGAAGGCCAGCACCATCAGCGAAAAATATTCGGCCGGGCCGAAAGACAGAGCGAATTTGACCACGACCGGGGCCAGGAAAGCGACGCCCAGCGTGCCAAGTGTGCCGGCGACGAAGGAGCCGATCGCCGAAGTGGCAAGTGCCGCGCCGCCGCGGCCGGAACGGGCCATCCTGTTGCCTTCCAGCGCAGTGACGATGGTAGCACTTTCGCCCGGCGTGTTGAGCAGGATCGATGTCGTCGAACCGCCATACATGGCGCCGTAATAGATACCGGCAAACAGGATGAAGGATGCTTCCGGCGCCACCTGATAGGTGATCGGCAAAAGCAGCGCGATGGTCAGCGCCGGTCCGAGGCCGGGCAGCACGCCGATCGCTGTCCCCAGCGTCGTGCCGAGCAGGCACCACATGAGGTTGACCGGCGTAAAAGCGACTGAAAATCCGTGCGCGAGATGGCTGAGCGTTTCCATGGCTTCAGCCTCTCAACATACGGATAATCGAATCGAGACCCGTGTTCAGCTGGTTCTCAATGAAGCCGGCGCCGATATTGACGCCGAGCGCCCTGGCGAAGCCGAAATAGGCGGCAAGCGCCAGGATCAGGCCGAGCAGCACGTCACGCAACGGATGTCTGCTGCCAAACCCGTGGCAGATGAGAACGAACATGATCACCGAGGCTGCGGTGAAGCCAAGCGGCTGGATCAGAACAAGGTTCGCGACCAGTCCGACGGCGACGATGCCCATCGCCTTCCAGTCGGTCGGCGTTTCCTTTTCCTCTTCCGGTTGCCAGCCGCCCCGCAGGGCGGCGACGATCAACAGGAGGGATAGGATCGTCATGCCGAACATGGTGATGTAGGGGAAGACGGTCGGGCCGACCTTGGAGTAGAGCGGCGACACCGGAATCGACAGCGTCTGCCAGGCTACTGCGCCGGCGCAGGCGAGAAGCCCGATGCCGATCAGCAATTCGGGCACGGCAAGGCGCGGCCGCGCCGCCTGCTGGTCGCTGGTGCTCATGATCGTCCTCCCTGGATAGGCCGGTCTCCCACAGCCGACCCCACCGCAGTTTCACTCGCGCTGGATCGTATGTCCATGCGGCTGGCGAACATCGGAAAGGGGCAGTGCAGACCGCCCCTCTCCGAGGACATCAGGCAAGGCCGAGGTCCTTGAGGATGGCTGCGATCCGGGTCGTGTCTTCGGCGAGAAATTTGGCATAGTCGTCGCCGGTGAGCAGGATTTGCGTCCAGTTGCGGTTTTTGCATTCGGTGGCCCAGGCATCACTTTTAGCCATGGTCTCGACCAGCGTGATCATCGCCGCCTTGTCGGCGTCGGAAACGCCCGGCGGTGCGAAGACGCCGCGCCAGTTGAACAATTCGACATCGATACCGGCTTCCTTCAGCGTCGGTGCATCGATGCCTTCCTGACGCTTGTCCGCGGAAATGGCGAGCAGCCGAAGCGCGCCTGCCTTGACCTGTTCGGAGAACTCGCCATAGCCGGAGATACCGGCCGCGACCTGGTTGCCGAGAAGCGCCGACAGTGCCTCGCCGCCGCCGGCGAACGGCACGTAGGAGAGGTTGGCTGCCGGAACACCGGCCGTCTTGGCGATAAGGCCGAACAATATGTGGTCCGAGCCGCCGGCCGAACCGCCAGCCACCGGAACCTTGGTCGGATCGGCCTTGAGGGCGGCGACGAAATCCGCTGCGGTCTTGAACGGCGAGGCCGCCGGCACGACAAGCGCCTCGAATTCGCCGGTGAGGCGGGCGATCGGCGTGACCTCGGTGAGATTGTTGGCCGATTTGTTGGCGATAATGGCGCCAACCATGACCATGCCGGCAACCATCAGCGAATTGCCCTTGCCGTTCCACTGGCTGATGAATTGCGGCAGGCCGACTGTGCCGCCGGCGCCGCCGACATTGGTGATCTGCGAACCGGAGATCAGCTTCTCACTGCGCAGCACCTGGTCCATCGTGCGCGCCGTCTGATCCCAGCCGCCGCCGGGCGCTGCCGGCACGAAGATCTGGATCTGCGGCGCATCCTGCGCAAAAGCGGGCGAGAGATGCAACGCTGCGAAACCGGCGGCGCCGGCAGCGGCGGTGCTCATTAAAAATCTGCGTCTGTTCAGCATGGGATTCCTCCAATCACGACACCTCCTCTGGTGCCTGCCAGCAACGTAGCCTGAATTCAGACCCGCTCGACAAAAATTCATGCAGCCTTTGTCTTGTTCTGTCAACAGGAACAGCATTCTACTGGACAGAACGGTCTCCACGCGGCATAGTTGTTCCGATCGGCCCTTCTGTCCAACTGGGAACGGAACGACGTGGTCAAGCAGATGACCGTAACACAATCCAAGCCTGCGTCGACCAACGGTGTTGCCGCCCTCGACCGTGCGATCGCCATCCTCGATGCTTTCGCTACCGCCGACCGGTCGCTCAGCCTGGCCGAAATCGCGGCGCGGACCGGCCTCTACAAGAGCACGATCCTGAGGCTGGCGAACTCATTATTGCGCGGGCAGCTGCTGGAGCGTCTCGACGACGGCCGCTACCGTGTCGGCCCTGCCACCTTCCGGCTGGGTGCCCTATACCAGCGTTCGGTCGTGGCGATCGACATCCTGCTGCCGATCATGCGCGATCTGGCCGAGCGAAGCTGGGAAAGCGTCGCTTTCTATGTCCGCTCGGGCGACGTCCGCACCTGCCTCTATCGTGTCGAGTCCAAGCATCCCATCCGCTACACCATACGGGAAGGCGACGTGCTGCCCCTGCTGGCCGGTACGGGCGGCCGCGTGCTTGCGGCGTTTTCCGGTCAGCAGGGCGAGCCTTACGAGACGATCCGCAAAACCTACCATTGTTTGTCGGTCGGCGATCGCGACCCCGAGACGGCGGGCGTTTCGGCACCAGTGTTCGGGCCGGGGCACACCTTGCTCGGTGCGTTGACGCTGTCAGGCCCGAGCACGCGCGTCGACGCGGCCTTTCTCCAGCGCATGAAAAATCCGCTGATCGAGGCGGCCGCGCGCGCCACCCGCGCTTTCGGCGAAGACGCCTCGATGCTCGAACAGGCGGCCCTAAAGGCCAAAGCGGAAGGCCCGGTGCTGAAGCGGCAGGCCTAGAAAGCCTCGATTCGGCCCGATCAGAGCCACAGGATGACAGGCCGCAACCCTCAAGGCTGCCGTTCCAGCAGGATCGTCGCGTCGTCGTGATAGGTGGTCCGCAACACTTCGCTGTAGCCGCATTTGGCCGCGACGCTCAGCGAAGCGGTGTTTTCCGGATCGATGATGCAGACAGTCCTTGCGCGCCCGAATGCCTCGTCGCCCCAGGCGAGAACCCGTCCGACGACTTCGCTGGCGAAGCCTTGGCCATGGGCGCTCGGGACCAGCGCCCAACCGGCTTCCGGAACGCCTTCGATCGACGGCACGATGTTGCGCTTCAAATCGTGAAAGCCGGCTTCGCCGATGAAGCGGCCGGTCGCCTTGTCCTCGATCGCCCAAAAGCCGTAGCCCAGCAGCGACCACAGGCCGGCATGACGCAGGAAGCGCATCCAGCTTTCCTCCCGCGTGCGCGGCTTGCCGCCGATGAAGCGGGTGACGGCCGGATCGGCCCACATGGCGACATAGGCATCGAAATCATCGAGCTGGTGTGGCCGCAAGATGGTTCGCTTCGTCTCGATGACCGGCGCGCTGGCTGCTCTTGGATTTCCCATAAACTCTGTCCCGCGACGCATGACTGCGGAAAAACCGCTTCCGAAAGGATCATGCGCAAATTCAAAGTGGTTGTTTGCCGGTGCCTCATGCATGTCGCCCAAATGTCAAACAAGAGCCAAGACAGCGCAGATCATCCTCCAGCGCGAGAAACGAGGTCGAGGCGCTTCGAGCGAGGGAAATTGTGACACGATAAGCGCGATTTCAGCCGCGCCAGGGCATGTTCATGTAGACGCCGCCGCGCTTCAACTCGTCCAGCATCTGGTCGAACCGCTTATGTCTTGTCTCGGCGCGTTTGGCACGAGCGATCCAGCCGAGATAGTCGTTCTTCTGATAATCCGGCCTGTCATCATAAGCCGCCATCAATCCCTGCTTTGTCAAAGCGGTTCGGATGTCGTCCGGCATCGGGTTCAAGGCGCGTTTCAGTCTGGTCATGGTCAAGATTTAGGCTGTCAGGATTTGGCGTCAACAACGCAGCGACTTAGTCGCGAACTCCAGCTCCGGCATGGGAATCTTGCCGAACGATGCTACCCTTCGCATGGAGCTGATTCAGCGTCCGCTGTGCCGTCCAACGGAGGGAAAAGGGCATGGATACCACCGATCTTCTGCTTGCCATCTTCCATCATCTGCTGGTGTTTTCACTGGCGGGCATCATCGGCGCCGAATTTGTCCTGATCCGCGGCGATCTGCCCGCCGCGACGCTTCGGCGGCTTGTCGGCATCGATCGCCATTACGGCATCATCGCCATGCTGATCATCGTCGTCGGCATCGGCCGCGTCATCTACGGCCTGAAGGGTTGGGAATTCTACGTCTACAACTGGGTGTTCTGGGCAAAGATGGCGGCCTTCGTCATTGTCGGCCTGTTATCGATCATCCCGACAGTCCGCTTTGTTTCCTGGAACAGGCAGGCCTCGGCCAGCCCCGGCTTTCAAGTGCCGGCGGCGCAACTTGCATCCGTTCGAACTTATGTCCGCGCCGAAGCCTTCATCTTCCTGCTGATTCCGGTCTTCGCCGCGGCGATGGCGCGCGGCTACGGCTACTGAATTTTGCCTACGGGTTCGAGCGGCGCAATTTCGACCAGCGGCGCCGGAACATCATTCGTCTTCTCCTCGGCCTTGCAGATGTCGGCGATGACACAGACCGGACAATCCGGTTTGCGCGCCTTGCAGACGTAGCGGCCATGCAGGATCAGCCAATGATGCGCGTGGCGCATATATTCGTCTGGAATGATCCTCAACAGCCCCTGTTCGACCTGTTCCGGCGTCTTGCCGGGCGCCAGTCCCAGCCGGTTGCCGATGCGGAAGATGTGCGTGTCGACCGCCATCGTGTGCTGGCCGAAGGCCATATTAAGCACGACATTGGCGGTCTTGCGCCCGACGCCCGGCAGCTTGACCAATTGATCGCGGTCGTCAGGCACCTCGCCGCCATGGTCGCGGATCAGCGCTTCCGACAGCGCAATGACGTTCTTGGCCTTGTTGCGCCAAAGCCCGACGGTGCGGATATAGTCGCCGACCTTTGCCTCGCCGAGCGCCAGCATTTTTTGCGGGGTATCGGCGACTTTAAACAGCGCCCGCGTTGCCTTGTTGACGCCGACATCGGTCGCCTGTGCCGAAAGCACCACCGCCACCAGCAGCGTGAAGGCGTTGATGTGTTCGAGCTCGCCCTTCGGCTCGGGCCGCTGAACGGAAAAGCGTCGGAAAATCTCGTGCACCTCGGCCGGGCTGTAGCGCGAATGGGACCGCACCGGCCGGGCACGCGGCTTGGCGTTCGAGCCGTCGCGTCGGCCGGGGGAGGGCTCATTTTCGGGTGTAGAGGAATTTTTGGGCTTGGGGCTTGTCATCCCCTTCCTATAATATCCCGTCATGAGCGACACAAACGCCTCATTTCAGGCCGACGAGCCATTCTTCCAGGCGTTGCTGATACCGCATCGGTCGCTGGGCAAAACCGGCTTTGCCATCCTGATGGGCGCTCTGCTGCTCGGCTCGTTGGTGACCGGAGCGTTTTTCCTGTCGCGCGGCGCCTGGCCGGTGTTCGGCTTCCTCGGTCTCGACGTGATTGCCGTCTACATCGCCTTTCGCGCCAATTATCGTGCCGCCCGCGCCCGCGAGGAAGTGTCGGTCTCGCGCACCAGACTCGACATCCGCAAGACCGCGCCATCAGGCAAATCGGAAGCACATCGCTTCAATCCGTTCTGGGCGCGTTTTTCGGTCGCCCGTCACGCCGAGATCGGCATCACCAGGATGGCCGTGGAAGCACAAGGCCAGAATGTGCCGATCGGCGGCTTCCTCAATCCCGACGACCGAGAGAGCTTTGCGTCAGCCTTTTCACGCGCCCTGGCGACCGCCAAGACGCGCTAGATGTGAGCGAACCGCCTCGTCCGCAAAATGATCTTTCAGCAGCGATTGAGGCAACCGGCTCTCCAGTGCCTTGCCATAAATGGTAATCAGCAGCGTCTCCCTCTCCTTGGTGAGATGCACCTTTTCGCCAGCCCATCATCGGCCCCTTCCTCGAGGCCAATTCTATCTGGGTATGTGCCGCGAGAAGGCAAGTTTCGGGTGGTGATCGCAGCCGCGAAGGACGATATTCACGGTCAAGGAGATAGTCCGATGAACGCACAGACAGCTATTCTGAAGAAAGACATCACGCCCGAAGGCGGTGACTACGAAGTTGTTCGGCGCGCGATCGAGAAGATCAGCCTTGACTACCGTGACCAGCCGTCGCTCGAAATACTGGCCGAGGAAGTCGGCGAGACGCCGACCGGCCTGCAGAAGCTCTTCACACGCTGGGCCGGCCTGTCGCCCAAGGCCTTCCTCCAGGCGGTCACGCTCGACCATGCGCGCAAACTGCTCGATTCCGGCATGCCGCTGCTCGAGGCTTCTTTCGAGGTCGGCATGTCAGGCCCCGGCCGACTGCACGACCTTTTCGTCACCCATGAGGCGATGTCGCCGGGTGACTACAAGACGCGCGGCGCCGGGCTGACGATCCGCTACGGCTATCATATTTCGCCCTTCGGCATCGCCCTGATCATGGTTACTGACCGCGGCCTTGCCGGTCTCGCCTTCAGCGATGCCGGCGGCGAGCGTGCGGCCTTCGCCGACATGTCCGGCCGCTGGCCGAACGCAAACTATGTCGAGGACATGGCCGCGACGGCGCCCTATGCTGCGCGCATCTTCGATCCGGCGCTGTGGCGCGCCGACCAGCCGCTGCGCGTCGTCATGATCGGCACCGACTTCCAGGTCCGCGTCTGGGAGGCCCTGCTGCGCATCCCGATGGGCAAGGCCTGCACCTATTCCTCGATCGCCGCCGGCATCGGCGCGCCGAGCGCCAGCCGGGCGGTGGGGGCCGCGGTCGGCGCCAATCCGATGTCCTTCGTAGTGCCGTGTCACCGGGCTCTCGGCAAGTCCGGCGCGCTCACCGGTTACCACTGGGGCCTGACCCGCAAACGCGCCATCCTTGGCTGGGAAGCGGGACAAGTCGGATCTTGATGAAACTCCCATAGATTCGGGCCAGACCGCGCGGGTTCATCTCGCGCGGTCTGGCAAGCGGCGGCCTTACGGAGTAGCTTCCCGCGCAATGGAGCGACGTGCGTCCATTTGGACGCACAAAGTACGCTCTAACACTTTAATTCTACGCATCGTGCTTTCCGAAAATCGATTCCGATTTTCGGAAAGCACGATGCGTCAGCAGGGAGGCACCACTTGATCATCGTTATCGGCTCGATCAACCTTGACCTTATCGCCAATGTCGATCGCTTGCCCGCACCGGGCGAGACGGTTCGGGGCTCCGGCTTTACCACCGCACCCGGCGGCAAGGGCGCCAACCAGGCCCTGGCCGCCGCGCGCGCCGGTGCCAAGGTGCGCATGGTCGGCGCGGTCGGCAAGGACAATTTCGCCACTGAAGCGCTGGCGCTGCTGCGGGACGGCAAGGTCGACCTGTCCGGTGTCGGCGAAACCTTCGCCTCGACCGGCACGGCATTGATCATGGTCGCCGACGACGGCGAGAACGTCATTGCCGTGGTGCCGGGCGCCAATGATTCGGTCGTGACAGGCGACCTTTCCAAAGCCTTCATGAAAAAGGGCGATGTCGTGCTCCTGCAGCAGGAGATCCCGCTGCAGACTGTTGATGCAGCACTGGACGCCGCCCGAGCGGCGGGCGCGGTTACCGTGCTCAACACGGCACCGTTCCGCGGCGAGGCGGCCGCCTTCCTCGGCAAGGCCGACTATGTCGTCGCCAACGAAACCGAATTCGACCTCTATGGCGAGGCGCTGTCGCTGAGCGGCCGCGATCGCCCGGCGCGGATGCGCGATTACGCCGGGAAGACCGGCCGCACAACTGTCGTCACGCTCGGCGGCGACGGCGTTCTGGCTGCCACACCAGCCGATCTTCTGATGCTTCCGGCGCTGAAGATCACGCCGGTCGATACGGTCGGCGCCGGCGACACGTTTTGCGGCTATTTCGCCGCCGGGCTGTCATCCGGCCTGCCGCTCGATCAGGCGCTCGCCCGTGCTGCAGCCGCAGGTTCGCTCGCTTGCCTGAAGCCCGGCGCCCAGCCTGCGATCCCGCTGGCGAAGGACGTCGACGCGGCGCTCCAAAATCCGCCAGCTAGGTGAGAGCCATGCGCCCGGCCACGAAACACGCCGTGCCGCCTGCCGGCGATATCTGCCGCCTGTCCGCCGTGGATCTTGCCGACGCGATCAGGCGCCGCCGGCAGTTGTCCGTGCGCGAGGTGGTGACGGCATTCCTCGACCGGATCGAAGCGGTGAACCCGCTGGTCAATGCCATCGTCTCGCTGCGCGACCGTGCCGACATCCTGCACGATGCCGACAAGGCAGACGCGCATCTGGCGCATGCAGGGCATGCCGGACCGCTGTTCGGCCTGCCGATCGCCATCAAGGATCTCGTGCAGACCAAGGGCCTCAGGACCAGCTTCGGCTCGCCGATCTTCGCCGATTTCGTGCCGCAGGAAGACGATTTTTTCGTCGAGCGCATCCGCAACGCCGGCGCCATCATCATCGGCAAGACCAACGTTCCCGAATTCGGCCTTGGCTCAAACACCTACAACACGGTGTTCGGCCCGACGCTCAACGCTTTCGACCCGGCCTCGACCGCCGGCGGTTCGAGCGGCGGCGCGGCGGTCGCACTGGCGCTCGACATGCTGCCAGTCGCCGACGGCAGCGACTTTGGCGGCTCGCTGCGCAACCCGGCCGCCTACAACAACGTCTATGGCTTCCGTCCATCGCAGGGACTTGTCCCGGCCGGCCCCGAGCTTGACGTCTTTCACGCGCAGATGGGCGTCGAAGGGCCGATGGGTCGCAGCGTGCGCGACATGGCGCTGCTGCTCGACGAGCAGGCCGGCTACGACCCTCGCGCGCCGCTCTCGCATCACAAGCAGGGCTGCTTCCTACAGGGACTGCAAACGGCGGCGGACGGCGGCCGCATCGCCTGGTTCGGCGATCTCGGCGGCCATCTGCCGCTCGAACCCGGCATCCTTGATCTTTGCGAGGCCGCTCTCGGCCGATTCGCCGATGTATCCTTTCAGACCGAAGCGCTGGTGCCGGATTTCGACTTCGAGGCGCTGTGGCAGGCCTTTGTGACGCTGCGCCAGGCGAGCAGCGGTTGCGCGCTCAAGGCGCATTACGACGATCCCTTGAAACGCAGTCTTCTGAAGCCGGAGGCCGTGTGGGAGGTGGAACATGCGCTGCAGCTCACGGCGCCGCAGATCCACGCCGCCACGGTGAGGCGCTCGTCTTGGCACAAAACCCTGCTGTCGCTCTTCGACCGCTTCGACCTCGTCGCACTGCCGACCGCACAGGTCTTCCCCTTCGAGGTTTCCACTCACTGGCCGACGCAAGTGGCCGGGCGTGCCATGGACAGCTATCACCGCTGGATGCAGGTTTCAGCGCTCGCCACGCTGGGCGGCTGCCCGGCGGTCAACGTACCGGCGGGCTTCGATGCCAGAGGCAGGCCGATGGGCATGCAACTGATCGGGCGGCCGCGCGGCGACATGGCCGTGTTGAGAGCAGCGGCAGCCTACGAGACGACGCTGCCGTGGCAGGCCGGAGCCTAAATCCAGGTCAAGGCCGCCAGCGACATATGCTGCCGGCTTGCACCAGCGTTGCTGTCATGCATTGATCGCGGTCGGCCGCGTCGCAAGCCGCATATTGTCGAGGAAAAACCATGTCGCTGGAACTCTACGCTACCTATGTCGTTGCCTGTATCGTCATTGTCCTGGTGCCTGGACCGACCGTCACGCTGATCATCGCCAACAGCATCCGCCATGGCTCCCGCGCCGGCCTCGCCAATGTCGCCGGCACGCAGGCGGGGCTGGCCATCATGATCGCCATTGTCGGCATCGGATTGACCTCGCTGATCGCGGGAATGGGCCATTGGTTCGAATGGGTCAGGCTGATCGGCGCTGCCTATCTGATCTGGATGGGTGTGCAGATGTTCCGCTCCAAGGGTAAGCTGAACGCCGACGGATCGGCGAAGACACCGCGCGGCGGCTTCTTCCTGCAAGGCCTGCTGGTGGCGATCAGCAATCCCAAGACGCTGGTGTTTTTCGGCGCCTTCTTTCCGCAGTTCATCGCCCCTGAAGGCAACTACGCGTTGCAGATCGTCGTCATGGGTATCACCGCTCTGATCTTCGCCGCCGTGTCGGATTCGACCTTCGCGCTGGCCGCCGGCCGCGCCGGACGCCGGCTCTCGGCCGGCCGCATCAAGCTCATGTCCAGAATCAGCGGCAGTTTCCTGATCGGCGGCGGCCTGTGGCTGGCGTTTTCAAAGGCGAAGTGAGCGGCACCTTTCCTTCCCCCCCTTGTGGGGGGAAGGTGGATCGGTGCGCAGCGCCGAGCCGGATGAGGGGTGTTGGAAGAAACACCAGCGCCGCGATCCGTCCAGCACCCCTCAACCGGCCGAGCTTCGCTCGGCCACCTTCTCCCACAAGGGGACCCACAAGGGGAGAAGGAAGAAGCCCTAAAGCCGCCCCAGCCTTTCCAGCAGCAGTGCGAAAAACGCATCATGGTCGATGTCGCGCATCACCATGGCGTTGTTCGGTCGCTTGGTCACGCCCCACCAGTCGATCACGGTCATGCCCATGGTGAGCTCCGAGGCGGTTTCCACGGTGACGTTGCAGTTGCGGCCCCTGAACAGCTCCGGCTTCAACAGATAGGCGATGACGCAAGGGTCGTGCAGCGGACCGCCATCGGTGCCGTATTTCTCCTCGTCGAAGCGCTCGAAGAATTCCAGCATCTCCGTCGTAGCCGTGCCGACCCTGGTGCCGAGCTTGCGAAAGGCCTGGGTCCGCTTGGCGGTGGTCAGCGCCTTGTGGGTGACGTCGAGCGGCATCATGACGATCGGGATGCCGGATTTGAACACGACGTCGGCGGCATGCGGGTCGACATAGATGTTGAATTCGGCGGTCGGCGTGACGTTGCCGCCTTCGAAGAAGCCGCCGCCCATCAGCACGATTTCCTTGATGCGCGGCGCGATCTTCGGCTCGCGGATAAGCGCCAGCGCAACGTTGGTGAGCGGTCCGAGCGCGCAGAGCGTGATCGTGCCGCTCTCTTCCTTCATCAGTGTCTCGACGAGGAAATCCACCGCATACTGGTCCTGCAGTTTCATTGTCGGTTCGGGCAATTGCGGTCCGTTGAGACCGGTCTCGCCATGCACCTCCTCGGCGGTAACCAGTTCGCGCGCCAGCGGCCGGATGGCGCCGGCATAGACCTTGATGTCAGACCTGCCGGCCAGTTCGCAGATCTTGCGTGCATTCTTTTCGGTGAGCCTCAGCGGCACGTTGCCGGCGACGGCGGTCATGCCGACGATCTCCAGCTCGGCGCTGCCGAGCGCCAGCAATATGGCGACGGCATCATCCTGGCCGGGATCCGTGTCGATGATGATCTTGCGGGATAGGGGCATTTCAATTCCTTGTTTGGGGAGTCTTTTTGGGCGGGGCTTTTGACGGCTTGAACTTGACCGCGGGGCGGACCATATCAAGACCATCGGGAAAAATGCCATCTGGGTTTTTCCACTTTATGTCGCTCTTGAGAGGACAATGTAACATGAGCCGAATGACGCCTTTTTCCAGCCCGCTTCTCCTGGGTTTCGACGCCATGGAAAAGACCCTGGAGCGTCTGGCGAAGTCGGGTGACAGCTACCCTCCCTATAATATCGAGCGCCTCAGCGGTGCCGACGGCAAGGCCGAAAGGCTGCGTATTACGCTCGCTGTCGCCGGTTTCGCCGAGAACGATCTCGACGTGACCACGGAGGAGAACCAGTTGGTCGTGCGCGGCCGTCAGAACGACGATACCGAGCGCGAATTTCTTCATCGCGGCATTGCCGCGCGCCAGTTCCAGCGCTGTTTCGTGCTGGCCGACGGCATGCGGGTGATCACCGCGGAGCTGAAGAACGGCCTTTTGTCGATCGATCTCGACCGGCCCGAGTCCGAACGGCTGGTACGGAAAATAAACATATCGGTGAAAGACTGATCTTTACCGATGGCTCTCATGCGAGGCGGCCTTGAGCGGCGTCCTCGTGCCAAGGAGGCTTAAATGACCAGAACTGACGAAAATCTTATCATGACCAGCGGCGAATTCGCCCATCTCGGCGAAGGCTCGGTCGCCTATCTCAGGAAGGTGTCGAGCGACGATCTGCGCGGCCGTTTCCCGGGCCTCGGCGAAATCGCGCCTGGGCTGGAACTGTGGGCCCTGTTTGCCGCCAATGGCCAGCCGATCCTGCTTTCGGACGCTCGCGACCGGGCGCTGGCTGGCGCCCTGGAAAACGACCTGATCCCCGTCGCCATCCACTAACAATACGGCGCAGCGATCCGGTTGGAAACGGACAGGGCCGCTCGCAGCGGCCCTTCAACGGATCCGATCAAAAAACTCAGGCCGCGTGCGAGGCCTGCGTGTCCGACAAGAGCGCGTGGATCGCTGCGGCGTCGCGGGTGCCCCTGATCTTGGCCACTGTGTCGGCATCGCGCAGCACCCGCGCGATGCGCGACAGCGCCTTGAGGTGGTCGGCGCCGGCGCCTTCAGGCGCCAAAAGCAAGAACACCAGATCGACCGGCTGGTCATCCAGCGCCTCGAAATCGACCGGCGTCTCCAGCCGGGCGAAAACCCCGGCGATCCGCTTCACCCCGGCCAGCTTGCCGTGCGGAATGGCAATGCCGTTGCCGACACCAGTCGAGCCCAGCCGTTCACGCTGCAGGATGGTGTCGAACACCTCCCGTTCCGGAATGCCGGAAATCGCCGCCGCCCTTTCGGACAGCATTTGCAGCAGTTGCTTCTTGGAGTTCGCCTTCAACGCCGGCAAGATCGCCGGAACGTTGATAAGATCGCTCAGATCCATACTTGAAATCCCTTGTTCGCCTGCCGTCGCCAGCCCTCACTCTCGCGTGCGGCTGGTTCCTTATCCCAGTGCGGCCTTGGCCGTCATCCCTGCGCGACCTTGGTCGTAGATGGGTCGATCCAGCCGATATTTCCGTCCGGCCGGCGATAGACGATATTGAGATGCTCGTTTCCGGCGTTGCGGAAAACGAGGACCGGGCTGTCCTTGGCGTCGAGCTCGATCACGGCTGACGCCACCGACATGGTCCGCAGCGTCATGGTTGATTCGGCAACGATGGCCGGCGCGAAATTCTCCGGTATTTCCTCATCGTCATCAGCAAGCGGCGCCATCACCGTATAGGCGATGTCGGTGAGTTCGCCATTGGCATTGCCTGAATTATGTGACTTCAGCCGACGCTTGTAGCGCCGAAGGCGGGTTTCGAGGCGATCCGCCGCGGCCTCGAAAGCGAGTGTCGGGTCCTGGGCTTCGCCGGTCGCCTGCAGCGAAGCGCCGGAATCCAGCCGGATCATGCAATCGGCCGTGTAGCGCGACCCCGATTTGACGACTACAATTTGCCCTGAAAAGCCCCGATCGAAATATTTCCCGATCACTTCCCCGACTCGGTCGTTGATGCGCGTACGGAACGCATCGCCGATATCCATGTGTTTTCCTGATATGCGCAGTGTCATCTGAAAACTGACCTTCCTTGCTCAGGCTTCAAACTGTCCCGAGTTTATACCCGTGGTCTGTGCGCACAAGCTTTGCGGCGTCACTTGCGCCGATTTTAAATCCGAACTTTCCGGTTGATCACAAGCCGCCTTCTTTGACCGTCCCGTGGCCAACGTCGTGACGGACCATCCGCATGCGGGCACTAGCCCGTCCCATGCGGGCGGGCTTCTAGCCACTTCATTGCGGCTTGTCAATGAAGTGCGAAAGCTGTGGAAATTCCGTCGAGATCAACGTCCGGCGCTGGCCAAAGCGCGTTTTTCACGCCGCCGCTGCACCGACGAGGGAATATTCATGCCCTCCCGATACTTGGCGACCGTGCGCCTGGCGATATCGACGCCACTTTCTCGCAACATATCTACAATCGCGTCGTCGGAAAGCACGTCGGCAGGCTTCTCCTCGTCGATCAACTGCTTGATGCGGTCGCGCACCGCTTCAGACGAATGCGCGTCGCCGCCACCCGACGAAGCGATCGAGGCGGTGAAGAAATAGCGCAGTTCGAACACGCCACGCGGCGTCAGCATGTATTTGTTGGCGGTGACCCGGCTGACGGTCGATTCGTGCATGCCGATGGCGTCGGCCACCGTGCGCAGGTTGAGCGGCTTCAGGTGACGCACGCCATGGACGAGGAAGGCGTCCTGCTGGCGCACGATTTCTGAGGCAACCTTAAGGATGGTCTTCGCCCGCTGGTCGAGGCTGCGCGTTAGCCAATTGGCGTTTTGCAGGCATTCCGCCAGGAAATCCTTTTCCGTCTGGTTTTTCGCATGCGGTGATACCTGGGCGAAATAGATAAGGTCGACCAGCACGCGCGGCAGCGTTTCGGGGTTGAGTTCGATCACCCAGCTTCCGTCATTAGCTGCCCGCACTTCGACATCAGCGATGATCGCGTCGCTGGCACCGCCCGAAAACGCCATCCCCGGGCGCGGATCGAGCGCACGTATCTCGGCCAGCATGTCGAGCAGATCCTCCTCGTCGACCCCACAAATCCGTTTCAGGGTCTGGAAATCGCGCCGCGCCAGGAGTTCGAGATTGGCGATCAAAGCCTTCATCGCCGGATCGAGCCGGTCGCGGACGGCAAGCTGCAGCGACAGGCATTCGGCGAGGTCACGGGCAAAGATGCCGGCGGGCTCGAATGTCTGGCAGACCGCGAGTGCATTCGTCACCGCCGATCTGTCGGTGCCGAGACGAGCGGCGATCTCGGCCATGTCGGCGCGCATGTAGCCGGCCTCATCGAGGCCATCGGCCAGTTCGCCGGCGATCAGGCGTGCTGCCGGGTCGGCGAAGGCAAGCGCGACCTGTTCGGCGACATGCTCGCGCAGCGTGATGGCGGCGGCCGCCATGTCGCCGACGTCGAAGCCGTCGGACGAAGACGCGGAACCGTTGCCGGACGCCGATTTCCATTGGGCCGTCAGGTCGGGACCGAGCCGCTCGCTGGTGCCGGGGTCGTCGGGAAACAGGTTTTCCAGCGAAGTATCGAGCTTTTCCGAGATCGCCTCGGCGCTCCACGCCGTTTCCTTCTCGAACCAGTCGCCGTCGGTGGCCGTTTCCGGCGCAGCATCGATCTTCTGCGTCTGGTCGCTGACGGCATCGTCCTGCGGCTCGGCACGCTCGAGCAGTGGATTGCGCTCGATCTCGTCGTCGATGAAGCGTTCCAGCTCGATGTGGGTGAACTGCAGCAGCCGGATCGACTGCATGAGTTGCGGCGTCATCACCAGCGACTGGGACTGTCGTAGCTGTAGTTTTGCCGCCAACGCCATGGTTCGGTTTCAAACGCCCTGTCTACGCATCCGGACTGCCGGAAGGAGTTGGGCATAGAAACTGGCCCGGCTTTTGCTTGTCAAGGCGACGGCGATCAAAACTCGCCTGTCGGTGCGTTATTCGGACGAGAAATCGGAAAAGAAAGCCCATCTCGCACCAAAAATCGCGCTTGGAGAGGAATTTTCCCGCTTAGAGTGTAAATCCCTCACCGAGATAAAGCCGCCGCACATCCGGATTTGCGACCACTTCGTCGGCCCGGCCATGGGTTAGCACCTGGCCGGCATGGATGATGTAGGCGCGGTCGATCAGGCCGAGCGTCTCGCGGACATTGTGATCGGTGATGAGCACGCCGATGCCCCGCGCCGTCAGATGGCGCACAAGTTGCTGGATATCGGCGACGGCGATCGGATCGATGCCGGCGAAAGGTTCGTCGAGCAGCATGTATGCGGGGCGGGTCGCCAGTGCGCGCGCGATTTCAAGGCGCCGCCGCTCGCCGCCGGAAAGCGACAGCGACGGGGCTTTGCGCAGATGGCTGATGTGAAACTCATCGAGCAGTTCGTCGAGACTGTGTTCGCGCTTTTTGCGGTTCTTTTCGACGACTTCGAGCACGGCACGGATGTTTTGCTCGACGCTCAAGCCGCGAAAGATCGACGCTTCCTGCGGAAGGTAGCCGATGCCAAGGCGGGCGCGGCGGTACATCGGCATCGAGGTGACATCGAAGCCATCGATTTCGATTGTGCCTTCGTCGACCGGCACAAGGCCGGTGACCATGTAGAAGCAGGTCGTCTTGCCGGCGCCGTTGGGACCGAGCAGTCCGACCGCCTCACCGGCGCGCACGCCGATCGTCACGCCGCTGACGACTTTGCGGCCCTTGTAGCTCTTGGTCAGGCCCTTGGCGATCAAGGTTCCCTTGAACTTTACCTGGTCGACGCTGACCGTGGCCGGTGCCGCAAGTTTGCTGGCGGCGCGTCCTGAAACACGCGCCATCAGCGATGCTACGTCGACCATCAGGGGTTCGCCGCTCCCGACTTCGCCGGCGGCGTGATCGACATCATCACGCGGCCCCCGCAGGCGTCGACCTGGGCCAGGCCGCTCTTCATCTGCACGGTGAGCTTACAGCCGACCAGTACATTGTCACCTTGCGAAAGCACGACCTTGCTGCCTGAAAGCACCAGCACTTCCGTCTTCATGTCGAAGGTGCCGCTGTCGCCGGTGGCGACCTGGTCGTCCGATTTGATATAGACCTTGTTGGCGACCTCCAGGCGGTCGATGTTGGCCGAGCCGGTCATCGCGGCACCTGCGGCCTGCGCATCCTTGGCGTCAGCGTCGGCGTCCTTGACGTAATAGACCGTCATCTTGCCGGCCTTGAGCAAGGTCGGACCCTGGACGACGCTTACATTGCCTGTGAACACGGCGACGCTATCCGCCTGGCGAACCTCGAGCTTATCGCTTTCGATCTGGATGGGCTTGTCGCCAGACAGTTTGAGGCCCGACAGTTGGCTGGTGGCCTTGGACTGCGCCAGAGCCGGCGCCATCCCCAAGCCCAGCCCCAAAGCCAGCCCCAAAGCCAGCCCACGGGCCGGCAACGCCGAAGCTGCGGCCACGAGCCGTGTCGAACTACTGAACCGCATTGGATTCTCCGCTCATTGCCTCTGCCGCCTTCAAGCTGGCGGGATCGATGTTGACACGCACTCTGTTCTCGAAAACCACGATCTTGCCGTTGTCCTGGATCGACATCGAATCTGCGGTGATCCGCGACCCGCCGCGGCTGACGTCGACCGGGTCGTTCGTCTTCATAGTGCCTTTGCCCATATCGAGAAAGACCGATTTGAACTTTGCCGCCAAGCCATCGGTGGTGGTTATGGTGACATCGCTGGTCAGGCTCATCGTGTTGCCGTCACGATTATAGGTGCCGTGCGAGGCATTGATGGCCGCCACATTGTCGGTCGATATCGGCAGCTTGGCGTCGATGCCCTCCAAATTGATGATGCCTTGCTTGGTCACGTCCTGTATGGCGCGCAAAGCCGTCATAGAATAGGGCAGTTTCTGCTTGGTGAACCCGTTGAGCTTGGGGTTGGCCATCACCAGCTTGCCATTGGCGAAGGCGCTGCCGTCGACCTGGACCTGGATTGAGCCAGGCGCCGCGAGATAGGAGTAGACCGGGAAGGCGACCGCGATTGCGGCAGCGGCCAGCGGCACTGCAAGCTTCAAGATACGCACGCGACGCGAATGGCGCTGGGCAATGCCGAAGGCGTCGACCCGCGCCGGGCCTACGTCCGGGGGAGCCAACTCCGTCTCGGTGTTGGTCGGTTCGATCGGTCGCGCTAACATAACTGCTTTCTTTTAAACCCCTGCCGCCAAGCACCCCTATAGGTGGGATGCCGGCGCCCTCAAGCAAGCACAAGCGGAGGAAAACCGCAAAAGTGTGACGGTTGCTGTTGCTCAAACGAAAATGAAACCGGCACAACTTGCATGTCATACCAGATACAGGCGGACAGCGTTAGGGGCCTGTGGATTGGTCTTGATGTCTCTTGAAACGCCGGCCCGCGAACGTCGAAACCCTGTCTCTGGCGCAAGCTCGTCAGGAATCGGTAGCCGGGCGCGGATGGTTGCTTTAAAAGCATCTGCTTCCACCGACTATGAGGCTGACCATGGCACTGAGAGCCGACGACCTGATCGACCGCCGCCGCTTGCGCCGCAAGCTGACATTCTGGCGCGTTGCAGCGCTTGTTGTCGCGGCAGTCGGGCTGATTGCCTTTTCGAGCTGGATTTACGGTGACGACTTCACTGGCACGGCGGTCGACCATATCGCCAAGGTCAAGATCGAGGGCACCATTACCGAAGACGAAGACCTGATCAAACAACTGGATACCATCCGTCAATCCTCGAGGGTGAAAGCTGTGATCCTGTCGATCGATTCACCGGGCGGCACCACCGTCGGGGGCGAATCGATCTACGAGGCAGTGCGCAAGCTGGCCACCGAGAAGCCGGTGGTGGCCGAGGTCGGCACGCTGGCCGCATCGGCGGGCTACATGATCGCCACCGCGGCCGATCATATCGTCGCGCGCAAATCGTCGATCGTCGGCTCGATAGGCGTGCTGATCCAGTATCCGGACGTCAGCGGCCTTATGGACAAGGTCGGCATCAAGCTCGAGGAAGTGAAATCCTCGCCGTTGAAAGCCTCGCCGTCGCCTTTCAAGCCGACCAATGACGACGAGCGCACCATGGTCCGCAAGCTGATCCTGGACAGCTACGACTGGTTCGTCGGCGTCGTCGCCGAACGACGCAACATGACCAAGCCGGAGGCGCTGGCCCTGGCCGACGGTTCGATCTTCACCGGCCGGCAGGCTGTTGCCAACAAATTGGTCGACGCGGTCGGCGGCGAGACCGAAGCGATCGACTGGCTCGCGACCAAGGGCGTCGACGCCAAGCTCAAGGTGGTGGAGTGGAAGGACGCGGAAAGCGGCGGCTTCCTGTTCTCGAAAGCGATGGCGCGAACCATCGGCAGTGCGCTCGGCCTGCCCGACTATGGCGGCGAGATCATTCACGAACTTGGTGCCGACCGCTTGTTTCTTGACGGTCTCGTTTCCGTCTGGCACCCTTGAGACGAGTGAAAAAAGCAAATAAAATCATCCTCATAATTTTGACCGCAGTGTTTTCACGGGGAGCCTTCTCATGATCAAATCCGAACTTGTGCAGATCATCGCCACACGCAACCCGCACCTTTTTCTGCGCGACGTCGAAAACATCGTCGGCGCGATTTTCGACGAGATCACCGACGCGCTTGCCGAAGGCAACCGGGTCGAGCTGCGCGGTTTCGGTGCTTTCTCGGTGAAAAACCGCCCCGCCCGCACCGGCCGCAACCCGCGCACCGGCGAATCCGTCGAGGTCGAGGAGAAATGGGTGCCGTTCTTCAAGACCGGCAAGGAATTGCGTGAAAGGCTGAACGGCGGCAAATAGGCGCCGCGCGAGCTCGTGCAGCATGCCGGCCTTTTCAGTAGGGCCCGGCCCGCGGTAGAGCCCGCCTTCGACAGGAAATTCCATGTTCAATCGTTTCATGCTCGTCGTGGTCTTCGTGCCGCTGGCCGTCATCCTGATTGCGCTGGCGGTCGCCAACCGCGATCCGGTTGCCTTCACCCTGGATCCGTTCAACCCCGGCAATCCGGCGCTGACGGTGACGCTGCCGCTTTTCATCTTCCTGTTCCTGGCTCTCGCCATCGGCATGGTCGTCGGCAGCCTGGCGACCTGGATCAAGCAGGGCCGCTATCGCAGGCTGGCGCGCCAGCGCGGCGTCGAGGCCGAGAACCTGCGCCAGGCGGTCAGCCGTGCGCCGCCTGCGCCACAAGGCCCGGCCTTACCGAAGCCGACGAACTGAGCCAACACAGCGCCGCACGTCCTTTGGGACGCACAAAGGACGCCGTACCATTTTGATTACGCATGATCTTTTCCGAAAATCGGTTCCGATTTCCGCGGTTATGCGTTAGGCGTATTTCTCTTCACGGAGTTTCCCATGCTGACCATTTCGGCGGCCGAGGTCGATCATGCGCTGACCTTTCCCGGCCTGGTCGAGACGCTGCGCGCGGCCTTTCGCGATGGCGCGATACAACCGGTCAGGCATCACCATACGCTCGAACGGCCCGACGGCGCGGCCTCGACGCTGCTCCTGATGCCGGCCTGGACCGACTTCAATGCGGCCGGCACGTCGGCAGGCGGCCATATCGGCGTCAAGATCGTCACGGTGTCGCCCGACAACAACACCGTAGGCAAACCCGCGGTGATGGGGCTTTACCTCCTGCTCGACGGCGCGACCGGCGAGCCTGAAGCCATGATCGACGGCCAGCGGTTGACGCAGTGGCGCACGGCCTGCGCCTCGGCGCTGGCCGCCTCCTATCTGGCCCGCGAGGACGCTGAGCGGCTGCTGGTGGTGGGCGCCGGCGCGCTGTCGCCGTTCCTCGCCAGGGCACATTCAGCGGTGCGGCCGATCACCGCCATCCGCATCTGGAACCGCACACCGGCCAATGCCGAAAAGGTTGCAGCGGAATTGCGCGCCGAGGGCTTTGCGGCCACCGCCGCGAGCGATCTCGACGCCGAACTCGGCCAGGCCGACATCGTTTCGTCGGCGACCATCACGACCACGCCGCTGATCAAGGGCGCGCTGTTGAAGCCGGGAACCCATGTCGATCTGGTCGGCGGTTTCACGCCTGATATGCGCGAAAGCGACGACGATGCGATTGCGCGTGCCCGCGTCTATGTCGACACCCGGACCGGCGCCACCAAGGAAGCGGGCGACATCGTCCAGCCGCTGGCCTCGGGCGTGCTGAAGGCGCAAGCCATCGTCGCCGACCTGCATGAATTGGCACGCGGCCAGAAGAAGGGCCGGCAGAGCCCCGGTGAGATCACGCTGTTCAAATCGGTCGGCGCAGCCCTCGAAGACCTCGCCGCCGGCATTGCGGTGTACAAGGCGCTGGGGAGTAGGGGAGTAGGGGAGTAGGGGAGCCGTACCAATCGTGCGGCTTCGTGCTAGTCATAATTCCCCTATTCACTTACTCCCTTACTCCCTTACTCCCTTACTCCCTTACTCCCTTACTCCCTTACTCCCTTACTCCCTTGCTTCTCTGTTCCCGTTCGGACGGGAACGTGTCCGGCGTCACGCCGTTGTTCGGGCGTTATGGAGATACGCGGGTTCCTGTTGTTCTGGTCCATCTTGGCCGCCGTCGTCGCGGCGCTCAGCCTTGGACCGTCCTTCGCCCATGTTCTGGAATCGGCTCCTCGGCTGACGAAGTGGTCGCCTTCGCTCTGGCGCGAGACGACTGTCTTCAACGCCCAGTTCCAGCTGTTTGCCGTCATTGGCGCGCCACTCGACGTGGCCGCGATCGGCTGCCCGGGACTTCTCGCATGGATGCTGCGCAATGACCGTCCGGCGTTCTGGTACGCGTTGGCCGCTGCCGTGCTCTATGCGGTGTCTCTTGCGATGTGGTTTGCTCTCGTCAAGCCGACGAACGATATTCTGGCCACCTGGGTGCCTGGACCGATTCCGGAAAATTTCGAAGCGATCCGACTGCGCTGGGAAACCGGCCATATGATCGTCGCCGGCTTCAAGGCAGTCGGTTTCGTATCGCTGGTTGCCGCCCTGCTTTGGATCAGGCGCGGCTGACCGTTTCGGAAATGTCCAGCGACCGCGTTTGTTGCACCGGTGAATGTGCTGTGGCAGAAGCGGGCCAAGTCGCCCCGGAGATGCTCTTCTTGAAACCTTTTCGCGACAAACGCCGCGACAGCCGCTCGCATCAGCTCGCAAAGGGCGGGGCGGAACAGGCGCAGCGCGGGACCGGCACAGCACCGGGCAACCGCACCGAGCCGAAAACCGCGCCGCGCGTCCTTTCCCGCCGCGACGGCGCCCTGCCCGCCGAACACCTGCCGCTGATCCTCGAAGTGGCGCCCAACGCCGATTATGCGTTGCTCGACAGCGGCGCCGGTCAAAAGCTCGAGCAGTACGGGCCCTATCGCATCGTCCGGCCCGAAGGCCAGGCGATCTGGCAAAAAGCGTTGCCGGCCAAAGACTGGGACCGCGCCGACGCCATTTTCACCGGCGACACCGACGAGGAAGGCATCGGCCGCTGGCGCTTCCCCAAGACGCCGCTCGGCGAGACCTGGCCGATGAAGCATGACGGAATCGACTATCTCGGCCGCTTCACCTCGTTTCGCCATGTCGGCGTCTTCCCCGAGCAGGCCTCGCACTGGGACCACATGGCCGGGCTGATCGCGGCGGCGAAGCGACCGGTCAAGGTGCTGAATCTGTTCGGCTATACCGGCCTTGCCTCGCTGGTGGCGGCGCGCGCCGGCGCCGAGGTCACCCATGTCGATGCGTCCAAGAAGGCGATCGGCTGGGCCAGAGAGAACCAGGAGATGGCGGGCCTGTCGCAAAAGCCGATCCGCTGGATCATCGACGACGCCATGAAATTCGCCGAGCGCGAGGAGCGCCGCGGCAGCCGCTACGACATCATCCTGTTCGATCCGCCCGCCTATGGCCGTGGCCCCAAGGGCGAGGTCTGGCAATTGTTCGAGGACCTGCCTGATCTGACCGACCTCTGCAGCTCGATCCTGACGCCGAAGCCGCTTGCTGTCGTGCTGACCGCCTATTCGATCCGCGCCTCCTTCTTCGCCATCCATGCCTTGATGCGCGACACATTTGCCGGCATGGGCGGCACGGTCGAATCCGGCGAACTGATCATCCGCGAAAAATCCGCCGGCCGGGCGCTGTCTACGTCGCTGTTCTCACGCTGGGTGGCCTGAATGAGCGAGCGGCACGCCGGCGCGCCGGGGCAGGTGAAGGAAGTGACCAGCCTCGCCAATCCGTTGATCAAGGACATCAAGGCGCTCTCCCTGAAGAAATTCCGCGACCAGCAGAACGCCTTCATGGCCGAGGGACTGAAGCTGGTCATCGACGCGCTCGACCTCGGCTGGTCGATCCGGACGCTGGTCTTCGCCAAGGCCGGACGCGGCAACGCTGCAGTCGAAAAGGTCGCGGCGCGCACGGTTGCCGGCGGCGGCACCGTGCTCGAAGTTTCGGAAAAAGTGCTCGTCGCCATCACCCGCCGTGATAACCCGCAAATGGTGGTCGGCGTCTTTTCGCAGAAATTCCTGCCGCTGAAGGACATCCGCGCTCAAGACGGCGACGTCTGGGTGGCGCTCGACCGCGTGCGCGACCCCGGCAATCTCGGCACCGTCATCCGCACCGTCGATGCCGTTGGCGCCAAGGGCATCATCCTGGTCGGCGAGACCACCGATCCTTTTTCCGTCGAGACCGTGCGCGCCACGATGGGCTCGATCTTCGCGGTGCCGGTCGCCAAGGCGACGCCGGAAACCTTCCTTGCGTGGCGAAAAGGCTTTCCTGGCCTCGTTGCCGGCACACATCTGAAGGGTGCGGTCGACTACCGCTCGGTCGACTTTTCCAAAGGCCCGGTGCTGCTGATGATGGGCAACGAACAGCAGGGCCTGCCCGAAAGCATGGCCGAAAGCTGTGACAGATTGCTGCGGATTCCGCAGGCCGGCCGGGCCGATTCGCTCAATCTCGCGGTGGCCACCGGCATCATGCTGTTCGAGATCCGGCGCGGCGCGCTGAAACTTGCCCCAGAGGACGCCAAACCGTGACATCCCAAATGGTCAAATCCCCAACGGCAAAATCATGGTTCCCCTACGCCCTGCTGGTCGCAGCCGCGATAGCGCTCGACCAGTGGGTGAAATACCTGGTCGAGACCGGCCTTGCCTTCCAGGAAAAGGTCGATCTTGTACCGTTCCTGGCGCTGTATCGCACCTACAACACCGGCATCGCCTTCTCGATGTTTTCGTCCTTCGGCGACACCGGCCTGGTGGTCATCGCCGCTTTCGTCGTCGCTTTCGTGCTCTATCTCGCGGCCCGCACCCCGCCCGGCCACGTGCTTACCCGCATCGGCTTTGCCCTGATCGTCGGCGGCGCGCTCGGCAATCTGTTCGACCGCGTTACCTATGGTCACGTGATCGACTACATCCTGTTCCACACCCCGGTATGGTCCTTTGCCATCTTCAACCTCGCCGACGCCTTCATCGCGGTCGGCGCGGTGGTGGTCGTCTTCGACGAACTCATCGGTTGGCGGCGCGAGGCCAAACCCTCAAGCGATTGACCTGGCCCTCTGCCGCCATACAGTGGCCATTCGAAAAGCCCGAGGAGAAGACATGTCCGAAACCTTCAAAGCCATCCTCGTTTCGCGCGATGCCGAGAAGAAGCAGTCGGTCGCGGTGACCGACCTCACCGAGGCCGACCTGATGGAAGGCGATGTCACCGTCGCCGTCGAGGCGACGACGGTGAACTACAAGGACGGCCTCGCCATATCAGGCAAGGCGCCGGTGATCCGCCGCTGGCCATTGGTGCCGGGCATTGACTTCGCCGGCACCGTCGTCTCGTCTTCCCATGCCGACTGGCGCAAGGGGGACAAGGTCATATTGAACGGCTGGGGCGTCGGCGAGACGCATTTTGGCGCCTATGCCGAGCGTGCCCGTGTCAACGGCGACTGGCTGGTGCCGCTGCCTCAGGGCATGAGCCCGCATGATGCCATGGCGATCGGCACCGCCGGCTACACCGCCATGCTTTGCGTCATCGCGCTGGAACGGCACGGCATCGTGCCCGATCGCGGCCCGGTGGTGGTGACGGGCGCGGCTGGCGGCGTCGGCTCGGTCGCGGTCTCGATCCTGTCCAGCCTCGGCTATCATGTCATCGCCTCGACCGGCCGCAGCGCTGAAAGCCCCTATCTGATCGACCTGGGTGCTGCGGAAGTGATTTCGCGCGACGAGCTTGCCCAGCCGGCAAAGCCGCTCGCCAAGGAACGCTGGGCCGGCGGCGTCGATGCGGTCGGCAGTCACACGCTGGCCAATGTCCTTTCGATGACCTCCTATGGCGGCGCCGTCGCCGCCTGCGGCCTAGCAGGCGGCATGGATCTGCCGGCGAGCGTCGCCCCGTTCATCCTGCGCGGCGTTTGTCTGCTCGGCATCGATTCGGTGATGGCGCCAAAAGTGGTCCGCCTGGAGGCGTGGCGCCGCATCGGCACGGACCTCGATCTCCAGAAGCTCGCCAGCCTATCCACGACCATTGGCTTTGACGGCATCATCGACGCCGCGCACGACATCGTCGAGGGCAAGATCCGTGGCCGCGTGGTGGTGGATATGTGAGTTCTGTCGTCTGCCGTTTTGCGCGAAAGGAAGGCAAAAAACCGCGCGACCGATAAAATTCGAACGATCGGCCGCAATTTTCCATAATCTCTGTCTGGCAAGGGTTTCCGCATGGTCACGGAATCCGGTATCAGAGAAACGGAGAGCGCCGAAAGCGTCGACGAGATCGGCCCGGAGGCGCCAAGACGGCGGCATATCGCAGCGCCGCCACTGGCGCCCGAACTGCCCGCCGCCAATCGCGAAGGCCTGCCGTTCCTGACGCTCGTCGCCATAGTCGTGCTGGCAGGTCTGTCGCATCTGACCGGAGCGCCGATCTTCATCACTTTCGGCCTTTTGGCGACTGGCATGGCCGGTCTCGCCGTGCATCTGCGTGCCAGGCGCAAGGAGCGTCGTACGGTTGCCCTCCTTGGCGAGACCGCAGCTCGCAACCGCGCCGAGGTCGAGACCCTGGCCGACCGCATGTGGGAGATGCAGGAGAGCGAGGAACGCTTTCGCGGGCTGATCGACGCGCTTGGCGATCTCGTCGTCCACCGCGACCGTGACGGCCACATCGTCTATGCCAACAAGGTTTTCGCCGATCTTGTCGGAGCCGATCAGCGCGACCTTGCCGGCAGGACCCTTGCCGAACTCGGCATCGACGTCGGCATCGTTCCCGATGCCGCTTTTTCCGACCACGAATGCCTGAGCTCCACCGACGTCGCCATTCGCACGCCGGCTGGCCCGCGCTGGTTCTCATGGATCGAACTGTCCGTGCGCGACAAGGAGAACGGCGGCGCCTCGCATCGCGCCATCGCCCGCGACATCACCGCCCGCAAGCACGCCGAATCGTCGCTGATCACCGCCCGTGAGCGAGCCGAATATGCAAGCCAGGCCAAATCGCGCTTCCTCGCCACCGTCAGCCACGAGATCCGCACGCCGATGAACGGCATCATGGGCATGGCCAGGCTGCTGGCGGACACCAATCTCTCGCCCGAACAACGGACCTATGTCGGCGCCGTCTCGACCTCGGCCAGCGCACTGCTGGCGCTGATCGAGGATCTGCTCGACTATTCCAAGATCGAGGCCGGCCGCTTCGATCCCGAACCGCAGCCAATGTCGGTGCGCGAGATCGCCGACAACGTCGTCGAACTCTTGGCTGCGCGCGCCTTCGCCAAGAATATCGGCCTTGGCTGCCATGTCGAACCCGACGTGCCGCAGATGATATCAGCCGATCCGGGAAGGGTCAGGCAGGTGCTGCTCAACCTGATCGGCAACGCGATCAAGTTCACCGACAGCGGCGGCGTTTTGGTGAGCATCGCTCGTACCCGCACCGAAACCACCGACCGCATATGCTTCACCGTCGCCGACACCGGTCCCGGCCTGCACGAGGACGACATGGAGCGCATCTTCGAGGAATTCGAACAGGCTGATGGCACGTCGACCCGCGCGCATGGCGGCGCCGGGCTCGGTCTTGCCATCTCCAGGCGCCTGGTGATCGCCATGGGCGGCACGATTTCGGTATCGAGCCGGCTCAGCCAAGGCTCCGAGTTCGTCTTCGAAGTCCCTGCAATATCGGCCACCGAGCCGCCGCAGACCCGCCTGAATGCGCTGTCAGGACGGCGCGCGGTGATCCTATCGAGGAACGCCATCGAGGCCGACGCCATCGCCCGCACCATCCGTGCCAATGGCGGCATGGTCGGTCTGGCCGCGACCGCCGCCCAGGCAGCGTCCTTCGCAGAAGGCTGCGACGTGCTTCTGGTCGATGCGGCCATGGAGGAGGGCGACGGCAGGTTGCTCAAACGCCTTCGCCAGAGCGGCTTTGCCGATTGCGAGGCGATCACGCTGATCGCGCCTACCGACCGCGGCATGCTGAGCGAGTTCCGCGCCAGCGGCTACGCCACCTTTCTGGCACGGCCGGTGCGCGGCGAGACGTTGCTGCGCGTGCTTTTGACCAGCAGCGTGCCCGCCCTCACCCAGCCACAGCCGGAAAAGCCCGGCGCACCATCCGTCCGTGCCATTGGCGGCCGCAGGCAGGGGCTGTCCGTGCTGATCGCCGAGGATAACGACATCAACGCCATGCTTGCCCGTGCCACTCTCCTGAAGGCCGGGCATCGCGTGAAAGTGGTCGGCAACGGCAAGGCCGCCGTCGAGGCCGTCACTGGGACCGGTCACAAGCACCGCTTCGACGTGGTGCTGATGGACCTGCACATGCCTGTCATGGACGGGCTGGACGCCATCGCCGCCATCCGGCGGCACGAGGAGGAAACCGCCGTGCCGCCGGTTCCAATCATGGTGCTTTCGGCGGACAGCCAGGAAACGACGCGCCACGCCGTGCTTGCCCATGGCGCCAGCGGCTTCGTCACCAAGCCGCTCGACCCCGACGCGCTTGTCCATGCGATCGAGGGTCAGGTGGCCGCCTGATCCGCCGGCTGTCCTTCCTGGCTTCCGTGCGTAACATAGCCGGTTGAAGGATTACCCAGCCGACGAAGTATTGCCCGTAGCACCGTATCACGGTACTGTCACAATCCTGTTGCACCTACACCGTATCCCCGTGCCAAGAGGGATGGCTCGAAGGAGAATCACTCGTGCATACAGTTATGCCGGAACGTGACGCTCGGCCGAACGCCAGTGGTGCTTTGCTCACCGGGCGGAACGTCGATGCCGTCATAAAAGGCGAAGCGCTCGGCCGAATCGGCAACCTCGAAGTGCGGCTCGCCCGCAACGAGGCCGAGATCGCCGCCGCGCAGGAAGTGCGCTACCGGGTGTTCTATGACGAGCTTGGTGCCAGGAAGGACCTGTTCCAGGTGCAGGACCGCCGCGACGCCGACCATTTCGATCCGCTTTGTGATCATTTGCTCGTCTTCGACACCTCGCTGTCCGGTCCCGAGCATCGCCGCATTGTCGGTACCTACCGCCTGCTGCGGCAGGAAATCGCGGCAGCGGCCGGCGGCTTCTATTCCGAGGGCGAATTCGAACTGACCAATCTTATCGCCCGCCACCCCGGCCAGCGTTTCCTCGAGCTCGGCCGCTCCTGCGTCTTGCCGGAATACCGCTCGAAGCGCACCATCGAGGCGCTCTGGCAAGGTATTTGGGCCTATATCAACCATTACGGGATCGGCGTGATGACCGGTTGCGCTTCGTTCCACGGCACCGTGCCGGCGGCGCACGCCGAAGCGCTGACCTATCTCGCCCATCACTGCCGGACGAATTCGGCCTGGGACGTGCGTGCGGTCGCCGGGCGCTACTGTTCCATGGATTTGATGCCGATCGAGGCGGTCAATGCCAAGGCCGCGATCGCGGCGATGCCGCCGCTGGTCAAGGGCTATCTGCGCGTCGGCGCGCGCATCGGCGACGGCTGCGTCATCGACCGCGAATTCTCGACGGTCGACGTGTTCGTGGTGATGCCGGTCCAGGAGATCGGCGCCCGCTACGTCAATTATTATGGCGGGGAAGCCCAGCGTTTCGCCGCCTGAGTAGGGCAGTAGGGGAATAAGGCAGTAGGGGAGTAGGGGGAGAGAAGCAACGGCCGGAGTAGGCAATTGCTCTACTTTATCGTAGGTAGCGTTATTCCCTACTCCCGTACTGCCCTACTTCCGTACTGCCCTATTCCCCTACTCCCCTAACTTACGCATCCTTCTCGGCTTGCTCATTCACCGGCCCTGGCTCGACCGGCGCTTCACCAGCTACATGCTTGGGACCGCCCTTGGCAACGCCGACCATGGCCGGCCGCAACACCCGCTCGCCGATCGAATAGCCTGGCTGCACGACCTGGACCACGGTGTTGGCCGGCACCTCCGGATTGGGCACCTCGAACATCGCCTGGTGGAAATTCGGGTCGAATTTCTCGCCTTCCGGCTCGAGCTTCTTCACCCCGTGCCGCTCCAGCGCCGATAGCATGGCGCGCTCGGTGAGTTCGACGCCCTCGATCAGCGCCTTGAAGCCGGCATCGCCCGACGCCTTGGCCTCAGCCGGAATCGCATCCAGCGCGCGGCGCAGATTGTCCGACACCGACAGCATGTCACGGGCGAAATTGGCAACGGCATAGGCACGTGCGTCGTGCACATCGCGTGCGGTACGGCGGCGCAGGTTCTCCATCTCAGCCGCGACGCGGAGCGCGCGGTCCTTCAACTCGTCGTTTTCCTTCAGCAGCCGCACAAGCGCCTCGTAGTCGCCGTCGACGCTGCCTTCCGTATGTTCGGTGGCAGCCCCGGCCGTCTCGGCTTCATCGGGCGCGCGTTCGTCTTTTGCCTGGTCGCTCATCGCCGTTTCCCGTCATTTCGAATGGTGTGGATTTGTGCCCGATATCGAGGTTTGGCGGCCAAAAATCAAGGGGCAAGCGATACTGGAGCGGCCGCCCGCGCTTCAACGACGCATCATGAAGACCTTTCGTTATTAATTCAAATTTTACTGTAACCGCCGGCTTTGCTTGCCAAGATGCTGCGATGGGGGAACCATTCGTCTGCTGGAAGAGTTTCGAAGCCGACACAGGATTTTGAGATGGCGACCCGCAACGACGGCGACCGTAATGGCGCCCGCAACAATGACGAAAGACGTGAAAGGCTCGCGGCCGGCATCAGGCGCCAGTTCGGCACCGAGGCAACGATGCACTTTCTGCGCGCGTTGCCGGCGTTCCGGACGGAGAACGACATTCCCGATCGTTTCAAGGAATTGCTTGACCGCCTGGACGGCATCGAAAGCAGCGTTGCCGCCGGTGGCAGCCGGCGATAGACAACACACTCGCCTGTCGCTGCGTGCCATTGGCATGCCTTTTGCCGCACCTTGCGCGTCGCGCGACAATTACGCGCAGTAACTTGGCGTGATCCCTGCCTTGCGGCAACGGGATGGGCCGTCTATGCTTCCTGATGAACATGATTTCCCCCGAAGCTGTAGCGAACAGCAAACGTGCCTGGTTGAAAATCCTGGCGCGTTACAAGAAACCTGACAGGCGGCGCAGCGCCGTCGAACTTGCCATCACCCTCATCCCCTTTGCCACGCTGTGGGCACTGTCCTCGGCTGCCTATGCCCATGGTCATTGGTGGGGTCTGATCCTCATCCTTCCGGCCGCCGGCTTTCTGGTGCGGATCTTCATGATCCAGCACGATTGCGGCCACGGTTCCTTCTTCGCCAACCGCACCGCCGACGACTGGATCGGCCGCGGGCTGGGCATCCTGACCTTGACCCCCTACGATTGCTGGCGGCGTGCCCACGCTACCCATCACGCCAGCGCCGGCAACCTCGATGAGCGCGGCACGGGCGACATCAGGACGCTGACTGTCGCCGAATATCGGCAAATGTCCTGGCGGGGCCGCCTTGCCTATCGTCTCTATCGCCATCCGCTCGTCATGTTCGGCCTCGGCCCCATTTGGCTTTTCATCTTTGAGCAGAGACTGCCGGTCGGCATGATGCGAGGCGGCGTCACGCCCTGGGTGTCGTCAATGGCCACCAATGTGGCCATCGCGGTCGCCGCCGCCGCCCTCGTCTGGTTCGTCGGCCTCGAAGCGTTCCTGGTTGTCCATTTGCCCATCGTCGTTCTGGCCGGTTCCGCCGGCATCTGGCTGTTCTATGTCCAGCACCAGTTCGAAGAGACCGAGTGGGCAAAGGACTCTGAATGGGAGTTCCAGCATGCGGCCCTGCACGGCTCGTCCTATTATGACCTGCCGCCGGTACTGAACTGGTTCACCGGCAATATCGGCGTCCATCACGTGCACCACCTCTCCGCCAAGGTGCCGTGCTATCGCCTGCAGGAGGTCCTGAGGGACTATCCGGAACTGCGCGAAATCGGCCGCGTCACGCTTCTCGACAGCCTGCGCTGCGTCAAGCTGGCGCTGTGGGATGAGAGCCGCAGCAAGCTGGTGTCGTTTCGCGAAGCGCGGATGGCCGCGTAAAGCGCGTCCCCCAAAAAGGACGCGCGGCGCTGTAAAGCCGCCGCACCACAGATGCGGCGGCTTTCCAAGATCTAGCTCAAGCCGCCTTGCGTTCGTCGCGCATCAGGATCTCGCCGTGGCGGATCTCGGTGCCGAGCACTTTCAGGCATTCGCGCATGAAGGCGGCGAGGCCCGGCCAGCCTTTGGCCGAGACCAGATTGCCGTCGACATGGGCGCCGCTCGGCGCGACATCGATGTAGGTGCCGCCGGCGAGCGTGACTTCCGGCTCGCAATACTGCAGCGCCGCGACCTCCCTGCCGCGCAGCACGCCGTCGACCGCCATCAGGATCTGCGCGCCATGGCAGATGGTGAAGATCGGCTTGCCGGTCTCGTGGAAATGCCGCACCAGCGCCTGCACGCGCGTGTCGATGCGGATATATTCCGGGCCGCGCCCGCCTGCCGCATAGACGGCGTCGTATTCGGCCGGATTCACCTCGGCAAAGGTCTTGTTGAGGATGTAGTCGTGGCCGAGCTTTTCCGTATAGGTCTGGTGACCCTCGAAGTCGTGAAGCGACGTCTTCAGGATATCGCCCGCCTTCTTGTCGGGACACACGACATGGACCGTGTGGCCGACCGCATGCATGGCCTGTTCAAAGACGAAAATCTCGTATTCCTCGCTGAACTCGCCAACGAGCATCAATATCTTCTTACCAGCCATTCTCGGTTCCTCCCTTGGTGGCGATATTTATTTCGGATCGCGAAATAATAGGCCCTATCTTAAGGTGCAGACGCCGAAATAAAAGATTGAATCTGCAAAGTGGTCCGACCAGATGCGACCTGCTCCGTGGGGAAGATCAGCCGGCGCGCACCCGCCGCCAGGAATATTTGGGGCCTTTGGCCTCCGGCTTCACGGTCGGCTGGTAGGAGAGCGGCAGACCGCCGGTGCGGCCTTCCTCGAGCCGTTTCAGCAACACTGGATTTGATACTTCGAACTCGTCGAAGCCGAGGCGCAGCATATGCGGAAGCTGGTCGACCAGAACCTGTCCCGTGGCGCGGACCGCGCCCTCGAAACGGTAGCGGCTGCGCAGCAGTTCGCCCTTGGAGAAGGACCGGCCGTCACTGAAAGCCGGGAAGGCCAGCGCCACCAGCGATATCTGGTCGAGCAGGTCCGCGATCTTTTCGAGCTGATCGCCGGGCTGAAGCAGCACGCCGAGGCGCTCCTTCGCCGACCGGCGCACCGCCGGATCGAGGTCGAGAAACGCCTGCAGCGGCAGGATGAAGCGGCCATTGCCGGACAGTGCGTCGGCACTCTCGGCATGGCTCCACTCGTCCTCGCTAAAACCCGTCGGGGTCCAGAGGCGGGTAACAGTCTCTGGCGTCAGTTCGGTCATCGAAAATTCCTAAAGCTCAAAAAAGATCCTAAAGCGATGCGTCGGTCAGCGACTTCTCCAGCCCCGACAAATGGATGCCGCACTCGGTCTTGGCGTGCCCTGCCCAGCGGCCGCTGCGCGCGTCATCGCCCGGCTGCACCGGCTGCGTGCACGGGAAGCAACCTATCGACAGATAGCCATAGGCGACCAGCGGATTCTCACGCAGCGCATGCGCGCGCATATAGTTGGCCTGGTCGGCGGTCGTCCAATGCGCCAGCGGATTGATGCGGATGCGCGAGCCGACCGCCTCGAACACCGGAAGGGACGCCCGCGTCGTCGCCTGAAAACGCTTGCGGCCGGTGAACCAGGCGCGGAACGGCTCGACGCCGCGCGCCAATGGCTCGACCTTGCGAACACCACAGCAGGCGTCGGTGTCGGTCTCGTTCAGATTGCCGGTCGGATCGATCCGTTCGAGTGCCGCTTCTTCGGGCGTGATCACCCTTATGTCGGTCAGCCCGAAATCGGCAACGAGCGCGTCGCGATAGCCGAGCGTCTCCTCGAAGTGCTTGCCGGTGTCGAGGAAGATCACCGGCAGCGTCCGATCGATCTTGGCGATCATGTGCAGCAGCACTGCCGAATCCGCGCCGAACGACGAAACCGCGGCGATCTCACCGTGAAAGAATTCCTGGGCCGACCGCTCGATGATCTCCAGCGGCTTCAGATGACCATAGAGCGCATCGAGCCCCGCCGCTTCGGCGGCGATACCGGCCTCGACGTCGACGATACGATCAAGCGGCCTTGGCTTCGCCAGCATAGAGCGCCTCCTTGAACGGCGCGGGACCGACACGGCGGTAGGCGTCGATGAATTTTTCGTTTCTGTCCAGCCGAAGCCCGAGATAGGTCTCGACGATCTGTTCGATGGCGTCGGTGATCTCTGCCGAGCTGAAGCCGCGGCCGATGATCTCGCCGACCGAGGTGTTCTCGTCGGCCGAGCCGCCGAGCGTGACCTGATAGAGTTCGGCACCCTTCTTTTCGACGCCGAGGATGCCGATATGGCCGACATGGTGATGGCCGCAGGCGTTGATGCAGCCGGAAATCTTCAGCTTCAATTCGCCGATCTCGCGCTGCCGCTCGAGCGAAGCGAAACGAAGCGAGATTTCCTGCGCCACCGGAATGGAACGCGCCGTGGCCAGCGCGCAATAATCGAGGCCAGGGCACGAGATGATGTCTGATATCAGGTTGGAGTTGGCCGTTGCCAGTCCGATGTCGACCAGTGCGTCATAGACCGCCTTGAGGTCGGCGCGCGCGACATGCGGCAGGATCAGGTTCTGCTCATGGCTGACGCGCAACTCGTCGAAGGCATATTTTTCGGCAGCGTCGGCGACCGCTTCCATCTGGCTGTCGGAGGCGTCGCCCGGCGCTTCGCCGATGCCCTTGAGCGAGATCGTCACGGCGGCATAATCGGGATGGCGGTGGGTCACCACGTTCTGGTCGAGCCATTCCGAAAAGCTCTTCGAATCGAGGCGGGCAAGCTTGACCGCCTCGTCGCCTTCCGGCCGGTCGGTCAAAGCCGGCGGCGCGAAATAAGCATCGATGGCGCGGATATCGGCTTCCGGCAGCTTTAGATCCGCATCCTTCAGCTCCTGCCATTCGGCCTCGACCTGACGGGTGATCTCCTCTACGCCGGTCTCGTGGACGAGGATCTTGATGCGCGCCTTGTATTTGTTGTCGCGGCGGCCGTAGAGGTTGTAAACGCGCAGGATCGCCGTGCAGTAGGACAGAAGGTCCGCCTCGGGCAGGAAGTCGCGGATCTTCTTGGCGATCATCGGCGTACGGCCCTGACCGCCGCCGACATAGACGGCGAAACCGAGTTCGCCGGCAGCGTTCTTCTTCAAATGCAGGCCGATGTCATGCGTCTGGATGGCGGCGCGGTCGCGCTCGGCGCCGGTCACTGCGATCTTGAATTTTCTCGGCAGGAACGAGAACTCCGGATGCACCGACGACCATTGGCGCAGGATTTCCGCATAGGGGCGCGGATCGGCAACTTCGTCGGCCGCGGCACCGGCAAAGTGGTCGGCGGTGACGTTGCGGATGCAGTTGCCGCTGGTCTGGATGGCGTGCATTTCCACACTCGCCAGATCGGCCAGGATCGCCGGAATGTCCGACAGCGCCGGCCAGTTGAACTGGATGTTCTGGCGCGTCGTGAAGTGGCCGTAGCCCTTGTCGTATTTGCGTGCGATGTGGCCGAGCATGCGCAGCTGCTTGCTGTTCAGCGTGCCGTAAGGCACCGCGATGCGCAGCATGTAGGCGTGCAACTGCAGGTAGACGCCGTTCATCAGCCTCAGCGGCCGGAACTGATCCTCGGTGATCTCGCCGGCAAGCCGCCGCGTGACCTGATCGCTGAACTCGGCGACGCGGGCCTGGACGAAATCGTGATCGAACTCATCGTAACGGTACATGTCTGGTCTTTCCGGGCGCGTCCGCCCGTTTCATCAATGTGGTCGTTTACGCCGCCCGGGCGGCTTCCGGGCGGGCCTGCTTGCCCAGATCGTTGCGGTTGGTCGGCCCGGCGGCGCGGATCTTTTCACGCAGCCGCACCGGCTCGACCACACCATTGGCGACGGTCACGTCGATCAGATTGACGTCGACCACTTCATTGTTGGCATAGGCCGTGGCGCCGATCGCCTCCAGCCGGTCTTCAGCCGCCTTGTCATGGGCGACGTCGGCATTGTCGATGATCTCGGCCCAACCGCCATTGGCGTACCAGACGGCTTCGCCATCGGTCAGGCGGTTTGCGGTCAGAACTTTCATCGTTCAGCTCCTTCGGCGGCTGTTTGGGCGGCGCCTTCATGCCTGTGTGCCGCGAGCGGCTCGGAACGTTCAAAGTTGGCGCCGGCAACCGCATCGCCGATGATCGTCATGACCGGGCCGGTAAGGTCGGCGCGGACCTCCAGCGACGGCAGGTCGGCGAGCGTGCCGTGGAACCGGCGGCGGTTGGCAAGGCTGGCATTCTCGACCACGGCGACCGCCGTATCCGGCGACAGGCCGGCCTCGATCAGCCGGCCTGCAACTTCGGCCGCGACCGAGCGGCCCATATAGACGGCGACCGTGGCGCCGGAAATGGCGAGCTTGGCCCAGTCGGGCAGCGAATTTCCCTTGAGGTCGTGGCCGGTGGTGAACACCATCGACGACGACACGCCGCGCAGCGTCAGCGGCAGCTCGAAATCGGCGGCGGCGGCGAAGGCCGCGGTGACGCCCGGAACCACCTCATAGGCGATGCCGGCATCGCGCAACGCTGCCATTTCCTCGCCCGCCCGCCCGAACACCAGCGGATCACCGGATTTCAGCCGCACGACGCGCTTGCCGTCGCGGCCGAGTTCGATCAACAGCGCGTTGATTTCGCCCTGGCTCTTGGTATGGCAGCCCTTGCGTTTGCCCACCGGCAGACGCTCGGCGTCGCGACGGCCCATGGCGACGATCGCCTCCGGCACCAGCGCATCATGGACGATGACATCGGCTTCCATCAGCAGGCGGTGGGCGCGCAGCGTCAGCAGGTCTTCAGCGCCGGGACCCGCGCCAACCAAGGCAATGTGACCCGATGCCGGCGCGTTCGAAAGCAACAGGTCGACGGCGGCGTCATGCGCCTGCGAAAGCTGGCCGGCGTCCATGGCGCGAGCCGGTGCGCCGCCGAAAAAGTCGCTCCAGAAGCGCCGGCGGGCATTGCCTTTCGGCAGCAATCTCTCAGCGGTGCCGCGCAACGAGGCAGCAAGCGAAGCAAGCGGCCCGAGCGACGGCGACAGCATGCGGTCGATGCGGCTGCGCAGCATCTGGGCAAGCACCGGGCCCGCCCCTTCCGTGCCGATGGCAATGGCAACCGGCGCGCGGTTGACCAGCGCCGGGGTGAAGAAATCGCACAGCTCCGGCCGATCGACGGCATTGACCGGAATGCCCAGCCGGCGCGCATCTTCGGCAACGCGCCGGTCGAGCGCCTCATTGCCGCTGGCGGCAAACACCATCACCGCGCCTTCGAGATGCGCAGTCTCGTAGGCGGCGGCGATGTGGGTTGCGCCATTCGCGGCGATGAAGGCCAGCAACTCGGCCTCGGCGGCATCGCTGACGATGCGCAGCGCGGCGCTCGACTGGCCGATCAGCCGCGCCTTTGCTAGAGCCTCCTCGCCGCCGCCGACGATGGCCACGGCTTCGCCCTCGACCCGCATGAAGACGGGAAAGGCGTTAAGCTTGGGGATGGCCTGCGGCATGGCGAGTGGAATCCTGAATACGCTGTCGGTTTTACGCGCGGGCGCGAAAAAGCAGAAGGAACGCACTCGCGCATCGCTTCGTGCGAAGCAATCGCTTTTCCGCAAGCACCAAAGGCAGGAGAAAAAAATTCCACACCCACGAGTGGAGCGGATCCAAGCCGCTGTTGCTAGCCTTGATCTGCGGCCGTTCTAGCGACAAGCGAGGTATATTGCAAAACACTTTTTTCTAAATTCTACCAATCTAGTAGACTAAAGCTGCGATGCGGAACATTCCTGCCTCGGCGCGCGTTTGCCCCTGCGAATCCGAGCCTGGCTGTTCAGCTGCCGCAATGGCTCCAGAGACGGGCCTAAAAACCATGAAAAACAGGAAAAAGGAGCGCTCCGTGAACAACCTCAAGCTGAAACGCGGACTGTGGATCGTGGTGGCCGACGGCGAGAAGGCGCTGTTCCTCGAGAACCGTGGCGACACCCAATATCCCGACCTTCAGGTCGTGCAGGAGATGGAACAGGCAAATCCGGCGACGCGAGAGCAAGGTTCGGACCGCCCCGGCCGCTACAGCGACGGCCCTTCCGTCCACCGCAGCGCAGTCGAGGACACTGACTGGCACCGTCTCGGTAAGGAGCGTTTTGCCGACGAAATTGCCGAGCGGCTGTACAAGCTCGCGCATCGCGGCGCCTTCAAGGAGATGGTGCTGATCGCACCGCCGCAGGTGCTGGGCGACATGCGCCGAAAACTGCACAAGGAAGTCGCCGAGAAAATCACAGTGGAAATTCCGAAGACGTTGACCAACCACACCATCGTCGACATCGAGAACCTGCTGCAGGCGGCCTGATCGCTGGCATCAAGCGCCGCTAGCCGTTTCTTTTTTGCAGCAACCATTGCCAGCCCCGAGGCGGCTCGCCTTCTGCCACCCTTGTCGTCGATTCATGGCATTTGCGGGTTGCCTCGCGGCCATCCGAGCCGCCATATTGCAAAGGCGGCTGCTTCGGGCGGTGCATATCCGACATCGTGATTTTTGAAAGGCGCTCCATAGACCATGCCGCATGACACGCCCCTTATCGCCACCATCGTCGCCGGTTTGGGGCTGGCTTTCGTCTTCGGCGCAATTGCCAATCGCTTCCGCATCCCGCCGCTGGTCGGTTACCTCATCGCTGGCGTGCTGGTCGGGCCAAACACGCCGGGCTTCGTCGCCGATGCCGGCCTCGCCAATGAACTGGCCGAAATCGGCGTGATCCTGTTGATGTTCGGCGTCGGCCTGCACTTCTCGCTGAAGGACTTGTTGTCGGTCCGCGCCATCGCCGTGCCCGGCGCCATCGTGCAGATCGGCTTCGCGACAGCGCTCGGCGCCGCTCTTGCCTGGATGCTCGGCTGGTCGATGGGCGCGGGGCTGGTGTTCGGGCTGGCGCTTTCCGTCGCCTCGACCGTGGTGCTGCTGCGTGCCTTGCAGGAGCGGCGGCTGATCGAGACCGAGCGCGGCCGCATCGCCGTCGGCTGGCTGATCGTCGAGGATCTGGCCATGGTGCTGGCACTGGTGCTTTTGCCGGCGCTCGCCGGTGTGCTGGGCGGTCAGGAGCAGGTGGAGGTCCACAGCAGCGGCCTGCTGTCGCTGTCGGCGAGCTACGGCGTTTGGGGTGTCGTCGGCATGACGCTGGCCAAGGTCGCCGCCTTTGTCGTCGTCATGCTGGTGGTCGGCCGCCGTGTCATCCCCTGGATCCTGCACTACGTCGCCCATACCGGGTCGCGTGAATTGTTCCGGCTGGCGGTGCTGGCCATCGCGCTCGGGGTCGCCTTCGGCGCGGCCAAGCTATTCGGCGTCTCGCTGGCGCTGGGCGCTTTCTTCGCCGGCATGATCATGAGCGAATCCGAACTCAGCCATCGGGCGGCCGAGGAATCGCTGCCGCTGCGCGACGCCTTTTCCGTGCTGTTCTTCGTTTCGGTCGGCATGCTGTTCGACCCGTTCAGCCTGATCAGCAATGGCTGGCCGATCCTGGAGACACTGGCCATCATCGTAATCGGCAAATCGCTGGCGGCCTTCGTCATCGTCGTCGCCTTTCGCTATCCGATCGCGACCGCGCTGATGATTTCGGCAAGTCTTGCCCAAATCGGCGAATTCTCGTTCATTCTGGCCGAGCTCGGCGTTGGGCTGAAGCTACTGCCTGAACAGGGCCGCGACCTGATCCTCGCGGGTGCTATCCTGTCGATCGTCCTCAACCCGCTGATGTTCCTTGCCGTCGACTGGATGAAACCGTGGCTGGAAAGGCGCGCCGGCAAGACGGCGCCGCTCGATGAGGCAAAGCCGATCGGCCCCGCGACGGAGCCAGGCCAACTGGCTTCGGTTGCGGCGCCGGTGAAAGAGGATGGCCCGCCGCCCAGCACAGCGCTTACCGGCCACTCCATCCTGGTCGGCTATGGCCGTGTCGGCAGCCTCGTCGGCGCGTCATTGAAGGAGGCCACCCTGCCCTTCCTCGTCATCGAGGATGCCGACAAGACGCTGGCGAAGCTCAAGGACGACGGCATCGAAACCGTATCCGGCAATGCGGCGAATAGCGAGGTGTTCGCCGCAGCCAATCCCGAGGGCGCGAAGCGGCTGATCCTTGCCATCCCGAACGCCTTCGAGGCGGGACAGATCGTGCTGCGCGCCCGCGCCGCCAACCCGAAGATCAACGTCATTGCCCGCGCCCATTCCGATGCCGAGGTCGAGCATCTCAAGGGGCTCGGAGCCGACACCGTCATCATGGGCGAGCGCGAGATCGCGCGCGGCATCGTCGAAATGGTGATCGGACATGCTGCGGCACCTGCGTTGCCGTTAAAGGCTGCCGAGAAGCCGACGGCGTAGCTCCTTCAGTGGAGCGAAACACCATTCACACGTGCTGGCCGCCATTGATGTGGATTTCCGAACCCGTCACATAGGACGCCTGCTGAGAGCACAAGAAGAAGATGATGTCGGCGACTTCGGCCGTGGTTCCCAGCCGCCGCAGCGGAATCGTCTCGACGATCTTTTCCGTGCCGGGCGACAGGATCGCCGTGTCGATCTCGCCGGGTGCGATGGCGTTGACACGGATGCCGTGCGGGCCGAAATCATGCGCCATTTCCCGCGTCAGCGAGCCGAGCGCGGCCTTCGACGTCGCATAGGCGGTGCCGGCGAAGGGATGCACGCGGGTGCCGGCGATCGAGGTGACGTTGACGATCGAGCCTTTGGCCGACGCCAATTCCCTAAACAATCCCCGCGCCAGCATGATCGGTGCGAAGAAATTGACCTGGAACACGTCGCGCCAGACGTGCATCGGCGTGTCGATCGAATTCATGCGGCTGTTGCCGTCCTTGAGCTTCGGCGAGATGCCGGCATTGTTGACCAGCGCATGAAGCTGGCCGCCATGCGCTTCCAGCCGATGGCGGATTTCCGAGATCGCGATGCCGACATCCTCCTGGTCGGCCAGATCGACCTTGATGTGGTCTTCCGGACCGGCCGGCCACGGGCAGTCCTCGGCAAAGGCCTGGCGCGAGCAGGTGATGACGCGCCAGCCTTCGCGCGAAAAGCGCTTGACCGTGGCATGGCCGATGCCGCGGCTGGCGCCGGTCAGCACGATGGTCTTTCTAGGGTCGGTTTCGGCCATTCGCGATCTCTCTAGGGCGACGTGCGTCCCTTTGGACGCACAAAGTATGCTCTAGCACTTTTAACCCGGAGATGTAGCGGAACACGGCAGCGATGACGAGGGGTCAGCCGCCGGTGAGGATGTCGAGGATCGAGGTCTGCCGCTTCTTGACCGGGCCGCCGACATCGCCAGGCGGCACCGGGCGCTTGATCGATGCGGTGGTGCCACCACCGCCCGGCATGCCGAAGCCGCCGGCATCGACCGTTTCGGCAGGACGCACGGCGCGAGGCGGCGACGCTTTTTGAGCGGACGGCGCGGATTGGCCAACCGAAGCGGACGGCACCGGTGCCGGTTGCGCCGTGTGCGGTGGTATTTCGTCCTGCACGATCGTATCCGCAGGCGTCGACCTCCATGTTCCAGGCAGCGGCCGCACCGGCACGCCTTCATGCGCGGCGACCATGAATTCATGCCAGGCCTGCGCCGGCAGCGCGCCGCCGGTGACCTTCTTCATCGGACTGCCATCGTCATTGCCGAACCAGACGCCGGTGGTGAGATTGGCGGTATAGCCGATGAACCAGGCGTCGCGCGAATTCTGGCTGGTGCCGGTCTTGCCGGCGGCCGGCCAGGCAAAGGCCGCCTTCCTGGCAGTGCCGATTTCGACAGTGCCGGTCATCATCGAGTTCATCATACCGACGATCTCGGGCTTGACGACGCGCGGGGCGCCGCCGCCATTGTTGTCGTAGAGCACCTTGCCGCCGGCTGTCGTCACGCGGCGGATAAAATGGACGTCCGGCCGGTGGCCGCCATTGGCGAAGGGGACATAGGCCGACGTCAATTCAAGCGGCGTCACTTCAGAGGTGCCGAGCGCGATCGAGGTGTTGGCCGTGAGGTCGGACTGGATGCCCATGCGATGCGCCGCCTCGACGACGGCCTCAGGTCCGACTTCCATCGTCAGCTGAGCGGCCACCGAGTTCAGCGATTTCGCCAGCGCCGTCGCCAGCGTCACCTTGCCGAAATACTTGCCGCCGTAATTGGTTGGCGTCCATTTGCCTATTCTGATCGGCGCGTCATTGCGCACGCTGTCGGGCGTACGGCCGGCCTCCAGCGCCGCCATGTAAACAAAGGGCTTAAACGCCGAGCCCGGCTGGCGGCGCGCCTCCGAGGCGCGGTCGAACTGGCTGGTCGAATAATCATAGCCGCCGACCATGGCACGTACCGCGCCGGAATTGTCTATCGACACCAGCACGCCCTGGCTGGCATTGAGCTTTTTGCCGCTCCCGTCGATCAGCCGGCGGATCGATTGTTCGGCGAGCTTCTGCAGCGTGAGGTCGACGGTGGTGTCGACGATGATGTCGCCGCGCACGTCGCCGATCAGGTCGGGCAGTTCTTCCACTATGGTGTCGGCGACATAGTTTTCCGAGCCCGTCCAGTAGGATGCCACCCGCGACGCCGGCGCGATCATCGCCGTGGTCAGTTCCTTGGCGCTGATCTTGCCTTCGTCGCGCATGGCGGCGAGAACGAGCTGCGCGCGCTGCTCGGCCGCCTTCGGGTCACGCGCCGGAGACAGTCGCGAGGGCGCCTTCAACAGGCCAGCGAGGAGTGCAGCCTCGGGCAGCGTGACATCGCGCGCGCTCTTGCCGAAATAGCGGCGCGAGGCCGCTTCGACACCATAGGCGCCGGAGCCGAAATAGACCCGGTTGAGGTACATTTCGAGGATCTGGTCCTTGGTGTGCTTGTGCTCAAGCCACAGCGCCAGAAGCACTTCCTGCACCTTGCGTTCCAGCGTGCGATCGGGCGTCAGGAACAGGTTTTTCGCCAATTGCTGCGTCAGCGTCGAGCCGCCCTGCGAAAAACGCCCGCCGAGAACGTTGGCCACCATGGCTCTGGACAGACCGATTGGGTCGATGCCCAAATGCGAATAGAAGCGGCGATCTTCGATGGCGATGACGGCCTCGGGAATATAGGCCGACATTTCATGCAGGCCGACGGCTTCGCCGCCGCTCATGCCGCGATTGGCAAGCAGCTTTCCGTCGACGGAGACGATCCTGATATTGGGTGCGCGGTCGGGAATGGCCCAGGTGGTGGCCGCCGGCATTTTCGCACCGTAATAGACAACGATGCCGGCGGTGGCGATGCCGCCCCAGATTGCCAGAACGAAGCACCAGTAGGCCAACCGGCCGAGCACTCCGAACAGGCCGCGCCGGCTTTTGCCGCGTCCTCGACGCGACGATTTTGTCTTGGCCGATTGGCGCTTTGCAGAGGTCTTGGGGTTGCTCGGCACGACGCGATCCTCCTCGCTCACCGAAAAACCGGCCGAGGATTTCGCCCGTGGCGGTCCCTCGAAGCTCGGTTCGATGCGGCTGTCTCTGCGGTTCGCCATGCGCTGTGCTGTCTGTCCCGATGCCTATCGCATCGGCCCGAAACTCGCAATTTTCGGGCCGATGCGAAGCTTCAAAGTCGTAGAGCGCACTCTGTGCGTCCGAACGGACGCACGTCGCTCCATGGCGTTCGGGGTGAAGAGTAGATGCGGCGATTTAAGGGCGGGTTAAGATGCTCGTTCAGCAGGCCTTTGAAATTCCTTACGAATTTCTAAATCCGTTACCGCCCGTTACCGCTGCCGTTACCGCTCTGTTCACGCCGCTTGATTCTGGCGTCGGCAAAACGGTCCGCAGCCTCCAAAATGGCGCGGTCATATATTTCCGTCGTGCTGATATCTGAGTGACCGGCAACCTGGCGGGCATCATCCAGCGAGGCGTTCGAAGCCCTTCCCTCGGTGATGCCAGAGGCTCGCAAGTCGCGTGCCCACAGCGCGACCGGAAGGCCGGCTGCTTTTCGATCCACACTCCAGCGCTGCCCGAATATCTGGGCCCGATATGGGAGCCCGGTCTCTTCCGAAACGATCACCGGACCGTGCCGATGCTCGACCGGCCAGTGCTTCAGCTCCTCCATCACCATTGGCGCCTTCTTCAGCGAATAGGTGGTCTCGGCGCCAGAGCTGTCGACAGTCTTCGACGGCGTGTAGCGAAGCACGAGGTCGTCATCGATGTCTTCCCATCGCAAGCCGAACCATTTAGTTTCCCGTTCAGCGTCCAGCACCTCGGAAATGCCGCCCATGTCCATCGGCCACCATTGTCCGATGACGTCCCACAGACGAACCGTTGTTTCGAAGCACAGCGCATAGGTGAGCGCAGAAGACGGACGACCTGCTGCGTGGGCGGCAGCGCGAGCCGCCGTGATCTGAGCGGCGGTTGCAGCTTGCTTCCGGCGCTTCGGCTGTGGCAGCGTCTTGCCGGAGACCGAGAGAACCACCTGAAGCTCGGCGCATCCAGGAAGCCGCAGCATGATGCCGAAATTTGTCGCCGCAAAGAGCACGGCCCGCGCCATTGCTGATGCTGCAAGATAGCGCCCGTTTCCCGACCATACGTCGTGCCATTCCATCAGATCGACGCCGCTGATGTCATCGATGCGGACCGGCCCGATGTGGCCGCGAAGATTCTTCAGGTAGTGATTGTAGGGCACCAGCGAACCCGGCTTCAGCTTGTGGTAAGGGCTGCGCTTGTGGGTTTCATAGATCGACAGCAGCGATTTGACGGTGCCGTCGAAATGCAGAGGGTCGCCGCGGTGGCCAGTGCGCCAGAGCAGCATGTCGGCCTGCAGGGAGTCGCATTTCGCCTTGAGCATTTCGGGCTGGTCGACGAGATACTGAAGATTGACCGTTTTCGGGATGTAACCGGCCTTTACGTCGTCCTCATCGGCGACCCACACCGGGACCTTGCCGTCGGCGCGCTTCATCCACTTCAGCCCGGGTGCTTTGACCTGCTCTTCGTCTTCCATTGGCTTGCGTCCGCCTTGCCGGGCAGCGCGGTCGTCGTCGACGAGGCGGTCCCGAGATAACTTTCGTAGAAACGGGCCACCAAGGCAACTGGCCGTCCGCCATGGAAATCGTCAATGGCGGGGAAACCTGGCTTGCTGGCAAGAGTTGGAAGGCGCTCGCGCATCCATCTTTCGGCGTTATCTCGCCCTACTATGGCCTCTGCGATCGCAAGATCGCTAGCAAACATCGGCAGATCCTCGATCCGCAATGGTGGCGGCTGGACCGCGCATCGCGCCATCAGTCATATCCCTCCAGCCAGAGCCGGTAGGACTTGTCGATCTCGCGGAAGTGGTTGGCAGGACCGTCTTCGTAATCGAGGTCAACGCGGCTGCGGATGTCGCACTTCGCCTTCAGCCAGGCAGCGGCCTCGTCGGCCGATTGGACGGTGACGCCATAATTCTTGCCAATGAAGGTCCAGAAGCCCTTTTCACCGCGCGAGATCGCGGCGGCCGACGCTCACCGACACGGTGAAGGCCATTCGCAAACGGCCGCCGACGAACAACGAGGCGACTGGCTTCAAGGGGAAACGCCACGACGGCCAGGTGAAGGACGAACGCGAGCATTTCCAGATTTGCCCCGTTTGCGGGCAAGAAATGGACATGCGCGATCTTGGCGAGGCGCTTCACCACGCGACGCCAGGCCACAAGCCTTTGAAGTATCCCGACTAGCTCGGCGAGCCGAAGCTGTGCCACGCCTCGCTGGAGGGTGGGTGGGACGATTAGTCGAGTTTGAGGAAACGCAGTTCCCAAGCGGCATACCACTTGAGACTCAAGCCCAAGGCCAAACCAACGAGTATCGGCAGGAACGTCTTTAGCTCGATCGGCTGCCCTGCATAAGCCAAAGATACGGTCGGGATGATGAAGCCGGTTGAGGCTGCGACAACTGCCAGGTTATTGTAGTACTCGGCTGACAGTTTGATGCGTTCATTGTTGAGCTGTTTCTCCGCAGTCATTTTGCATCTCCCCTTTTCCAAGCGGGCAGCAAAGCACCGAAATAATTGCCTGTCCACGACTAGAGTGAGCTTCGCGAAGATCTAGAGAGTTCGGCCGGCGCGGATCATTGCGCGGGCGATCGCAAGCTGCGCCTCGACCTTGGCGTTTTCCTTTTGCGTCATGTTGTCGGCGCCGCCACTCCCTATGGCTGGTCAGCCGGTCTGCTTCTCGAAATCATTGCGCCGCGAGCGGATGGCGGCCAGTAAATCAGCTTCGGTCCTGTTCGGGGAGCAATGGAAAGCAGTCAGCACCGCCGCCGCCAGGTCTTCCGCCTCAATCGACTTGCTGTCCAAACTGGCGTCGGCGCATATCTGGTCGAACACTCGCTGGCACAAGGCCAATTCTTCGGGTCCAAGAAATTGGCTGAATCGATCTAGCATCTCAACGCCTCCGTAGGGGCGAGAGTGCGATAGGCGTCTCTCAATCAGCGAAGCCCTTTATGTGATCGCTGACGCCTGGACTGTACTCTTTCGCACAAACATTACGAGTCATTCCTATTTCACGGAACAAGCACGATGGCGCGACGTTACGACCACCAAAAGGGTTGCTTACAATGGCGGACGGACCCGACAAGCTGCCACCGGATCGTCTCTCCCTTGTCCAGCGCTTGGTCAAAGAGGCCAATATTACCGAGGAGCAGGCTCGCGAGCTAATCGCTCTCTTGGGATACGACTGGGCGTCGCTCATCCGAGAAGCCCGCTTTCTAACCCGAAAACGCTAGTCGGGTCTGTCAAACATATACCCACCTAGAGATATGCTTCGCCATCAGCACGGTGCTCGAAACAGAACCAGTGCGATGGCTGCCGCGGCTTGGCAAAGCCCCATCCGGCATTCTTGCCGCAGCCGGGATGCTCGCACCTGTGGTGCTGAATCCCGGGCCGCGTGACGGGGTCCATCGCACCGGGAAGGCGGATAATCTCGTCGCTCATCGGCATGTTCTCACCTCAGATTGGTGGAAAGATTCCACAGCCGATCTTGACGATCAAGAAAAATGTTCCTTTTCTGTTCTCATGGCGCACGATCCGATCGACACGCTGGGTAAGGCGACCCGGCACAACATGCGCCTGATGATCCACAAACCGATGAAGATCGATGGCAAGATCCATTGGACCACCGAGCGGTTCCGGGGATGATCGAGCGCCTAAAGGTCCGCCTCGCCTACCAGCGTCGACGGCAGCATTATGCTTGCTGCCTTCGAGAACCATGTCGAGGCATTCAAATTCGTATCCGCTATCGCGGCGCCCGCGTCTGGCTGGACTGGGGCAGAACCGTCATCGCTGGCCAATCTGGGCAGTATGATTATACCGCGAGCTTCCTGCAATCTTCCGTCGGCCGCATTTTGAAGAACCAGTGGGGCTCCCTCTCAGGAACTTGGTCCTGGTCGATCTCGACCGCCGATCCGCGTTTCCGGCTTCATGGCGGGCAGCGAGGAACCGCTGACACGAAAGAGCAGGCGGTGTTTGAGCTCGAGCGCGAGTTCACGCGCTTCATTGCCGAGACGGAAAAATACCGGCGCTAATCCGGCATCGGTTTTACAATCGAAACGCAACCCATTGATATCATACAAGCGACTTTTCGCCTGTTTTACAGGCAAGTCCTTGGAATCCGGTCGAAAGGGCTAGCTTCCCAAGCTGACAGTCGGCATAGGTTGCGCAGATTTTGAGGGTTTTCCCATGCGCAACGTCACGACACCACGAGAAGCTGAGGTCATTCACGAACTTCCTGACGAACTCGCAGCGCTGATTGGCCGCATTATGGTCGCCTACGAAAAGCTCGAACACAAGCTGACGATGCTGACTGGGGTCCTCTTGCAACTCAGTAAACCTGAAGCGAGAATCGTCTTGCGTGAGCCTCGTGCAAATGAGCGACTGGAGATGGCGCTTGATCTTTTCGCCATTAAAGACATTCAAATAAAGACCGATACTCGCGCTCTAAGTGAGGTGCTTACAAAAGCAACGTCGGGCCGTGATGTTCTTGCCCATGGTCTGTGGCTTGAGAACCTGGAACCGACGACCTATACCTTCGCCTTACGCGCGGGACTTGGCCAAAGAACCTAACGCGCGGTGACAAAATTAAGCGTTCAGTGTTTCCGCAATCGATTCCGTACGGCGTCTCAGACTGCAAGGCCACCCTAGGACTTATTGCGCTAGCGTTGAACTTGGTCGACCAACTGGGGAGCGAAATTGATGAGGCTTTGTCCGAATTTCCGGAAAGATTTCGATCCCCCTCTCCCGTCCTGAATCCGCTTGGGAGTCGAAACACCTAGTCTTTTCCGCGCTAGCCTGTCACGCCGGAGGTCCAGAGGTTGCAACTGAACGGTCGCGGACGCGTTCATCATGCTGACAGGTAAGTTTGACCTCGGATCGCGAAAGGGCCATATTGGTGGCTCAGCCTAAACGACAGGCTCGCTTTTTCACCGGGCCTAGAAAGTAAAAAACATCATGTCTGCCGCATCCAAACTGACCGGCTACCAATTGTTTGTCGGCGTAGGCATTGGTGTTACTTCGCTTCTGGCAGGCGCCATATTTGTGGAGATGCTTGGTCAAGCCGAAAAACTTGGCGCCCATGGTGCTCGCCTTGCAACGATAGAGACCGGCGTGGTTAAGACATCGACCGATGTCGTTGGCCTCCAGAGAACCATTGGTGAAGGGTTCATCAAGGTGGATAGCAGCCTGTCCCTATTGAAAACCACGATGGATAGGAACGCTGCCGATCCAAGCGTGATGATCACGAACCTAGGCTTGGCAGAACCGGGTGACGTATTTGGAGCGATCATTTATAACGATGCGCTTTGGGCTTTCCCGGCAACTGAAGCAATGGCGAAACGGCTCACGGCGTCAGGCTTGGAGCGTGTGCAAGTAAACAACGCGCTGCATGGCTTCAAGATCATGTCGATAAACGCCGGCGGCGTTGTATCTGGCGCCCAGGAAACGCCCCCCCAATAAGGGCCAGTTACCGGCTTCTCTTTCCTCGGTGGCGGTGACTTCGCCACCTTCTTTCGCGCGCGGTCAAAAGGCCTCGTCGGACTGGTCGGTCGCGCTCGGCCCTCTCTGATGTCGATTTTTGCGGCCTTAACCGGCTCTCGCGGTAACGGGTACCAACGAAATCAAGCACTTACTTTTAAGGGCGTTAAATGGTTCAAAGTTAATTCAATGCGTTACGGCACGTCACCGCTCCGTTCCTTGCTCCTGGCGGTCGGCAACAATGGCGTCTATCGCGAGACGGCGGAGCGTTCTCGCATTTCGGCATCAACTGCCCAGCCGCAGTCGTTCGGCGCGGACCGCCCATAGCAAGGTAGCCGCAATCTATGCTCGTCATTAGAGCGCGATCGGTAAAGTGCGTTCGATCGCGCTCTAAACCATTGAATCTACGCATGACCTTGTCACCAAAGTTACGCGCACTGGGGATCATGCGTTAGCCAATCGCAGCACGAACGGAAAGCGCTGCCCAGGATGATTGCATCGTCTCGCCCACATGGCAGTAGCAGACAATTTCGTGGAGCTCATTGTCGGTCAATTCGAAGAAACGCTTTGCTTCGCCATAAGTATCGTCTTTCAGCCCCTCATCGCGCAGGATCGAATCCTCGAAGGCAACCGATATTGGCGAGCCTTCGCCACGCATAATTTCGCGCTCGGGTGACGAACGATATTCGGTCCCGATAAGTGCGGTGAGGAGTCGGTTGGGCTGCCGTTCAAGAAGTTTTGACCAACGTTCGAGACGCTGGGTTCGGTCCATTGCAGGAGGTGTTGGGTCTCTGTGTACCTTTGCCACCGTATGCAGTTGGTCCAGTGTTTGGTGCCTCATGGCAACCTCCTAATAGTAGGTGGGTTGGCCCCAAACTCCCTGTACCAAGATCATACCGCGAATGTGTCGATACGTCACTCTCATTCCATATCCAGCTTGGCTTCTCTCCGGGTGCATCGAAGGATGGAGCGGCCCCTGCCTTATCGTCAATTTTCGGCCTGATGGGGTAGGTCGTCGGCACCTTTGCCGCGCCAACCCGGCGCGCTCAGTTCTGCTGGATCGAAATGCCTTTGTCGTCAATCTTGAGTTCCACGCCCTTCGGCCTGGTTTGCTCGCGATAGACATAGACGCCGAGCGCGATGACCACCACGACGAGCGCGCCGATGATGAGATAGAGCATGTTCTGTTTCATGGGCGCCCTTGATGTGCTTCGAGGATCAGGCCTGCTTCACCAGCTTGATCAGCACGAGCAGGATGACCGCGCCGATCGTGGCGTGGATGATGGAGGCAAATATGCCACCGCCTATGGCGAACCCCAGCCTTGGGAAGAGCCAACCGGCGATGAAGGCACCGACAATGCCGACGGCGATATTGCCGACAAGGCCGAGGCCGAAACCCTTGACCATCAGGCCGGCGAGCCAACCGGCGATGGCGCCGATGATGATGAAGACAAGCAGGCTCTCAGTACCCATTGCAGATCTCTCCTGAGCGAATGGCCGCGGAGCAGCAAGCTCCGAATCGACCTCCGATTGCAACAGGGGCCAAACTATTGGAAAGGAGCCGGCGCCGCCAGCGGCGTCATTCGTCGTCGTCATCCCCGGATGCAGGCCGCCAGCTGATCGGTTCGATCTTCCTTTGCGTATGGCCGTCCGTATACGCCCACCAGCCGGTGTCGTTCTCGTCCCAGTCGCCGCCGGCCGCCTTCAGGCGGTCGAGCGACCGGTACTGCGCGATGGATTCGTTCATCACGCCGTCGCTGTCCTTCCAGTAGACGGTGACCTTGGAGCCATCCTTGGGCGCTGTTTCGATTGGTTTTCTGGCAGCCATTTCATCCCTCCATGGACCGACAGAACGTCGCGGCGAACACCTGGTTCACCTTAGCTGTGGGCGAAGATGTCTGCCTCATCCCAGCCCATCAGGTCGAGTTTCGCACGCGTGGGCAGGAAGCGGAAGCAGGCCTCGGCCTCCTTGCTCCGGTTGTCGCGCGCCAGCCGCGCTGTCAGAACATCGCGCAGCTGGTGCAGATAGAGCACGTCGGAGGCGGCGTATTCGAGTTGTTCGGGCGACAGCGTCTCCGCCGCCCAGTCCGACGATTGCTGCGCCTTCGACAGGCTGACGCCGAGAAGCTCAAAGCAGATGTCCTTCAGCCCGTGCCGGTCGGTATAGGTTCGGGTAAGCCGCGAGGCGATCTTGGTGCAGAACACCGGCTCCGGCATGACGCCGAAGGCGTTGTAGAGCACGGCGAGATCGAAACGGCCGAAATGGAACAGCTTGGTTATGCTGCGGTTCTTGAGCAGGCTGACAAGGTTCGGCGCCTTCTTCTGGCCGGGCGCGATCTGGATGACGTCGGCGGAACCGTCGCCCGGCGAGATCTGCACCACGCAAAGCCGGTCGCGATGCGGATTGAGTCCCAGCGTCTCCGTGTCGATGGCGACCGCCCCGACATCGTAGTGCAAGAGCCCCGGTAGGTCGTTCTTATGGAAGCGGATATCGCTCATCGTCTTCTCCGGTCGCGACTGGACGCACGTCGCTCTAGCCCGTCCTTGCCGCGATCCGATGAAAAATCAACAGAAAGTTGAATTCTTGCCCTGTCAGCGTGTCAGCGCATCGAGAATGCGCGCCCAGGAGCGTTGTCCCTTGTGGAAGGAACTCATCTCGTATTTCTCGTTCGGCGAATGGATGCGGTCATCGTCGAGCCCGAAACCGACCAGCAAGGATTCGATGCCGAGATAGGTCTGGAAATCGCCGACCACCGGGATCGAGCCGCCGCTTCCCGTCGTCACCGCCGGCTTCGGCCATTCGTCGGACAGCGCGTCCTTAGCCTTGGCGAGAAACGGCGAGTCGTAGGAAAGCTGGATCGCCGGCGAGCCGCCATGCGGGTGGAAATCGACTGAGCAGTCGGCCGGGATGCGCTCCCTGACGAAGGCCTGGAAAGCGGCTCGGATCTTCTGGGGATTCTGCTTGTGGACGAGGCGGAAGGACACTTTTGCCGAGGCTTTCGCCGCGATCACCGTCTTGAACCCCTTGCCGGTATAGCCGCCGGTAATGCCGTTGAACTCGGCCGTCGGCCGCGCCCAGGTGAGTTCGAGCACCGAGCGGTCCCTTTCGCCGGACGGGATCGACAGGCCGACAGGTCCAAGGAACGTCTCGGCGGTCTCGCCGAGCGCCTCCCATGACTTCAGGATCTGCGAAGGCGTCTCCTCGACGCCGTCATAGAACCCCGGAATGGTGACATGGCCGTTCTGGTCGTGGATGTCGGCCAGTATCCTGGCCAGGATGCGGATTGGATTGGCGGCAGCACCGCCATAGAGACCGGAATGCAAGTCGCGGTCGGCGGCCTTCACCGTGATCTCCTCGCCGACCAGCCCGCGCAGCGCGACGCAGATTGACGGCGTATCGCTGTCCCACATGCCGGTGTCGCAGACAAGCGCAAAGTCGGCCTTGAGTTCGGCCGCATTTGCCTCGAGGAACGGCTTCAGCGATGGCGAGCCGGACTCCTCCTCGCCTTCGAACAGGATTGTGATGCGGCACGGCAGCCCGCCATGCACTTGCTTCCAGGCGCGGCATGCCTCGACGAAGGTCATCAGCTGCCCCTTGTCGTCGGCCGAACCACGTCCCGTGATCACCTGATGGCCGGGCTCGATCTCCTTCACCGAAGGCGCGAACGGATCGCTTTCCCAAAGCTCGATCGGGTCGACCGGCTGCACGTCGTAATGGCCATAGAACAGGACATGCGGTGCGCCCGCCGGCCCGTCATGGTGCGCCACCACCATCGGATGGCCTGGCGTGTCGCGCACGCTGGCGTCGAAGCCGATCAGTTTGAGCTCCGCCACCAGCCATTCCGCCGCCTTGCGGCAGTCTGCGGCATAGGTCGGGTCGGTCGAGATCGACTTGATCCTGAGCAGGCCGAACAGGCGCTCAAGGCTCTCGTCGAGGTTGTTATCGAGGCGGTCGAGGACGGGAGAAATTCTGGACATTTTTATCAGGCCTTTCGATTCTGAGCGGCAACCCTAAAGCTGCGAGGCAGAAACGAAAAGCCGGCGGTCGTTGGACCACGGGCTTCAAAGAGCAAAAAAATGCCGCCGTGGTGGAGGGGGAACCACGGCGGCCTTTACTCGAAACGATGCGGCAGCCCGGAGAGGGGGGATAGGCTGCCGCAAGTGTCCGGGATAGGCGGGGGACGGGCCTTGCTCCGGACCTCGGCGAAAAATGCCGATGGCGTTTATCTGTGTCTCCGAACGTGGCGATTCAAGGGCACGAAGATTACACTTTCGTAACATACCCGTGATCGGATCGACTTGTCAGGGATGTTGCCGGAACCGGTGGTTGAGGCCGCCTTTGGCATGGACCACGACGCCGCGCCGCGCTATCCCTTCGTCCCATGAAAAAAGGCGATCATCTCTTCCTTGTCGACGGCTCCGGCTACATCTTCCGTGCCTATCACGCGCTACCGCCGCTGACCCGCAAATCCGACGGGCTGCCGACCAGTGCCGTGCTCGGCTTCTGCAATATGGTGTGGAAGCTGACGCAGGACGCCCGCAACACCGATGTCGGCATCGTGCCGACGCATTTCGCCGTCATCTTCGACTATTCGTCGAAAACCTTCCGCAACGACCTCTACCCCGAATACAAGGCCAACCGCTCGGCACCGCCGGAAGATCTGATCCCGCAGTTCGGCCTGATCCGCCAGGCGACCAGGGCCTTCAACCTGCCCTGCCTCGAGACAGAAGGCTATGAGGCCGACGACCTGATCGCCACCTATTGCCGGCTTGCCTGCGAAGCCGGTGGCGACACCACCATCATTTCCTCCGACAAGGATCTGATGCAACTGGTCGGCCCTTCGGTCGCCATGTACGACCCGATGAAGGACCGCCAGATCGGCGTTCCCGAGGTGATCGAGAAATGGGGCGTGCCGCCGGAAAAAATGATCGACCTGCAGGCGCTGACCGGCGATTCGGTCGACAATGTGCCGGGCGTGCCCGGCATCGGGCCGAAGACCGCGGCGCAATTGCTGGAACAGTTCGGCGATCTCGATACGCTGCTCGCCCGCGCCGCCGAGATCAAGCAGGACAAACGGCGCGAATCGATCATTGCCAACGCCGACAAGGCGCGCATTTCGCGTGAACTGGTGACGCTGAAGAACGACGTGCCGGGGATCAGCGGACTCGACGATTTCGTATTGCACCCGCCCGACGGACCAAAGCTGATCGGCTTTCTCAAGACGATGGAATTCTCCTCGCTGACCCGCCGCGTGGCGGAAGCGACCGGAACGGAAGCGGCTGATGTCAAGGCCGTTCCCGTCATTATCGAGCGTGCCGACACCGCGCATGGTCCCGATGTCGGGTTTGGAGTGCCGGCAGCCGCCGAAAGAGCGGCAGGCACAGTGACAGACGAAGCCGGAGAAGCAGTGCCGGCCACCGTCAAGGTGGAACCCAAGGAAGGCGACACCCCTTCGCTTCTCTCGGCGCTCCGCTTTGAGGACGCCACTGCCAGCAAGATCGACACCAGCGCCTACGTCTCCATCCGCGACACAGCCGTGCTGAAGGCATGGGTGGCCGAGGCGATGGAGACCGGCATCGTCGCCTTCGACACGGAGACCACGTCAGCCGATCCGATGCAGGCCGAGCTGATCGGCCTGTCCATGGCCACCGCGCCCGGTCGCGCCGCCTATGTGCCGTTCGCCCACAAAAGCGGCAACGGCGACCTGCTCGGCGGCGGAGTGGTCGAAAACCAGATCCCGATCCGTGAGGCGCTTGGCATTCTGAAGCCGTTGCTGGAGGACAAGTCGGTTCTCAAAATCGTTCAGGAGCTGAAATACGACCTCGTCGTCATGAGCCGCCACGGCATCGAAGTCGCCCCCTTCGACGACACGATGCTGATTTCCTACGTGCTCGACGCAGGCACGTCCGGCGGCCACAGTATGGCGGCTCTGTCGGAAAAGTGGCTCGGCCACTCGACCATTGCCCTCAAGGAGCTGGCCGGCTCTGGAAGAAGCTTCGTCGGCTTCGACCAGGTCGATATCGACAAGGCCACAGCCTATGCCGCGGAGCACGCCGATGTGACGCTCAGGCTCTGGCGGGTGCTGAAGCCACGGCTTGCCGCCAAGGGCCTCGTCTCAGTCTACGAGCGGCTGGAACGGCCGCTGGTGCCGGTTCTGGCAAGGATGGAGCAGCGCGGCATCTCCGTCGACCGGCAGATCCTGTCACGGCTCTCCGGCGAACTGGCACAGGGCGCCGCGCGGCTGGAGGATGAAATCTATCAGCTTGTTGGCGAGCGCATCAATATCGGCTCGCCAAAACAGCTCGGCGACATCTTGTTCGGCAGGATGGGCCTGCCCGGGGGCTCCAAGACCAAGACCGGCCAATGGTCGACCTCGGCGCAGCTTCTGGAAGACCTCGCCGCCGAGGGCCACGAACTGCCGCGCAAGATCGTCGACTGGCGCCAGCTGACCAAATTGAAATCGACCTATACCGATGCGCTGCCCGGTTTCGTCCATCCCGATACGAAGCGCGTCCACACCTCATACGCGCTTGCCGCGACGACGACGGGACGGCTGTCGTCCTCCGATCCCAATCTGCAGAACATTCCGGTACGCACCATCGAGGGGCGGAAGATCAGGACGGCCTTCATCGCCGACAAGGGCAACAAGCTGGTTTCCGCCGACTACAGCCAGATCGAGCTACGCGTGCTCGCCCATGTCGCCGAGATCCCGCAGCTCAAGCAGGCGTTTGCCGACGGCGCCGACATCCACGCCATCACCGCATCGGAGATGTTCAACGTGCCGGTCGAGGGCATGCCCGCGGAGATACGCCGCCGCGCCAAGGCGATCAATTTTGGCATCATCTACGGCATTTCCGCCTTTGGCCTGGCCAACCAGCTGTCGATCCCGCGCGAAGAGGCCGGCGCCTACATCAAGAAATATTTCGAACGCTTCCCGGGCATCCGCGACTATATCGACGCGACCAAGGCCTATGCCCGCGAATACGGCTATGTCGAAACGGTCTTCGGCCGCCGCATCCACTATCCGGAGATACGGTCGTCGAATCCTTCAGTCCGTGCCTTCAACGAGCGCGCCTCGATCAATGCCCGGCTGCAGGGCACCGCGGCCGACATCATCCGCCGCGCTATGATACGCATGGACGATGCGCTGGAAAAAGCGAAGCTTTCCGCCCGCATGCTGCTGCAAGTGCATGACGAGTTGGTCTTCGAGACGGCCGAAGCGGAGGTCGAGGCGACGATCCCCGTCGTGCGCCATGTGATGGAGAACGCCGCGATGCCGGCGGTATCGATGTCGGTGCCACTGCATGTCGACGCCCGCGCCGCCGACAATTGGGAAGAGGCTCATTGATGCGCCCAAGCCAGGTGTGTTGAGATTCAGGTCAGGCCGAGTCGAAAATGGTGGGTTCCGAGAACCGGAGCGGAACGTACTTTTGGGTACGTGAGCACCGGAAGCGCAGGAAGCCACCATTTGCAGGCCGGCATCACCTGAATATCAATACACCTTAAGCCGCCTCGGCCAGGCATTTGGCACAGGTCCCGCGGAACTCGATCACCGCCTTCTTGGCGGCGAAGCCGGTCGAGCGCACCCATTCGTCGAGCCGGTGTCCGACATCATGGTCGGAAAATTCGGTCACCTGCCCGCATGTGTCGCAGATGGCAAAGGCGGTCATCGAATGACTGTGGTCGTGCGGCTCGGCGCAGGCGACAAAGGAATTGAGGCTTTCGAGCCTGTGCACGAAGCCGGACTTCACCAGCGTGTCGAGCGCGCGATAGACTTGCAGCGGTGCTCGAAAACCCCGCTCGCGAAGCTGGTCGAGCAATGTATAGGCGCTGAGCGGACCGCTGGCGGCCTCGAGTTTCTCGAGCACGCACAACTGATTTTTCGTCAGCACATCCCTTGCCGCCATGATCCTGTTTCCAACCCGTATTGCGCCGGTTGCACGTCATTTCCGCATGCAAGCGGCTTCGATCCCATCCAGATAGCGACGAACGGGCCTTTTTGCTACTGTTTCTGTGCCGGCATGGCCCAGAAGCCGGCCAACTCCGGGCAGGCTCAAATTTCGAAGCAGACATTGGCGGGCCGTGTAAATAAAAACGGCGGAGCAGTTCCCGCCGTACCTGTTCGGCTATGCGTTGCCAATCACTTCCGTGGTGGATCACTTCCGCGGCGGACCTTTGCGTTCGGCTGAGGCGGCCCACAGATTGATGTCGGCTTCGCGCGCGTAGGTGTCGATTTCGGCGAGCTCGGCATCGCTGAAGTCGAGCGCCTTCAGCGCGCCGACGCAATCTTCGACCTGTTCGGGCCGGCTGGCGCCGATCAGCGCCGAGGTCACCCGGCCCTTGCGCAGCACCCAGGCCAGCGCCATCTGCGCCAGCGTCTGCCCGCGTCGGCCGGCAATCGCGTTCAGCGCCTTGATGTTGACGATGGTCTTGTCGTTGATGAAGGCCGGCCTCAGCGACTTGCCTTGGCTGGCGCGGCTGCCCTCAGGGATGCCGCCGAGATATTTGTCGGTCAGCATGCCTTGCGCCAGCGGCGTGAACACGATCGAGCCGACGCCGAGCCCCTCCAGCGTGTCGAGCAGACCATCGTCCTCGACCCAGCGGTTGAGCATCGAATAGCTCGGCTGATGGATGATGCAAGGCGTGCCGAGCTGCTTCAAAATGTCGGCGGCCTCGCGCGTGCGCTGCGAATTGTAGGAGGAGATGCCGGCATAAAGCGCCTTACCCGAGCGCACCGCGTGATCGAGCGCGCCCATCGTTTCTTCCAGCGGAGTATCAGGATCGAAGCGGTGCGAATAGAAGATGTCGACATAGTCGAGCCCCATCCGCTTCAGGCTCTGGTCGAGACTGGCCAGCACATATTTACGCCCGCCCCACTCGCCATAGGGCCCGGCCCACATCTCATAACCGGCCTTGGTCGAGATGATCAGCTCGTCACGATAGGAGGAGAAATCCGTCCGCAGGATTTCGCCAAAAGCCGTCTCCGCCGAGCCGGGCGGCGGGCCGTAATTGTTGGCGAGGTCAAAATGCGTGATGCCGAGATCGAAGGCCTTGCGCGCGATCGCCTGCTTGGTCCGGTGCGGCGTGTCGTCACCGAAATTGTGCCAGAGCCCGAGCGAGATCGCCGGCAATTTCAGGCCGGATCGCCCGCAGCGATTATAGACCATTTTCTCGTAGCGGTTTTCGGCGGGCACATAGGGCATGGGAGATCCTCAAAGCAAAAGCGAGCCCGGCAGCTGCTACCGCGAAAAGGGTGAGTCGGCTCTGTCCTCACCCTTAGCCTCTCCCCATTTTCATGGGGAGAGGGGTCGACGGAAAACAGCACGTGTCGCAATCACTGAAGCGCTTACCCTATTTCTTCTTTGCCAAGAGCTTCTTCGCCAACAGCCCTTCCGCATCCTTGACGCCCAGTGCCGCAGGCCGTTCGCAGGTGGTCTGCATGGCAACGAACTTTCCGCTCGCGCCTGACCGCAACATGCCGGTCATCACATCGACGGCATGCAGCGCCAGTTCCATCGAACAGCGATGCGGCCGGCCTTCCGCGATAGCCAGCGCCATGTCGGCGAGACCGGCGGTGCGGTAGTTGGCCATCATGCCGTGCGAATGCATCTGGTTGGCCAAGCCGAACGGATGCTTCCACTTCGGCAGCTTCTTGACCGGCTTGGCGGCATCGGTGATGCGAACGTCACCGCCGAAGAAATTCGGATCCGGCAAAAACACCGTGCCCAACTCGCCGTAGAGTTCCATCGGCGCATGGCCATGGCTCCACACGTCCCAGCTGGTATTGAGCGTCACCACGGCGCCATTCTCGAACTCCATCACGCCGTGGATCGTCGTCGGCGTGGCGACCAGGACTTTTTCGCCCGCGCGAGGCTTGGACGAGATCGTACGTTCCGTCGTCGGGATCGAAGCGAAGGCTGCCACCTGCTTCACCGGCCCGATCAGCTGGATCAGGTTGGTGATATAGTAGGGTCCGATGTCGAGCACCGGCCCAGCGCCAGGCTGGAAGAAGAAGTCCGGATTGGGGTGCCAATGCTCCATCCCATGGTTCATTACGTGGCATGTGCCGCTGGTGATCTTGCCGAGCTTGCCACTGTCGATCAGGTTGCGGACAAGCTGGTGCGCGCCACCGAGGAAAGTATCGGGCGCCGAGCCGATGCGCAGTCCCTCTCTCTCCGCCAGTTTCTTCAGGTCGAGCCCTTCCTTGACCGATAGCACGAATGGCTTTTCCGAATAGACGTGCTTGCCGGCATCGAGGATCTGTTTCGACACCTCATAGTGCACCGCCGGAACGGTGAGGTTGACGATGATGTCGATATCGTCAGCCTTGAGCAGCCCTTCGACTGTCTCGGCGCGCAGCTTGAACTCCTTCGCCCGCGCCTTGGCTGCATCCATGTTGATATCCGCACAGGCGCGCATCTGGATGCCGCGAAACAGCGGCGTAAACGAGAAATACGCCTTCGAAATGTTGCCGCAGCCGATGACGCCGATCCCAAGTTTTCTTGCCATGCTGATTTGCTCCTAATAGGTCTTGGCGGCTGCGATCGAGCGGCGGGCGAAGCGCTCGATATCGTTGGGGTTGTCCTGTTCCATGACGTAGTATTTGGCGGCGCCCTTGGCGCGCAGCGCCTGGATCAGTCCGGCCCAGTCGATCGTGCCGTGGCCGACATCCGACCAGCCGTCCTCGTCGAGACCCTCGCCGGGCTTGGCAATGTCCTTGACATGGACGGCGGCAATGCGTTTGCCATACTTCTCGATCCAGGGCAGCGGATCGTCGCCGCCGCGCACCACCCAAGCGACGTCCATCTCCCAGCCAATGTCGGGCGCTGCCGCCAGGATGTGGTCTTGCGGCACCGAGCCGTCGGCAAGCTTCTTGAACTCGAAGTCATGATTGTGCCAGGCAAAGCCGTAGCCGGCTTTCTCAGCCGTCTCGCCGACCTTGGCCAGGCGTGCGCCGAAGCCGCGCCAGCCGGCCGCGTCGGTCGGCCTGCTCTCGGCGACCAGATAGGGGCAGATGAGCAACGTGATGCCGAGCGTGTCGGCGATTTTGCGCACGCCATCGAAATCCTTCTCGAGCGCGTCGATCGAGAAATGGCCGGTCGGCATGGCGAGCCCGTTCTTGTCGAGTTCGGCGCGAAACGCCTTGGGGTCGTCATAGACGCCGCCGAACCCTTCGACTTGCGCGTAGCCGAGCTCGCCCAGCATCTTGAGCACCGCTTCCCAAGGTTGGAAATTGCGAGCGCTGTAAAGTTGGAATGACCAGTTCATCGTCTCTGTCCGTTCTCTGGGGATGGATGGGCTTGAGGTGAAATTCTTGGGAGTTACAGGCGGGCGCCGGTTGCGGCGTCGAACAGCGAAGCGCGCATCGGGTCAAAACCGATGCTCACCGTGTCGGCATTGTTTGGTGTGCGCTCGGATGTCACCCTAACCGTGAAATTCTGATTTCCGAGCTTCAGCCAGACCAGCGTGTCGGACCCCATGGGTTCGACGACGACGACATTTGCCGTGGCTGTGAACGGCCATCCGGAGCCGCTGTTGAACGCGACATGCTCGGGCCGGATACCGAACACGGCCGCTCCCGGCACGGGCTCCTTTTCGAAAGCGTAAGTGGCGAGCGGGATCCGCACATCCTCGGCGACGAAGTGCCAGTTGCCATCATTTTTCTCCAGCCGGCCGTCGAGGAAATTCATCGCCGGCGAGCCGAGGAAGCCAGCGACGAAACGGTTGACCGGGCGGTTGTAGATGGTCTGCGGTGCGTCGAGCTGCTGGATGACGCCGCCCTTCATCACCGCGATGCGGTCGGCCAGCGTCATAGCCTCGATCTGGTCGTGGGTGACATAGATCATCGTGTTCTGCAGCTTGCTGTGCAGCAGTTTGATTTCGACACGCAGCTCCGCGCGAAGCTTGGCGTCGAGATTGGAAAGCGGCTCATCGAACAGGAAGACGTCGACGTCGCGCACCAACGCCCGCCCGATCGCGACACGCTGGCGCTGGCCGCCCGAAAGCGCCGACGGCTTGCGCTGCAGCAGTGGCTCGATCTGCAGGATTTCGGCGGCCCGCGCGATGCGCTTGGCGATCTCATCCTTGGCGATGCCGGCAACGCGCAGCCCGAAAGACAGGTTCTTCTCCACCGTCATCTGCGGGTAGAGCGCATAGGACTGGAACACCATGCCGATGCCACGGTTCTTGGGTTCCTCCCAGGTGACGTTCTTGCCCTTGATGAAGATGCGGCCGTCCGAAACGTCGAGCAGTCCGGCGATGCAGTTGAGCAAGGTCGACTTGCCGCAGCCGGACGGCCCGAGCAGCACGATGAACTCGCCTTCGGCGACATCGATGTTGAGCGTCTCCAGCACCGAAATTGCGCCGAAATTCAGCGACAGGTCCTGGATTGAGACACTGGCATTTTCGAGTCTTGTCATCATCATCCTTTCACCGCGCCGGCGGCGATGCCACGCACGAAAAGCTTGCCGGAAACGAAATAGACGACGAGCGGTACGAGGCCGGTCAGGATGGTGGCGGCCATGTTGACGTTGTATTCCTTCACGCCTTGCACCGAGTTGACGATGTTGTTGAGCTGCACTGTCATCGGATAGGTGTCGGGGCGGGTGTAGACGACGCCGAACAGGAAGTCGTTCCAAATGCCGGTCACCTGCAGGATGATTGCGACGACGAAGATCGGCAGCGACATCGGCAGCATGATACGGAAATAGATGCCCCAGAAGCCGGCGCCGTCGACGCGCGCCGCCCGGAACAGTTCATCAGGCATGGAAGAAAAATAGTTGCGGAACAACAGAGTCAGGATCGGCATGCCGAAGATGGAATGGACGATCACCAGACCGCTTAAGCTGCCGTAGAGGCCGATTTCGCGCAGGATGATGACGATCGGATAGATCATCACCTGATAGGGGATGAAGGCGCCGACGATCAGGATGACGAAGAAAGTGTCGGCGCCCTTAAAGCGCCAGTTGGCAAGCGCGTAGCCGTTCACCGAAGCGATCGCGATCGACAGGATGACCGACGGAACGGTGATGCGCACCGAATTCCAGAAGCCGCGCGAGAGCCCGTCGCAGTTGAGGCCGGTGCAGGCGCTGGACCAGGCCTTCACCCAAGGCTCAAAGGTGATCTCCAGCGGCGGTGAAAAGATGTTGCCGAGGCGTATCTCCGGCATGCCCTTGAGCGACGTCACCACCATCACATAGAGCGGCAGCAGATAATAGAGCGCCACCACGATGAGCGTGCCATAGAGGAAGATGTTGCGGCGCGAGAATACATGCCGCGGCTTCGGCCCTCGCGGCCCGGATGCCTCAAACCCGATAGAATCCGTACCGGCAGGCAGGGAAACGGCAAGGTCAGACATGCTTCTTGCCTCCGAATTCGAGGTAAGCCCACGGCACGATGACGACCACCACCGACAGCAGCATCATGGTCGAGGCGGCGAAGCCCTGGCCGAGGTTCTGGGCGAAGAACATGTAGTCATAGACATATTTGGCCGGCACTTCGGAGGCGATGCCGGGACCGCCGCTGGTCTGGGCGACAACCAGGTCATAGACCTTGACGATACCGGCAGCGATGATGACAAGCGCGGTGATGAAGACCGGGCGCATCATCGGGATGATGATGAAGAGATAGGTCTTTAGGGTGGGTATCCCGTCCACCCGCGCGGCCTTCCAGATATCCTCGTCGATGCCGCGCAGGCCCGCCAGCATCAGGCACATGATCAGCCCGGTGCCTTGCCAGAGCGCGGCGATCAAGATGCCGTAGATGACGATCTCGGAATTGTAGAGCGGATCGAAGCTGAAGCTTTCCCAGCCGAGGCCGCGCACCACCCCCTGGATTCCGAACTCCGGGTTGAGCAGCCATTGCCAGACAAGACCGGTGACGATGAAAGAAAGCGCGAAGGGGTAGAGGAAGATGGTGCGGAACGTGTCCTCGAAGCGGATCTTCTGGTCGAGCAGCGCCGCCAGTATGAAGCCGATGACGAGAGAGAACACCAGCGACAGCACGCCGTAGACCAGCAGGTTCTCGATCGAGACCAGCCAACGCGGCGTCGACCACAGTCGATAATACTGGTCGAGCCCGACGAAGTTCAGCCGCGGCAGGAGCTTCGAATTGGTGAAGGAATAGAGCACCGTCCAGGCGCTGCCGCCGACGAAGATCACCAGTGCGGTGAGGACCATCGGAATAGAGGCGACCTTGGCGTTGAGGTTGCGGAAGAGTTGGTTGGGGCGTTCGCTCTTGCTCATCTGCGCAGCCGGGCTGGATCGGGTAAGGGCGGGAGGGTCAAGACTTGACCCGGAGCTCCCGGCCCCGCGGTCGCGGGCCGGGAGCGAGCGGTTCGTCGATCGTCAGTCCGCTGAGGCGACGATGTCGGCGAAGCGCTTTTGCGCCTCTTCCACGGTCATGTCCGGCTTGGCGAAGAACTCGGAGAAAAGGTCCTCCTTCTGCTTTTGAGTGTCCTGCGACAGCAGCTGGTCCGTCCAGGGCATGACGCTGCCTTTGGCCAGGATGTCGAGCCCCTTCTTCATGCAGTCGTTCGCCGCCTTGAGGTCGATATCGCCGCGCACCGGCAGCGAGCCCTTCTTGAGGTTGAAGGCGACCTGCGTGTTGGGATCGAGCAGCGTTTCGGCCAGCGCTTCCTGCGCCTTGGACTTTTCAGCGTCCTGCAGCAGCGGGAAGTAGAAGGCGTCGCCGCCGGTGGCGATGACCTCGTTCAGGCCAAGGCCGGGAAGGCACGTATAGTCCTTGCCGGCGGTCTGCCCGGCAACCTGGAACTCGCCCTGCGCCCAGTCGCCCATGATCTGGCCGCCGGCGTTGCCGGAGATGACGAGATTGGTGGCCTGGTTCCAGTCCTGCACATTGGTGTTCTTCGCCATCTTACGGGCATCGTCGGCGGCCTTGAACACCTTCGCGACCTCGGGCCCGGCGGCGAAATCGGCATCCTTGTCGCGATAGACCTTCAAGAAAGCGTCGGTGCCGCCGACCGCCGTGAGCAGTACGTCGAAGGCGCCCGAGGATTGCCAGGGCTGCCCGCCGAGCGCCAGCGGTATGATGCCTGCCTTCTCCAGCGCAGGGGCGGCTGCGACATATTCATTCCAATTCTTCGGCACCGGCACACCGGCCTTTTCGAAGGCCGCGTTCGACAGCCACAGCCACTGCCAGGAGTGAATGTTGACCGGCACGCAATAGATCTTGCCGTCTAGGGTACAGCCGTCGAGCAGGCTCTTCGGCTGTACGATTTCCGCCCACCTGTCCCTGGTGGCGAGATCGGTCAAATCGCGCATCAGACCGGCCTGCACCAATTCTTCCGCTTGCCGGCCGTGGTTGAACTGGGTGGCGCCCATCGGGTCGCCGCCAGTGATGCGGCTGATCATGATCGGCCGCGCCGTGCCGCCGGAGCCGGCGATAGCGCCGTCGACCCAATGATTACCTGTCGCGTCGAACGCCTTGGCGAATTCGGCGACCGCCGCCGCCTCGCCGCCCGAAGTCCACCAATGGGTGACTTCCAGATCCGTCGCTGCCGCCGGGCCGGCGAATGACAGCGCGGTTGTCACCGCCAACGCAGCGGTCATGAATTGGTATCGCATTTCGGCTCCTCCCAGAATCTGAAACGTTACAGATTTTCGATAAGGCAATTGCGTGAGGCGCGCAACCCCGAATAGCAGCGGTTCAACATTATTTCGAGCTGCGGACAAATCTGCCCGTGCAACTACCTTCCATCGCACCGCAGCGAGGTAGGTTGCGCCGCAAAAATGACGGTTGCAATTAACGAAACCCGGCAAAATCCTGCTCCGCAGGCAATCCCTTGCCGACGTCCCAACGACTTTGCGTCGAATGGAGCGTCGCTCGTGCAGGATACCTGTCACCAACCGCTATGCGATGGCAAGTGACAATCTGTAACGTTTCAGTATATAGGGTGTTCATCAGGCGGAGAGTCGCAGGCGAGCCGCAATCCGCCGATTGCCGGCCTGCACGGCAACTGCTATGCGCCTGACGGGCGGGATGAATGGACAGAGATCAGACGGAAAAGGACGACGAGGCGTCGGGACAGGGCCGGCCGACGCTGAAGACGCTTGCCTTCATGACCGGGCTGGGCGTCACCACCGTGTCGCGGGCGTTGAAGGACGCGCCTGAAATCGGCGCCGAGACCAGGCGACGCGTCCAGCTCGTCGCCAAACAGATTGGCTACCGGCCAAACCGTGCCGGTGTGCGCCTGCGGACCGGCAAGACCAACGTCATCAGCCTCGTGCTCAACACCGAGCGCGAGATTATGAGCTTTGTCTCGGACATCATCTACGGCGTCTCGGAAGTCATCGCTGATACCCCCTATCATTTGATCGTGACGCCCTACTCACGTTCGCAGGATCCCCTGGACCCGATACGCTATCTGGTGGAAACCGGCTCCGCCGACGGCGTCATCATTTCGCGCACCCAGCCGAATGATCCCAGGGCCCGTTACATGCTGGAGCGTGGTATCCCCTTTGCCACGCATGGCCGCACCGATATGGGGCTGATCCACCCCTATCATGACTTCGACAATTATGCGTTCGCGACCGAGGCTGTGCGCCACCTGGCCGGCATCGGCCGCCGCAGGCTGGCTCTGCTGGCGCCTCCAGTCGAGCTGACCTACCACAGTCATACGCTGAACGGCTTCACCGATGCGCTGAGCGAGGTCGGCGCCAGCGAGATCCCGTTCAACACCGTTTCGGTCGACCATTCGATCGAGCAGATCAGGATGAGGACCGCGCAGCTGATGCGCCGCGACGTCAGGCCGGACGGTTTCGTCAGCAGTGCCGCTGCCGCGACACTCGCCATCGTCGCCGGCATCGAGGACGCCGGCCTCAAGCTCGGCCGGGACGTCGACGTGGTGTCCAAGCAGTCGTCCGACCTGCTGCACCTGTTCCGCAGGGAATTGCTGGTGGTCAACGAGAACTTCCGGCTGGCCGGCGCGGAGCTCGCCCGCTCAGTGTTGGGCTGGATCGGCGGTGCAACACCTGGCTCCTTGCAGAGCCTGAGCAAGCCGACCGGGGTTCTGGCCTATCGCCCTCCCGACTAGAGCGGATACGTTCAAATTGAACTGGGCATCCCGCTCCATCTATTTGTCTTAGCCGCATTTCTGCGACGCCAAGTGATTCCACTTGGCTGCAAATGCGCGCTGCTGACTGGCAGCCTTGGTGAGGGTTTTTCGATGCGGGCCGCCGCACGAGGATTGGGGCTGGATCGACATCGGCCCGCGTTGAATAACCTTCACCTAGTCGGTCATCTGATGGAGGCCCCAGAGCCCCCAAAGGGGGACGATCGACAGCTTTTTGAGGTGAGCGTAACGAGATTCGTCAACGGGCGGATCCCGAAAGACGGCACCGACCCGAGAACAGTAGCTTTATCATTTTTTGAATCCTGCGCGGTAAGGTTCCGCGCATGTGGTTGAAGACTTACTTGATCATCACCGGCGTCGGCGCGTTCGCGGCGCTGACAATGCCATGGCTGGTCATCATCGGCAGTTTCCTGATCATCCCGGGGCTCATCCTCGCGTCGATGCCAACGGCCTTCATGTATGGCGTCGCCTTCGCCCTGTTCCGCTTGCTGCTCGGACGTTTCCTTTCAGGGGTTCCTCTGAACGTCATGTCGGGCGCCGCGACGCTGGCACTGTTCTGGACCATCCCCCAGCCAGGCCTCACCTGGGCGAGGGGCATGCTAGCCAGCCTGAAGGAGCCGGACATTCAGTCGAGCGCACCGATTGCGCTCAAGGGCGACATTCTCCTTGCCCGCCCGTTCGAGGGCCGTTGCGATGCATTGTGCGCGGCCTTGCTCAAGACCCCGGGCATCACTTCGGTCCGCGTCCAGACCCTTCGCGGTCATTCCAATACCTATCGCGTCGTGCCGGACTCGACGCTCGGCAAACGAAGCACCGTCATCGGGCATGGTCTGCTGGAAGAGCGGCGCTACGATGCCTCCGATCCGCTCGCCCCTCAGCGCGCGCTGGAAGCCGAATGGAACCTGATGATGTCAGAGGGAAAGGCGCTGCTGCAAAGCGACGACGCCCCCGAACCCGGCTTCACCATCGCGATCGAGGACGGCCCTGCCGTGCCCGATTCCAAGCCCCGATCGGGACGGGTGGATTGGTCGCTCGAACCCTCCGCACCCCACCGCAAGGCGCTCACCATCACCGACGCCGGTGAACAGGTGCTGCTGCGGCAGTCGATCCTGTCGATCTTTGCCCCGGCGGCGCCGTTGCTGATCGGGACTTCGGGCGGGATCGAGAACTTCCGGTTCGGCTGGGCGCGTCGGCGGCTCGGTGACGGAAGGATGTACGCCGAGGTTCCGGTCAACCGGCTGCTACTCGACCACACCAGCGTTTCGCGCGGCGTGAATATGGAAGTGGCGAAAACGAGAACGCGCGAGGAACTTGCCAGAGCGCTCGACGATCCGCGTAAGCCGGTGAACGATCCCGTGTTCGCGCTCGCCAATCAGTGGATGGACTCGTTCCGCGCGAACGACCAGCCGCTCGGCGAGAGCGACCGGCGTCTGCTGGTTCGCATCTTGGAGGACCCGCGGGTGCGATCCTCAGACGGGCTGTGGGCGATCATCAAACAGGTCGATGGCGACTCCGCCGATCTGCGGCGGCTCGCCGCCCGCCGCTACCTCGCGGCCACCGACAAGAAGGAGGCGCGCCACTGGATCAATGCCCTGGCCGGCCTCCCTGTAGGTGCATACGCCGATCCTCTGCCGGAAGAGCGCGCGATTCTCGCAGATCCGGCGGTCAGCCGCTTTGCAACCGGCCTGATCAAGCGCCAGGGCGACCGCGGCGTCGATGCCGTGCCCGACCTGTTGCGGCTGCTGCGCGAGTACTCCGTCTACGATCCGGGCAAGTATGGCTTCAGCGACCTGACCGCGGCTACCGATGCCGTGCGAAGCGGCTTTCGCCGCATTGGCCCTGCGGCCTCTTTCGCGCGGCCTGAGATCGAGCAGCTCCTGGCTTCGCCGGGTCTGGAGTACCGCTACAAGACGCTCGGCCAGGAAGAATGGGACACGCTGCTGGTCGTCCTCGGGAAGCCTGTCGAAACGCTTACCAAGCCGGAAAACCGACGTGGAACCGACGCGAGGTACCGCGAGCGCGTCGCTCAACGGGCCGCCAGGCCTTACGATCCGCGCCGGGATTGATCGCCGAAACGGAAGAAGAATCTTCGGGGAAAGAGCTACGTCCGGCGACAGGATGGATGATGGGCTGGCCCGTTGGTGTCGCGCGGTCTGAATGTCCGGATCGTTTTCAGTGTCGATCAATAGCTGCCATTCCGCTTTCCACCAAAGTCGGATCGAGGGTAGAGAACTGCTCCGGCTGGAAGCGGTCATTCAGCACTGCCGAACGACCGCCCCCAACGTCAGATCTCAGTCCGCTCGGCAAGCACAAGCGCGTCCTCGATATCGACGCCAAGATAACGGACAGTGTTCTCGATCTTGGTGTGTCCAAGCAGGATCTGCACAGCGCGCAGGTTGCCGGTGGCTTTGTAAATCATCGACGCCTTCGTGCGTCGCAGCGAATGCGTTCCATATTCCTGGCGCCGCAGTCCAATCGCGCTGACCCATTCATCGACAAGGCGAGCATACTGTCTTGTACTCATGTGGTTTGCCTGAACAACCCGGCTCGGGAACGCATGGTCGTTGATCGTGCCGCCGCGGCGTTCGAGCCAAGCGAGCAAGCTCGCGCGTACGTCACTTGTAAGGTTCGAACTGCACCGGTCGGCCTGTCTTTTGCTGCACGACGATCGCACGCGTGCGGATTTCCGGGCCAGCGACCAGGTCACCAATCTTGATCTTCACCAGATCGCATCCGCGCAGCTTGCCGTCGATCGCCAAGTCGAACAGCGCTCGGTCGCGAAGCCGTCCTTCGCGATCTAGAAAGAAGCGAATCGCCCATATCTGTTTCTGGGTGAGTGGCCGCTTCGTCCCTACCGTCTTTCCTATATTCCATGGTGCGCGACCGTGTGTGGCGGGATCAAATCGAGAGTAACCCATCGTGTTTCTCCTCGGCCTTGATTGGCCACTCGAGAAACGAGAGATCAAGGCAGAAGGGGGGCCGGGAACTGCCGGTCTGCTTTGCAGCAGCAGATTGCTGAAAGGAGACCATTCGGTTCGCCGCCACTTGAGTAGGCGCCTAAGCGCTGGCCAGGAATGGCACTCATGCTGGCCGACGGTCAGTTGCCCCGTCCATCCAGAACAACATAACCCTCGCCTTTATCTGGTAGGCGGCCTTTTGCTGACGCGACCCTAGGGTGATCGATCGATGCGTCTTCTGTTATCGATGAGACGTACGCTTTCAGGTGTGTCGAAAGCGACCATTTCAAAGACAAACTTCGTGTGACGGGTTACAGTTGACCTTGACAACGATTCATTAAGGTAAGGCAGATCGCAATGCGGGACTCAGCGCTAGGCAAACTCAGAAATGGCGATGCCACTCGCTGGACCAACATCGCCGCCGCCGAATTGCGCTCCGCTGAGAAGCTGCAAGAGTTGGCCAACATGATCGGAGATTTGCTTCCGACCGACGAAGGCAGTTTCGTCGTGTTCGGGTCGATGGCCCGACGGGAGTTCACACTCGACAGCGATCTCGACTGGACAATCCTTATCGATGGGCGCGCAGACTCTCTGCACCTTCAGTTGGTTCACCAACTGCGGAAAAGGCTGGAAGAGGCTAAGTTCAAAGTGCCGGGCCCCACAGAAGTATTTGGGGGCCTAATCTTCAGCCACGATCTGGTTCACGCGGTCGGCGGGGATGAGGATACAAACAAGAACATGACACGACGGCTCCTCCTCCTGCTGGAGTCGGCCGCAGTGGACGCCCCGGGTAGCCGCGAAGTGCGCAGCCGGATCGTAAACGCCATCTTGAGCCGCTACGTCCAGGAAGATGCCAGCTTCATCGGGTCTAATACGCGTGCCGACAGGATACCTCGTTTCCTACTAAACGATGTTGTGCGTTTCTGGCGCACTATGGCAGTCGATTACGCCAACAAAATATCGTGCCAGGGCCGGTGATAAATGGGCCCTCCGGAACATCAAGCTCCGCATGTCGCGCAAGCTTCTGTTCGTGTCCGGTTTCTTCATGTGCATCTCTTGGGCACTCAGGGAGCAAGGTGGTGAGGATGAATCCTTCGTCACGCAGAACCTAGTTGATCACTTGAAGGATTGGACGGAAACGACGCCACTTGAGTCTTTGGCGACGGTGGTCTCTCGATATGCGCCGTCTCTCGCTCCCGACATATTCAACAACTACGACACCTTTCTCGCCCTGCTCAACAACGATGAGAAGCGAAAGGGGCTCGAAAAATTGTCGCCGGACGAGGCCTATGAAGATGCTGTATTCCTTGAAGCGCGAAACGTGGCCGTCAAATTCGATGCGGCTCTGACCGAGCTCATGTTCGATTCCGATGATAGCGTTACGCAGTTGGTTAAAAAGTACGGAGTGTTCTGATGGCTGTAATCGGGTTTTCGACCGGCGCGATCGCGTTGGATGATTTCGCGACCGCTTTGCAGCTGCTCGCTCCTACGCGGGCTAAGGCAGTGGAATTGTCGGCATTGCGCGCAGCCGAACTACCGGCGCTCTTGGCGGCGCTTCCAGTTCGCCTCGTGGAGCTGCGACACCGCTACGAGTACATTAGTTTTCATGCACCAACGAACTTCAATCAAGAAAACGACCTGGTCGATCAGCTGAAGATCATTGCGGACATGGGGCTGAACATCGTCGTGCATCCCGATACGATCCACGACACCTCTGCTTGGAGGTCGCTTGGCGCGCGCCTTTGTATCGAAAACATGGACTCGCGCAAACCAACGGGCCGCACGGCCGACGAACTTCAGCACTACTTCGACCAACTTCCAGAAGCGAGATTGTGCTTCGACGTCGCACATGCTCGACAGGTCGACTCCTCCATGACGGAGGCGGTCCGTATTCTGCAACGCTTCGACGACCGCTTGGCTCAGGTGCATATCAGTGAGGTCAACAGCAAGGGACGTCACTTTGCGATGTCGTTCGCCGCCAAGCGCGCTTACGAACCCCTTGCCGCTCGGCTGTCGCGGGTACCAGTGATCATTGAGTCAATGGTCGAGCGGGAAGAGATTGTGCACGAAATTTCTGAAACGGAGAAGGTGTTGAACTTCGAGCGTCGTCTAACTGTGCATGGCTCCATAACGGCGGGGCGCATGGTCGGCTCCGTTCATCGCCCAGAATAGATTGGGGTTAGCTATCTGCGCGTTTTAGCCTTTAGTGGCATGAGCCCACTTTGCCATAGCTTGTGCGCCTATACGGCTCCTTTGCAGGACGGATGCCTGAAGCTCTTAGGGTCTGCCGGAGTCGAAAGGAACCGGGTCAACATTCGCGCGCTTTGCAGACTTGGCCAAACTGATAGCGCGGAAAAAAAGCGCGCCTCTCCTTTATGAAGATTCTTCACTTTAAGAAACGTACAACCCTTGGCTGATTCAAAGCCCTTCTTCCCTCAATGATCCATATTCGCTAGAACTCAGCCGCGGGGGAGACGTGCACAACAGTGGTACCACCAGCTTTGAACCTTTGAGCGTGCCAACGCCTTGGCCGAATGCTAACGCGCGGCTTCTGGGTTTGGGTGTCGGTCTACCAGTGCATCCCTTGGACCGCCTAGCTCAGTTCAGCCCATCGGATTTCGAACGATTTACCCTGGAATGGGCGTCTGACTACATCGCGAACAAACTGGTCGGGGTATACGAGGTTCAACAGCGAGGGGGCTCGGGAGATAAGGGCCGGGACGTAATCGTTTGGTTCGACTCGCCATCCGCAAAACCTCGCCGGTGGAGACTGTATCAATGCAAGCACTACGGTGCCCGTCTTGGAGAGGGTGTGGCCGCTGCGGAAATCGGGAAGGTTCTCCACTACACCATAAAGGGCGACTATTCTGCTCCAGAGGAATATTGGTTTGTCACCCACGCCGGTGTTACCTCAGACTTCCAGGACCTCTTGGATAACCCAGAAGCCTTGCGCGCCTACATACTCGCCGAATGGGATCAACGGTGCGCTACGAAAATCATCAAGGGAACAGTGCCGCTCGATGCTGCGATGAAGGCCCATATCGGGACGTTTGATTTCTCAACCTTCAGGGCGAAGCAGCCTCTTGATTTGCTCAACGAGCACGAGAAAACGCGCTATCATCTGACCGTTTTTGGAGCGCCTCTAATTGAGAGGCCGCCGCCTCCAAAGCCTCCCTCGGCTGTTGCAGCCGGGGAAGCGGAATACGTGCAGCAGCTTTTTCTTGCGATCGGTGAGGCGGTGGGAAAAGAGGTTGCCGACAGGTCGGAATTTGCGCATCTGTCCGTTCACGCGAAGCTGTTTGACCGCTCCAGAGTGACATTTTATTGCGCGGAGAATCTCAAGGAATTGGCACGTGACCAGATGGCGGACGTCGCATTTTTTGAAACACTTCTGGATGAGTTTTCAAACGGTCTCTATCACGATTACAATGCCGCTGGACTGACGGGACTTCAGCGGCTCTCGGCGACCGTTAAGGCTGCTCAACAACTGCAGCTTGGTGGACATGTGCTTGCGCCTCATGTCGTCGCCAATGACCGAGAGGGGATGTGTCATCAGCTTGCAAATGAGAGGCGGGTGACATGGTCTCAGTCGTGAATCCTCATGTTGAAGGCTCTAGGCCCAGCCGCCCGTTCAATTCGCCGATGGAATGCGGCCTTCGTATGCTGTTTGTCCTGGAGGCAAGCAGCGGGAGGCCAGCTGATTTGCAACGCCTCATTTCCTACGACTACCTGCTGGTGCATTCCGGCGATGTCGCAGGCGGCCCGGAGAGCCTACACCCGTCTGTCCCGTACAGAGGCTCCGAGCTGCTCGTTAAGCGCGAGGTGCTGAGCGCGGGACTCAATCAGATGTTTGCGCGGGAGCTCATTGCGAAGACATTCGATATTTCGGGCATCCTCTATGTTGCAACTGAGCTGACGTCTGCTTTCATTGCGCTGCTGAAAACGCGCTACGCGAATGACCTGCGCCAACGATCGACTTGGGTGATCGATAAGTTCGGCGGCATGCCGGATGCCGAGCTGGATTCTTTTATGTCTTCCAATGTCGGCCGGTGGGGTGCTGAATTTGAGCGCTTGGCCGCAATCAAAGACTTGGAGCTTTAGATGCTGCGGGTTCGATCCATCAGATTGACGGGAAAAGGAGTCGGTGACGCGGTTGTCGAATTCCACGACAAGGCAAACATACTCGCGGGCGATTCAGACACCGGCAAGAGCTACCTCGTGCATTTGCTTGACTATGTGTTTGGAGCCGATGAGCTTAACAAACGCATTGATGAAGCCGAGCCGTACGCGCAACTCTTCGTCGAGTTCGAAAACACGGAAGGCAAATTCATTACCCTAGAGCGACACCTTTCTGGCGGCAACCTCATGCTTCACTCCGGCAAGTTTGCCGATAGAGAGGAAGATAAAGGTGAGATTATTGCACCTAAGCGGTCGGGAACGAGCAAGGCGAAGGACGTAACCGAGGTTCTATTCAACTTCGCTGGGATTGCCGAGGCGCGGCTCCGTCGCAACGAAGCCGGAAACACAAACCGACTGACGATAAGAACTTTGCTGCCTCTCTTTCTCGTCGATGAGGTCTCTATGATCGACGAGCGATCGCCAGTGCTCGGCCGCGGTGGATTCGATACGACTCCCCGAAAACGCGCTTTCGCCTATCTGCTTACAGGCAAGGATGATGAAGGGATCATAGCAAGAGAGAAGAAGGAAATCGTGAACGCGAAGCTCACGGCTCAGCTATCGCTCATCTCGGACTTGCTGAAGCCCATCGAACAACGGATTCAAAAGAGGCCGTCCGATGAAGCTGATGAGGGGATAGAGAAGGTTGATGAAGCTATCTCGTCGTTGTCTAGGTCTCTTTCCGAACATTCGACCGAGAGAAAAGAGCTTGAGGAGCAACGCCGTACCGCATTCACGTCTGCTCAGCGAGCGGAATCGCAAGTGGTCGCGATTGACGAACTGATAAAACAGTATGGGCTCTTGGATGAGCGCTACAGGACCGATCTGGAGCGCTTAGACTTTATTGCGGAAGGCGCTTATTTTTTCGACGGTCTGCAAGAGGTCCGCTGTCCGTTGTGTGACCAACTGATGTCACCTGGTCACGTTCACAAAGCATCCGAGCAAAGCACCGCTATTTACTTAGCAGCACGCGCCGAAGCTGCAAAAATTCTCGCCCACCGCCAAGATTTAAAAGAGACGATCGAAACTGTCACGCAGCTCCGCGAAACGCGGGTTGGAGAGCAGACGGACGCCCAGAACGAGATAAGAAGAGCCGACACGAGGATTGGAACGATCCTGGCACCCACTGTCCAGGATGGCAGCTCGCGATTGGACCGCTTGGTTGCTCGCCGCGTGCAGCTTGAGGCCATGCAGAACGACGATACTCAGGCCACTTATCTGCGGCAATTGAGAGAGCAGATCGAAACTGCCACTGGCGGCGAAGCGGGCGCTTCTACGCAAAAGTGGGAAGCTCTTCCTTCCGCTGCCCTCCTGAAATTTAGCCGAGAGGTGGAAGCGGTTCTCAAGGAGTGGAATTGGGAAGGCGAGGGTCGCGTTGAGTTCGATGAAGCTGCATTCGACATCAAGGTTGACGGACAGGCCCGGCAGTCCCACGGCAAAGGGGTTCGGGCGATCCTTTACGCCGCATTTGTGATAGCTCTGCTGCGCTATTGCCAAGACAACGGCCGCCCACACCTAGGCACTGTGATCATTGATTCACCCCTGACGAGCTATAAGAAAAAGGGCAAGGCGGTCAGTGAGGATGAGCGCATCAATGCAGGTATCGAAGCCGCATTCTGGGAATCCCTGCGCAACGTGAAAAGCGGCATCCAAATCATCGTAATTGAGAACAAGGAGCCACCACCGGACGTGGCGCATGCGGTGCATTACGAACGGTTCGCTGGAAAAGAGGCTGAGCCCGGAGAGCGGGTGGGTTTCATACCGCAATAGCCTCCTTGGCAGGAGCGGACAGCCGGACATCCACGGCGTTCGGTGCCTAGGGGACGCAGTCGGCCGTGAACTATCCGCAAACCGTTGATCTGGCATCCTGATTAGGGCGGAGGTCGGCTTTGGAATTGCAGGATTTGC
>NZ_NPKJ01000004.1 GCF_002284575.1 Mesorhizobium temperatum
CGGCCGCCAGGCCCGGTCACCTTTAGCAACGGCCTCAAACGCTTCCACGCCATCGCCGAGGGCTTCGCTCTTGCAAATCCAGACTAAACCACTCGAAGCAAATATGTGCGCACGCTAGCCCCTTGTGGGAGAAGGTGTCGCCGAAGGCGACGGATGAGGGGTGTTCCAGCTAGTCAAAAACCGCACTCCGTCCAGCACCCCTCAACCGTCTTGGCGCTGCGCGCCAATCCAGCTTCTCCCCCAAGGGGAGAAGGAAAGAACCACCCTCAGTTCACGGCGCTGATGTTGCCCAAGCGCAGAAACAGCGTTTCGCCGGAAGAATCATCGACGCCGTCATTGTCGGTGGCGACGAAGATGTCGCCGTTCTTGTCGATGGTGAAACCTTCGACCTTGTCGACGACATAGCCGTTGGTGGCTGATTTCAGGTCGCCGATGATGTCGCGCACCAGCGTCTTTTCGACCAACGGCAGTTCGCCACCAAGCTTGACAGGTTTGAAGGCGTCGAGCGCCACCGAATAGATGCGCTTCACCTTGGCCAGGTCGCCGATCTGGTTGTCACGTTCGAGGATGTAGAGCTTGCCGTCATGCGCGGTGATCTCCGATAGGCCCATCCAGCCAGCTTCGTTCGCTTCGAGCGGGTAACGCACCGCCGACCATTCCTTGGCCTTCGGCTTGTAGGCCAGAAGCTTGACCTGGCCCTTGGGATCGTCGGCCCATTCGCGCTGCACGGCCATCACCAGCGTCAGGTCGTCGCCCTCGCCGACCGCAGTGATGCCTTCGAGACCGAAGCGGGTCTGGTGGGCGAGCAGTTCCATCGGGAAGCCGATTTCCTGCTTGATCTCGCCCTTGTCGTTGACGCGCAGGATAGCGTGCGGGACGAGCTTTGCCGGATCGCCTTCATTGGCCAGCCAGAAGCCGCCTTCACCGTCGGCGACAAGACCTTCGATGTCGAGCTTCTGTGCAGGATGGCCGCCACGCGTGACGATGGTCTTGCCGGTGATCAGCGCCGGCGTCTGCGTGGCATCGATCTCGAAGATCGAGGGCGCGTTGGCGTAGAACGAGTCCGAGGCTGCGACGAGCTTGCCGGCAGTGTCGCCGGCCGCGAGCGCCGAAAGCGCACCCCAGCCGAGCGGCGTGCCGTCTGCCGTGAGCTTTGCCGTGATCATCGGGTAAGTGGCGGGACCCTCGGAGCGCTCGTAGATCATCACGTGCGAGCGGGCGAGCCCATCCTCGACCAGGTCGGCCTCGTTGGCGGTGACCAGGAGATTGCGCGACGGGATCGCGACCAGGCCTTCCGGACCGATGCCGGAGGGCAGGATCTGCACAAACTGAGGCTCCGCACCCGTGTCCTTGTAGACGCCGACAACGGAGCCACGCTCCGAAGCGACGAAAATCAGTCTGTCCTCGCCGAACGTGCCGGTCTCGAGACCTTCCGGCTCGACGCCCTTCTTGTTGCGGTCGTCGGGATAATGGCCGGCATTGGCGACCTGGTACTCAAAGGACGGACCGGATTCGTAGAGAACCTCGCCCTTCTTGCTGAAAATTGTGAAGCCGCGCGAGCCGCCCTTGTAGTCGCCTTCGTTGGCGACGACGAGACGGTCATTGTCGAGCCATTTCACGGCGTCGGGTTCGCGCGCGACGTTTTCCATTTTGCCATCGAAGGACAAGGCGCCGTTCTTCTTGGTGTCGATCTTGTCCAGCGCGACTGAGCCTGCAGTGAAGTGCGTGACGATCGCGCCGGTTTCGGCGTTGACGATGGCGATGTGGTTGTTTTCCTGCAGCGTGACCGCGATCTCGCCGGCCTCGTTGAAAGCGACGAATTCCGGCTCCGGATCTTCCGCCGCGACCTCGGCAATGCCCGCCAGGTTGACGGTCTTCATCGTCGCGCAATCAGGCTGGCCTTCGGCCAGCGTGAAAATCCTAAGGTCGCCCGCCGGCATCTGCGGAATTTCTCCCTCGTTCAGATCCTCGTCGCGCTCGTTCTCGATGGCGATGGCCAGGAACTTGCCGTCCTTGCTGAACGCCAGCGAGTCCGGCTGACCGCCGAGGTCGCAGGTGCTTTCGATTGCCCTTGAGGCGAGGTTAATGACGGTGAGATTGCCCGAAAGCTTGGCTTTGCTCTGAGACGTGTTGACGCCGGCCAGCACCTTGCCGCCGATGACCACAACCGAGGTCGGCTCGCCGTCGATCTTGACGATGCCGCCGGCCTTAGGCGCCTTGGGATCGGCGATGTCGATGAAGCCGACCGCACCGAGCGGGCTATCGGAATAGACCAGCGTCATGCCGTCTTCGGAGGCCGTGACGATCTCGGACGAAGTCGGCGTGGTCTTCTCGACGTCCGCCGGGAGGTTTCCGGCGACTGCGAAGCTCGCGACCCGGTTGAACATCATGTCGGCATGGGCCGGCAGCGAAACGGAGGCAGCAAGCGCTGCCGTCAAGACGAAAAGCGCGGAATGGCGGGGCACGGGTGGCGTCTCCTGTTCGGATGAAAGCCACCTGATTTGCGGGAGCGACATTTCAAAGCGATGACGGATCGATGACACTTCCGCGACAGGCGGTGAGGTCCGTCGATATTCACCTCATGCCGGTCTGCAATGGCGGCTTTTGCGGCCGCGATCAGCACCCCGCAGGGCCAGCAGCAAGAAGTCAGCCCCGGAAGGAAACCCCTACTCCGCCTCGGCCACCATCTGCCGCCCGCCAACCCAGTTCCGCCAGGCTCGCTCGTCGCCGTGGAAGACGTTGAGGTCGATGCGGCCCCTCACCCCGTGCGACAGGCCGGAGCCGGAATACTGCCAGAACACCCATTTGCGGCCGGGATAGACCTTTGACGGGTGCTGTGCCACCGCGCGCAGCCAGAACGGATAGTCCAGAAACGCGCCACGCAGATTGTCGCGGTAGAAATCGGGCGCGGTGTAGATGATGGGCCTCTGGCCGTAGTGGCGCTCGAGCTTGTCCATGAACACCTGCATCTTCTCCAGCACCTTTTGCCGCGACGGCCGCCGCTTGCAGCTGGATTCCCCGTTCCACTCGACATCGATCACCGGCGGCAGCGCGCCCTCGACCCTCGGCACGTTGCGGATGAACCAGTCGGCCTGCTCGCCGGCCGTGCGGCACCAGTAGAAGAAGTGATAGGCGCCGCGCTTGAGGCCGGCGGCGTCGGCATTGCGCCAGTTCTTCTTGAACATCGGGTCGAGATGATCGCCGCCGTCGGTCGCCTTGATGTAGGCAAAGTTCGCGCCCTGGGCGCGCAGCTTGCCCCAGTTCACGTTGCCCTGCCAGCGCGAGACGTCGACGCCGTGAACGGCGAGGTGTCTGGGTGAGGCCTTGCCGAAATTGATCGGCTTGGCATCACGAAAACGATAGCGCTGGACCGGCTCGGCGGGCATCGGTGCTGCCCGTGCCAGCCGCTTCGGCGCCACCAGGGCAAGCTCGGCGGGTGGTTCGATGCTTTCGGCAGGCTCTGGAGTGGCCATCGCCACAGTCTGCTCCGTCGCCTCTTCCTGCGCGAAGTCGGGTGCCGCATCGGCCGCACTGACCGACGCTACCGGCGCGGGCGGCCGCACAACCGAGCTGGTCGTCTCGCTGGACGGCACTTGCAACGCGTCGACGCCGGACGTCGACGTGCAGCCGGCAAGGCAAAGTGACGCGATCGAGAAGATGACGACGCCTGATAACCGCATCTGGACCTGTACGCAGAACACAACAGACCGAGGGCAAGACGACGCCGCCGGACAAACCAGTCCAGATTACTAACGAGAAATTACCAACAAAGTTTGAATCAAATTGTCAGGACGAGAGCTGAGCAAACAGAATACATGGCGCTCGCTTCATCGCCAGAGGCGAGAGCTTGAAAACGCCGTCAGGGCAGAGGGCGCGCGAAGGATCGCCGACCCTGCCCCGCTGCTAGCCGCACAGCCATAGCGTGTGGCAGGCCTTCGCTACCACGTGAGCGGGCGGCACAAAGCGATCCTCGACGGGTCGATCGTCGACGGGGCGATTGGCGACCGGAGCATCGTCCTCCGCCCGGCGAACCTTTTCTTCAAGCAGCGTGCGAAGCTCGGCCGGCTGCACGCGGTCACGCTCCATCACGAGCCTGACCATCGGATCGCTCAAAAGTTCATCCAGGGTGTTGATTCTGTCGTTCATCCGTCGCCTCCTCGACTGCCGACCCGCACGTAATAGATAGGCGGCAATGATGGCTCGCCAATGACGCTTTGCCGGCTATCTCGTGTCCCGGATGAAAAAAATTGGGCACGCTCTTGCCTTCTCCCCTTGTGGGAGAAGGTGGCCTCGCGAAGCGAGGTCGGATGAGGGTGTTCCAGCTTGGCACTGACGGCATTCCGTCGAGCACCCCTCAACCGTCTTGGCGCTGCGCGCCAATCCACCTTCTCCCACAAGGGGGAGAAGGTTAAGCGGGCGGTGGCGCGCCTTCATATTGCGGCAGCCCGTCGTCGAGTTGCACCCAGGGCTGCTTCGAGGCGGTCCACATATGCATCTGCGGCTTGAATATCGAAGGGTCGTCGAGCGAGCCTGAGGTGACGCCGATGATGCCGGCGGAGTCACGCCGGGAAAACATCGTCGTGCCGCAGCCCGGGCAAAAGCCGCGCTTGAGATCGGGCGAGGAATTCACCGTCGCCACCGGCCCGTCGATGGTCACATCGTCGATGCGGAACAGCACGCGGGCGTTGAAGGCCGCGCCCAGCGCCTTCTGGCAAAGCCGGCAATGGCAGACGCGCTCGTTGATCGGCGCGGCCTCGGTGCGATAGCGCACCGCCCCGCACAGGCACCCGCCCTGATATTTCGCCATTGCTGAGCCCCTCTTTCTGAAGATTGGCAGCAAGGTAGCTGCCGGCATAGGAGCGTCAATTGAAAAGCTTTGATGGCGCCATCTGTCGGCGTGATGCGGCAGCCGAACGTGCGATCAGGCGCGATGCGCAACGAGCGTCGCCGGCCATCTCGCGGGAGGACGGCCGGCAGGCAGTTGTCAGGCGGTCAGTTCTTTTCGCTGACGATCTCGTCCCAGGTCTTGACCTTGGTCTCGCCATTGAGGAAGGGCAGCGCGGCGGCCACCAGTTCCGGCGCGAAGAACACGTCGTAATGGGTGCGGTTCGGCAGGATGGCCAAGCGGTTCTGCGACAGGTTCTCGCGCATCCAGCCGGCGTCCTTCAGCCCGCCGCCGAGCATCTGATAGAACTTGATCTCATGCTCGGGCCGGTACATGTCGCTGTCGCCAAAAACCAGCATGACCGGCATCTTCAGCTTCGCCACGTCGGCGGAGTAGTCGTAGTCCTTGCGCATATGGGCGCCCAGTTGATCGAGCAGCTTCGGAAAGTCCTGCGGATGCGGCGCGACCGCCACGTAGGATTTGTACATCGGCGTGTCCTTCATCATGTCGGCCATCGCCGCGCCGACCTGCGCCTGCTGGGTGCGCATGTCGGCATAGAAGCCGTCCGAGGCATAGCCCGCCGACACCAGGACCAGCCGGCGCACGGCCTCGGGATGCTGGACGGCCATGCGGAAGGCAACGCCGCCGCCCAGCGAGTAACCCATGACATCGACCTGTTCGTAGCCGAGCGCCTTGACGATCGCCGCCATGTCGTCCCCCATCGCCTCCAGGCTGAGCGGCCGGTCGCCGAGCGCGGTGCGGCCGTGACCATGCAGGTCGACGCCGATGACGGTGCGGTTTTCGGCAAGCTTCGGCAGAATCGGCGCGAACATGTCGGTCGTGCCGAGCCCACCATGTAGCAGAAGCAGCGGCTCGCCCTGGCCATAGACGGCGTAATAGTAATTCAGGCCGTTGATCGGCAGCAGGCCGGATTTCACCGGCTTCGGCATTGCTTTCATTTCGGAGGTCATGGCGGGGTTTGCCTCCTCGGCTTTGGTGGCGCCCGGCGCAGTGAAGAGCGCCGCAGCCGCGGCGAAAATGGCGAAAAACATCGATCTGGACATGTCGGTCTCCTTGCGTCCCGCCGATATCAAAGTCGCTTGGCGACTTCTTCGAGCTGATCGGCGCACTGGCCCCAGCCCTCGTGAAAGCCCATCTTCTCGTGCTCTTCGCGGTCAGTGACGGACCAATGCGCAACCCGGGCGATGTAGCGGGTCTTGCCCTCGCCCTCATCCTCGAAAGTCAGCACGACCGTCATGAACGGCTTTTCGGACGGCTCCCAGGCCTTTGTATAGGCGTCGGTGAGAACGATCTTCCTGCCCGGCACGACTTCGAGGAAGATGCCGGGGTTCGGGAATTCGTTGCCGTCGGGTCCCGCCATGACGACCAGGCTGGAGCCGCCGGCGCGCACGTCCATTTCGGCGCGCGGCGTCGTCCACGGCTTTGGCGCGAACCATTGCGTTACGAGTTTCGGCTCGGTCCAGCAGCGATAGACGTTCTCGCGCGGCGCATCGATGATGCGGGCAAGAACCAGTTCACGGTCAGAGTTGGGGGCTATGTCGAGCTTGGTGGTCATGATGGTCTCCTCACTGTTGATTGGCTTCGTGCCAAGGACGAGCCACGAAAGCGCCAGCCGACACCGCCAACGAAAAAATGTCGACAACATCCGTACTTTACGTCGATCTGCTAGTAGCGCTCAGGGATCTGAGGGGTCGGAAGTAGTCCTTCGTTCACTTCGGTGGGCCGTCATAAACATTCTGGATTGGCCGAAGCCTCCAACTTCGTCATCCCTGGGCGAAGCAGGAGCGAAGCTCCGTCGCGGAGACCCTGGGATCCATTCCGTGACCACGGCCGAAGAATGCAGCGGTGCACAATTCTGCACCGTAGCAGCGCTCCGAAGTCGCGGCATGGATCTGGGGTCTTGCGCTGCGTCGCTTCGCTCCTTGCTCCGCCCCAGGATGACGAAAATGACGAACGCTTCCGCTAATCTCCGAGGCACGCGTCACGTCAGCACGCGACCCAAGCCTTCCGCGCCGAGGACCAGATGGCCCCCGGGGCGTCAGTGGCGCTTGGCTTGCACTAGATAGGCGTCGATCTCGGTCTCGCCGAGCCACTTCGCCGCTTCCAGCCTGTGCAGGCCTTCGACCAGGATATGGCGCTTGCCGTCGTGGCGCACCTGGATCGGCGTCTTCATGCCGTTTTCCAGAATGTCCTCGGCCAGATGCCGGACGGTCTCGGGATGCAGCGTCTTCCTGCGCGCGGTCGGCACGTAGATGTCGTCCACCTTGACCTTTTGCACTCTCAGCATGTCGGCTCCCGTGGCGGAAAAAGGCCGCCCTTTGTGAGATAATCTGTTTGGCAGGCAAGGCCAAGGCCGGCTGTCAGCTATCGCTGGCCCGATCGTTTCCAATTGACGCTTGGCCGGCAGATGGTCGAAATGACGCGTTCGACCCTCCACAGGCGTTCATGACACAGCTTCCTACCGAATTCCCCGATTTCGGACTGACGCCCCACCAGCGCCGGCAAGCCGTGCGCGGCCACTACTGGGAGTGGCCGGGCATGGATGGCGAACGCGGCGAGATCTGGTGCTACAGCGACCGTTTTTCATACCGCCGGGGCGAGACAGTGGTGCTGCATGTCTGCTCGACAGCCTCCAGCTTCAGCGTGGCGATCGTCCGCGACGGCGGGACCGAAACGAAAATGTTCGAGACGGCCGGGATCGCGGCGCGCTGGCAGGATACGCCCGATCAATGTTCGGTCTTGGGCTGCGGCTGGGACGCGTCTTTTGAATTCCGTGTCGGCGACGAATGGCCGTCCGGAGCCTACCGCGTCACGCTGACGGCGGAGGGCCGCGACGGCCAGCCGATCCGCTGCCAGCATCTTTTCATCGTTAGCCCGCAGCCCGGCAAGAAACGCGGTCGTGTGCTGCAGGTTGCAGCCACCGGCACTTGGCTTGCCTACAACACCTGGGGCGGCTCCAATCATTACGAAGGCATCACCGGCCCGAACCGCGACCAGTATGCCCCAATCGTGTCGACGCAGCGGCCATGGTGCCGCGGCTTTGTTGTTCTGCCGAAGGAGGCGCCGCGCGTGCCGCTCGAGGTCGCCGTGCCGCCGAGGACCGCGCCGCGCTATCCGCATATGGAATGGGCCTTCGCCACCGGCCATTCGAAGAAATACGCCTCGTCCGGCTGGGCAAGCTATGACAGCCACTTTTTTCGTTTTGCCGAACGCGCCGGCTATGCTGTCGACCTTGCCAGCCAGCACGAATTGCATTTCTCGCCCGAAATCCTCGACGGCTATGACTGCGTCGTCTTCGTCGGCCATGACGAATATTGGACCTTGGAAATGCGCGACGCTGTCGATGCCTATGTCGAACGCGGCGGCAATGCGGCGCGCTTCGCCGGCAATTTCATGTGGCAGACCAGGCTGGAGGACGAGGGCCGCCGGCAGGTCTGCTACAAATACCGTGCCCGCGCCGAGGATCCGGCCTATCGGGGCGGCGACGTGACCCGCGCCACGAATTCCTGGGAAGCGCCGGAAATCGGCCGGCCGGGTGCCATGACCTTCGGGCTTAATGCGACCAGGGGCCTCTACGCCGGCTGGGGCGGTTGCGCGCCGCGCGGCGTGCGCGGCTTTCCGGTCTACCGGCCGGAGCATTGGGCGTTTGCCGGCACGGGCATTTATTACGGCGACCTGCTCGGCGCCGACAGCCATGTCTATGGCTATGAGGTCGACGGTCTCGACTTTGAGATCCGCGGCGGCCTGCCCTACCCCACGCCCGACAGCGGCGCGCCGGATGGGCTGCAAATCCTTGCGGTCGGCATGGCTGCCCAAGTCGAGGAGAGCGCCGATATTGCGTTCGAGGACCGGTTTCTCGGCGATGCGGATGGCCGCTTTTCCGCCGAGACGCTGTTCGGCGAGGCGAGCGACGCCAATCTCGACAAGGTCAAGCGCGCCAACGGCATGATCGTCAATTTCCCGCGCGGCAAGGGCGAGGTATTCCACGCCGGAAGCTGCGAATGGGTCGCCGGCCTGCTAAGGCAGGACGCGATGGTCGAGCACGTCACCAAAAATGTTCTCGACCGCTATCTTGGAAAGACCTGACATGCTCAAATCCCAGACCCCTGCCCCGGACACCGAGACGCGCCCGCCATCGCATCTGTTCTATCTGTCCAGCTTGCGCCGGCCGCTGGTCGATCGCGCCGAAGGCATCTACATCTGGACGCAGGACGGCCGTCGCTTCATCGACGGATCGAGTGGACCGATGGTCGCCAATATCGGTCATTCCAACCGCAACGTGCTCGATGCGATGAAGCGGCAGATGGACCGCGCCACCTTCGCCTACCGGCTGCATTTCGAGAACGAGCCGGCCGAGGAGTTCGCGCGGGAGCTGGCCGGAAAGCTGCCCGAAGGCATGGACCGCATCTTTTTCGTCTCGGGCGGCTCGGAAGCGACGGAATCCTGCATCAAGCTTGCCCGGCAGTGGGCAGTGGCGACAGGCCAGCCCAGGCGCTGGAAGGTGATCACGCGCTTTCCCTCCTATCATGGCGGCACGCTTGGTTCGCTGTCCGTCACCGGCGACGACGCCCTGGCCGAAACTTTTGCGCCGATGATGCAGGTCATGCCGACCGTGCCGGCGCCGGCCGCCTGGCGCGACCGCGACAATCTCTCGATGGAACAGCGCGGCATTCGCTACGCCGACATGCTGGAGGAGAAAATCCTCGCCGAGGGACCGGAAAGCGTCCTCGCCTTCATCATGGAGCCGGTCGGCGGCGCTGCCACAGCGGCGCTGGTGGCGCCGGACAGCTACTATCCGCGCATCCGCGAAATCTGCGATCGCTACGGCATCCTGCTCATCCATGACGAAGTGATGAGCGGTGCGGGCCGCACCGGAAAATTCCTCGGTGGCGACCATTGGAGCTGCAAGCCCGACATCGTCGCGCTGTCGAAGGGGCTGGGCTCGGGCTATGCGCCGCTCGGCGCGCTGGCCGCACCGATGCGGCTGGTGCAGCCGCTGCTCGCATCCGGCGGCTTCCAGCACGGCCACACCTATGCCGGCAATCCGCTCGCCTGCGCCGCCGGGCTCGCCGTGCTCGGCGAGATGGACCGCCTCGACCTGATCGCCAATGCGGCTGACATGGGCGATATTTTGATGGATGAGTTGAAAGGATTGGCCAAGCGGTTTCCGTTTATTGCCGACGTACGTGGCAAGGGGCTTCTCACTGGCGCCGAGATGGTCGCCGACCCTGATACGTTGAGGCCGATCGCACCGGCGAAGAGGGCCACCCAGCGCCTGCTCGACCTCGCCTATGAGCGCGGCCTGATCATCTATGGCCGAAAGGTCAAGGGCGGCGTCGACGGCGACAATTTCATGGTGGCGCCGCCGATGATCGTCACCAAGGAACAGGTCGGCGAGATCGTCGCCATCATCGGCGACTCGCTGCAGGTGCTGGCCGGCGAGCTCGACCTGCCGGTCGAAGGCTGAAAATGGCGCCGCGAAAAGTCATCATCACCTGCGCCGTCACCGGGTCGGTGCACACGCCGTCGATGTCGCCGCATCTGCCGGCGACGCCGGACCAGATCGCCGCAGACGCGATCGCGGCCGCCGAAGCCGGCGCCTCGATCCTGCATCTTCATGCCCGCGATCCCAGTGACGGGCGGCCGACCGCCGATCCCGATGTATTCATGCAGTTCCTGCCACGCATCAAGCAGGCGACCGATGCGGTGATCAACATCACCACCGGCGGCTCCTCGCTGATGACGCTCGACCAGCGTCTGGCCGCACCGCTCAGGGCCGAGCCCGAAATGTGCTCGCTCAACATGGGCTCGATGAATTTCGCACTGTTCCCAATGCTCGACCGGCCAAGGCAATGGCAGCACGAGTGGGAGCCGAAGCTGCTGGAAGCGACACGCGACACGATCTTCAAAAACACCTTTGCCGATATGGAGACCGTGCTCGACAGACTTGGAAAGGGCTGCGGCACACGCTTCGAATTCGAATGCTACGATGTCGGCCACCTCTATTCGCTGGCGCATTTTCGCGACCGGGGGCTTGTGTCGGGCCCGATGTTCATCCAGTTCGTGTTCGGCATACTGGGCGGCATCGGCGCCGATCCCGACAATCTGGTCCATATGAAGCGCATCGCCGACAAACTGTTCGGCGACAGCTACCAGTTTTCGGTTCTGGCCGCCGGGCGCCACCAGATGCCGATGATCTCGATTGCGGCGGCGATGGGCGGCAATGTTCGTGTTGGGCTGGAGGACAGCCTCTATGACGGCCGCCAGCTGGCAAAATCCAATGCCGATCAGGTGCGCCGTATCCGCAGCGTGCTCGACGGGCTGTCGCTGGACGTCGCCACGCCCACTGAGGCGCGCGAGATGCTGGCGCTCAAGGGTGGCGATAGGGTAGCGTTCTGAGATGGTTGCTTCCCGTCCCACCCCCCTCTGGGCACCCTGCCTGTCGTGAGTACGCCATCAACAAACGTCCTTATCCGCCCCGGCCGGGTGGAAGACGTCGAAACCATCCATGCCGCGATCCTGCGGCTTGGCGCCCATATCGGCGCGACGGAGGAAATCACTTCTACGGCCGACGACCTCCGCACCTACGGCTTTGGCGAAAAACCTGCCTTCTCTACGCTGATCGCCGAAGTCGGTGGCGAGTTTGCCGGCCTCTGCCTGTACTTCTCGATCTTCTCGACCTGGATGGGGAGGCCCGGCGTCTATGTGCAGGACCTCTATGTCGAGGACCGGTTTCGCGGTCGCAGGATCGGCGAACGCCTGCTGCGGCGTGTCGCGCGGGAATGCCGGAGACAAGGCGGCGTCTACCTCAGACTGTCCGTCGATACCGACAATGAAACCGCCAAGGCCTTCTACGAAAGGCTGGGCATTGCCTGGTCGAGCTACGAGCAGGTGCAGAAGATCGTCGGCGACGCGTTCTTTGCCTTCGCCGATGCGCCCGATGATGAGGAGCCAAGATGAAAGCCTTTTATGCCGAAGAGCAGAAGCGCCATGATCCCAAGGCGTTCCTCTCCAGCGGCGCCCAGAAACCCAATCCGGAAAAGCCGGAGCGCGTCGAACGGCTGCTCGCCGGCGCCAAGGCTGCCGGCTGCACGATCGAACGGCCGAGAGATCACGGGCTTGGTCCGGTTGCCGCGGTGCATACGCCCGAATATCTCGATTTTCTCGAGCACATCTTTGCGCGCTGGCAGCGCATCGAGGGCGCATCGGCCGAAGTGATCCCCAACATCCATCCGATCGCGCGGGACGGCTCCTATCCGGCCTCGGCGGTCGGCCAGGCCGGCTACCACATGGCCGACACCGCTTGCCCGATCTCAAGCGAGACCTGGCAGAGCGCACTGTGGAGCGCCTGGAGCGCGGTCGAGGCTGCTGGGGCCGTGATGTCAGGCGCACCGGCCGCCTATGCGCTCTGCCGTCCGCCCGGCCACCACGCCTTTGCCGATGTCGCCGGCGGCTTCTGTTTCATCAACAATTCAGCGGTCGCGGCACAGGTACTCCGCAAGAACGCGGCGCGGGTGGCGATCCTCGACGTCGATCTGCATCACGGCAACGGCACGCAAGGCATTTTCTATGCGCGGCCGGACGTGCTCACTGTCTCGCTGCATGCCGATCCCGTGCGCTTCTATCCGTTCTTTTGGGGTCATGCCGACGAGCGCGGCGAAGGGCCTGGTCTCGGCTACAATCTCAACCTGCCGCTGGCGCGCAAATCCGGCGATGCCCCGTTCCTAGAAGCACTCGACGTGGCGTTCCAGCGCATCCGCGCCTTTGCGCCAGAAGTACTTGTCGTGGCGCTCGGCCTCGACGCCTTCGAGGGCGATCCGTTCGGCGGACTGTCGGTGACGACACCAGGCTTCTCGCGCATCGGCGAGGCTATCGCCGGCCTCGGCCTGCCGACGGTGATCGTGCAGGAAGGCGGCTATCTCTGCGACGAACTCGGCGACAATCTCACCGCTTTCCTCACCGGCTTCGGCGGCGGCAGGAGGCGGTGATACCAGCCGGATGACGCATCAGCATCGCTCCTGTCGCAGCATGGCGATGACACGGTGCACGCTCTCCAGCGTCTCTTCGATCTCGGCCGCCGTATTGTAGTGGGCGATGCCGATACGCACGACACCCTGGTCGGCCGGAATGCCGAGCTGGTGGACGACCTCCCAGGCATAGTTGTGGCCGGACCACAGGAAGATGTTGTCCGCATTCATCTGCCGCACGATCGTCTCCGGCACGATGCCGTTGACCGTGAAAGAAACCGTCGGCACGCGCTCCCCGACACGCGCCGGATCGGTGATGCCGTGGATGGTCAGGCCTGAAATATCTGACAGCCCGTCGATCAATCTTTGCGTCAACGGGTTTTCGTAAGCTGTTGATGTTTCGAACGCCTTGACGATCCTGGCGCGGCGCGAACTGCCATCGCCTGCCGCAAATCCCAGTTCTACAAAGTAATCGACCGCGGCCGTCAGTCCGGCCATCAGCTCGATCTGCGGCGTGCCGAGTTCGAACCGCTCCGGCAGAGCATTGGACGAACAGCGGCATTTGTACGGTTTAAGCGCGTCGATGACATCCAGCCTGCCCCGCAATATGCCCATATGCGGCCCGAAGAATTTATAGGCCGAGCAGATCAGGAAATCGCAGCCAAGGTCCTGCACGTCGATCAGGCCATGCGGTGCGAACTGCACAGCGTCGACATAGACCAGCGCGCCGGCCTGCTTGACGATGCGGCTCAGCGCCTTCACCCGGTTGATCGAGCCGGTCAGATTGCTGGCGTAGTTCAGGGCGACGAGCCGGGTCCTGTCGGTGAGCAGCGTAGCAAGCGCCGCCTCCTCGATCTGCCAGCTCTGCTCGTCGAAAGCCAGCCAGCGCACGACAAGGCCAAGGTCTTCGGCCAGCTGCAGCCACGGCGATACGTTGCCCTCGTGGTCCATACGGGTGAGGATGATCTCGTCGCCGGGTTTCATTGTGCGGCCGAGCGTGCGCGACATGTGGTAGGTCAGCGTCGTCATGTTGGTGCCGATGATGATTTCCTGCGGGCTCGCAGCACCCAGGAAATCGGCCATCGCCGCATGGGCGTCGTCGACGATTTGTTGCGCCGCGATCGTGGTTTCGAAGAAGCCGCCGAGATTGGCATTGGTGGTCAGCAGGCAGCGCGACACCGCGTCGGCGACCGCTAGCGGCACCTGCGTCCCGGCCGGGTTGTCGAGATAGATGCGACGGCGGCCCTTGTCGGTCAGCGAAAGGGCCGGAAATTTCTCACGCACGGCATCAATCGGAAAATTCACTTTTTCTTCTTCCCTATTGTAATTATTAGATAATCACTCTTTACAGAGCCGGAAAGCAGCTCACGGACACGGGTTGCCGACACGCTGGTGGATTGCATCGACCGCCCTCTGCATGTCCTCGGTCCAGACGACATCGGCGGAAGACAGCGCCATTTCGAGTTGCGAAAGGGTCGTCGCGCCGATGATGCTCGAGGTGACGAAGGGCCGGCTCGTGACATAGGCGTTGGCAAACAATGCCGGCTCCATGCCGAAAGAGCGAGCCAGCTCGTTGTACTCAAGCTGCGCTTCCGCGGCGTTGGGCGTCTCATAGCGCTGGCCGCGTTGGAAGAGTTGCGAGCGCGAACCCAGCGGCCGCGCGCCATGGTCGTACTTTCCGGTCAGGTAGCCTTGTCCCAGCGGCGAATAGGCGAGCATGGAAATCTGTTCGCGCTCGCAGACCTCGGCGAGATTTACCTCGAAGCTGCGGTTGACGAAATTATAGGCGTTCTGCAGCGACACCAGGCGCGGACCTAGGCCCTTGTCGGCTTCGGCGATGAACCGCATGACACCCCAGGAACTCTCGTTCGACAGGCCGAAATGTCGGATTTTTCCAGCTTTCACCAGTTCGTCGAAGACGGCGAGCGTCTCGGTGATCGGCGTCTCGCCGGCCGGTGCGCCGACGGAATCGGCCCGCAGCGGCACGGCACCGACGCGGTTCGGGTTGGCGCCCCACGGCACGGCGCGCTCTGGCCAATGGATTTGATAGAGATCGAGATGATCGGTGTTTAGCCTGGTAAGCGATTTTTCGACGGCATCGAAGATGTCGGCGCGCACCAGCTTCGACGGGCGCCCGCCGCGGAACCACGCATTGGCGGTGCGGCCAACGACTTTCGAGGCGAGGATCACCTGATCGCGGTTGCCCCTTGCTTTGATCCAGCTGCCGATGATCTTCTCGGTCCAGCCTTGCGTCTCCGCCTTGGGCGGGATCGGGTAAAGCTCGGCAGTGTCGATGAAGTTGACGCCGCGCGAAAAGGCCAGATCCATCTGGTCGTGGCCGTCCACTTCGGTGTTCTGCTGGCCCCAGGTCATCGATCCCAAGCAAATCTGGGAAACAAGAAGATCGGTCCGACCGAGGCGGCGTTTGTGCATGGAACTTTCTCCGGCGGGAAATTTTTTGCGCGGCTGCGCGGGGAGGAAGCCGGAGCATACAGGAATGACCGGGCTGTCTCCAAGCCCGCCGCCAATCGCCGGCGACTTTTGCGTGAATCCAGCCAACCGCTACGCGGACAGCCAAACAAAAAGCCGGACTGCATTTTTCATGCAGTCCGGAATTCGCCGGAAATGGCGAGGAAAAACCGGCGCTGTGCCGGCATTCAGCTATACGGTCCGCCGCGCCGGAAGTTTCACCGGTCAAGTCGACTGTAATCAAAAAAACCTGTGCAGCATGGCTGCCATGCAAATGCTGCACTGCACAATTGTCATGATTTGCCTATATTGCGACTCGGGGAGGACCAACCAGGGGCTTGAATCATGGGTTTCCTCACTGAAATGTTCGCCCGTCCGCGTCCGCAGGAACATCTGCGCTATCGCGCGGCTCTGGCGCTGCTTCATTCGATGAGCAATGCCGACCGTGCCGACATCGGCATCAAACCAGCCGATTTTCCGCGCGTCGCTCGCGAAATGTCCTCACGTTAGTCAGTCGTACGGATATCCCGGCTCGACCGGGATATCTCCTCGCCATTCTTCAACGCGATCCCATGAAAATCGCCTTGCTTAGCGGCACGCCATTGTGGCGCAGGATGTCGTAGGCGGTGGTCACGTGGAAATAGAAATTGGGCATGGCGAGATGCAGCAGATACTGCATGCCGGCCATCGAAAACTCGCGCTGGCCAAGCTTCAGCTCGATCATTCTGTCATCGGAGCCGTCCATATCGGCAGCCGAAAATGTCGCCAGATGGTCGACGGTCCTGGCGATGCGCGCCTGGAGATCGGCAAAGCTCGCCTCGTTGTCTTCGTATTTCGGCACCTCGCGGCCGGCAAGCCGCGATGGCGCGCCCTTGGCGTGGTCGGTGGCGATCTGCACCTGCCTGGTCAACGCGTACATGTCCGGCGCCAGCCTCGACGTCAAAAACACCTGCGGATCGATCTTGCGATCGAGCGCATTCTGCTCGGCGATGTTCAGCACGTTGGATAGCGCCTTCAAACTGGCCGAAAACACCGGAACGGACGCTTCGTACATCGATATGGTCACATGAATCTCCTATCCGGCGGGAACGCCGACGGCGGCACCTAGCGCCTCCGCGGGCGATTCTTCAAGCGTCACCACGTCGCCGCAATCGGTATGATAGGATTTCCCATCCGGTGGAGATTCCCGATGAGAAGCGCCCTTGTTGCAGCGACCGCTTTTTTCTCCCTTGCCGTGACAGGCCAGCCAGTGCTTGCCGCCGAAGCGCCTTATGTCGACGACAGGTCGGACGCCGAAGCGGTCATCCGCTCGTTCTACAGCGCCATCAACCGGCAAGAATTCGCGCGCGCCTGGGACTATTTCGGCGACACCAAGCCGGCCAAGGATTTCGGCGCCTTCGTCAAAGGCTATGACGGCACCGACACCGTCGAAGTCAAAACCGGTGGCGTGTCCGAAGACGGTGCGGCCGGCAGCATCTATTACAATGTTCCGGTCGCCATCCGGGCGACAGCCAGGGACGGCAGCGAAAATGTCTTTGCCGGTTGCTATACGTTGCGCCAGGTCAACGCCCAGATCCAGGAACCGCCATTCCGCCCGATCTTCATCGACAAGGGCGCGCTGAAACCGTCCAAGGCCAATTTCGAGGACGCGGTGCCGGCAAGCTGCGGTGACGGACCGCCGCCGCCGAAGAAAGATGCGGCGCTAGAGCAGGCCAAGAAGGCGTTTGCGGCCACCTATGGCGACCAGTGCGACAAGGAAATGCCAGGCGGCGAGCCTCTGGGAGAGCCGGACGCCTACTCGCTCCGCTACAAGAATGCGGGCGCCGAGGCCGATGAGCCCGAACGCGAGACGCGGCTGTTTCGCTTCTTCTGCTCGATGGCTGCCTACAATGAGAGTGCCGTCTACTATGTCTACGACGACATATCAGGCGTCCGGCAACTGCAGTTCGCCTCGCCGGAACTCGATATCCACTACGAGAACAACGATAGCGAAGGCAAGGTCGAGGCGATAAACGTCACCGGCTTCCAGACCGATGACCAGCTGGTCAATTCCGAATATGACGACGCCACCAAGACGATCTCATCGCTCAACAAGTGGCGCGGCGTCGGCGATGCCTCGTCAGTCGGGACTTATCTGTTTCGCAACGGCAATTTCTCGCTGGTGCAGTATGATGTTGACGCCTCCTATGACGGCGAGATCAACCCGCAGACGGTGGTGGACTACAACACCGCGCCTTAAGGGGCCTTCGACAGCATCCAGTTGAGCGTGCCGCGCCAGTCGGTCATGCGGATCGGCGTACCGTGCGTGCCGGTCTCGAAGCGGACAAAGCGGGCCGGATAGGTTTTCGATTTGGCCAGGATCGAACGGAAGAAGACTTCCTGTTTCTCGACTGGAAACACCGGGTCCTTGCTGCCCTGGCCAAAGAAGACCGGAACACGGCGTTTGAATGCCAGGCTGGAGAAAAAACTCTCATCCCACAGCGAACCGAGCAGCAGCAGCCCGTCGATGCGGCCGCCCGTATTCTTGCGGGCGGCAAGCTTCCAGCACAGTGCGCCGCCCATCGAGCCGCAGGCAATGAAGATCTTCGCGCCCGGCGACCGTTCGGCATAGTGGCCGATCAGCGCGGCGATCTGGGCCGCGCCGGTGTCGCCGAAATCGGAAAAGTCCGGTGACAGATAGAGGCCGCCATTGCCGGCCATCAGGTTCTTGATGCGGTTGAAATTGCCACCGAAGGTGAAATCGTCGACGCCCTGCTTACGGCTGCCACCCCGCCCGTGCAAATAGAGCACTATGATGGCAGCACCTTGCGTGCGACCGACGGCGATGTGGCGGATATTGCCGGCGTCGGTCTTCAGCAGCAGATCCTGCTGCACCTTGCGCACACCGGTGTCGACATACTGCGCCTGCGCGCGGCGCTCCGGCACCTTGTCGCGAGCGTTGATATCGCGCAGCTCGCGATAGTCGACGACAGTATAGGCGCCCTCGGAAGAGAGGATGGCCGGATAGGCGAACAGATCGTCCTTGAAGGGCTTTAGCGACAGCGTTTGACCGTACGCCAAACCCGAAAACAAAAGAAAAATCAAGGTCAGAAGCGGTAAACGGAGAGCCATCCCTCAGGGATGCGTTTTTCGGCCTCGGTTTGTCAATCCTGCAGCACGCCGCCGGCGCCTTCCAGCGCCTCGCGTGTGTCGACATCGATCGACGCACCCTTGCCGATCTCGACATCGACGACATCGAGCCCTTCGGCCTCGACCAGATGGCGCGCGCCGGTATCGCCTTCGAGATGAGCGATCGCCGCAAACAGTGAGCGCGGCAACAGCACCGGGTTGCCTCGCTTTCCCTCATGCGAGGCGCGCACGATCGATCGGCCCTCGGATTTGCGGAATGCATCGATCAGCCTGTCGAGATCGGCTGACGCGACGCCAGGCATGTCGCCAAGCACGATCATGGCACCGGCAGCGTCGCCGGCAACTTTCGCGATACCGGCCTTCAGCGACGAAGACAGGCCGTCAGCGAAATCCGGATTGTCGGCAAAAGTGATGTCCAGGCCCGACAGCGCTGTCCGCACGCGCTCGCGCTGATGGCCGGTAACGACGATTGTGCCAGCGGCTTTCGAGCCGAGCGCGCGCTCGACGGTGCGGCGGACCAGCGGCTTGCCGTCGAACAGCGCCAGCAGCTTGTTGGGGCCGCCCATGCGGCTGGAGCGGCCGGCGGCCAGCAGCACGACATCGACCTTCAACTCGGCTCTGGCCGGCAGCGGCTCGCGCGGCTGTGGCCGCGTCGGGATTTCCATCAACAGACCGCCGACACCCATGCCGGCGATATCCTTGGCCGTCACGTCGAGGCCGGCGATCAACCGGTCAAGAACCCAGTCGAAGCCGTTCTCCTTGGGGCTGCGGGCGCAGCCCGGTGCGCCGATGACGCGCTTGCCGCCAAGCGTGCCGAGCACCAACAGATTGCCGGGATCGACAGGCATGCCAGCGCGTATGACGATGCCGCCGGCCTTCTCGATCGCCGCCGGGACGACGTCGCCAAAATCGCTCATCGCCGAGGCGCCGAAGATCACCACCATGTCGTTATCGCGCGCCAGCGAGGCCGCAGCCTCCGCAACGGTGCCAACTTCGTGCGGCGTGCGGCGCTCCGCCGTCAGCCGGCCGCCCGAGCGCGCCAAGCGGGCTTCGGTGACACGCAACGTCTTGTCGAGCACGCTCTGCTTGATGCCGGGCAGAACCGTCTGGATGACGCCGACACGCACCGGCTGATAGACATTGACGGCAAAAATCTCGCCGCCGGCGCAGATCCTCGCCACCGAATCGACCAGCATGGAGCTGACCGCGAAGGGAATGATCTTCACCGTTGCAACCATCTGGCCCTTTTCAACCGGCGCGTGCTGCGCCAAGGTGGCGATGGTGATCGTCGGATCAACGGCGTTGATGGCGTCGATCATCGCCGCATCGACGGTGAAGATGCCGGCCGCCTGAGCGTGGAGATTAACCCGGCCGGTCGCAGCGGACTTGGCCTCGATGTTGCGATGAATCATGCTCTCCGCGATCTTTTCGGCGGCAGCGTCCTCGCTGAGATCATCCGAAGCCAAGACCGCCGCGACGACCTCCGAAATCCCCGCCGCCTTGAGCAAAGACACATCGTCGGCGCTCAGCTTGTGTGCCTTGCGAAAGCGCCGTTCTCCGGCGGCGGTGGCGTGCGCCAGCACCGCGCCTTCGGCAGCGTCGATCGGGATCGAGCCGAACTTCACGCCGCGGCGTCCGTAGAGCGCCGCGCGTCCTTTTGGACGCGCAAAGGACGCTCTACTACTTTGAATCTAAGCATCGTGCTTCTCCAAAATCGATTCCGATTTTCGGGCCGATGCGGTAGCTTCCAACCCACGCGAACGAAAGGCCTGGATCGCCTGCGCCAGCACTGCGACGGCGATCTCGGCCGGGCTCGCGGCGCCAATGTCGAGGCCGATCGGCGCGTGGATGCGGGCGATCTGGTCGGCGGTCGCGCCCAATGCCAGCAGGCGCTCGACGCGCTTAGCATGGGTCTTGCGGCTGCCAAGCGCCCCGACATAGAAGCAGTTGGCGTCGAGCGCCGCCTTCAGCGCGAAGTCATCGATCTTCGGATCATGGGTGACGGCTGCCAACGCCGTATAGCTGTCGAGCGGCTGGCGCTTCAGGACATCCTCTGGCCATTCGGCATGCAGTGCGATATCGGGAAAGCGGTCTGATGTGGCGAAGGCCGTGCGCGGATCGACGATCTCGACGGGATAGCCGGCGATCTTGGCCATCGGCGCCAGTGCCTGGCTGATATGGACGGCGCCGATCACCATCAGGCGCGGCTGCGGCAGGTGGGCGTTGAGAAAGAAGGTTCGCCCTTCCGCCTCGACCGACCCGGAATTGCCTGACTGAAACGCCTTGGCGATCGCAGCGCCCAATTCGCCGGCGACCTGATCGCCCTCGCGCACGATGCGGTCGCGGCCGTCGCCGAGATCGGTGACCAGGATCGCCGCGCGGCGGGCGCGGCGTTCGACGTTCAGCGTTTTCAGCGCATATGGATCCATCAAAAGATCTCTTGTTTGAGCATGATCTTGTCCGAAAACCGGTTCCCACTTTTCGCTGACGCGGACCTTTGGTTCGGGATCATGCTTCTAACCCAACCGCTCGACATAGACTTTGATGCGGCCGCCGCAGGACAGGCCGACCTGCCATGCGGTTTCATCGGCAACGCCGAATTCCAGCATCTTTGCCTTGCCGCTGTCGATGACATCGATCGCCTCGGTGACCACCGCGCCTTCGACGCAGCCGCCAGAGACGGAGCCGTGGAAATTGCCTTCCGCGTCGATGACAAGATGGCTGCCGACCGGGCGCGGCGCCGAGCCCCAGGTCTCGACCACGGTGGCAATGGCGACATCCTTACCGTCTTTCATCCAGCCTTCGGCGATGATCAGCGGATCGCGCGCCTCATCGAGATAAATGCTGTTTTCCATCACCGTTTCTCCCGGAGAAAACATATGGCTATGCGGCGCTTCTCGCGCCACCCTCAATCCATCTGCGTGGGTCGACGGAGCGCGCCGAATTCTTGTCCAGCGACGCGCACAGATCGGCGAGCGCGTCGAGATTGTGCACCGAGCGGAATTCGTCAACATGCGGCAGCATCGCCTTGACGCCGCGGGCGCGAGCCTCGAAGCCGTCGAAGCGAAGCAGCGGGTTCAGCCAGATCAGCCTCCGGCTGGATTTGTGCAGGCGCTCCATTTCCTCCGACAGGCCGGCAACGTCGTCACGCTCCAGCCCGTCGGTGATCAGGAGAACGACCGCGCCCTGCCCCAGCACACGCCGCGACCACAACCGGTTGAATTCGGCCAGCGTATCGCCGATGCGGGTGCCGCCCGACCAGTCCATCACCGCCGCCGAACAATCGGCGAGTGCCGCATCAGGATCGCGATGGCGCATCTGCCGCGTCAGATTTGTCAGCCTGGTGCCGAAGACGAAGGCGTGCACGCGCCGGCGCTTTTCCGTCAGCGCATGCAGGAAATGCAGGAAAATGCGCGTGTACTGGCTCATCGAACCGGAAATATCGGCAAGCACGACCAGCGGCGGGTGAACCTCGCGCGGCGACCGGAATTTCGGCAGGATCAGTTCGCCGCCTGTCCGCGCGGCCGAACGCATCATGGCGCGCGGATCGATACGTCGGCCATGCGCGTTGGATTTGAAACGCCGTGTCCTGACCATGTCGAAGGGCAGCCGCAACTCGGCGATCGCCTTCTTGGCGTCATTCATCTCGGCGGCGTTCATCTGGGCGAAATCCTTGCCCCTCAGCACCTCGTTCCCGGAAAACGTGAAGCGAGCGTCGACCTCGATCTCGGGGATTTCCTGCACCGGCTGGTTCTTCTGGTGGCCCTCGAACATTGCCTGGCTGACGCGGTTTTCCGCAGCCCGCGGCTTTTGCTTCTCACGACTGTTCGGCGCAACTGGCGAAAACATCGCCAGCATCTTTTCGATCAGCTCGTGCGATTTCCAGAACAGCCGGAAAGTCTCGTCGAAGGTAGGGTGATCTTCGTGCCGCGACACCAGTACGGCGTGCAGCGTCCAGTAGAAATCGTCGCGAGAGCCGATACCGGCGGCCAGCACCGCCTCGATCGCATCCTTTACCGAGGCCGGGCCGACCCGCATGCCGGCCTTGCGTAGGGTGCGGGCGAAATAGACGATGTTGTCGGCGATCCGCCCGTCCGGCGTGGCCTCTTTCGGTTCGGGACGCGGCGTTGCCATCGCCTACTCCGCCGCCGAAAGCTCGGCCTTCACCTCGTTGAGGATGCGCCGGCCTTCGCCCTGTTCTATACGGGCAATGTCGTCCTGGTATTTCAACAGCACGCCGATCGTGTCGGAAACGGTTTCCGGATCGAGCGCCACCTTGTCGAGTTCGGTCAGCGCGCCGGCCCAGTCGATGGTCTCGGCAACCCCCGGCACCTTGAACAGCTCGATCTGGCGCAACTTCTGGATGAACGAAACTACCTCTGCCGACAGCCGGCTGTTGGCCTGCGGTACTTTTCTGCGCACGATCTCCAGCTCGCGCTTGGCATTGGGATAGTCGACCCAGTGATAGAGGCAGCGGCGCTTCAGCGCGTCATGGATCTCGCGTGTACGGTTGGTGGTGATGATGACGATCGGCGGTTCCTGCGCCTTGATCGTGCCGAGTTCGGGCACCGTCACCTGAAAGTCGGACAAGATTTCGAGCAGGAATGCCTCGAAGGCCTCGTCGGTGCGGTCGAGCTCGTCGATCAGGAAGACCGGAGCGGCGCCCGCCTTGCCGGTCAGTGCGTCGAGCACCGGGCGGCGGATCAGGTATTTTTCGGAAAAGACGTTGCGCTCCATGTCGGAGCGGTCGACCTTGCCGGCCGCCTCTTCCATGCGGATCTCGATCATCTGCGCGGCGTAGTTCCACTCGTAGACGGCGGACGAGACGTCGAGGCCTTCATAGCATTGCAGGCGGATCAGCCGGCGGCCGAGCGCTTGCGCCAGCACCTTGGCGATCTCGGTCTTGCCGACGCCGGCCTCGCCCTCAAGGAACAGCGGCCGCTTCATGCGCAGCGATAGAAACAGCACGGTCGCCAGCGACCGATCCGCCATATAGTCCGCACCGGTCAGCAGATCGAGCGTCTCGTCGATCGTCCGCGGCGCCGGGCGTGGTTTCAACTCGGTCATTCTTTCTCCGTGGGTGCAGCCATCCAGGGCCTCTACAGAGCGTGATAGCCGCGGTCGTGATAGATCAGCGGCCGCAAATTATCGCCGGTGCGCAGGCCTGTCACCTTGCCAAAAAGCACACGGTGGGTGGCCAGATCCTTGGTGTCGATCAGTTCGCAGTCGAACACGGCGAGCGCGCCCTTCAACGTCGGCGCACCGGTCGAGATCACGTCCCAATCGCCCAACGCGAAACGTTCCTCGACGGGCAGACCTGTGAGGCCTGAAAAGCCGACCGACAGCGCCTCCTGGTCCGAAGCCAGCGTGTTCAAGGCGAACCTGCCATTCTTCACGAACGGCTCATTCTTGGGATTTTCGCGATTGAGGCAGACCAGCATGGTCGGCGGCGTGTCCGAGACCGAACAGGCTGCAATGACAGTCGCACCGCGCCTGCCGGCGGGACCGTCGGTGGTAACCACATGGACGTGGCCGGCAAAATGGCTCATCGCGTCGCGATAGGCCTGCGGCCCTATGTCGTTCTTCTTCAGCACCGGCGATTTCCATTGGTTTGAAGCGAGGTGAACCGAACCGTTATATATGGCGGCATATTGCATGCCACAAGCGAAGTGGTTGACATGCATCTTGAATTTCGCGTGTTGCGTGAAAGCTGACCAGCCTTTAGGTCTTGGCAGGAAGTGGCCCCGGCAAACACGCGACCGGCGCAGAGGAATTCTTTCGCTCGCATGCGACCCAGGACAACGACAATAGCGGTGCTGGCCTGGCTGTCTCTCGCCGGTGATGCGAACGCTGAGACGATGCTGGTCGGCGTCGCAGCACCACTGTCCGGGCCGTCGGCGATCCTCGGCAAGCAGATCGAGGCGGGCGCTGGCCTGGCGGCAGAGGCGAACGGTGCTCAACTCAAGGTTGTCGATGACGTCTGCACGGCCGATGGTGGGGCTGCCGCAGCGAGGGAATTCGCTGCGGCGAAAGTCGGCGTGGTCGTCGGCTTCCTCTGCACCGAGGCGATCGAGGCGGCACTGCCGATCCTGAAGGACGCCAACATACCGGTCATCACCGTCGGCGTGCGCACCGAAAGCCTGACCGACCGGCGCGCCAAGACCGGCTGGCCGATCTTTCGTCTCGGGCCGCGCGGCGACGACGAGCGCAACGCAGTCGCCTCCATCCTCACCCGCCAATGGCAGAACGAACTGTTCGCCATCGTCGATGACGGCACCATCTACGGCCGCGAAATCGCCGAGACGCTTCGGGCGACAGCCGAGCAAGCGGCGCTGAAACCGGTGTTCGTCGACACATTCCGGCCGCAGCTCGACAACCAGATCGGGCTGATCGGGCGGCTGAGGAAAGCCGGCGCAACGCATGTCTTCGCCGGCGGCGACGGCGACGACATCGCCATCATGGGTCGCGACGCCGGCCAGCTCGATGCCGGCATCACCTTTGCCGGCGGCGAAGCGCTGCGCACACCGCCCGGCGACGTGGCTTATGCCAGGGGCACGCTGATGATCGCGCCGCCCGAATGGGATGATGTCGCCGACTCCAAGGTGCTCGACAGCTTTGCCGCGCAAAAGATCGTGCCGGACGGCTACACGCTGCCGGCCTTTGCGGCGGTCGAGATCGCCGAAGCGGCGACGGCGCTGGCGAAAACCTCCGGCAAGCCATTGGCCGATGCGCTCACCGCGCATGACTTCAGCTCCGCGATCGGGCCCATCCGCTTTGACGGCAAGGGCGACTTGACCGAGAACCTCTATCGGGTCTTCCGTTTCAATGGCGCGCAGTTCGTGCCGGCGGAGGCCAAATGATGTTTCGGACAGGGCCGCGCAATCTCATCACCGATGTCGCCGGCCTGCGCGTCGGCAACGCTTCCGATGTGAGGCTGAAGTCCGGGGTGACCACCATCGTCTGTGACGAACCGGCGGTGGCCGGTGTCCAGATCCTGGGCGGTGCGCCGGGCACCCGCGAGACCGACCTGCTCGAGCCGCACAATTCGATCGAGGCGATCCATGCTGTGGTGCTTTCGGGCGGTTCGGCCTTCGGTCTCGACGCCGCCTCCGGCGTACAGGCGGCACTGCGTGAAAGGGGCATCGGTGTCGAGGTCGGCGGCTTTCGCGTGCCGATAGTGCCGGCGGCGATCTTGTTCGACCTGCGCAATGGCGGCGACAAGGATTGGGGGCGCTATCCGCCCTATCGCGATCTTGGCTATGAGGCGGCACAGGCAGTCGGCATCGACTTTGCGCTCGGCACGGTCGGCGCCGGCACCGGTGCGTTGAGTTCCGGCCTGAAGGGTGGCCTCGGATCGGCCTCGACAGTGCTCGACAGCGGCGTCACCATTGGCGCGCTTGCCGCCGTCAATCCGACCGGCTCGGTGACGATTGCCCGAACCCGCCACTTCTGGGCGGCGCCGTTCGAGATCGGCGACGAGTTCGGCGGGCTTGGCTACCCCTCGCCTATGCCGGAGGACGCGAAAACGATCCTGCTGAAGTTTCGCGACAAGCATATCGGGAAACGGGCGAAGGTCAGCGGCAACACGACCATCGCCATCATCGCCACGGACGCCGTCCTCACGAAGGCCGCCGCCAAACGCCTGGCGATATCAGCGCATGACGGCTTCGTCCGCGCCATTTGGCCGACACACACGCCGGCCGACGGGGATCTGGTTTTCGCGCTGGCGACCGGCAAGAGCGGCATCGAGCTCGCGCCCAATGACGCCATCGACCTCTACGCAGCGGCCGGCGCCACCATGGCACGCGCCATCAGCCGCGGCGTCTTTGCCGCGACGCCCGCCGACGGCGACCTGTTCCCGGTCTGGTCGTCGCGCTGAATGCGCGCTGCCGTAATCAAAAATGGGGCCGTGATTAATGGCCGTGATCAGGTGGGGTCGGATTTTTCTTCCTCGAATGTGACCGCAACATCCGAATTTGCCGACAGCCGCACTTTCTGGCCCTCGACTTGGGCTACGAGGCTGAGCGGAATGAAGTGGTGATGCCCCCTGTGGGCGCCCTCGCCGCTGTCGCGCTTGGTCAGCTTGATTCGTTGTCCCTCAACTTTGTCGACGGTGCCGACATGGACGCCGTCGGCGCCGATCACTTCCATATGTTCGCGAATCCTGGCTGCATCGGTCATTGTGGGTTCTCCATTTCAAGCTGCCAACATAAACAAATAATAGCGCGATTGGATGCATCGGGTTTGCGTCTCAGAGGGCACGACGTTTTGACGATGTCGTGATAGGGATCGAAACAACGCTGGCTGCTCAAACGGAAATCCGATGCGAATTCTTGCCCTGTTTGCCGTTTCCCTCCTTGCCCAGTTTGCAATCTCGCTCGCCGCGCATGCCGGCGACGTCGCCGAGCTTGAAATCCTCGGCTTCACTGGGGATGGCGGCATCTTCGCCTTCGAGGAATATGGTGTCCAGGACGGGTCGGGATTCCCCTATGCCAATCGCTATTACATCGACACGGCCGACGACAGTTTTCTCAAGGGCACGCCGATCAGGGTGCGGCTTGACGACGAGAACGCAACGCTCGACGCGGCGCGCCTTGCAGCTCGGCAGAAAGGCGAAGCTATCATCAAGCAGGCGGAATTGACCGCGAATCGCGGCATCACCGCCGGCTTCAACCCGGTGACCGAGCTTTCGGCCGATCCGTTCCGCATGGTGGTCAACCCGCGGCCGATCTTTTCGCCGGTCGATGATCCGCTCGAGTTCCGGCTCGACGAGATCGGTATGAACGACACGGAAGCCTGCCAGAGCCTCGGCGAGATCAACGGCTTTCGCTTGCTGCGCATCGAGGCGAAAGACGGCGGCAAGACTGAGCTCCTGCACGAAGACAAGTCGATCCCTAAAAGCAGAGGCTGCCCGAACGGCTATCGGATCGGCGCGGTGCAGACATTTTCCATGCAGGGCCTCAGCGCCTATGCCGTGCTGATCGCGGTGCGCCAGTACGGCTTCGAAGGGCCGGACTATCGCTGGATCGCGGTGACCGGCCGGCTGTGACGCCGCTCCCCGCCATATACAACCGACTGGATCGTATCGGCAAGGCCTTCCCATCGCCGCGCGCCGCGGTTTGCGGCGCCCTGCTGTGGGCCGCAGCGATGGGCGCCAGCGCGCTTGCCAATCTGCTGTTGGACGACTGGGAGACCCCGGCAAAGATCCGCTTCGTCTCGTTGCTCTATGCGGCCGGCGGAGCGCTCGCTTTTCCGGTTGGCCTGTTCCTGGCGCGGCTCGTCTCGCTCGGACGGCATTGGCAAGTTGCCTTGGCGGCCGCGTTTGTCTGCCTTCTTGCCACTACGATCGGCCTCACCGGTGGGCTCTTTGCGCTGCAATACCGTTCCTACTATGCCCAGTGGCATGAACCTGCACTGACCATCGCCTGGTCCATCCAGTTCGTGCACACCGTGGCGACGGCGTTCTATCAATTCATTGTTCTGGGCATCCGGCTTTATTTTCCCCTCGGTTTCATCGCGCTCGCTCTCGCCAGCATCTGGTTTGCGCGGCAGCAGCGTTGAGGATTTTGTCTGCCTCTGTTAGGACGCGGGCGAATGCCCTCGCAAGTCAGGACTGACGGATGATCCCTCGCTACTCCCGGCCGGAAATGGTGGCCATCTGGTCGCCCGACACCCGGTTCCGTATCTGGTTCGAGATCGAGGCCTACGCTTGCGACGCGCTGGCCCAGCTCGGCGTGATCCCGAAGGAGGCCGCCAAAACCATCTGGGAAAAGGGCGGGGCCGCGAAGTTCGACGTCGATGCCATCGACGAGATCGAGCGTGTCACCAAGCACGACGTCATCGCCTTCCTCACCCATCTCGGCGAATTCGTCGGGCCGGATGCCCGCTTCATCCATCAGGGCATGACCTCCTCGGACGTTCTCGACACCTGCTTTGCCGTGCAACTCACCCGCGCCAGCGACATCCTTCTGGCCGACATCGACGGCCTGCTTGCGGCGCTCAAGCGCCGCGCTTTCGAACACAAGGACACAATCACCATCGGCCGCAGCCACGGTATCCATGCCGAGCCGACCACCTTCGGCGTCAAGCTGGCGCAGGCCTATGCCGAATTCTCGCGCTGCCGCGAGCGGCTGGTGCACGCGCGTGAGGATATTGCGACGTGCGCCATATCAGGCGCGGTCGGCACCTTCGCCAACATCGATCCCTATGTCGAAGAGCATGTGGCGAAGAAACTCGGATTGAAGCCGGAGCCGGTGTCGACGCAGGTGATCCCGCGCGACCGCCACGCCATGTTCTTCGCGACGCTCGGTGTCATCGCCTCGTCGATCGAACGGCTGGCGACAGAAATCCGCCATCTGCAGCGCACCGAGGTGCTGGAGGCGGAAGAGTATTTTTCGCCCGGACAGAAAGGCTCGTCGGCGATGCCGCACAAGCGTAACCCGGTGCTTACCGAAAACCTCACCGGGCTTGCGCGCATGGTGCGTTCCTTCGCGCTACCGGCGATGGAGAACGTGGCGCTCTGGCACGAGCGCGATATCTCGCATTCGTCGGTCGAGCGCATGATCGGCCCGGATGCGACCGTGACGCTCGATTTCGCGCTGTCGCGGCTGACCAGTGTCATCGACAGATTGCTCGTCTATCCCGACAACATGCTGAAGAACATGAACAAGTTCCGCGGCCTCGTGCATTCGCAGCGTGTGCTACTGGCGCTGACCCAGGCCGGTGTCAGCCGTGAGGACGCCTACCGGCTGGTGCAAAGAAATGCCATGAAAGTGTGGGAGCAAGGCGCTGATTTCCTTGAGGAACTTTTGGCTGACAAAGAGGTCACCGCAGCCTTGCCCGAAGCGGAGATTCGTGAAAAATTCGACCTCGGCTATCATACCAAGCATGTCGACACGATCTTCAAGCGTGTGTTCGGGGAAGCGTGAGGCCGCGCGGATTTGACAGGTCCTAGCCGGCGCCAGGCTGGAACACCCCTCATCCGGCCTCGCTTTGCGAGGCCACCACCTTCTCCCACAAGGGGCGAAGGTAAGACGGCATCGACCTCGCCGCCAACCATCAAACTGCGAGATTTGCCGAGGCGCAAACGGCAGGCTCGCCCTTCTCCCCTTGTTGTGGGAGAAGGTGGATCGGCGCGCAGCGCCGAGACGGATGAGGGGTGCTCCAGCCTAGAGCAGCCTTCACCTGCTCAGCGCGCACCATCAGGTTCGAAGATCAGGCCTTGCCGGCAACGGTCCTGATCACCGTTCCCCAAGGGTCCTCGCGCGTCGCTGCATCAGTCACATTGTCGGACCGCATTTCGATCCAGGCCAGGCCGGACCGAGAAGGATCGCGACGGCCGGCGCCGGCGCTCTGCCACGAATTGGCGCCAATGTGGTGGTGGTAGCCGCCTGACGACAGGAATACCGCCGAGCTACCATATTTCGCCACCGTATCGAAGCCGAACTCCTGGTGCCACCAGGCCTCGGCGTCTTCCGGGCGACCGACACGCAGATGGACGTGGCCGATGATGCTGTTGTCCGGCATGCCCTGCCAGCCGGCATCGCCGGCCGGCACTTCGGCTACGACCGACGAAATATTCAGCCGTTCGGTCGCCATCGCCACCTTGTCGCCATTCCACTTCCAGTCCTCATGGCGGCGGTCGGCATAGATCTCGATGCCGTTGCCCTCAGGATCGGTCAGGTAAAGCGCCTCGCTGACCAGATGGTCCGATGCGCCTTCGATGCCGATCTTGTTGGCGACGGCATGGGTGATCCAGCGCCCGAGATCGGTCCGGCTGGGCAGCAGGAAGGCTGTGTGGAAGAGGCCGGCGCTGCGCGGATCGTCGGGCTTCGCCGCTGCATCCGCCTCGATGTCGAGCAAGGGACGATTGGCGGCGCCCAGCGTGATCGCGCCGCCGGCGCGGCTCAGTTCCCGCAGACCGACGACGTTGCGATAGTAAGCGGCCAGGCTTTCGGCATTCCGCGCGCGCAACCCGACGCGGGCAACGCTGACCGGGGTCGTGGCGGCAAAGGGCAGTTCGCTCATCAAGGTCTCCGTTTGGGCGGCCTTCGACGAAATCCCCAAAGCCAGGAGCCCGGCGCCACCTACGATTGTATGTCGTGTCAGTTCCAAATCCTGGTTCTCATTTACACGGCTGTTTCTTTCCCGATGACAGATCGTCGATCGCGATCGTTCACACAAGATGGCAAGAAGCGAACATGGTGTTCACGATTTGTGAGTATCGCACCGATCAGACCCTGTTTTGCGCATGATCTTGTCCAAAAACCGCTTCACACTTTTTGGGATCATGCGCGGTTGCACGAAACCGTGTCCCTCGCTACATGCGCGCCATGAAAGTCAGGGATGCAGACATTCTCATCGTGCCGGGCTACACCAATTCCGGCCCCGACCATTGGCAGAGCCGCTGGCAATCGAAATTGTCGACGGCGCGCCGTGTCGAGCAGGCGGAATGGTCGAAGCCGGTGCGCGAAGACTGGACGGCGAGCGTGGCGAAGGCGGTCAACGAGGCCGAACGACCGGTCGTTATCGTCGCGCATTCGCTCGGCGTCGCCGCCGTAGTCCAGGCAATGCCGCAGTTCCAGCGTCCGGTCGCCGGAGCCTTCTTCGTGGCGCCGCCCGACGTCGCCAATCCCAAGATAAAACCCAGGCACCTGATGACCTTCGGTCCCTATCCGCGCGAGCCGCTGGCATTTCGCTCGGTGGTGATCGCCAGCCGCAACGACCCGTTCTGCACGTTCGACGTGGCCGAGGACATTGCCGGCGCCTGGGGCTCGCTGTTCATCGACGCCGGCGACGCCGGACATCTCAACGCGGATTCCGGCTTCGGGCCGTGGCCAGAAGGTTCGATGACTTTTGCGAAATTCCTAACGGATCTCTAGAACCCGATCGAGTCCCTGACGCTCTTCAGCAGCGTCTTTGCCCCCAGACCGATCAGCGCATGCTCGGAGCCCATCGCCAGCAGCCGATAGCCCATCGACACCACACGGCCGGCGATGGCCGGCTCGACGACGTAGATTGCGGCATGCTTGCCGGCCTTGCGTGTCCGCTCGGCGATCGAGGCAACGGTTTCCATCATGCTTTCGAGCGTCGAGTTGACGGCGGCGCCGTTCGACCAGGCAATCGAGAAATCCGATGGGCCGAGGAAGATGCCATCGATACCCGGCGTGTCGAGGATGCCCTCGAGCGCATCGAGGGCGGCGCGCGTTTCGACCATGGCGAAGGCCATGGTGCGCTCGTTGCTGTCGCGCAGCCAGTCGGCATAGTCGCCCTTGCCATGACGCGGAAAGGCATAGGTCGGGCCCCAGGAGCGCTCGCCGAGTGGCGGGTACTTCATGGCGGCGGCAAACAGCCGCGCGTCGGCCACCGAATTCACCATCGGCGCAATCACCGCCTCGGCGCCGAAATCGAGCGCGCGGCTGGCCATGTCGAAGCGGCCGACCGGAATGCGCACCAGCGCCGGTTTGTTGGCGGCCAGCACCGGCCCAAGGCCGCGCAGCACGCTGTCCTCGTGATGTCCGCCATGCTGCATGTCGAGGGTGACGGCATCGAAACCCTGTCTGGCAAGAATCTCGACCGTCAGGGCATCAGGCACGCCGGACCATGCGGTGCACAACGTTTCATCGGCCGCAAGGCGTGACTTGAGGGACATAGGCGCCTTCCTTATTCGCTCTAATGCAGTTCAGCCGGAAACAGCTGCAAAGGCAAAGAAAAACCGCCCGGAGAGACCAGGCGGTCGATTGGTCCAGTGAGTCAATTGGCTCAGAGCAAGGATCAGGTGTTCTTGATCTGCTCGATTGCCTGCGCCATCAGATCGTCCATGGTGCGGCGAATCTGATGGTCCGACTGGTTGACCCCAGCTTCGTCGAAATCCTTGCGGATCTTGCGGAAAACGTCGTGATCGCCGGCTTCCTCGATGTCGGCGAGGACTACCTGGCTGGCATAGGCTTCGGCGTCTGCCCCGGCCTTGCCGAGCTTTTCGGCGGCCCACAGGCCGAGCGCCTTGTTGCGGCGGGCCGCGGCTTTGAACCGGAGTTCCTCGTCGATTACGAACTTGCGCTCGAAGCCCTCCTCGCGATCTTTCATGCTGCTCATGGCATCCCTCCGGTCAAATCCGATTCGTTGGCAGTCGAAATATGTGTATTGCCGCAGCACAAACCAAAAGGCCGCGGGCCGGTCAATATGGTACGTCACTTGCTGCGCTGCGGCATTTCATTCCGGAAAGCGGTGATTGAAAGGATTTGCCGATTGAGCAAACAGTGCGATTGGGATAGACACCGGCATTGAACCCCTACCGTTGCCGCACTAATTTAGGCAGACGGACAGGAACTGGTCGCTTACCGCCTGCCCGGAAATCCAGAGAAAAGATCAGATGAAAAATCGCCGCCGCATTTATGAAGGCAAGGCCAAGATCCTCTATGAGGGACCTGAGCCGGGAACACTGATCCAGTTCTTCAAGGACGACGCGACCGCTTTCAACAAGAAGAAGCACGAAATCGTCGATGGCAAGGGCGTGCTCAACAACCGCATTTCCGAGCACATCTTCAACCATCTCAACCGGATGGGCATTCCGACCCACTTCATCCGCCGGCTCAACATGCGCGAGCAGCTGATCAAGGAAGTCGAGATCATTCCACTCGAGGTGGTCGTGCGCAATGTCGCCGCCGGTTCGCTGGCCAAGCGTCTCGGCATCGAGGAAGGCACCGTGCTGCCGCGCTCGATCATCGAATTCTATTACAAGGCCGACGCGCTCGACGACCCGATGGTGTCTGAAGAGCACATCACCGCTTTCGGCTGGGCGAGCCCGCAGGAGATCGACGACGTCATGGCGCTGGCCATCCGCGTCAACGACTTCCTTTCAGGCCTGTTCATGGGCGTCGGCATCCAGCTCGTCGACTTCAAGATCGAATGCGGCCGGCTGTTCGAAGGCGACATGATGCGCATCGTCGTTGCCGACGAGATCTCACCGGACTCCTGCCGTCTGTGGGACGTGGCGACGCAGGACAAGCTCGACAAGGACCGTTTCCGCCGCGACATGGGCGGATTGGTCGAAGCCTATCAGGAAGTCGCCCGCCGCCTCGGCATCATGAACGAGAACGAGCCGCCGCGTCCCGCCGGACCAGTGCTCGTCGCCTCGACCGATGGCGTCAAAGGCAAGCCGCACTGAGATTTTTGCCGCTCAACACTTCGAACAGGAGCATGTCCAGCGTGATCAAGGCCCGCATTACCGTAACCCTCAAGAATGGCGTGCTCGACCCGCAAGGCAAGGCGATCGAACATGCGCTGTCCGGGATGGGCTTTGATGGTGTCGGCCAGGTGCGGCAGGGCAAGGTCTTCGATGTCGAGCTTTCGGAGAGCGACAAGGCCAAGGCCGAGGCTGATTTGAAAGCCATGTGCGACAGGCTTCTGGCGAATACGGTGATTGAGAACTATAGTGTGGCGATTACCTGAGGTTGTGCCGGAGGGCATATGACGGAAGTTACGATTGAGTTGATGCATGAGCTTCTAAAGCGTGTGCATCACGAGGTCGCTGAACTTCGCCAAGATGTTTCCGAGGTGAAGCGGGAGATGAACGTAGTTCGGGGTCACATGGTGGCAACACAAAGCGACATCCACAACATCTACGGCATTCTTGCCCGTCAGGACGACCGCCTCGAACGAATAGAACGCCGTCCAGATCTGCGCGAACTCGCCGAAGCCCAGAGGCCTTACGAACCGAAATGAAATCAGCCGTCGTTCTTCTCCCTGGCCTCAACCGCGACCGCGACATGATCGCGGCGCTGACCAAGATTTCGGGAACGCCACCGCTCACCGTCTGGCAGACCGACACCGAGATCCCCGATGTCGACCTGATCACCATTCCCGGCGGCTTTTCCTTCGGCGACTATCTGCGCTGCGGCGCCATTGCCGCGCGCATGCCGGTGATGCGGGCGGTCGCCGAAAAGGCGGCCAAGGGCGTCATGGTCATCGGCGTCTGCAACGGCTTCCAGATCCTGGTCGAGGCCGGTCTTTTGCCGGGCGCCTTGATGCGCAATACGTCGCTGAAATTCGTCTGCCGGCAAGTCAAGCTGCAGATCGCCAACGCCAACACGATGTTCACCCGCCGCTATCAGCCGGGCCAGATCATCCGCTCGCCGGTAGCGCATCACGACGGCAATTATTTTGCCGACGCCGAGACACTTCGTAGGCTCGAAGGCGAAGGCCAGGTCGTGTTCCGCTATGCCGAAGGCACCAATCCCAATGGCTCGATCAACGACATTGCCGGCATCATCAACGGCCAGGGCAATGTGCTCGGCCTGATGCCGCATCCCGAGAACCTGATCGAAGCAGCGCATGGCGGCAGCGACGGCAGGGCGCTGTTCGAAAGTGCCCTCGGCATCGCCGCTTGATATCTTCATCATTCATCTTTTTTCCGAATTCGAAATAGGCGCCGCATGAGCCCGAGACAGACGATCGCCCGCCTCGCTCTCGTCGCCACCGCCGGCCTTGTGCTCGCCTCCTGCCAATCAAAGCCGAAGAGCGCGCCGGCGCCTTCGGGCAAGAGCGCGGCGCTGCTTGCCATGGAACAGGTGGCGATCTCCGCCCACAAATGCTGGATCTCCAGCAAGGACCCCGCCTTCAAGCCTTATCAGATGGCCAATGAGCTGAATTCGTTCACCGGCACGCCGCGCTTCCTGCTGGTCCCGGTCAAGCAGTATGGCGGAAAGCCGTTGCTGGTCGTGCAGGCGCAAGGCAATTCACGCCGGGTGGACGTGTACGGTCCGTTGATGGCCGAACCGCTCGGTGCACGCATCGGTTCGGACATCGCGCGCTGGCAAACAGGCAATCCGGCCTGCGGTGCGGCTGCGTAGGGCTGTGAGCCGCTTCCTGCAGATCACCGGTCTGGTCATAGGCCTGGCCGGGCTCGTCCTGCAAATCTGCATCACCGTTCCGGCGTCGATGGAAGCCGGTCGCAGCTTCGTTGGCTCGCTGGTCTTCTACTTCAGCTTCTTCACCATCCTGACCAATATCGGCGCGCTGCTCGTGCATGTTTCGCTGCTGTCACCTGGCGGCTACGCCTGGTTTCCAGCTTTTGCCGGGGCGCGGATGCGGGCCGGCGTGGCGGTTGCCATAACCCTGGTCTTCATCGTCTATGCGACGGTTCTGGCGCAGCTTTGGCAGCCGCAGGATCTGTTCCTGCTCTGCGACGTCCTGCTGCACTATGTAACGCCGGTGCTGTTCGTGCTGTGGTGGCTTGTGGCCGGCGCCGACGGCTCGACGCGGTGGCGCGACATCTCCTGGTGGATGATTTATCCGGTCGCCTATTTGGGCTATGCACTGGTGCGGGCGCCGATATCAGGCGAAGTGCCCTACCCGTTCCTCGACATTGCCAAGAACGGCGCGGCCAGTGTCGCCGTCTCGGCGCTCGGCATCACCGGACTTTTTCTGGTGTTATGTATCATTGCGGTGCTTGCAGACCACGGCATCTCGCGGTTCAGGGTGGCACGCGTTCGTCCGCAGTGAAGAAGACAGGGCATCCGGAGGGCGCGCTACATCCAGCCCCGGCCGTCTATCGTCTCGGTACGGTTCGCGCGGCGCCGGCGCGGATCGCCGCGGGCGGCTTCGCTGGCGATCCGGGACATGAACTTGCGCGTAAACCGGCCGAGCGGCTTGGCGTCGTCGAGCGCCCAGGACGTAGCGAGATCATCGGTGTTGAATTCATCGACGATCACCCAGGCCGGCATATAGAGCTTGCGCGACGGGCCTCAGTCTCGGGAATTTCGACGCAGCGAGCGCCAGAGCGCGGCGGCTGGCTCGTGATTGGAAAGAGCAGGGCCTTCTGGGGCCGTTCTTGCCCGCAACGATCAGCATCACGCAGGTCGGCCGCGCCTTGCGTCCACTTTCCTCCCCCCGGTCATATTCCCGCGCCCATAGATAGGAATAGAGAATGATCTGTCCGTGGTCCGGCTCAGTCATCCGGGTCATCGTCGCGCGCGACGGCATCAAGGCCGGCGAGAAGCCCTTCGCGTTCCTCCGCTGACAGGTCCTCGACGCGGTGTGCCCGCTGGGCGCTACGGCCGGCGAGACAGTCGAACTGCTCGGCCGTTAGGAGAACGAACTTGCGCTTGCCGCGCTTGGTGATGTCGACAGGGCCCCGGAACGCGGCCTCCACAACCTCGCCGGATTTGTTGCCGAGATCTGTTAGGGTGAAACTCGCCATAATGACTTCTTTCATTACCCCGAAAATAGGCGAACTAGCTGTTTCAGCAATAGCCCTTCATCGGAGACGTCGCGGGGCGAGAATGCAGTGAAGGTCTGCGGGTGCATCGTGGTCTGTCTTCTCGCGACCTCGCTGCCGCGGCCGATCTCGGTGCGCCATACATTTTCCGACATCGAAAGCAAGAAGAAGGAGGTAGCTTCTCGGCGATGAAGAAGCGGCACTCAACGTCGGCCTGCCGATACACCGCCCCGCTATTCGAGACGGGAGCAGGCGAGACGTATTCTCAGTCCCAGAACGGCCTCAGACCCTCACGGTGGGCATCGGCGCGCGAGATGCCGATATCCTTGAGCTGATCATCGGTCATTTCCAGCAAGACCAGCCGGCTGCGCCGGCGATCCAGCAGGCTGCCGATCCGGTTTGCGAGTGACCTGACCATGCGCACCAGCCGACGGACATAGCCTTGCCGGCCTGACGGGCGGGCTCCGGGCAATTCAGCTCTCTTGTAACGGATTGTATCGATTGCAGCCATTTTCTTGCTACCAGAATTTTGAAATTGTACCCTTTTGTCACGTAATCCGTATGTATTGACTCTCAATTCGGTGCAATATAGAAAATTGTCACCATGACAAATTGGCTTCCCGACCTTACCGCCACCTCCGGGCCCCTCTATCAGCGGCTTGCAGATTCCATTGAAACGGACATCGACCGTGGCGTGATCGGCGCAGGAGCAAAACTGCCGCCGCAGCGCGATCTGGCATACGACATCGGCACGACCGTCGGTACGGTTGGCCGGGCCTACCAATTGTTGCGCGAGCGAGGGCTGGTGAGCGGCGAGGTCGGACGCGGAACCTATGTCCTGGGCCGGCATGACACCAAGACCGATCCGTTGGCGCCTGACCCCCACGTGGAGGGCACGCGTTATATCGATGCGCCTCGCGGCAAGCTGCGCTTCGACAGCACGGCTGCGCCTGATATTGGCCAGGGCGACATTGTCGCCGATGTGCTCTCGCGCACGGCGCAGGACCATCCGTATGAGATTTCAAGCTATACGCGGGATTTTCCCGACCGCTGGTCCGAGGCCGGCTGCAGCTGGCTGTCGCGAAATTCGTTTCGCCCGAGCCCTGATGGCATCGTTCCGACGCTCGGCACCCATGCCGCGGTTATGGCGGCGATTGCCGCCCTCACCACGCCCGGCGACTATATCGTCTTCGAGCACCTCACCTATTCGCAGATTTCACGCAGCGCCGGCCTGATCGGCCGCCGGACCGCGCTGGTGACGTCGGACGAGGAAGGACTCGATCCAGAGGATTTCGAGCGCGTCTGCGCGCAAAAACACCCGAAAATGCTGTTCCTGATGCCGACGGCCAAGAACCCCACACTGGTGACGCTGTCGGCAACGCGGCGCGAGGCTATCGCGCGCGTCGCGCGCGAATACAATGTCGTCCTGATCGAGGACGATCTCTATGGCGATCTGACCGACGACCCGACGCCGCTCTTGGTCGAATATGCCCCCGAACGGACCATCGTTGCCGGCGGCCTGTCGAAATCCGTTGCGGCTGGTGTTCGCGGCGGCTGGCTCGCCTGTCCGCCGGCCTATCGCCACCGGATCCGGGTCGCTCACAAGATGCTGACGGGCGGCCTCCCCTTCCTGCTGGCGGAAGTGTGTAGCCGGCTGGTGCTGTCCGGCCAGGCCAGCGAGATGCGCAAGCGCAGCATCGTCGAGATCAACGCGCGCATGGCGATCGTGCGCGAGACGCTGGCCGGGTTCGACTTCAAGGCAGTGGACAATGTGCCCTTCGTCTGGCTCACCCTGCCTGATCCATGGCTTTCCGGCACGTTCAAGAATGCCTGTCTCGAACACGGCGTGCTCATCGACGATGAGGACGAGTTCAAGGCGGGCCGTTCCGAGCAGGTTTTCCACGGCGTGCGTTTCGGCGTTTCACAGCCGAGTCGGCGAGAGGACATCGCGGGCGGCGTCGGCGTGATCAGGCGGCTTCTGGACGAAGGCCGTGCCGGTTACGACAGTTTCTCCTGAGCCGCTTGAAACCGGCGGATCGAGTAGCGATCTTTCGCTGGTTGCTGCCCCTGTGGCTTTCCATCGTTTTTCGTCGCTTGATGGGTGTATCGGCCTTCGCGCTTGCGATAAGAGGGGACTCGATCCCAAGGATATAAATTGCCGCCCATGACCATTTCCAATTCCGTGCCGATCACTCCGGAACTCATTGCCGCGCACGGGCTGAAGCCCGACGAATATCAGCGCATCCTCGACCTGGTCGGGCGCGAGCCGAGCTTTACCGAGCTTGGCATCTTTTCGGCGATGTGGAACGAGCACTGCTCCTACAAATCCTCGAAAAAGTGGCTGCGCACGCTGCCGACCACCGGGCCGCAGGTCATCCAGGGGCCGGGCGAGAATGCCGGCGTGGTCGATATCGGCGACGGCGACTGCGTTGTCTTCAAGATGGAAAGCCATAACCACCCCTCCTACATCGAGCCCTATCAGGGTGCGGCGACCGGCGTCGGCGGCATCCTGCGCGATGTCTTTACCATGGGCGCGCGGCCGATCGCGGCGATGAACGCGCTGCGCTTCGGTGCGCCGGACCATCCCAAGACCAGGCACCTCGTCGCCGGCGTCGTTGCCGGCGTTGGCGGCTACGGCAATTCCTTCGGCGTGCCGACGGTCGGCGGTGAGGTCAATTTCGACGCGCGCTACAATGGCAACATCCTGGTCAACGCCTTCGCGGCGGGGCTTGCCAAGACCGATGCCATCTTCCTGTCGGAAGCCAAGGGCGTAGGCCTGCCGGTCGTCTATCTCGGCGCCAAGACCGGCCGCGACGGTGTTGGCGGCGCCACCATGGCCTCGGCCGAGTTCGACGACAAGATCGACGAGAAGCGGCCCACCGTTCAGGTCGGCGATCCCTTCACCGAAAAATGCCTGCTCGAAGCCTGCCTCGAACTGATGGCGTCCGGTGCCGTCATCGCCATCCAGGACATGGGTGCCGCCGGTCTCACCTGCTCGGCGGTCGAGATGGGCGCCAAGGGCGACCTCGGCATCGAACTCGACCTTGACAAGGTGCCGGTGCGCGAGGAGCGCATGAGCGCCTATGAGATGATGCTGTCGGAGAGCCAGGAGCGCATGCTGATGGTGCTGCGCCCCGAAAAGGAAAAGGAAGCCGAGGCGATCTTCCACAAATGGGGCCTCGACTTCGCCATCGTCGGCAAGACCACCGACGATCTGCGCTTTCGCGTGCTGCATCAGGGCGACGAAGTCGCCAACCTGCCGATCAAGGACCTTGGCGACCAGGCGCCGGAATATGACCGTCCCTGGACCGAGCCGAAGAAGCCGGCGCCCCTGGCGGCCGGCGATGCACCACAAGCCGACGTCGCCGAGGCGCTGTTGAAACTGCTCGGCGGACCCGACCTGTCGTCGCGCCGCTGGGTATGGGAGCAGTACGACACGCTGATCCAGGGCAATTCGCTGCAGCTTCCGGGCGGCGATGCCGGAGTGGTGCGCGTCGAAGGTCATCCGACCAAAGCGCTCGCCTTCTCCTCCGACGTGACGCCGCGCTATTGCGAGGCCGACCCTTACGAGGGCGGCAAGCAGGCGGTGGCCGAGTGCTGGCGCAATCTTACCGCCACCGGCGCTCTGCCGCTCGCGGCCACCGACAATCTCAATTTCGGCAACCCGGAACGGCCCGAGATCATGGGCCAGTTGGTCGGCGCCGTGAAAGGCATTGGCGACGCTTGCCGCGCGCTCGGCTTTCCGATCGTCTCCGGCAATGTCTCGCTCTACAACGAAACCAACGGACAAGGCATCTTGCCGACGCCGACCATCGGCGGCGTCGGACTGATCGCCGACTGGTCGAAGATGACGCGGATCGGCTTTGCCGCCGAGGGCCAGATGATCCTGCTGGTCGGCGCGCCGTCCATGTGGGGAACGCATCTCGCCCAGTCGGCCTACATGCGCGGCATTCATGGCCGCACCGACGGCCCGCCGCCGCCGGTCGACCTCGACCATGAAAAGCGCGTCGGCGACCATGTACGCGCCCTGATCGCCTCCGGCGTCGTTACATCAGCGCATGACGTTTCCGATGGTGGCATTGCCGTCGCGCTGGCCGAGATGGCGATGGCGTCCGGCATCGGCGCGACCGTCCCCGGCCTGGTCGGGACTGATCCGATCCCGGTCTGGTTCGGCGAGGATCAGGGCCGCTATATCTTGACGCTGTCAATCGATCCGCAAAGCAAGGAATGGGACGCCATTCGCGAAGAGCAGAGCAAGCTCGGTATCTTCGCGCCGTGGATCGGCTCGACCGGCGGCAATGACCTGAAACTCGGCGAGGCACGGGCGATCCCTGTCAGCGAATTGACCGCTGCCCACGAATCCTGGTTTCCTCGCTTCATGGCAAATGAGGTCGTGGACCCCTGATATGATCGAGTGGGGTCGTTTGGGTGTGGTTCATCCGCCATTTCGATCATATTTATGAGATCACGACCTGAACAAGGAATCCTGGCATGGCAATGGACGCGCACGACATCGAAAGGCTGATCAAGGAAGGCATTCCGGACGCCAAGGTGACGATCCGCGACTTGGCCGGTGACGGCGACCATTATGCGGCCGAGGTGGTGGCCGAAAGCTTTCGCGGCAAAAGCCGCGTCCAGCAGCATCAGATGGTCTATGACGCGCTGAAGGGCAATATGGGCGGCGTGCTGCACGCGCTCGCCCTGCAGACCAGTGTGCCGGACTGAGTTTCGGCGTAACCCCTCATTACTTTTTCGCCGAGACGGCAATGATCGGCCCTGCCGGATATTTTTCGCCGACGATCGATCTCTCGCCATTCGACAGCGCCGAGACCGCCCGTCGAAGAAAAGCGCGTTGGGACAGTGCAGCGCATCGCGGAACAGGCGTGCAAAGCTGCCGAGACTGACTTGCGAGCACCAGATCGCGATTGGCTGAGCCACCAGATCAGGGCCAGCAATACCAATCAGGATTGCCGCGCCATCTCGCCTTTTTATCGCTTCCTTGGGAAAATAGCTGGCCGATGCTCTTGGCCCAATATCAGCCATCCTTTGCGCCATTTGCGTGACGATGCGGCAAACGTCTTGTTTCAGGCAACCTATGGGTTTATTTGAAAGGGTATGTTTCGAGCCCGACTCCCGCGGGCATGAAAGGATTCTCTATGAGCGGCATCAACGACTACATCGACAGCGAAGTTAAGGGCAACGACGTCGTCCTTTTCATGAAGGGCACGCCCGGTTTCCCGCAATGCGGATTTTCCGGTCAGGTCGTGCAGATCCTCGACTACATCGGGGCCGACTACAAGGGCGTGGACGTGCTGACCTCGGCCGAGCTGCGGCAAGGTATCAAGGAATACTCCAACTGGCCGACGATCCCTCAACTCTACGTCAAGGGTGAATTCGTTGGCGGCTGCGACATCATCCGCGAGATGTTCCAGGCAGGCGAACTTCAGACGTTCCTCGTCGAAAAGGGCGTGAGCGTCAAAGGCGCCGCCTGAATTTTGTTTGCGCATGATCCCCAGCGAAATCGATCCCGATTTCGGAGTCATGCGCTAAACGCCGGGCCAGCCCCCACCTCGGCAGACTGAGTACCTCCCCTGTATTGGGGCCTAAGACGGATGAATGCGCCGGTGCGCCGGCGCTTTTTCGTTTGAAGATCGGACTTTGCCGTGGATCAGCATGCACAAGCGCCGGAGGCAAGCACCTTGCCTATTCCGCGCTGGGAATTCATCGCGCTTTGCGCTGCGTTGATGGCGCTCAACTCGCTGGCCATCGACATCATGCTGCCGGCGCTGCAGCAGATCGGCGCCTCGTTGGGCGTGGAAAATGAAAACCACCGTCAGTACGTGATTGCCGCCTATATTCTTGGCTTTGGCGGCGGGCAGCTCTTCTTCGGACCGATCTCGGACCGCTTCGGACGCCGCGCTCCGCTCGTTGTCGGGCTGGTGATCTATGTCGCGGCAGCGGCTGCGGCGGCAATTGCCCCGACATTCGCCATCCTTATCCTGTGCAGGGTGGTGCAAGGCATCGGCGCCGCGGCCACACGCGTCATCGCCGTCTCGATCGTGCGCGACACGTTCGACGGTCGGCGCATGGCCGAGGTCATGTCATTGATCTTCATGGTGTTCATGGCCATTCCGGTCGTCGCCCCCGGCATTGGTCAGTTCATCATGCTGTTCGCGACCTGGCACGTGATCTTCATCACCATGGCGGCCGGGGCGCTGATCGTGTCGGCGTGGGCGCTGCTGCGCTTGCCCGAAACGCTGCGTCCCGAATATCGCAGACCGCTGACGGCCGAATCCATCATCGGCGGCTTCCGCATCGTGCTGACCAATCGCATGGCACTTTGCTATGCCTTCGCCAGCACTTTTGCCTTCGGCGCGATGTTCGGCTTCATCAACTCGGCGCAGCAGATCTATGTCGGCGTCTTCGGCGTCGGCGAGATGTTCCCGGTGATTTTCGCAGGGATCGCCGGCGTGCTCGCCTTTTCGAACTATCTGAATTCGCGCCTTGTCGGCCGCATCGGCATGCGCCGCCTGTCGCAGAGCGCGCTGCTCTTGTTTCTGGCCATCAGCCTCGCCTGGCTGATCGTTTCCATCCAAATGAAGATGCCGCTCTGGCTTTTCATCACCTTCTTTGCCTGTGCGATGGTTCCGTTCGGCGCACTCGGCGCGAATTTCAACGCGCTCGCCATGGAGCCGCTCGGCCAGCTGGCCGGCACGGCATCGTCCATTCTGGGTTTCATGCAGACCTTCCTCGGTGGCCTGCTCGGGACGCTGATCGGCCAGGCCTTCAACGGCACGGTGACGCCCTTGGCCGCTGGATTCTGCAGCGTGTCGCTTGGCGCATTGGTGATGGTGCTGATCGCCGAGCGCGGCAAATTCTTCCAGCCGCAGAACCCGCCGGTTTAATACCGGACGCCGCGTTAGGATTCACCCCCACTCGCTGCTGTGAAGCGAGGGAACAGCGTACGCCCTGCGATTGCTCCACCCATGCTGTCCGAAACGGGCAGTGGCAGGGCCTGGTCGAGAGCCTCGAGGACGGAGGCCACGAAGGCCCGGTTGAGGCCGCCATCATTCCCTAGACGGGAGTAAGTGGCGCGAGGCTTGCCGATAAGTGTGCCGTTTCGGCGAATTGAGAACTGCAGCGTCAAGGTCATGCCCGCGGTTCCGGGCGGCGGCTCCCAACACGCGACGATCGCGGAGAACATCTCGTCTATGGTGTCGACGGGATCGGCACTGCGACATGCGCGTTCCTGCGATGTTGCCTCGTTCGGCCCGGCAACCAAGGCAAGGGTAAGGGCGACAATTGCGGACCGAGGTTTCATCTCGGGTCTCCGGGTTTCGCGCGGACAATTGTAATCCGAATATTTGACTCCATCGATATCAGCGCGTCGCATGAATCCTTTCAGACGCGACGAGCTTTTAGTGGCGCACCATGCCGGCGTCGACATTTAGCGTCTGACCGGTGATCCAGCGCGCATCGTCGGAGGCAAGAAGCGACACGACATCAGCAATATGTTCCGGCTGCCCTTGCCTTTCATCGCCTGCAGCATCTCGACAAGGCCGAACGCCTCGTTCGCCTTGCCGATGCGTTGAGCAGCCCCGGCAATCAGCGCCGTCTTTCCCGCAAGCCATTCAGTCATGAAAACGCTCCTCAATTGTGATCTGGTGATTTTCTCCGTTCAGACGTCAGCGTCGATAACGGCGAGCGCCGCGTCGATGCCCCTGCCGACCGTGAGTTCCTGGCCCAAAGCGTTCATCGCGCCGCCAAGTGCCGTCAGCGCTGCGATCGCATAGATCGGCTGAGCGGTCGGGCCCATATGGCCGATGCGTGTCAGCTTGCCCAATGTTTCGCCGCGGCCCGACGAGAACACCACGCCGTAGCGGGCGCGCGCGGCCTGCCGAAGCGCCTTCTCGTCGATGCCTTCGGGCGTCCGGACGGCGGTCGTGGTCGGCGACGCGATATTGTCGCTGGCGGCCCAGATCGACAGACCCATGGCGGCGACGCCGGCGCGCATGGCCTTGGCGGTGAGCGCGTGGCGCGCCCACACCGCTGCCGGTCCCTCGTTGAGGTAGAGGTCGAGCGCGACGTCGAGCCCGTTCATCTCGGCGACGGACGGCGTGAACGGAAACGGCTTGTCCTTCGACCACGCATGTTCCCAGTCGACGATGCTGAGCATCGACGCGCGTGGCGCCAGGGGATTTGCCTTCATCTTGGCCCAGGCGCGCTCGCTGACGCCCATCATCGTCAGGCCGGGAGGCGCGCCGAGGCATTTGTTCGGGCCGGTGACATAGATGTCGGCCTCGCAGTCCTGCGGATGCGTTTTCATGCCGCCGAAGGAGGAAACGGCATCGACGATCAGATAGGCGCCATGCGCCGAAACCAGCGCGCCGATGGCGTCGATCGGGTTGATGGTGCCCGACGGCGTGTCATGGTGGCAGACGGAAACGATGCTGATTTCCGGATGCGCTTCCAGCATTGCCGCAACCACGTGCGGGTCGATCGCCTCGTTGTAGGGCACCTCGATTTCGAGCAGATGCGGCGAATAGCGCTTCGCCCAATAGCCAAACCCCTTGCCATAGACGCCGGAGGCGAGGTTGAGCACGACGTCGTCGGGCGTGATCAGGGAGGCTGCGGCCGCCTCCAGGCCAAGCACCGGCTCGCCATGCAGAATGACCGGCTTGTTCGATAGCCGCATCGTCTTCTGCGCCTTGTCGACCACACGCTCGTAAAAGAGCTGGAACGCCGGGTCGTGATCGTAGAGCACGGTGCGGCCGAGGCCGCGCAGCACATCGGGATAGGCGTTCACCGGCCCGGCAGTAAGCGTGATGACCGGTTCGGCGTGTTCGAGATAGCGCATGGTCTTTGTCTCCGCATCGGCGGCGATCAGCCGTAGAACTGCGTGCCGGTCCGATAAGTCTTGAAGTTCTCCATGTCGTGCGAATACATCAGCTCGGCGCCATAATCCTCGGCTAGCTTCTTCACCCTGCCCACCGGGCCGATCCCAAACGGCCTATTCCGCCCAGAGTTCCCGGCGCAGTTCGCGCCAGCTTTCTTCGTCCGGTGCGACAAGAAGGCCACCTCCGACGTGCGAAGGCAAATAGGCGCTGCCATCGAAACGCGCCGCGTAACCACCTGCCTCGGCATGGATCAGCACACCGGCCAGATGATCCCACGGCATCAGCTTGTTGTAGACGACGAAGTGGGCGTGGCCGCTCGCCAGCAGGCGGTATTCGTGAGCCGCGCAGCGATAGCCGAATTGCGACAGGGATTTCGTCTGGTTGCGCGCCAGCCGCGACCGTTCCGGCTCGGGCATGTATTGCCAGGAAACCGCGCCGGTCATTTGCGAGATCGGTGCAGGCTCGGCGACGTACACCTTCTCCAGGGTGCCATGCGCATGCCGTATGTGGCTGCCAGCACCCTTGGCGCCGATCAGCCAGTCCTTGCCGACGGGATCGTGAATGATGCCGGCGACGGTCTCGCCCTTCACGACGACGCCCAGCATGACGCCGAACAGCGGCACGCCCGAGGCGAAATTGAAGGTGCCGTCGACTGGATCGATGACGAAGGCAAGATCGGCTTCGCCGAGGCCCTGGAGCAGCGCCGTGGCGTCGGAGCAGGCTTCCTCGCCGACGATCATCGCCTGGGGGTAGCGCTCACGCAGCCTGACGGTGATGAGCCGCTCGGCATTCACGTCGGCCTCCGTCACCAGGTCGGCTGCCGAGGTCTTCTGGCGGACGTCGCCCTCATCCAGCCGGCGAAAGCGCGGCATGATCTCGGCAATGGCGGCGTCGGACAGAAGCTTGGCAAGCCAGTCGATCGCGGTATCGTCAAATGTCATCGGGGATGTCTTGCCGTGTAAGGGTTTCGTTGAGTGCGGCGAAATCGAAGAGTTTGCGATCAAGCAGATGCGAGGGCCGCACATTGGTCATGGCGTGGATCATCGTGTCCTTGCGGCCGGGCATGCGCTTTTCCAAGTCGTCGAGCATCGCTTTCATCGCATTGCGCTGCAGGCCGTCCTGGCTGCCGCACAGATCGCACGGGATGATCGGGAACTTCATGGCGCCGGCGAATTTTTCGAGATCGGCCTCGGCGCAATAGGCGAGCGGCCGTAGCACCATGACGTCGCCGTCGTCGTTGAGCAGTTTTGGCGGCATGGCGGCGAGGCGCCCGCCATGGAACAGGTTCATGAAAAAGGTTTCGAGAATGTCTTCGCGGTGGTGGCCGAGCACCAAAGCCGAGCAGCCCTCCTCCCGCGCGATGCGATAGAGATGGCCGCGCCTGAGCCGCGAGCACAGCGAACAGTAGGTGCTGCCCTCGGGAAGCTTGTCGGTCACCACCGAATAGGTGTCCTGATATTCGATGCGGTGCGGAATGGCGTATGTGTCGAGATAATCGGGCAGAATGTGTTTCGGAAAATTCGGCTGGCCCTGGTCGAGATTGCAAGCCAACAGCTCGACCGGCAGCAGCCCGCGCCATTTGAGGTCGAGCAGCAAAGCGAGCAGGCCGTAGGAATCCTTGCCGCCGGACAAGGCGACCAGCCAGCGATCGCCAGGCCTCACCATCGAAAAATCGTCGAGCGCCTGACGGGCGAGACGCAGCAGCCGCTTGCGCAGCTTGTTAAACTCGACGGAGGACGGCACATCGGCAAACAGCGGATGAAAGCCGCCTGCGGCATCGGCGATCGGTTCGAGTGTTTTGGCGTCTGGCAGCATGTTCATGGCGCGTTGGCCTCAAAATCCCAGTTGCTGCCCGGATTAGCGCATCGGCCCGAAAACCGAAATCGATTTTCGAAAAGCATGATGCGCAAATAGAACGAACCAGAGCGTACTTGAGGGCATCGCGTTGAAAGTACGCCAAACAACGCTAAGGGAGAACAAACGGTGATTTTGTTGGGCTTCGTTTCGAAGGGCTGCCCTGGGTCGCTCGCAGCCAACTTTGTCGGTCACCGGAACGCAAGTAGCGCCATATGTGGCCCTCCGCAGTTGCCGCGATGAAGCGTCGGGCAGAAACAACCGGTGCATCGCAGCAAGATTGTCGCAATGCACTGCCAACTCCCGCGTGGTAAGCCCGAGGTGCCGCAAGAGATTAACGCCGTGGTCTTCCTTGTTGACTGGGTGCGCAACCTCATTCGCTTGAACGCCTTGTCGGCGGCTTCGTTGTTGCTTAGTTGTGAGCGACCGACCAAGTAAACTGGAAACCGTTATGCCGAGTGCGCGGGCAGAGGCTAGGCCGCAGCAAGACTGATTGGTCATGATATCCCTTGGTAAGCCAATCGAACAAATTATGGGGGTCGGCGCCCTTCTTCTACTTGCGTTCGGTTGCGCTCTCGTCCTTCAGCCTTTCCTCTCAGCCATCCTGTGGGCGGCGGTCATATGTTTCTCGACATGGCCGGTCTACCAAAGGTGCGAGCGGGCAGTCGGTGGCAATAAAAGCCTGGCCGCCGCCGTGATGACGTTGCTGGTTACCTTCGTTCTCGTCGCACCATTCGCCGTCATGGTGGCGACACTGGCGGACAGCGTAGCAAGCCTGGTCACGGCGGCGACCCGTCTCCTCGAGCAGGGGCCGCCGACGCCACCGCGTTGGGTCGCAGGGCTCCCGGCGGTTGGCGAGAGCCTCGCTGCCTATTGGAAAAGTTTGGCTCACAACGCACCCGCCTTCATGATTGAGCTCAAGAAGCTGATTGGCCCCGCCGCCGACATCGCCGTGGCCAGCGGAGCTGTGCTCGGCGTCGGCCTTCTCGAGCTCGGTCTGAGTGTTTTCATAGCATTCTTCTTCTACCGCCACGGCCGGCAGATGGCAGCGTACGTGCGCGAGATCGCCGAACGATTCGCCGGACCGCGCGCGCGACACCTGCTCACGGTCGTGGGCGAGACCGTGAAGGGCGTCATCTACGGCTTGATCGGCACGGCACTCGCCCAGGCGCTGTTGGCCGGCATCGGTTTCTGGATCGCCGGTGTGCCTCAGGCGCTGTTGCTCGGCTTCCTTACGTTCGTCCTGTCGTTCGTGCCGGCCGGCCCCCCGCTTGTGTGGGGCTTGGTGGCGCTGTGGCTGCTGGTCCAAGGAGCCGTTTGGTGGGGCATCTTCGTCGTGGTTTGGGGCCTGCTCCTCGTCAGCAGCATTGACAATGTCCTCAGGCCCTATCTCCTTGCTAGGTCCAACAGCCTGCCCGTGGTGCTCGGCCTCTTCGGGTTCCTCGGTGGCATTCTCGCCTTTGGCTTCATCGGCGTATTCCTCGGGCCAACGCTGCTGGCGGTCGCCTACAGCCTCTTCCTTGAGTGGCACGCGGCCGAGGTCAAGGGCCGCAGGCACTCCACGTCGGCGCCTCCGGATGCCGCTTGAGTGATATCGGTCGCGTCTGGACCCAGTTCGGTCGCAGGCGAGGGCGAGGCAATCGTCGTCCAAATAAAGGCCCGTCGGATAAGATGGAGATGGCGCTGACCAATCCGTCGATCGGCAATGCTTGTTGCTTTTGATCTCGCGCCGCCCGACCGAGCTTCCCGCGCCCGGCGGCCTGGCTGGTGAGCTCAGCCACGACATTTCGCGCCGCTTGTAAACGAGGGTTCGGCGGCTCCAGTCCGAGCAGGAAGGTAATCGACGCCGCAGGAGTGGTCGTCGTGGCGCGGGCGGTCCTTCCAGGCGCCGCGCTCGCCGCCCCACTCCTTGCGGTGGTACTTCAGAGTTTTGTGGCCTACTGCTCGCTGGCGCGCTCGTTAAGGTACACCTCGGGAAGATCGCGTGGGCGGAGGCAATCGCCTCGCCTTTGACTCTTGATGAACGACGAAACTGCTACCCACGACCACGTCCGGGCATCGAACGTCCCCGGAACCAATGTCTATAATCCGAGGGCGAACACATCGGCCAGGATCCACTATCCGTTGCCTTGGGTCGAACTCGATTACAACGAATGTCAAGATGGCTTCATAATAGCCGGAACAGCTCGGAGGTACGCCGCGTTATTCGGTCGAAGACGAACCCGATTGGGGCGACCGGGCATACGTCGAGCCGAGTGCACGACTAGTACGGCGTACCCATACGTGTGACCGTTGCCCAGGAGTTGTCGGACCGCAAGGCAGCGCGTGATTGGAACGTGCGCCCGAGCGGCATGTCGTCAGGGTGCATCTAGGATATGGAGAGCGAAAAATGAACTGGGATCAGATCAAGGGAAAATGGACCCAATTTAAGGGCAAGGCCAAAGAGCAGTGGGGTGATCTTACGGATGACGATCTCGACCGTGCCGAGGGCAAGCGAGATCAGTTGGCCGGGCGCGTTCAGGAAAGGTACGGTATCGCCAAAGAAGAGGCCGAGCGTCAGGTCGACGAGTGGCTTCAGCGCCTCTAGGGCCTCTGGCGGATATATTCGCACCAGCTTGCCACAGATGGTCGCCCGCTGCAGCGCGCGGCACTCGCTTGGAGCGCTGCGCGCGGCAACTGCCAGCCCAGTTTGCCTTCTAGGATCCTGGGGTACAGTTACGACGGCTTAAGCAATTCAATTGGCCGGATTTCCTTTGCCGGCTGAGTTCCGGTCGCGGTTTGCGCTGCAGTCATAGGGTTTCAAGGCTCGGCGGCGCGCGATTTCGTTGCCGATGCCTTCGCCCGCTGCAAGTGATTGAGGTCCTCAATGCCGCTGGAAGACGAAGCGGCAAAGCTGGAACTGCTTCTTCTTGAAGCCATAGATCGACCGGCGCAGGTAGCGCTCGTAGAATTCGAAGGTCCCAGTCCTGGTCACCGCCTCGATCTCCCGCTGCCGGGTGCGCAGCCGCTCCAGCCAGACCTCAAGGGTGCGGATGTAATCGCAGCGGCGGTTCTCCATGTAGATCAGCTCGAACGTGTCGGCCGATGCCTCCAGAACGTCGGCGACATAGGGCGGGTCAGTCTCGGGGAAGACGTCCTGCGCCATGATGAAGCCGGTCGCGTCGCGCGGGACATTGCCCCATGTGATGCTCTGCAGGGAAAGGTGTGCGCCGCGATTCAGCCAGCCGCGGCACCGCTCGAAGAACCGCCGGTAGATCACGACCTTCTCGGCCGCCGACAGGCCGGGGCGGGTGAAGTGCTCGAACGCCCCGACTGAGACGATACCCGAGAACTTGGCCGCCGAGCGATAGTCCTGGTAATTCTCCAGCCGGACCTCGACGCCCGGCAGGTCGAGCGCGCGCACGTAGTCGTGCTGTTCGGCGCTCAGGGTCAGGCCGGTCGCCGCGGCAACGCCGTATTGCTCGACAGCCCGGCGCAGCATCGAGCCCCAGCCGCAGCCGATGTCGAGCAGGCTGTCGCCCGGCCCGACGCCGACGGCTCTCAGGTGGAAGTCGAGCTTCGCCTCCTGCGCGAGCTCCAGGCTGACCGGGCTGACCGCGGCTTGGCGCGGATCGCCCCAGCGGGCGGCGCTATAGGTCAGATTGCGGTCGAGCCACAGCCTGTAGAATTCGGTGCCAACGTCGTAATGGTAGGAAATGGCTTCCGCCGACGCGCCGGAAGGTCGGCTTTCGAGGGCTTGCTCGCTCATGGTGTTCGAAACGTTACCCCTGTGCTGATGCCGGTGCGAGGCAGTTGGCCGGATCCGCGGTCCTTCCCGATGGTGGTCTATAGCATGCGCTTGAATCCTACATCTTAGACGTTATGTACGCTAGTGGCAGCGGGTAGGAGCCGAGAAGCGTTCAGTCCGGCAGATGTTTGCGATACGCCGGCTTCTGATCGTCCAGGATAGGCGGCACAGCCTCGATGCTGGCTAGGGTCGCGGGCAGCGGTTATTCGTTCAGCGCGACAGCAAGTGTGTAAGGATGTGGCGCGACAATCTTGATTGACGCAACGCTCGCACCTTCATTGTCGCGCCGCATAAGGATCTCAACCAGTTCCTCATCCATGAAGGGCTTCTTCAGAACGGACGATCGCGGTAACCGTCTCTCATATCGTGACCGCATATCCTGTTGAGAAAAAGGAACGGAACGACGTTCACGTCGCGCATTTCCGCGGGCGGCCTAGCCTTTCCCCGATTCGGTGACCCTGCGACCCCTGGAACAGCCCCTACTGCTTTGAGCACTCGGAACCGCCGGCGAGGTCTGTCCGTTTTGATAGGAAACCGAATGGAAGACCCCGATGAACTTCTGGCAGACCAACACTTTGGGGGCGTCTTGGCTTCTTGCCGTTCCGCTGTCGCTTCTCCTTACGGTTCTCCTAGCCGGCCTCATTCTTAGCTGAACAGCGGATGCCGGACGCGCCGGCGGCTTAGCGCTCGCACCAGGTGGGCTGGGAATCGTCTCGCATCGCAAGTGCCATCGTCGTCTTATACCCGAAGTCGCGTATCTCAGCCCATGCAAAAGTGATGAACAGCCTGTTCAGCTTCATACTTTTTCATGAACTGGTCACCCGCCAACATTTCGTTTTTTTGATGATGCCGGCTTCACCCTCCCGCAGGCGGGTGGCGGATGGCTTTCGGCTTGGCCCAGCCGTCCCTACCGATTTCCGTCCAGTGGTCCCAGAAACCCCATTTCGGCGGGGTATTTCGTTGAGGGGGTATCGCGGCGAAGTTGTGGAATGATCCGCTTGAAGGAAGCGCGATGCTCCGCCGCCACCTGGTGCTGCAGATTGTGTTGACCTTTGACGTGGAGGCAGAGCATCGAGGCAGTTGATGGTTCCGGTCCGCAATGAGCCGCTCGCCGAAAGGTGCGCGGGCTTTTGCGTTCAATCCGGTTCGTCGCGGGCCGTCGTCCAGCGCGCTGTCTCGACACGGGGCAGAGGAAGCCTCGAAATGCGACGAGCTCAATGCCTGTAGCGCGGAGGCCTGGGGCAAGCTACGCTGTCGAATGTCTTGCGCCAACGGCGGGATCAATGGTCACTATGCCTGACAAGTCCGAAGAGCAGAAGGACGCCGAAGCCGAAGTCGAGGGCTTTCAGCACGACCTTGGTCCGTTCGTGGTTGCCGCCGAGACAACACGAATGGCCATGGTTTTCACCGATGCAAAAGAACCCGGCAATCCCATCATTTTTGCCAATGACGCCTTCCTCGCCTTGACCGGATACGCCAGGGAAGAGGTGCTCGGCCAGCCCTTCAATTTCCTGATGGCGGACGGCACCGACGCCGGGGCGCTGAAACGTATCAAGGTGGAGTTCGAAGCCAATTCGTCGGCGGCTACAGAAATCCTTTACAGGCGCAAGGATGGCAGCGAATTCTGGGCTGCCCTTTTCGCCAGTCCTGTCCACGACAAGAGCGGCGCCATCGTCCAGTATTTTACCTCCTTGGTCGATCTGACCAAACACAAGGAGGAGCAGGCGCAATCCAAAATGCTCATCGACGAACTGAACCATCGCGTGAAGAACACGCTTGCAACGGTGCAGTCGATTGTCTGGCAGGCATCGCGAGCGAATTCCGATCCAAAGGTGATCCGCGAAGCCGTCGAGTCCCGGCTGTTTGCGCTCTCCCGGTCGCACAACCTGCTGACCCGTGAAAACTGGCACAGCGCCGGGCTGCTGGATGTGCTGCACGATGCGCTGGAACCGTTCGGCGTCACAGACGGGCGGGCGGAGCGGCTGGTGATTGCCGGCGAGAACATCCGCCTCTCGACAAGGGCGGCCCTGGCGCTTGGCATCGCCTTCAACGAACTCGCGACGAACGCGGTGAAATATGGTGCGTTTTCCAATGACAGGGGCTCTATCCGGATCGAATGGACGATCGAGCCGACGTCGGAGGGCCGCCGACTTATCCTGTCCTGGCGAGAGAAGGACGGTCCGCAGGTTACGCCACCATTGCGAAAGGGGTTCGGCTCGCGCGTGATCGAGCGCGGCCTGGCCCACGAGCTCGAAGGCACTGTGCAACTCGATTATCGCCCGGACGGGTTGATCTGCACGATGAACATTCCGGTACCGGGAATTCGCGATGGATAAGCTGCTTTCTGGCCGTCGCTTCCTCGTTGTCGAGGATGAAATTCTGGTCCTGATGATGATCGAGGATATGCTGGGCGATCTTGGATGCGAGACCGTCACCTCAGCCGGCACGGTCGGACAGGCGATCGCCCTGATCGAAGGACAGATTTTCGATGCCGCCATGCTGGACATGAATCTGGACGGCGACGACAGCAATACCGTGGCCGATGCGCTTGCCGAGCGCGGCGTGCCCTTCATCTATTCGACTGGCAACAGCGATCGCGACATGCGCGAAGGCTTCAGCAACCGTGCCGTGCTTCGCAAACCGTTCAGCTTTGATGAACTGACCACCAAACTCGCACGCCTTCTTGCTCCCTGATCGCGGAAACAAGTCCTTAAAACGGACATCAGGGCTACAATAACACAGTGCCCTGATTTGCCCGGGAACCCACCGCAACGGCGGGCGTTGTCCTGTAGCAATAGAGGACGCGATGGCGAAAGAGCTCAAAATGAACGATAACACCGCGCAAAATCAAGAGCGCCAACCACAGCAGAAGCCCGGCGACAAGCGGAACCAGCAGAAGCTTCAGGGCAAAGCTTTTCAAGTGAATGAAAACAGCGTGGAAGACCAAGAGCCCGCTCGCTCACCAGCGCACCCACAGCAGTCCAGCGACAAGCGCAACCAGCCGAAGCCTGAGGGCAAAGCTTTCCAAGTGAACGAAAACAGCGTCGAAAACCAAGAGTCCGCCCGCCGACGCCCCTAAATTTATGGGTTTACGCTCTAAATGGAACGCAAGAAGGCCAGGATTTCTGCCGCGAGCGCCTCTGGCGCCTCTTCAGCCATATGGTGCCCACAGGCAATGCCTTTCCCCTGCAAGCTTGTCGTCCACGGGCGCCATACGCCGAGAATATCGCCATAAAGCCGTTCCAGATCATCGCGCATCGACCATAGAACCATGGTGGGACATTGGACCCGCCGGCCGGCCTTTTGGTCATCTGCGTCGTGCAGATGGTCGAGTGAAAGACCTGCCCTATAGTCCTCGATCATCCCATGGATGACACGAACGTCGAGAATTGCCGCTTTGTAGTCCGCAAACGCCTCCGCGCCCATCTGATCAGCGGAGCCGCCGTACCAGGCTTGCGGGTTGGCCATGATCGCCTGTTCCGGCTTGTCGGGCTGTGCAAAGAAGAACCAGTGCCACCACTCGGTAGCGAAGCGGGCGTCGCATCGTTCCAGTGCTTCCAGGATGGGAACACCATCCAGAACGATGAGATGCGTAACTGCGGACGGATGATCCATCGCCGTCCGGAAAGCGGTATAGCTTCCGCGATCGTGCCCAGCGACGGCAAAGCGGTCAAAACCCAGATGGCGCATGAGCGCGACACAGTCTCTCGCTTTCGCGCGCTTGGATGAACCTGCATGATCGTGGGTGTCCTCTGGAATCGAAGACTGCCCGAAACCGCGGAGATCAGGACAAACCACCGTATGGTTTTCGGCGAGAAGCGGCGCGACACGGTGCCAGGTGGCATGTGTACGAGGGTGGCCATGCAGAAGCAGGATCGGTGGTCCTGAACCACCGTGCCTAACCCGAAGCGTCGCCTCGGGCAGCTGGATTCTCTCAAGCTGAAAACCTTCGAACATCAAGTTGCTAAACCTTGGCTGTGGTCGGAGGTTCCACATCCGGCGTCAGGCTTCAGGTCTGCGCTGTTCATCGGGCGGTGTGTCGACCATGAGCCAGGCTGCCTGCATGGGCCTGCAACGGTCAGCAAGCGACCGCTTTGCCTGTTTCAATGACCACCGGACGTCGGACTGGTCATCGCGCATAGCACCCTCAACTACAAGTATGGCTGGTCTGACGGTGCAACCCAAGATTTGTTCCGGAACCTTCTACCGCTACCGATGGTTGACGTACCGAGCTGGGCGGGCGGATACGCCAAAGCCGAGCCAGAGCGACAGAAAAAAATGAGCTCAATCAGGTACAGTCCGAAATCATCACCGCTTTCTTCGCGAGGGTCATGCACGACTATAATTACCAAGCATCGAAGCAAAGTCAGGGCTCTCGCGAAAGGTCGTCCGCTGTCAGAGGCTATCCCGTCCGCCCTGCTGTTGAGGTGCTTTGGAGCGTTGGACCAGGCAAGCTTTGACTTGAGCAGGATTATTGCAAGCTCGCGCCAAGGTCGACATTAGGCCAAGGAGTTGAGGCAAACGGTTCAGTTCTTCAGGAAGCTGGCATCAAAGCGTCTGCCTCCATCGCTGCGGATATGAAGGCCCTTTGAACGTCCCTTGGGCTGCGCCGTCCCATCCTGGCCTCTATCGAAATACCTGAGAGCCTAGCGCGTCCTGACCAATCAGCTATCGTCGTCTTCTCTGGCTTTGGATCGGCAGGATATGAATCGAGACGTACACCCGAGGGCCGCGTCCTCCGCCATGACGGCTGGCGGTATTCAGCCAGCCGAATTATAAATCCAGCGTGTTGGAACAAGAACGCCGCACAGTCGTTTGTACTTAATGACAAGAGTTTTCGCTATGGCAGCTCTAGATAAAAGGGAGCCGTTATGAACAACATTATTTGGGTGGTCGGAGCCGTAGTTATCGTAATAGCGATACTCAGCTTTTTCGGCTTGCGTTAGACCGCTCGCTTTACGGCAGGCACAAGTCACACAGTTATCAGGGCAAGAGCGGCGCACGGCTAAACATGGCCGGGCGCGCTCATAGGAGGCGCATATGGATATCACCACAATTCTGGTCATAGTTCTTATTGTTATTCTGCTAGGCGGTGGCGGCTTCTACGGCCGTGGACGCTGGTACTAAACGTCACCCGCACTCCGCCCGATCAGCCCGCGTCCTCCGCCAGAGGCGCAGGCTTTTGTTTCCTCCTTGGAACAATCTCTCGAGACGGAACGCCGCGCGTGCCGAGCGCTTCAGCCACGGCATAGCTGTTACAGCCATTCAGATTCATATCCAGCATAGCAACATCAAAGATCTGCGCATCAATCACCGCGAGGGCCTGATTGACGGTGGCTGCAGCAGTCACGGACTCGCATCCGAGGTCGGCCAGCATGTCTTCTATCATTATGAGGACCAGCATTTCATCCTCGACAACGAGGACTCGACGACCGGAAAGCAATTTATCCATCACGAGCCTTGCGGTGCATGAACTTGACCGTGCAAATCAGGCCGTCCGCCCGATAGTCGAGATGCACCGTGCCTTCCAGTTCGTGAGGCAGACCGCGCTCGATCACCCGCGACCCGAACCCTTTCCGGGACGGTCGCGTCACAGGCGGGCCATCTTTCTCCTGCCAGCGCAGGAGAAGCCTGTTGCCCTCGGACGACGGCTCAATCATCCATGAGATCAGGACTGACCCGGCCTTGTTGGAAAACGCGCCGTACTTCACGGTATTGGTCGCGAGTTCGTGGAACGCGATGCCGAGCGCAAGGGCGACTTTGGGGAGACGCGGATGTTCCTGCCCGTGATGACAAAGTGCTCTGACCCTCCATTTGCAACACCGAACGGCTCCAAAGCCGCATTGATCCGATCGAGCAGTCCCGCATCTTCCCTGGGCGAACAAAAACCGGACAATGAAAAGGCCGCCTCGATGGGCGGCCTCGATGCTGTCGCAGACGGCGCGTTCGATCAGCGCGAATAGAATTCCACGACCAGGTTCGGTTCCATCTGCACGGCGAAGGGAACATCTGACAGGCCGGGGATGCGCCCGAAGGTCGCGGTCATCTTGTTATGATCGACCTCGATGTAGTCAGGCACGTCGCGCTCGGCCAAGCCTACCGATTCCAGGACAATCACCAGCTGCTTCGATTTTTCGCGCACTTCGATGACGTCGCCCGGCTTGCAGCGGTATGAGCCGATGTTGACGCGCTTGCCGTTGACATTGATGTGGCCGTGATTGACGAACTGGCGAGCGGCAAAAATGGTCGGCACGAACTTGGCGCGGTAGACGACCGCGTCGAGACGCGATTCGAGCAGGCCGATCAGGTTCTCCGAGGTGTCGCCCTTGCGGCGGTCCGCCTCTTCATAGACCTTGCGGAACTGCTTTTCCGAAACGTCGCCGTAGTGACCCTTCAGCTTCTGCTTGGCACGCAGCTGCAGGCCGAAATCGGAAAGCTTGCCCTTGCGGCGCTGGCCGTGCTGGCCGGGACCGTATTCGCGCTTGTTGACCGGGGATTTCGGGCGGCCCCAGATGTTTTCGCCGAGACGGCGGTCGATCTTGTATTTCGCGGATTCGCGCTTGCTCATCGCATTCCCTTTCAAAACAACAGACCCGGAACCTCATGGTCCGGGTGAAGGAAACGCGCCCTCCTCTGGCCCCCGTTTTCGAGACCTGACAGGGTTTTCCCACGCAACGCGGCGGAAAACCCACGGGACACGTCATTCTAGGCAAGAGCTGAGGAAGAATAGAGCGCTTCCCAAACGTCTTGCGCACATAAAGAAACCACCGGACGTTGCGGCCCGGTGTTGGTGGGCTGATTAAACGGAGATTTAACCGGTGTCAAGCTTGCGGCTGGCGTCGGCGATGGCGAGCGGATACGGCCACGGTTCAGCCGCGGTCTGTGCTGGACCGCGGCTATCCAACTATGGAATCGGAAACGACCGCCCTGCGGGTGCGCCCAGTCAGACGCGCGGCGGGCTAGTGTTTCGATTTCTTCTCGGGCAGGCCCTTACGCTTGGTCTCGGCGAATTCCTCGAGCTGCTTTTCGCTCATGGATTTGTACATTCCCTTCGAAGGGCCTTTGAGCTCGCTCTTCTTGGTCTCGCCACGCTTGGCGGACAATGCCGCGCCGGCGGCTTTCTGCTGGGCCTTTGATGTGGCTGGCATGATCGTTTCTCCCGTCTTGCAATGATGGAAAAACGCACCGGTCCGGGTGATGTTCCCAGATATCAGGAAATCCCCAGCCCAAACCCCTGCATCAGGCGGCGAGTCGGGAAATCAACTCTCTTCGAGGTGAAGACAGCAAGATCGGCGCCTTCCAGCAGCGCCTCGCCGCGATTCCTGGGCTCGGTCTCCACTAGCAGCGAGAGCGCCCGTCGCGCGATCGCCTCGGCGGGGTCGAGCCAATCGACCGGCCAAGGTGCCGTCTTGCGCATGCGGTTGGCCAGAAAGGGATAATGGGTGCAGGCAAGCACGACGATATCGGTCCGCAGCGCATCATGTTCGATGAAGCACGGCGCGATCTCGGTGCGCACGGCCTCTTCGTCGACAAAGCCCTCACGCATATAGACCTCGGCCAGTCCCGCCAGATTGTCGCTGCCAACCAGGCGGACATGGCATTTCTGAGCCCATCTGCTGATCAGGTCGCGCGTATACTGGCGCTTGACGGTGCCGGGCGTCGCGAGCACCGAAACCAGCCCGGAGCGCGTGCGTTCCGCCGCCGGCTTGATCGCCGGCACCGTGCCGACGAAAGGATGGCCGGGAAATCTCTCGCGCAATGCATCGATGACCAGCGTCGAGGCGGTGTTGCAGGCGATGACCGAAATGGCCGGCGAAAAACGGTCGAGCAGCTTGCCGAACAGCTCCAGTATATGTGCCCTCAGTGCCGGTTCCTCCCAAGCGCCATAAGGAAAAGCCGCGTCGTCGGCGACATAGACGAAGCGGCGGTCGGGCATCAGCACGCGCGCTTCGCGCAGCACCGTCAGGCCGCCGATGCCGGAATCGAACATCAGGATCGGGCGAGCGTCTGAGGGATCGGTCATTGCCATCGGTCAGGAAAGGGGAGAGAAGGCTGGCCCAGGCTTAGGCCAATGCGTTTATCTGGGACCGTTCTATCTGCAACCATCATGGCCTTGATGCGGCGAGATGATCACACAAGGCCCCGCCTGCCGAAGCCGCCGGACCGCGGCCGGCCGTTTGGCAGAGACGCAGGTTGAGATGCAGGGTGGTTCGACGGCGCCGGTGCGGCGCGCATGGCGTAAGCCGGCGCCTGGGCCGTCACGCCGGCGGCCGACTCTGAATGGGGCGCCCGGCCGCCGCGCAACGGCCTGGGAGGGTCGAGATCATCGAAACTCAGGGAAGACGCCATATCCGCAGAGCTGCCACCCGCCGGCTTGGCTACCAAGATGACCGCCCAGAGCCCGACGAGAGCGAGTCCCAGCAGGTTAAGGCCGGGATGCGAATCTTCGCCGTCGAATTTCACGACAAGAACAGTGCCGGCCTGCAGAATCGCAAACAGGGTCGAGAACACAATGTACGACCAAAGGATCCATTTGGATCCTAGCGCGTCGCGGCTTCGACGCCGGGCGAAATTCGCGCGGAACAGCACGATCACCAGCGAAGCGACGAGAACGGCCGCGGCCAGCCCTTCCCTGGAAGGACCAGGTTTCGAATTGGCCAACCCCTCGAAGCCGATGGTCCATGCGATGCACAACACAATTACCACGACTTCCGCCACCAGCAGCGCCGCGGAATAGAAGAAGAAGCGAAGGCGACCGATATTTGAGGTAAACATCCAAGGATCCATCGTTTGCAGGACAATGGATCACACCAAATAACATTCAGTTACTGGTGACGCAGCCGTTCTCACGACGATCGGTCCTAGTCTTTGCCTTTCGCCTTGCGGGCCCGTGCCGCAGCCGCCGGAAGCCGCCTTGGATCATCGCCCGGCGATCCGTCACCGCGCGGCATGGCCGGCGAGAACCGGTCCAGCGATGATATTATACCGCGCAGCACCTTAAGCTCCGGCTCGGCGAAGCCGGCGCGCGTCAGCACCGCGCGCAGATTGTCGACCATCTTCGGCTTCTTCGGCGCCGGGCGGAAATAGCCGCGCGCTTCGAGCGCGCCTTCCAGATACGCGAACAGGCCGTGCAATTGTTCCTTGGTTGCCGGCATCATGTCAGGGCTGGAAAAATTGGTTTCCGTTTCATCTTCCAAGCCCGACTTCATCCATTCATAGGACATCAGCAGGGCCGCCTGGGCGATGTTGAGCGAGGAGAAGGCGGGATCGACGGGGAAGGTGACGATCTCGTCGGCCAGTCCGACCTCGTCATTGTAGAGCCCGAACCGTTCGCGGCCGAACAGGATCCCGGTTTTCTGCCCGGCTCGCTGGCGCCCCCTCAGCGCCCTGCCCGCCTCGACCGGTCCGCGCACCGGCTTGAAATTATCGCGCGCGCGCGCCGTGGTGGCGAAGACGAAGTTCAGGTCGGCGACCGCCGAGGCAAGATCGTCAAACACTCTAACGGCATCGATGACATGATCGGCGCGGCTCGCGGCAGCGCGCGCCTTTTCGCTCGGCCAGCCGTCGCGCGGATTGACGAGGCGTAGTTCGGCAAGGCCGAAGTTCGCCATGGCGCGCGCGACCATGCCGATATTCTCGCCGAGCTGCGGCTCGACCAGGATGATCGCCGGACCTGCGGCAGGGAGGATGTCGTTGCTGGCTTGCATGATCTCAATGAACTGCTGTTTGCGGCATTTCAGCGTCCCCTGCCATATCCGGCTGCGAAAATGAAGCTTTCGCAAGGAACGGCCAAATGCCACGGTCGAGCCCGCCAGCGCGGATCGCCGTTTGCGCGGCCAAAAATGCTTTGATATACGGGCCGCATCCCCGGCCAAAGCCATGCGGGCAAGGCCGTCCCGATCCCCAACAATGAGGCATTCTTTCCATGGCGAAGATCAAGGTGGCGAACCCGGTCGTCGAACTCGACGGCGACGAGATGACCCGCATCATCTGGCAGTTCATCAAGGACAAGCTGATCCACCCCTATCTCGACCTCGAGCTTGAATATTACGACCTCGGCGTCGAGCACCGCGACGCCACCAACGACCAGGTGACCATCGATTCGGCCAATGCCATCAAGAAACATGGCGTCGGCGTGAAATGCGCGACGATCACGCCCGACGAGCAGCGCGTCGAGGAATTCGGGCTGAAGAAGATGTGGAAGTCGCCGAACGGCACCATCCGCAATATTCTCGGCGGCACCATCTTTCGCGAGCCGATCATCATGAAGAACGTGCCGCGGCTGGTGCCCGGCTGGACCAAGCCGATCATCGTCGGCCGTCACGCTTTCGGCGATCAGTACCGCGCCACCGACTTCCGCTTTCCCGGCAAAGGCAAGCTGACGATCAAATTCGTCGGCGAGGATGGCAAGGTGATCGAGCATGACGTGTTCGATGCGCCGGCCGCCGGCGTCGCCATGGCCATGTACAATCTCGACGAGTCGATCCGTGAATTCGCCCGCGCCTCGCTGAATTACGGGCTGCTGCGCAACTACCCCGTTTACCTCTCGACCAAGAACACCATCCTCAAGGCTTATGACGGCCGCTTCAAGGACATTTTCCAGGAAATCTACGAGGCCGAGTTCGAAGCCGAATTCAAGGCGAACAAGCTCTGGTACGAGCACCGGCTGATCGACGACATGGTCGCCTCCAGCCTGAAATGGTCGGGCGGCTATGTCTGGGCCTGCAAGAACTATGATGGCGACGTGCAGTCGGATACGGTGGCGCAAGGTTTTGGGTCGCTCGGCCTGATGACCTCGGTACTGATGACCCCGGACGGCAAGACGGTGGAGGCGGAGGCCGCACATGGCACCGTCACCCGTCACTATCGCCAGCATCAGAAGGGCGAGGAAACCTCGACCAACTCGATCGCCTCTATCTTCGCCTGGACGCGCGGCCTCACCCATCGCGCCAAGCTCGACGACAATGCCGAGCTGAAGCGTTTTGCCGAGACGCTGGAAAAAGTCTGCATCCAGACTGTCGAGGCCGGCTTCATGACAAAGGATCTGTCGCTGCTGATCGGTCCCGACCAGCCATGGCTTTCGACCACCGGCTTCCTCGACAAGATCGACGAGAATCTACAGAAGGCGATGGCCTGACCAGACGAGCGTCATGGGCAAACCCGTCGTCTATGGCGCGGACTACAGCGTTTATGTGCGCATCGTCCGCCTCGTGCTCGAGGAAAAGGGCATCGACTACCAACTTGTGCCGGTCGACATCTTTGCGGCGGACGGCATTCCGGGCTGGTATTTCGACCATCATCCGTTCGGCCGCATCCCGGCCTTCGAGCACGACGGCTTTCGCCTCTTCGAGACCAGCGCGATTGCCTGCTATGTCGACGAGGCTTTCGACGGACCGAGGTTGCAACCGGTCGAAGCCCGGCCTCGCGCAACTATGAACCAGATCATCGGCATGCTCGACGCCTATGCCTATCGGGCCATGGTCTGGGATGTCGCTGTCGAGCGGCTGGAGAAAGAAGCGCCCGACGAAACGCTGATTGCCGACGGGCTTCGGCGGGCGACCATGGCGCTGCGGGCGCTTTCTTCGCTGAAAGCTCCCGGGCCATGGCTGATGGGAAACCAGCTTACGCTGGCCGACCTGCATGCAGCATCTATCATCGGCTATTTCGTCAAGGTGGCCGACGGACAAAACCTGCTGGCCGAGTTCGCCGACATCCAGGCTTGGTGGGCTCGCATGGCCGAGCGCCTGAGTTTTGCCCGCACTGAAAAGGCAGAGTGAGGCGAAGCGGCCTCCGAATAGCTGCTCATTCGGGAAGGTAGATTTCCGCCTTCATAAAAGTCTTCGCACGACCCATGATCAGCACGCGATCTCCAGCCAGGTCACACAGCAAATGTCCGCCGCGCTGCGAGCATTGGAACGCCGACAGATGCGACTTGCCTAGTTTTTCAGACCAGTAAGGCACCAGCGTCGCATGAGTGGAGCCAGTCACCGGATCCTCGGGAATGCCCGCTCCGGGCACGAAATAACGCGAGACGAAATCATGGGCTCGCCCGGGCGCGGTAATGACCAGGCCAAGAGGATGAAGGGTTCTTATCCTAAGCAGATCGGGAACGAATGACCGTACCGATGCCTCGTCGGAAAGCTCGACAAACAGGTTTTCGAAATTGCGGAAGCTCGAAACCGGACGCCGGGGAAATATCTCTTGCAGCGCCAGCGTTAACTCCCCGCCGAGCGGCTGCGGCGGAAAACACGGCAGATCGAGCTGGTAGGCACCTTCCCGTTGGGAAACCCGTAGCTCACCCACCCGCGTGGCAAAGACCATGTCGCCAGGCACATTGTGTTCCGCAGCCAACACATGGGCGGTCGCAAGAGTAGCATGGCCACAGAAGTCAACTTCATGAACCGGCGTGAACCAGCGCAAATCCCAACCTTCGCCATTCGGCCGCGCAAACGCGGTTTCAGCAAGATTGTTCTCGTTTGCGATGGCCTGCATCACATCGTGCGATAGCCAGTCCTCCAAAACGAGAACGGCAGCAGGGTTGCCTTGGAAAGCCCGTTCGGCAAAGGCGTCGACTTGATACATGGTCAACGTTGCCACATCATCCCCGCTGCCACTTCGGCTTCGCCTTACGCAGCTTCCAGAGCCGCTTTCACCGCAGCGATCGCATTCTCGGCTTTCGAGGCATCCGGGCCGCCGGCCTGGGCCATATCAGGCCGACCGCCGCCGCCCTGCCCGCCCAATGCCGCGGACGCCACACGCACAAGATCGACGGCGCTGAAGCGGCCGGTCAGGTCGTCGGTGACCCCGACCACGACGCTTGCCTTGTTGTCCTCGCCGGCGCCAACGAAGACGACGACGCCGGAGCCGAGCGACTTCTTGCCGGCATCGGCCAACGGCTTCAAGTCCTTTGGCGCGACACCCGATACCGCCTTGCCGAGGAAGCCGACACCGGCAATGGTCTCGTTCTCGGCAGGCACGCCGGCTGGCGAGCGATCGCCGAGCGCCAGCTTCTTGCGTGCCTCGGTCAGCTCCTTCTCAAACTTCTTGCGCTCGTCGAGCAGCACCTCGACGCGGGCCGGCACGTCGGCCGGCGAAATCTTGAGCGTGGCGGCGACCGCTTTCAACCGCTTGTCCTGCTCGTCGAGATGCTTTCTGGCCGCCTCTCCGGTCAGCGCCTCGATGCGGCGCACGCCGGCGGCGACGGCGCCCTCCGACACCAGCCGGACCAGGCCGATATCGCCGGTGGCGCCGACATGGGTGCCGCCGCACAGCTCGACCGAATAGGGCTTGCCGGCCTTGTCGCCGGTGACCCCGGTGCCCATCGAGACGACGCGGACCTCGTCGCCATATTTCTCGCCGAACAGCGCCATGGCGCCCTCGGCGATCGCGTCGTCGACGCTCATCAGCCGCGTCGTCACCGGGCTGTTCTGCACGACGATCTCGTTGGCCATCGCCTCGACGCGTTCCAGCTCTTCCGCCGAGATGGGTTTCGGGTGGGAAAAGTCGAAGCGCAGCCGTTCCGGCGCGACCAGCGAGCCCTTTTGCGAGACATGGGTGCCGAGCACCTCGCGCAGCGCCTCGTGGACAAGGTGGGTCGCCGAGTGGTTGGAGCGCAGCCGCGTGCGCCTGAAATGGTCGACCTTAAGCTCGACCGCTTCACCCGTCCTGACGGTGCCCCTGGTGACCTTGCCGAAATGCACGACCAGACCGTCACCCTTCTTCTGCGTGTCGGTGACGTCGACGGCAAAGCCTTCGCCCGAAATCACGCCGGTGTCGCCCATCTGGCCGCCGGACTCGCCATAGAACGGCGTCTGGTTGACCACCACGCCGACGGTTTCGCCGGCAACGGCGCTCTCTACCGCGGAGCCGTCCCTGACCAGCGCCTGAACGATGCCTTCCGCTTGCTCGGTGTCGTAGCCCAGGAACTCGGTCGCGCCCGCCTTTTCGCGCACCGCGAACCAGACGGTCTCGGTAGCCGCGTCGCCGGAGCCGGCCCAGCTCTTGCGCGCCTCGGCCTTCTGGCGCTCCATCGCAGCATTGAAGCCGTCGAGGTCGACCGAAACGCCGCGCGCACGCAGGGCGTCCTGGGTGAGGTCGAGCGGGAAGCCGTAGGTGTCGTAGAGCTTGAACGCCGTCTCGCCGTCGAGCCGGTCGCCGCTGCCCAGCGTCTCGGTCGCGTCGGCGAGCAGGCCGAGGCCGCGCGCCAGCGTCTTGCGGAAGCGGGTTTCCTCGAGCTTCAGCGTCTCTGATATCAGCGGCTGGCCGCGCACCAGTTCGGGATAGGCCTGGCCCATCTCGCGCACCAGCGCCGGCACCAGCCGCCACATCAACGGATCACGGGCACCCAAAAGCTGCGCATGGCGCATGGCGCGGCGCATGATGCGACGCAGCACGTAGCCGCGGCCTTCGTTCGACGGCAGCACGCCATCAGCGATAAGGAAGCTCGATGCGCGCAGATGATCGGCAATGACGCGGTGGCTTGCCCGGTTCTTGCCTTCCGCCTTGACGCCGGTCGCCTCTTCCGAGGCGCGGATCAGCGCCTTGAACAGGTCGATGTCGTAATTGTCGTGCTCGCCCTGCAGGACGGCGGCAATGCGTTCCAAACCCATGCCGGTATCGATAGACGGGCGCGGCAGTTCGATCCGCTCCGCCTTCGTCACCTGCTCGAACTGCATGAAGACGAGGTTCCAGATCTCGATGAAACGGTCGCCGTCCTCATCCGGGCTGCCGGGCGGGCCGCCTGGAATGTCGGCGCCATGGTCGTAGAAGATTTCCGAACACGGACCGCAGGGACCGGTATCGCCCATCGCCCAGAAATTGTCGCTGGTGGCGATGCGGATGATCCTGTCCTCCGGCAGCCCGGCGATCTTCTTCCAGAAGCCCGCGGCCGCGTCGTCGGTATGGTAGACGGTCACCAGAAGCCTATCCTTGGCGATGCCGAACTCGCGGGTGATCAGGTTCCAGGCGAGCTCGATAGCGCGCTCCTTGAAATAATCGCCGAAGGAGAAATTGCCGAGCATCTCGAAGAAAGTGTGGTGACGGGCAGTGTAGCCGACATTGTCGAGGTCGTTGTGCTTGCCGCCGGCGCGCACGCATTTCTGCGAGGTCGTGGCGCGCGAATAGGGACGGGTTTCAAACCCGGTGAAGACGTTCTTGAACTGCACCATGCCGGCGTTGGTGAACATCAGCGTTGGGTCGTTGCGCGGCACCAGGGGGCTCGACGCCACGACCTCGTGACCCTCTTTGCGGAAATAGTCGAGAAATGCCGACCTGATCTCGTTGACGCCACTCATGAATACTGCCTTTTCGAGAGAACCGCCGATTGCCGGCGGAAAACAGACATGGCCTTTTAACGGTCGCGCCGCACCCTGTCCAGAAACACGAAATTGCTCCAAATCGTAGCCTTTCCAGCTGTTCAGGATGGCCAGAGACACAGCCAAAAAACGCAAACCGCCGGCCCAAGGCCGGCGGCATAAATACATCGATATACCAACTCAATTCGGGACGCGAACTCAAACGGGTATTCTGGCTGGCACAGCCTGCATCCTACATCGCGCCCGCTTCGTCCTCGAAACCATCGTCTCCGCCTTCGGACCCACCGTTCTCGAGGAATTTCTCGGCGATCAACCCGGCATTCTGCCTCAGCGCCAGCTCGATCTCGCGCGCCGTGTCGGGATTGTCGCGCAGGAACAGTTTTGCGTTCTCGCGGCCCTGGCCGAGACGCTGCGAATTATAGGAGAACCAGGCGCCCGACTTCTCGACCACGCCGGCCTTGACGCCGAGGTCGACCAACTCGCCGGTCTTGGACACGCCCTCGCCGTACATGATGTCGAATTCGACCACCTTGAAGGGCGGCGCCAGCTTGTTCTTGACCACCTTGACGCGGGTCTGGTTGCCGACGACCTCGTCGCGGTCCTTGACCGAGCCGATGCGGCGAATGTCGAGGCGCACCGAAGCGTAGAATTTCAGCGCGTTGCCGCCGGTCGTGGTCTCGGGCGAACCGAACATGACACCGATCTTCATGCGGATCTGGTTGATGAAGATGACCATGGTGTTGGAGCGCGAGATCGAGGCGGTCAGCTTGCGCAGCGCCTGGCTCATCAGGCGGGCCTGCAGGCCGGGCAGCGAATCGCCCATTTCGCCCTCGATTTCGGCGCGCGGCGTCAGCGCCGCGACCGAATCGACCACCAGCACGTCGATGGCGCCGGAACGCACCAGCGTATCGCAGATCTCCAGCGCCTGCTCGCCGGTGTCGGGCTGCGAAATCAGCAGGTTTTCGAGATCGACGCCGAGCTTGCGGGCATAGACCGGATCGAGCGCGTGCTCAGCATCGACGAAGGCGCAGATGCCGCCCTTCTTCTGGGCCTCGGCCACCGTGTGCAGCGCCAGCGTCGTCTTGCCCGAGCTTTCCGGCCCGTAGATCTCGACGATGCGGCCGCGCGGCAGGCCGCCGACGCCAAGCGCGATGTCGAGGCCAAGCGAACCGGTCGGCACCGTTTCGATCTCGACGACCTGCTCGTTTGCGCCTAGCCGCATGATCGAGCCCTTGCCGAAGGCACGCTCGATTTGCGACAGCGCCGCATCCAGAGCCTTTGATTTATCCACTGCTTTGTCCTCTACAAGCCGCAAAGAATTCTGAGCCATGATACATCACCCCTTGGTCGTCAATGAAGGCCGGACAATCCGTAATCCTTATTAATTTGTACCTTGTTTGTTCTCGTCTGGCAAGGGGAGACAAACAATTGAAAAACAAAGAATATCCGTATTTGTTCTTTTTTTGTTTCGTGCTTTCACCCCCGGATGTATCCGGCTTCCCCCGCAGGATCGTGCTGCCATCTTCCGAATCGCGCCTCCGGTTGCCGGGTTCCGCGGGACAACCTAGTCTCCACCCGGCAACAGCAAAGGTCTCCTCGCCGGCATGATGAAGTCGCCGACAATCCTGGCCGTAGGCGGCGCCTATATAGACCGGCGCGGCCAGGTTTCGGGCGCCTTTGTGCCGGCAGCGTCGAATCCCGGCACGATGCGCGAGGAAGTCGGCGGCGGCGTTTTCAACGCGCTGCGCTGCGCCGTGCGGTGCGGCGTCTCCGGTTCGCTGCTTTCGGTGCGCGGCGGTGATGTTCTGGCCGATACGGTCTCGCGCGCCATTGCTGCGGCCGGCATTGCCGATCTGTCCGTGGTGTTCCTCGATCGCACGACGCCGAGCAACACGGTGTTGATCGACGGCGACGGCGCGCTGATCGCCGGCCTTGCCGACATGGCGCTCTACGACCTGGCGCTTCCCAAGCAGATCCGCCGTGCCAAGGTGCGCGAGGCGATCAGCACCGCCGATGCGGTCCTGTGCGACGCCAACCTGCCGTCGACGGCGCTGGAGCGGCTGGTGGCGCTTGCCGCCGGCAAGCCAGTCTTCGCCCTCGCCGCTTCACCAGACAAGGCGGTGCGGCTCGCGCCGGTGCTCGGCAGCCTGGCGATGGTCTTCGTGGACCGGCGCGAGGCCATCGCACTCGCCGATGTCGGTATCGATGCTGCGGAGCACGATATCACAGACGGCCTGAGGCGGGCGGGCCTCAAAGGCGGCGTGGTGACGGCGGATGACGGTCCGGTGCTGGGTTTCGACGCGGCCGGCGCCTTCTCGATCCTGCCGCCAAGAAAGGTCGCGGACGTAGCCGCCGATGTGCTGGCAGGCGCAATGGTCGCCGCTCTGCTGCGCGGCCTGACGCTACGTGCGGCGCTGCGTGAAGGCGTTGCCGCGGCAATGCTTGCGATCGAAAGTGCCGAGCTTGTGCCGGCCTTTACGGCGGCAACCCTTGCCGAGGCGCTGGCCCTTGTGCCCGAGGCGCGGGAATTGGCCTGAGGTGGTGACCAGCGGAGAGGCAGCCTACTTGCCGGCCCGCAGCCCCGCTTCATAGGCCCGGCGTGCCCAGACCGCCATCTCATCCGGATCTTCGAACGCGCTGTCGGGAACGCTCCAGTACGGCATCGACACCAGCTTGCCGTGCCGCGACCCCGTATAGGTCCATTGCCGACAGCCGGCCGCCTCGAATTCGGGCGCGCTTTCCGCGTCGGCCTTCAGCATCAATTCGCCACGCACCACGATGGCGATGATAACGCCGTCAAAATAGATGCCCTTGCCACCGAACATCTTGCGAATGCTGACCGGGCCGAGGCCTTCGAAAAGTTCGGCAATGCGTTCATTGTCCATGCCGCGATCATGTCACCCGGATTTCCCCTTGTCATCGCCGCAACCGGCACCATCCTGACAAGTTGAAAAACAATTTCGTCGGAGTTTTTTTTCATGCCGCTTCTGCTCAAAGGGTCCTGCCGGTGCAATGCCGTCCGCTTCGAGGTGGAAAGCCACACGCCGGTGCCGTTCATGCTCTGCTACTGCTCGATCTGCCGCAAGCAGCAGGGCGGCGGTGGCTTCGCCATCAATCTCGGCGCCGATTTCGACACGATGAAAATCAAGGGCAAGCGCAATCTTGGCGTCTACCAAGCCGAGATCGAGGACGACGAGCATCCGCAATGCGAGATCTCGTCAGGCGAGCGGAATTTTTGCCGGAAATGCGGATCGGCACTGTGGCTCTACGACCCGACCTGGCCTGAGCTGGTCCATCCCTTCGCCTCGGCGATCGACACAGACCTGCCGAAACCGCATGAAAAGGTGCATCTCATGCTGAAATACAAGGCGAACTGGGTCGAGCCCAAAATCGGCAAGAAAGACAAGACCTTCGATGTCTATCCCGAGGAATCGATCGCAGACTGGCACAAGCGGACGGGAATGTGGGTGGATTAGGTCCTTCTCTCCGTTTACGCCGTTTACGGGGAGAAGATGCCGGCAGGCAGATGAGGGGCGGCGCAAACATCACAGAGGCCGGCTCTGCCCCTCATCCGGCCCTTCGGGCCACCTTCTCCCCGTAAACGGGGAGAAGGGAAGATCAGGCCGATGTGCGCGCCTCGGCCAAGGCCTTCAGATCGGCCGGCTTGAGCTCAACCGATTCGCCGCAGCCGCAGGCCGAGCTCTGGTTCGGGTTGCGGAAGGTAAAGCCGGTGCGCAGCGTCGTCTGCTCGAAATCCATCTCGGTGCCGAACAGGAAAAGCGCTGCTTCGGGCGCGACATAGACATGGGCGCCGTCGCGCTCGATATGATCGTCCTTGGTATTGGGTTCGGTCACCAGATCGACCGTATATTCCATGCCGGCGCAGCCGCCCTTCTTGATGCCAAGGCGAATGCCATGCGCATTCTCTCGGGTGGCGACGATCTCGCGAACCCGGTCGGCAGCCTTTTCGGTCATCGTGATGACGGCGAAGCGTCCCATTCTCTTTCTCCGCGTTCACGCAGGTTCAAGGCCTGCGGAATGTTTCATAGCTCAAAATGGTTACAACGGCACCTTATCGCAAGGGGTTTTATTGCCATTGCCCCTTCAACGCGGCTGTCGCGTATGCGTCCAGCGCGGCAACCAGTGAATTTTGGTTATGTTCCTCCAACGCATAGAAAGCGTCATCCAAGGCATCAAAATCTATACAAGCACTGCCGATCTCACCCACGAGCTCCATTCTTGTTGCCCGGCCTTCGGGGAAGTCCTTCCCCAGTAAAACGCAGGCTTGGCGCGTTAACTCCGCATGCTTTTCCAAGCCCATCGCAGACAAACCTTGGACGGCCCCTTCAGCTGTTATCCCATAAGAGTTATAAAAATACTGGCGAAACCCGCCATTGAGGACCTGCCAATGCAGCAACTCTACGCATATGACATTCTTGATCGCCACAGGCATCGCAGAAATAACAGCGTGATATTCAGACGGTTCGTCCAGCACTTCCAGAACTGGGTCGCCCCAAAGCTCTACGACTCTCGCCGAAGGCGGAATGTCACTATTGAGCAGTTCGATCGGCAAAGCATCATCAGACATCAAAATTCGCCCTGAGGATCAATACCAGCCCACCGCCACCTGCGCCTCTTCCGACATGCGGTCGGGCGACCAGGGTGGATCGAAGGTCATGTTGACCTCGACGCCGGAAACGCCTTCGACAGCGCCGACGGCATTTTCCACCCAGCCGGGCATTTCGCCGGCCACCGGGCAGCCCGGCGCGGTCAGCGTCATGTCGATCTTGACCGAGCGGTCGTCCTCGATGTCGATCTTGTAGATCAGGCCGAGCTCGTAGATGTCGGCCGGGATTTCCGGATCGTAGACCGTCTTTAGCGCCGAGACGATGTCGTCGGTCAGCCGCGCCAGCTCGTCGGCGGGAATGGCCGAGGCGGAAACCAGACCGTTGGCAGTCGTCTCCGAAGTGGTCTCAGCGGTGCGGCCTACATCATCCATGATCGTCACCCGAAAAACTTTCGCGCCTTTTCGAGCGCATCGGCCAAAGCGTCGACTTCGGCCCTGGTATTATACATGCCGAACGATGCCCTGCATGTGGAGGTTACGCCAAAACGTTTCAACAGCGGCTGGGCGCAGTGGGTGCCCGCGCGGACAGCAACGCCTTGCCTATCGATCACCATCGACACGTCGTGGGCATGAATGCCCTGAAGTTCGAAGGAGATGATGGCGCCCTTATCCGGCGCGTCGCCGAAGATGCGCAGCGAATTGATGGTCCGCAGCCGCTGATGGGCATAATCCTTCAGATCGGCTTCGTGGGCGGCAATGCGCTCGCGGCCGATCTTTTCCATGTATTCGAGAGCAGCACCCAGCCCGATCGCCTGAACGATCGGCGGCGTGCCGGCCTCAAAGCGGTGCGGCGGATCGTTGTAGGTGACGAAGTCTTGCGTCACCTCCTCGATCATCTCGCCGCCGCCCATGAACGGGCGCATGCGCTCCAGCATATCCTTCTTGCCATAGAGCACTCCGATGCCCGAGGGCCCATAGACCTTGTGGCCGGTGAAGACGAAGAAATCGCAGTCGAGGTCCTGCACGTCGATCGGCATGTGCACGGCGCTCTGGCTGCCGTCGACCAGCACCGGAATGCCGCGCGCATGCGCGATGCGGACGATCTCCTTGATCGGCGTCACCGTGCCCAGCGCATTCGACATATGCGTGATGGCGACCAGTTTTGTGCGATCGGTCAGCCGCTTCTCGAACTCCTCGATATGGAAGACGCCGAGATCGTCGACCGGTACCCAGACCAGCCTGGCGCCCTGCCGCTCGCGGATGAAATGCCACGGCACGATGTTGGAATGGTGCTCCATGATCGACAGGACTATTTCATCGCCCTCGCCGATATTGGGCATGCCGAAGCCATAGGCGACGGTGTTGATCGCCGCGGTCGTGTTCGAGGTGAAGACGATGTTGTCGGTATCAGGCGCGTTCAGAAATCTTTGCACTATTTTCCGCGCGTTCTCAAAGGCGTCGGTCGCCGCATTCGACAGGAAATGCAGCCCGCGATGAACGTTGGCGTATTCCTGGGAATAAGCGTGCTGGATGGCGTCGAGCACGACCTGCGGCTTCTGCGCCGAGGCGCCGTTGTCGAGATAGACCAGCGGTTTGCCGTAGACTTCCCGCGACAGGATCGGGAAGACGCGGCGGATCGCCTCGACGTCATAGGGGATGTTTTCGACTTTCTGGTCCATTTCGAAGTCCTTGCCGCTCTACGCCGCGTTCGTTCCAACACCCCTCATCCGTCTTGGCGCTTCGCGCCAATCCACCTTCTCCCACAAGGGGAGAAGGTCGGGCGCGTTACCCGTGCGCCACGAACCAGTCGTCGAGCCTTGCTTCCAGTGCCTCGACGATCGCTTCGTCGTCCAGTTCCTCGATCACTTCGGCGACGAAAGCCTTGACCAGAAACCCGCGCGCGGTCTTCTCGTCGATGCCGCGTGCCATCAGATAGAATAGATGGTCGTGGTCGATCTCGGTGACGGTCGCGCCATGGCCGCAGACGACGTCGTCGGCGAAAATTTCGAGCTCAGGCTTGGTCGAGAACTCGCCGTCATCCGACAGAAGCAGCGTGTTGCAGGCCATCTTGGCGTTGGTCTTCTGCGCATATTGGTGGACGTTGATGCGCCCCTGGAAGACGCCGCGCGCTCTTCCGGTCACCACGTTGCGGATCACCTCCGTCGAAGCCGTGTGCGGCACGGTATGGTCAAGCACCATGGTCACGTCGGTATGGGTGTCGCCGGCAAGCAGGTTGATGCCGCGCAGCGTGAAATCGGCGCCTTCGCCGGTGGTCTTGACCACGATCTCCTGGCGCACCAGCTTGCCGCCGGCATTCATCACGAACAGCGTCAGCTTGGAATCCTTGCCGAGATGCGCCTTGAACTGGGCAAGATGCGTCGCCGTATCCGGCTGCTCCTGCACGATCAGCCACGTCACGTCGGCGCCCTCGTCAAGCAGAAGCTGGCTAACCGAGCTGACGAGTGCGGCGCCCTCGCCCGTCTGGCGCTCGACGATGACAGCCTTGGCGCCGGCGCCGACACGGACGCCCAGGCGCACATGCGTCTGCCCGCCGGATTGCAGGTTCTGCAGTTCGATCGGCTTGTCCAGTTCGGTGCCGTCGGCGATGTCGACAAAATAGCCGTCGGCAACGAAAGCGGTGTTCAGCGCGCCGATAGCGTCGTCGGCGCCGTAGGGATCGAGGCCTGGCGCGATGCTGCCGTCGGTCAGTTTCTCCGACAGGCGCTGCACGGCAATGCCTTCGATATCAGGCAGTTTCGCGCTCGATACGCCGTTCAGCACTGGCAGAACGGCGGACCCTTCGACAACAGGCGCAATGGCTTTCGGGGCGGCTGCGGGATCGAAGTCCGGCACCGAAGTCAGCAGGCGGCGCAGATCGGTGTAGTGCCAGGATTCGATGCGCCGCGTCGGCAGGCCGCTCTTGATCGCCTCGATGGCGTCGTCGCGCTTCAGCATCACCTTGCCGTCGCCGGGCAGCAGCGACAGCCGGTCGCTGAAGGCGTCGATCAGCGCCGTTTCGGCCGGCGTTCGCTGGGGTATCGTGTGTATATTCATCAGTTTCGCTCTGCCTTCTGGCATCTCACGCGGCTTGGCCGATCACGCCGGCATAGCCATTGGCTTCGAGGTCGAGCGCCAGCGACTTGTCGCCCGATTTGATCACCTGGCCCCTGTAGAGAACGTGCACCGTATCAGGCACGATGTATTGGAGCAGGCGCTGGTAGTGGGTGATGACGACGATGGCGCGGTCTGGCGAGCGCAGCGCGTTGACGCCGTCCGCGACGATCTTCAGCGCGTCGATGTCGAGGCCTGAATCGGTCTCGTCGAGCACACAGAGTTTTGGCTCCAGAAGCTTCATCTGCAGGATCTCGGCGCGCTTCTTCTCGCCGCCGGAAAAACCGACGTTGAGCGGCCGCTTCAGCATCGCCATGTCCATGTTGAGCGAGGCGGCGGCGTCCTTCACCCGCTTCAGGAATTCCGGGATCTTCAGCGGCTCCTCGCCGCGCGCCTTGCGCTGCTCGTTCATCGCCACTTTCAGGAATTCCATCGTCGCCACGCCCGGTATCTCCATCGGATACTGGAAGGCGAGAAAAATGCCTGATGTGGCGCGCTCGGCCGGGTCCATTTCGAGGATCGATTCGCCGTTGTAGAGAATGTCGCCTTCTGTGACTTCATAATCCTCGCGCCCGGCGAGGATGTAGGACAGCGTCGATTTTCCCGAGCCGTTGGGACCCATAATGGCGGCGACCTCGCCGGCTCTGACTGTCAGGTTCAGGCCGCGGATGATCTCGGTGCCGTCATCGACGATGCGGGCATGAAGGTTCTTGATCTCAAGCATTTTTTCTTTTCCTGAAAATTTTCTGTCCGGTCAGCCGACCGAGCCCTCGAGGCTGATCCCAATCAGCTTCTGCGCCTCGACTGCGAACTCCATCGGCAGTTGCTGGATGACGTCCTTGACGAAGCCGTTGACGATCAGTGCGATCGCCTCTTCTTCGGGGATACCACGCTGCATGACGTAGAACTTCTGGTCCTCGGAGATTTTCGACGTCGTCGCCTCATGCTCGAACTGTGCCGTCGCGTTCTTGGCTTCCATGTAGGGCACGGTGTGCGCGCCGCACTGGTCGCCGATCAGCAGCGAGTCACAGTTGGTGAAGTTACGGGCGTTGGTCGCCTTGCGGTGCGCCGATACCTGGCCGCGATAGGTGTTCTGCGAGAAACCGGCGGCGATGCCCTTGGAGATGATGCGGCTCGACGTGTTCTTGCCGAGATGGATCATCTTGGTGCCGCTGTCGACCTGCTGGTAGCCGTTCGACACGGCGATCGAATAGAATTCGCCGCTGGAATCGTCGCCGCGCAGGATGCAGCTCGGATATTTCCACGTAATCGCCGAGCCGGTTTCGACCTGCGTCCACGAGATCTTCGAACGGTCGCCGCGGCAGTCGCCACGCTTGGTGACGAAATTGTAGATGCCGCCCTTGCCCTCGGCGTCGCCGGGGTACCAGTTCTGCACCGTCGAGTATTTGATCTCGGCGTCGTCGAGCGCGATCAGTTCGACCACCGCTGCGTGAAGCTGATTCTCGTCGCGCTGCGGCGCCGTGCAGCCTTCGAGATAGGAGACGTAAGCCCCCTCCTCGGCGATGATCAGCGTGCGCTCGAACTGGCCGGTGTTCTTCTCGTTCATGCGGAAATAGGTCGACAGTTCCATCGGGCAGCGCACGCCCTTGGGCACGAAAACGAAGGAACCGTCGGTGAACACCGCCGAATTCAGCGTCGCGTAGAAATTGTCGGAGGTCGGCACGACCGAACCGAGATATTTCTTCACCAGTTCCGGGTGCTCGCGGATCGCTTCCGAGATCGAGCAGAAGATGACGCCGGCCTGCGCCAGCTCCTTTTTGAAGGTGGTGACGACGGATACGGAATCGAACACGGCGTCGACGGCGACGCGGCCCGACTTGTAGACATTGTCGCTGGCTTCCTCGAATTCCGACACATCGGTTTTCTGCACGCCAGCAAGAATTTCCTGTTCCTTCAGCGGGATACCGAGCTTTTCGTAGACCCTCAACAGCTCGGGATCGACGTCGCTCAGCGATGTCGGTCCCGGCGTGCTCTTGGGCGCCGCGTAATAGTGGAGGTCCTGGAAATCGATCTTCGGATAATGGACGCGCGCCCACTTCGGCTCGTCCAGCGTCACCCAACGCCGATAGGCTCCCAGACGCCATTCCAGCATCCAGGACGGTTCGTCCTTCTTCGCCGAAATGAAGCGGATAATGTCTTCGCTAAGGCCCTTTGGGGCCTTGTCCATCGCGATTTCGGTCTGGAATCCGTATTTGTATTGGTCGACGTCGATCTTTCGGACCCGATCGATCGTGTCCTGCACAGCAGGCATATGCGTTCTCCATCCACGCCGGGGTCAAGGCCCGACAGTTTTCAAACTATGGCACCGCGAAACGAGCACCCGTGGGGCAACCGAGGCGGCGTAAGTTCCATATAGTGCGTTCCTGCCGGAAATTCACCCGGCCACCATGAAACGCACGGCTCTACCAGGCCGGAAGGCCTGCATCATTCTGCCGCACTCAGGCAGCTTTTTCCCTGCCCCCGCGGCGCGAGGCAATATCTGTCAGCGCAGCACGGAACAGTTCGATATCCTCGGCGCTCGTTGCGTGGCCGATGGACACACGCAAAGCGCCAAGGCTGTCATTGTATCCCATGGCTTTCAGGACATGGCTCGGGCCGACCTTGCCCGACGAACAGGCAGAACCGGCCGACAGCGCCACGCCGGCGAGATCGAAGGCGATCTGCGCCGTCTCGGCCTTGATGTCCGCAATAGCGAAGAATGTCGTATTGGCAAGCCTCGGCGCCCCGGTTCCGAAGATTTCCGCATCCGGCACCAGCGTTTTCACGATGGCCTCGATCTCGTCGCGGCGGCTACCGACCGCATCGATGCTCTTCAATCCGATCAGGGCCTCCCGCGCCGCCGCGCCAAAACCAGCGATCGCGGCCAGGTTTTCGGTGCCGCCACGATGACCCTTTTCCTGGCCACCGCCGGCGATCAAGGGCCTTGGCATCATCAGGTCCGAGGCGGCGACGATGGCGCCCACGCCCTTGGGACCGCCGATCTTGTGCGAAGACAGAATCAAGTAATCGGCGTAACCCACTGACATATCGAGCGGAACGCGACCGGCCGCCTGCACGGCGTCGACGACCAGGATGCCGCCCGCCGCCTTAACGATTTCGGCGATGCGGTCGACCGGCTGGATGACGCCGGTCTCGTTATTGGCGGCATGGATCGCCACCAGCGGCAGACCGTCTGCCTTGTCATGACGGCCAAGTGCCGCCGCCAACGCGTCCAGCCGGACTATGCCGTCGGCGTCGACGCCGATGCGTTTCACCTGGGCTGCCGGAAATCGCCCGCCGTTCAGCACACAAGGATGATCGGCTTCGCAGACATAGAGCCGGCTCATGCGGACAGTGCCGCGCCCCATCTGCCAATCCGGCGTCAGCAGCGTCGAGGCGGCTTCCGTCGCACCAGAGGTGAACACGACATGCTCGGCGCTGGCGTTGACCAGCGCCGCCACATCGCGCCTTGCATTCTCGATCAGCCGCCGTGCGGCGCGACCCTCGGCATGGACCGACGACGGGTTGCCGGCGGCATCGAGCGCGGCAATCATTGCCGCGCGCGCCGGGGCAAGCAGCGGCGCGCTGGCATTGTAGTCGAGATAGGCGCGTGGTCCGGCCATTTTCGCTTCAACTGGTCCTGTTAAAAGCCGTTCCGCGAGGATAGCGCGTTATTTCCTTGAAATTGCAAGGCAAGACGTCCTATTTACGCGGCGTGCGGCGTGGGTAGCCGAGCCATTACGTTTGGCCACCCAGTTTTGAACAATTCTAAACTAGCTTCTAGAAAGACGCTCGCCCTGCGTCAAGGCCAGAGGAAGAGTTGTTCCGGGCGCCGCGCATTCTTATGCCATGTGGAGTATTTTATGCCTGAGGTCATTTTCACCGGTCCGGCCGGCCGCCTGGAGGGTCGCTACCAGCCTTCCAAGGAAAAGAGCGCGCCGATTGCCATCATCCTGCACCCGCACCCCCAGTTCGGCGGCACGATGAACAACAAGATCGTCTACGACCTCTTCTACATGTTCCAGAAGCGGGATTTCACCACGCTTCGCTTCAATTTCCGCGGCATCGGCCGCAGCCAGGGCGAATTCGACCACGGCACCGGCGAATTGTCGGATGCGGCCGCGGCACTTGACTGGGTGCAGTCGCTGCATCCGGATTCCAAGAGCTGCTGGGTCGCCGGCTATTCGTTCGGCTCGTGGATCGGCATGCAGCTTCTGATGCGCCGGCCGGAGATCGAAGGCTTCATCTCGATCGCGCCGCAGCCCAACACCTATGATTTCTCGTTCCTGGCGCCCTGCCCGTCGTCCGGCCTCATCATCCATGGCGACGCCGACAAGGTCGCGCCGCCAAAGGACGTGCAGGGGTTGGTCGACAAATTGCACACGCAAAAGGGCATCACCATCACCCAGAAGACGTTGCCCGGGGCCAACCATTTCTTCTCCAACGACGCGGATCTCCTGCTCCAGGAATGCGCGGACTATCTCGATCGCCGGCTGGCTGGTGAATTGTCCGACCCGCGGCCGAAACGGTTGCGATAACAGCGATGTACCAGCCCCCGCATTTCCAGGAAACGCGACAGGACGTCCTGCACGGGCTGATCCGGGCGCATCCGCTTGGGCTGCTGATTTCAAATGGAGCCGAGGGGCCGGTCGCCAACGCGATCCCGTTCCTGCTCGACGCCGAAGTGCCACCGAACGGCAGGCTGCGCGCCCATCTGGCGAGAGCCAATCCGCAATGGCGCCTGCTGGCCGACAGCAAGGCATCGCCCGTACTGGTCGTCTTCCAGGGCACCGATGCCTATGTGACGCCGTCCTGGTACGAGACCAAGCGCGAAACCGGGAAGGTCGTGCCGACCTGGAACTACGCCATCGTCCAGGTGCGTGGCACCGTCACGGTAATCGAGGACCAGGACTGGCTGGCCCAGCAGATTTCCGATCTGACGGTATCACAGGAAGCCGCTCGCGAAGCACCCTGGGCGGTGACCGACGCACCAGCCAGCTTCATCCAGTCGCAGATCAAGGGCATTGTCGGGCTGGAAATCGAGATCACGGATATGCAAGGCAAGTGGAAGGTCAGCCAGAACCGGCCCATCGCCGACCGTAGCGGTGTCGCCGAGGGGCTTGAGAGCGAGGACCCGAACTCGCCCGACATGGTCCGGCTGGTACGATCCTACGGCGGACTGGACGACAGATAGGACCGACCTTGTGCAAGGTCGCAGCCCGGAGACTCCCAAGGATTTGCTGCGGCCAGGAAGGCATCGGTGTCGACCTTGCCGGCTTGCGCCACGTCGCGCTGAGAGGCAGGTCGCTCAATCGACCTTCGTCATCGCCGCCTTGTGCTCGTTGGCGATCAACCACAGGTTGCGGATGTAGATGAACAGGCCCAGGGCCTGGCCGGCGATGAACACCGGATCCTGCCGCTGGATGGCGTAGATCAGCAGCAGGCTGCCGCCGAAAAGCGAAAAGAACCAGAAAGCGATCGGCACGACGCTGCGCTTGGCTTTTTCCGATGCGACCCACTGCACGACGAAACGCATGCTGAAGAAGAACTGGGCGACAAAGCCGAGCAGAATCCACGTATCGAACTGCTTGACGAAGACGTCGTGAAGCCAGGTCGCCAGTTCCTGAAGCACGTTAGCCATGCCGGATTTCCTCTGTTTTCGGCATTCTCCGGCGCCGGCGGCGCAGCCACCAGACACCGGCGAGATCAAGCACCCCCTGCAGGCCGCGATCGAAAATCCCGTAATTCGACTTGCCGTGGCGGCGAGAACGGTCGACCACGTCGCAATGCACGACGCGATACCCCTCCTGGATGACGAGGGCCGGAACAAAGCGGTGCGTGCCGTCGAAGAACGGCAATTTCCTGAGGATGTCGGTATGGATCGCCTTCAGGCCGCAGCCCGTGTCGCGGGTCTCGTCATGCAGGACGGCCTTTCTCAGCCAGTTGGCAAAACGGGACGCCAGTTGCTTGATCTTGCTGTCGCGACGCTTCAGGCGCTGCCCTTGCGCAACACCGAAACCGGGACCGGCCTGCCGCAGGGCATCGACCAGCACCGGAATGTATTTGGGATCGTTCTGGCCGTCGCCGTCGATCGTGGCGACGATATCACCGCGGGCCGCCCATGCGCCCGAACGCACGGAGAAAGACTGGCCGGCGGATTTCTCATGCCTGAGGTGGCGAAGCGGAAACGGGCGAAGCACTGCCTGGGCGGCAAGCACCGAGGTGGTCCCGTCGGTTGAACCGTCATCGACGACGATCACCTCGAAGGCGCGCCCGGCCATCGCCGCCCCGATCTCGTCGAACAGAAGCGGCAGGTTCGCCGCCTCGTTCCGGCAAGGAATGATGATGGATATCTCCGGCATTTCGCGTCGGGCTCTGTCATAGGATATGGCATTCGATTCGATGCCGTGCGGTGCCGTTCCAGCGGGTCATGTGCGGCGAGAATCCGCTGGCGCGGCGCCTCATTACGCCAGCCAAAACGATGAAGCAAGGATGCAGCCGGAAGGCGAGCTTGCGCCGTTTCACGACCCCGTGATTGCGTTCGCACCGAACCGGTCATGTAAACCGCGACCGGATGCAAAACCGGATTCCCCTTTTGTTGACCGCGCTTGGATGCTAAACGCCCGCGTTCACGCGTACCACGCCCGATCCGCTTCGGTTGGGCGCTTTCGGGAAAGAAAAAATGTCCGCCTTCAAATCCGATTTCCTGCGCATTATGAGCGAGCGCGGTTTCATCCACCAGATTTCGGATGATGCCGGCCTCGACCAGCTTTTCGCCAAGGAAACAGTGACCGCCTATGTCGGCTACGACGCCACGGCGACCAGCCTGCATATCGGCAATCTGATTTCCGCGACCATGCTCTACTGGCTGCAGGAGACCGGCCACCGGCCGATCGCGCTGATGGGCGGCGGCACCTCGATGATCGGCGACCCGTCCTTCCGCGACGACCAGCGCAAGCTTTTGACGCCTGAGGCCATCGCCACCAACATCGAAGGGATCAAGCGCATCTTCGGCCGCATCCTGCGTTTCGGCGACGGTCCGAACGACGCGATCATGGTCAACAATGCGGACTGGCTGATGAAGCTCAACTATGTCGAATTCCTGCGCGATGTCGGCCGGCATTTTTCGGTCAACCGCATGCTGACCTTCGACAGCGTCAAGCTGAGGCTCGAGCGCGAACAATCGCTGTCGTTCCTCGAATTCAACTACATGATCCTGCAGGGCTATGATTTCGTCGAGCTCAGCCGGCGATATGGCTGCCGCCTGCAGATGGGCGGATCGGACCAGTGGGGCAACATCATCAACGGCGTCGATCTCGGACACCGCATGGGTACGCCGCAGCTTTATGCCCTGACCACACCGCTGCTGACGACGTCGTCAGGCGCCAAGATGGGCAAATCGGCGAGGGGCGCGGTCTGGCTGAACGGCGATCTCTACTCGCCCTATGATTTCTGGCAGTACTGGCGCAACACCGAGGACGCCGACATCACGCGCTTCCTCAAGATTTTCACCCGCCTGCCGCTCACCGAGATCGCGCGGCTCGCCGCCCTTGGCGGCTCCGAGATCAACGAGGCCAAGAAGGTCCTGGCCACGGAAACGACGGCCATCGTGCACGGCCGCGAGGCAGCCGAGCAAGCCCAGGAAACCGCGCGCAAGACATTCGAAGAAGGCGCGCTGGCCGAAACGCTGCCGACCGTCGAGGTCGGCAAGGCCGATCTGGAAAGCGGAGTCGGCATATTGTCGCTGTTCGTCACCGCCGGGCTGGCGGCGTCCAACGGCGAGGCGCGGCGACACATCCAGGGCGGCGCGGTGCGGCTGAACGACCAGTCCGTTTCCGATGATCGCCGGTTGGTGACACTTCAGGATCTCGGCCCGGAACAAGTCGTAAAACTGTCGCTCGGCAAGAAAAAACACGTTCTGGTGCGGCCGGTCTGACCAGCGCCTGATCGATCCCGATGGAATCGGGATGGGGCCCCATTAGCCCTTTTCCGAAACCGGTTTCACTTCTTGCTGCGCTGACCCTCGGTTCGGGATCACGGCCTAGGTAAAACTTAATCAGGTAGCTACTGAGAATGGCCGAGATGGGGTGAATATTGCCATTCGTCTCATCGATCGGAACGAGCAGGTGCGCCATTGCAGACGTCAGCGAGTGCAGCCACTATGGTCCCAACTCGTGTTCATATCGGACGTTTCCGGTCTGACGCCGCGCGGATCGGAGCGTCTCCCGCCATTGATGCGATCGAGTTCGCAGCCACCTGGCGGAAGGCGGAGGTTCTGATCCGCCCTTTCTTGCTGCCGCGGTAGGAAGACTTCTTGATTCAGCCACAAGCCCAAATTGCTGGATTTGGCAGCCCAGGAAGGATAGGCTTGGTTTTTGGTTCAAGCGATGGAACAGAGACTAGCCGCAATTCTGGCTGCCGATATGGCGGGCTACAGTCGGCTAATGGAGGCCGACGAATCCGGCACGCTCGCACGCCTTCGGACCCATCGCATAGAACTGGTCGATCCCGCCATCGCGAAGAACAAGGGCCGGATCATCAAGACCACCGGAGACGGCATGCTCGTTGAGTTCCAGAGCGTGACCGATGCCGTGAAATGCGCCGTGGAAATCCAACAGCGAATGAAGCGGCGCAATTCGGATGTGCCGCAAGAACGGCGTATCGAATTCAGGATCGGCATAAATCTCGGCGACATCATTTTCGACGATGAGGACATTTTCGGCGACGGCGTCAATATTGCCTCGCGCATCGAGCAACTCGCCGACGTCGGCGGTATCTGCGTGACCGCAGCGGTGGCGACCCAAATTGCCGACCGTCTCGAAATTGCCATGGAGGACCTGGGCGAGAAGACGTTAAAGAACATCAGCCGCCCGGTTCGCCTCTATCGCATTGGGTTTGACAGTCCTGTCCTGCCAGAAGTCGAGGCAAAGCGATCCATCTCGAAACCTTCGATAGTGGTGCTGCCATTCAACAACATGAGCGGCGACCCCGAGCAGGAATTTTTCGCGGACGGACTGACCGAGGACATCATCACCGAACTGTCCCGCCACCATGAGCTGTTCGTCATCTCGCGCAATTCCAGCTTCGTCTACAAGAACCGCGCCGTGAATGTGCGCGAGGTGGCCGAGAAACTCGACGTCCAATACCTGGTGGAGGGAAGCGTCCGCAAGATCGGCGACAGGGTGCGCGTGACGGTTCAGCTCATCGACACGGCGAATGACGCTCATATTTGGGCAGACAAATATGACCGGAAGCTGGACGACATATTCGCGATTCAGGATGAGGTGACCGCGGCGATCGCAGCCACGCTGCCCGGTCGTGTCGAGGCGGCTCAGCGGGACCAGCTCGCGCGAGCGAAACCTGCAAACATGGCCGCGTATGAATGTGTTCTTGCTGCCAAGGTGCTGCATCACCGAAGCACGATTGAGGATAATGAACGCGCGCAAACCTTGATAGGCAGGGCCGTCGCGCTCGACCCCGATTATGCCCATGCCCATGCCTGGCGGGCCTGCATTCTTGGCCAGGCCTGGGTCCATAACTGGTGCGAAGACAGGGATGCCGTCTGGAACGACATCGTGGCAGCGCTGGACAGGGCGCTGGCGCTGGACGACAACGATGCCGATGTCCACCGCATCCTCGCCGCAGTGAACGTGAACAACAATGAGCTGACCACAGCGCGCTACCATCAAGAGCGCGCCCTCGCCCTCAATCCCAATTACGACCTCGTGGTGGTGCAGCAAGGCGAGTTATTGACGTGGCTGGGGAGGCCGGAAGAGGGAATTGAATGGATCCGCAAGGCAATGCAGTTGAACCCGCACCACCCGGAGAGGTTCTGGAGCCATCTGGGAAAGGCGCATTTCGCCGCGCGCCAGTATGGCGAGGCGATCGAATCTTTCATGCATCTGTCAACCATGGACTCGGTTCAGCACGCTTTCGCCGCTGCCTGCTACGGCTGGCTCGGCGACGAAATCGCGGCCGCGGCGCATCTAGGCAAGATCAGAACGCTCGATCCCCAATTCGACCTCGATTCATTTATCGCCACCCTGCACTATGCCCAGGAGTCTGATGTGCAGCACGTCCGCGAAGGACTGCTGAAAGCCGGTATTGCCCACCTGTAGCCAGCCCGTAACTACGAACCAGATCCAATCGGGGACAGGCAAAAAAAGACCGGCCCCCCACCCGATGCGGACCTTGTGGCATGACCGAACGACGGGCGGCTTAGGGTCATGGGCGTGAATTCGGCCGGGGCGATCCGCTTAGGGTCAAGACTCGGTCGCTCGAAGTGATTGGGTTTTGACCTCACCGATACTCGAAGATCGACCTGAAAATTCCGGGCGCGATCACCGACAGCGGATTGACGTCCAGTTTCGGCTTGTTGGCATCGCCCCTTAGCCGATAAGTCACGCCGATCAGGCCGCGATCGCGGCCATTGCCGAGCAGCGCGCCGAACAGCGGCAGTTCGCCGAAGATGCGGTTGATGCCATAGACCGGCATGAAGGTGCCGGTCATGTCCATTTTGTTGTTCTGGTCGTAGAGCGTGCCCTGGAAGGTAGTGCCGATACGCGGGCCGCGCAGCACGCCATTGGCCAGCTTCAGATAGCCGGCGCCCTTTTCGATTTCGGAAAAGCCGCGCTCGAACTTCACTCTCGACGTATCGATATTGGCTTTGACAGCATCGTTGAGGCTGCGGCTGTCGCCCGCCGGCGTCGTCGATACGAGCGAGGCGAGTTTCGGCTCGTTGACCACGAAGAAGTTGTGCGAGTCGACCTGTCCCTTCATCGGCCCATCGCTCGCCCCGGCGAGCGCCAGCGTGATCGAACCGCCCTCCATATGCTCGTAGATGTTGAGGAACCGCAGTATGGCGCCGGCATCGGCCGACGTCACATTGAGGGCACGCCTGCCGGCGCCGGTCTTATTGCTGATGCTTATGGCAGCACCCGAACTTGCCGTGGCGCTTACCTTGAGCCCGTTCACCCTCGAGCCGGCGGCGCTGTAGTCGAGCGTCAGGTTTGACAGCGTCTCGTTGTGGAAGCCGGTCAGGGAATTGACATCGGCGCTGACCGAAATCGCGTCGGAACCCGTGGCCTTGGTGGCTGTGTCGACATCGGACGTGAATTGCTTGATCAACGAGCGCGCGTCCAGCGCGCTGCCGCTGATGTCGATCGCGTAGCCCTTGCCCGATCGTTTCACCGAAACGGCAACATCGTCTCCCCGGTTCAACTTGACGTTGCTGAACCGCGCCGAGGACAGGGCGCCGTTGACCAGCACCACGCCGCCGTCGATCGAAAAAGTCTTTCCATTCAGGTCGAAGTCGGACAGCGTCGTGGTGTCGCCGGACTTGACCATGGCAAATGTGACATTGGCTGGAATGCCGGGCCCCTTGCTCCAGCCCGCCCAGGGAATGTCCAGCCTGGCATTGGTCAGGTCCGCCGAAACAGTCTGGTTGCCCGTGCCGCTCTTGTCGATCTCAACCTTGACGGTTCCGGAAAGCAGCTCCGACAGGCCAGGCATGGCGGCGGCACGTATCTTGTCGTCTAGCATCAGCGCCACTTTCCGGCTGCGTGGCGGTCCGCCATCCCTGAGCGGTTCGATCAGGTCGAGTTCGGCTGGAATGCCGTTGAGCAGCGCCTTGGCTGATATCACGGCCTTCTCGGGTTCGACGGTGATCGAACCATCGGCGTCCGTCACCGTCTGGTCTTCGAACGGCTTGCCCAGCGACAGGTCTTTGTAGTCGAGCGTCACCAGCCAATCGAGTTTCGAGCTGTCGACGCCTGACTGCAGCGGAATATCCGCCTTGACGTGGCCGGTCACCGTGCCGGACAGGTCGTCCGGCAGCAGGCCGACATGGCGCATGGCGTTGATCGGCTCGTAGGAGGCGAGTTCGGCGATTGCGGACGCCTCCCCGGCGACGTCGATATCGAGCGCGCCGATCACCGGCGGGCGGTTCGCCGCCTTGACCGTCATCGTGCCGTTGCTTGCCGCCACCGTGCGGCCGCTGACCATATAGACATTGCCTGAGGACAAAGCGACGTCGACGTCATTGCCGTGGAATTCGACAACGCCGACGGCATCGCGTATCGGCGGAATGTGACCGGCCGTATCGAAGCGCGATCCTTCGATCTGGAAACGGCCGAACACTTCATCTGACGAAAGCGGAATCCCGTTGCCAAGACGCCCCGGCGCGACCTGGAACTGCAGGCTCGCGTCAACGACGCGGCCGCCGAACAGGTTCTTCAGCACCCAAAGGCGAGCATTTCGCGCGGAAAACCAGGGCCACAACTGCTTGACATGCGAGACCGGCATGTCGTGGACGTTGAAGGCCACAGATATGCCCGGCACCTTTCCCCTAGCGAATTCGACCGAAGCCGTGCCCAGCGCCTCGCTGGCGGCTCCGGACCTGATCCCGATCTGCTCGGCTACGAGCTTGTGGCTCCGGGTCTGGTAGACGCCGGCAACGCGGGCAATGAAATCGAGCGCAGGTTCGGAGGATTCCGAAGGCGCCAGCGTCGAATGGTCGCTGGTCAGGTCGTAGCGATAGGACGGCTCCTCGCCCGCTGTTCCTGTCGCCGGCTTCGGCCCGATCGAACCGGCGAAATCGAAGGTCGAGCGACCGGTCCTCACTTGCAGCCGGTCCACCTGGATCTTGTTGGCGCCGGCGACAAGGGTCGCATCGAGATCGACGTCGGCTGGAAGCATCCCCCCGCGCGGGCCGAGATCGAGCACGGAACCGGCGAACGACAATGAGGCCGTCAGCTGCGACGCGTTCTCGCCGGATCCTTCCGATCCCGCCAGCTTCAAGGCAATCGCGCCCAGCGTCCCGCCTGGCGCTGCCGCAGCCTCATCGGTCTGCGCTATCTCGACGCTGGCATCCAATGCCGTCACGCGCCGCGTCGTCTTATCGCGGCTGGCTGAGGCGGCGATGGTGAGTGCCCTGCCGTCGATATCCGCGTCGGATGACAACTCCATGCCGCCCGGCCCCGACTGCGCAACGGTGGCCTCTGTGATCCTGACCAGTTTGACCGACCCGGCCTCGGGCAGGATGAGGTCGACATTGCGGAGGTCGATCCGGCGCATCGAATCCTCGCGCACCGCATCGAGCGCGTGGTTGATACTGGCAAACACCGTGCCGGCCAGTCTTTCCGGATCGATGAGGCCGTCGTCATTGCGCAGCGCCGCCGTCCAGTCGCCACCCGACGGCATCGCCTCCATAGTAATGCGCGCATCGGAAATCCTGGCGCTGGTAAGCCGCACCTTACCCGAAAGCAGCGGTATCAGCCTTATGCCGAAGCGGACACGCCCGGCGTCGGCCATCGGCTTGCCGTCGGCGGTCCTGAGGCTGACGTCGCTGACCTGCAGCGCGATGAAGCTCGATCCGTCGAGCGTGAGACTGGCCGGCCCGACCGCAACATCGACGTCGACGCCGGCCAGTTTCTCGATGGCCGTTTCGGCTTCGGCCCGCAGCCGCTCGGCGCCGAAACCGGACATGCCGATCGCATACACAGCGGCGGTGGCCAGCAGCACAAGCACCACAAGGCCGGCAAACAGCCGCGCAAGAATACGAACGCCGCGGCCGATCGACGCCTGGCCGAGCGGCGGTACGCGGCACGCGGACGGGAAGGCACCCAGGTCGGTGATCTCATCACGCCTGAATCTGATCTTCTCGTGCTGCGGCTGCTCCTGATCCACGCAATTTTCCGTTGAACGAACTCGACCGGTGGACGAATCCCAGTTTGACATTATATCGATGCGGCTTGGCGCGTAACCACAAACAAGGGCATCGATATGGCTGATCTCGACGTCGGCGATCTGGCGCCGCAATTCGATCTTCCCCGCGATGGCGGCGGATCGCTCAGCCTCGCGGCCTTCCTGGGAAGGCCGGTCGTGCTTTACTTCTATCCGCAAGACGACACCACAGGCTGCACCAATGAGGCGATCGGCTTTTCGCAGTTGAAGCCGGAGTTCGAAAAGCTCGGCGCCGCCGTCATCGGCCTGTCGCCGGACAGCGTCCGAAAACACGACAAATTCAAATCAAAATACGATCTGACCATCGACCTTGTCGCCGACGAGGAGCGCAAGGTGATCGAAGCCTATCACCTGTGGGTCGAGAAGAAGCTCTATGGCCGCCGCTATATGGGTGTCGAGCGTGCAACGTTCCTGATTGGCAGCGACGGACGGATTGCCAGGATCTGGCGAAACGTTCGCGTCAAAGGCCATGCCGAGGCGGTGCTGGAGGCGGTGCGCGCGCTTTGACGTCAACACCGGCTGTGGCCTGAAAGGCCATGTGGGCATGAGGCGCCGAAGCCTGCGCTTCATGCCTCACATGTCAATTCGGCTGCAACCCATGGGCTGCAAGGAGCTAGGCGCTAGCAACCGACCGTTAACCTTAATGATGTGTAATCAGGCTTGTCGTTGGTTTCGTAACGAAAGCTTGGTCCCGTGAACGTAGCCGGTCAGTCAACGGTCTTTGGCAGGCGCAAGGAGCCCCACACGGTCATTATCGCCCGGGGCAACGAGATAAGGCATTTCACCATACGGCCATGGGTAGCCGCATTTTGCGGCTCCGCGCTGGCGGCGATGGCCATAGGCTATCTGCTGGCGACCTCTTATCTCGTGCTGCGCGACGACCTGATCGGCGCGACCACAGCACGGCAGGCGCGCATGCAGCAGGCCTATGAGGACCGCATCTCGGCACTGCGCGCCCAGGTCGACCGGATCACCAGCCGCCAGCTTCTCGACCAGCAGCTCATGGAAACCAAGGTTGGCGAACTGCTGGAACGACAGACCCAGCTCAGCCTGCGCCATGGCCGCCTCGGCCCGCTCCTCGAACGCAGCGAGAGCGACGTTGGAACGCCACCTGCCGCAGGCACTGCTGTGTCCGCAAAGTCGGATAAACGCGCCGACGTGACCGACGCCCAGCCGCAGGCTTATTCGGTTGCCGGCGTCGGCGCCAACCTTGGCGCCGGCGACACCAGGCCGTTCTCCTTGTGGTCGACCCGCTCCGATCCGCTGCCGAGCGACACGGCGGCCGATCGTGCCGACAGACTGTTCGTATCGATCAACGAGTCGCTCAAGGCGATAGAGAGCCAGCAGCTCACCCGCATCACCACGCTGGCTGACAACGCCTACAGAAACGCCGATGCAATTTCTCAGGCGCTCGAGGCGGCTGGCCTGCCGGTCGACAGCGATTTCGGCAAGAGCGATGCCGGCGGTCCGCTGATACCGCTCGACAGTTCGATGACGTTCGACAGCAAGGTCAGAGAACTCGACGAGGCGCTGGACGCGCTCGATCGTCTGAAGACGGAGGCGCGACGGCTGCCGCTCGCCAATCCCGCCCCCGGTCGCTCGGTCACCAGCCCGTTCGGCGTGCGCACCGACCCGCTCCTCGGCACCGCCGCGCTGCATTCGGGGATGGATTTCAGGGCGCCGACCGGAATGCCTGCCAAGGTCACGGCGCCCGGCGTCGTCGTCAAGGCCGGCTGGAACGGCGGCTACGGCCGCATGGTCGAGGTCGACCATGGCAATGGCTTTGCGACGCGCTATGGGCATCTCAGCAAAATCGACGTGACCGTCGGCAAGAGGCTCAATGCCGGCGACGTCATCGGCAAGACCGGCAGCAGCGGCCGCTCGACCGGCCCGCATCTGCATTACGAAATCCGCCACAATGGCGAAGCCATCGACCCGCTGCGCTTCCTGAGGGTCGGCAAGAAGGTCGCGCAGTACCTCTGACGCACGCCGGCCTCCATGACTTCGTCATCCCCGGGCGGAGCGAACGCGAAGCGGAGTGCAGACCCTGGGACCCATGCCGTAACATCGGCCGAAGAATGCAACGGCTTGGGAATGGCGCTTGTATACGCAACGCTGCCAGTTCGGCTCATGGCGCTTGAAGCGCGCCGTAGCCACCCATCGTCCTCGGCGAGTATTCATGCCGGCGACGACAACGAATAATGCCTCAGACGGAATTCAGCACTGCCGCGAGGCTCGAAGGTCATGGCATGGATCCCAGGGTCTCCGCAACGTCGCTTCGCTCCTGCTCCGCCCTGGGATGACGAAGTCGGGTGGGCTTAGGCCAATCTCGAAGATTGCGACTCCAAGCAGTCATTTATTTTTGAATTCCATTTGACTGAATAAATATTCGGTGCGAACCTCATGTCTCCCAGGGACGCAAGACATGGCACTGCGGGGGACCAATCAGGAATTCGGGAGGCCTTACAACAGGCGCATCGTGCTCGAATCCATCCGCCTTCACGGTCCGATCGCCCGCGGCGACATTGCCCGGCGGGTCGGGCTCACCGTGCAAACGGTATCGACCATCGTTCGCGAGTTGGAAGAACACGGCTACGTTCTGTCCATGCGCGAAGAGCCGCGGGGGCGCGGGCTGCCCCCGGCGACCCTGCGGATCAACCCGGAGGGCGGCTATGCCGTCGGCATCCATGTCACCCCGCTGGGTATCAACGCGGCGCTGATCAATTTGAGCGGAGACGTGATCGAGAGCGCCTACCGCGGGGCCCCCAACGCAACGCCCGACCACGCCTTCGATCTGATCGGCGCGATGGTGCTTGAATTGACCCGACTGCGGCCTGGCGGTCGCGTTCTCGGCATCGGCATGGCGCTGCCCGGCCCTTTCGGGGTGGAGTCGATGAGCTTTATCGGCCCGACGACGATGACCGGCTGGAAGGACGTGGCGCTTCGGGAACGGCTGGAGGCCTCGACCGGGCTGCCCGCGTTTTTTGAGACCGACATGGCGGCCGCGGCAATGGGCGAGCGCCTGTATGGCCTCGGGACGGGGTATTCCGAATACTACTATCTCTATTTCGGAGTCGGTCTTGGCGGCGTCATGGTGCATGACGGAAGCGCGTTGCGCGGCGCCTGGGGAAATGCCGGCGAAATCGGACACATCCCTGTCGTGCCTGGTGGCGAGCCGTGCCCCTGCGGCAATCGCGGCTGCCTCGAACGGTACCTCTCGCTTGAGGCGCTGCGGCGCCGGAACATCAGCGACGCCGAGTGGGTCAGCGAAGTCGGGCCGATCTTCCGCAACGCCATCACCATCATCGAGAACCTGTTCGATCCCGAAACCATCATCCTCGGCGGGCTGGCGTCCACCGATCTGCTTGAACGGCTGGCCGGTTCGGTTGCGAACCTTCCCAACTCGATCTCGGCGCGAAAGGACCGTACGGCGCCCCGTGTCACCGTCGCGCGCGGCGGCCAGCATGCGGTGCTGCGCGGGGCCGCAGCGCTTGCCGTCTCAGGGGTGCTTTCGCCACGCTTCGGCCAGATATTCACCGCCGAGCGCGAACGCGGGCGAGATATCCTGCAAGGCAAGGGGATCGCGGCATGAGTGAACCTCTGCTGGTGCTCGACAACGTCGCCAAGAACTATGGCGCGATCGAAGCGCTCAAGGGCATCAGCTTCTCGATCGGCAAGGGCGAGGTGGTGGCGCTTCTGGGCGACAACGGCGCCGGCAAATCGACACTGGTCAAGATCATCGCCGGCGGCCTGGAGCCGACCTCCGGTCGCATGCTGTTCGAGGGAAAGGAATTCCTCGCCAAATCTCCCGCCGAGGCCAAGGCGGCGGGGATCGAGACCGTCTACCAGGACCTTTCGCTTTGCACCAATGTCGACGTCGTGGCCAATTTCTTCATGGGCCGCGAGATCACCAAGAAATTTCTTGGCGTTCCCGTGCTCGACGAACCCGCCATGGAGCAGGTGGTCGAAAAGGCGCTGGCCAGCGCCGGCACGCGCATCCCTTCGCTCAGAACCAATGTCGAGCACCTCTCGGGCGGGCAGCGGCAGGCCATAGAGCTCAACCGATTCGTGCATTTTGGCGGCAAGCTCGTGCTTCTCGACGAGCCGTTCGCAGCACTCGGTGTCGAGCAGACGCGGCGCGGTCTCGACATGATCCGCCAGGTGGCGAGCCAAGGTATCGGCGTCGTCATCATCACCCATATCATGCAACAGGCCTTCCAGGTCGCCGACCGGATCGTGGTGATCCGGCAAGGCGTCGTAGCGGGCGATGTCGCGCGCAACAAAACAAGTCCCGACGCGGTGATCAACATGATCACCGGAGAGACGCTCGTCGGTGCCGGACCGGCAGGCTGAGGGACAAACGAGGGGTCCGGCGCAAAAGGAGCGAACGACATGAAGAAAATACTTCTTGCTGTCTTCGGTATCCTGGCACTGGCCTTTGCCACGCTCACGCCGGCATTCGCCCAGTCCAAGGGCACCGTCTACTACCTGGTGCCGACATTGCTCGACGAATTCCAGACCGGCTCGGTGAGCGCTCTGGAGATGTTCCTGAAGCAGGTCGGCTACGAGATGAAGACGCTGAACGCCGATAACAAGACCGACGCTCAGCAATCGCAAATGAACGACGTTATCGCGCTCAAGCCGTCGGCGATCATTCTCGCTGCCGTCGATTTCAATGCGTTGAAGCCGTCTATCGAGGCCGCCCGCGCCGCCGGCATCCCGGTGGTCGAGTTCGATCGCCAGATCACCTCGACACCGTCCGACTTCACGTCGGTGGCGGGAACGGTCGAGATCGGCCAGATTGCCGCCGATCAGGCCGAGAAGCTCTTGAAGGCGAAGCACGGATCGGTGAAAGGCAAGATCCTCCAGGTGCTCGGCGATCCTGGCGACCCCTACACGCTCGACATCCAGAAGGGTTTCGAGGAGAAGATGAAGGCGTTCCCGGACGTCAAGATCATCTCGGTTCCGGCCATGCAATGGGCGGCGGATGCAGCCGGGACCATCGTCAACGACCAGATGCTCGCCAATCCTGATATCGACCTGATCTTCAGCCATGCGGCGCACCTCTCGGTCGCCGCCGTCGCCTCGCTCGAGGCCGCCGGCAAGAAGCCGGGCGACGTCATGCTGATGAGCTCGAACGGTGCGCCGGTCGGCCTCGACCTGATCCGCAAAGGCTGGCTCAACGTCGAAGTCGAGCAGCCGCTCTACGCTCAGGCCGCCGCCGTCGCCATGTTCATGGACAAGGTCGTCAACAAGCAGGAGATCAAGCCGGGCGAATACGACGTGCTCGGCCTGAAGTCGATTGTGACCATTGAAGCCTGGGGACCGAACATCAAGATCCCCGGCGCTGCGATCACCAAGGAAAACGTCGACAACCCGGCCTTCTGGGGCAATCTGAAGCCGCCCTCGGGCACCGTGAAGCCGGTCGAATAGCAAAGTCGCCTAGGGCTTCGGGCCACGCTGGCCCGGAGCTCAACCGGCGCGTTCGAACGGACGCGCCAGGGAAGCTGCAGCAAATTTCAATCCGCGCATGATCCTTTCCGAGAATCGATGCGCTAGACGGATCAGCACATGAATCCCCGCACGCGCCACGCCCTCGAGTTCGTCCTCGACAACCTCGTCTGGTTCATGCTGGTCTTCGTGCTGGTGGTCTTCTCCATCTCCATTCCGAACTACTTCCAACTCGGCATCTTCGCCAACATCATAGAGGCGTCGAGCGTGCTTGGCGTCATGTCGATCGGCCTGGCGCTGGTCATCATCACCGGCCACATGGACCTGTCGGTCGAATCCGTGGCGGCGCTCGGTGCGATGGCGGTCGGCATCCTGTTCTGCTCGGCGGGCATCGGCCTTGGCGTTCAATTGGATCCGGAATGGCTAATGGTTCCGGTTTCGCTGTTTATTGCCCTTGCTGTCGGCGGCATCATCGGCGTCATCAACGGCTACCTGGTCGTCAAGGTGAAGATGAGTGCTTTCATCATCACGCTGGCGTCCTACATCTGGGTGCGCGGCCTCGTGCTGGTTATTTCCGGTGGCCGCTCCGCACAGGATCTTGCGCCGGCAATCCGCTGGTTCGGCATTCAGCGCCTCCTTGGCCTGCCGCTCACCGCCTGGATCGCGATTGCGTGTTTCGTGGTCTTCTCGCTGATCATGGCCAAGACCCCCTTCGGCAGGCATCTCGTCATGATCGGCGGCAACGAGACCGCAACCTTCCGCGCCGGCATCCGCGTCAACCGCAACCTCGTCATCGCCTTCGTTCTCGCTGGCGCCATCGCCGGCCTTGCCGGCTGGGTGCTGGCGATCCGCACCTCCGGCGCCACTGCCAATCTCGGCGTCGGCCTGCTGTTCAACGCGTTCGCCGCCGTCGTCATCGGCGGCGTCAGCCTGAAGGGCGGCGTCGGCACCCTGCCCGGCGTCTATGCCGGCGTGCTTTTGCTGTCGGCCATCAACACGGCGATCAACCTCATGGGCCTTCCGGCCAACTTCACCCAGGTGATCCACGGCCTGCTCGTGCTTGCCGCCGTGCTGCTCGACGCTTTCAAGCAAACCATCCGCCAGAGGCTGGCATGACCGGCCGTCTCGAAGACAAGATCGCGCTGATCGTCGGCAGTGCGCGCGGCATCGGCAAAGGCATCGCACAGCGCTTTGCCGAAGAGGGCGCGAAGCTGGTCCTGGCCGATACCGAGGTCGAGGCCGGGCAAGCGGCCGCGGACGAGCTCGGCGCTGCCTTCATCCGCACCGACATCTCGCAGATGCCCGATGCGGAGGCCGCCGTTGCGCTGGCGCTCGACCATCACGGCCGTCTCGACATCATGGTCCAGAATGCCGGTATCTATCCCTGGCAGTTGCTGGAAAACACCAGTTCGGAGGACTGGGACCGTGTCATGGCGGTCAATTTGCGCGGCAGCTTCAATGCCGCCCGTGCCGCGCTCGTTCCGATGAAAGCGCAGCACTTTGGCCGCATGCTGTTCACCTCCTCCATCACCGGCCCGCACGTCACCAGCCCGGGTCACGGGCACTATTCAGCGACCAAGGCGGGCATCAACGGCCTGATCCGTTCAGCCGCTCTCGAATTCTCGGGCTATGGCATCACCGTCAACGGGGTCGAGCCCGGCAATATCCTCACCGAAGCAATCCAGCTGCATCGCGGCGCCGCCTATATAAAGAACATGGAGGACTCCATACCGCTCGGCCGCCTCGGCAGCCCGCGCGACGTGGCCAATGCTTTCCTGTTCCTGGCCTCGGACGACGCCAGCTACATCACCGGCACTACCATCATCGTCGACGGCGGGCAGCTGCTGCCCGAGGGCAAGGATTTCCGACTCCTTCCGCCATGATCGTCGATTTCGGCGACGGTTTTTCCTGCACCAGGCAACAGCGGCAGATCATGCAGCACTTGCCATGGTTCGTCTCAAGACCGGCGACGCGGGCAAGGATGGTAGCTAAGCGACTTGGCTTCGCGCCGGAAGTTGCAGGCTGAGGCTTCGCCGGACGTGCGGCAGCGCCGACGAAACAAGGCTGCGCCCGATAAAACTCGATTCGCTACCAATCCTTCAACATCGGTTTACCCGAAGTTGGTAACAGCAACGACGCTCGTTTTCATGATCAAGCAAAGGGCCTACCTTGCCGCAGCATTACAGCTCTGCTTTCGGCCACCGGAGCGATTGCAACTGGTCGAGATTGCACCGCTACGAACACCCGACGGTCGCCGCGATGGCCGATGGGAAGCCTGGCGTTGCCATGGTCTGGAAACGCGGGGACTCCGGTGCCGGGAGCCGGGCTTGAGCGTCATTCGCGCCCTGAAAGGCGCCGATCTTCCGGCAGTCGCGGGCATGTTTCAACGCGTGCTGCGCAAAGAGCGGACCGAAGCGCCGGCCTCGCTCATCGACTATATGAGACGGTTTTATCTGGAGGCGCCCGGTTGCGGAGGCGAGCTCCGGTCGCTTGTCCATGTCAACGACGCCGGCCGCGTCTCCGGGTTTGTCGGCGTTCACATATTGCCGATGCAATTCAACGGCCGACAATTACGCGCCGCCATCTGCAGCTCGCTCATGGTCGAGGATCATGAGCGCGACCCGATGGCCGGCGCCCGCTTGTTGAAAGCTTACCTGGATGGTCCGCAGGACATCTCCTTCAGCGAGACGGCCAACGACATCTCCGCAAGGTTGTGGACACGGCTGCGCGGCGTGGTCCTGCCGCAATACAGTCTCGATTGGGTACGCGTGATGCGGCCGTCGAGCTTTGTGCTCAGCCTTTCCGCCAGTCGCATGAAGCTTGCCCGAATACTCAATCCCTTTGCGCATGCCCTCGACCGATTTTATTGCAGGCGAATGAAGTCCAGCGAACGACGCTGGTCCGGTGTGGCGGCGGACGGGGCAGGCCATGGCGCCTTTCGGACGTCGGAAATCGACAGCGGCACATTTGCCAAGCTCGTCGAACCGTTGACCGTCCAGTTCGCCCTGCGCCCGCAGTGGTCGGAAGGCCAGCTTGATCATATCCTGACCGATGCGGCACAAAGGCCGGACCTGGGCGAGCTTATCTACGTTTCCGTGACATCGCCAGTCGGCACCAATGTCGGCGCATTCGCCTATTACGCAAGGGCGGGTGGAATCGGTCGCGTGCTGCAGATCCTCGCCCTCCCCGGCCAGGCGGGTTCGGTGATCGACTGCCTGATCGATCATGCCGCCGTACGCGGCGTCAGCGGCCTGCGCGGGCGCATTCAACCCGCACTTCTGGAAGCAATGCTTGGGCGACGCATAGCTTTCCTGACCGTTGCCTCGACCGTGGTGCATTCACGCGATCCAGAGCTTCTGGATGCCATGAAGAACTCGCAAGCTTTCCTGAACGGGCTTGCGGGCGAGCAGTGGAGCCGGCTGATCGGCGGCCGCTTCACCTGAAGCATTCAGTCGTGCGGGAGCGACGTTATTGGCTGATCGTTGGAGGCCTTTGCCTTCGCTCAGTGGGAACGTCGAGGGGCGAGACGTGACCCTGGTGGCTGCGCAAGGCGGTGGCTCACGATCTGCCGGCCTCTGACACTGATCCCGGCCCGGACTGTCAGGAGCTTCTTGACTATGCCAAAGGCGGTCACGGATGCCCTGCGATATGTTCGACAAGGCGAGGTGCTTCCTCAGCGATCACCAAGATGATGCCTGACTTGCGTGTGGAGGCGAAGTCCAGCCCTGCGAAGTAAAGGCCCGGCAGGGCGGCCACGCCATCCGCGTGAACAGGCTGTCCCGCGTTGTCGAGCGCACCGGGAAGCCTCATCCAACTGAAATCGCCCTTAAAGCCCGTGCACCACACCACGCTCGTTACGCCGGAGCGGGAGAGATCGAGCGAACCGATCGTCGGGTTCGGCTGACGCATCGCGACCGTCTCCGCCGGGTCGGGCTCCGCAACGGGTGCATCGATCCCCATGCGGCTGATATAGTCGTCGACATGGCGTTTGACATTTTCGGAGGCTTCATCCGCAAAGCGGGCATTCGCTTCGAGATCGTCGGCAAACGAGAGGCTGCCGCCATCCTCGATGCCGGTGAGACGCCCAAGCAGCACGACACCTCGGGCGCTCAGCGCCTGAAGGCTTATCGTATGCATCGACCCGAGCACACCACGCGGCGGGATGCGTCCCGCAACTCGAATGACTTCCTCCCGGCGCACGTCGAGAAACCCGCTTTCGAGCAGCCAGACCATGATGTCGCGACCCCGGTAGCGCCGTGGAAGCCGTCCGACACGACTGGTCGCAAGGAAGACTGCTCGACCCGCGTCCACCAGTTCCTCCGCGATCTGAGCACCAGATTGGCCGCTTCCGACCACCAGCACCGCTCCATCGGGCAGATCGGCAGCGCTGCGGTAGCCGGAAGCGTCAATCTGGCGGAGAGCGGGCGACAACGCGGCGGCCCAGACCGGGCGCACCGGGCAATTCAGGCTGCCGCTTGCGACGATCACATTGCGCGCCCAAAGCGTGCCGTGTGAGGTGGTCAGCCGATAGGCGCCATTCTCGTGCGTGAGTTCGCTTACCGCAGTATCCGGTTCGATCGGCAGCGCGTTGCGCCCGGCGAAATCCTCAAGGAGAGTGACGAACTGATCGCGCGTCAGGGCACCATCCGGATCCGGACCGTCATAGCAATCGCCCGGCATGACGGTCTGCACGTTGGGAGTATTCATCCGAAATAAATCCCATCGCTGTGTGCGCCAGGTCTCTCCTATGCGGCCCCGCTCCAATACGCTGTGGCGCAGGCCCCGTCGCGCCAGCCAATAGCTGACACCCAGGCCGGCCCAGCCGGCCCCGATGACGACAGCATCGAGAACATCGCCGCCATCAGTCATTTGCTGCGGTGATCTCATAATCGCCCCCGGCAATCTCGCCGCGCAGCATTAAGCCTTGTCCACGGCAACTAGTCCAGCACCGCCGATTTCCGTCCGACTGGCCGAGCGCATTCCGGTTCGCCAGCTTCTCGCCAGACCGCAAGGCGAACCCGAGAACCTCCAACGTAGTCTCCATCGAGAACTCCCTTTGCTCGTCCACGGAAAGCCGATCACAGATCAAGACGGACAGGGCAATGTGGGGGCGGAACATCGATCCCCCTGAAGCGCTCGCCGTAGCTAATGCATGTCGCGCAAAAGTGTGCAGCGGTTTTGCGATAACGACATGCATAAAAACAACAACCTAAAGCGCGTCGCATGAGGCCGGTAGAGGCCGGTCAAACGCGACGCGCTTTAGGTTGGAGAGGCAGGTCAGGTATCGACTTCCTCGACTTCATCGACAAGTTGGGGACGCAGGTGCAGATAGCGCGTCGCCTTGCGCTTGGCGGCGATGTCGGTCCAGACGCGTTCAACTTGCGAGGCAGTTAATCCCGCCGCCTGCCCCACCACTTCGGCGGTGACGCCGTTGTTGCGGCCGCAAAGGCAAATATCCATGCGGTCATAAGGAAGCGAGAAGTAGAACTCCTCCTGCGTCTGTGCCAGCGAATAGGTATCGGTGGTCGGCGGCCGGTTGCGGATTTCCTCGGGAACGCCGAGATAGGCCGCGAGCGCGTAGACCTGCGTTTTATAGAGGTGGGCGATCGGCTTGACGTCCGCCGCGCCGTCACCGTTCTTGACGAAGAAGCCCTGATCGTATTCCAGCCGGTTCGGCGTTCCAAGAACGGCGAAGTTCAGGCGATCGGCATGATAGTATTCGATCTGCTTGCGGGTGCGCTGCTTCATGTTGGTGGCGGCGACGATACCGAGATAGACCGGGAGTGGCATTCTTATTTTGGTCTGCTTGCCATTGGGGTCCTGCACCACCAGCGACGAAATATTGTAGCCCTCGCCCTCGAGGGCGTTTGCAATCACGATCTTCGAGCCCCAGCCTTCGCCGTATTCCGGGACCAATTCACGGATGAAAGCGTCGCGACGCTGGTAGCAGCCCATCGCACGCAGGGCCGGCCCGATATCCTCCACAATAGCCTCGACACCGAAAGTGTCGGCGACAAGCCGACCGAGCCGTAGACTTTCCGGATCGGAATCGTTTTCCGGCATGAAGAGGCAAAGTACATTCTGGCCGCCGATGGCTCGCGCGGCCAAGGCGACCGAAACGCTGGAATCGATCCCGCCGGAAAGACCGAGCACGAGGCCGCGCTTACGAATGCCGCGCAACTGCTTGCGTAAGGCCGTCACGATCCTGTCCGTTTCGACGGCGGGGTCGATCGCCAGAGCCTGCGCCAGAAAGGTCTGCGCGTCCTGGGTCGGGCGAACACTCATTGCGCGGCCTCCATCATCTCTGCCGCAAGCCGGCGGCTGACCTTGCCCGTATCCGTCTTCGGCAGTTCCCGGCGGAACTCGATGACCTTGGGGACCATGAAGTCCTCAAGGTGACGTGCGCAGTGGCGCATGACATCTTTTTCGCTGAGCGTCGGGTCCGAGCGTACGACGAATGCGCCGATCGCATGCCCGAGCACCGGATCCGGCACGCCGACGACAACGGCTTCCGCGACGCCGGGATGGGCGTGAAGCACGGCTTCCACTTCCTTCGGGGCCACTTTCTCTCCCCGCGTCTTTATGATGTCGTCCTTGCGTCCGACGAAATAAAGAAAGCCGTCCTCATCGGTCCTGAACAGGTCACCGGTGTAGAGAACCTTTTCCCACGGGTTCGGGCCCGGTCGCAGCGCTCGTTCCGTCGCAGCTTCGTTTCGCCAATAACCCTGCATGACGTGCGGTCCGCGAATGACCAGTTCACCCGCTACGCCTGGCGGCACGCGATGCCCGTGGTCGTCGACGACAAAGGCTTCGGTGTTCGGGATGGCTATGCCGACCGACCCCGGCCGGCGGTCGAGCTCCTCGGGCGGCAGGTAGGTGCAGCGCTTGCATTCCGTCAGGCCATACATCGAATAGAGCCTGACACCGGGAAAAAGGAAGCGCAGGCGTTCTATATGAGCCGGCGGCAAGGCAGCCGCCGTGTTGGAGATATAGCGAAGGCTGGGCAGGAAGCCCGGCTCCAGGTCACGCATCTGCAGGATCATCGCTGCCATCGTCGGCACGAGCGGAAGACCGGTGACGCCTTCCTCGCGGATACGCTCAAAGATCACTTGAGGAAAGGCGAAGGATTTCTCGAGCACGAGCGTGGCGCCGAGCCTGACGGCCATCAGCAACTGATAGAGGCCATAGTCGAAGGCAAGGGGAAGAACATTCAAAATGATGTCATCGGGCGTGTTACGCAGATAGGTGGTGATGGAGTCCGCTGCCGCGTCGCAATTGCGGTGCGTCATCATCACGCCCTTGGGCCGGCCCGTTGAGCCTGAGGTGTAGATCAACATCGCAAGATCGACGTCAATGCCACGGTGGTCTATCTCTCTGGCTTCGAGCGCCAGACAGTCCGCCAGGGACGTCGCCCCAGCCGGGCATTGGTCGTCGGCACCAACGGTGGAAGCCACGAAGATGCCGCTGTTGCCGCTCGATCCGCACGCTTCGGCGACCACGGGCATCAGTTTTGCCTGCGTGAGGATCGCGGCAGCGTCGCAATCGGCGATGATGTAGGCAAGCTTTTCGGCCTTGGTGGATGCGTTGATCGGACTGAAGGTCGTCCCTGCCTTGAGGACCGCGAAAATCGAAACCGCAGCCTCCCAGCAATTGTCCATGAAGATCAGGACCCGGTCGTTGCGCCTGACGCCATTCGCGAAAAGGGCTGCGGCCAGGCGGCTCGAAAGATCGTCCAGTTCTTCGAAGCTCAGCCTTTTGTCCTTGGTGATCAATGCCGTTTTGGCGGGATGGGCAGCGGCCTTCGCGGCCAGAAAATGTTCGATCCGCACGGACGCTCCTCGTCGATCGCGCCTAGACTACCGGCGTTCCCGCTTTCGCCTTGATGAAGGACGAAATACGGTCAACCGAATCCAGGTTGGCCGGTACAATGTCGGAATCGGCCATCGCAATACCGAAATTGTCCTCTATGAAGGCCACGAGTTCCACCACGGCGGTCGAGTCGATGATGTCGTTCTCGATCAGCGAGGCTGTATCTGCAAGTTCATAGGACGCGTCGCCAAACAAGAAGTTGTCAACGATAAAGGCTCTGACCTTGTCCTTGATTGTTATCATCATTTTTTCCTTCCCTGGATTTCTCAGGCCGCTCGTGCTGCACTGACTTCTTGGCCGGTGAAATTTTTCTGCCACAGTTGCGTCGATAGGATGCCGACGAAGGCCGCGTTGTCGCGGAACCCGGACGCTGGCTGCGTGCGGCATTTCTCATGAAGGTTCGCCACCGCCTTGGCGTTGAACAGTCCGCCGGCAGCGATGTTCGCTTCGCTCAGCGCGTCGCGGACATAGTCCAGTTCCCCGGCTCCAACGAAGGAGCGGGCTTCCGGAGCCCGGTAAGGCTGTTTGGTACGCTCCCGGATCGCGCTGGGAAGCAGGTGCTTGGCTGCCTTGCGCAGTATGTGCTTTTCGACCAATCCCTTCAGCTTCATTTCCGGCGGAAGTCTTCCTGCGAACTCCACCAAACGAGGATCGAGGAAAGGGAAACGTCCTTCGATACCGTGCGCCATGGCCATCCGATCGCCTTGGCTGGACAGGATATAGCCCGGCAGAAGGAAGCGGGTTTCGAGATATTGCGCCTGATGCAGCGGGTGCCACAGGGAAAATGCTTGGGGCAACCGGCTGACCAGGTCCTCGGCCGCATCATAGCCCTTCAACGTCGCACGCAGGTCGCCGGAAAAGAAAATCTTTGCCGCCGCCGTCGTCTTGAAGCGCGGCCGATGCGAGAATAGCGGATCGTCGAGGGCAGCGTTGCCGGTGCCAAAGAATGCAGACAGGTACTCCACGGATTGCTGTTGCAGACCCGGCAGATAGGGATAAAGCCTGCGGAACAGCTGCGGCCTCATGCGCGATGCCGGCTGACGTCCGCAGAACCGCCGAACACGCGCTTCCCTGAAGATATCGTACCCAGCGAAGACCTCGTCGGCGCCCTCACCGGTCAGCACCACTTTCAGGCCGGCCTGTCGAACGAGGCCGGACAACTGGTAGAGAGGTGCCGGGGCGGTGCGGATGATTGGCCGCTCGGCAAAGCGGATGACTTCGGGGAAGACGCCGGCGATATCGCCGGGATGGCAGGCAATGGTTCGATGCTGGGCGCCAAGTGCTGAAGCCATCTCGGTCTGGAACGCGCTTTCGTCGTGTTCGGTGCTGTCGAACGTCACGGAAAATGTCTGCAGCCTCCGAGGAGTCATGCCGGCGGCGAGCGCCGAAACAAGGGACGAATCGAGCCCGCCCGAAAGATAAGAACCGACCGGCACGTCGGCGCGCATGCGAAGCCTCACCGCATCGGTCAAAAGGGCCTGCAGTTCCTCGGCGGCATCGTCCTCGTTGGTGACCTTCGACGGCGCGTCCCGATGCGGATAGTCCAAGTGCCAATATCGTTTGACCGTGACTTGCTCCTGTGTCGCGATCATCACGCTTGCCGGCTCCAGCTCGTGGATACTGCGGAAAGCCGTGCGGGGAGCAATCGGCGCCCAAAGCGTAAAGATCTGGTCGAGTGCAATCGGATCGATTTCGGCCGAGACGCCCGGAACCTTCAGGAGGGCTTTGATCTCCGACGCAAAGTAAAGCACGCCGTCCTTGTTCGTGTAGAACAGCGGCCGGACACCCATGCGGTCTCGTGCAAGCACCATACGCCGGCGCCTGTTGTCCCATATCGCGAAGGCGAAATCGCCGTTCAGAAGCGACAGGCAGTCTTCGCCCATCTCGTCATACAGCTGCAGGATGACCTCAGTGTCGCTCGACGTACGGAAGCGCCGGCCCTTGGCTATCAGCCCTTCGCGCAGTTCCAGGTAGTTGAAAATCTCGCCGTTGAACGCAATCGTCAAATTGCCTGACACGTCGGACATCGGCTGCTGGCCATCACCGATCCCGATCACCGACAGCCGCGCATGCCCGAGCCCAGCGTCGGCTGTCACAAATTTCCCTTGCTCATCCGGCCCGCGATGGGCGATCGCAGCTATCATGCGCGTAAGCAAAGCTTCCGCATCCCGGATCGAACCGAAATAGCCCCCGAATCCGCACATTACCTACGACTCATATATCAGCGATGTACGAAACATAACCTCAATAGTTGCCTCAAGCGTTAACCAGATAACTTCGGCTAACACATGGTTAACAATAGTTAAACAACAAAGGTACTTTTTTCTATTATCTTATCTAGAATAGAGGAATATACTTCAAATTTAATGCAACTTTTGTTCGGGTTACAGCGGCGCTGTCGCGTTGCGGTTTATGGCCGGCTCAGTAGGTAACGTCACCGATCGCTTGCTCGCTCGATGGATTTGCAATCCCGAGCCGCCCCGCTCTAACCCGACAAACGTGCGGAAACCAAAAGCGCTCAGTCTGCCCCGAAGTCAGCGAGCGGCTGTCGATCTGCTCACGTGCAACCTTGAAAGCGCTGATAGTCGAATGAACCGGCGGAGATGTCCCGGAGGGAACCGAGGGGCATTTCCGCCGGCTCAACTGGAACCCGGAGGAGTCATTCGGGGTTCCCAGTGCGGCCTAACGCCGTCCGGCCCTGATCTGTTCCGCGTTTAGAGCCCGCAACAACCCTGAGATCGTGTTTGGTAACCGGTCCCCGTGATACCATTCGGCGGCATGGCCTGTGGTCTATCGCGTTGACCGACTGGGCGCGCCTAGCTTCTAGGCATCGTTGACAGAGATCGTGTCCCAGGGAGTGGTGTAGCTGACGGCTTGGTCGCCGCGCTCTCCGGCATGGGGCCGGGCTGATCAGCGTGCCA